>NZ_CP134400.1:1364680-2729361 GCF_002968285.2 Mycobacterium sp. ITM-2016-00318 | reverse complement strand
GACGGTCGCCGTCGTCACAGGGGCGAGCCGGGGCGCGGGGCGCGGAATCGCCCACGCGCTGGGCAGCCACGGGTGCACCGTCTACGTCACGGGACGCACCGAGACGCCCGGGCAGTCCCCGCTGGCCGGAACGATCCATGAGACCGCCGAGTTGGTGACGGCGGCGGGCGGTGAAGGCATCGCCGCGCCCGTCGACCACGCCGACGACGAGCAGACCCAGGCGCTGTTCGACCGGGTGGCCCGTGAGCAGGGCCGATTGGACATCCTGGTCAACAACGCCGCGATCATCCGCGACGAGATGATGGCGAGGACACCATTCTGGGACAAGCCGACCAACGTCATCGACATCCTCGACGTCGGGCTTCGCAGCGCCTACATCGCCACGGTGCATGCCGCGCCGCTGATGATCCCGCAGCGCCGCGGGCTGGTCGTCTTCACATCCGCGCCCGGTGCGGCGCACTACGTCTTCGGGCCGTCGTACGGCGTGCACAAGGCCGGGGTGGACAAGATGGCCGCCGACATGGCCGTCGACTTCGAGGAGTTCGGCGTCGCCTCGGTGTCCATCTGGATGGGCATCCTGCTGACCGAGCGGTTGAAGAACCTCGTGGCGGGCGACCCGGAGAAGTTCGGCGGCCTGCTCGATATCGCCGAGACCCCCGAATTGACCGGCCACCTGATCTGGGCGCTGTTCAACGATCCTGCGCTGATGGAGAAGAGCGGTCAGACATGGATCGGCGCTGAGCTGGCACGCGAGTACGGCATCGACGACGACGGCGGCCGACGCCCCCCGTCGTACCGCGACCTTCACGGCATCCACCCGCTCCGGCAGTTCAGCCGCGTCCTGCGGTGACGAAGTCCGTCATGCGGGCGGCGTCCACGCAACGGGCAACCGCTTGATGCCGTGCAGAAAAGCGGAGTGCAGAAGCGACGGCTCCTCCACGGCCACGATGTCGGGTACCTGACGGTGAAGTTCTTCGAACAGCACACGAATTTCCCGGCGCGCCAGGTTCGCACCCAGGCAGAAGTGCGCACCGCCACCACCAAACCCCATCTGCGGGTTGGGATCCCGGGCCAGGTCGAAAAGCCACGGCCTGTCGAACTTGGCTTCATCGCGGTTGCCTGAGTTGTACCACATCGAAACCTTGGCCCCCGCATTCATCTCGATGCCGCGCATCTCGACGTCCTGGGTCAAAGTGCGTCGCATGTAGATGACCGGGCATGCCCATCGGACGATCTCCTCGACCGCCGTGGCTGCCAGGCCGTCGAAATCCGCCCACCACTTCTCCCGTTCCTCGGGGTACCGGGTGAGTGCCACCATCCCGTGACTGATGGCGTTGCGCGTCGTCTCGTTGCCCGCAGCCGACAGCAGGATGAAGAACGACGCGATGTCGACCGATGTGAGGCGCTCACCGTCGACCTCGGCCTGAACGAGGCTGGTGGTGAGGTCCTCACCTGGATGGGCGCGTCGTTCCTCGGCGAGACCCATTGCATACTCGACGATCTCGCCGAGCACCGCGACGACGTCGGCGTATTCGCCGGCCACTTCCTCGTCACCGACTCCCAACATCACGTTGGTCCAGTGGAAGATCTTCGCCTCGTCCTCTTCTGGAATGCCCATCATGTCGCAGATCACCTGTAGTGGAAGCAAGCCAGAAGCCTCGGCGACGAATTCGGCCTTGGCATCGTTATGGCTGGCGACCATGTTTGACACGATCGTGCGTGCCCGGTCTCGCACGCTGCCCTCGATGCGGGCCACCACCTTCGGCGTGAACGCTCGGTTGACGATCGTGCGCAGCCGCAGATGGCGCGGGTCGTCGAGGTTTATCATCGAACCGGAGAACTCCGCGATCTCGGGCGGGACGTCGTTCAATGACGAGCACGTCGGTACGGAGCTGAAGACCTCGGGATGGCGGCTCGCATGGTGGATGTCGTCGTACCTGGTCAGCGCCCAGTGGCCAGGCCCTGCAGGCCACCCGGGGAAATCCGCGACATCGAAGAACGCGATCGGCGACTCGCGTCGCAGCGTCGCGAATGCTCCGTCGCGTAGGTCCCCGTCGAGGTCCCAGAACCCGATCGAGCCCAGGTCGATGTCGCCGAGCGGCACTTCGGGGGGAGGCACACCGTTCTCACGGCGGGCGATTCCGGTCGGATGCAGTGTCGACGTCATGTTTGACCCTTCCGTCAGCCGGAGTGTCCCACCCCAGATCGGGAATGATGGAGATTTGACCGAGGCGGCTGTCAATCGGCTGTCCGGTCAGCGCTAGATTGCCTGATGACGAAGAAAGGGCAGACGTGAACACCGACCAGTTCAACAAGGCGCACAGCGGCGCCGGCTTCATCGCGGCACTCGACCAGAGCGGCGGCAGCACCCCCAAAGCGCTGAAGCTGTACGGCATCGCCGAGGACTCGTACTCGGGCGACGACGAGATGTTCGACCTGGTGCACGAGATGCGGACCCGCATCATCACCAGCCCCGCCTTCGACGCGGGCCGGATCATGGGCGCGATCCTGTTCGAGATGACGATGGACCGCCAGATCGAGGGCCGACCGTCGGCGGACTATCTGTGGAACGTGAAGGGCATCGTGCCGTTCCTCAAGATCGACAAGGGCCTCAACGACGAGCAGGACGGCGCCCAGACGATGAAGCCGATGCCCGGCCTCGACGATCTGCTGGACCGGGCGGTGGCCAACGGGGTCTTCGGCACCAAGGAGCGGTCGGTCATCAAGCTGCCGGGGGCCGGCCTGGACGCCGTCGTCACGCAGCAGTTCGAGATCGGCCAGCAGGTCCTCGCCAAGGGCCTCGTGCCGATCATCGAGCCAGAGGTCGACATCCACAGCGCGCGGAAGGCCGAGGCCGAGGTCCAGCTCAAGGCCGGTCTGCTCGACGGGCTGAACCAGCTCGGCGAAGGCCAGAAGGTCATGCTGAAGCTGACGCTGCCCGACACCGACAACCTCTACCGGGAACTCGTCGAGCACCCCAACGTGGTTCGCGTGGTCGCGCTTTCGGGTGGCTACAGCCGCGACGAGGCATGTGAGAAGCTCGCGCGCAACACCGGCGTGATCGCCAGCTTCTCCCGTGCTCTGACCGAGGGATTGACCGCCCAGCAGAGCGACGAGGAATTCAACGCGACGCTGGACGCGGCGATCGCCGAGATATCCAAGGCGTCGGCGACGTAGGTCCGCGCCCCGAAGGCTACGGCGTGGTGTGAACGATCAGCACGTCGGTCTTCGAGCGCCGCGCGACGTTGGCGGGCACCGAGCCGAGCAGCCGACCCGCGATGGTGCTCAGGCCGACGTTGCCGACGACGAGCAGGTCGGCGTTGACTTCGGCGGCCAGGTCGACGAGGGCGTCAACAGGTGCGCCGACGACGGCCTTCTCCTCGACGTCCGTTGCCCCTGCCGCGGCCGCGCGGTCCTTCGCCTCACGGAGGATCGCGTAGATCGGCGCGTTGCCCGACATCTTGTAGCCCTCGTCCTTGAGGACGTCGGCAGCCCGTTGATCCTCGCTCTGCGGGAAGTAGGCGGTCGCCACGATCACCTTGGCGCCCGAACCCGCGGCGATCTGACCGGCCTTGTCCACCGCACGTAACGACGAATCCGATCCGTCCGTGCCGACCACCACGGTCTGATAGCCACTCATTCATACCCTCCCAGAGTCGTTTGCACCGCCAACGAACGACCCTAACCCGTGGTCCGGCAAACATGGGAGTATCCACCGGCGGGAGAGGCGGTGTCCTGGGACTTCGCGCTCTCGACGCCGTGAACGTCACGTCGGCGCCTCAGACGTGACAGCGGCTACACGAAGTTAGAGCCACGCAGGGTTAGCGGGTGCGCAGCGGGTACTCCGGTCGCATGGCCTCGCTCAGCGCCGCGGCGTTCGTGCCCGACACCGACGACTTGACCGCGTTGTCAGACGCATCGCAGGCCTGCAAGGGCTGTGACCTCTATCGCAATGCCACCCAAACGGTGTTCGGAGCCGGGTCGGCGGACGCGAAAGTCGTATTCGTCGGTGAGCAACCGGGCGACCAGGAGGACAGGGCAGGTCGACCGTTCGTCGGTCCGGCAGGCAGATTATTGGACAAGGCGCTCGTCGCCGCAGGCATCGACCGTGAACGCGTCTACGTGACAAATGCGGTGAAGCACTTCAAATTCGAGGAGCGCGGACAGCGACGCATCCACAAGACACCGAGCCGGACCGAGGTGGTGTCGTGTCGACCGTGGTTACTGACCGAACTCGATGCGATACAGCCCGATGTCGTCGTGTTGCTGGGTGCGACGGCCGCTAAATCGTTGATGGGTAGCAGCTTTCGGCTGACTCAGCATCGCGGCGAGGTGCTTCGACTCCCCGCCGACGACAAGCAGGTGAATCTCGACGTCGACCCGCAGGTGGTCGCGACCATACACCCGTCGGCGATCCTGCGCGGTCCGCAGGAGGACCGGGACAAGGCGTTCGACGCGTTGGTCGCCGACTTGCGCGTGGTGGCGGATTTGAGCGAGTGACGGGATTCGAACCCGTGTGCACGGCTTTGCAGGCCGCTGCCTATCCGCTCAGCCACACCCGCATCGCGAAGTCACTATGCCGTTGCCGGCAGGCGCGCAGAAGCATTTCGCTCGCGATGATCGCTAGAGCGCGGCCAGTTCGGCGGTGCTGTCGACGGCCGCGACATCCAGGGGGATGCTGACCGTCACCTCTGTTCCCGGCGACGTGGACCTGACATCGAACTGGCCCTCGGCGGCAAGAACTTTCGTGCGTGTCGAGGCCATACCGATATGGCCGTTCTCGAGGCTCTCAGAGAGCTTGGCCTCAGAGATGCCGACGCCGTCGTCGGCGATCCGCAAGGTGGCGCGGCCATCGCGGAGTTCCAACTCCACCCAAACATTCTCGGCGCGAGCATGTTTGACGACGTTGGTCAATGCCTCCCTGGCGACACCGTAGAGCACGTGATCCGCGCCGGTGCGCACGTCGTCGGGCCACGTCCGCGCGTCGAGGTTGACCACCAAGCCGTTGCGGGTGCCGATGCCTGCTGCCAACGTCTCGACGGCCGCCTTCAGACCTGACCTGGCAAGGACAGCGGGATGGAGTTCGCGGACCACGTCGCGCAGCAGCCCTGAACACTCGACGAGCGCTGCATCCACCCGATCCACCGCGTCGGCCGAGCCGTCCCGCAGGTCATCCATGTCTTGGCGAGCCACCAGCACATATTGCAGGGCACCGTCGTGCAGACGCTCCGAGATATCCTGGCGCTCACGCTTTTCCAGACCGAGCATGTCCTGCAGCAAGCGCGTACGTTGCTCGGCGAGGTCGACGATCATGACGACCCTGTCCCGCTGGATGTTCGACACCGCCACGGACGCCGCGAACAGTGCGGCCAGCACGAACGTATTCAGCGCAATCGACGTCCAGGGCTCCTCGTTCAGGGTTTTCGTGACCGCGCACGTCACCAGGAACGCCGCCACCGTCGGAATCGCCATCACGGCGTTGATGACGGGATCCAACTGGGCCGCGGCGATCAACGGAATCAGGAACAACGCGTCGGCCATCAGGTCCGAGGTCCAGACCTCCGGTGAGGTGATCCCGGTCAATACCGAGAGGGCAGAGAGGGTCGCGACGTCGGCGGCGATCCCCAGCAGGGTCACCCGTGTTCTGCTGGACGCTCGCCATCCGGAGCGCAACGCCCACACGCTCCAGCAGCCGACGATCGCGGCGTATGCGCAGAGGATGGCAACACAGATCCACTGATGCCTGCTCGGCGGTTCGGACAGCAAGGTGACGGCAACGAAGACGACGATCACCAAACGCAGAGCGAATTGAACCACGGTGCCGAGGTAGAGGGGACGACCCTGCGCAAACTGCTGTGCACTGCCATGGGTCGCCTGCCGGTTATCGTCGGACATTTGTGGCTCCCTTGCATAGGCGCTGGCACAAAGACTATCGCGAAGGCTGTTGCGACCGAGGGCAACGGCGCCGTCACGACGCCGCAGAATCCGGCTCAAGCAAATTGATCCGTCAGCTCGGCGAGGGCCCGGCTAGCTCTAGCGGTGCTGCCCGTACCGCGGGCCGAATGCGTTCGACGGAAAGACGCCGGCAACGCGTACGCACTCCCGGATGACCTCCCTTAGCGCCACAAGTTCCTGGAGATCGTCGTCAGGTACCGAACGCCATGGGGCGTAGGCCAGTTCGTCGGTGAGGTCCTCGACCTTGCCGCGGAGTTCATGACCCGCGGCCGTCAGCCGGCCATCGGCGTCGAGCACACCCCGTGCCGCTAAACCCTCGACTCCTTCCGACCACTGCTCGCGGCTCCAGCCGCGCAGGCGTCTGCCGAATTCGGGGGTGAAGCCCGTTCCCGTCGCGACATGGGTGATCAGTGCCTCGATACCGCTGAGCCCGTGTGCGACCAACGCGGCGATGTGCCCGTCCCCGCGAAACTCGCGCAGCAGAGTGATCGCGTGCCACAACTGGGCGTACGGCGCTTCAGGCCAGTCCAGCTCGGCGTGACCGGCATACAGCGGCCGTCCGTCCACGTTCGTCCGACACTAGCGCCCGCGCGATGCGCGATACGACGCCGCCAAGCCGACCGCGGCCAGCACCGCGAACACGGTGAACAACCACCGCGCCGCCACGGCGTCCCCGCCATGGGTCATGTTCACGACGACACCGGCCAACCCCGCGCCGAACGCGCCGGAGATCAGCTGGACGGTGTTGATCGCGGCCGCTGCGGTGCCGGCTTCCACCGGATCCTCGACGGCACCCATGATCCACGCGGACAGGTGAGGCCAGGCGATGCCCACACCGCAACCAGCGATGAACAAGCCGACGGCCCACGCCACGATCAGCGGCCACGAAAGATGACGTCCCAGTATCAGCGCGCCGACCGCCAGCCCGACCGCCATGAGCACAGGAGACAACGCGACAAGGCGGACGATGCTGCGGGTACGGGTGGCCGACGCACTCGCGACCTCCGACGCCGTCCACCCGATCGCCAGCACCGCGCCGAAGAACCCGGCCGCTGCGGGCACCATGCCCGCCAGGTGCTGCGCGAACAGCGGCACGTACATGTCGGCCATCGTCGCGGCCATCAGCAGCCCGATCGTGACGTACATCCACTTCAAGGGACCGGGGGCGAATGCCGCGCGCGGCAGGACAGTCGCTTTCGTGCGACCTTCGACGTAGAGGAACAGTGCGACAAGCCCGGCGCCTGCGGCGAGCAGGCCGAAGGTGGCGAGTGGCGCCCGCGCCACCCCCGCGACACTGATCGCGAGCGCAGCGGCACCGAGTAACAGCAGCGACCACACCGGAATTCGCGGGATCGCCGGTGGCGAACAGTCACTCGGCCGCCGGGCCGGGAGCGCGCCCGGCACCAGAGCGGCCATGGCTGCCGTCATGATCACCAATGACCCGAAAGCCCAACGCCAGATGCCGAATTGGGCGAATACCCCGCCCACGGCAGGCCCGATGATGACGCTGACCCCCCACATCGCCGACACCAGAGCCGACGCCCGTGTCCACAGCCGGTTCGGCAGTGCGGAGCTGATGACCGCATAGCCAAGACCCGCCAGCATGCCGCCTGCCGCACCCTGCACGGTGCGGGCCACAAGCAGCAGTTCCATGGTCGGCGCGAGGGCACAGCCCAGCGTGCCGATCCCAAAGATGGCGAGGGTCAACAGGTACGACGCCCGCGGCCCGAATCTGACGAGGACCGGGTTGACCGCGGCAGCGGCGACAACGGAGCCAACCAGGTACACCGCGATGACCCACGCGTAGAACCGTTGGCCACCGATGTCGGCGACCGTGCTCGGCAACAAGCTGATGGTGAGGAACTCGTTGGTCGCATACAGGCCGACGCCACCGGCCAGCAGCGTCGCGGTGCCGATCCGTTCGCGGCCGAGCAGCTCGCGCCAGCTGCCCGGCTTGATCGTCGCGGTCTCAGTCACGTCAGACACCGTATGACCTCAACCGCGGTTGAGATCAAGCTATTTCAGACCGGCCGCATCCATGCCGCGCAGTTCCTTCTTCAGGTCCGCGATCTCGTCCCTGATTCGGGCGGCCAACTCGAACTGCAGGTCGCGTGCGGCAGCCATCATCTGAGCGGTCAGATCCTTGATGAGGTCGGCGAGCTCGGCCCGCGGCATATTGGAGGTATCGCGGCCCTCGATGATCCCGGCGCTGACCGCCCTGCCCGGCTCACCCGGCGCGCGACGTCCGCGCGAGGCGTTGCGCCCCGAGCCGCCGATCTCGACGTCGGTGTCGTCTGCCTCGCGGTAGACCTGGTCGAGGATGTCGGCGATCTTCTTGCGCAGCGGCTGCGGATTGAGGCCCCTCTCTTCGTTGTAGGCGATCTGCTTGGCCCGCCTGCGCTCGGTCTCGTCGATGGCCTGCTTCATCGAATCGGTCATCGTGTCGGCATACATGTGCACCTCGCCGGACACGTTGCGGGCCGCTCGCCCGATGGTCTGGATCAGGCTTCGCGGCGACCGCAGGAAGCCCTCCTTGTCGGCGTCCAAGATCGCCACCAGTGACACCTCGGGTAGGTCAAGGCCCTCCCGCAGCAGGTTGATGCCCACGAGCACGTCGTACTCTCCGAGCCGCAGCTGACGCAGCAGCTCCACCCGGCGCAGCGTATCGACCTCGGAATGCAGATATCTGGTCCGGATGCCCATCTCCAACATGTAGTCGGTGAGGTCCTCGGCCATCTTCTTGGTGAGCGTAGTGACCAGCACCCGCTCGTCGAGATCGGTGCGCTTGCGGATCTCCCCGATGAGGTCGTCGATCTGGCCCCTCGTCGGCTTGACCACCACCTGCGGGTCCACGAGCCCGGTCGGCCGAATGACCTGTTCAACGAACTCGCCGCCGGTCTGGCTGAGCTCGTACGGGCCGGGCGTGGCCGACAGATAAACCGTCTGCCCGATCCGGTCTGCGAACTCCTCCCAGGTCAGCGGCCTGTTGTCGATCGCCGACGGCAGCCGGAAACCGAAATCGACGAGGTTGCGCTTTCTGGAGATGTCGCCTTCATACATGCCGCCGATCTGAGGCACCGTCACATGCGACTCGTCGATGACCAGCAGGAAGTCCTCCGGGAAGTAGTCCAGCAACGTGGCGGGCGCCGAGCCTGCCGGTCGGGCATCGATGTGCCGCGAATAGTTCTCGATGCCCGAGCAGAAGCCGACCTGCCGCATCATCTCGACGTCATAATTGGTCCGCATCCGAAGCCGTTGCGCCTCAAGCAGTTTGCCCTGCTTCTCCAGCTCTGCCAGCCGCTCCTCGAGCTCCTGCTCGATCGTCGAGATCGCATGAGCCATCCGCTCGGGGCCCGCCACGTAATGAGTCGCCGGAAAGATCCGCAGCGAGTCGACCTTGCGGACGACGTCACCGGTCAGCGGATGCAGATAGTACAAAGCCTCGACCTCGTCGCCGAAGAACTCGATGCGCACCGCGAGTTCCTCGTAGGACGGGATGATCTCGACGGTGTCGCCGCGCACCCTGAACGAGCCACGGGTGAATGCCATGTCGTTGCGGGTGTACTGAACGTCGACGAGCAACCGCAGCAGCGCATCGCGGGGTATCTCCTCCCCGACCCGCACCTCGACGGACCGGTCCATATAGGACTGCGGCGTGCCGAGGCCGTAGATGCACGACACCGACGCGACCACCACCACGTCCCGCCGTGACAGCAGACTCGACGTCGCGGAGTGCCTCAGCCGCTCCACGTCGTCGTTGATCGAACTGTCCTTCTCGATGTACGTGTCGGTCTGGGCGATGTACGCCTCTGGCTGGTAGTAGTCGTAGTACGAGACGAAGTACTCAACAGCGTTGTTCGGCAGCATCTCCCGGAGCTCGTTGGCCAGCTGCGCAGCGAGCGTCTTGTTGGGCGCCATCACCAGCGTCGGCCGCTGCAGCCGCTCGACCAGCCAGGCGGTGGTCGCCGACTTGCCGGTGCCCGTCGCGCCGAGCAGTACCACGTCGCGCTCCCCCGCCCTTATGCGACGTTCCAGCTCGTCGATCGCAGCGGGCTGGTCGCCCGCCGGCTGGTATTCGCTGACGACCTCGAACCGGCCACCGGTGCGCACCATCGCCTCGACCGGGCGGTACTCGGAGTGCGCCAGGATGGGGTGTTCGGTAGCGAAAGCCATGTTCACAGGGTAGAACCACGCACCGACACCGTGACATTCCCCGGTCGACCGCTGCCTTCGACGGGGCCCAACGCTCCTGCCCGCCGAACCTGTTCGCCGAGCCTATGCTTGGTCTATCCACCCTCCCAAGCACGAGAAATTCGACTTGGTCGCCCGGACCAACACCGATCCCAAGGGGATCGAACGCGACGTCGACGAGTACACGGTGACACCGTGGGGTCTGTACATGGCCCGGCCGACGCCCGGCCGGGCCCAGTTCCACTACCTGCAGTCCTGGCTGTTGCCATCGCTCGGATTGCGAGCATCGATCTTTCATTTCAATCCGGGTCACGAACGCGACCAGGACTTCTATCTCGACGTGGGCCGCTATACGGCGGGCGCCAAGGTCTGGCACTCCGAGGACCACTATCTCGACCTCGTGCTGCGCACAGGAGAGGGCGTGGAGATGGAGGACGTCGACGAACTCCTGACCGCAGTGCGGCACGGGTTACTCACGCCCCGGATCGGCGAGCAGGCGGTTCGCAGCGCGCTGGGCGCCGTCGAGGGACTGTCCCGAAACGGCTATGACCTCCAGCGTTGGCTTTCTGGCAACGGCTTGGAACTGACCTGGCGCAAAGCGTAGGGTCCCTGCCATGAGTCTCACCGAGCGCGGCTGGATCACCGCCGCCGCACTGGCGACCCTCATCGTCGGTTCCCAGTTAATCCCCGCGCCCGCGCTGGCAGATCCAGACATCCCGCCGCAAACGGACCCCGCCGCCCAGGGCGACCCGGGCGTGCTGCGCAACGTCATCTACCGCGCCCGCGCCGACGGCACGTCGCGCGGAGCGGTGGTCGCCTACAAGGCCGACGACGCGAACGTCAACAGCGAGCAGCCGACGCTGCTTCCGGGAAGTACCTTCGAGGTCAACACTGTGATGTCCGACCCGAAACTGGCGGGCATGACGGTCTCGATCGACTGGCCGTACGGGTCGAATCTGCACTGCGAGATATTGGTCGACGATCAGATCGTCGCGCAGGCCGATCAGTTCATCGCGCCGAGGCTGTTCCGCGTGAAAGACGACCCGATGTACGGCACGCTGCAGTGCGGCGCCCCGCTTGACACACCTGGCGCCGATGTATTGGCGCCGGTCGCACCGTCTGCCGACGCGGCGCCCCAGTCCGCCTGACGGTTACGGCTTCCAACCGGTCGAGTCGGCCCATGCGGTGGCTCGCCCGTACGCGTCGAGGAACCACGGTTCCTTCGCCTCGGCGTAGTCCGGCGTCTCGAGTGCCTTCCGTTTGGCCGCCAGGTAGTCGTCGCGCACGCCGGGGTTGGCCCTCAGCCAGTCCACGAACAGGAGCGCGAACCGCTGGTTCGGCCAGCCGTTGACGCGAACGTTCACGTTCGCCGGACGCCCGGGATCCGCTGCCCCGTGAATACG
Organism: Mycobacterium sp. ITM-2016-00318; assembly: GCF_002968285.2. Taxonomy (NCBI): domain Bacteria; kingdom Bacillati; phylum Actinomycetota; class Actinomycetes; order Mycobacteriales; family Mycobacteriaceae; genus Mycobacterium; species Mycobacterium sp. ITM-2016-00318. The sequence goes on along the minus strand of NZ_CP134400.1, from coordinate 2,717,812 downwards.
CTTGCGCCATTGTGACGGATCGCCTTCGTGCGGAACATCGCTCGTGATGTGGTCGATGCGTGGGTAGCCGACATCGGTGAGAGCGGTGACGAGTTCGTCTGCGATATCGAGTGATTCGACGGTCACCTGGATGTCGATGACATCCTTGGCGTCGAGGCCCTCGACCGCCGTCGACCCGATGTGATCCACCCGCAGGGCCTTGTGCCCGCACGCCATCGTCAGCCGGTTGACGATGCGGCGGGCATCGTCGGCCCAAGCCGGGTGGTACGGCACCAGGTCCGGCGGGACGCGCACCGACTCTCGGGTGCGGATGTTGTGCGCAAGCGGCAGTACCCGCTGATACCAGATGTCCCGCGCGTGTTCCACCAAGTCGCCCCGCGAACCCGAATTGTCAAGCAGCACATCGGCGATCGCGCGGCGCTCTTCCTCGGATGCCTGAGCGGCTATCCGGGCACGGGCGTCCGCCTCGTCCATTCCGCGTTTGATCAGCCGCTCGACTCTGGTCTGCTCATCGGCGTGGACGACCACCACAAGGGGAAACATGGGCGCCAACCCCGTCTCCACGAGCAGGGGGATGTCCTCGACGACGACGGCGTCGGCGGAGACGGCGGCGATTATTTCCTCACGCCGCCGGGCCACCAGGGGGTGCACGATGCCGTTGAGAAGTTGGCGCTTCTCGTCGTCGACGAACGCCTTGGCCGCCAGGGCGGGCCGATTCAACGCGCCGTCTTCGCGCAGGATGTCGTCGCCGAATGCGTCGACGAGAGACGCCAGTCCCTCTGTTCCCGGTTCGACGACTTCCCGGGCAATCACGTCCCCGTCGACGATGATGCCGCCACAATCGTTGAACGCGGCGGACACCGTCGACTTTCCGGCGCCGATGCCGCCGGTCAGACCGATACGAATCATCCGGTCAGACGCCGACTAGGCGCTGCCGGCCAGCTTCTCCCGAAGCGCCGCCAGCTGAGCGTCGCTTGCCAGCGATCCACCCGCCGACTGCTCCTCGGCACGCGGTGCACCACCATTGGCTCCGGAGGGGGCCGCGGCTGCTTCTGCTTCTGCCGCTGCGAACTTCTCCATCTGAGTGGTGTGCATCTTGTGCCTGCGCTCGGCCTCGGCGTAGCGGGCCTCCCACTCGTCGCGCTGCTTCTCGAAGCCCTCGAGCCATTCGTTGGTCTCGGAATCGAAGCCCTCGGGGAAGATGTAGTTGCCCTGCTCGTCGTAGCTGTCGGCCATGCCGTACTTCGACGGGTCGAACTCCTCGGTGTAGTCCTCGTTGGCCTGCTTGAGGCTCAGCGAGATGCGGCGACGCTCGAGGTCGATGTCGATGACCTTGACCATGGCGTCGTCGCCGACGGCGACCACCTGGTCGGGCACCTCGACGTGACGCTCAGCGAGCTCGGAGATGTGCACCAGGCCCTCAATGCCCTCCTCGACGCGAACGAACGCACCGAAGGGCACCAGCTTGGTGACCTTGCCGGGAACGATCTGGCCGATAGCATGCGTACGGGCGAAGTGACGCCAAGGGTCTTCCTGAGTCGCCTTGAGCGACAACGAAACCCGCTCACGGTCCATGTCGACGTCGAGTACCTCGACGGTGACCTCGTCGCCGACCTGTACGACCTCCGACGGATGGTCGATGTGCTTCCAGGACAGCTCCGAAACGTGCACCAGGCCGTCGACGCCGCCGAGATCGACGAACGCGCCGAAGTTGACGATGGAGGACACCACACCCTTGCGGATGGCGCCCTTCTGCAGCTGGTTGAGGAACTCGCTGCGCACCTCAGACTGGGTCTGCTCCAGCCAGGCGCGGCGGCTCAGCACCACGTTGTTGCGGTTCTTGTCCAGCTCGATGATCTTGGCCTCGATCTCCTTGCCGATGTACGGCTGCAGATCCCGGACACGACGCATCTCCACCAGCGAGGCGGGCAGGAAGCCACGCAGGCCGATGTCGAGGATGAGGCCGCCCTTGACGACCTCGATGACGGTGCCCTTGACGGCCTCGTCCTTCTCCTTGAGCTCTTCGATGGTGCCCCAGGCGCGCTCGTACTGTGCACGCTTCTTGGACAGGATCAGGCGGCCTTCCTTGTCCTCCTTGGTGAGAACGAGGGCTTCGACCTCATCGCCGACGGACACAACCTCGTTGGGGTCGACGTCGTGCTTGATGGAGAGCTCTCGGGAAGGGATTACGCCTTCGGTCTTGTAACCGATGTCGAGCAGAACTTCGTCACGGTCAACCTTGACGATGGTTCCCTCGACGATGTCGCCATCGTTGAAGTATTTGATGGTCTTGTCGATGGCGGCGAGAAAGTCCTCGCTCGAGCCGATGTCGTTGACGGCTACTTGCGGCGAGGTGACGGAGGGGCTTGGCATGTGGTGGGTTGCTCCGGACAGGTTTGGTCGTAGGGACTTGGGACGTTCGAATTATTGGCCTCGGCGCGCAGGCACCGAGGTGTGCTCCGCACCCGCAGCAGAGATCGCAAAACCACAGACGGGTACCGGTCGAGGTTACTCGACTGTGTACAGGCTGGACAAACCCGGTCCCGTGAGCAGGTCGATCATGACCAGGCACAATCACACGATCCGGGTCGCATGATCATTCCAGTACCGGTCTCGAAGCAGGCGCTTGTACAACTTCCCCGTCGGCAGTCGCGGTAGCTCCGCTTCGAAGTCGATCGAGCGCGGCACCTTCTGTCTGGAGAGGTGTTCGCTGCAGAACGTCAGCAGTTCGTCCGCGAAGTCCTGACCGGCATCGATTCCGGGCATCGGCTGCACGACCGCCTTCACCTCTTCTCCGAGATCGTCGTTCGGCACCCCGAACACCGCCGCGTCGGCCACTTTGGGGTGCGTGATCAGCAGGTTCTCGCATTCCTGCGGGTAGATGTTCACACCGCCGGAGATGATCATGAACGTCGCGCGGTCGGTGAGATAAAGATAGCCGTCGTCATCGACATAGCCGACGTCGCCGACGGTGGTCATCGTGCCGTCGGCGGAGCGCGACTCAGCGGTCTTCTGCGGATCGTTGAAGTACGAGAAGTCGCTCATGGTCTTGAACCACAGCGTGCCCGGTTGCCCCTTGGCCGCAGGCCTCATGTCGTCGTCGAGCACGCATATCTGCCCGGAGATCACCTTGCCGACGGTGCCGCGGTGGGTCAGCCACTCCGCGCTGTCGCATACGGCGAATCCGAGCAGTTCCGTGGCGCTGTAGTACTCCAGCAGGACCGGTCCCCACCAATCGATCATCTGCTCCTTGACCTGCGGTGGACACGGCGCGGCGGCATGAATGGCGACCTCGAGCGAGGACACGTCGTATCTGGCCCGTACTTCCGCGGGCAGTTTGAGCATGCGGGAGAACATTGTGGGCACCAGCTGGGTATGCGTCGGGCGGTACCTCTCGACCAGCATCAGGTACAGCTCGGGGTCGAAGTGCTCCATGATCACGGCCGTGCCACCCATCCGGATGGTGAGGCCGACGCCGCCCTGCGGCGCAGAGTGGTAGAGCGGCGCAGGCGACAGGTAGGACATGCCGTCGCGGTAGCGCCAGATCTTCGTGATGAAGTCGAGCACCGGCAAGTTCTGCGAAGGTGGCTGCAACGGGAGCGGCCGGAGAATGCCCTTGGGCCTGCCCGTCGTTCCCGACGAGTACAGCATCGACGTACCCAGGCCCTCATCGGCGACGGGAGTTGCGGGGTAATCCTTTACGGCCTCGTCGAGGTTGACGACAGCGCGTCCGTCGCCGGGACCGTCGGCGACCACAGCGACCTTCACCGACGGGCATTGCCCGAGCACCTCCGTGGCGATTGCGCGCTTCTCCTCGGAGAAGATCAGCACCTGCGATTCGCTGTTGTTGACGACGTAGGCGACCTCGTCTGCGGTCAGGAACGAGTTGATGCACGTGTAGTACAGGCCGGAGCGTTCGCCCGCTCCGCAGCATTCGAGGTATCGCGCGTTGTTCTCCATGAAGATCGCGTAGTGGTCGAGCCTGTTGAGTCCGACACCGCGCAAAAAGTGCGCCAAGCGATTCGACCGGGCATCGAGTTCGGCGTATGTCACCGCCTCGCCCGTGCCGGCCATGATGAACGCCGCCTGGTCGGGCCGCGTGCGGACGTGCTCCCCCGTGTACATCTCCGCAAGCTAACGCCGCGACTCGAACTGATGTCGCCAATCGACAAATGGACCGCCCCGAAACCGGATTCCAGCGTTGCTCACCGCTACCCTGCTCTGGTGTCCTACGCCGGTCCGCCTTCCCATCCGCTCGCCTACGGTCCGCCGTACCCGCCGATACAGAAGAAGGTCCGCAAGGTGGGAGCGCCGTTGGGCGTGCTGATCCTGCTGGGCACCATCGCGGGTCTGATCATCATCGCGTTGACGGCGTTGAATCCCGTCGGCACCTCGATCGGATTCGTGATGTCCAGCATCGCGATGACGATCGTCCTGCTCGCTTATCTGTGGCTGGACCGCTGGGAGCCAGAGCCGCCCCGGCTGCTGGTGCTGGCCTTCCTGTGGGGCGCGTCGGTGGCCGTCATCATCGCGTCGATACTGCAACTCGTTGCCGAGGCGGCCATCAATCCGGGCGCGACCGAAGGTGCCAGCCCAGTCACGATCGTGCTGGGGGCGCCGCTGACCGAAGAGGCAGCCAAGGGCCTGTTTCTCCTGCTGATGATGACCGGACGGCGCCGCAACGAGCTGAACTCGCTGACCGACTGCTTTGTCTATGCCGGCCTGGTCGGTGCAGGGTTCGCGTGGCTAGAGGACATCCTGTACATCGGCGGTGGCGAGACCGTCGGCGACTCGCTTGTCACCGCCGCGATGCGGCTCATCATGGCGCCGTTCGCGCATTCGCTGTTCACCACGTTCTTCGGTATCGGCGTGTGGTATGCGCTGCGGAAGCGGAACGCCCTCGCCAAGTTCGGCTGCATCCTGCTCGGCTATATCGGCGCAGTGATCATGCACGGGCTGTGGAACGGCTCGTCGCTGCTCGGCATCGGCGCCTATTTCGGGGTGTACTTCCTGTGGATGGTGCCGATCTTCGTTTTGATCATCTGGCTCGGCGTCGCCAGCAGGCGCAAAGAACAGCGGATCACCGCGCAGAAGCTGCCGGGAATGGTGGCGGCAGGCCTGGTGAGCCCGAGCGAGGCGACCTGGCTCGGTTCGATCAAGAGCCGCAAGGCGGCGATCGGCCACGCCCGCCGGATGGGCGGCAAGTCGGCAGCGAAGTCCGTCAAGACCTTCGCCCACCAAGTGGTCGAGCTGGCATTCGTGCGTGATCGCATCGACCGCGGCTTCGGCGATGAGCGCGTCAACGCGCTGCTTGTCGAGGAGACCTACGCCGTGTACGGGGCCCGCGCCGGTGCGCCTGCTCTGCAGGGCCTTGCGGGATCCCGCGCTACCGGTCCTTAGTGCGCGGCGGCGTCCCAGCTCCGGCCATATCCCACCGACACCTCCAGCGGCACATTCAGCGGATAGGCGCTGCCCATCTTGTCGCGCACCAGTTTCTCGACCTGCTCGCGTTCGCCGTTCGCCACCTCGAACAGCAACTCGTCGTGCACCTGTAGCAGCATGCGGGACTTGAGGCCTTCATCCTTGAGCGCCTTGTCGACGTCGATCATCGCCACCTTGATGATGTCGGCCGCGCTGCCCTGGATCGGGGCGTTCAGGGCAGCGCGCTCGGCCGCCTCGCGAACGTTGCGGTTGCTGCTGTCCAGTTCTGGGAGATAGCGCCGTCTGCCGAACACGGTCGACGTGTAGCCGTCTTTGCGCGCCTGCTCGACGACGTCACGCAGGTAGTCGCGGACGCCTCCGAACCGGTCGAAGTACTGCTCCATCTGCACCTTGGCCTCTTCGGTGGAGATCTTCAGTTGCGCGGCAAGGCCGTACGCGCTCAACCCGTAGGCCAGCCCGTAGCTCATCGCCTTGACGCGGCGCCGCAGTTCGGCGGTGACCTCGTCGATCGGGACGGAGAACGCGCGGGAGGCGACGAAGGAGTGCAGATCCTCCCCGGTGCGGAACGCTTCGATGAGGCCCTCGTCCTGCGACAGGTGCGCCATGATCCGCATCTCGATCTGGCTGTAGTCGGCGGTCATCAGCTCGTCGAAGCCCTGACCTACGACGAACCCGTCGCGGATACGACGGCCGGCGTCGGTGCGGATCGGGATGTTCTGCAGATTCGGTTCCGTGGACGACAACCGGCCCGTTGCGGCGATGGTCTGATTGAAGGTCGTGTGGATCCGGCCGTCGGAGGCCACCGAGTTCAGCAGCCCGTCGACGGTCACCTTGAGCCTCGTGACGTCGCGGTGCGCCAGCAGGTGCTGGAGGAACGGATGGCCGGTCTTGTCGAACAACGACTGCAGCGCGTCCGCGTCGGTGGTGTAACCGGTCTTGGTGCGCTTGGTCTTCGGCATTTCCAGCTCGTCGAACAGCACCACCTGCAGCTGCTTGGGCGAGCCGAGGTTGATCTGCTTACCGATCACGCCGTAGGCCGCCTCCGCCGCGTCCCTGATCTGATCGGCGAACTCGCTCTGCAGCTCCGATAGATGGCCGAGGTCCACAGCGATGCCCGCGGTCTCCATCTCGGCCAGCACCCGCTGCACCGGCAGCTCCATGTCGCCGAGCAATGAGGAGGACTCGATACGGGCCAGCTCCTCGTCCAGCGCGTCGGCGAGATCCATCACCGCGCTGGCCCGCAGAATCGACGTCTGCACCGCCTGGTCGTCGATGCCGTCGCTGTCATCGAGTAACGAAAGCTGTTGCTGCTCAGGGTTATCTGCGCGAAGCTCACGCTTCAGATACCGGAGCGACAGGTCGTCGAGGGCGAAGCTGCGTTGCCCGGGACGCACCAGATAGGCGGCGAGCGCGGTGTCGGAGGTGATCCCGCGCAACTTCCAGCCGCGGCCTTCCAGGTCGTGAATGGCGAGCTTGGCCTCGTGCAGTGCCTTGGGCGCATCCGTGTCCGCGAGCCACGACGCCAGCGCGGCCTCGTCGTCGGGATGCAGGCCTGCGGTGTCGAGGTAGCGGCCGTCGCCGTCTCCGGCCACGATCGCCAGCGCCGTCGCGTCGGCGTCGAACGCCAGGTGCGTGCCGATGACCGCCATCCCGGACCGCTTGCCCGTGGTGTGCTCGGACAGCCAGTTGGCCAGTTCGCCTGCCTCGAGGGCGCCACCGCGGACGTCGAAGCCCTGATCGACCTCGGGGTCGGCGGAGGCCAGCGTCTCGAACAACCGGTCCCGCAGCACCCGGAACTCAAGGTCGTCGAACAACCTGTGGATCTGGTCGCGGTCCCACGGCTGCATCCGCAGCGTGTCCGGGGTCTGTGCCAGCGGGACGTCTTTGACGAGGTCGGTGAGCTCGCGGTTAAGCACCACGCTCGAGATGTTCGCCCGCAGCGCGTCGCCGACCTTGCCCTTCACGGTGTCGACCTTGTCGACGAGGGCCTGCAGCGAGCCGTATTCGGCGATCCACTTCGTCGCCGTCTTCTCCCCGACGCCGGGAATGCCGGGCAGGTTGTCGCTCGGGTCGCCGCGCAGCGCGGCGAAGTCGGGGTACTGCTGCGGGGTGAGCCCGTACTTCTCGACGACGGCATCGGGGGTGAACCTGGTCAGCTCGCTGACACCCTTGCGCGGATACAGCACCGTGACGTCGTCGCTGACCAACTGCAGCGAGTCACGGTCGCCGGTCACGACGAGGACCCGGTAACCCTCGTCCTCGGCCTGCGTAGCCAGCGTGGCGATCACGTCGTCGGCCTCGAAGCCGGGCTCGGCCAGCACGGTGATGCCGAGCGCGCCGAGCACCTCCTTGGTGATGTCGATCTGACCGCGGAACTCGTCGGGCGTCGCCGACCGGCCCGCTTTGTACTCCGGGTACTTCTCCAGCCGGAACGTCTGCCGGGACACGTCGAACGCGGCGGCGATGTGACTGGGCTGCTCATCGCGCAACAGGTTGATCAGCATCGCCGTGAACCCGTAGACCGCGTTGGTGGTCAGCCCGCCCTGGGTCTTGAAGTTTTCGGCGGGCAGTGCGTAGAAGGCCCGAAACGCCAGCGAATTGCCGTCCAGCAGCATCAATGTCGGCTTCTGAGTCGCCTTCTCGGCCGTAGCGCTTGCGATCACGGCCCTACTCTATGCACGGGCGCTGACAGTTCAGTAGCCGACGAGCCCGATCGATCAGGACGCGCGGCGGCGCTGACGGGCTCGTCGGCGCGCACAACCTGATGCGGGACAACCCGGAGGATCTGTTACGCATCCTCCTGGAGGTCGGCGACGGAGCATGAGGCCCGGCGACAAACTGGAACACGTTTCAGTTCGGGACGTGAATCGGTACGCTGACCCAGGTGTCAGCTTCTACTCAACCCGCGATAGACGGGTGGTTCGCCACCGACGGATCCGGGCTGCCCTATCTGATCGGCGGCAAGTGCCATCAGTGCGGTACCTACGTCTTTCCGCCGCGTTCGAACAACTGCCCCAACCCCGCCTGCGACGGCGACGACCTGGCCCAGGTGCCGCTGTCGCGTCGCGGGACGCTGTGGAGCTACACCGAGAACCGGTATCCCCCGCCGGCGCCCTATCCGGCGCCGGATCCCTTCGAGCCGTTCGCGATCGCCGCGGTGCAGCTCGCCGATGAGGGTCTGATCGTGTTGGGGAAGGTCGTCGAGGGCACCTTGGCCGCCGATCTGAAGGTCGGCATGGAAATGGAGCTGACGACCATGCCGCTGTTCGTCGACGACGACGGTGTCGAGCGCATCGTGCACGCCTGGAGGATCGCATGAGCCCGGAACCGCTGTACATCCTCGGCGCGGGCATGCACCCGTGGGGCAAGTGGGGCCGTGACTTCACCGAGTACGGCGTCGTCGCCGCGCGCGCGGCGCTCGCCGAGGCCGGGCTGGACTGGCGCCAGATCCAGCTCGTGGCGGGCGCGGACACCATCCGCAACGGCTATCCGGGCTTCATCGCCGGCTCGACGTTCGCCCAGAAGCTCGGCTGGAACGGCGTGCCCGTCAGCTCCAGTTACGCGGCATGCGCCAGCGGATCGCAGGCGTTGCAGAGCGCCCGCGCGCAAATCCTGGCCGGCTTCTGCGACGTCGCGCTCGTCATCGGCGCCGACACCACGCCCAAGGGCGCGTTCGCCCCGGTCGGTGGGGAACGCCGCAACGATCCGGACTGGCAGCGGTTCCACCTGATCGGTGCGATGAACCCGGTGTATTTCGCGCTGCTGGCGCGGCGGCGGATGGACCTCTTCGGCGCCACCGCCGAGGACTTCGCCGGGGTCAAGGTCAAAAACGCCCGCCACGGGCTGGAGAACCCCAACGCGCGTTACCGCAAGGAGAGCTCCGTCGAGGATGTTCTGGCCAGTCCGGTTGTGGCAGACCCCTTGCGCCAGTTGGATATCTGCGCGACGTCCGACGGGGCGGCCGCGTTGATCGTGGCCAGCAAGTCGTTCGCCGAGAAGCACCTCGGGTCGGTCGAAGGAGTGCCGTCGGTGCGCGCGGTCAGCACCGTCACGCCGCAGTATCCTCAGCATCTGCCCGAATTGCCCGACATCGCAACCGATTCCACCGCTGCCGTGGCAGCGCCGGAGCGCGTGTTCAAGGACCAGATCCTCGACGCCGCCTACGCCGAGGCCGGTATCGGCCCCGAGGACGTCAGCCTCGCCGAGGTTTACGACCTGTCGACCGCGTTGGAACTCGACTGGTACGAGCACCTCGGCCTGTGCAAGAAGGGCGAGGCCGAGCAGCTTCTGCGTAGCGGTGCGACGACGATCGGCGGCAAGGTTCCGGTCAACCCTTCGGGCGGCTTGGCCTGCTTCGGCGAAGCGATACCCGCCCAGGCCATCGCGCAGGTCTGCGAGTTGACCTGGCAACTGAAGGGGCAAGCCACCGGCCGCCAGGTCGAGGGCGCCACCGTCGGCGTCACCGCCAACCAGGGCCTCTTCGGCCACGGCTCCTCAGTCATCGTCGCTCGCTGAGATCAGACGTCACTTGTAGGCGATGCCAGCACTCGCCGGTCCGACCAGCGGGGTGATCTCGACTCTGCGGAAGCCGACCTCGGTGCACCAGCCCGTAAAGTCGGCGCCCGTGAAATCAAAGCCGTCACCGAATTCGATCAACATGTTGAGCGACATCAGCAAGCCAAATGCGTTCTGCCGTCGGGCATCGTCGATCAGGTTCTCGACGACGATGAAAGCTCCTCCTTCAGGCAGTGCGTCATAGGCCGACTGGATGAGCTGCATCTTCTTGTCGAGATTCCAGTCGTGCAGAATCATGCCCATGGTGATGATGTCGGCTGCGGGAAACGGTTCTGCGAAGCAATCGCCGCTGATGCACTGAACACGATCGGTCAGCCCCGCCGCCGCGACGGTTTTCTCCGCGATGGCGGTGACTGCCGGCAGATCGAGGCTGGTCAGCCGGAGATGTGGGTGGCGGTTAGCCACGACAATAGAGAGTTGGCCGTTGGCGCCGCCGACATCGCAAAGCGTCTGATAACCCGTGAAATCGAACGTCTCGCTTAGCGCTTGGAAGTTCGGTGTCGAAATGCCTTGCATCGCAAGCAAGAACTGCTCGAGACGCTTTGGGTCCGCGTAGACCTCCTCGAACATGGAGTGCCCGCTGCGCTTCAGCTCGTTCTGCGGTTGGCCGGTGTGCAGCGCCTCGGTCAGGTCGTTCCAGAACCCGAAGAGTCGCGCGTTGAGCATTTCCAGTAGTCCGCCGACGTAGCGCGGGCTGCTTCTGCTCAGGAACGCCGACGCTTCCGCCGTGTTGCTGTACCGGCCGCTCGGTCCATCACCCTCCCTCGCCAGAAAGCCGAGCGCCACCAAGGCGTCGAGAAAGTCGTAGGTGGCTCTACTGTGCAATTTCAGCCGGTCACCGAGCTCCGCACCGCGGAGCGATGGCTCATTGTCGAGCACGGTGAACACACCCAGCTCGACCGCCGAAAGCAGGGTCTTCGAGGCGAAGAAGCCCGTGCCCACCTGCAAGATATGAGAGGGATCTAGGGCGTTTTCGGGCATGGCCCACCTCCGTCGGATCACCGCTGTGTCGACACAGACTTTGCCAGCGAAACGGCGAAAAATCCGCGGAATGGACGTTAGATCAATTTACGGCGTTGCTGATTTGCACTGTCGGGGAGGACGCGCCATTCCCGCGCCGGAATTTCGTCGGCGCCATCGTTTACGGCGAGGGTCCGCGGTGGCATGACGGCCGCCTGTGGTGGTTCACCGACGGCTTCGCGAACACGGCGTACTCCGCCGGCGAAACGGTGAAGTCAATGTCGAGGCCTAGATCGTCAAGGCGTCGGGGCTCGTTGGTTGGGCGACGGAACCTTGGTGGTTTCCGGGTCGATGTGCCGGGCTCCTGGTCGCCTTAGACTCGTGACCTTGCGGCGTCCAGCACCGCTTCGATCTCGGCCCACGTGCCACGCACGATCTCGGCGACAGGCAAGAGCTCGTCGATCCGTGAGGACACCTGACCGGTGTTGGCGACACTGGCGTCCATATCGCCGTCGAAGTACAGTTCGGTGACCTTGCCGAGCAGCTGGGCTTCGGGATCGTGAGCCGCAACGCGCGCTGCGAGCCCCGCCCGCAGCACCCGCATCGTCGGGTTGCCGGGGATGTCGAGAAGTACTGTGCCCGAATCGCTCGCGGCGAGGATCGCGTTCTTGAAGTTGCTGTGGACCAACGACTCTCGGCTCGCGAGCATCCTGGTTCCCATCTGCACGCCTTCCGCGCCGAGAACCACTGCCGCGGCGGTGGACCGTGCGTCGCACATGCCGCCTGCGGCGATGATCGGGAGGTCGACGCGCTCGGCGACAAGCGGTAGCAACACCATCGTCGACGCACCGAGGGCAGACTTGAATCCGCCGCCCTCCACTCCCTCGACCACCAAGGCGTCGACGCCCGCATCGAGAGCCTTCTGCGCCGCACGAAGCGAGCCGACGACGTGCACGACCGTCATTCCCGCTTCGTGAAGCCGTTCGGTGAACAAGGCGGGATCGCCTGCCGAGGTGAAGACGTGGTTCACGCCCGCGTCGTGGAGCACGTGGACGATCGACGGGTCCTTCTTCCAGCCCTGAATCATCAGGTTGGCCCCGACCGGCTTGTCGGTGAGCGTGCGGACACGACGCAGGTCCGCCTGCCCCTCGGCTGTCAGCGTCTCTATCACTCCGAGTCCGCCCGCCTCCGACACTGCGGCGGCGAGTTCCGCGCGGGCGATGTACGTCATCGGCGCCTGGACGATCGGGTACTCGATGCCGAGCAGGGCCCGAATGCGGTTGGGCACGAGGGATTCAGGCGACGCCGAGATATGCGGCCCGAATGCTGTCGTCCTCCAACAGCGCACGGGCGTTGCCTTCACGGGTGATGTCGCCCGTTTCCAAGATGTAGGCACGATCGGAGCGCGTGAGTGCCTGCTGCGCGTTCTGTTCGACGAGCAGCACCGTGGTGCCCTGGGCGTTGATATCGGCGATGATCTTGAAGATCTGCGATATCACCATGGGCGCCAGCCCCATCGACGGCTCGTCGAGCAACAGCACCCGCGGCCGCGCCATCAGCGCGCGACCGATCGCCAGCATCTGCTGCTCGCCGCCGGATAGCGTGCCGCCCACCTGGTTCTTCCGTTCGGCGAGCCGGGGGAACGTCTCGAGCACCCAGTCAAGGTGCTCCTTGTGTTCGGCCTTGGACGCGAACTTGCGGCCGTAGCAACCCATTTCCAGGTTCTCGACGACGGTCATGCCCGGGAAAACGCCGCGCCCCTCCGGAGCCTGGATCAGGCCGTCGGTCACCCGCCGGTGCGCCTTGACGCGGCTGATGTCGTTGCCCTCGAACCAAACCGAGCCCGACGTCAGCGGGCGCAGCCCGGAGATCGCCCGCATGATCGTCGTCTTGCCCGCGCCGTTGGAACCGAGCAGGGTAACCAACTCGCCCTGGCGCACCACGAGCGAGACACCATGAAGCGCCTGGATACGTCCGTAGTGCACGACGATGTCGCGGGCTTCGAGTAGGACGGGCCGGTCGTCGATGTCAGGAGAGTTCGTCATCGGGCACCCCCAGGTAAGCGGCGATGACCTTCGGGTCCTCGCGGATCTCCGCAGGCAGCCCGTCGGCGATCTTTCGGCCGAACTCCAGCACCACGATTCGGTCGGTCACGCCCATCACCAGTCGCATGTCATGTTCGATGAGAAGCACCGTATAGCCGTCGTCGCGGATCTTCTGGATCAGCTCGATCAATGCGGACTTCTCGCTCGGGTTGAAGCCGGCCGCCGGCTCATCGAGGCACAGCAGCTTCGGCTCGGTGGCCAGCGCACGCGCGATCTCGAGGCGCCGCTGGTCACCGTAGGGCAGGTTTCTCGCCTTCTCCTCGCCGCGGTGCGCGATGCCGACGAAGTGCAGCAGCGCCGCTGAGCGCTCGACGGCCGATTTCTCCTCGCGGCGATGCCGAGGGGTGCGCACGAGCGCCCCCGGCACCGACGTGTGGTGACGGGCATCGGTGCCGACCATCACGTTCTCCAACGCGGTCATCTCCCCGAAAAGGCGGATGTTCTGGAAGGTGCGGGCGATGCCCTTGCGGGTGATCTGGTGCCGCTTGATGCGGCCCAGTGGCGCGCCGTCGAAGATCACCGAGCCGGAGGTGGGCCGATAGACACCGGTGATCGCATTGAAGCAGGTGGTCTTGCCTGCACCGTTCGGTCCGATCATCCCGAGGATCTCGCCACGGCGGATGTCGAACGTTACCGAGTCCAACGCCGTCAGCCCGCCGAACTTGACGGTCAATTCCCTTGTCTGCAAGAGGACTTCGCCTTCGGCGGCGTGGATCTCCCGATGCACACTGGCGAGTTCTTCGATCGTCTTCTCTGCTCCTGGCGTCAGCGAAGATTCGTCGGCGCCGGGCAATGGTGTGCTCATGCGGCCGGCTCCTTCTCTGCAGGTTTGGTCCCCAGCAGATCGCGCGCGGCCTTGCCGTAGGCCAGCAGTTGCTGACGGGCTGGGAACAGACCCTCGGGACGGAAGATCATCAGCACGACGAGCGCGAGCCCGAAGAATAGATATTTCAAGTCGCCGAGATTGATTCCGAGGAACTCGACGCCGAGCAGACGGTTGGGCAGATACACGATGATGAACGCGCCGAAGATCACCCCGAGCTTGTTGCCCTGCCCGCCGAGGACGACCGCACACAGGAAGAGCATCGAGTTGATGATGTTGAACGTCGGCGGTGCGACATACTGCACCTGTCCGGCGTACAGCGCCCCCGAAAGTCCGCCGATGGCCGCGCCGATCACGAATGCCCACAGCTTGAACCGGAAAGTGTTCACGCCCATGACCTCTGCGGCGTCCTCGTCCTCCCGGACAGCAATCCAGGCGCGGCCGACCCGGCTGCGTTCCAGGTTGCCGACGAGCATCAAGATGGCGACGATGAGAATCAGCCCGAGCCAGAACCACCAGGTGCCGTAGTTCGCCTCGCCGGTCGAATTGGCGCTCGAGAACACCCCTTCGGGCAGTTTCTCGCTCTCGGCGAGGCGTGGGAACGCGACCTCGTTGAGGCCACGCGGGCCGCCGGTGGTGTCGGCCAGGTTGTCGGCCATGAGCCGGATGATCTCGCCGAATCCCAGCGTGACGATCGCCAGATAGTCACCGCGCAGACGAAGCGTCGGGAAGCCGAGGATCAGGCCGGCCAGCGCGGTGATGGCCATCGCCAGCGGCACACAGGACAGCCAGGCCCACGGCGTGCTGAAGAAGCCCGTGGGTCCGACCTTGTTCCATGGGCTGTCGGGACTGGTCAGCAGCGCGACCGTGTAGGCGCCGACGGCGTAGAAGCCGACGTAACCGAGGTCGAGCAGGCCCGCCTGGCCGACCACGACATTGAGGCCGATCGCGATGATCGCGACCATCGCGAACTGCGCCATGGTTCCGCCGAAGCTGATGCCGGGGGTGTCGAGGAACGGCGGGGTGTACAGCGGCAGCAGGGCGACAGCGCCGAACAGCAGCACGCCGAAGACCCACTTCTGGCTCCGCGACAGACCGTCCCACCAGGTGCGCAGACCATCGCCCGGCGCGAGGAGGCGTTTCGCGCGCGCCTCTTTTGCTGCCTCCGATTTCTCGCTCATGCGCGTGCCTTCCCGAGGCTCTCACCGAGTATCCCGGTCGGCCGGATCAACAGCACCAGAACGAGGAGCGCGAAGGCGATGACATCTCGCCACTGCGTGCCGAAGACGGCCTGCCCGTAATTCTCCATGATGCCGAGCAGCAGGCCGCCGAGAAGGGCACCGCGCAGGTTGCCGATACCGCCGAGCACTGCCGCCGAGAAAGCCTTGATACCCAACAGGAACCCGCCGGAGTAGATGATGCCCTGCGGCACCTTGAGTGTGTACAGCAGCGCCGCGGCGCCGGCCAGCAGCCCGCCGATCAGGAACGTGGTCATGATGATGCGCTCGCGCGAGACGCCCATCAACGTCGCGGTGGTCGGGTCCTGCGCAACGGCACGAATACCTCGGCCGAACTTCGTCCGGTTGATCGCGATGTCGGTCAGCAGCGCGAGGACCAACGCCGCCACGATGATCACGATCGTGACGTTGGAGACCGAGGCGCCGAAGATGGTGAACTGCGTCTTCGGCTGCACCAGGATGATGGGCCGCTGTGCATTGCTGCCGCCGTAGCCCTTGAGCAGTTTGGGCAGAACGAAGTGCACGAACTCCTGCAGGACGAACGACATCCCGATCGCGGTGATCAGGAAGGTCAGCGACCGCGCGCCCCGTTTTCGGAGCGGTCGATACGCGACGAACTCCAACCCGACGGCCGCCGAGCCGGAAACCAGCATCGCGAACAGCATCGCTACGCCCAGGTAAACGATCGTCAGGACGATGCCCTTGTTGTACGCGTTACCGCTCGGTGTGAAGCCCATGATGACGTCGAGCGCGAAGTACGCGCCGAACATGCCGAGCATGAAGATTTCGGAGTGTGCGAAGTTGATCAGCCGAAGCACACCGAACACCAGGGTGTAGCCGACGGCAACCAGCGCGTAAATGGCACCCCACGAGAGTCCATCGATCGTCAACTGCCAGAAGCCGGTTCGCAGGTTCTCGACATTGAAGTTGATGTCCGCAGCTAGGCACGCGTACTGGTCGACGCACTCGTGGATCATCCGGCGGCGGGCTCCTCGCGCAGGTTATCTGAAGCGAAAGCGCGTCCGAGCTCTTCAGTCTCGGACGCGCTTCGCCCGCAGGATTACTGGACCTTGAAGATCCAGATCAAATTGGTGGTGAGCTCACCGGTGGGGCTCCACTGGTAGTTGCGCGCCACCCCCTGGCCGTTGTAGTTCTTCACGAAGTCGAGCAGCGCAGGGCGCGTGATGGCGCCCGAGTCGATGCCCTTCACCAGGATGGTGCCCAGGTCGTAACCCTCAGCGCTGTAGGTGCCCGCCTCGGCGTTGAACTTCTTCTGGTACTCCTCGGCGAACGGTCCTGTGGCAGGGCCGCACGGGCAGGACAGGATCGCATCCTTGGCGGCTTCACCGGCCTGGCTGACGAACTGCGGGTCCTTCGTACCGTCGGCGCTGACGAAGGTGCCTTCGAAGCCGCCGTCCTTGAGCTGCTGGACGAGCGGAGCCGCCTCCGAGTAGTAGCCGCCGTAGAACACGGCTTTGGGGTTGACTCCCTTGACCTGAGTCACCGCGGCGGAGAAGTCCTTGTCGCCCTTCTTCACCGAGATGTTACAGCCGGAATCGGCCGTCGCACCGAGCGTGTCGCGCACGGCGGTCGCCAGGCCGAGCCCGTAGTCGGTGCTGTCGTCGATGACGCAGACCTTCTCGTACTTGAGACCGGTCTTCATGTAGTTCGCGACCGACGGGCCCTGAACGGCGTCGTTGGCCAGGCCTCGGAAGAAGGTCTTCCAACCGTTCTCGCTGAGCGTGGGGTTCGTCGCCGAAGCGGTCACCGCGACCAGACCGGCCTGATTGAAGACGCCGCCGGTGGCCTTCGTCTCACCCGAGAATGCCGGGCCGACAAGGCCGATCGTGTACTGGTCGTCGACGATCTGCGGTGCGATCGCTGTCGCCTTCTGCGGATCGCCCTCGGTGTCGAACGGCTTCAGCTGGATCTGGCAGCCCTTGTTGGCGGCGTTGTGCTTGTCGATGGCCAGCTGCACACCGTTCTTGATGTTGATACCTAGTGCCGCGTCCGGGCCGTTGAGCGCACCCGCCATGGCGATGGACACCGGCGGGCAGTTGGCCTTGCCGTCGCCTGCGGGATCGGCGGCCGCCGCGCCCTGGGATGCCTTGACCTCGCCACCCTTCTCGTCGATCTGTACCTGCTCGACGATCTTCAGGTCTGTCTCAGGTTTCCCCTCTTCGGGCTTGGACTGCTGACAGGCAGCCATGCTGAGCACCACAAGCCCTGCGCTACCGAGCGCTACTGCGCTCCGTGCCACGCGACCGCGCACGTTTCCACCTCCGACTCAATGTTTTAATCGGCATCGACGATCTGGCTTCAAGCAGCCAGTGCGCTGACGCTTCGGGTAGAACATAGCCAACGCATGGCCGTGGTGCTCGTTTTCCGCCTATTGGTCGCTCGACGGCGCGGCGCCCTCCGGCGCATCGAGGGTCTCCAGCACCACCTCGGCAACGCGCCGCATCGTCGTCCGGCGATCCATCGCCGCCCGCTGAATCCACTTGAACGCCTCGGGCTCGGACATCTGATGCTTGGCCTGGAGTAAGCCCTTCGCCCGCTCGACGAGCTTGCGTGTCTCGAGCCGGTCGGACAGCGTCGCGACTTCTCGCTCCAGAGCGCTGATCTCACTGAACCGGCTCACCGCTAGCTCGATCGCGGGGATCAGATCGCTCATCGAGAACGGCTTGACGAGGTAGGCCATGGCACCGGCGTCGCGGGCCCGCTCGACCAGTTCGCGTTGGCTGAAGGCGGTCAGCACCACGATCGGCGCGATGCGCTTGCCCGCTATCTCTGATGCCGCGTCGATGCCGTCGCGGCGCGGCATCTTGACGTCCATGATCACCAGGTCGGGCTTGAGGCTTTCGGCAAGTTCCACGGCTTCCTGCCCGTCGCCGGCCTCGCCGACGACTTCGTACCCCTCCTCGCGCAGCATCTCGGCCAGGTCGAGCCGGATGAGGGCTTCGTCCTCCGCGATGAGCACACGGTGCGGCTTGGCTTCGTCAGTCGGTGCGCCGGTCATGGGTGCCATTGTGGCGGTCGTGGGCCGAGTCAGCGACCTCAGGGGATCCTCTATGGTGGAAAGCCGACTGCTTCTTGCGCCCTCGTATCCCAACTGGCAGAGGAAACGGATTCAAAACCCGTACAGTGTGAGTTCGAATCTCACCGAGGGCACCACAATGCCCAGCTCATAGCCTATTTTCGGCTGGTGAAACAGCCCTAAGGGGGGCTGCCGTCCGCAGTCCGTCCGCAGTAGTTTGAGCGGCCGCGTCGAAAGCGTCCGCAATCCGTCCCAAGTCGTCGGGGAACAAATGGCCGTAGCGGTCGAGCGTCAGCGTCGCTGTCTTGTGTCCGAGAAGGGTCTGCAACACCTTCACGTTGGCCCCAGCGGCAATCGCCAGACTCGCGCACGTGTGACGCAACTCGTGCGGCGTCAGCCCGTCCTCACCGACAGCCGTTGCCGCCGGGTCGAACACCCACCGAACCTCACCCTCGGTGACGTAGCCGCCGCGCCGCGACGCGAACAGCAACTCGGTTTCCGGCCGCTCCCCTATCTCTGTTTCGAGCAGCGGGGCAAGGAACCGCGGCACCGGGACGCTGCGGGCGCTGTGGTTCTTCGTCGGACCCTCGACCAGACCTCTCCCGGTCACGTTGGTCACCGAACGGCTGACACGTATCCGCCGCGCAGGCAGGTTCACATCACCGACCCGCAGTGCCGCCGCCTCACCAAACCGCAACCCGCAATAGCCCAGCACCAGCACCAAGGTTCTCAGCCGTCCCGACGCCACCGCCAGACGGTGCAGTTGCTCATGCGTTAGGTACCTCTGTTCGACCTCCGGCTTGCGCGGCAACTCGATTCCTTCGGCCGGATTCGCGGGCAGATGCTTGGCCTTGACCGCATACCGGAGTACCTGACTGACAACCTGATGAGCCTGAATCACCCGCGACGCACTCAAACCCCTGCCCTCGAACCGGCTCGACCCATCGACCGACAGGGCGCTCACCCATTGCTGCAAGTCCTCGAAGGACACGTCCCGCAGCGGCACGTCACGCCAACGCGGCAGTACCACAACATCGAGCAGCGACCGGTACCCGGCGACCGTCTTAGGCGCTCTTGTCGCCTTCGTTTGGATCCACCGGTCGGCCAACACCCCGAACGTCTCCCCTGACAGTTTCGGGTCGGTCCACGAACCGGTTACTTGGTCGGATACCTGCTTGTCGAGCCACTGCTGGCCGTCGACCTTGCGTGTGAACACCTTCGCGTGTTCGCGGCCCCTGTCGTCGACATAGCGGGCACGCCATCGCTTGCCCTTGCCGTCATTCGCGCTGGGCACGGTCTTCGCGTTTCCGTGGGCATCCCGGACCGTCTTATTCCAGCGGTCCTCAACCCCAGCCCTACGACTCCGCTTCATTGTTAACCTCCTCGCTCGAAAGCTGAAGGAGCAGCTCTAATGCCCTCTGCTGCACTAGGTCCGCACTCGGCTGGACATCTGCGCCTTCTGATAACTCGAAGGCAGTGACATGGAACATCGCGCTAGACGCATTCATAAGCGCATCACCCGCCTCGGCAACAAGAGCCTCGAGTTCGCTCCTGCCGTCGAACTCGAAGGCGGTTAGGTCCGTCCATCTTTCTCGGAGCGTTCCCACTGTCAGCGATATCTCGTGCATCGACTGTCGAGCGACGTCACGCAAGCCGCGGAAGGCGAACGCTAAGTCATCACCTGCGCCGGCTTTCCTACCGAGCAGTGAGTCGAGCGACACGCCGAACAGGTCAGCGAAACCGACAGCCTCATCGAGTTTGACTTCCCGCTCGCCACTCTCAATCTTCGCCACCGCAGTGTTACGCATATTGTCAATTCCCTTGTCTGACAACATCCTTGCTACTTCAGCCTGAGTCCAGTTTCGGCGATTGCGTTCGTCTTTGACCCGTTCCCTGAAAGCGGTTCGCAGCTGCTGCGGTATCCCCATGAGCGGAAACATACCTCTTATGGGTTGCAAACGCAATCAACGTGAGGTTGAATGACAGCGTTGGTATTCCCGATAGACGGGATGCTCCCTACTAAAGGAAGGAGGCGCTTGTGGAGAATGAGTACCTTTCCGCAGCCGACCTCGAGGCGCTCACTGGGACACCGGAGAGTACTTGGCGCTATTTCGCGCATATCGGAAGCGGCCCAGCGTCATTGAAAATCGGCCGACGCCGGGTGTGGAAGCGGTCCACAGTGCTGGCATGGCTCGAAAGTCTGGAGTCCGCCACAGCATGAACCAATACAACGAAAACGACGCCTCCGCGGGCTACGGAGACGCCGTCAAGAACACGGTTGAGGACCTGGTTCAACACCATCGTACCCACCAACGCCGACCGCATCGGCCATCAACCGGGCTCGTCGCCTATGGCTTCCGTTGGGGATTCGCCCGCGGTGCCGTCAACGTACTCAGGGAAATTTGGCCCGAACTCGACGACGCCGCCCGTGCACGTGCCGCAGAGCTGGTCACCCGGTATCAGCGGGAGGCTGCGTGACGAGTTTGCTAGAAGACCCTTATCGTGACATACCTCCTGCCGAGGACGAGCCGCCGTGGGATGCAACCGGATACCTGGGTGCGGTTGCATCCCGGCCGAGAACCCGCAGGTCAGAGGAAGAGCTAGACGAGGCTGTATCCCGCTTCCGTCCAGACGACTACGTGAATATTGGTGAGTTGCTGGATGGCACTATCGACTCCCCGACACCGGAAATCTGCCGCCGCGACGACGGCATCGGATTGTTTTACCGCGGTCAGGTCAATGTCGTCTTCGGCGACTCCGAAGCGGGCAAGACCATGTTGTGCGACTTCGGCACGGTCCAGGTGCTGAACGACGGCGGCAACGTCCTCCGCCTCGACCTCGACCACAACGGTCCCGATGCCACGGTTGCGCGTCTGCTGGCCTTGGGCGCGAGCACGACGGTACTTCGAGACGACAGCCGGTTCTTGTATACGGAGCCTGACGACGCCCTCCACTTGACGCGGATTGTCGCGCACATGGCGACATGGTTACCGACCTTCGTTGTGCTCGACTCCATCGGCGAGTTGATGCCGCTCTATAAAGCCAACAGCAACAGCGCAGATGAATTCACCGCCGTGCACAGGTCGGTCATCAAGGCACTTGCCAAGACTGGCGCCGCGGTCGCTGCAATCGACCACATCTCCAAGGGCGCCGAGTCACGCAGTTACGGCGCAACCGGGACCGCCGCCAAGAAACGCGCTGCCGGCGGCTCATCGCTTCGAGTGTCAGTTGACAAACCATTCACGCCCGGAAAGGGCGGCTCGGCATGGATCACCATCCAAAAGGACCGACACGGCGGATTGCGGCAGGAATCACCAGCTAGCGATAAAGAACCCGTCGCTGGGAAGTTCGTCATGGAAGTCGACGGTGACGTCACGCGCGCTTACATCCGGCCGCCCGAGCCTGGAACGCGCAACCCCGCCGAAATCGCGCCGCCCGACGATGTCGCCGCAGTCGAAGCACTCGACCCCCACCCGAAGTCAGCACGTGACGCAAGACGCCGCCTCGCGTGGCGCGATGAACGCGCACGAAAGGCATACAAGACCTGGTACCAGGAGAAGAACACATGAACGGGAGACGCCGCACCCGTCCTCGCCTGTGCCGGACCTGTCGGAAGAACCGCACCCGCAACCTGAGCCGTATCTGCGACAAATGCAGGACCCGTCATTCAACGACCGACCACGAAAAACTGGCCGACGCAATCGTCGCCGCCATGAAATGGGAGTAACCCAATGCCAATACAAAGCTGCGATGACGCGTTGCGTCTCGCAAGGCTCAACCTGCGCAGCCGATTCCACAAACTTGCCGCTCGCACAACAACGATGAACGTCGTAACCATCGAAGCGTTTCACGACTTCCTCGACGACGCAGCCGACCACCTACGCAAAGGACACACCAAATGACGAACGCATTCGTCACCGTTACCGACGCCCGCCGCGCAGCGGCGCTCATCGCCCACTACAGCGTCGCCAATGTCGAAGGCTGCAACCTCATCCTCAAGGAAGCCAACGACGAACAACGAGTAACCAACCTCATCCAGGCAATCCTCGACGTTTACCAGACCATCGTCCCGCTCCTGCACACAGAGTTAGGTGTGACCGCCATCCGCGGCTGCATCGCCACACTCGCAATGCGCGAGGAGGAAGAGCGGTGACGATGAAGCCGTGCCTCCAATGCGGTGAACTGTCCGACCTCAACCGCTGCCCACAACACCAACTGAAGGACACCCGCAACCGACAAGCACGCGGTTACGACTGGCGATGGGACGAACTGTCACGACGAGCTCGCCGCCTCCAAACGTTCTGCACAGACTGCGGCGCAACAGAAGACCTGCAAGCCGACCACCTACCCAGCGCATGGAAACGCAAAGCTGAAGGCAAACCCATCCGCCTCATTGACATCGACGTGTGCTGTGGACCATGCAACCGCAAACGCGGCTCAGCACGCCCAGGAAGCACCAGGGGCGGTGACCCTAACGACTCGACTTCAAGCACCCGAGGCAAGGCACAGAGGGCGTTACATACTGCCGTCTCGCTCCTCGGCGCGTGCGTCAAGGAAGCGCCAAACAAGCCACACCATAACCAATATCAGCACGCCGAAGAGAATGAGAACCCAACCCTCCCGAAAGCCAGAGGAAAGGGCACCGAGCATTCCGAACATGCCTGTGAGGACTCCTGTGTTGAACTTGATCGCACGGCCGATGTTTCTGATGTTCGGAGTGCCGGAGTCCTTAAGCAAGTCGCCGAACGCGGTCCCTATCGCGAACACACCGAAGAGAAAAGTCAGGTTCACCAGGATTTCAGGAGTCATGGCCGGAGCTTGCCATGAAGGCCGGGCCAAAGTCGGCTGTCGACGATAGCCCGTTGCCGTGGCGGCCTCGGTCGGCAGGGTCTGCGCGCTTCTCAAGGTTCTGCGAGACCTACGTGAAGGTTCCGAAGGGAAAAGGTGCCAAGACGCCGCTGCGGCTGAGGGATTGGCAGCGGGATCTCGTCGGGTCTGTTCTCGATGCTGAGGTGCAGCCGCGTACCGCGGGTTGGATGTTGCCGCGTGGGCAGGGCAAATCGACGCTGGTCGCCGCCTACGGGTTGTACCGCTTCTTCTGCGGCGGCGAAGGCGCTGTCGTGTGCGTCGTCGCGGTCGATGAGCGGCAGGCCGGCATCGTGTTCGGCATCGCCCGCCGCATGGTCGAGCTACACGACGACTTGTCGTCGCGATGCCAGGTGTTCAAGGAAAGGCTCTACATCCCGTCGCGGGACGCGCACTTCCATTGCCTGCCTGCGGAACCGAAACGGCTGGAGGGCTTGGACTACACCCTCGCCATCCTCGACGAGGCCGGGGTAGCGAACCGCGACTCCTACGAAGTGCTGACACTGGCGCAAGGCAAGCGGGAAACGTCGACGCTCATCGCCATCGGGACGCCGGGACCGGACCCGAACAACCAAGTACTCGCAGACCTCCGCAACTATGCGGCCGACCACCCCGAAGACACATCGCTCGTGTGGCGTGAATTCTCCGCGGCAGGTTTCGAGGACCACCCAGCCGATTGCACCCACTGCTGGGAGTTGGCCAACCCGGCTTTAGATGACTTCCTGCACCGCGATGCCATGCACGCGCTGTTGCCTCCCAAGACCCGTGACGCGACATTCCGCCGCGCCCGATTGTGTCAGTTCGCCACCGACACCGACGGTGCCTTCCTACCCGTCGGAGTATGGGAAGGACGGTCGACCGGACAAGGCATAGCTCATGGCGCGGAAGTCATCATTGCGCTTGATGGCTCATTCTCGGACGACACAACCGCCCTGCTGGCGGGAACCGTCTCGACGGAGCCACACTTTGACACCATCAAGGTATGGCAACGCCGCAACGGCGATGATTCCTACCGCGTGCCCGTCGCCGAGGTCGAACATGAGATACGAGAAGCCTGCAGGCGCTGGCGGGTACAGGAGATTGTCGCCGACCCCTTCCGTTGGACCCGCACGCTACAAGCGCTTGAAGCAGAACAGTTGCCGGTGGTTGAGTTCCCACACTCACCGGCACGACTGACAGTTGCGACCGGTGACCTGTACTCGGCTGCAGTCAACGGCCGCCTCACACACTCCGGTGACCGGCAACTCGCCGAGCACGTCGCCGCCGCCGTCATCGTCGAGGACGCCCGAGGCATCCGCCTCGCCAAAGCCTCCCGGTCTCGGGCTGCCCGAAAAATCGACCTCGCCGCCTGCCTGGTGATGGCGCATTCCCGCGCTACCTGGCGCGCAACTCACAAGAAACGAAAGAGAGCAGTGAGCTTCAAATGAACGACCTACTTCAAATCCTTTTGCAGCGACTCGACGAGGCCGCCGCCAAGTACGCCGACCTCGAGCGGTACTACTCAGGCACCCAACCGCTGGCCTACCTGTCACCAGAAGCAAAGGAAGCGTTAGGAACCCGGTTCGGCCGCATGGCGTCGAACCTGCCGCGCCTTGCGGTCACCAGTCTGACCGAACGGTTGCGCGTCACCGGATACAGCGGAGTCGACATCTGGGACGACTGGCTACGCAACGACATGGACCAAGACAGCGCGACCGCCCACCGCGAAGCGCTGCTCCTCGGCTCCTCGTACGTCATCGTCTGGGCGGACCGGCTAGGCCAGCCCCTAGTGACCGTGGAGTCTGCGAAGCAGATGGCCTGCGTGCGCGACCCCGGTACCCGCCGCATCACCGCCGCCGTTAAACGCTGGGAAACCGACACCGGCACCGAAGCTGTCCTTTACGGCCCCGACGAAATCGTGCGGTACCGGTCCAACGCGACCGGTGCCACGATTCACGGCTTCAAAGCGGTTGAGTCGATTGCGAACCCGCTTGGTGTCGTCCCGGTAGTCCGGTTGCTCAACAGTGACCGCATCCTCGACGAAGGCGTATCTGAGATTGAAGACCTTCGACCGTTGTGCGACGGGCTGAACAAGACGCTCGCCGACATGATGGTCACATCCGAGTACGTCGGCAGGCCGCGGCGTTGGGCATCCGGCATCGAACTGACCGAGGAACCCGTCCTCGACGACGACGGCGGCGAAACCGGCGAAACCGAAGCGGTCAACCCATTCCCCGAAGGCAACCGGATGATGCTGTCGGAGAACGAAGCCGCGAAGTTCGGACAACTGCAAGCCGCCGACCTCGCCGGATATGAGGCCGCCGTCCGCGTCCTCCTCGGCCAAGTCATGGCCGTCTCTGCATTGCCTGCGCACTACTGCGGCGTGATGCAGGACAGCGTCACGTCGGCCGACGCCCTCCGCGCCGCCGAGGCATCCCTCACCGCACGGGCCGAGGCTCGCCAGCAGCAGTTCGGTAGAAGCTGGGAGGACGTCGCGCGGTTGATGGTCGCTGTCCGCGATGGGACAGACCCGCTCCAAGTTGATGCCCGCGTGCAATGGGCCGACGCCAGCACGCGCAGCGTCGCACAGGAGGCCGACGCCGTCACCAAACTCTTCGCCGCCGGCCTGCTACCCGCCTCCTACGCACTGCAACGCCTCGGCTACACAGACGACGAAATCGCCCAGATACGAGTCGCCCGCCGCACCGAAGCATTAGACAGCGCTGGCGTCGACCTCACCAGGTTGGCGTCGTGACCTACCAAGACGAACTCATCGCTCTAGCCGACAGCAGCGACCGACACGTCCAAGCCGTCTACAGCCGTTACCTGGCGGGTCAGTTGACCGCCGAGGAAGCAACAGCCCTTATCGCCGCCGCGATAGCGCAGGCCAATGCCCGCGCCTACGCCCTCGCCGACCTAGCTCTCGCCGCAATCGTCACGGTGCAAACCGGCACCGCCGCAACGGTTGTGGGAGTGCTGCCGTCAGCCGACGACTCGGCACGGCTGCTGAAGGCCGCCACAACAACGCTGCTTGACGTCACCAAGGAATCAGACGTCCCCGAGGCTATTGTGTCCCGCCTGGCCCGCTCAGAGCCGCTAGAGAGCGCCACAACAGCGTTCGGCGAGGCGATGCCTCGACAACCCCTCGTCAAGGCGTGGGTGCGGCAACTCGACGCCGACCCGTGCCAACTCTGTACCTGGTGGTGGAGAGAAGGCCGGATGTGGCCCGCCAACCACCCGATGCCCCGCCACAAAGGCTGCGAATGTGTCCAAAGTCCCGTAACGGCACGAAACATCCAAAGCACCGGATACACACGACGATTGGAGAGAAATGACCGAGCAACAGCTTGACGAAAACCCGGTGGAGGACACCACCGACGAACAGGAAGGTGCAACTGATGAACGTATTAAGCAGGCGCCGGAGGAGGCGCCGGCCGAAACCGACGAAACCGAAGCCGACTCCTTCAGCCGTGCCTACGTCGAACAACTACGGCAGGAAAACGGCAAGTACCGGCAGCGAGCACAGCGGGCCGACGAACTCGCTCACCGCCTGCACAACGAACTTGTCCGCTCCACGGGACGTCTAGCAGATCCTGCGGACCTTCCCTTCTCCGAAGACCATCTTGATGACCCGGGCACCCTGACGTCCGCAATTGAAGACCTTGTGGCTCGGAAACCGCATCTGGCCGCACGACGACCCGCCGGTCAAATTGGCCAGGGCGTGTCAGCCTCACCCGCTACCGTCGACCTTGCCGCAATCCTGAGAAATAAAGCCGGATAAGGGGGACATCGGCTGATGATGTATTTGGTTAGGCCCGATGGCGTATTGCAGTGGACGACCTTCGAGCAACTGTCGCCGAGCAGATACGTGGAGATGGGCGGCAATCTTGAAACCATTGGCGGTTGGCAGGACGCTGAGCGACCGCAGATGCCCTCGGATATCGCAGTCGCTCTGAGATACGGCATTCCGGTGAGACGCGGGATAGTCGTAGACGCCGAATACATCCTCGACCAACGACGCCCCTACGAGCTACGCGAGCTTTACGAGAGGGCGAAAGACGCTGGGGCCCATCCTCAAATCCAGGCAACGGAGGAGTTCATCGATAAGCATCTGGCACCGGGGTGGAAGCAAGAAGGCGAGGATCTTGCCCGACAGCTTGATGAGACGAACCAGGAGTCGGTGCGGGAGGCTTTAGAAAAGTCGAGGCAAGACCTAGAAGAGCCGATGAAGGAAGAGCTAACGACCCATTGGAAATCAATAGGTGGCGTCATTCCTTAATCGCGGTCTCTACAGGTATTCTGGTGGGGTCGGTCCTGGTGGCCGGCCCCCATCGTTGTCCTGGTGGCACGGGTTTCCCTAATCCCTTTGTCTGGAACAGGACTCATCTATGGCTGAAACAACTGCCACCAATCCCGAATTGCTTGCCGACCAAGTCAGTTCACTTCTAGTGCAGCCGCTCGAAGCCGCTTCGGTGGTGCTTTCCAGCGGCCCGCGCATCTTCGACACGTCAGGTGTGCTGCGTGTACCAAAGCTCGTTTCCGGCGCCACCGTTGGGTTCGTCGGTGAGGGCGGATTGATTCCCGACACCGCCGATGTCGACTTCGACGAACTTGTGTTGATGCCGACCGAGCGCAAATCGCTGAAGGTCATTCTGCGCTACACCAACGAGCTTGTGCGGCAGTCGGTTATCGGTATCGACGCAGTCTTGAAGGCCCGCCTTGTCAAGGACGTCAGCGACAAGCTGGACCTTGCACTGTTGACCGGCAATGCTGCCTCGGACTCCATCCGCGGCCTTCTCCACCAGGCGGGCACCGTCACCACCGAGTTGGACGTCACAGATGCAGACAGTCTCCTCGACGCCATCGGCACCTGCGTGGCTAACGAAGTCATGCCCAACCGGTGGCTGTTCAACGGCGGCGACTTCGTCAAGCTCCGCAAGCTCAAGGAAGCGACCGGCTCCAAGAAGTACCTCCTCGAGTCCGATGTCACCGACGGCCCGACCTACCGCTTGTTCGGAATCCCGGTGACGCCGACCAACAAGATTCCGGAGGGCACCGCGATTCTGGCTGACTTCAACCAGGTGGCTGTCGCTCGCGATGTCGCACCTTCGGTGACGGTGCTCACCGAGCGGTACGCGGAGTACGACCAGGTCGGTCTGCGGGTCACATGCCGCTACGACCTCGGGCTGCTTCAGCCCAAGGCTGTCGTCGTCCTCGTCACTCCGGGCAGCTAGTGACTGTCGAGCCGTATCAGGTGGCGGCGTTCCTCGGCAGGCCCGAGGACGCCGCCATCCTGACGACCGCCGAGCAGGCCATCCCGATAGTGACTGTGATGGTCAAGGCGTACGTGCGCGGCGGAAGCGAATGGGAACCCAACGAAGAGTTGGATGCGGTCATCGTCACCGCCGCCGCCCGCATGGTGTCCAACCCTTCCGGATTGGCCCACGACCTAACTAGCGGCCCGTTCAGCCATTCGCTGCGCGGCGCATTCCAAGGCTGGACACTGGCCGAACTGTTCGTCCTCAATCGCTACCGCAAGCGAGCCGTGTAGATGTTCCCGCAACTATTGGAGGTCGGGCTGCACACCTACAGTGCAGGCCCGGTCAACGGGTACGGGAGCGAAACCGCCGTCTACACCCCGCCGAAGGACAGCCCTGGCACCGCAGCGAAGGTGTACGGCTGGTCGGTTGCGTCAAGCTTCGAACCGCGCCCCGACGACCTGGTCGTGACCGACGTTGACCTCTTCGCGCCTGCTGATTTTCCAGCGGGAGCATACGACGTCATCGACCTACCCGACGGGCAGTACGAAGTCATCGGACAATCCCAGGATTACAACCACGGCCCATTCAGATTCACACCTGGCGTTCTGGTCCATTTGCGACGGGTCGCGGGCTGATTACTGCGGCGACGTGACACGCCGCAACTGCTTGGCCCCCCGTCGCTTCCTTCTTCTGACAGCATTGCGACCATGCCGACACCGGAAGTCGTGTACTCAGTCGTTGCTGCGCGACGCCTTCAATGGGACAACCTCGTCTGGCAGGTGCCAGTTCTCAGTCTGACAGCACAGGCATTCTTATTCACGATTGCAGTGGGTGCAGACTCTAGTAACTCCGCCCGAATTATTAGCTCTTTGCTATCCCTACTGGTCACATTCCTCTGCATCACCCTGATGGCTCGGCATCGCCAGGCCGAGATATATGACGCCCACTGGTTGGAAGACGTCGAAAAGAGGGAGTGGAAGATGGACGTCCCGGTACACGGCCACACGTTTGCAAAGGCTCGTGACCAGGAAGGCGTCGACGGGGGCTGGATTGACAAGCTAACGCCCAGACCTCGCCAGTCAAAGAACCGGAAGGCGTTTCCGGGTTACCGTACGTGGATAGGCGGACTCCTCCTCTTTGGTCTAGCGGCTCTGTTTGTCCTGGCAACCACGCTCATGGAAATCGCGATTGGATGTCCGCACCTTTTCGACTGAAGGCGGCGGCTGAAACGACGGACGCCGACGCGACGAGGTACAGCATTCGCACCGTCCGCAGAGCGTCCGCAGTAGATTCGACAACAGCCGTAGCCCGCCAACACAACCAACCGTCTGACCTGCTGCTTTGTCGGACAACCAACGCAGCTTGCACTGACTAATGTCAGATAAGACGGATTCAAAACCCGTACAGTGTGAGTTCGAATCTCACCGAGGGCACCCCGTATTCGCAGTCCAGAGCCCGTATCTAGGCCGATCTATTCGATACCGAATCTGCCGGATACCGCAGTGGTACCGCAGCAGTCTTGCGGGCAGCCTTGGCTGCGGTATCCAAGCGCTTCGCCACCCTCGTCAAGTCACCGCTGAACAGATGGCCGTAGCGATCCTGGGGTCATCGACGCGGTGAGGTGACCGAGCAGGCGTTGCACGGCGAGCACGTTCGCGCCGGACGCGATAGCCAGGGAGGCACACGTGTGCCGCAGCTCGTGCGGTACCAGTCCCGGCACACCGGACTTGGTCGCGGCGGTCGAACACCCACCGGTATTCGCCAGTAGTTAGGTATCCCCCTTGCCGGGGAACACCAGCGCGTCGGGGTCGGCGGGCAGTTCATTCTTCAGCCTTCCCATACCAGACCCGGCACCGGCGCCCAACGCGCCTTGCCCGTCTTGGTGGTGTCCTCCACTAACCCCCGACCCGTCACGTTCGTCACCGACGACCTAACGGTGATTGTCTTGTCCTTGACGTCTCTTCCCCGCAGCGCGACAGCTTCACCGAAGCGCAGGCCGCAATACCTGAGCACGAGCGTCAACGTCTCGAATCGTCCCGCCTCAGCGGCAAGGGTCTGCAATTGCTCGTGGGTCAGGTACCGGCGCTGGGAGTCACCCTTGCGCGGCAGCTCGATGCTGTCCGCGACGTTTCTTGCCAGGCGTTCGGTACGGATGGCGTATTTGAGGATTGCCGACATGCACTGGTGTGTCTGGATGACCCGGGACGCCGAAAGGCCGTTGCCCTCTGTGCGGGTGGACCCGTTCGCCTATAGCGCGTTGATCCACCGCTGTAGCTCACCGTGCGTGATGTCGGCCAACCTCATATCACCCCAGCGCGGCAGGATGAGCGTGTCCAACAGGCTGTTGTAACCGGCGACCGTCTTGGGTTTCCGAGACCCCTTGCCCTGTAAGCATTCATCGGCGACGGTCTTGAAGAGGGCAGCGGACTTGCGCGGGGAAACGTAGGTGCCCCGGACGACTTCAGCCGTCAGCCCGTCCAGGTGCGCCTGCGCGTCTACCTTGCGGTCGAACACTTTGGAGTGCTCGCGCCCGTCGACCACCCATCGAACGCGCCAGCGCGTCACCTTGCCCTTCAGGGCCGAGTCGGCAGTGACCATCCGGCCGTCTGGACCCTTGACGCGCCTGGTCCAACGGTCGTCGATCCCTACCCGCTGATTCCTGGTGACAGCCATAACGAAGACAATGGAACTTGAACACATCACGCGCGCCAAGGCACTGCGGACCCGCACCGGCGCCGCCGAACCCGCCGGAGTCGACTCTTCCAAGATCAAGACCCTGACCCTTGGTGAAGCTGAGCGGATTGCCGCAGCGACTTCTGTCCCCGCCCGCCCAGTGCCCTTCGACCCCGGCCGCAGCGCTCCGCAGCGCGAGCGGGTTGGGGGGCGCGCGAGGGGCGGATCACGACGACGCCGAAGCGTGACAGGGAAGGGGCGGTGCTAATAACTGAGAGTCAGGCCCGCGGCCCCCTGCCCGCCGGGCGGTACTGCGTCCAGCGCAACGGTCGCACCGTCGCCACGATCGAGAAGGGTGAAACTTGGTGCGCGGAAGGAATGCGGTTGCGCCGCAACCGAAACGCCGAGGGGCGGCTTGAGCGCGAGCGGGCTGTACAAGACAGTTGGTTTGGGGAGTGTGCCGATGACGTTCGCGGGCAGCGCCAGACGCGGATCGCTCGGGCGCTCCGCTGACCTTGAGTCTTAGGTTCGCGGCTACGTTAGGACCGCGCCGAAACCGGGCGAGATTGCAGTAGTGCACTACTGCGCTCCTTCGCACCGCACGCGAGGAAGATTCCCTCGCGGAACTCGACACCGGACGCGGTGGGCCATCGATTTCGCCAGGACCCATGTGGAGGACGGATGATGGGTACCGCAAGACACATCGGTCGGATTCGGGCGTTGGCGGTCGCGCCGGGAATACGGAATGTTCGGCGCAACGCAACCCGGATGACGGTGTCGATCGGCGTCGCAGCCCTGGTAGTGGCGGCCACGACCCCGTCGGCGTCGGCGGACGCACCACCCGCAGGCAGTCCCTGCCCCGGCAACACCACCGACTGCCTTTATGTGCCACCACCTGACAGGACCGCCCTGGTCCTGGGCGGCACCACCGTTCCGACGCCCGACCAGGCCTACATCGACGCTGTCAGGGACCATTTCATCGCGCCGACCCATCCACGCCAGGACATCGACTACATCCCGGTAACGGCCCCCATGGAGTTTTGGCCCATCACGGGGTTCTCTCGCCTCGTTTGGTTCGTGATCGGGCCGCAGAGCGTCTGGGGTCTCAATGGCCCCGGCTGGCCGGATGAGCCGCTGTGGAAGCTGTCAGGGCTGTTCGATCGCACCTTCGGCGGATCGGTGCGGGGCGGGGTGACCAACCTGGAGGATGCGATAGCCGCACATCCCAACGA
The DNA here is from genome assembly GCF_002968285.2 of Mycobacterium sp. ITM-2016-00318. NCBI lineage: Bacteria > Bacillati > Actinomycetota > Actinomycetes > Mycobacteriales > Mycobacteriaceae > Mycobacterium > Mycobacterium sp. ITM-2016-00318. The sequence continues at coordinate 2,685,621 of NZ_CP134400.1, read as the reverse complement.
GGGTCTGGTGATCTACGGCTACTCGCAGGGCGCGGTCGTCGCGAACATCGAGAAGCAGAAGCTGGCCGAGCAGTACCCAGAGCGGACCGACGCCCCAGACATCGACTTCGTGCTGAGCGGTGACCCCAACCTGCCCAACGGCGGCATTGCCAGCCGGTTCCCTGGCCTCTACATCCCGATTCTCGACGTGTCCTTAAACGGTCCCGCGCAGACCGACACCCAGTTCGACACGGTCGAGATCCTCCGGCAGTACGACGGCGCCTCCGACTTCCCGCTGTACCCGCTCAACCTCGTCTCCACCGCGAACGCGCTTCTGGGCGCCCTCTACGTGCATCCGTATGACCTCGAACCCAGCCTGGCTGACCCGGGCACACCGTCGCCCATCCACACCAAGACCGGCGACACCGACTACTACTTCTTCGAGACCGAAGACCTGCCGTTGTTCGCCCCGCTGCGCATGATCGGGGTGCCCGAGCCGCTGATCGACGTGGTCGAGCAGTTCTTCCGGGTGCTCGTGGAACTCGGCTACGACCGCAGCATCCTGCCGGGGGAACCCACCCCAGCACGGCTCATCCCGCCGCTCAACCCGGTGAAGGTGGCCACCGATCTTGTCAACGCGGTCGGCGAGGGCACCAACAACGCCCTGGCCATCGTCGGCTTGCCATCGCTGCTGAGCATTCCCGCGCCGGTCACTCTTGCGGCACCGGCCACCGAAACCGCTACAGCCGACATCTTCCGCCAGGTGACGTCGAAGGACACGCCGACCCAAACCGAGCAGGGGACTGTCGACGGGAACGGCGACCAAACTCAATTGGTGACCGTCGACGGGAACGGCGACCGGAACCCAGCGGGCGACGTCGACCGGCACGGCAACCGCACCCATCAGGTGACGTCGGTTGACACGCCGACGCGAATCCAGCATGTGCCGTCGGCGTCAGCCGGTGCGTCCGCGTCGTCCACCACGGCAACGCCCGAGCCTTCGGCTAGCGCCTCGACGCCCAAGCCAGCGAAGCGTGCCGGTCAGCCGGCGAAGACTCGGCCGGGGGTGCGCGATTCGCTCGGGGTGACCGAGCAGCTCCCCGACCGATCCCACCGCAGCGAAGGCGAGCGGCCGACTACCCGAACCGGCGCGGCCGGCGCGGGGGCGGCCACCGGCGCACGCTCCTCGGCCGCATCGTCGTCAGCCGCTTCGTCGTCGACCGGCAGCTCCTCACTTGGCGCGTCTGGCGGCGACGGCCACGGTTCCTGATGGTTCTCGCCGGCCTTCAGGCACGCTGCCCGGCGTCGAAACGTACAGCCCGCAACGCGACAACCACGGCCCGATGAGGTCGATCGCGCTCGACGCATTCCCTGACCGCTATTCCCCACCCTCGACCATTGCGTCGCCCCACGCGATGTGTCCTTCGAAGCCCAGCGTTTTCGCCATGTCACGGTAGCGGTCCCGCAAGTGCGCGTGAGCCGCGTCATCACCGTGGGCCTGCGCCATCAGCATCTGCACACGTGCGAGCCAGATGTCGCGTACAGCCAAATGGTCATCGAAGCGCACGGACGCCAGCCTGTCGATCGCGGCTTGGGCTTCGCGCACATCATCCTCGCCGCCGCGGGCCAATAGCGTCTCCACCAGGACGCCGGTGCCTGGAATGAAGGGCCCGAGATGTCCCATATTGAACATCCCGTCGACGGCGGACCGCAGGAGCGGTAGGGCCCCCGCTCTGTCCCCGCGGCGGGCTCTCTCACGTGCGATATACACCTCGCCGAAATGCAAGATGCTCAAGTAGTAGATCTCATGGAGACACATGTCACGGAGCTGCTCTAGCAGCTCCAGTCCGCGCTGGCGGTCTGCTGCGGAGGCGCGATGCAGGAGCGCGACGCCCAGCCCGGTTCGCGCGATGCCCAGCGCAACATCGTCGGCTGATCTTTCCGCGGCCCGCAGAGCCTGATCGATCTCGCCCACCGCTGCGTCGTCGGGGAGAAGCAATCCGCACGTAATCGCTGCCCCGTAAAGCGTATTGACGACGGCGGCATACGATATCGGGTCCGCCGACTGGGCCGTGGCGACGGCCCGATCGAAGTCGTCTCGCCAGCCCGGCTGGCCCAGGGCCCACCGGGCGAAGGCGCGCTGTGCTAACGCCCACGCCAACGGCGACCCGATGAACAGGTTGCCTTTGGTGGGATCGTCGTCGGCCAATTCGATGACCCTGTTCGACCATCGCAGCACTTCGGCGAACTCACCGGTTTCGCACTTGACGACGCTTGCCACCACGGACAGTGCAACCGTTAACATCGGATCCGCGATGGATTCGATCAGCGACATCTGTTCGGAGGCCCAGCGCGACGCCTCTCGCAACCGGGCGTGCATGAAGTGTTCACCCAGCATCCCGGTCATACCGATGGCCAGCGACGCCTTATCGTCGGCGAGTGTGCATAGCTCGCGCAGCTCCTCGAACAGGTCCGAGATGTTCCCATAATCGCCGCGCCAGCTACTGCCGCAGAGCATGGTGCAAGGAGCGATGCGCATCTGCAGCCTGCTCGGGTGGTCGATCGGCAACGAGTCGGCGATCCGGCGGGCACGCTCCCAACTGACCCTTGCCGCAGTCACGTCGCGGTTGGTCGACCACATCCCGGCTCGCATGGCCCATCCGTACGCAACTTCCACCTCGCCCGCGGCCTCAGCGTGCTCGGCAATCAGAGCCGCGTTGTCGTCCGCCGACGCGGGATCAGCCTGTTCGATCGCGGCAGCCACGCGGCGGTGCATTTGCGCGCGGTCGACCTTGAGCTGTGATTCGTAGGCGACCGTGCGGATCAGCGGGTGGCGGAAAGCGTACTCAGCCGATGGTGTGAAGCGGACCTGATCGACCAGCTCGACGCGGGTCAATACATCCACCACAGGATCAATGCCCAGCGCGGTGAGCAGCTCCGAGGTGAAGTGCATTCCGATCACCGCCGCGGCGTTGAGCGTCTGCTTGGCACCAGGTTCGAGGCGGTCGATGCGCGCCGCGATGGCCGCCTGCAGCGTGGCGGGGACACTCACCTCGGCCGTGTCAGTGCGGCATGTGTAGCCACCGCGGTGACCCTCCAGCACCCCGCGTTCGGCAAGCTCGCGCACCATCTCCTCAACGAAGAACGGATTCCCGACGGCCCGCCCCGCGATCAGCGCCCCGATCGCCGTGACCGAGGAGTCGGCTCCCAACAGCTCATCGAGCAGCCGCGTGGTCTCATCTTCCGTCAGGGGTGCCAGCGAAATCGTCTGTGCCCCGTGCATCCGCGTCAGCGCTCCCTGGTACTCGGGGCGGTAGGTGACCAACACCACCGAAGGGGTCTCCGGAATCACAGTCAGAAAGTCGGCGAACATCGACTCGCTGACCGCATCGATCCAGTGCACATCCTCGATCACGTAGACGACCGGATCAGAACGGGCCAGGGAGACCGAATTGATCAGCGCGGTCAACCGCCGCCGCCGCGCATCCGGATCGATCGGGGGCAGCGGCACATCGGGGTCGGCGATGCCCAGCAGATCATCGAGCAGCAGCAGATCCTGCGGGTCGGCATCGCGAAGTTGTTCCCGGACCCGGGCCCGGGCGGCTGGCTCGTCAAGGTCAGCCACACCGGTGCCCGCCCGCAGCAGCCGCGTCACCGCATGGAACGGGACCTCGCAGGCATGGGATTCACAGAAGGTCCAAAACACCTCGACCCCGCGACCGGCCGCGGCCGCCGCGGCTTCCCTCGCCACCCGGGACTTGCCGATGCCTGGCGGTCCCACCACATTCACGACACCACCGCAGCCAACGATCGCCTGATCCGTGATGGCGTCGAGGGCGGCCATCTCCTGGCGCCGACCGACCAGGGGCGCCTCGGCGCGCCCCACGAGGCCCTCCCGCGGGCCGATCCCCACCAGCCGGCGTGCGCGCACCGGTTCGTCGGCCCCCTTGATGCGCACCCACTCCGGTTCAGCCAGCGTCACGGCGTGCTCAACCAGCCGCGCGGTCGACTCCGACAACATCACCCCACCCGGGGGCGCCACCGATTCCATCCGCTGCGCCATTCCGACCTGCTCACCGATCGCGCCATACCCAAACGACCCTGAACCGATCTCCCCGGCGATCACCCGACCTGAATTCAGACCCACTCGCAGCCGCAGCGCCACACCGTCGCGGCGGGCCACCTCGCCCGCCAACCGGTTCGCCTCCTGCTGGATGGCCAGCGCAGCCAGGCAGGCACGAAAAGCGTGATCCTCCAACGCCACCGGGGCGCCGAAGATCGCCATCACCCCGTCGCCGGTGAACTCCACACTCCCGCCGTAACGGCGCACCACCGCCGCCGAGCGCTCCACCAGATCGGTCACGATCTCGCGCAACCGCTCCATGTCCAGCGCGGCCGCGATAGCCATCGACCGCACCACATCGGCGAACAGCACGGTGACTTGCTTGTACTCCGCGGGTGTCGGGGCAGCGACTACTGAAGCGGCGCACTCGTGGCAGAACTTGTCGGCGGACCGCAGTTCAGCCCCGCACGACCCGCACGTCAAGCCGGTGGCGGTCATGTGGTCGCCGTGAATTATTGCCTCAGTGCCGTCATGAGCATCGCTCACGTCAATATCGTGTCACCGCTGGGCGGCCAACATGTGCGATATCGCCGCTGCGATGCGGCCCGCGGGTAGCGGGCCACGCCGTGCCTCGGGGGCGGGGCGAATCTTCAACCGGTCGAAGGCTGGCGAACCTACGGCGGCCTCGATTCACCACGCGGCTGCCTCAAACAGGTACTCTCGTGAACTGGAGTTTCTGCTGCTGAGGCCATTTCTAGGGCTAGGAAAGGCATGAAAAAGAGAGTTCCAATCTCACCGAGGGCACCCGTATGCCTGCGCCGCTACAGCAGAATGCTGGTCGGCACCGGTGCCAGCAACGCCTCCTGCAGCGCCTTGGCCTGGCGATAACCCGCGTAAGCGCCAAGGATCGTGAACCCCGCGAGACCGGCCGCGCCGGGCAGTGCCGCCGCCAGGATGTCGCTCGTCGTCGCGGTTCGCAGATACTCCGCATAACCGACCCGGAATGTGTTGGGGAGTTTCGACTTCGGCGAGAAGCCGTCAGCGCGCCCGAGACGCGCACTCGGACGCGGCTGGTTGGTCGTCGTGATCGGCGCTGCTTGAGGCGCGGGTACGTCGACGGCTGGAGCGGCCGGTGGCATCACGGACACGGGCACCGCGGCAGGCATCGGCGGTGATGCGGCGGGCGGCGGCGCCGAGGGCACCGTCTCGAGCAGTGGCGCACCCATCGTCTCTGCAGCGACGGTGCGCATCGACGCAGGCGCGACGACAGGCTGAATGCTCGGACTTTGCTGTGGCGCTGCGGCTTTGGACCGGATGACGACGCTGCGTGTGCTGGGTGCCGTTGATACCCCGTTCGCGCGCGCCAGCGTTCCCGCCGCGCCGCCCTCCTTCTTGTCGCCGCCAAGCAGGTCGACGCCGAGGACGTCGACGCCACCGCCGCCACCCAGCAGGTCCGCGTGGGAGACCGCGACCCCGACGCACATCGGGCCGGTCACGAACGCCCCACACGCCATCGCTGTTCCGATTGCACTGCGCACCAACGAACAATTCATGCTTGGTCGTCCTCGCTCGACACCCACCCCGCCATTAGCCGTTAGGGAATACCCACTGCTCGCCGCACTCACACACCTGGAGCCGCGCTCACAGCAGGATACGGGTCGGCGCCGGGGCCAAAAGCGCTTTCTGCAGAGTCCTGGCCTGGCGATAGCCGGCATAGGCGCCGACCAGGGTGAATCCTGCGATACCGGCCGCACCTGGCAGGGCGGCAACGAGCATGTCGGCGGTATCGGCCGAGCGGAGGTATTCCGCATATCCGGCCCGGTAGGACTCGGGCACCCGCGCAGCCCCCGAGTCGCCGGGCGCCAGCGGGTCTTTCGCCCCGGGTACGGCCGACGCCGGTGCGGGCGGCCCGGCCGGCGCCGGTCTTACCTCCGGTTCCGTGAACTCGGGTGGCGGCGCGGCCAAGGCCGCGACGGGCGACCGTGGCAGCGCCGGCGCAGCCTCGGCGGGCCCAGCGGATACCGGCCGGGGAACCCTGCGGATCACGACGCTGCGTGTCGCCGGAGCCGAGGACACCCGCGGCAGATTCGCAGGCCTTCCTGTGGCGTTCGTTCGCGGCGTGCTTCCACCGCCGCCCGTAGCGGTCACCCCGGCTTCAGGAACGCTCGCCAGCGAGCGCATCGCGGCGGTCTCGGAGACTCCGCCGTAGTCGGGCGTGCTGCCGATCCTGGCTGTCGGGGCCTCGGCGGCAGCGATCCCGGTTGCGGCCGTGTCGACTGCGCGCTGACCTCCGAACCCGGCCGCGGGTGATGCAGATCGGATTTGTCATCGTCACCGAAGAAGTCGATTCCGAAGAGATCCGCATGGGCCACCGCAACGCCTGCGAAGCCCGGTCCGGCCGCCAGCGCACACGAGGCGAAGGCACAGCAGATTGCCGCGCTTCGAAACCACAGCCGGTCCAAGCCCTCGTCCCCCACGGTCAAGCCAACGGCAGGGAACTGACATTACAACGCGGACCTATATTGTCGCATCCGTCACAGGCGCGGGTGCCGCGCTCTCGGCCCTGCTCCTGCGGTCCCACTCCGCCATCACATCGTTCGCCGTCGGCCTACTCAGCAAACTGCCTGATACGAAAACCACCAGACCCGACGCCAGCCCGAAGTAGATCGGCTCGTTCGCGAAGATGTCACCGACGATGATCATCGTTGCGAGGGTCACGACGGTGCCGACGGCCATCGCCGCCACCGCGCCGACATTGGTGCCGCGCCGCCAGAGCAGGCCGCCGAGGATCGGCCGCGCGCCTGCGACATCACGGGCCTGTCGACCGACCCCGCGAAGTAGGCTTCTGCCATGACCCGCAGGGCGCGGTCGGTCTGTATGCCCGAGCTGGCACTGAAGAGTGTGGTGCCCGCCCGGACGCAGCACTACGCCGAAAGCGTCTCCAGTCGCTTCCGAGTCCTCAAGATCGCAGCGTGGATCGCCGCGATGATCAGCGCCGTGTTCGGCATCTTTCAACTGGTGCTCGGCGGCCCTGCCTGGTGGGTGGGCGTGCTCAACCTGGTCTTCGCCGCGATCTTCGTCGCGATGCCGCTGCTGTACCGGTTCGGCGAGCTGATCGCACCGCTCACATTCTTCGCATCCGCATACGCATCGGTCGGGTTCATCTGCTACACGATGGGCACCGGGTCGGGTCTGCAGTTCTACTTCCTTGTCTCGGCGACGCTCGTGGTGCTCGTGTTCGGGATCGAGCGCATCGTGCTGGCGTCGACGATCGTGGCGTTCGGGATGGCCGGGACCATCGCCCTCGAGCTGTTCGTGCCCAACGACAGGGGTCTCGGGCCGCCGTGGACACTGACCGTCGGCTTCATCAGCTCTGTCGTCGGGTCCGCGGTCATGGTGATGGCCACGATCTGGTTCGCGATGCGCGAGATCGACCGTGCCGAAAAGGCGATGGAGGCCGAGTATCAGCGGTCCGAGTCGCTGTTGACCAACATCCTGCCTGCGTCCATCGCCGCCCGGCTCAAAGACCCGAGTCGCAACATCATCGCCGACAAATACGACGACGCCTCGATCCTGTTCGCCGACATCGCGGGCTACACCAAGCGGGCCAGCGATACGACGCCCAGCGATCTCGTCCGGTTCCTCGACACGCTCTACACCGACCTGGACGCGCTCGTCGACAAGCACGGGCTGGAGAAGATCAAGACGAGCGGTGACTCCTACATGGTGGTCAGCGGTGTCCCGGAGCCACGGCACGACCATGTCCAGGCCATCGCCTGTCTGGCCCTGGACATGGCCGAGGCGGTCGCCGACCTGAAGGATCCACAGGGCCGCGATGTGCCTTTGCGCATCGGGCTGGCAGCGGGGCCGGTGGTGGCCGGCGTCGTCGGGGCCCGCAAATTCTTCTACGACGTCTGGGGTGACGCGGTCAACGTCGCGTCCCGGATGGAGTCGACCGACGTCGAAGGTCGGATACAGGTGCCGCAGCCGGTTTATGAACGGCTGAAGCACGAGTACGTGCTCGAGGAGCGCGGCCTCGTGGACATCAAGGGCAAGGGACCCATGCACACCTGGTATCTGGTCGGCAGGCGCACCGGCGACCGCCCGCTGAATACGGAGCTGAAAGAGGTCAGTCGTCCGACGACAGCTCAGTCGGTTTGAGACGCTCGGCGATCGCCGCGAGCCGCCACACCGTCTCCCGGTTGCGCGGCCACGCGGCCAGGTCGCCGACTTTGCGTGGCACAAGCGCGCCCAGCCCGCTGACCGGATACTCCTCCATCGTCACCCGGCAGCCGTCCGGAATGTCGCTGAGCCGCAGCACGACTCGAGCTCCACCGAGCTGGCCCTTGGCATGCAGCACAAGCTTCTCCTGCGGCACGCTCTCCTCGACGACCGACTCGTCGTCGATCACCAGTGGCCAGACGCCGATCGAGTGGCGGATCGTCGAGCCCACCTCAGGCCAGTTCGGGTCGACCGCCCGCATACGGCTGTTACCGACCACCCACTGCGAGTAGGTCCATCCATCCGCGATCACGTCCCACACCTGCCTTCGCGAGGCGTGGATGTCTCTCGTCACTGTCACGCGCGTGGAATACCCAAATCGTCGGCATCCACGCGCGGGCCCGATCACACCTTGCGGTTCTCGGACTTGATCAGCCAGGCCAGCTTCTCCAGCCCGTCGATGAGCTGATGGAGGATGTCGGCGGTGCTGGGATCCTCCGCGTCGACCTCGTCGTGCACCGCGCGCAGGGCTTCAACCGTCGCGTACACGCGGGCGGTGATCAGATCGACGACCTCGGCGGTGCTGTGCTCGTAAGCCGGAAACTGCGGCAGAGACGTGCCCGCAGTCACGGTGTCAGAGCGTCCGTCGGGGACGACGTCGAGTGCGCGCATGCGCTCGGCGATGGTGTCGCTGGCCTCGCGGGCGAAATCGACGAGTTCGTCGAGCTGCAGGTGTAGGTCGCGGAAGTTGGTCCCGACGACGGTCCAGTGTGCCTGCTTACCCTGCAGGTGGAGTTCGATGAGGTCCACCAGGACGCGCTGCAGGTTGCCACTGAGCTCGGTGGATGCCTGGAAGTTCCGAATTTCCGCTTCAGTTCGACGTGTGCTCATGCCTAGTCCAACGAGCAGTATTCTGGAATCACTCCAAATTATGGTGTGAGTGGCCTCACACGTCCTGCTGATCCTGCTGTGCGAGCAGCCTGGCGTACCCGGCCCCCATGCCGAGCAGAACCAGACCCACGACGATGAATACCGCGACCCTGAACATGCCGTCGAGCGTGCCCAGATCGAACAGGAACAGCTTGGCCATCGAGCCCGCGACGAGCGCCAGCCCGCCGGCGATCGGCAGGGACCGGTCATCGCGGGCGCGCCTCGCGGCGTACACGAAGAGTGTGGCGGCCATTGCGATCCAGCAGATCGTGGCGGCCATGTGGCCGGCGAAGAAGCCACCGCTTTCGCCGCCTGCCAGCACGCCCGCGGTGACGGTGAACGTTGTCACCGAGTACACGACAGCCATCGCCAGGCACGCCATCAGGACGCGGACCGCATCCGGGGCGAGTACGCTCCTCCCGATCGAGGACCAGATGATGGCCACTACCGCCGCGATCAACAAGGTGCTCGACGCCAGGATGGCGACCGAATCCGGTGTCGACAACGGCGTGGCACGGACCAGTGATGTCGGTGGCGCGTAGCTGAGATAGAGCAGCCCGCCGATGAGGCCGAAACCCAGGGCCACGAACCGCGCGGTGTTGTCGCGACGGCCCGCGACGGCGACCACCACGGCCAGCGCCAGCAGCACCGGCGCAGCGATCTCACCGTCGAAGGCGACCGTCACCGCGATCAGCACAGACACCGCCGAGGCGGCCGACCAGATGTGACGGACGCTCGCCGTGACTCCAGGCAGCCGCTCGCCGACGAGCACGATCGCGAGCAGCGCCGCAGCCAATCCGGCGGCCATCAACGCAGCCACGGCCGGTGCCAGCGCGTTCGATGTGCAGAGCACCGGGAAGACGCCGACGACGGTCAGCAGCGCCATCGGGATCCGGTTGTGGGTCGACGGCAGCAAGAGCAGCGCGCCGACGACAGCGAGCGTGGCCGCGATCGCGCATCCACCCGCCAGCCAGGCGTCGTTGCCGTCGCCGATGCGGGCCGCGATCAACGCGACCAGCAAGGGCAAGGTCGGAGCGGCGATGCGTGCGCCGTGCAGCCAGATCCAGTCCTTGCCGAGCTGGACGAGCAGCGATGCCGCCGAGATGGCGAGCATGAAAGCGATCAGCAGCATCGTGATGCCGTCGCTCACGATCGGGGCGAGCACGATCAGCGGGACGAGCACGAGAAGGCCAAGGTGCTGAGAGTCCCAACGGCGCGCCAGCGTGAGGCCGCCGCCGCCGATCAGGGCGGCGATCACCAGGCCGACGGATGCGGGCACCCAGTGGTAGATGGTCGTGACGGCGATGACGTCCATGTAGGCCGCGGAGATGCCTGTGGCTGCCAGCGCGATAGCGCCGACCCGTCCGCCAGGACGGCCGTTCAGGCGGGCCGCGACGACGACGAGCGCGCCGGCGAGCAAAGCTCCTGCACCCACCCGGATTTCGGGTCGCAGGATGCCGACCTGCGCCGCGAGCACCAGCAGCAGGACGACGCCGACAAGCGTCACGGCCACCCCGGCGACGGCCAGCACCTTGCCGATCCAGCTGGCGTCACGCGGCGGCCTGGGTGCCCGCGGCGGCGGGGGCGGTGGGACGTACACCGCGGCCGGCGGAATGTACGACTGCGGGTGCGGCGGTGGATAAGGGGCGGCAGGCTGCGGTGCGGGCAGCGGCGTGAAGGGGCGTTGCGCCAGTACGCGATCCAGCTCATTCAGATCGGCAGACACCTTGGCGAATTGCTCGGACATTGCGGCGAAATCGGCTGAGAGCCGGGAAACGACGGCATGCGCAGGTGCGGTCATGGCGTCATCGTCGCAACAGGCGGGCATGCGGCGGATGAGTAGGACTACCCGAATCCGCGGCCCGTCTAGTCATCGAGCCCGTGTTCGATGGCGTACCGCGCCAACTCGACGCGGTTGGCGACCTGCAACTTGCGGAACGTCGCCTGCACGTGGTTCTCCACCGTGCGGTGGCTCAGCGACAGTCGGGCCGCAATCTGCTTGGCGGTCAATCCTTTGGCGACATGGCGCAGGATCTCGGTCTCGCGCTCGGTGAGGCTCGGCGCCGACTTCGACTCCGGCCCCTGCGCAATCCGCCGGTACTCCCCCAGCACCAGCCCGGCCAGGCCGGGGGTGAACACCGCGCGCCCGTCGGCCGTCGCCCGCACGGCGTCGCCGAGTTCGGTCTTCGATGCGCTCTTCACCAGGTACCCGGTGGCGCCCGCCTTCACGGCCTCCAGCACGTCGTCACGCTCGTCGGAGGCGGAGAGCACGAGGATCCTCGACGACGGCGAGACAGTCAGCACCTCGGCGGTCGCCTGCGCCCCGTCGCCGTCGGGCAGTCGCATGTCCATCACCACGACGTCGGGTTTGACGACCGCGGCCCGCCTCCGGGCCGACGCCACACCGTCTGCGGTGGCGACCACGGTGAAACCGTCGTCGGCGAGATCGCGGGCGACCGCGTCGCGCCAGATCGGATGGTCGTCGACCACCATCACCGTCGGGGTATCGTCAGTTCCCATTCCGTCCCGCATCCCGGCCCGGTTTGCAGCTTCGCGCTGCCGCCGAGCCAATTCATCCGCCCTACAATGGATTTGGCGATCCCCAACCGACCCTCGCCGACCGCCTCCTCGAGTCTGCCGTCCGCGATTCCGACACCGTCGTCGCGGATGCTCACCGTCACCGACTCGCCCAGATCCTCCAACAGCACATAGGCCTTCGCGTCGGGTCCCGCGTGCGCGGCGGCGTTGTCGAGAGCGTTGCCCGCCGCTGCGGACAGTTCCTCGGCGACGGTCGCGTCGAGCAGCACCGGTTCGGCGGGCACACTCACCGATACTCGATCCGTTGCCCGTTGCCGCAGTAACGCGCCGATGTCGGTCAGCTCGCCGACTCTCGGTTCGACATCCGCGGAGCTGACAAGACGACGCAACGCACGCTCCTGCTCACCGGCGAGTTCGGCGAGTTCCGCTGTCTCACCGCCGATCTCGCGACCGCGACGGGATACCAGGGCGAGCACCTGGATGGCGCCGTCGTGCACCTGCCGGGACAGCCGTTCCCTCTCCTCGGTCCGCGCCGTCAGCCGTGCGGCGCGTTCCAGGTCGGCGTGTGCGCGGCGCGCTGTCTGCGCCGCCATACCGACACCGAGGCCGACGGCGAGTTCGATGACGACCGTCGCGTTCCGGCCGAGGTCGTAGTTCAGCACCCCCTTGGCCAGGGTGCTGGCCGCGACGATCACGACACCTCCGAGCATTCCGTAGATCGGCCCGAGCAGTATCGCGGCGGATATCGTCGCGTTGGTCGCCCACAGCGTGGTAGGCCAGGACTGGTTGTTCAGCGCCCACTGCTCGGAGGCGACGAACTCGGTGGACAGCATCAGCGCCGCCACGACGGCGAATTCGGCCAGCACCCAGGTGAGACGGCGACCGAACCCCTTCAGGTAGGCGTATGCACACGCGGTGCTCCATGCGATCAACGCCGCGAACAGCAGCCACCCGATCGTCGGATGCTCTAGATCGTCGTTGATCGCGATCTGGAAGCCGAGCGCGTAAAGGCAACTCAGCAAGCGGAATACCTGCGCGGCCCGCCACAACGGGGTGACCGGATCCGGTGTCATCGCCGGCAGGGCCACTAGAGCACCTTGGAGAGGAATGCCTTCGTTCGCTCGTGTTGGGGGTTGGAGAGCACGTCCCTCGGCGGTCCGCTCTCGACAACGACGCCCGCGTCCATGAAGACGAGTTGGTCGGCAACCTCCCTCGCGAAGCCCATCTCGTGGGTCACCACCACCATCGTCATGCCCTCTTCGGCAAGCTTTTTCATCACCGCGAGGACCTCACCGACGAGTTCGGGGTCCAGCGCCGACGTGGGCTCGTCGAACAGCATGAGTTTGGGACTCATCGCGAGCGCACGGGCGATCGCCACCCGCTGCTGCTGGCCTCCGGACAGCTGCGCAGGATAGGCATCGGCCTTTTCCGCCATCCCCACTTGATTCAACAGGTCCCTGGCCCGCGCAAGGGCGGCGTCCTTCTTCACTCCCTTGACCTTCATCGGCGCCTCGATGATGTTGCCCAGCACGGTGCGATGTGGGAACAGATTGAAATGCTGAAAGACCATGCCGATATCGCGGCGCTGCTTCGCGGCGACACGCGGTGATATCTCGTGCAACTTGGAACCGGACTCGCGGTAGCCGATCAAGTCGCCGTCGACGTAGAGTCGGCCCGCATTGACCACTTCCAAGTGGTTGATGCAGCGCAAAAAAGTGGACTTGCCCGAGCCCGAAGGCCCGACCATACAGAGCACCTCGCCCTTGCCGACCTCCAAGGTGATGCCCTTGAGGACGTGCAACGCCCCGAAGCTCTTGCAGACCTCCTCGGCCTTCACCATCGGCGTCATCTGGTCACATCCCCGGGTTCTGTATCTGCGCCTTGGCCAGCGCCTCGAGTTGCCTGCCGGTCAGTTTTCGTGATGCACCGCGGGAGTAGTACCTCTCCAGGTAATACTGACCGACCATCAGAACACTGGTCACCACCAGATACCAGAACGCAGCGACCAGTAGCAGTGGTACGGGCTCGAATTCGCGGGCGGCGATCTCGCGAGAGGCGATTCCGTACAGGTCCAGCGTGAAGGGCACGGCAGTGACCAGCGACGTCGTCTTGAGCATGCTGATGACTTCGTTGCCGGTCGGCGGGATGATGACCCGCATCGCCTGCGGTAGCACCGTTCGGCGCATGGCCATCCCCCACGACATGCCCAGCGCCGTGGATGCCTCGAGCTGGCCTTCCGGGACGGAACTGATTCCCGCACGGATGATTTCGGCCATATAGGCGGCTTCGTTGAGTGCTAGGCCGAGGATCGCCAGCAGAAAGGGGATGGACAGCGCCTGCAGGTTTACCGCGAAGAACGAGGGCCCGAACGGGACGCCCAACTGAATGTTCTGGTAGATCGTGGGCACAAGCCCCCAGAACACCAACTGCACGTAGATCGGAGTGCCGCGGAAGATCCACAGATAGACCCAGGACACCGCCTTGAAGATCGGATTCGGTGACAAGCGCATCACCGCCAGAAGCACACCGAGCGCGATCGCCAGCACCATCGAGTAGAGGGTCAGCTGGAGGGTGTTGACCAGTCCAACTGCCAGCACCCGCTCGTTGAAGACGTACTTGGCGAAGATCTGCCATCTGTAGGCGTCGTTGGTCGCGGCGCCGTACAGGAACAGCGCCACCAAGATGATGATGACGACCGCCGCCACCCACCGCCACGGATGGCGCAGTGGAACGGCATCGATCGCGGCTGGAGAAGTGGCCGGCGGCGTGTCGACATCAGTCATAGTCGGATCCGTAAACCTAGTTGATCGCGCCGTTGATCACCGGCTTGTCGATCATCCCTGCCTCGACACCCCAGTTGCTGGCGATCTCCTTGTACTTACCGTTTTCGATCAGGTGCTCGAGCGCCTGCTTGAGCGACTGCCCGAGCGGCGAACCCTTCTTCACCGGCCAGCCGTAGGGCGCGGCGTCAGCGATCTCGCCCGCGGCTTCGAGCTTGCCGTTGCTCTGCTTGATCGCATACGAGGTGACAGGTGAATCCGCCGACATGGCGTCGGCCTGCCCGAGCACCACGGCGTTCGTGGCGGCGTCCTGCCCGTCGAAGGACATGATCTGAATAGCGGGTTTGCCTGCATCCGTGCACGCCTTGCTCTTGGCGGGCAGCTCTTCTGTCTCCTCTGTCGTGGTGGCTTGGACCGCGACCTTCTTGCCACACGCGTTGTTCGGATCGATAGGGGTGCCAGGCCGCTGCGCCCACAGGATGCCCGCGGAGAAGTAGGTGACGAAATCGACACTCTGCTCGCGCTCCTTGGTGTCGGTGAAGGACGACATGCCGATGTTGAAGGTGTCACCTTGGATGGACGGGATGATCTTCGCGAAGTCCGCCTCGCGATACTCCGCCTCGAGGCCGAGGGTGGCCGCAACCGCGTTCACCAGATCGACGTCGAAGCCGACGATCTTGCCGCTGGGGTCCTTGAACTCGTTGGGCGCGTACGGAATGTTGACGCCGACGATCAGCTTCCCGGATGACTTGATCGCCTCGGGCACAGTGTTCGCGATCGCATCAACCTTCTCGGCGCTCACCGACGGGGCCGCGCTCGACGACTCGCTTGACCCCGAATCGCTGCCGGCCGAACAGCCTGATACGGCGAGGGTGGCGGACGCAGCAAATATCGCTGCGATGCGCCACAACGTCCCCCGACGGATTTCCGATCCACCTGACACGGTTGCCTCTACTTTCTGCATTGGGCAGTTAACGTACGGAAGGTTAGTGCGCGACGGCGTGATTGCGCCGCGCTTCCGCTTATTGTGCTGGCGGACCGAATTTCCCGCGCGTTGCTCGCAATTTCTTATCCGTGCCGCAAGCGCTGTGAAACACTTCGATAATGACTACCTACGCTGCTGCTCCACCTCTGTTGCCACACCTTTGGAAGTCGGCGCTGCTTTCCGGGTTACTCGCGGTGATACTCGGCATCACCGTGATTGCCTGGCCGGGAATCTCGCTTCTGGTCACGGCGATCGTGTTCGGTGCGTATCTGCTGGTGACCGGCATCTCCCAGGTCGTCATGGCGTTCAGCCTCCACGTCAACGCGGGCGGCAGGGTTCTGCTGTTCATCAGCGGCGCCGCCGCTCTTATCCTCGCCGTGCTCGCGTTCCGCCATCTCGGCGAGGGCTATGCGGTTTTGCTGCTGGCCATCTGGATCGGCGTCGGCTTCATCTTCCGCGGTGTGGCGACCGCGGTGGCCGCCATCAGCGACCCCACTCTGCCTGCCAGAGGCTGGAACATCTTCTTCGGCGTGATCAGCCTCATCGCGGGCGTCGTCGTGATGGCCTCTCCCCTTGAATCGATCATCACCCTGGCCATCGTGGCCGGTGTGTCGTTAATCGTCCTAGGGGTGTTCGAGGTCGTGTCGGCGTTCGGCATTCGCAAGGCCGCCAAGACGGTCGCCGCACCCGGCACCCCCGCGGATCGATCGGCACGTGTGGAGCCCTCGGCACCTGCCGAGCCCCCGGCGCCATGACCGACCCACAGCCGCCTCAACACCCGCAGTACCCTCAGTACCCGCCGCCACCCCTGGTAGCGGCTACCCCGGCGGTTATCCGCCCCCTCCACCCCAGCCCTACGCGGGCTACGACTTGCCGCCGCAGGCGCCGAAGAACGGCCTGGGCATCGCGGCGCTCGTCGTTGCGATCGTCGCCCTGATTTCCGTCGTCGGGGGCGTGGTGCTCGGCATCGTCGCAGTGATTCTCGGGTTCCTCGGCTGGCAGCGCGCCAAACGGGGAGAGGCAACCAACGGCGGTATCGCCATCGCAGGCATCGTGCTCGGCATCCTCAGCATCATCGAGGCCATCGTCGTCATCGTGTTGTCGTTATGGGTTTTCAACGAGGTGGGCGGCACCGACTACATGCAGTGCCTGTCCGACGCGGGCTCGGACCAGGACGCCGTACAGCAGTGCGCGGACCAGTTCCAGAACCGGGTCGAGGACCAGTTCAGCGTCACGCTCACGACGCCCCGACCGACGTCCTAACCAGATGTCTTCGCCGAGGCATGAACTCGAGCGACAGCAGCACGATCAACAACGGCACCACCTGGGTGAGCGTTGCCATCACATAGCGCCGATCGCCCACCGCGTGAAACTTCCGTAGATATCGGTAGAGGGACTCGAGCGAGATCAACGGGTCGCCGAGGTGCACCGCGGTGAAAACCAGGCTGCGCGCCAGGTTGCGATGCTTGTCGGTGAAGATTTCGGGGAAGGCTGCGAAGGCGAGTGAAAGCCTTTGTGCGCCCTGCTCTCTGGCCTTGACAACCATGTCCACAGACAGCCGTTCGTCGATGCCGTTGGGTGCACCGCACCGCCGCCACGGGACATCGAGGGTCACCTCTGTGCCGCCACCGACGGTGGCATACCGGTGGAAACCCTGCACCCGGCCTGCCCCGTCGCGGGCGACGATCAGCGTGATACCGGGATAGCGGCCCTCGAGCGTCCCATCGAGCGACATCGAGAACCCACGCTCGGTGCGTGACCCGCTCGGTGAGGCGAGAATCACCTCGGTCAGTTCGGCGCGCACAGTGTCGCTGAGGCGTTGCTCGTCAACGACTTCGGTGGTCAGGCCGCAATTTCTGGTGCGCTGCACGGCCTGACGGAGATTGCGGTATTTGCGTCCCGCCATTTCGAAAGTCGCGACTTCGATCACCACGTCGCGGCCAATGGGCACCGGTGTGAATTTCCGGCCGAACACGGCCGCGGTCGACCACAGGCCTACCCTGCGTTGGCTACGACCCAGCACGACGATGCGCCAACCTCTCATATGGCACAGCGCCGCGAAATCTGCGACCAGCGCTTCGAATCGGGCCTCGTCACCGATCGGGTCGCCGCTGACCACCGCGAAACCCAGCCGGGTGCGGTAGGCGATCGCCGCGGTGCCGTCGGCGCTGAAGTGGAAGCACTTCGACGGCTGCATCGCGAACGGTGCGAGCGGGTCCCCGGCCGTCGCATCCACCAACCGGAATACCCGGGGCAGGTCGGCCGGGTTCGGCCGCGCCGACGTCGGCCACATCAGCAGCATCGCGGAGGCCACCAGCAGGAGGTTGCCGAGCAAATCGAACGACAGGAAAGCCGTCACGACTCCGACGATGCACACGCCCATCGCCGCAACAGCGTGCCCCGCCGTCACGGGTCTGCCGAGAAAGATGCCCCGCGCGATCAGCACCACGGCCGTCAAAATGGCCAAGGACCAGCCGTAATCCTTGTAAAGCAGGAACAGCCAGCCGGACAGGCTGAGCACTGCCAGCGCGCTGATCCAGCGGACGGCAGGCGAATCGACGTGCACGACGACCCGCTCGCTGGCTCGGAGCCGCGTTCCTACCTTCATCGCTTCGCATCCGGGAAGTACTTGATGATGCCTTCCTGAACCACGGTAGCCACCATCAGCCCGGACTGGTCGAAAAAATGCCCTGTGCCCAGACCGCGCGAGTCGGCCGCCACCGGAGACGTCGTCGAGTACAGCACCCATTCGTCGAACCGGATCGGACGGTGGAACCACACCGAGTGATTGACGGTGGCAGCGAAGATGCGGTCGTAACCCCACGACAGGCCATGAGTGGTGATGATCGAGTCGAGGACCGTGGTGTCAGACGAGTACACGAGCGCGGCACTGTGCAACACCGGATCGTCGGGCATCGGGCCGTCGGCCTTGAGCCAGACCCGATTGTGGTCCAGTCGCTCACCCTTGTCGCGCATCACCCACGCCGGGTCGTTGGTGTAACGCCACTCAATGGGCCTCAGCGCCTCGACGAAGTGCGGCACCGTCTCCTCGTAGCCGACGAGCAGATCGTCAATCTTCGGCAGCGACAACGGCTCTGGCACATACGGCATTCCGGTCGCGTGCTCGAGCCCGCGCCCGCCGTCGACGAACGACACCATCGCCGTGGTCAACAGATCGTCGCCTTGCATGACATCGACGCGACGGTTGGCGAAGCGGCGCTCGCCACGCAGCCGGACGACGCGAAACTCCAGATCCTTGGTCGGGTCACCGCCGGTGATGAAATGCGCAGAGATCGACCCGGGCGGAAGCTCGCGGGGCAGGCTGCGGGCGGCCGCCACGAAGGCCTGCGCCATCATCTGACCGCCGAAAGTGCGCGGCGGGTTCTTGCTGGGGTGGCGCCCGACGAAGGTGTCGTCGTCGATCCGATTGAGTTCCAGTACCGCGAGCAGCTCTTCGAAATCTCCAAGCGGCACTGCGGCTCCTTCTAGCTAAACGTCGTCCTCCCCGATCCGGTGCACATGGATCAGGTTGGTCGAGCCTACTGTGCCCGGCGGAGCGCCAGCGATGATCACCACCAGGTCGCCGCGCTTGTATCGACCGAGCTCGAGAAGGGATTTGTCGACCTGACGGATCATCCCGTCGGTGGTATCGATGTGCGGCACGATGAACGTCTCGGTACCCCAGCTCAGCGCCAGTTGGCTCCGCACCTCGGGCAGCGAGGTGAAAGCCAGAAGAGGCAGCGGGGTGTGCAGCCGCGCCAGCCTACGGACGGTGTCGCCCGACTGCGTGTAGGCGACCAGCGCCTTGGCGTCGAGCCGTTCGCCGATGTCGCGGGCGGCATAGGAGATGACGCCACGCTTGGTTCTCGGCACGTGCGTCAGCGGCGGAACGACGACCGAGTTCTGCTCGACCGCCGAAATGATGCGGGCCATCGTCTTGACCGCCTCGAGCGGATACTTGCCCACCGACGTTTCGCCGGACAGCATCACCGCGTCCGCCCCGTCGAGCACGGCGTTGGCCACGTCGGAGGCCTCCGCACGCGTCGGCCGTGAGTGCTCGATCATCGACTCCAGCATCTGGGTGGCGACGATGACGGGTTTCGCGTTCTCCCTTGCCATTTGGATGGAGCGCTTCTGTACCAGCGGCACCTCTTCCAACGGCAGCTCGACCCCGAGATCGCCGCGCGCGACCATGATCGCGTCGAAAGCCAGCACGATGGCTTCCAGATTGTCGACCGCCTCGGGCTTCTCCAACTTGGCGATCACCGGTACCCGTCGACCCACGCGGTCCATCACCTCGTGCACCAGTTCGGCGTCGGCGGGCGACCGCACGAACGACAACGCGACGAGGTCCACTCCGAGCCGGAGCGCGAACTCGAGGTCTTCGATGTCCTTCTCCGACAGGGCGGGCACCGACACGTTCATGCCCGGCATCGAGAGTCCCTTGTTGTTGCTGACGGGACCACCCTCGGTGACCGAACACACCACGTCGTTGCCGTCCACGTGCTCGACGATCAGGCCGACGTTGCCGTCGTCCACGAGCAGCCGATCCCCCGGCGAAGCGTCCTTGGCGAGATTCTTGTAGGTGGTCGAGACTCGGTCGTGGGTGCCCTCGCAGTCGTCGACGGTGATACGAACGGTCTCGCCGTTCGCCCAATAGGTGGGGCCTGCGGCGAACCGTCCGAGACGAATCTTGGGGCCCTGCAGGTCAGCGAGGATTCCGACCGCACGCCCGGTGGTGTCCGACGCCGCGCGCACCCGCTTGTAGTGAGCCTCGTGGTCGGCGTACTCACCATGGCTGAAGTTGAGCCGGGCGACGTCCATTCCGGCCTCGACGAGAGCCCTGACCACGTGGTCCTCACTCGTCGCCGGGCCGAGAGTGCAGACGATCTTTCCGCGTCTAGTCACGACTTCTGAGCATAGTCCCGATTGGTGTCCGTCACGACGGCCAGCGGAAGGGCGCCCGAAACTGAACCCATATGAGCGCAGCTCGTTGCTACCCGTCGAGAATCGTCGGGATCAGCGGGAAGCCGGGCATGTTCCGCGCCACAGTCCACGCGACTGCGAGCACCGCGATGACGGCGATCGCCTGCGCCGGAAACATCGGCCTCCCGATCCGCCACCGCAGCACGACCCATGCCAGCAACGCCGGCAACCCGATGAGCAGGAAGATGTTGTCGACGGCGGCGGCTGCGACATCTCCGTGCAGCAGGTCGTGGGTCATCCGGAGTCCGCCGCACGCCGGGCAGTTCCAGCCCGTCAAAAGCTTGAACGGGCATGCGGGAAAGACGAAGTCGGGATTGTGCGGATCGGCCAGGCCGACGTACGCGACGGCGCCGCCGAGCAGCGCGCCCGTACCGAGTGCGCCGTAGCGCCGGGCGCGGCTGGCGGTCGCGCTAGGTGCCCTCACGAAGGGGACGTCCCTCCGGATCACGCACTTTGTCGGTGAAGATCAGCACGGCGTCGATGATGCCCCACACCACCGCCCCGATACCGCACGTGACAAGGCCGACCAGCAGCTGCGCGATACCGAGGCCGGTGTAACCGAGGTAGATGCGTCCGATGCCGACAAGGCCGAACAAACCGATGAGTTGAAGCAGGCCGGCTACGGTTTTCGACTTGTCGGACAGGGGCTCGCCGGTCATCGGATGGCGACCGTACGGCGCCGACGGATCCGTGTAGGCCTGCGGGTACTGGCCGTACTGGCCCGGCGGCGGATAGCCCGGCGGCTGGGGTGCATAGCCGGGAGGAGGCGGCGGCGGATTTTGCGGTTGTTGGGGAGGCGGAGATCCCTCGTTGCCACCGAACTGCGGCTCAGTCATGGCACCCAGCATGCCAGAAACCAGGCGCAGGCTAGACGGATTGACCGGCCAGCAGCCGGAGACAGTCGACCAGCCCGTTGACGGGAATTGACGGGTCGATCGACCGCATGAGCCCGAGGCCTATGCCCAGGGCGAGCATCGTGGTGGCGGCCTCGCGTCCGGGCAATTTCATATCGATGTCGTCGGCGGCTTCGAAACTCGTGGCAAGCATTTCGATGATGCCGTCCAGCCGCGCCGCCATGTCGGTGCGCGATTTCTCGTTCAGCCGCGCGTGCATCGCGAACTCGGCTTCCAGCGGCGTCCACCCCGGGTCGCCGATGACGCGTTCGGCCCAGTCGCGTAGCGCCTCGAACCTGTCGGGCTGCGTGAACAGCCCGATGGCGTCGGTCAGGCGCTCATCCCTTATCCCGTCGAGAACGGCAGCACAGAGTTCGTCCTTGTTGCGGAAGTTCGAGTACACGGCGCCCTTCGAGTAGCCGGCGGCGTCGGCCACCTTCTCCAGCGATGTCGGGTGGTAGCCGTCGGTGAAGAACATCTGTCGTGCGGTCGCGATCAACTGTGTCCTCGTCTGAGCCTGACGCTCGGCGCGGGTCATGCGTGCCATGGCTGCTATCCTAGCCGTTGACATACCAATGGCTTCCCGATACCGTCGGTTTTCGAAATGAGTATGGGGGTGCGATGCTCTACCCGAAGATCGAGGTTGACGACGCGATCGTGGTGGTCACCGGCGGCGCACGCGGAATCGGCAAGGCGACCGTGGACCTGTTCGCCGCTCGCGGAGCAACGGTGTGTGCAGGTGATCTCGACGGGGCCAGTTACACCGTGGACGTGACATCACGGAACTCCTTCGCAGAGTTCGTCGCGGCGGTGATCGATCGTTACGGCCGTGTCGATGTGCTCGTCAACAACGCCGGAGTCATGCCGCTGGGGGACTTCGTATCCGAAGACGACGCGATCAGCAGGACCACACTCGAAGTGAACGTGTGGGGCTCGATCCACGGCATGCGAGTCGTGTTGCCGCACATGTTCGAACGCGGCCGTGGACACATCGTGAACGTCGCGTCCATGGCGGGAAAGCTCGCCGTCCCCGGCATGGCGGTCTACAACGCCAGCAAGTTCGCCGCTGTCGGACTCTCCGCTGCGGTCCGCGAGGAGTATCGCGATACGGGTGTCAGCGTGACGGCTGTCCTGCCCAGCGCCGTGCGAACCCGGCTCACTTCCGGGGTGCCGCTGGGGCGGGGTGTGCCGACCGTCGAGCCCGAATCGGTGGCGTCGGCGATCGTCCGCAGCGTGGCCAATCGTCGCGCTGAGATCGCCGTGCCCCGTTATCTCGCCGGCTGGGATCTTCTTCGCGCAATCACTCCCGATGCCGTGATGGGATTGGCCCGCAGGACGATTGGCGATCGCCGAGCTCTGACCTCCGTTGAGCAGGATGTCCGCGGCGACTATGACAGGGCGATCGAGGCACAGGCAAGGGAGCGACGATGACACGGCAACCCAGGGTCGTGATCATCGGTGCGGGTATGGCAGGGATCGCGACGGCGGTCACGCTGGCGCGCGCGGGGTTCAACGACTTCACCATCCTCGAAAAAGGCAACGATGTCGGCGGCGTCTGGCATTGGAACCACTACCCCGGCCTGACGTGTGACGTGCCGTCGCAGCTGTACCAGTTCTCCTTTGCGCCGAAACCCGACTGGAGCGGGGTGTTCGCGCCGGGTGACGAGATCCAGCGCTATCTGCGGAAGGTCGTCGAGGAGTTCGGTCTCGAAGATCGGCTGCGTCTGCGATCCGAAGTCGTGTCGGCCGTCTTCAGCGGTGCTAGTTGGGAGGTGGTCACCGCCGACGGCAGGAAGCGAGAAGCAGACTTCGTGATCGCCGCGACGGGCGTGTTGCATCACCCGTTCACGCCAGACATACCGGGTCTCGACAGCTTCGACGGTGACGTCATGCACACCGCGCAATGGGATGACACTGTCGCCACATCCGGCCGCAGGATCGCCGTAATCGGTAACGGTTCCACCGGCGTGCAGATCATTTCGGCGTTGCACCGCGTCGCCGCACACATCACGCATTTCGTCCGAACCCCGCAGTGGGTGATCTGGGCGCCGATAGGGCTGGCACAGCCAAATCTGCTGAGTCGGGCGCTCCGAAAACTGCCGTTGGCTAATCAGCGCCTGCACAGCGGACTGCTCTGGAGCTCAGGCATTCTGGCGGATGTCGCCACGAAGCCGTCATGGCGCAGACGACTGCTTCAGAACTACGCTCGCTGGTGTCTGCGTCTGCAAATCCGCGATGACGCACTGCGGCAGCGCCTTACGCCTGATTACCAGCCGCTGTGCAAGCGCCAGGTCGTCTCGGACACCTATTACCGGGCTATCCAGTCGCCTAACGCAGAATTAGTGACGTCTGCGATCGATAGGATCACCCCGCGCGGCATCGAGACCACCGACGGCCGCGAGATCGAGGTGGATCTGCTGATCCTGGCGACCGGTTTTCATACACACAACTACATGCGGCCGATGAACATCCGCGGCCGGGACGGACTGACCATCAACGACGCCTGGTCGAAAGGACCGCGCGCATACCGGATGACCGCGATATCGGGTTTTCCGAACTTCTTCACGGTGCTGGGCCCCAACTCCCCGACCGGATCCATTCCGCTGCACTTCTCCGCCGAGTTGACCGCGAAGTACATCGTCGAATGGTTACGTCGTTTCAGGGCAGGCGAATTCACCACCGTCGAGGTGACAGAACAGGCGACCACGAAGTTCAACGACGATGTCGCCGCCGCGCTCGGGCCGACGGTGTGGAACACCGGATGCAACTCCTGGTACCTGACCGATGAGGGCAACATCGACCTCTGGCCGTATGACCGCAAGACGATGACCGCCATGCTTTCGCGACCTGAAGATCGCGACTTCCACATCGCCTAGAACGGCGGTGGGTCGTCGTTTCCCGGTGGTCTGGGTCTTGCCGGGAAGTTCGCTTCGGGGCGATCATTTCCGCGATCCTCGATCAGTTGGTGGTTGCGGGCGCGTTGGGCTGTGATGTGTTGGGCGCGGTTTTGTGCGCGGGTGCGTCGCCGGCGGGGCATGGTCAGCCCGCACGCTGGTTGGCCTGCGGGCTGCGGCCTTGTCAGTGGTGGTCAGGACCACTGGTGCGGTGGGTCGGCACAGCGACGGGAACAGCGCGTAGCTGCCCGGCCGGGTTAGCTGGGTTTGGCCGTGCGGGTCAGTCCACACCACGGTGCCGTCGGGTCGTTGTTCATCGCGCCAGCCGCACCGGCCGGCCCAAAACGTTTTGAGCAGATGGTGGCCGCGACTGGCCGAAGAACACTTCAGGGGAACTCTTGTGAGCAGCATAAACGCTGCCGATGCGCACCACCCACCTGCTCGTCGGCTTAAACTTCCGCAATGCTCTCGGAGACGCGCTACGCGAGAAATGGTGACTTGCGGGTCGCCTATCGGGCTTCGCGTGAAGGTCCTCGCGACATTGTGTTCGTCCCGAACTGGTTCTTCTGCTGCGAGGTCCTTCCAGAACTACCGTCCGTTCAAGGGTGGGTCGAGGCGATGACATCGCTCGGTCGGATCATCTTCTTCGACCATCCGGGCAGCGGACTGTCTGATCCGGTCACGCCGGGTGCTCTGCCCACCGTGGAGCAATGGGCCGACAGCATCACAGCGGTGTTGGACGATCTCGACAGCCGCGAAGCGGTAATACTGTGCAGCCTTTTCAACGCGTTTGCGCCCGGTGCGCTGTTCGCGGCTACACATCCGTCCCGTACGACTGCACTGATTGCGCTGGAAGGCTACGCGGATACAACAACCGTCGAACGCGCCCGCGAAAGCGTTGCTGAGTCGGCAGCCATGTGGGGCACGGGCGAGGTCGAGCATTTCTTAAATCCGGATATGCCGTGGAACGAGGAGATCCGGGCAGCGTGGGCCCGACACGAGCGCATGGCGGCGAGCCCCGCGATGGTGGAGATGATGCTGCCGTTGATGACGGATTTGGATGTGCGGGCGGTTCTTCCGACAATCCGCGTCCCTACCCTGGTCATGCAGCACACCGACCACCCCGTGCACGCGACTTGGGGGCACACACGCAAGTACATCGCCGATCACATACAGGGGGCCAAATACGTTGAGCTCCCCGGACGCAACTTCTACCACTTCGTGGAACCGTGGCGCGATTCGTTCCAGGTGATCGCCGAATTTCTCACCGGCCAGCAGCCCGACCTGGCCGATGACCGTGTTCTCGCCACCGTGTTGTTCACCGATATCGTGGACTCCACGCGCCGCGCCTCAGAGATGGGTGACCGTGACTGGCATGCGTTGCTTGATGCGCACGACGCCGTTGTCCGGTCGCAGCTGGCTCGCTTTCGGGGCCGTGAGGTGAGCACCTCGGGTGACGGCTTCCTTGCGATGTTCGACGGCCCGCAACGAGCGATCCGCTGCGCCATGGCGATCCGCGATGCGGTGCAGGCGCTGGGCATCGAGGTGCGCGCCGGGTTGCACACCGGCGAATGCGAAGTGCGCGGCGATGACATCGGCGGGATCGGCGTGCACATCGGGGCGCGGGTGAGCGCGTTGGCTGGGCCCAATGAGGTGCTGGTGTCGAGCACGCTGCGCGATCTGGTGATCGGGTCGGGGCTGGAGTTCGAAGACCGCGGCTCGCATGAACTAAAAGGCGTGCCGGGTGAATGGCGGCTGTTGGCCGTCGCCTCGTAACAACTTGCAATACGCCTAAAAGGGTGTCGGCCTGTTGCGTTCGGCGACGTGGGGGTCGTTGAGTCGTCGTTCGGCGGCTTTGGCTTGGGCGGTGTTGTGCCCGCGGGCGTGGCGGCGTTTGGGCATCATCGCGTCGCGGTCGCCTGTGGGTTTTACGGTGGGTGGGTTCCCGGTCCACAGGGTGGCGGTGGGTGCACACAAGCTCGGGAACAGGTGCAGGCTGCCGGGGTGGGTGGTGTAGGTGTATCCGGTCGGGCTGGTCCACACGATGGTGCCGTCGGGCAGTTGGCGGTCACGCCAGCCGCCCAGTGCGTTCCAGAACGTTTTCAGTAGGTGGTGGTAGCGATTACGTGAAGTACGCTTCAACGAAACGCTCTTGAACAGCATAAACGGCTGTCGACGCGCTTCCTGGGACTTAGACTTCTGCGGTGTTCTCGGAGACGCGCTATGCGATGAATGGCGGTTTGCGTGTCGCCTATCGCGCGTCACCACCTGGTGCTCGCGACATAGTGCTCGTCCCAGGGTGGTTCAGCACCTGTGAGGACACTCCTGAACAGCCGCCCCTTCGAGGGTGGATCGAGGCGATGACATCGCTCGGTCGACTGATTTTCTTCGACCAGCCGGGTACCGGACAGTCTGATCCCGTCACGTCGGGCGCGCTGCCGACGTTGGAGCAGTGGGCCGACAGCATCGCCGCGGTGTTGGACGATCTCGGGAGTCGTGAAGCGGTCCTGCTCGCGATGTCCGGCAGTGCCGCGACAGGTGCGCTGTTCGCGGCAACACATCCATCCCGCACGACCGCGCTGGTCGTGCTGGAGGGTTACGCGAATCCGGTGGCTGAGCGCACCGAGGGACCCACACCCGAGCAGATTTTGGCCGCCCTGGTCGCCATCTGGGGGACGGGCGAGTTCCAGCATGCGATGAATCCCGACATGCCGTGGAACGAGGAGATCCGGGCAGCGTCGGCACGCTATGAACGCCTGGCGGCGAGCCCAGGAACCGTCGCCCTCATGATGCCGCTGCTGGCCGAAATGGACGTGCGGGCATTGCTTCCAGCCGTCCGCGTCCCGACTCTCGTCCTCCACCACACCGACGATTCGCTGATCCCGCCCGAGTGGGGCAAGGACCTCGCTGATCGCATACCGGGCGCGAAATACGTTGGACTCCCAGGGCGCAACGCCAACCACTTCGTCGAACCGTGGCGCGCGTCTTTCCAGGAGATCGCCGAGTTCCTCACCGGACACCAGGCAGAAGTGGCCGATGATCGGGTTCTCGCCACGGTGCTGTTCACCGACATCGTGGACTCGACGCGCCGGGCCGCCGAGATCGGCGACCGTGACTGGTATGCGTTGCTTGATGCGCATGACGCTGTGGTGCGGTCGCAGCTGGCGCGTTTTCGGGGCCGCGAAGTGAACAGGACGGGTGATGGGTTCCTGGCGATGTTCGACGGCCCGCAGCGCGCGATCCGCTGTGCGATGGCGATCCGCGACGCGGTGCAGGCGCTGGGCATCGAGGTGCGTGCCGGTTTGCATACCGGCGAATGCGAGGTGCGCGGTGATGACATCGGCGGGATCGGTGTGCATATCGGTGCGCGGGTGAGTGCATTGGCCGGGGCGAGCGAGGTGTTGGTGTCGAGCACGTTGCGCGATCTGGTGATCGGGTCGGGGCTGGAGTTCGACGAGCGCGGGATTTACGAGCTCAAGGGCGTGCCCGGTGTGTGGAAGCTTTTCGCCGTCGCGTCGTAGTCGCTGACCTTAGAACGGTGGCGGTTTGTTGCGTTCGGCGACGTGGGCGTCGTTGAGTCGCCGTTCGGCGGCTTTGGCTTTGGCGGTGTTGTGGGCGCGGGTGTGTCGGCGTTTGGGCATCATCGCCCCGCGCTTGGTGGCGGGTTCGGGTGTGGGTGGTTCGCTGTGCCATAGCGTGGCTGTGGGTTTACACAATGCCGGGAACAGGTGGCGGCTGCCGGGGTAGGTGACATAGGTGTGCCCGGTGGGTGAGGTCCAGATGATGGTCGCGTCGGGTAGTTGTCGGTCACGCCAGCCGCCCAGTGCGTTCCAGAACGTTTTCAGTAGGTGGTGACATCGACTGGCTCAAATACACTTCAGAGACAGTGCCCGTGAGCAGCATTAACTCTGCCGACGGGCACCGCTCGACCCGCTCCCCGGCTTAGACTTCTGCGATGTTCTCGGAGACGCGCTATGCCATGAACGGGGACTTGCGCGTCGCCTACCGCGCGTCGCCTGAGGGTGAGCGTGACATCGTGTTCGTGCCGAACTGGTTCACGTGCTGTGAGGTCTTACCGGAGCTGCCGTCCCTCCAAGGCTGGATTGAGGCGATGACATCGCTCGGGCGACTGATCTTCTTGGACCAGCCGGGCACGGGGGCATCCGATCCCGTCACGCCGGGGGCGTTGCCGACCTTGGAGCAGTGGACCGACAGCATCACCGCGGTGCTGGACGATCTCGGGAGTGCCTATGCCGTCCTGCTCGCAGTCGACGGTGCGTTCGCAACGGCCGCGCTGTTCGCAGCGACCCACCCATCCAGGACAAGCGCACTGCTCGCTCTCGAGGTCTACGCGAATCCGGTTGGTGAGCTCGATCCCGAGGAAGCCGTCGCTGCCATGATCGCCATGTGGGGGACGGGCGAATACCAGCATGCGATCAATCCGGATATGCCCTGGAACGAGGAGATCCGGGCCACGTGGGCCCGAATGGAACGGATGGCGGCGAGTCCAGGGACTGCAGCTCTCATGATGCCGCTCCTGTCGGAACTGGACATGCGGGCGGTGCTTCCCACAGTTCGAGTGCCAACCCTCGTCGTCCAGCACAGCGACGATCCGTTCATCTCGCCTGCGATGGGCAAGTACGTCGCTGACCACATATCGGCCGCGAAGTACGTGGAGCTCCCGGGGCGAAACCTGTACCACTTCGTCGATCCTTGGCGACCGGCGTTTCGGGAGATCTCGGAGTTCCTCACCGGCCATCAGGCCGACGTGGCCGATGAGCGGGTTCTCGCTACAGTGCTGTTCACCGACATCGTGGACTCCACGCGTCGCGCCTCAGAGATGGGCGACCGTGACTGGCACGCCTTGCTTGATGCCCATGACGCCGTCGTCCGGTCACAGCTGGCCCGGTTTCGCGGCCGCGAGGTGAACACGTCGGGAGATGGGTTTCTTGCGATGTTCGACGGCCCGCAGCGAGCGATCCGATGCGCCATGGCAATTCGCGATGCAGTGCAAGCGTTGGGCTTGCAGGTGAGGGCGGGCCTGCACACCGGTGAGTGCGAGGTGCGCGGCGAGGACATCGGCGGGATAGCCGTGCACATCGGCGCCCGCGTGAGCGCATTGGCCGGGCCGAACGATGTTCTCGTGTCCAGCACGTTGCGCGATCTGGTGATCGGATCGGGACTCGAGTTCGAGCCTCGCGGCATACATGAACTCAAAGGTGTACCGGGTGAATGGAGTCTGTTCGCCGTCGTTTAGAACGGTGGCGGCTTGTTGCGTTCGGCGACGAGCGGATCGTTGAGTTTTCGTTCTGCCGCCTTGGCTTTGGCGGTGGTGGCGGCGCGGGTGTGGCGGCGTTTGGGCATCTTCATTCCGCGCCCGGCGGTGGTCTCCGCAACGGGGGGTTCGCCGGTCCACAGGGTGGCGGTGGGTGCACACAGTCGCGGGAACAGGTGCAGGCTGCCCGGATGGGTGGTGCGGGTGTGGCCGGTGGGTAGCGTCCAGACCACCGCGCCGTCGGGTCGTTGCTTTTCGCTCCAGCCGTTTGGGCCAACCCAGAACGTTTTGAGCATGTGGTGACACCGAATTGGTGAAGTACGTTCTAGGGGACCGCCCTCAGCTGCGTAAACGTCTGCTGACGCTTTCCCTGGGACTTAGACTTCCGCCATGTTCTCGGAGACGCGCTATGCGATGAACGGGGACTTGCGCGTCGCCTACCGCACCACTGGTGAAGGTGAGCGCGACATCGTGTTCGTCCCGAATTGGCTCACAAACTGTGAGATCTTGCCCGAGCTACCGTCCCTGCGGGGGTGGGTCGAGGCGATGACATCGCTAGGTCGGCTGATCTTCTTCGACCAGCCGGGCTCGGGCGCGTCCGATCTCGTTGTGCCTGGTGCGCTGCCGACACTGGAGCAATGGGCCGACAGCATCACCGCAGTGCTTGACGAACTCGACAGTCAGGAAGCGGTACTCCTGGCGAGCAACGGCGGGGCGACAACAGCGGCGCTGTTCGCAGCCACACATCCATCTCGCACAACCGCCCTGGTCGTCCTCGAGGGCTACGCGGCTCCGCTGGACGTGCTCCAGCCCGATAGGCACATCCGTGACGAGATCTTGCCCGGCTACGTCGCGTCTTGGGGCACCGGTCAGTCGCAATATGCGACTAATCCGGAAATGCCATGGAACGACGAGATTCGGGCAACATGGGCGCGCCACGAACGCCTGGCGGCAAGTCCAGGGACCGTTGCTCGCGTGCTGCCGCTCGTGACCGACGTTGACGTGCGGGCCGTGCTTCCGTCGATTCGTGTGCCAACGCTCGTCCTTCAACACACCGACTCGTTGTTTCGGCCCGAGTGGGGTAAGTACGTCGCTGATCACATAGTGGGCGCGAAATACGTTGAGCTGCCTGGTCGCAATACCTACCACTTCGTTGAACCGTGGCGAGATTCCTTCCAAGAGATCGCCCAATTCCTTACTGGCGAGCAGCCCGACGTTGCCGACGACCGTGTTCTGGCCACCATGCTGTTCACCGACATCGTGGACTCGACGCGCCGGGCCGCCGAGATGCGCGACCGCGATTGGCATGCGTTGCTCGATGCACACGACGCCATCGTCCGTGTACAACTCAGTCGATTTCGAGGCCGTGAGGTGAACACGTCAGGTGATGGTTTCCTTGCGATGTTCGACGGCCCGCAGCGGGCGATCCGCTGCGCGATGGCAATCCGCGAGGCGGTGCAAGCGCTCGGCATCGAGCTGCGTGCCGGGCTGCACACCGGCGAGGTCGAGGTGCGCGGCGATGACATCGGCGGGATCGGCGTGCACATCGGGGCGCGGGTGAGCGCACTGGCCGGGCCGAACGAGGTGCTGGTGTCCAGCACGCTGCGCGACCTCGTCATCGGGTCGGGACTGGAGTTCGAGGAGCGCGGCGCACACCAGCTCAAGGGCGTACCCGGCGAGTGGCATCTGTTCGCGGTTGCGTCTGCCTAGACCGCTGATCTGGGGATCCGCGTCGCTCGTGCGGCCTAGACTTCGGCGATGTTCTCGGAGACGCGTTATGCGATGAACGCGGACTTGGGCGTCGCCTATAGGGCGTCGCCTGAGGGTGAGCGCGACATCGTGTTTGTCCCGAATTGGTTCACATGCTGCGAACACCTGCCGGAGTTGTCGCCTGTTCAGGGATGGGTGGAGGCGATGACATCGCTCGGTCGAGTGATCTTCTTCGACCAGCCGGGCAGTGGAGCGTCCGATCCTGTCGAGCCGGGCGCGCTGCCGACCTTGGAGCAATGGGCCGACAGCATCACTGCGGTGCTCGACGATCTCGAAATCCGCGAAGCAGTGCTCATCACCGTGCCCGGCTCGTTCGCGCCGGGTGCGCTATTCGCTGCTACGTATCCGGCTCGCACCACCGCGCTCGTAGTGCTTGAGGGCTTCGCCAATCCGATTGCTGAACGCACTGATGGCGTCAATCCCGACGAAGTCATCGCTGCGCTGGCAGCCATGTGGGGCAGGGGCGAATACTGGCTTTCGATCAATCCCGACATGCCATGGAACGAGGAGATCAGCGCCGCGGTTGGGCGACATGACCGGCTTGCCGCGAGCCCACGGACCTACGCTCTCTTAATGCCTCTTTTGACCGAGGTAGACGTTCGGGCGGTGCTCCCAAGCATCCGCGTGTCAACTCTCGTGCTCCAGCATGCCGACGACCTGATGGTCCCGCCCGCCTGGGGCAAGTACGTTGCTGATCACATACCGGACGCGAAATACGTTGAACTGCCTGGGCGCAACTTGTACCACTTCGTGGAACCGTGGCGGGATTCGTTCCAGGAGATCGCCGAGTTCATCACGGGCCACCAGGTAGAGGTGGCTGATGACCGCGTCCTCGCCACCGTCCTCTTTACCGACATCGTCGACTCGACGGCTCGGGCTTCGGAGATCGGCGACCGTCGCTGGCGCGCGTTGCTCGACGCCCACGATGCCGTCGTCCGCGTACAGTTCAATCGCTTTCGGGGCCGTGAGGTCAACAGCACGGGTGATGGTTTCCTCGCGATGTTCGACGGGCCACAGCGAGCGATCCGCTGCGCCATGGCAATTCGTGATGCGGTGCGGTCCCTGGGTATCGAAGTGCGCGCCGGGCTGCACACCGGCGAATGCGAAGTGCGCGGCGACGACATCGGCGGGATCGCTGTACACATCGGTGCGCGGGTGAGCGCACTGGCAGGGCCGAACGACGTGCTGGTGTCCAGCACGCTGCGCGACCTCGTGATCGGGTCAGGGCTGGCGTTCGAGGAGCGCGGCGCTCGCCAGCTCAAGGGTGTGCCCGGTGAATGGCGGCTCTTCGCCGTCGCTTCTCCGTAGCAGTAGGTTTCGGCGCGCCGACTAGAACGGACCGCTCCGCCCCCGCAGGTTGTACCGCATCATGCGCGGAGAGGAGATCTTGTAAAACCCCGACTTGCATAGACCTGTATCCCAGCCCGATTTCCGTGCCGTCGGGGAGCTGTCGATCCAGCCAGCCGCAGAAGGTTTTGAGCTGGTGGTATCGACTGGTTGAAAAACACTTCAGTTCACCCAAACTATTGTGCTTATGCGTCGAGGTGCTGGTGTCAAGCACGTTGCGCGACCTGGTGATCGGGTCAGGGCTTGAATTCGAGGACCGCGGCGCGCACGAACTCAAGGGCGTTCCGGGTCGGTGGCAGCTGTCCGCCGTGGTGTCGTCGGGTAGGTGTCGCTCAGAACGGCGGGGCTTGGTGTTATATCACAGCTGAATCGACCCTTGTAGCGCCTTCGCCGCGAGGGCATGCGAGCGGGCGAACTTCTTCAGCCGACGGGAGAAGTTGTGGAAGAGCACGACTTGGACGCCTCGTTTCTCGAGGAGGCGAACGAAGTCAATCAGCGACTCCTCGCTGGAATGCGCGGTCCAGGGACTTGTATCGATGCCCTGCCCGGCTAGGTCCGCACCTCGCCCGATCGACAGCACTCGAGCCTCCGCTGGCGCGGTGAATCGATCGCCTGAGGCGCTTGGATCGACGAGCCAAATCCGACGACCCGCTGGCAGGGCTTCGGTGTGGTCGAGCCAATAGAGCCAAACAGACTCTGCCCACGCTGACATAGATTTGCCGTATTGCGCTCGCAGCAGCGGATCAAGGGATAAATGATCTCGGCGGATGAAGGCGTCGTGCATGGCTTTTGCGACGTTGCGGACTGTCCCGGAGGCGAGGTAACTGACCGTGCCCCGTAAGTGACCGTCTTTCCCGATGTGGAAGAGGTCAGCGAGCGCGTACGTCAGTTGATCTGGTGCACCGACCAACACGATGTCGGAAGCCCCAAGTGACAACACTTCTCTAGCCACGTCGTGGTTGCTTGCACCAGCCGGCCGTCCGGCCATCGTGGCGTCAAGCAGAACGGTGCATTGACGATCCTGCGGCAAGAAGTTGAGGAGCTCTAGCTCGACAGAATGACGCGCGGTCCGCAATACAACATCGCCTGTGTAGAGCAGAGCACGACGCCCATCGTCGAGCAGGTACGCGACCGAACCTGGAACATGCGGCACCGAGACAACCTGAACCTGGATGACGCCGATCCGAAAATCGAGGCCGGGTTCGACCAGCATGAGGCGGCCGATCCTCTCGATACGCGAGCCGAGAAGGAGACAGGTGATCTTCGACATGACGACGAACAGGCCACTAATGAAACCCTCCAAAACGGCGCCGGCGTGATCGCGATGCCCGCGCGAGAGCAAGACTGCTACGTCGTCCGCGCCCCTGACTAGTTCCGGTCCGAAGCCCACATCGAGGAGTGCTGACCCTGTGTCGAATCGCACCCGGATTGCGGTCCCGGCCTCAGCACCGGATCCTGCCGACTCGACGGATACCATCGACGAGGGACCGTCTATCTCAAGGCCGACCGATTTGGGCACGCGGCCGCGCACCCACCGCGCACTCCCTAGGCGTTCACCGGTCACCAAGGGGTACCACCCAGTCGTAGCAACAACGTCTGATGCACGATGATGTAGCACCTCCCGTATGACTGGGTCCGAGAGGGTGGAGCAGAGGGCGATCGTGTACCGAAACCCGTCGTCGCCGTGGACAAAATCGATGAAGCGAACCCCTGTGATATTGGACGCTGGTTCGCCGAAGAGCTTCCAAACCGTGTCGAGGAACCCGGCCGCAGGCAATGGGGAAGGGCGCGACTGAGCGGAGAGCAATTCCCGTGCGCGCTTCCTTGGGCCAAACCAGGCCTTAGTGGTCCGCTCAACAATCGGATTCCATGCGGCCGATGTCTGATCCGCCATTGCTCTCCATCCTCAGCGCGCGTTGGCACAAATGGTAGATAGGCTCAGTCGCTGTCGGCAACGGAGTGGACCGTCGCCGACCAGTTAGTTTCGGCGTCGCCTGAAACTGATCCCGTGTCGACGCCCGAAATTCGACCTCACTTCCAGGACCCGCGGCATGCATGAACACAAGGGCGTTCCGGGTCACTGGCAGCTGTCTGCTGTCGTGTCGTCGTGACGGTGTCCCTCAGAACGGCGACGGCTTACGACGTTCGGCAACGATTGCGTCGTTGAGTCGGCGTTCCGCTGCTCTGGCTCTCGCACCGTTATCGGCCCGGCTGCGTCGGCGTTTGGGCATCATTGCCCCGCGCTGGCTGTTGGGTTCGACGGTGGGCGGCTCGGCCGGTCCACAGCGTGGCGGTGGGTGCGCATAGTCGCGGGAACAGGTGCGGCCTCGGCCTCCCGTATCTGCGCGTAGAGCCGCTGCTTCTCGGCGCGTAACTGCTCGGCCTCGGCGGCATCATGCTCGGCGACCTTCAACAGGTCCACCGCATCCGAGCGCGCCAGCCGCTCGGCAACGGCGGCGTAGATCAGCGGCTCGACGTGCTCGGCGCGGATCGACACACCGCGACACGACTTGCAGCCGTAGGTGATTGAGTGGGCCATCTGCCCGGACGGTTCCTTGACCTCGCCCGCCTTCGGCCGCCCCGACTTGCCGCCCGTCGGTTGCATGACCCACTGCCCGGAGAGGTAGCCGCCGCATCCCGATTTGCCGCACCGCAGCACACCGGTGAGCAGGTGCTTGCGAACGGTCTTGCGGCCCGGCGCGCGGCCGGGTGCGTCGAGCACCGCCTGCGCGGCCCGCCAGGTCTCCTCGTCGACCAGCGGCGGCCAGGTGCCGGCGCCGACGATCTCGCCGTTGTGGTCACGCAGCCCGGCGTTGCGCGGCTTGCGCAGGAACAGGCTCACCGTCGACGCTGACCACAGCTTGCCGGTCAACCCGTATGCGCCGGCGGCGTTCCACTCGCGGGCGATGTCGCTGATAGACCCGCCGGACAGGATCGACTCGTAAGCTTGCTTTACCAGTGGCGCGGTCACCGGATCGGGTGTGCGGCTACCGTCGCGCAGGAATCCGAATGCGTTGCGCCACTGCGGTTCCCCTCGGGTGGCCTTCTGCTGCGCCGCCCGCTTCTGCCGGTCTGATTTGTGCTCGATCTCGTGACGCGCCACCGCACCTTTGAGTCGCGCGGTGAGTCGGCCTTGCGCGGTCGACAGATCGACGTCGCCGGACACGGTGGCCAGCGCCAGCCGGTGCGTGTCGGCGAGGTCCATGAACCGTTCGAGCTCGATCGGCCGCCGATGCAACCGGTCCAGGTCCCACGCCACCACGGCGCCGATCCGGCCGTCGCGAATGTCGGCGAGCATCCGCTCATAGGCGGGCCGCTTCTTGGCGCTCGTGCGCTCACGTCGTTGTCGACGTACTCCACCGGCGTCCAGCCCTTAGCGGCGCACAACGCCACGCAATCCTCGCGTTGACGTGCGACGCCGAGCGCCTGCCCGGACGGGTCGCTGCTGATTCGGAGGTACATGGCGGCATCCATGGCTTAAATGTACTACGGACAATCGATAGTGTTGTCGGCACAGGCATTTCAGGTTCGACGCGCAGGTCGGCCCGATGGGGTAGGCGATCGTATGATCCAGATCGCAGATATCAGCGGGCCGTGAACAGCCCGGAAACCGGCACGTCA
Organism: Mycobacterium sp. ITM-2016-00318; assembly: GCF_002968285.2. Classification (NCBI taxonomy): domain Bacteria; kingdom Bacillati; phylum Actinomycetota; class Actinomycetes; order Mycobacteriales; family Mycobacteriaceae; genus Mycobacterium; species Mycobacterium sp. ITM-2016-00318. The sequence continues at coordinate 2,649,339 of NZ_CP134400.1, read as the reverse complement.
TATCCCGACACCGGACAAACCGATCCAACTTCGCTGACGGCCGGTACCGCGTCTCGGGTGGCGCGTCACCGGGGTGCACGATGTAGCAGATGGTGGCCCCGGCGGCGATCTTGGCCGCCAACAACGGCGCCGGGATCACCGGCCCGCCGATCATCACCGCCGACGGTGTGGCGGCCGGGCCGGTGAGCGGCGGGCACACCACCAACTGGGCCAGCGTCATCTCCCGCGCCGGTGTGGTCGGCTTGTCGGGGTCGGCCCCGTCCAGCACCACCGCGGTGTCGTCGGCCAGGGTCTTCTCCTCGGCGATCACATTGATCACCACCGCGTTGGGCTGCGCCCCGGCCGCCGCGCAGTCCTCGGCTGCGCACAGACACGCCAGATAATCCACACCGTGGCCCAACGCGCCCAAGGCGTCGGCGCGGCGCTGCCCGAGGGTGCGCGGATCACCGTCACACACCCCGCGCGCCAGCGCCTCCAACCGGGCGTCGAGCGCGGCGGCGTCGTGGTCGAACAGCATCGCCTCGATCGTGGCGGTGCCGCTGCCGTCGCAGTGCGTGTCGACATGGCGGCCGCGGGCGTGCAGCTCCATGCGGCGCACCGCCAACGGGTCATAGCGCTGCACCCAGTCATCGATCGCGGTTTCCACTTTGGCCTGCGACAGCGCCCCCCACTCGGGCACCGCGGCGGCCAACTCGATATCGATCTTGTCCTGCACCTGCGGCTCGGTGATCAGCGCGGTGCGCGACACGATCGTCGACACCATCCGCACACTGATCCGACCGCTGGCGAACACCTCGGCCACCCGCGGTAGCCGTTCGCGCAGCTCCATCGCGATCAACAACTGATGCGAGGCCACCCCAGCGACACCTCATGACACGCCGCGACCTCCGCGGCCACAGCGTTCCAGTTGTCCAGACACCACTGCTCGCGCTCGGCCGAGCCGTCGGCAGACCAGCGGGCCTCCAACACATCAGCGATCGCGGCGAGCCGCCGCGCACACGCCGCGTTCTCCACCCGCGCCCACGCACCCACCGCCACGCCCCGACCAGCGGAGCCAGCCGGAGACACAAGATCATCGAACATGCTTTCGAAACTACTCGTGCGCCACGACCCCATCGGCCGACAATGACCAGGTCACCCGCTACCTGTGGATGAAACCGCAACTGTGGATAGCCGCCGGTTCGAAGGTGTCCTACTTGGGCTCGTCGCCGTCTCTCGCCGCGTCGTCGCCGTTGTCGTCGGCCTGCTCGCCTGCTATCTCATCCGCGACGTCGGCGGCTTCTCCAGCGTTCTCGAAGGCGGCCTCGTACACCCCCGACTGAACCGACACCGCCGACTTCCTTTTCCGGCTCCTCGGCTTCGTCACCAGCCTCGGCGGCTTCCTCGGCGTTGGCGTCAGCGGCCTCATGCACCTCGGGCGCGGCCTCCGCGACCACGTCCCCTTCGACCGAACCGACACCGCCGACTTCCGTGAGGGGCTCCTCACCGCCATCGGTGGTCCCATCTCCCTCGGCAGCGACCTCATCGGCAACGCCGGCGGCTTCCTCAGCGTTCTCGACAGCGGCCTCATGCACCTCGGCCGCAGCCGCCTCGGCCTCGACGGCCTCATCACCCTCGACCGAACCGACACCGCCGACTTCCGAATCCGGCTCCTCACCGCCATCGGCCGCCGGGTCGGACGCGTCTTCGCCGGCTTCCGTTTCGTCGTCGGCCGCGTCGGCCGCATCTTCGGCTTCGACTTCGGTCTCAGTCTCGGTCTCGTCGTCAGCCTCCTCAGCCGCCTCGTCAGCGACATCGGCAGCTTCCTCAGCTTCCTCGACGGCGGCCTCATGCGCCTCGGCCGCAGCCGCCTCGGCCTCCGCGACCTCATCACCCTCGACCGAACCGACACCACCGACTTCCGTAACCGGCTCCTCACCGCCATCGGTGGCCGCGTCTCCCTCGGCAGCGACCTCGTCAGCGACATCGGCGGCTTCCTCCGCGTTCGCGACTGCGTCCTCGTGCACCTCGGGCGCGGTTTCCTCGGCCTTGGCCACCTCATCGCCTTCGACCGAACCGACTCCGCCGATCGCGACAGTCGGCTCGGCGTCCTCGCCGGCCTCAGCGAAGGCCTCCGCCTCCATGAGCTCGCCGGCCGGTACGTCGGCGATGTCCTCGGCGAGTTGCTCGCTTTCGGCGACCGCCTCGACTTCCGACTTTTCCTCATCACGGGGTTCGACGAGCTCCTCGCCACCGGATTCGAGTATCTCCGTGGCGTCTTCGTCTTCCTTCTCCCCCGCGGCCTTTGCGGCCGCGACAACGCCCGTGGTGGCCGCAACGGCGACCAGTTCCTTCTCGATCTTCTCTGTGGGCAGATTCGCTCCGGGGGCGGCGCCGTCAGCGTCCTCGGCATACCCGCGAAGTTCCGAAGGATCCTCGCGGCCCTTGGGCGCCACCATGATGTAGACGACGGCGCCGATGAAGACGAAGACCGACACGAACGAGTTGATCCGGATGCCTTCGACCGGCGTCCAGGCCATGTCGCTGCGCATCAGCTCGACCCAGAACCGGCCGAAACAGTAGGCGGCGACATACAGTGCGAACAGCCGACCGTGCCCGATCCGGAAGCGGCGATCCACCCCCAGCAGCAGAACGAAGACCACGAGGTTCCAGAGCAACTCGTAGAGGAAGGCGGGGTGCACGACCTCGATGAGTTGACCGGTCGACACCCCGTTCAAAGTATCGAGTGCACCGTTCGAGTCGCGCCGCTCGTAGATCTCCAGGCCCCATGGCAACGACGTCGTCCTGCCATACAGCTCCTGGTTGAAGTAGTTGCCGATCCGGCCGATAGCCTGGGCCAGCACGATGCCGGGCGCGATCGCATCACCGAAAGCCGGCAACGGGATACCCTTTCGCCGGCATCCGATCCATGCGCCGACGCCGCCGAGTGCCACCGCACCCCAGATACCCAGACCGCCCTCTTGGATCTTGAAGGCCGCTACCAGACCCGCGCCGCCAGACCCGAAATAGGTCGACCAGTCCGTGAGAACGTGGTAGAGCCTGCCGCCGATCAACCCGAAGATGATGGCCCACAGCGCGATATCGAATATCACTCCGCGTTCGCCGCCGCGGTCGACCCACCGCTTGTTACCGATGAACAATGCGGCGATGACCCCGAGCAGGATGAACATCGCATACGCCCGGATCGGGATGGTGCCCAGATGCCACACGCCCTGCGAGGGGCTTGGGAAGGAGGCCAGTATGGTCGTTGTCACGCCGAAATCCTCTGCCGCACACCGTCGGCCAACTCTGCGGCGAGCGTGCGGACGGCCGGCAGGCCCTCCGTCAGCGCCGAGACCAAGGCCGAGCCAACAATGACACCGTCGGCGTACGCACCGATCTGGGCGGCCTGCTCGCGCGACCTGACCCCCAGTCCGACACCGACCGGAATATCCGAAACCGCCTTCACGCGCTGCACCAACTCGGGAGCCGCATTCGAAACAGCGTCCCGCGCCCCCGTGACACCCATCGTCGACGCCGCATAGACGAACCCGCGCGATGCCTTGACGGTTGCGACCAGGCGTTCGGGCGTGGACGACGGTGCCACCAGGAAGATTCGATCCAAGCTGTACGTATCTGAGACCGCCAGCCATTCGTCGGCTTCTTCGGGAATCAGGTCAGGGGTGATCATCCCGAGTCCTCCGGCGGCAGCCAGGTCGCGCGCGAAAGCCTCTATGCCGTAATGTAATACGAGGTTCCAGTACGTCATCACGACCGCACGTCCGCCAACCTTGCTGATGGCCTCGACGGCGCTCAGCGAATCGCCCACCCGGACACCACCGCGCAGCGCGGCCTCGGTAGCCGTGGCGATGGTGGGACCGTCCATACCGGGATCGGAGTACGGCATCCCGACTTCGATGATGTCGCAACCCGACTCGACCAGGGTGGTCATCGCCGTGATCGACTTCGGCACGTCCGGATAACCGGTCGGTAGATAGCCGATGAGTGCTGACCGGCCCTCCTGCCTGCATGCCGCGAACGTGCCCGCGAGTCCATTCGTCATGAGGCCGCGGTCCCCGTGCTGTCGAGCAGGCCGAACCACTTGGCCGCCGTCTCCACGTCCTTGTCTCCGCGACCGCTCATGTTCACGAGGATGATGGCCTCGGGCCCGAGTTCCTTGCCCAGCTTCAAAGCACCCGCGACCGCGTGCGCCGATTCGATCGCTGGGATGATGCCCTCGGTCCGGCACAGCAGGCCGAACGCGTCCATCGCCTCGGTGTCGGTGATGGGCCGATATTCGGCACGGCCGATGTCCTTGAGGAACGCATGCTCCGGCCCCACGCCCGGATAGTCGAGGCCCGCCGAGATCGAATGCGACTCGATGGTCTGGCCGTCCTCGTCCTGCAGAAGATACGAGAACGAGCCCTGGAACGCACCGGGAGAACCGCCGGCGAAGGTGGCTGCGTGACGGCCGGTTTCGACCCCGTCACCCGCCGCCTCGAAACCGACCAGCTTCACGTCGGGATCGTCGATGAAGGGATGGAACACACCGATCGCGTTGGACCCACCACCGACGCACGCCGTCACTGCGTCGGGTAACCGGCCCGCCTGATCCTGGATCTGTGCGCGTGCCTCGAGCCCGATCACCCGCTGAAAGTCGCGGACCATCAACGGAAATGGATGCGGCCCCGCCGCGGTACCGAAGCAGTAGTACGTCTCGTCGGCGTTGGTGACCCAGTCGCGGAACGCCTCGTTGATTGCGTCCTTGAGCGTCTTGGACCCGGATTCCACCGACACCACTTCGGCTCCGAGCAGCCGCATTCGGGCCACATTCAACGCCTGCCTGGCGGTGTCGACGGCGCCCATGTAGATCACGCAGTCCAGACCGAGAAGCGCACACGCCGTCGCGGTGGCCACGCCGTGCTGGCCTGCGCCGGTCTCTGCGATGACCCGCGTCTTGCCCATCTGCCTCGCCAGAAGGGACTGACCCAGCACATTGTTGATCTTGTGAGACCCCGTGTGGTTGAGGTCTTCTCGCTTGAGGAAGAGCCGCGCCCCGCCCGCGTGCTCGCCGAGCCGCGCGGCTTCGTACAGCGGCGACGGTCGGCCGCTGTAGTGCCGCTGCAACCGGTCCAACTCATCGAGGAATTCCTGGTCGCCGCGCGCCTTTTCGTAGGCGGCGGTGACCTCCTCGATCACGGCCATCAGGGCCTCGGGAACGAGACGTCCCCCGTAGGCGCCGAAATGGCCTTTCGCGTCGGGATCGTGGGCGGTCGGTTCGGCGACCGCCGCACTGGAGCGCGGCAACTCCGGGCCGGCGAGATCGGCCATCAATGTTGCTCTTCGCGCAAGCGGCTCATCGCCGTGTCAGCGTGAGGGTTTCGGGCAGGACGGATGCGTACCTGCGGTGACCAGATCGGCGACGGCCGTGCGGGGATCACCGCTGGTGACCAAGCCCTCGCCGACGAGAACCGCATCGGCGCCCGCACCGGCGTACGCGAGAAGGTCGGCAGGCCCCCGCACGCCGGATTCGGCGATGCGGATGATGTCGGTCGGCAGTCCAGGCGCGATGCGCGCGAAGCAGTCCCGGTCGACGTCGAGCGTCTTGAGGTCACGGGCGTTGACGCCGATGACCTTGGCCCCCGCCTGCAGCGCGCGGTCGGCTTCCTCTTCGGTGTGCACCTCGACCAACGCTGTCATCCCGAGGGATTCGGTGCGATCCAGCATCGACACCAGCGCGGACTGTTCGAGCGCTGCGACGATGAGCAGAAGCATGTCCGCGCCGTGCGCACGGGCCTCGTGGATCTGGTACGGCCGGATGATGAAGTCCTTGCGCAGCACCGGGATCGAGACCGCGGCGCGCACAGCGTCCAAGTCGGCGAGCGACCCATTGAACCGACGCTGTTCGGTCAGCACACTGATGACCCGGGCGCCGCCGTCCTCATATGCGCCGGCGAGTTTCGCCGGATCGGAGATCGTCGCAAGCGATCCGCGCGACGGGCTGGCCCGCTTCACCTCCGCGATCACGCCGATGCCGGGTTCGCGCAGTGCAGCCAGCACGTCGCGCGACGACGGAGCGGACTTGGCCGCCGCTTTGACCTCGTCGAGGCTGACAACGGCCTCCCGTGCGGCGACGTCTTCGCGAACTCCCTCGATGATGGAGTCGAGCACGGTCGCCGAACTCATAAGCCGTGAACTCCCTCCGCGTTCGCGCCGGCGTGCTGCCGCATGATCTTCATCGAAGGGTAGCCGCACCGAACACATCATCCGTCACCGCCCCTCGGTGTCTGGCTTGGTGGGATCACGACCCTCATCGAGTGCATCCCACATCATCCGCTCGGACATGTCGTCGCCTGCTGAGGCACGCCGGCGCGCCGCCTCCCGACGCCGCGCCGGAGCCTCGTATTTGTCGTCGTCCGACGCGACTTTCACCGGTGCCCGCATCAGCAGCACCGCGCCTGCGAGCGTCAGCAGAGCTGCGCTCAGGCTGAGGACAGCACCCCAGTAGTGCCGCTGCGTGCCCAGCAGATCGGCCACCGGCACGTCGGCAAGGCCCGCCGCGCGCACCGCGACGTCAGGGACGACCCACAGGCTGATCGCCAGGTAGGCCATCACCGCGCTCAGCGCGCCGACGATCACCGCCAGAAGTCGCAATTGCCAGCGTGGCCCCACCGTCGACTTGAGAACCGCCGCCAGCAGGATCACCGCCAACGGAACAAGGGCCGTCGACCAGGCTCCACCGTTCAGCGTCGTGGTCTCGGGCTGACCGAGCCCGTCGAACGAGCTCACCTCGACCCACGTCATCCGCGACGCCACCCAGAGGGCCACCGCCGCTATCAGCAGCATCAGTTGGCCGATGTGCTTCATGGTTCGCTCAGCGTCTCCGCCGCGGCGATCGCGTTCAGCACCGCCTTGGCCTTATTGGCGGCCTCGTTGTATTCGTAGGGACCGTTGGAGTCGGCCACGACTCCCCCGCCGGCCTGCACATACGCTGTCCCGCTGCGTATCAGCGCGGTCCGGATCGCGATCGCGAAATCGGCATCCCCCGCGAAGTCCAGGTACCCCAGCACGCCGCCGTAGAGGCCGCGGCGGGTCATCTCGACCTCCTCGATGAGCTCCATCGCGCGCACCTTCGGGGCGCCCGTCAACGTGCCCGCAGGAAAGCACGCGGTGACGGCATCCAGCGCCGTCTTGCCGTCAGACAATCGGCCGGTCACCGTCGACACCAGGTGCATGACATGGCTGTAGCGCTCGATGTGGCTGTAGTCCTCGACGCGCACCGTGCCCGGTACGCATACGCGGCCCAGGTCGTTTCGGCCCAGATCGACGAGCATCAGGTGCTCGGCACGTTCCTTCTCGTCGGACTGCAGTTCCTTCTCGAGAAGCAGGTCTTCCTCCTCGTCCGCACCGCGCCAGCGAGTTCCGGCGATGGGATGCGTGGTCGCACGACCGTCCTTGACCGTCACCAACGCCTCAGGGCTCGAGCCGACTATCGAAAAGTCAAGCCCACCTTGTGCATCCGGCACGTTCAGCAGGTACATGTACGGGCTGGGATTGGTCACCCGCAGCATCCGGTACACGTCGAGCGGGTTGGCCGAGGTCTCCATCTCGAAGCGCTGCGAGGGGACCACCTGGAAAGCCTCGCCTGCTTCGATGTCGCCGACGAGCTTGTCGACGATGGCGCCATACTCCTCGACCGACCGCTGCTTGCGGTTGCGCGGCGCCGGCCTGCTGAAGGTCGCCACCGTTGACGACAGGTTCGCGCCGAGCGCCTCGGTCATCACGTCCAGCCGGGCCACCGCGTCGTCGTAGGCCCAGTCGACGCGTTCGTCGGTGCCGTTCCAGTTCACCGCGTTGGCTATCAGCGTGATGGTGCCCTCATGGTGGTCGACCGCGGCGATGTCGGTGGCCAGCAGCAGCAGGATGTCGGGCAGCTTCAGGTCGTCGACGGCCAGTTCCGGCAGCCGTTCGAGCCTGCGCACCAGGTCGTAGGCGAAGAAGCCGACAAGCCCGCCGGAGAGTGGCGGCAGCCCGGGAACGGGCTCGGTCTGCAGCAGTTCCAGGGTGTCATGCAGGGCTTTCAGCGGGTCGCCGCCGCTCGGGGCGTCCTGCGGGGTGACGCCGAGCCACGCGGCCTCGCCGTCATGGACCGTGAACGCCGACGGGGCACCGGCGCCGATGAACGACCACCGCGACCAGGACCGCCCGTTCTCCGCCGATTCCAGCAGGAACGTGCCTGGACGGTTGGCCGCCAGCTTGCGGTATGCCGACAGTGGCGTCTCGCTGTCGGCCAGCACCTTTCGCGTCACCGGAACGACCCGGTGCCCGGCGGCCAGGGCCCGGAAGTCCTCACGGGACGTCGTGACGGCCAGCGACGACTGCTCGCGCGAAGAGCCGACACTGAGGTTGGCGGTGGTTTGCACGTACTAATCCTCCCAGCCGCTAGGCCAAGAACCGAAATCAGTCAGGCGTAGCGTGACACCCATGAAACGTGGTGACAGGGTCTCCGGGTTCGAATTGCCGGACCAAACGGGTGCTGTGCGAAGCCTCACATCGCTGCTCGCCGACGGGCCGCTCGTGCTGTTCTTCTATCCCGCGGCGATGACCCCGGGCTGCACGAAGGAAGCCTGTCACTTTCGAGATCTGGCCGGTGAGTTCGCCGCCGTCGGCGCATCGCGGGTGGGTATCAGCACCGACCCCGTCGCCAAGCAGGCCAAGTTCTCCGACACCCAGCGTTTCGACTACCCGCTGCTCTCCGACGCCGACGGCAAGGTCGCCACGCAGTTCGGGGTCAAGCGCGGGCTGTTGGGCAAGCTGATGCCGGTCAAGCGCACGACCTTCGTCATCGACAGCGACGGCACCGTTCTCGACGTGATCGCCAGCGAGTTCAGCATGGATACGCACGCCGACAAGGCGCTGGAGGTGCTGCGCCAGCGGCAGTCGGCGTGACGGAGGTTCTCGCGCTGCGCGATGTGACGTTCGGCCGCAACGGCAAACAGATCATCGACGGCATCTCGCTGACCGTGCACGCCGGTGAGCACTGGGCCCTGCTCGGCCCGAACGGTGCGGGCAAGAGCACGCTGCTGGGTTTCTGTGCGGCGGTGACGTTTCCGACGTCGGGCACGGTGCACATTCTCGGCGAGCAGATGGGCCGAGTCGACCTCGCGAGGCTGCGCCGGTTCATCGGTCACGTGAATCCCCGTCACCGGCTCCAGTATTCGCTGACCGTGCGCGAAGTCGTGCTGACCGGCGTCACGGCCACCATCGACACCCAGATGCGCTGGACGCCGACCGCCGACGAGCTCGCGCGTGCCGATGCGATGATCGCCGCGGTCGGGCTGACGCACAAGGCCGAGGACGTCTGGCCGACGCTGTCGCACGGTGAGCGGGGACGCACGCTGATCGGGCGCGCACTCATCTCCGAACCGAAACGCATCCGGAGGTCGCGTCGATCCTGGTCACGCACCACCTCGAGGAGCTTCCTACGACGACGACGCATGCGCTGCTGATCGCCGAGGGGCGGACCGTGGCGACGGGTGCGGCCCGCGACACCGTGACGACCGACAACGTAAGCGCCGCCTTCGCCCATCCCGTGGTGGTCGGTTACGACGAAGGCGGTTGGACCGCGCGCGCCAAGGCCACCCGCATCATCGAGCCATAGGGTCGCTTCGATTTCTGCACCAGGGTCGCTGGTCGACCGAAATCACAGCCCTCAGGCAGAATTCGGCGCATCTAACCCAGATGGGTCCGCAGAAAGTCGAGCATGCCGGCCTGAAAGCTCTGCATCGACGAAGCTTTCTGAACGAGACCGTCAGCTCCGTGATACATGCCCGGAACCGTGACGAGCTCACACGGGACACCCGCGGCCTTCAACCGCTCGGCGTAGGCGACGTCCTCGTCATGGAAAACGTCCAGTTCGCCCACGCCGATCCACGCTGGAGGCAGACCGCTGAGATCGGTGCGCCGCGCCGCAGCCGCATAATCCGGGGCGTCCGACGATCGCAGCTCGCGCCCGAGATATGCGGTCCACGCCCATCTGTTGGACGACGCCGACCACGTCAACTCGCCCTTGCCGGTGAGGTCGTCCCGTAGGGCGGTCCGATCGTCGATCATCGGGTAAACCAGACCCTGGGCCCGCAGCGGAATCCCCTCGTCGAAAGCGCGCTGTACGACGGCCGCCGCCAGCCCTCCACCAGCGCTCGCTCCACATACGGCGATGCGCTCGACGTCGATGCCGAGTTCGTCGGCGTGTTTCACCATCCACTGCAAGGCGGCCACGCAATCGTCGAGCCCTGCCGGGAAGGGATTTTCGGGAGCCAGGCGGTACTCCGGACACACCACGATTGCCCCGAGCGCCGTAACGAGGCGTCCTGCCCATGGCGCCTCGAAGCGCGCTGTCCCAGCGACGAATCCGCCTCCGTGAATCCACAACACGCCGGGGGCGAGCACCGGCTTTTCGCTGGGCGTGAGCACCAGAACATCGAGATCTGGGTCCTTCAGGTGATGGTCGCTCAGCGTGATTCCCGGGCCGGGATCGGACTTACGGCCCATCGCGAAGCGAACGATGGGCAGCGTCAACCTGTTGAACGGAATCGACGAGGCCGCCAGCAGTGGCGTACGCAGCTCCGGAGCGGCCGCGGATATCGACTTCCGCAGCGCCACGCAGCGACGGATCGCCAACGCGGCGACCCCCGTGGCCGCGAGCGCGACGATCGTTCTCATGCCTCAGGGCCCAGCAGTAGATCGGCGTCGAAGCAGGTGTGATCGCCGGTGTGGCAGGCGACGCCGACCTGGTCGACTTCGAGCAGCACGGTATCGCCGTCGCAGTCCAGCCGCACCGAGTGCACGTGCTGCGTGTGGCCGGACGTCTCGCCCTTGACCCAGTGTTCGCCGCGCGAACGCGAGAAGTAGGTACCTTTGCGGGTTTCCAGCGTGCGGGCCAGCGCGATGTCGTCCATCCACGCGACCATCAGCACCTGCCCCGTGCCGCGTTCCTGCGCCACCGCCACGAACAGCCCGTTGGCGTCGCGCTTGAGCCGCGACGCAATATCGGCATTCAAGCTCATCGCACCACAATCCCCTCTGCCGCCATCGCCGCCTTCACCTCGCCGATGGTCAGCTCGCGGAAATGGAACACGCTCGCGGCCAGGACGGCGTCGGCCCCTGCAACAACCGCGGGCGCGAAATGTTCCTTGGCACCCGCGCCGCCGCTGGCGATCACCGGGATGGATACCGCGCCGCGCAAGGCGCGCAGCATCCTCAGGTCGAATCCCGCCTTGGTGCCGTCGAAGTCCATCGAGTTCAGCAGGATCTCGCCGACCCCGAGTTCGGCGCCGCGCGCCGCCCACTCGACGGCATCGATTCCCGTGCCGCGGCGTCCACCGTGGGTGGTGACCTCCCACCCCGACGGCGTCGCCTTCGAATCCTGCGGCACCGTTCGCGCGTCGACTGACAATACGATGCACTGCGATCCGAACCGGCGGGACAGCTCGGCGAGCAGCTCAGGGCGCGCGATCGCCGCGGTGTTGACCGAGACCTTGTCGGCACCGGCCCGCAGCAACACGTCGACGTCTTCCACCGACCGGACGCCGCCGCCCACCGTCAGCGGGATGAACACTTGCTCGGCAGTGCGCTTCACGACATCGAGCATCGTGGAGCGACCCGACGAACTGGCAGTGACGTCCAAGAAGGTCAGCTCGTCGGCACCCTCGCGGTCATAGGCGGCGGCGAGCTCGACCGGATCTCCTGCATCACGCAGGTTCTGGAAGTTCACGCCCTTGACCACTCGGCCGTCGTCGACGTCGAGGCACGGGATGATGCGCACCGCAAGATCCTTCTGTTTCACCGGTAACCGTCCGGATCGCCTGCGCTCAAGACCATGTCGAGGAGTTCGGCGTGCACGCCCGGCACGCCGGCGAGCGCCGACTTGGATTCGATCGTCCAGTCGTCGCCGGCCAGATCGGTGACGGTTCCCCCCGCGGCCCTCACCAGAGCCACGCCCGCAGCGTGATCCCAGACATGGCCACCGAAGGTGATCGCTCCGCCGAGTATTCCCGCGGCGGTGTAGGCCAGGTCGAGGCCGATGGCGCCGTGCATCCGCATCCGCGAGCACTGCCTGCTGAGCTGCTCGACGATAGCCAGGCGGTAGCGACCGGGGAAGCGCCCGCGCGAGTCCACGTCGAAGGTGCCGGTGCCGATCACACTCTCGGCGACGGCGGCCCGCTTCAGCGGCGGCTGGGCAACACCGTTGACGTACAACGGCTTTCCGACGACGGCCGTGAACCGCTGATCGGTGAACGGTAACCACGTCAAACCGGCCACCGGTGCACCGTCGCGCACCAGCGCCAGCAAGATTCCTGCGGTCGGCAGGCCGGCGGCATAGTTGAAGGTGCCGTCGATCGGGTCGAGTACCCACACCAGCGGTGAATCGATGTCCGCACCGCCGAACTCCTCACCGTGCACGCCGATGCCGGTGCCGGATTCCAGCGCCTCGACCACCTGGCGTTCGATGGCCAGGTCGACTTCGGTCGCGAAGTCGTTGCCCTTCTTCTTGACCGCGGAGTCGGCGCCGTGGCCAAACAGGAACGGTTTCGCCGCCCCGTCGAGGATTGCTGTGGCCTGCGCGACGAGTGCGTCGAGATCGGTCTCGTCGAGCGCCATCGCCGACTACTCTCCTACCGCGGCCAGCGCCTGCGGCAGCGTGAAACGGCCGGCGTACAAGGCTTTTCCGATGATTGCGCCCTCGACACCGCTGTCGGTGAGCGTGGCGATCGCGCGCAGGTCGTCGAGGCTCGACACCCCGCCCGACGCTATGACCGGCACGTCGGTACGCGCGGCGACACCCGCCAGCAGGTCGAGGTTCGGCCCTTGCAATGTGCCGTCCTTGGTGACATCGGTGACGACGAATCGCGAACATCCCTCGCCGACAAGGCGTTCGAGAACCGGCCACAGGTCTCCACCGTCAGTCTCCCAACCGCGGCCGCGCAGCCGGTGCGCTCCGTCGACGACCTTCACGTCGAGGCCGACCGCAACCTTGTCGCCGTGCTCGGCGATGGCCCGGGCACACCACTCGGGGTTCTCCAGCGCCGCGGTGCCCAGGTTCACCCTGGCGCAACCCGTGTCGAGCGCGGCCGACAGCGACTCCTCGTCGCGGATACCGCCGGACAGTTCGACGGCGACGTCCAGCTTGCCGATGACCTCGGCCAGCAGCTCACGGTTGCTGCCACGGTCGAATGCGGCGTCGAGGTCGACCAGATGGATCCATTCGGCGCCGTCGCGTTGCCAGGTAATCGCCGCGTCGAGCGCGGACCCGTAGTCGGTTTCGCTGCCTGCCTGTCCCTGGACCAGCCGCACGGCCTTGCCGTCCACTACATCGACGGCAGGCAACAGAATCAATCGCACGGCGGACAACCTAGCGTCATCACAGGTCCGATACCCAATTGGCGAGCAAGGTCGCACCCGCGTCGCCGCTCTTCTCGGGGTGGAACTGCGTTGCCGACAGCGCCCCGTCCTCGACGGCGGCCAGAAATGGCACGTTATGGGTTGCCCAGGTCAGCCGCGCGTCGGCGTCGCCCTCCCATGCTTGGGCGGCGTAAGAGTGCACGAAGTAAAACCGCGTCGTCGGGTCAAGGCCCCTGAACAACGCGCTGCCCGCAGCGGCGTCGACGACGTTCCAGCCCATGTGCGGGATGACCGGTGCATCCAGTCGAACCACCGCACCAGGCCACTGGCCGCAGCCCTCGGACTCCACGCCGAACTCCACGCCGCGCGCGAACAGAATCTGCATGCCCACGCAGACACCGAGCACCGGACGACCCGCGGCGACTCTTTCGGCAATGATCTTCTCGCCACCGATCTCCCGCAGTCCGGTCATGCAGGCCTGGTAGGCGCCGACGCCGGGCACCACCAATCCGTCGGCCCGCGCCGCCGCATCTGCGTCGGAGGTCACCTCGACGTCGGCGCCCACCCGCTCCAGGGCCCGCTGTGCCGAGCGGAGGTTGCCCGAGCCGTAGTCGAGTACAACAACGGATCTCGTTGTCACAAGGTGCCTTTGGTGGACGGCACACCGGTCACCCGTGGGTCGTGTTCGACGGCCTGCCGCAACGCGCGCGCGACGGCTTTGTATTGAGCCTCGGTGATGTGGTGCGGGTCGCGACCGTACAGCGTCCGCACGTGCAGAGCGATGCGGGCGTTCATGGCGATGGTCTCGAAGACGTGCCGGTTGATCACCGTGTGATACGGCACCTCCGAACCGGCGATCGTGCTGTGCAGCATGTGCTCCGGCTCGCCACCGTGCACACAGTAGGGCCGCCCCGACACGTCCACGGCGGCGTGCGCGAGCGTTTCGTCCATCGGAATGAAGGCATCGCCGAACCGGCGGATGCCCTTCTTGTCGCCGAGCGCTTCACGCAGCGCCTGACCAAAGACAATCGCGGTGTCCTCGATCGTGTGGTGACCCTCGATCTCGACGTCGCCCTTGGCCCGGACGGTCAGATCGAAGCTGGCGTGGCTGCCCAGTGCGGTCAGCATGTGGTCGTAGAACGGGACACCCGTTGAGATCTCGACGGCTCCGGTGCCGTCGAGGTCGAGTTCGACGACGATGTCGGATTCCTTGGTCTTGCGTTCGACGCGGGCGCGACGGTTGGTGGTCACTGTGCTCCTATTCGTGCGCTGGCTTCCAGCAGCGCGTCGTTCTCGTCGGCGAGGCCGATGGTGGCGCGCAGATATCCCTCGATACCCACGTCGCGGATGAGGATGCCTGCGTCCAGATAGCGTTGCCAGGTGGCGGGCGCGTCGGCGAATTCACCGAACAGAATGAAGTTCGCATCGCTCGCGATGACACGGAAACCCATGCTGGACAAGGCGTCTGAGACACGGATGCGTTCGGCTATCAAAGTGTCGACGCTGGCCAGGGTGTCGTCGGCGTGACGCAGCGCGGCGCGTGCCGAGGCCTGGGTGACCGACGAGAGGTGATACGGCAGCCGTACGAGCAGCATCGCGTCGATTACGGCGGGTGCGGCGATCAGGTATCCGAGCCTGCCGCCGGCGAACGCGAACGCCTTGCTCATCGTGCGAGTGACGACGAGCTTGGTCGGAAACTCGCCGATCAGGTTCACCGCACTCGGCTGCGACGAGAACTCGCCGTAGGCCTCGTCGAGGATCAGCACACCGCCCGTCATCGCTTCGAGGAGCCGACGCAGTTCGTCGAGCGAGACACTTTGCCCCGACGGGTTGTTCGGGCTCGCAACGAACACGACGTCGGGGTTGCGCTCCTTGATGGAATGCAAGGCCACCTCGGCGTCGAGGCTGAAGTCGTCGGCACGGTCGGCGACGAGCCACTCCGTCCGGGTGCCGTCGGAGATGATCGGGTGCATCGAGTACGACGGCACGAAGCCGATCGCGCTGCGGCCCGGGCCGCCGAACGCCTGCAGCAGCTGCTGCAGGATCTCATTGGAACCGTTCGCGGCCCAGACGTTCTCGACACCGAGGTCGACACCGGTCTGCGCCGTCAGATACGCCGCCAGGTCGGTGCGCAACGCCACCACATCGCGGTCGGGATAGCGGTGTAGGTCGCCAGCCACCGCACGGACGGAGTTGGTGACGTCGTCGATGAGTGCCTGCGTCGGCGGGTGCGGATTCTCGTTGGTGTTCAACCGCACCGGAACTGCGAGTTGCGGTGCACCGTAGGGCGATTTACCACGTAAGTCGTCGCGCAGAGGCAGATCCGCCAGCGTCACCTTGGTACCTGGCGTCACGTTTCGAACCTCCGGCGCACCGCCTCCCCGTGGCTGGGCAAGTTCTCGGCCTCGGCGAGCGTGATGACATGTCCGGACACATCCTTGAGCGCTGCCTCGTCGTAGTCCACGACGTGGATGCCGCGCAGGAACGTCTGCACGGAAAGGCCGCTGGAGTGCCGTGCACAGCCCGCCGTCGGAAGCACGTGGTTTGAGCCCGCGCAGTAATCGCCGAGGCTCACGGGGGAGTAGGCGCCGACGAAAATCGCGCCTGCAGAGCGGATCCGACCCGCCACCGCGCGTGCGTCGGCGGTCTGTATCTCCAGATGCTCGGCGGCGTAGGCGTTAACGGTCTTGATGCCTGCATCGATGTCGTCGACGAGCACCGTTGCCGACTGCCGTCCGGTCAGCGCCGCGGTCACCCGTTCGCGGTGGACAGTGGTCTCCAGTTGGACGGCGAGTTCACGGTCGGTGGCATCAGCGAGTTCGGCGCTCGGTGTGACGAGCACACTGGCGGCCATCTCGTCGTGTTCGGCCTGACTGATGAGATCGGCGGCGACGTGTCCGGGGTCGGCGGTGTGATCGGCCAGGATCGCGATTTCGGTTGGCCCGGCTTCGGCGTCGATACCGATCTGCGAACGGCAGATCCGTTTGGCGGCGGTGACGTAGATGTTGCCCGGTCCGGTGACCATGTCGACCGGCGCCAGCTCAGCGCCGTCGGTGTCGGTTCCCCCGTAGGCCAGCAGTGCGACGGCCTGGGCGCCGCCCACCGCCCACACCTCGTCGACGCCGAGCAGGCGCGCGGCGGCCAGGATCGTGGGGTGCGGCAGGCCGTCGAACTCGACCTGCGGCGGGCTCGCGATGACCAGTGAGTCCACTCCCGCGGTTTGAGCTGGCACGACGTTCATCACCACGCTCGACGGGTAGACCGCGTTGCCGCCCGGCACGTACAGACCGACGCGCTCGACGGGAACCCAGCGCTCGGTCACCGTGGCCCCGGGCGCGAGAGTCGTGGTGGTGTCGGTGCGCCGCTGATCGGCGTGCACCACGCGGGTGCGGTCGATCGCCACCTCGAGCGCGGTGCGAACGTCGCGCGCCAGCCGGTCGAGTGCGTTCTGCAGTTCAGCGGCGGGAACCCGCAGCTGAGCAGGCCGCACGCCGTCAAACGACTCGCCGAACTCCAACGCTGCTGAAGCGCCCCGGTCGGCGATGGCATCGACGATCGGCCGGACCTTCGGCACCACCGCGTCGACGTCCACGCCACCACGCGGCAGCGTCGACCTCAGCCGGGCGGCAGACAGGTCGGCGCCACGCAGATCCATGCGGGCCATGCGGGGTGACGATGCGCTCACGCACCTATTGTCCCAGAACAGCCCAAATCGATATCGCCGCGGCAGCCGGTGCCGCGTGACCGCTCAGAAGTCGCGAGCCCTCACTTGCAGAGATCGGTGATGGTCTTGTTGGCCTCGTCGGCTTCCTTGAGCCGCGCAGCCTGGCCTGGATCTGAGTTGGGAATACCGGATGTGGACCTCGCGCCGATGTCCATCAGGTTGTTGGCGAACTTCCGAATGGCATCGGCCAGCTCGGGCGGCGTGTCGGGCTGAAGCCGCGCAAGCAGGTACTGACCGCCGTCGTAGAGGGCCAGGCGGGCGTTGGCGGCGACCGCCATCGAGCCGGTGACATCTTCGGGTCCGCCAGGGGGCTGTAGGTTCGTGTTGATCTGAACGCCGTTGCGGATGACGTTGAACGTCTCGCAGATGCTGCCCTTGGGATCCTCGGTAGCGGTGCCCGTGAAGACCTGCCCCTCAGTGGACGGCTTGCTCAGCAACGCCCACACCGCGAGACCGGCGGCGACCAGCGCAACGACGAGCGCAGCGACGGAAACAATGAAACCCCTTGAAGACCCTGAATGCTCTGCCATGCGCGCAAGAGTAACGGCGAGGTGCCTCCGCCATGCGTATCGTCAAGGCTCATGTCGGCAAAGGAACACCCCAACAACGCACCGGGCGTACCGATGGTTTTTCCGCCCGCGGTTGAGCGCTTACAGATCAGGTACATGAATCCGCTGGTCAATCGCATTGCCCGGGTCATGCCGGGAGTGGCGAAGATCAAGCATCGCGGCCGCAGATCGGGCAAGTCCTACGAGACCGTGGTGACGCCCTTCCGGAAAGACGGCACGTTGGCGATCGTGCTCGGCCACGGAAAGACCGACTGGGTGAAGAACGTGCTTGCCGCAAACGAGGCCGACGTGGTCTTCGGCTCGCGCACAGTGCACATCGTCAACCCGCGGATCGTGCCTGCCGGTGGGGACGCCGCCGGCCTGCCCTTCATGGCCCGCATCCAGGCCCGGAAAATGGGAGTGCTCGTCGCCGACATCGCGTGACAGACTGTCGCGATGGCGTGGGAAGTGTGGCTGTCGTTCGTGGGCGCGGCGATCGCGATCGCGGTCTCTCCAGGAGCAGGCGCCATCCAGTCGATGGCCACCGGGCTCACCCACGGTGTGCGGCGCGGTTATTGGAGCATCCTCGGCCTGGAAATCGGCCTGATGCTGCAGCTTGCCCTCGTGGCAGCGGGACTCGGTGCGGTCGTCACGAACTCGATCGTCGCCTTCAACGTGATCAAGTGGATCGGCGTGGCGTACCTGGTGTACCTCGCTGTCCGGCAATGGCGCAGCGCCACTGTCGATCTGCGTGAGCAGGTCGGCAAGGCGATGGGCGGCGGAAGGCTTTCGCTCGTGGTGCGAGGCTTCCTTGTCAACGCCACCAACCCCAAGGGGCTGGTGTTCTTCCTGGCGGTCCTGCCCCAGTTCGTCGTGCCCACCGCACCGCTGATGCCGCAATACCTGGCCATCGGCGCGACGATGGTGGGCGTCGACCTCGTGGTGATGGGCCTCTACACCGCGCTGTCGGTCAGGCTGCTCAAGTGGATGCACACTCCGCGTAAGCAGACCGTCGTCAACCGCGTGTTCTCCGGGCTGTTCGCCGCTGCGGCAGTGGTGCTTTCGCTGGTCCGGCGCGGCCCTGCTACCGCGTGAACACCGTCTTCCCCGTCATCGTCGGCCACACCGACGACGCGTCATCCCACGGCACCACTCGGTCCACCGCGGGCGAGAGATCGCATGTCGCAGAGAGCAATTCGAGAATATGGGGGATGACCGCGCGGGCGTTGACGCGGCCGGTGACGAAGCGCACGCCCGTGGTGTACATCGGCAGCAGCGGCAGCTTAACCCCGTCGGTGAAATAGATGCCCGTGTCTGTGCAGACGCCGTCGGGCCAGGTGGCGCGGAGGGTGGCGGCGAGCACCGACGGGTCCATCGACGTGTGCACGGTGACCGGATACGGGTCCCACGACTTGTCCGGCCGGGGCCGGTCGTGCACGCGGGCGCCGAGCTTCTCTGCCACCGCCAGCCGTTGTTGGTCGGTATCGACGTAGTCGACCTGCGCACCGTACGCCAGCCCGAATGCCGCGGCGTACAAACCGATCGACAACCGACCGACTACCAGCACCCGGCGATCGACCTCGTCGAGAGCTGCCAGCTCGGCCCGGTACGGACCCACACCGCGCCAGCCGTCGGGGATGTTGTCCGACAGCGACGCGACAGCGACGGGATCGAGCTCGGCGGGGACCGTCAGCAACATCGCGTCGGCGAACGGTACGAGCACGAGGTCTGCCATGAACCCGCCGCCGTCCATGCCTGCCAGCGGTGCCATGCCGTACATCGACATCAGCGGAAGTGACGCGCACGAACCCGTGACGCCCCGTTTGCAGGCGCTGCACTGGCCACAGTTGATCTGAAACGGCACGACCACCCGGTCGCCGACCCCGACCGTGGTGACGTCGTCGCCGACGGCAACGACCTCGGCGAGCCCCTCATGGCCGACTGCGTGCCCCGGCGGCATCGGCAGCATGCCCTGCGACACGCCGACGTCCAGGTCGCAGCAGGCCACCGCCACCGGACGGACGACCGCCTGTCTGCTGTCGGTGACCTGCGGGTCGGCGGCTTCCCGCCACACGTATCGCCCGGCTTCGGAGAACACAAGCTGTCGCATCGCGCGGCCCTTCTTTAGTGGTCGTTCAAGTATTCTTGAGCGACCGTTCTAGTATTGTCAAGGGATGCCCCGCCCTGACCGAAGCCGCGCCGCGCTGATCGACACCGCAGCCCTGCTGTTTCGCAGGCAGGGCTACGCGGCCACCGGCGTCAACCAGATCCTCGAGACCGCGGACGTCAAGGCCGGCTCGCTGTATCACCACTTCCCGAACGGGAAGCAGGAGCTCGCGGCCGCCGTCGTCGAGTCGGCAGGGGGTGAGATCGAACGCCTGCTGCGCCGATTCCTCGACAGTGACTCTTCGGTGGCCGACATCGTCAGCGGCTGGATCGACCTGCTCATCGGGCAGTTGGCGTCCGACGGTCGCGACGGGTGCCCGATCGAACCCATTGCGACCGAGTCGGTCAATGCCAGCCAACAGGTGCGCGATGCGTCGGCCCGCGCGTTCGCGGGCTGGACCGCCGCGGTCGCCAAGCGACTGCGCGGCGACGGCTGGACCGAGCACGATGCCGAGCGGACGGCGCTCGCGGTCATCGCGCTGATCGAAGGTGCGTTGATCCTGTCCCGCATCGCCGGCGACCCGGCGGCACTCGAGTCGGCGAAGGTGGCAGCGGGCACCCTTCTGAAGCGCTAGAGGTCCAGGCCGATATCGAGGACACGCACGGAGTGGGTGAGCGCGCCGACCGCCAGGTAGTCGACGCCCGTACCCGCGTATTCGGCGGCGGTGTCGAGCGAAAGCCCACCCGAGGACTCCAGCTTCGTCTTGGGCGCGCGAGCATCGCGCCGCTGCGCCGCGATCTGCGTTTCCCACACCGGGAAGTTGTCCAGCAGAACGAGTTCCACGTCCTGGGCGAGCACCTCGTCGAGTTGCTCCAGCGAGTCCACCTCGACCTCGCACGGCAGATCCGGCGCTGCCTCGCGGACCGCGTGCAGCGCAGCCACTACCGAGCCGGCCGCGGCAACGTGGTTGTCCTTGATCAGCGCCGCGTCGCCGAGGCCCATCCGGTGGTTGACTCCGCCGCCGACGCGCACGGCGTACTTCTCCAGGGCCCGAAGCCCGGGCAGCGTCTTGCGGGTGTCGCGGATCTTCGCCTTGGTGCCATCGACAGCATCGACCCAGGCCGAGGTGGCCGTCGCGATGCCCGACAGGTGGCAGACCAGGTTCAGCATCGTGCGCTCTGCGGTCAGCAGGCCCCGTGTCGCCGCCTCGACGACCAGCACCACACCGCCCGCGTCGAGGCGCGCCCCGTCTTCCACTCGCTCCTTCAGCCGGTAGCCGTCGGGGCCGAGCACCTCGTCGAGGACGAGCAAGGCGACGTCGACGCCTGCGATCACGCCCGGTTCCCGCGTCACCATCGCCGCCGTCGTGGTGGCATCTGCAGACACCGTCGCGAGCGTGGTCACATCGGGCCCGTAACGCAGGTCTTCCTCGAGGGCGCGTGCGATCACCCTGCGAGCTTCGGTCAGCTCGTCTTCGTTGAGTGCCATCAGCAGCAGGCCGGCGCGAACACCTTGCTGTGGACCAAGGCCGGGTCGGTGTCCGGGAAATCGGCGCGGTGATGGCAGCCCCGCGATTCGGTGCGCGCCAGAGCGGCTTCCGCGACTGCGCGGGCCGTGGTCGTCAACGCCACATCCTCGAAACTGGTGCGGCAGTCGAGGTCTCGCGGATCGGCGGCCTCCAGCTCGCGGGTCAGCTGCGCAAGCCCGTCGGCGTCCCTGACGACCGACGCGTAGCGTGACATCGCCCGCTGCAACTTTCTGCGCGGCAATGCAAGTCGTGTCTCGGTTTCGGGGAGTTCGGCCCGCGTGGCGTCGGTGTCGACCGCGTGCTGAGCCGCCCCCTGTCCGGCCCGTGCCCCGACTACGAGGCCCTCGAGCAGGCTGTTGGACGCCAGCCGGTTCGCGCCGTGCATCCCGGTGCGGGCCACCTCGCCCGCCGCGAACAGGCCGGCAAGTTCGGTGCGCCCGTCCACGTCGGTGACGACGCCGCCGCAGCTGTAGTGCGCCCCTGGCACCACCGGAATCGGTTGGCGCGTCGGGTCGATGCCTGCGGCGAGACACGCCGCGGTAACCGTCGGGAACCGCCGATCGAAATCGGCGATGCCGCGGGCGTCGAGATACGCGCAGGGATCACCCGTCTCGCGCAACCGGGCGTCGATGGCGCCGGCGACGACATCGCGCGGGGCGAGATCGCCCATCGGGTGCACGCCCGCGGTGATCGAATTGCCCTTACGGTCAATGAGGATTCCGCCTTCGCCGCGAACGGCTTCGGTGATCAGCGGCCGACGTCCACCCGCGTTGCCGTCGAACAGCATGGTCGGGTGGAATTGGATGAACTCGATGTCGCTGATCGGCACACCGGCCCACAACGCAAGGGCGACACCGTCACCGGTGGATCCTTCGGGATTCGTCGTCGCCGAGTACAGGTGCCCGACACCACCCGTTGCAAGGACCACCGACGGTGCAGCCACGATGCCGGGACCGTCGGCGTTGAGGACATGTACACCGGTCACCGCGCCGTCGGCGTGCAGAACGTCGAGCGCGACGTGGTTGCGTCGAATGTCGAGGATGCCCGCGGCGTGGTCCAGCGCCCGCTGCACCTCGGCTCCCGTTGCGTCGCCGCCGGAATGGATGATGCGGCGGCACGAATGGCCGCCCTCTCGGGTCAGTGACCAGCGACCGGGTTCGGCTTCGTCGAACCGCGCTCCGTCGTCGACCAGTTCGCGGACGGCGCGGTAGCCGTCGGACACTATGGACCGGACGGCCCGCGGGTCACACAGCCCCGCGCCTGCCGCCAAGGTGTCGGCGACGTGGGCGTCGATCGAATCGTCGGTGTCCGGCAGCACCACCGCGATACCGCCCTGCGCGTAGAAGGTCGCTGTGTCGGCGGCCTTGCTCAGCACGACGACCTTGCGGCCGCGCCGGTGTGCGGCGAGGGCGGCCACCAGACCGGCCACCCCGGTGCCGACGACCACCACGTCGGCCCGCTGATGCCACATCATTCGCCTCCGCCGGGCGTGCCGATCTCGATCATCCGCAGCACGCTCGCCCGCGCGCGGCGTGCGACATCCGGGTCGACGTCGACCTCGTCGGCGCCCTCGATCAGACAGCGCAGCAACGCGGCGGGGGTGATCATCTTCATGAACTTGCACGATGCCCGGTCGTTGACGGCGCGGAAATCGACTTCGGGTGCGGCGCGCCGCAATTGATGCAGCATTCCGACCTCGGTGGCAACCAGCACCTGGCGGGCCCGGGTGTCCCTGGCGGCATCGAGCATGCCGCCCGTCGACAGGATCTTCACCCGGTCTTCGGGAAAAGCACCCTCACCGGCCAGGTAGAGGGCCGATGTCGCACAACCACATTCGGGGTGCACGTACAGTTCGGCGTCCGGGTGCGCGAGCGCCTTGGCCGCAAGCTCGTCGCCGTTGATCCCGGCGTGCACGTGGCATTCGCCGGCCCAGATGTGCAGGTTCTCACGGCCGGTGACGCGTCGGACGTGCGCCCCGAGGAACTGGTCCGGGCAGAACAGCACGTCGCGATCCGCGGGGATGGAGGCCACCACCTCGACCGCGTTGGACGACGTGCAGCAGATGTCGGTCTCGGCCTTCACGGCTGCGGTGGTGTTCACGTAGGACACGACGACCGCGCCGGGATACTCGGCCTTCCACGCGCGCAGATCGTCGGCGGTGATCGAGTCGGCCAGTGAGCAGCCCGCGCGCTGATCCGGGATCAGCACGGTTTTCTCCGGAGACAGGATCTTGGCGGTCTCGGCCATGAAGTGCACACCGCAGAAGACGATGGTTTCCTCGGCCACGTCGGCGGCGATCCGCGACAGCGCCAACGAATCGCCGACGTGATCGGCGACATCCTGGATGGCAGGCAGCTGGTAGTTGTGCGCCAGCAGCGTCGCACCACGAAGGTCGGCCAGACGTCGGATCTCGGCGGCCCATTCTTCGTCTCCGTCGACGCCGGAATAGCCGGTCGGACCGTTGACGATCCGCTCGTCGGTCACCGTCATGCCCGTCTCCTCGCTTACAGTAGGTTTTCGACTTACAATCGAAAACATGGCTAATACTAGCACTGCACACGAAGTGCTGGCCGTCGTCTTTCAGGTTCGGCAGCTGGGCACCCGGAACGCGCAGCTCAGCGTGCTGCTGTGGGAGCGGGCCATGCAGCCGCAGCGCGGCGCGTGGTCGCTGCCCGGCGGGCAGCTGCGTCATGACGAGGACATGACCAGTTCAGTTCGGCGACAACTCGCCGAGAAGGTCGACCTGCGTGAGTTAGCTCACCTCGAACAGCTCGCGGTGTTCTCGGACCCACACCGGCTTCCCGGCCCGCGCACCATCGCGTCGACGTTCTTGGGTCTTGTGCCCTCCCCCGCCACACCAGAGTTACCGTCCGACACCCGGTGGCACCCGGTGAACGCGCTGCCGCCGATGGCGTTCGACCACGGGCCCATGGTCGAACACGCTCGCACCCGGCTGGTGGCGAAGATGTCGTATACGAACATCGGATTCGCGTTGGCACCAAGAGAATTCGCCCTGTCGACTCTGCGCGACATCTATGGCGCGGCACTCGGCCATCAGGTCGACGCGACGAACCTGCAACGCGTACTCGCCCGACGCGGTGTCATCGTCCCTACCGGTACCACCGCGCGCTCGGGCCGCAGCGGCGGACGGCCGGCGGCCCTGTATCGCTTCACCGAATCCGCCTACCGGGTCACCGACGAGTTCGCGGCATTGCGCCCGCCGGGATGACCTACGGCATGGCGGCTGGCTTCTTAGAGCTTCCTTAAGCAATACTGGCCGGATGGACTTGGGCAATCTCGCACCCATCGCCGATGCCGAGTGGATCGGTTCCGTACCGCATCAGGACATGGAGCGCGGCGTTCGCCCAGTGCTGCCGAGCGACGACGCCTTCTACGACCCACCGCAGGGTTTCCAGCACGCCGCGCCGGGCACGGTGCTGCGCAGCCGTGACGTCGAGGTCGCCTTCCTGGGGCTGATTCCGCAGAAGTTCATCGCCACACAGCTGCTGTACCGGACCACCGATATGCGCGGCGTGCCGGAAGCGAGCGTCACCACGGTGATCGCGCCGGCCGAACGCGCACCCGGGCACGTCTGCCCCGTGGTGTCCTACCAGTGCGCGATCGACGCGATCACGTCGCGCTGCTTCCCGTCCTACGCGCTGCGCAGGCGGGCCGTCGCCCCGGGAGCACTGGCGCAGTTCGAATTCCTCCTCATCTCTGCGGCGCTGGCCGAGGGCTGGGCGGTGTCGGTGCCCGACCACGAGGGCTCCAAGGGAGCCTGGGGCACGCCATACGAGCCCGGCTACCGAATCCTGGACGGGCTGCGGGCCGCCTTGAGCTCGGAGAGGCTCGGCCTGGCGGAGACATCGCCGATCGGACTGTGGGGCTACTCGGGCGGCGGACTGGCCACTGCATGGGCGGCCGAGGTGAGCGGCACATACGCCCCCGAGCTGAACATCGTCGGCGCGGTGCTCGGCTCGCCCGTCGGTGACCTGGGCAACACGTTCCGCAGGCTCAACGGCAGCTTCTATTCCGCGCTACCCGCGATGGTGGTGGCCGCGCTCTCACATGCCTATCCCGAGCTCGACCGGATCATCTCCGAACACGCCACCGAAACCGGCAAGGCGATGCTGCTGCGGGCGGAGAACATGACGACCGTTCATGCCGTCCTGCGGCTGATCGGCATGGACATGGGCAAGCTGATCGACAGGCCGCTCAACGAGATACTCGACCTGCCCGAGCTTCAGAAGATCTTCGCCGACATCAAGCTGGGCACCGCGGTTCCCACCCCACCGGTGCTGCTTGTCCAGGCGGTACACGATCGGATCGTGTCGGTCGACGACATCGACGAACTGGCCGACACCTACCAGTCCGGCGGCGCGTCGGTGACCTACCACCGGGACATGTTCAGCGAACACATGCTGCTGCATCCGCTCTCGGCGCCGATGGCGCTGCGCTGGTTGATCGATCGGTTCGCCGAAAAGCCGCTCAGCGACAACCTGATCCGGACCAAGTGGCCCACGCTGCTCAACCCGATGACCTATATGGGAATGGCCCGGCTCGTGCGGATCGCCGCGAAGGTCGCCACGGGACGGACGGTAGAGCGCCGTCCACTCTGACCGGCGCGAGTACCGTTGCTCCTAGGAGCTTCGATGTATTACACCCGCCACCGGCCTGCGCCCCCGCTGTCCGACTTCGTCGAATTCCTCTGGTACTTGAGCGAGGGACCGAATCACCCGACGGAGCGAATACTGCCCGGCGGCACGACCGAGCTCGTCATCAATCTGCGCGACAACGGCATCAGCATCACCGATCCGCAACGGCGCCACCCGTTTCGGCGATTCTCCGGGACGGTCGTTGCGGGGCCGTACAGTCGATATTTCGACATCGACGCCAGCCGCCATTCCGAAATGCTGGGCGTCCACTTCAAACCGGGCGGTGCTCGACAGTTCCTTGGCGCATCGTCGAGCGAGCTCCTCGACACCCACGTCGACCTCGATCAACTGTGGAATGCAGACGCCGACCGGTTACGGACAAGGGCGTGTGAAGCGCGCTCGCCGGCGATGCGTTTCGCGGTGGTCGAGTGTGCTCTGATGTCGAGGCTGCGCTCCGACTTCGTCGAATCTGACGGCGTCGCCGGAGCTTTGCACGAGCTGCTACCTGGTGCGTCGACTCTTCCGGTCGGCCAGATCGCTGAGCGCGCGGGACTGAGTCATCGTCATTTGATCAAGAAGTTCACTGCAAGCGTGGGCATGACACCGAAGCTGTTCTCGCGTGTGCGCCGGTTCCAACGGGCGATGCGGCAACTGCGGTCCTGCGTGCCGCCTCACTGGTCGGACTTCGCCGTCGAATGCGGCTACGCCGATCAAGCGCACATGATCCGCGAAATCCGAGTGTTTTCGGGCCTCACGCCTGTGCAGCACCTGTCGAGCAGGCGGATCGAAACCAAGGACGATCACATAGCACTCGCCACCTAGGTCAAATTCGTTCAATACAAAGGACCGACGTAGTGGCACGCTGGGCGCATGACCGATTGCCATGCGGGAGCGGTTCGATATCAGGTGACGGACGTCGACCGTGCAGTCGCCTTCTACACCGAACACTTCGGGTTTCGCGTGGTGCGGCGGCCTGGTCCGGCCTTCGCGAGCATCGCCAAAGATGCACTCACCCTGTGGCTCAGCGGACCCAACAGCTCAGGCGCGCGCCCGCTGGCTGACGGGACCCGCCAGGAACCCGGGGGATCGAACCGGATAGTGCTCCAAGTACGCGATCTGAATGCGTGTGTCGCATCGCTGCGTACGCACGGGGTGCAATTCCGGAATACCGCCGAGGAGGGACCCGGCGGACGGCAGATCCAAGCCGAGGATCCCGACGGGAACCCGGTGGAGTTGTTTCAGCCGGCCGAAGGCAGCGGGTTTCCGGCCGCAACCGGCGGCGGGAGCACCGGCTGATCGACGGGCGGCCAGCCGCCCAGATCGTCGCGCGCCGACGACACCGCGATCATCGAGTACACCAGCGCGGCCATCGCCACCGGGAAAAGAACCGACGTCGCGATCAACCAGCCCGAGGTCGCGAAGAACACCGGCGGCGCCTCCGTCACGTAGACCACGCGATGCTCCGGTGATATCGGCGCACCGCCGATGTCGATGACGTCGTAGCGGGCCCGCACGATCAGCCAACCCACACCTGCCGCGGCACCGGCTGCCGCAGCTGACCCGATGGCCAGTGCCGCACACAACAACGGCCCGCGGTGGGGGCGCCACTGCCACACCAACACAGCGCTCACCACGGCAAGCACCACGAGGAGACCCACGAACAAAAACGCCGCGTTGAAGAAGTTGTCGGTCTCGGCACCCAGTGCGGCATGCACCCGATCGCCGCTCTTGGTCAACGCGATGACGCCATGGATCGGCGGCGCGATCCACGCCCAGAGCGCACCAACCGCCACGCCGGCGATAGCCAGACCGACGACAACCGTCACCGCAGCGCGACCGCGTGAAATTCGCGGTCCTACAACGTCATTCATCGCTCGTCGAGATCCTTGCTGTCCTGCGTGCCGTGCCGGGAACACCTAGCCGACCACCCGTCGGGGCGTACCTGCACCACCATCCGCCTACCGCATTCCGCACAGAAGCGTGGTGGCTCGAGACCGAGCTGGGCCGCAGTTGGCACGGCACCGCCTGCGGGCTCGCCAGTGTAGACGTTGAACTTGGCGGTCCCATCTGGTGAAACCACCGCTAGATGGTGGCGTTGAGCGCCTTGATCGGCATCTGCAGATCGTCGAGCAACTCGAGGTCGGATTCGGCGGGACGGCCCAGCGTCGTCAAGTAATTGCCGACGATGACAGCGTTGATACCGCCCAGGATGCCCTGCTTGGCTCCGAGGTCGCCGAGCGTGATCTCGCGACCGCCCGCGAAGCGCAGCATCGTGCGCGGCAGCGCGAGCCGGAACGCCGCCACGGCCTTGAGGGCCTCCGACGCCGGCAGCACGTCCAGATCGCCGAAGGGCGTGCCCGGGCGAGGGTTGAGGAAGTTCAGCGGAACCTCGTGGGGGTCGAGCTCAGCCAGGTTGGCCGCGAATTCGGCGCGCTGCTCGAGGGTCTCCCCCATGCCGAGGATGCCTCCGCAGCACACCTCCATGCCGGCTTCGCGGACCATCAGCAGCGTGTCCCAGCGCTCGTCCCAGGTGTGGGTGGTGACGACCTCGGGGAAGAAGGACTTGGCCGTCTCGAGGTTGTGGTTGTACCGGTGTACGCCCATCTCGGACAGCCGTTCGACCTGATCGGCCGTCAGCATGCCCAGCGAGCAGGCGATCTGGATGTCAACCTCGTTGCGGATCGCCTCGATGCCGGCGGCAACCTGGGCGAGCAGGCGCTCGTCGGGGCCGCGCACGGCGGCCACGATGCAGAACTCCGTCGCACCGGACTTCGCGGTCTGCTTGGCGGCTTCCACCAGGCTGGGGATGTCCAGCCAGGCGCTGCGCACCGGGGAGGCGAAGAGCCCGGACTGCGAGCAGAAGTGACAGTCCTCGGGGCAGCCGCCGGTCTTGAGGCTGATGATGCCCTCGACCTCGACCTCGGGGCCGCACCACCGCATGCGTACGTCGTGGGCCAGCGCGAGCAGCTCGTCGAGGCGGTCGTCGGGCAGCCGCAGGACGGTCAGCACCTGATCCTGTGTCAGCCCCTCACCTCGCTCTTGCACCTGCTCGCGGGCGGTCGTCAGGATGTCGGTCACTGCACTCCTCATTACTCGCTCTTCGCCCAAGGGCTCATCGGCCGAACTTGAACAGCGTTCAGGTTATGGTAGCGGGGTGCAGCTGCACAAACGCGATGTGGTCGATGCCGCGACGGCGATCCTGGACAACTACGGGATCGCCGATCTGACGATGCGCAGGCTGGGCCGCGAGCTCAATGTCTCCCCCGGCGCCCTGTACTGGCATTTCGCCAACAAGCAGCAGCTTCTCGGTGCGATCGCCGACCGGATCCTGGAGCCTGTCGGCGATATCACCGGGGCCTGGCAGGAACGGATCGGCGGGGTCTGCGGCCGGCTGCGCGACGCCCTGCTGTCGCACACCGACGGCGCCGAGTTGGTCTCCGCGAGCTTCGCGGCAGGTCAATCACAGGCGATGACGCGGATCGTCGCTGACCTCGCCGACGCCGCAGCCGACGCCGGCGTGAAGGCCGCACACGCCGAACTCGCGGCCCGCACGGTCGTCTACTACGTGTTGGGCTTCACCGCCGACGAGCAGTCACGACTGCAGTGGGACGCCGCGGGCGCAGACCTGCCCGACGACCAATCGACCCTCACCGACGACGCGGGTGAACGGTTCGGCTTCGGGCTCGCGCTTCTTGTCGACGGCATCGCGGCACGCCGGCCGGTTGTCGGAGCAGCCGACTAACGTCGGCGCCATGAACACCGTCGCTGATGTGCGGCGCATAACCTCGACTCTGCCGAGGTCGTATGAGGTCGTGGTTCGCGATCAGATCAAGTTCCGCATCGGGCAGATCGTCTATCTCGCCTTCTCCCGCGACGAGACGGTGATGGGCTTCGCTTTTCCCAAGGAGGAGCGCGCCGGGCTGGTGGCCTCCGAGCCCGGATGCTGCCGAGGCAGTCCGACATGCGGTTCAACTGGGTCCACGTGCGGCTCGACGCCATCGACGCCGCAGAACTCCGCGAGATCGTCGTCGAGGCGTGGCGCATGTGCGTACCGAAAAGCATTGCGGCAACGGTCCCTTAGTGCGAAGCCCGGGTTGCTTCAGAGAGGACGCATCCTTTACTGCGTGATCGCGTGCTCCACACGGTTGTTGCCGTCCCAGTGCCGGATCGCCACCGCCGTTGCGCGCCGGTCGCGCGACATACGTTGCACTGAGAGCGCGTCGGCCAACTTCTCCGTCTTGACTCGCCGCGCCATGGTCACATGCGGCGTCCAGTGGCCGGGAGCGGCGTGCGGCAGCGGGCCCGGTGACATGTACGGCAGACACACGTCGTGCACGGCTGCCTGTAACGCAAGCAATTCGGCCGACGGGATCAGCAGCCGCACGAGGGTGAACGGCCCCCGGCCGAAGAGCATCGGTGCCCCGATCGTGCACGCCAACGGCAGCTTTCGCAGCAGCGGGCGCAGTGCATCGTGCACACCGTCGTCCATGTGCTCTGCCACCGCCAGCGTGACGTGCGGCCGGTTGCTCGGTGATGTCGAGCCGGCCAGGCTGCGCACCCCTGTCTCGGTCAGCTCGTCCCAGATGCGCCGCATCGCAGCGTCGGTCTCATCGTCGAAAAGCAATTCGACGGAGTGGACCATCTCAGCCCACCAGGCCCCTGACCCACTGCGGGTCGAATGCCGTCCTGCTCATCGATTCGAACTCCGTCGCAGCCAAAGCGCCTGCGCCGTCGGGCAATACGGCACGTACCGGTGCCATCGCCGACAGCACATCGCGATTGCCGGTCTCGATGACGCCTGGATCACACGGCCACGCGCCGATGACAAGGCCTGCACACCACACGTTGTGTGCACCGAGCGCTTCCAGCGTCAGCGCCACATGGTTGAGTGTGCCCAACCCCGCCCTGGCCACGACGAGTACCGGCGCGGCGAGGTCGACCGCAAGGTCGCGGAGCGTCGCGCCGCCCTCTCCGATCTCGACGAGCAGTCCCCCGGCTCCTTCGACCAGGGTCAGCCGGTCCGGCCGGTCCACCGCGGTGACCATCGACCGCATTTCCTCGCCCCTCGGCAACCGCATGCCTGCCCGCTGCGCGGCGGCTGCGGGCGCCAGCGGTTCCGGAAGACGTGTGAGTCCGTGTAACTGGGTGATGCCGGCGAGCCGGCCGACATCGACCAGGTCGTCGTCGCCGTCGGCCGACCCGGACTGCACCGGCTTGCACACCGCGACATCGATACCGGCGAGCCGCGCATGACAGGCCAGCGCCGCGGTGGCCACCGTCTTGCCCACCCCGGTGTCGGTGCCCGTGACGACCAGAATGCTCACTGGCGAGCCGTCGACAGCACTTCCGTGAGCACAGCGCGCGCCACCGTCATCTCGTCCTTCGAGAGCGACGCCCGCGCCGTGAGCCGCAGCCGCGACGTGCCTGCGGGCACGGTCGGCGGTCGGAAGCATCCGACGCGCACGCCGCGCGCGAGACATTCGGTCGCCGCGGCGAGGGCGACCTCTGGCGCACCGAGTATCACCGAAACCACCGCCGACTCCGGGCGGTCGGGGACGTCGCACACATCGGCCAGTTCGTTGGCGAACCGCAGCACGTTCTGCGCGCGCCACGGCTCGGCCGCCAGGACGCGCAGGGCCGCCCATGCCGCACCGACCGCGGCAGGGGCCAGCCCGGTGTCGAAGATGAACGGCCGCGCGGAGTCGATCAGGTGCTCGCGCACGGCGGCGGATCCGAGCACCGCCCCGCCCTGCGCGCCCAGCGCCTTGGACATCGTCACGGTCATCACGACGTCGGGTGCTCCGGCAAGGCCGACCTCCTCGAGCAGGCCGCGCCCGCCGGTCCCGCGCACGCCGAGACCGTGGGCCTCGTCGACGATGAGCAGCGCGCCGTGACGCCTGCAGACGTCGTGCAGTTCACGCAACGGGGCCAGGTCGCCGTCCGCGCTGAAGACCGAGTCGGTGATCACGACGGCGCGGTCCTCGTCGCGTGACGCAAGCGCGTCCTTCACCGCCGCCACGTCGCGATGCGGTGTCACCGCCACCCGTGCCCGCGATAACCGGCAGGCATCGACGAGGGACGCGTGGGTGTAGGCATCGGACACCAGCAGCGACCCTGGGCCGGACAGCGCGACCACGGCGCCGAGATTGGCGGTGTAGCCCGAAGAGAACACCAGCGCCGACTGCGCGCCGACGAAGTCGGCCAGCGCGGTCTCGAAGCCCTCGTGCAGTTCGGTGTTGCCGGTCACCAGCCGGGAGCCCGATGAGCCCGCGCCCCAGGTGCGCAGGGCGGCGACGCCGCCGTCGATCACGTCGGGGTGCTGGGAAAGGCCGAGATAGTCGTTGGACGCCAGGTCGAGTTCGGTGCCGACCGGCGGGCGCGCGCGCAGCGAGCGACGCAACCCGGCCGCGCGACGCTGCTTCTCCACGTCGTCCAGCCAGGCCAACGGGGAGACGCTCACTCGGGTCACAGTGCTCCTCGACTTCCGACACTTGAACACCGTTCAGGTTAGTGCACGCGCCACGCCGACCATCGCCGAGGTGATCTGGCCGATCTCGTCCGGCGTGCAGATGTAGGGCGGCATGGCGTACACCAGATTGCGGAACGGGCGCAGCCAGATGCCGTGCTTCAGCGCCGCCGCCGTCGCCACCGGCATGTCGACCGGCTCGGCCATCTCGACGACGCCGATGGCGCCGAGCACCCGCACATCCGCGACGCCCGACAGGCCGCGCGCGGGCTCGAGACCGGCGCGCAGACCCGTTTCGATCTCCGAAA
The DNA here is from genome assembly GCF_002968285.2 of Mycobacterium sp. ITM-2016-00318. NCBI lineage: Bacteria > Bacillati > Actinomycetota > Actinomycetes > Mycobacteriales > Mycobacteriaceae > Mycobacterium > Mycobacterium sp. ITM-2016-00318. The sequence goes on along the minus strand of NZ_CP134400.1, from coordinate 2,616,623 downwards.
CCCTTGTGCGCCAATCCTGGCCGAGCAGCAGTTCGACCGAGGCCACCGCCACCGAGCATGCCAGCGCGTTGGCCATGAAGGTCGGTCCGTGCATGAGGGCGCCCGGTTCGTGGCTGCTGATGGTGTGCGCGATCTCTGTTGTGCACAAAGTGGCGGCCAGGCTGAGGTAGCCGCCGGTCAGCGCCTTGCCGACGCACATGATGTCGGGGCGGACGTCCGCGTGCTCGGCCGCGAACAGCGTCCCGGTGCGCCCGAAGCCGGTGGCGATCTCGTCGAAGATCAGCAGTACCTGGTGGCGGTCGCAGATGTCGCGCAGGTCGGTCAGATAGCGGGGGTCGTGGAAGCGCATACCGCCGGCACCCTGGACGACGGGCTCCACGATGACGGCGGCGAGCTCGTCGGCGTGCCCGGCCAGCTGCGCTTCGAATGCGGCGATGTACGCGGTGTCGTAATCGCCGGGCACCTGGGGCGCGAAGACCTGATGGGCCAGGATGTCGGTCCACAGCGCATGCATGCCGCCATCGGGGTCACAGACGCTCATCGGCGCGAAGGTGTCGCCGTGGTAGCCGCCGCGCCACGTCATCAGCCGGTGCTTGTCCGGGCGGCCGAGACTGCGTTGGTACTGCAACGCCATCTTCACAGCCACCTCGACCGACACCGATCCGGAGTCGCTGAAGAATACGGTGTCGAGGCCGTCCGGGGTGATTTCGACGAGCAGCTGCGCCAGGCGGGCTGCGGGCTCGTGGGTGAGGCCACCGAACATGACGTGGTTCATTCGCGACAACTGCGAAGCGATCGCGTAGTCGAGAGATGGATGGCCGTGGCCGTGGATGGCGGTCCACCACGAACTCATCGCGTCGAGCACCTCGAGCCGCTTGTCGCCGTCGACCAGCGTCAACCACGCCCCGTTGGCCCCGACGGCCACCGCCGGCGGCATCGACTCGGCGCCGATCGTGCTGTACGGGTGCCACACGTGGGCGGCGTCGATGGCGCTGATTTCAGCGGGGGTCAACGCGGGCACGGGAAATGAGCCTAATGGCGCGACGAGCGACATGAGTCGCACAGCGTTTTTCGGTAGATTATCCCGCGATATGACCCTCGCCCCGCCCCGGCCGGCAGCGGTTACCGCAGTCACGCCCCCCAAGGGCGCGTCGGCGGCTGACCGCAAGTCCGGCTTCTACCGCCACGACCTCGACGGCCTTCGCGGAATCGCGATCGCCCTCGTCGCGGTGTTTCATGTCTGGTTCGGTCGGGTCTCCGGTGGCGTGGACGTCTTCCTCGCGCTGTCCGGCTTCTTCTTCGGCGGGCGCCTGCTACGTACCGCCCTAACGTCGGGCGCATCGCTGTCACCGGTTCCCGAGATCACCCGGCTTGTTCGCCGCCTACTGCCCGCCCTTGTCGTGGTGTTGGCCGCGGCGGGAGTTCTGACCATTCTCATCCAGCCCGAAACCCGCTGGGAGACGTTCGCCGACCAGAGCTTGGCCAGCCTCGGCTACTACCAGAACTGGGAACTGGCCAACACCGCCGCGGACTATCTGCGGGCAGGTGAAGCGGTCAGCCCGCTGCAACACATCTGGTCGATGTCCGTCCAAGGCCAGTTCTATATCGCGTTCCTCGCGTTGACCTTCGGTTTCGCCCTGCTGTTCCGCAAGATTCTCGGCAGACACATGCGTGCGGCGCTCGTCGTGCTGCTGACCGTGCTGACCGTCGCTTCATTCGTGTACGCGATCTTCGCGCACAACGTCGATCAGGCGACGGCGTACTACAACAGCTTCGCGCGCGGGTGGGAGCTGCTGCTCGGGGCGTTGGTCGGTGCCGTGATCGGTTACATCCGCTGGCCCATGTGGCTGCGGACGACGGTTGCGCTGGTGGCCCTCGCCGCGATTCTGTCCTGCGGCGCTCTCATCAACGGCGTCAAGGAGTTCCCTGGACCGTGGGCGCTCGTGCCGGTGGGCGCCACCATGCTGTTCATCCTCGCCGGCGCCAACCGGCTCGCCGACCCTCACACCGGCGGCAGGCTGCCGCTGCCCAATCGGTTGCTGGCTGCGAAGCCGTTCGTGTGGCTCGGGTCCATCGCCTACTCGCTCTACCTCTGGCACTGGCCGCTGCTGATCTTCTGGCTCGTCTACGCCGATCGACCGCACGCGGAATTCTTCGACGGCGCGGGTGTGCTGCTGTTGTCCGGCCTACTCGCGTTCCTGACGACGAAGTACGTCGAGAAGCCGCTGCGATACCGATCCGCCGGTGCCGCCACGGCGAACCTCCCGTGGGGCAGGCTTCCGTCGCGCCGGCGGATGCGCAGGCCGACGCTGGTGCTCGGCTCGATCGTGGCCGCGCTCGCGGTGGGGCTGACGGTGACCTCGTTCTCCTGGCGTGAACACATCGGAGTGCAGCAGGCCAACGCCGAGCAGCTGGGCAGCCTGGAGTCGCTCGACTACCCCGGGGCGCACGTGCTTCTCGACAACGCTCCGGTTCCTGACGCGCCGATGCGGCCGACGGTCCTCGAGGCGACGCAGGATCTTCCTGAGACCACCGAGGACGGCTGCATCAGCGACTTCGACACCGTCGACGTGATCAGCTGCAGCTACGGCGATCAGTCGGCGTCGCACACCATCGCGCTGGCAGGCGGATCGCACGCCGAGCACTGGATCACCGCGCTGGACCTGCTGGGCAAGCTGCACCACTTCAAGGTGACCACCTACCTCAAGATGGGCTGCCCGCTCACCACCGAAGAGGTACCGCTGGTGATGGGCGACAACCGGCCCTACCCCAAGTGCCACACCTGGAACGAGTCGGCGATGAAGAAGATCATCGCCGATCGGCCCGACTACGTGTTCACCACCGCGACCCGGCCGTGGAACACCAGGACCGGCGACGTGATGCCGGGCACCTACGTCGGCATCTGGGAAGAGCTGTCCGACAACGGCATTCCGATTCTGGCGATGCGCGACACCCCATGGCTGGTGCGCGGAGGCGTGCCGTTCTTCCCCGCGGACTGCCTCGCCGACGGTGGCAACGGGATCTCGTGTGGGATCAGGCGCTCCGTTGTGCTGTCCAAGACCAACCCCACGCTGACGTGGGTGAATCGGTTCCCGCTGCTGAAACCGCTGGACCTCAGCGATGCGGTGTGCCGAAGAGACGTATGCCGCGCGATCGAGGGAAACGTGCTGATCTACCACGATTCTCACCACATCTCGAAGACGTATATGCGCACGATGGCCGACGAGCTGGGACGCCAGATCGCAGCCGCCACCCACTGGTGGTGACTACCGGGCGTCCGGCCTCAGCCGCCGATAAGGTCGGATGATGTCCTCGAAGACGGTGTGGCCCGGTACTCCGTATCCGCTCGGCGCCACCTACGACGGCGCAGGGACCAACTTCTCGCTGTTCTCCGAGGTCGCCGAGCGGGTCGAGCTCTGCCTGATCGCCAAGGACGGCACCGAGGAGCGGGTCGACCTCGAGGAGGTGGACGGCTACGTCTGGCATGCCTACCTGCCGACGGTGACACCGGGACAGCGCTACGGCTTCCGCGTTCACGGACCGTGGGATCCGGCGTCGGGGCATCGATGCGATTCGAGCAAGCTGCTGCTCGACCCGTACGGAAAATCGTTCTACGGTGACTTCGACTTCACCCAGGCGCTGTACTCCTACGACCTCGAAGCCGACGATCTCGCGTCGGGTGGTACGCCGCCGCGGATCGACTCGCTCGGCCATACCATGACCAGCGTCGTCATCAACCCGTACTTCGACTGGGCGTCCGATCGCGCACCGCGCACGCCCTATCACGAGACCGTCATCTACGAGGCGCACGTCAAAGGGCTCACCCAGACCCATCCCGCCATCCCCGAGGAGCAGCGCGGCACCTACGCGGGGTTGGCGCACCCCGCCGTCATCGACCATCTCAAGTCGCTCAACGTCACCGCGATCGAGCTGATGCCCGTACACCAATTCATGCACGATCACCGACTCATCGACCTGGGGCTGCGAAATTACTGGGGCTACAACACGTTCGGCTTCCTGGCACCGCACTACCAGTACGCGTCCAGCAGGCACGCCGGTGGTGCCGTCGCCGAATTCAAGGCCATGGTGCGCACGTTCCACGAGGCGGGGATCGAGGTGATTCTCGATGTGGTCTACAACCACACGGCCGAGGGAAACCACCTCGGGCCGTCGATCAACTTCCGCGGCATCGACAACGCCGCTTATTACCGGCTGATGGACGACGATCTGCGGCTGTACCGCGACTTCACCGGCACCGGTAACAGCCTCAACCCCCGGCATCCGCACACCCTGCAGCTGATCATGGACTCGCTTCGGTACTGGGTGCTCGACATGCACGTTGACGGTTTCCGGTTCGACCTGGCTTCTGCGCTGGCCCGCGAGTTCTACGAGGTCGACCGACTCTCAGCGTTCTTCGACCTGGTCCAGCAGGATCCCGTGATCAGTCAGGTGAAGTTGATCGCGGAGCCGTGGGACGTCGGCGAGGGCGGCTATCAAGTCGGCAATTTTCCAGGTTTGTGGACCGAGTGGAACGGGAAGTATCGCGACACTGTGCGTGATTACTGGCGGGGCGAACCCGCGACCCTCGGTGAATTCGCTTCACGGCTGACCGGCTCGTCGGACCTCTATGAGGCCACCGGCCGGCGGCCCAGCGCGAGCATCAACTTCGTGACGTGCCATGACGGGTTCCCGCTGAACGACCTGGTGTCCTACAACGAGAAACACAACGAGGACAACGGCGAGGACAACCGCGACGGCGAGAGCCACAACCGGTCGTGGAACTGCGGTGTCGAGGGTCCGACCGACGACCCGGACATCCTGGCGCTGCGCGCCAGGCAGATGCGCAACATCATGGGGACGCTCATGTTGTCCCAGGGCACCCCGATGCTGTCGCACGGCGACGAGATCGGGCGCACCCAGAAGGGCAACAACAACGTCTATTGCCAGGACTCCGAACTGAGCTGGATGGACTGGTCGATGTGCGAGACCAACGCCGACCAGTTGACCTTCACCCGCAAGGTCAGCGAGCTGCGAAAGAAACACCCGGTGTTCCGCCGCCGCCGCTTCTTCGAGGGTAAGCCGATTCGCAGCGGCGACCAGGCCCGCGACATCGCGTGGCTGACTCCGGCGGGCACCGAGATGACACCGGAAGACTGGGGTACCGGCCTTGGCAAGTGCGTGGCGGTGTTCCTCAACGGCGACGCCATTCCGACGCCCGACGAACGCGGTGAACGCGTTGTCGACGACTCGTTTCTGTTGTGCTTCAACGCAAACGACCACGAGCAGGACTTCGTTGCTCCGCACGGCGACTACGCCGACGAGTGGACCGCGGATCTGGACACCGCCGACGCCAAGGGCGACTCCGACTTCGTCGTCGCCGCAGGCGAGAAGATCTCCTTGCAGCCGCGTTCGCTGCTCGTGCTGCGTAAGACCGCCTGACACATGCCTTCTCCCGTTGTGTCGACGTATCGACTGCAGATGCGCGGTGACGCCTTCACGTTCGCCGACGCCGAGGCTGTCCTGCCCTACCTCGACGATCTCGGTGTGTCACATCTGTACCTGTCCCCCATCCTGACGGCGGCGGCAGGCTCGACGCACGGCTACGACGTGACCGATCCGACGTCGGTGTCGGCCGACCTGGGCGGCGCCGAGGGGCTGGCGAGCCTGTCAGCGGCGGCGAAATCACGCGGGATGGGTTTGATCGTCGACATCGTCCCGAATCACGTCGGCGTGGAGAACCCCCAGCAGAACAAGTGGTGGTGGGACGTCCTGACCCACGGCCGGGACTCCGTGTACTCGGCCTACTTCGATATCGACTGGACGCTCGCCGACGGTCGAATCATGCTGCCGGTACTGGGTTCTGACACCGACGTCGACGATCTCGTGGTCGACGGGGACATGCTGCGGCTCGGTGACCTCGCCTACCCCGTCGCACCGGGCACGGGTTCGGGCACCGGCCGAGAGGTGCACGACCGTCAGCACTACCAGCTGATCGGGTGGCGCAACGGAGTCTGCGGCTACCGGCGATTCTTTTCGATCACGTCGCTTGCCGGACTCCGCCAGGAGGATCGCGCGGTATTCGATGCCACGCACGTCGAGGTGAAGCGCTGGTTCGACGAGGACCTCGTCGACGGCGTCCGCATCGATCATCCCGACGGCCTCGCCGACCCGACGGGCTATCTGCGCTGGCTGCGCGAGATCACCGGGCCGCGGGCGTGGATCGTGATCGAGAAGATCCTCGCCGTCGACGAGCCCCTCGACCCGTGCCTGCCCGTCGCGGGCACGACCGGTTACGACGCGCTGCGCGAAATCGGCGGCGTGTTCGTCGATCCGACGGGTGAGGAGCCACTCACCGCCCTTGTCGATTCGACCGGCGCATCCTACGACGAGATGCCCCGGCTGGCCCGCTCCCTGAAGGCCAGCGCGGTGACCGACACCCTGCACAGCGAACAGCAGCGGCTGTGCCGCACCATCGTGGCCGCCACCGGCCACCCGCATCCGCAGTTGGGCGAGGCGGTCGCCGAGCTGTTGAGCCACATCGGCGTGTACCGGTCGGACTATCTGAGCCTGGCGTCCGTGCTGGCGATTGCGCTGGCCGAAACCGCCGAAGCCCGACCGGATCTGGCCGATGCCCTCGCGGTGCTCTCGGCGGCGGTCGGTGACAGCGGCGAGGCAGCTGTGCGCCTGCAGCAGCTGTGCGGAGCGGCGACGGCGAAGTCGATGGAGGACTGCCTGTTCTACCGCGACCCGCGGCTGGTATCGCTGAACGAAGTCGGCGGTGAACCCGACCGCTTCGGAGTCAGCGTGGCCGAGTTCCACCAGCGCGCCACGACGCGCGGTGCGCTGTGGCCGCAGGCGATGACGGCGCTCAGCACCCACGACACCAAACGCGGCGAGGACGTGCGGGCGCGAATCGGTGTCCTGTCACAGGTGCCATCGCTGTGGGCGCAGTTCGTCGGCGCATGGGAGCAACGCATCCCGTCGCCGGACCCGATGACCGGCCTGTTCCTGTGGCAGAACATTTTCGGCGTCTGGCCGGCTGACGGGACAGTGACCGACGACCTGCGCACTCGCCTGCACGCGTATGCCGAGAAGGCGATCCGGGAAGCCGCCGTCCACACCAACTGGAACGAACCGAACACCGACTTCGAGCACAAGGTGCACACCTGGATCGACGACATCATCGACGGCCCGATCGCAACGGAGCTGACGACGACGGTGGCCCGGCTCGACGAGCATGTCCGCAGCGACAGCCTCGGCCAGAAACTGATCCAGCTGACCGCACCCGGTATTCCCGATGTGTACCAGGGCACCGAGCTGTGGGATGACAGCCTCGTTGATCCCGACAACCGCAGACCGGTCGACTTCGCCGCGCGCCGGGAAGCACTTTCGGCCCGCGGCGATGCCAAGATTCGCGTGGTGGCGGCCGCACTGCGGCTACGTCGGGACAGGCCGGACGTGTTCGTCGGCGCCGAGTACCGCCCTCTGGTCGCCGATAGCGATGCGAGGGCTCACGTGGTGGCGTTCGCACGCGGATCCGATGTGGTGACCGCCGTGACCCGGCATTCCGTCCGGCTGGCCGAAACCGGTTGGGGCGACACGTCGCTGACGCTTCCCGAGGGCACGTGGCGAAACCGGTTGAGTGATGGGCGGTTGCGCGGGAAAGTCCTTTCGGCCGAGCTGTTCGCTGAGCTGCCCGTCGCCCTGCTGGAGCGGGTCGATGACTGAATTCTCGGTATGGGCGCCGCGGCCGCACAACGTGCAACTCGACGTCGAGGGCACCCTGTACCCGATGACGCGCACCGACGACGACTGGTGGCGTGCCGACGTCGACGCACCCATCGACGCCCGGTACGGCTTCGTGCTCGACGACGACTCCACAGTTCTTCCCGATCCGCGGTCGCCGCGACAGCCCGACGGCGTGCACGAACGCTCGCAGCTGTGGCAGCCGGCTCCCGACGCATGGACCGACCCCGAGTGGCGGGGTCGCTCGATCGAAGGCCGGGCGATCTACGAACTCCATGTCGGCACCTTCACCCAGGGGGGCACTTTCGACTCGGCCATCGAAAAACTCGACTACCTGGTTGATCTCGGTATCGACTTCGTCGAGCTCATGCCGGTCAACGCCTTCGGCGGCACACACGGCTGGGGCTACGACGGAGTGCTCTGGTACGCCGTTCACGAGCCGTACGGCGGGCCGGACGGGCTGGTCCGGCTCATCGACGCATGCCACAACCGCGGGCTCGGCGTGCTGATCGACGCGGTGTTCAACCATCTCGGGCCGTCCGGCAACTACCTGCCGAGGTTCGGGCAGTACCTGTCGACCGGCAGCAACCCGTGGGGCGAGTCGATCAACATCGCAGACGCTGACGCCGACGAGGTGCGCCGCTACATCATCGACTGCGCGCTGCGCTGGATGCGCGAATTCCACGCCGACGGGCTACGTCTGGACGCCGTGCACGCGCTGGTCGATACGACTGCGCTGCACATCCTCGAGGAACTGTCCGCAGACACCGACGCGCTGGCAGCAGAACTGGGGAGGCCGCTGTCGCTGATCGCCGAAAGCGACAAGAACGACCCGCGCCTGATCACTCCCCGCGACCGTGGCGGATACGGAATGACCGCGCAGTGGGACGACGACATCCATCACGCGATCCACGCGGCGGTTTCCGGCGAACGGCAGGGCTATTACAGCGATTTCGGTTCGCTCGAGACGCTGGCACAAACGCTCAAGCAGGGCTATTTCCATGCGGGCACGTACTCGTCGTTCCGGCACAGGAGGCACGGGCGGCCGCTGAACACCGCCATGATCCCCGCGACCAGACTGCTGGCGTACACGCTCACCCACGACCAGGTCGGCAACCGAGCCGTCGGTGACCGGCCTTCGCAGAACCTGACGCCGGGTCAGCTAGCGGTCAAGGCCGCTCTCGCGCTCGGTTCACCCTATACGGCAATGCTTTTCATGGGTGAGGAGTGGGGCTCGTCCAGCCCGTTCCAGTTCTTCAGCAGCCATCCCGAACCCGAGTTGGCGCGAGCCACCGCCGAGGGCCGCAAACGGGAGTTCGCCGAACACGGTTGGGACGCCGACGAAATCCCCGACCCACAGGACCCGGAGACGTTCCTTCGCTCGAAGCTCAATTGGCACGAGGTCGACGACGGCGATCACGGCCGGTTGCGACGCGTCTACCACGGCCTGCTGGCGCTGCGGCGCGACGAACCGGACATGGCCGATCCGTGGTTGGACAATCTGAAGATCGACTTCGACGAGGACAAGCGATGGCTCGTGATGCACCGCGGGTCACTGGCGATCGCGTGCAATATGAACGCCGACGAGGTGACGGTGCCGGTGTCCGGTGAGGTCGTGCTGGCATGGGGGGAACCGACCGCGAACGCTGACGCCACCCGACTGGACGGGCATTCATTCGCGGTGCTGCGGACCGGGTCGTCACCGGTATCCCCGGCCGCCTAGAGCAGGTAGCGGTAGGCCGGCGAGCCCGGCTCCAAGGTCTCGACGTGGATGTCGGACGCCTTCATCCGTTCCAGCAGGCCGTCGAGGTCGGCGGCCGAGCCGAGCTCGACACCGACGAGGGCCTCGCCGGTGTCCCGGTTGTTGCGCTTGACGTACTCGAACAGCGTGATGTCGTCGTTCGGGCCGAGCACGGTGTCGAGGAACCGGCGCAGCGCACCCGGCTCCTGCGGGAAGTCGACGAGGAAGTAGTGCTTGAGCCCGAGGTGCACCAGCGACCGCTCGAGGATCTCGCCGTACCGTGACACATCGTTGTTTCCGCCCGAGATCAGGCAGACGACAGTCGACCCAGGCGTGATGTCGGCCTCCAGCAGCGCGGCCACCGACAGCGCACCGGCGGGCTCGGCGATGATGCCCTCGTTCTGGTACAGATCCAGCATGGCCGTGCACACCGCGCCCTCGTCCACCGACGTCAGCGACACCATGTCGCCGGCAGCGGCCAACGTCGCGTAGGTCAGCTCGCCTGCCCGGCTGACCGCGGCGCCGTCGACGAACTGGTCCACATGCTCGAGCGTGACGGGATGGCCCTCGGCGAGTGCGGCGATCATCGCCGCTGCGCCGGCAGGCTCGACGCCCAGAATCGACGTGCGGGTAGCGCGCTCGGTGAGGTATGTGGTGATGCCCGAGATGCAGCCGCCACCCCCGACCGGCACGATCACCAGGTCGGGCTCGCCCTCGAGCTGATCGAGAAGCTCGACGGCGATGGTGCCCTGGCCGGCGATCGTGCGGGGATCGTCATACGGCGGCACCAAAGTCGCCCCCGTGCGCGCCACGTCGTCGAGCGCGGCGGCCGCCGCCTCGTCGTAGGTCTTGCCGATGGCGATCAGCTCGATGAACTCACGACCGTGATAGCGGATGCGGTCGCGCTTCTGTTTCGGCGTCTTGGCGGGCACATACACCCGGCCGCGGATGCCCATCGACCGGCACGCCATCGCGAAGCCCTGGGCGTGATTACCCGCGGACGAACACACCACCCCGGCGGCGATCTCGTCCTGCGAGAGTTGCCTCAGCAGGTTGGTGGCTCCGCGCAGCTTGTAGGAGCGGACCGCCTGGAGGTCCTCCCGCTTGAGGTACACCGTTGCGCCGACGGCCTCGGAGAGCCGTTCGCTGCACTGCAGCGGGGTGCGGGTCACCACGTCGGAGATTCGCTGAGCGGCCGCATCGATGTCGGCCGCGGACACCGGCGGCGACGTACGGGGGCTCTGACTCACTTGCACGGGCACCGATCAATGGTGCCACTTGGGGGTTTCCCCGCCAAAACTGAATTCAGCCGACCGGTGTCAGCACGAAGACCGGGATCTCGCGGTCGGTCTTCTTCTGGTAGTCGGCGTAGTCCGGCCAGGCCGCCACGGCCCGGTCCCACCAGGTTGCCTTTTCGTCGCCGAAAACCTCGCGGGCGTCGTAGTCGCCGGTGGTGTCGCCGTCCTGCAGCTCGACTCGCGGATTTCGCTTGACGTTGTAGTACCAGACCGGATTCTTCGGAGCGCCGCCCAGCGACGCGACCACAGCGTATTCGCCGTTGTGCTCGACTCGCATCAGCGGTGTCTTGCGGAGCTTGCCGCTCTTGGCGCCGATGGTGTTCAGCACGACGACAGGCTTGCCGTTAAGTTCGGAATCCGAGCCGCCCGACTGCTCGATCTTGTCGACGTGGTCGCGCACCCATTCGGATGCGCTCGGCTCATATTCTGCGGAAAGCGGCATGCCGCCAGCTTAGGCGGGCTAGCCAAACCGCCTGGCCTGATCCGGCGTTTCGGGTAGCCGAAATATGCCTTACGAGCTATCGTGAAACTATGACCGTCCGCGACGAAGTGCTGATCGCCGGAGTGCCCTGGCCGATGTACAAGCTGGCCGCACTGCTGGTCGGCGCTGTCGTGCTCGTCCTGGTCGGCGTCGTGACAGGCGCCGCTGCGCCTGCCGTGCTGACCGCGGCCGCATCCGCCACCGCCGTGGGACTCGGCCTGCGCGTCGCCGCTTCGCGGCGCTAGCTCTCCGCGAGCTGTCGCAGCCGGTTCAAGTCGGCGGCCACCGTCGCCGCGTCCCTGTCGAACTCCTCGTCGGTCATGCCCGCACGCTGTCGCACGGTGAACACCACCTCGCAGCGCGGCTCATTCTCCCCCGCAGGCAGCACTCGCATGGGGTTGTAGACGGCCTCACCCGACGGCATCCGCACGACGTGGTCGAGCACCCCGAACTCGTTGGCCGGCGCGAACTCGATGACGACCTCACCCATCGGCGAATCGGCGACCCAACCGTCCGCGGTCTGCCGCAGCGCCCCCTGCGCCAGTCCGGACGCCCATCGGGGCAGCTGCGCCGGGTCGGCGGCGATGGCGTACACGACGTCCGGCGCCGCCTCGACCCACACACTGACGTGACGCGACGTCATTGCGCTGGGCTCGTTGCCTTCGGCTCGTGAACCGCATCGGCGACGTCTGCGGCGTAGAGCTCGTCGATCTCGGCGCGGTACTTCTCGTGGACCGGCTTGCGCTTGAGCTTCATCGTCAACGTGATCTCGTCGCCGCCGGGCTCCCAGAACGTCGGCAGCACCCGGAACCGCTTGATCTGCTCGACCTTCGCCAGCTTGGTATTGCCTTCGGCAACACCGGCCGCGATTTCCTTGATCACCTCCGGATGCGCGGCAAGGGTCTCCGGCGAATCATCGGCCAGCCCGCGCTGCGCCGCGCAAGGCGCCGCCGATTCGGCGTCGAGAACGATCAGGGCGGTGTTGTACGGGCGCGCGTCGCCGACCGCGAGGATCACCCCGATCAGCGGGCACGATGCCTTGATCGTGTTCTCGATGTTGGCGGGCGACATGTTCTTTCCCGCCGCGTTGATGATCAGCTCCTTCTTGCGGTCGACGATCCTCAGGTAGCCGTCCTCGTCCGCCTCCATGATGTCGCCGGTGTGCAGCCACCCGTCCTCGTCGACGGCCTCCGCGGTCTTCTTCGGCTCTTTGCGATAGCCCTTCATCACCAGCGGCCCGCGCACCAAAAACTCCCCGTCGTCGGCGATCCGGCCCTCCATGCCCGGCACCAGCTTGCCCACCGTGCCCAACCGGGTTTCCGACGGATGGCTCACTGTCGCAATGCAGCTGAGCTCCGACATCCCCCAGACCTCGGCGATCGGAATACCCAACCCGACGAAGAACGCCAGGGTCTCCTTCGGGATCGGAGCCGCTCCCGACACCGCATGCCGCATCTGGTCGAGGCCCAACTTCTCCCGCAGCTTCGAGAACACCAGCTGATCGGCCTTCGCCCATTCCGCGTCCGCAGCGTCGTCGAGTGGTTCACCGGCGACCAACGCATCGGCCTTCTTGCGCGCGACCGACAGTCCCCACTGCAGACCCATGCGCTTGGTCTCGTCGGGCTCGTTGGCAGCGGCGAACTCGATCGCCGCCTTCAACTTCTCCCAGATCCGAGGTACCGCACCCCAGATCGTCGGTCGCACATCCGGCAGTGCGCCCGCGATGGCCCGCGGGTCATCGACCGTCGTGATCTGGGTGCCGAACACCTCCTGCAGATACAGCGCACCCATCCGGTCGGCGATGTGCGCCGTGGGCAGAAACGACGTGCTTCGGTCGCCGAACCGCACTCCGAGCACCTCGTCGATCGCATACGCCTGAAACAACAGGTTCGCGTGCGTCACCTCGACGCCCTTCGGGTTCCCCGTAGTGCCCGACGTGTAGATCAATGTGGCCACATCATCGGATTGCACTGCCCGCCACGACGCCTCGAAGTCGAAGTCATCAGCGCCCGCTGCGATGAGGTTCGCCACCGACATCGTGCCTTCGGGTGAGCCGTCCAGGCAGACGATGTGATCGATGTCGGCACCGCTGGCGCGAATACGCTCGACGTACTGCGCCTCGCACATGATCACCTTGGTGTCGGCGTTGTCGAACAGGTAAACCAACTGCTCGGCTGGCAGGGTGTTGTAGACCGAGAACGAGATCGCACCGACGTGTTGCGCACCGACCTCGAGCGGATAGAACTCGACGCGGTTGGCCATCATCAACGAGACCGTGTCGCCGCGCTTGACGCCGAGCCCGGCCAGCCCGGCCGCGACCTGACGCACCTGTTCGGCGTACTCCCGCCAGGTCAGGGTCTTCGCGTCGCCGGGCGTCCGCAGCGCGACGGCGTCCGGCTCGACGGCGGCGATCCGTTGAAAGGCTTCACAGAGAGTGGCAGGCCGATCCGATGTGCTCATGATTCACAACCTAGGCAATCACACTGTGCAGATGAACGGTTCACCGGAATCCGATCTGCGCCGCGAGCGTCTGCTCCGCTTCGCTTCGCGAACTCACAGCCGACGCGGGACGACGGGTACCTGCCTGGGTGCGGCATGGCGACCCGGAGAGTGCGATACCGGTACGCCTGGCCGTGCTGGCGGTGATGGCGCAGCAGGTCGCCATACCCAGGGCCTACACCGTCGTACCTCGGTGGCCGTTACTGGTTCTCGAGGCGCTTCTCATGGTGGCACTGCTGGCGATCAACCCGCGGGTCATGTCGCGCCGGACGCGTCTCGGCCGATATGCCACCTGGGGGCTGCTGGCGGCGATCACCATCGACAACACCGCGTCGGCGGTTCTGCTTGACGTGCGCATCATCAGCGGCGAGGTCAGCAACAACGCGGCCGTTCTGCTCGGCAGCGGCGCGGCGATCTTCGTCACCAACATCATCGTGTTCGGCATCTGGTACTGGGAACTCGACCGCGGCGGTCCGTTCGCCAGGCACGCCGGTGAGCGGCCCTACCCCGACTTCCTCTTCCCCCAGATGACGACTCCTCATGTGGCAAAGCCGGATTGGCGTCCGACTTTCGTCGACTATCTGTATGTCAGCGTGACCAATGTGATGGCCTTCTCCCCCACCGACACCATGCCGCTCGCCCGCTGGGCCAAGGCGCTGATGACCGTGCAGGCGATGGTCGCGCTGTCCACCGCCGCGCTCGTCATCTCGAGAGCGGTGAATGTCTTGGGTTGATCAGGCGGCGGCCGCGGCCATCACCCCAGGCAGCCGGGACCGAGCAGCGCCTTCAGATCCCCCATCAGAGCCGACGACGGGGTGACTCGGAGCGACTGATCCAGTTCCAGCGTGGTGATGCGCTCGCCGCTGATCAGCCGCAGGTGGACCTGCGAGGTGCCCGGGTGGCGGGCGAGCACCTGCTTGAGGGCGTTGACCTTGTCGATGGTGCACTGCCGCGTCGGCAGGCTCACCGCCAGCGGCCGATCCATGGCGGCATTCGAGAAGTCCGGCACCACAAGGTCGTTGGCGATCAGACAGATCCGGTCGTCCTGGATTCTGACCTTGGCGCTGACGAGCACGACGGCGTCGTCGACCACCTCCGCGCCGTAGCTGGAGTACGTGTGAGGGAAGAACATCACCTCGACGCCGCCGGTCAGGTCCTCCAGTTGCGCGGAGGCCCAAGGCATTCCGTTCTTGTTGACCCGACGGTTCACCCCGGTCAGAATCCCGCCCACCCGCACCTGCGCGTCGTTGGGCACATCGCCGTCGAGGATCGACGGAATCTGGGTGTCCACCTGCGTGGCCAGCAGATGGGCGATGCCGTTGAGCGGGTGACCGGACACGTAGAGGCCGAGCATCTCCCGCTCGAGGGCGAGCTTGTGCTTGTCCTCCCACTCCTCGTCGGGGACCTTGATGGTGAACACCGCGTCGGTGGCGGTATCGGCCCCGCCGAACAGGTCGAACTGGCCCATCGCCTCGGCCTTCTTGGTGCCGAGCACCGAGTCGACGGCGTCGGTGTGCACCAGGAAAAGCCCCTTGCGGGGATGACCGAGCGAGTCGAAAGCACCGGCCTTGATCAACGACTCGGTGACCTTCTTGTTGCACGGGCCGATATCGATTTTGTTGAGGTAGTCGGAGAAGTCGATGAACTTCCCCTTGTCCGTGCGTGAGTTGATCATCGAGGCAACGACGTTCCCGCCGACATTGCGGACGGCGCCGAGCCCGTAGCGGATGTCCTCGCCGACCGAGGCGAAGTTCAGGCTGGACTCGTTGACGTCAGGCGGCAGCACGGTGATGCCAAGCCTGCGGCAGTCCGCCAGGTAGACCGCGGCCTTGTCCTTGTCGTCGCCCACCGACGTGAGCAGCCCGGCCATGTACTCAGCCGGATAGTTGGCCTTGAGATAGGCGGTCCAGTAGGACACCAGCCCGTAGCCTGCGGCATGCGATTTGTTGAACGCGTAGTCGGCGAACGGAAGCACGGTGTCCCACAGCGCCTTGATGGCTGCGGCAGAGAATCCGTTGTTCTTCATGCCTTCCGAGAAACCCGCGTACTCCTTGTCGAGCACTTCGCGCTTCTTCTTGCCCATGGCCTTGCGAAGAATGTCTGCTCGGGCGAGCGAGTAGCCTGCCACCTTCTGCGCGATGCGCATGATCTGCTCTTGGTAGACGATCAGCCCGTAGGTCTCGGCCAGGATCTCGGCCAGTGGTTCGGCCAACTCGGGGTGGATCGGCCTGATGGCCTGGCGATTGTTCTTGCGGTCGGCATAGTCGTTGTGGGCGTTCATGCCCATCGGTCCCGGCCGGTACAGCGCGATGACAGCGACGACGTCTTCGAACCCGGTCGGCTGCATGCGGCGCAGCAGGTCGCGCATCGGGCCGCCGTCGAGCTGGAAGACGCCGAGAGTGTCTCCGCGGCCGAGTAATTCGTACGTCGGGCCGTCGTCGAGCGGCAGCGACTCCAGGTCGAGTTCGATCCCCCGGTTGGCCTTGATGTTCTCCAGTGCGTCGCCGATGATGGTCAGGTTGCGCAGCCCGAGGAAGTCCATCTTCAACAGGCCGATGGCCTCGCAGGACGGGTAGTCCCAGCCGGTGATGATGGCGCCGTCCTGCGGCCGCTTCCAGAGCGGGATGGCCTCGGTCAGCGGTTCGCTGCTCATGATCACCGCGCAGGCGTGCACGCCGGCGTTGCGGATCAGGCCCTCGAGGCCGCGGGCCGTCTCGTAGATGGTGCGGACGTCGGGATCGGTGTCGATCAGCCCGCGGATCTCGGCGGCTTCCTTGTACCGGGCGTGCGTCGGGTCGGTGATGCCCGACAGCGGGATGTCCTTGGCCATGACGGGCGGCGGCAGCGCCTTGGTGATGCGGTCGGCGATCGCGAAGCCCGGTTGTCCGTAGTGAATTCGAGCCGAATCCTTCAGTGCGGCCTTGGTTTTGATAGTGCCGAAGGTGATGACCTGCGCCACCCGGTCATGACCCCACTTGTCGGCGGCGTAGCGGACCATCTCGCCGCGACGGCGGTCGTCGAAGTCGATGTCGATGTCGGGCATCGATGCGCGTTCGGGGTTCAGGAAGCGCTCGAACAGCAGCCCGTGCTCGATCGGGTCGATGTCGGTGATGCGCAGCGCGTAGGCCACCAGCGACCCTGCCGCCGACCCGCGGCCTGGACCCACCCGGATGTCGACCGACCGCGCATACCCCACGAGGTCCGCCACGATCAGGAAGTACGACGGGTAGCCCTTGGCGCAGATGACCTCGATCTCATAGGCGGCCCGCTCCACGTAAGCCGACGGCACGCCTGCCGGAAATCGGCGGGCCAGCCCCGCATCGACCTCGTGGCGCAGCCAGGACCCCTGGTCGTGACCTTCGGGCACTGGGAACACGGGCATCCGGTCGCGGGTCTCCCACACGTCCTTGTAGGACTGCACGCGTTCGGCGATGAGCAGCGTCGAATCGCACGCCCCGGGGATCTCGTCGTCCCACAGCGACCGCATCTCCGCGGCGGACTTGAGGTAGTAGCCGTCGCCGTCGAACTTGAACCGGTTCGGATCCGACAGGGTCTTGCCCGTCTGCACGCACAGCAGCGCCTCGTGGTTGTGCGCGGCGTCGCGGGTGACGTAGTGGCAGTCGTTGGTTGCCAGGGCCGGTATGTCGAGCTTGCGACCGATCTCGAGCAACCCGTCGCGGACCCGGCGCTCGATCGAGAGGCCGTGGTCCATCAACTCGAGGAAGTAGTTGTCCGCGCCGAAGATCTCCCGCCACTTCGCGGCGGATTCCAGCGCCTCGCGGGCATGGCCGAGCCGCAGCCGGGTCTGCACTTCGCCGGACGGGCAGCCGGTGGTGGCGATGATGCCCGCGGCGTGCTCGGCGACGATCTCGGAGTCCATCCGCGACCACTTGCCCAACTGGCCCTCGAAGGATGCCAGCGACGACAGCCTGAACAGGTTGCGAACGCCCGTCGCGTCCTCCGCCACCATCGTCAGGTGGGTGTAGGAACCGCTGCCGGACACGTCGTCGGCCTTCTGACCCGGGTCGCCCCACAGGATGCGCTTGGTGTCGAAGCGCGATCCCGGCGCGATGTAGGCCTCGACGCCGATGATCGGCTTGATTCCGGCATCGGTGGCCAAGTTGTAGAACTCGCTGGCGCCGAACATGTTTCCGTGGTCGGTCATGCCGATCGCCGGCATCTCCAGCCGCTGAGCCTCGGCCAGCATCGGAGCGATCTTCGCGGCGCCGTCGAGCATCGAGTACTCGGTGTGGTTATGCAGGTGCACGAAGGACCGCGAAGAGGAGCCGCTCATAGGGACGCCAGTCTATGGCCGCCGACCGACGAGTTCGGGCGTGTCGCGATGCGTGTCTTTCAACCGTCCGCGTTATCCCGCGAACCGCCTTGCGCCTGCCTCGAGCGGCAGCGCGAGGCCGTTGACCAGATAGCTCACCGTCCGATACGTTCCCGCCAGCATCAGGAGTTCCAGTATCGCCTCGTCAGGGAAGTGGGCAGCGAGCCGATCCCATAGTTCGTCGTCGACCGAGCAGGTGGCGTGAAGGCTGTCGGACAGCTCGAGCAGCAGCCGGTCGTCGGCAACGCGACCTGCTCCTCGGTCAGCCGGCGATCCACTGACCTTCCTTGGACGCGAGTCAGCCGAGTAGCGCGCCGAGGCGCGAATGCAGGTAATCCGCGACCCCCGGGTCGGTCGTGAGCCCGATCGCGGCACGAAACGCGTCCGCTGCGGCCTGTGTCCGGCCAGCCTCGGCAAGTAGGTGGGCCCGAGTGCTCCATGCCGGCTGGAAACGGTCGATCGCCGGGTCGTCGATCGCCGCCAGCGCGCGAAGTCCGGCGTCCGGTCCGTCGATCTGTCCTTCCACCGCGGCCGACGCGACGGCCGCGCCGAGCGAGGGTGCCGCGCGCAGCAGGGCGCGATAAAGCTTGCGCAAGGCGGGCAGCTCCGTCGGGCGCGTGCAGTGCGCCGACTGAATCGCGGCCTCGTACTGGAAGCGGGCAGGTCGCCCGATCCCATGCGCCCGTCGCAACAGCTCCTCGCCGCGGGCGATCAGCGTGGCATTCCAGCGCGTCGAATCCTGCTCGTCGAGCGGAACGAAACGGCCATCGACGCACCGGGCCGGCCTGCGCGCCTCGGAAAGGCACACCAGCGCCGCCAATCCGAGCGCCTCCGGCTCGTCGGACAACAGTTCGGCGAGCACAAGGGCAAGGTGGAGTGCCTCGGCCGACAGTGTTTCGATCGGCGCCATCTGCGGTGTGCGCTGCCAGTCGATCGCGTAGGCGCCGTAGACCGCCTCGAGTACCGCGGCCAGTCGTAGGGGTAAATCGTCGCGTGCGGGCAGGGCGAACCCGATACCCGCGTCGCGGATGCGCTTCTTGGCACGCACCAGCCGCTGAGCCATCGCGGCCGGTTCGACCGCGAAGGCCTCGGCGATTGCGGCCGCCTCGACGCCCAGCACCGTCTGCAGCATCAGCGGCGTACGGATGTTCGGGGCGATCGCGGGATGCGCGCAGACCAGCATCAGTTCCAGCCGCCGGTCAGGTATCGCGGGCATGTCGTCGACTTCGATTGCAGCGTCGTGGTTTTCGTCCAGCGGACCGGTCATTCGGTGGGCATGCGACCGCCACAGATCGCGCAGGCGGTTGCGCGCGACGGTGAGCAGCCACCCTTCTGGATTGACGGGGATGCCCTCGTCGGGCCACCGCACGAGCGCGCGCTCCAGCGCATCGGCCAGCGCATCCTCGGCTGCGGCGATATCACGGGTGGGCTCCGCCAGCAGCGCGAGCAGCCGACCGTACGAGTCGTGAACGAGGTCGGCTACCCGCTGCTGGACCCTTACGGGTTGTACCACCCGCGCTCCGCGGCGTATGTCCGTGCCACCGGGCGGATCTCGATCGAACCCCAGCCGTTGGCGGGGTTGCGTTGCGCCCACTTGATCGCCTCGTCGAGGTTGTCGACCTCGATGACGAAGATGCCACCGAGCTTCTCCTTGGTATCGGCGAACGGGCCATCCTGGATTTCCGGTGTGCCGTTGCGGCCCGTCACCGTCGTGGTGGACAGGGCGGAATCGAGCACCTCGGTGCCGATCAGCACACCGGCCGCGGACAGCTCGTCGGCATATGCGGCGAAGGCGGCCATGGCGGGAGCCATGTCCTCTTCCGTGAGACCGGCTTCGGGGCCTTCCTGGTAGTGCATCAACAGGCAATACCGCATGTTGTTGTCCTCCTCTGCGTTGATTGTGACCTCGTCACCGCCATGACGTTTCGGTCGGGACCGAATCGACAGTTGGCGACCGAGCAGTCCTCGCAGCACATTGAGAGCGCTCATCGTGGATCTCCGCATCGGTGGTCACCACCCGGGCTGGGCGGTGCTCACCGACTAGAGGAGCGGCCGGTGTCGGACATTCGCACACTTTCTTCGTCAGTTGCCTGCGCTTGTTGCGAGTTTCGCCGGGCCCGCCAGAGCGCGTCGCCGGTGAAGACGGCCAACGCGACCCAGATCAGCGCGAAGCCGACCCATCTGCCCGGCGGCATCGGTTCGTGTCCGACGAAAACCCCCCACGCCATCTGCAGTCCCGGGTTGAGGTAGAACAGCAGGCCCAAGGTCACCAGCGGCAACCGCTGCGCGGCCGCCGCGAAGAGCAGCAGCGGGATCGCGGTCACCGGACCGGCGAGAAGCAGCAGTGCGGCGTGCCCAACCCCGTAGTCGACGAAGTGGGCCGCATCGGTGACCTGGAGCCAGACCATGTACCCGAGCGCGGCGGGAAGCGCCCACAGCGTCTCCACCGTCACACTCACCCGCGGATCGGCGTCGACCACCTTCTTGATCAGCCCGTAGAGACCGAAGGAGAACGCCAGGATCAGTGCGACGTAGGGGACGTCGCCCACTTCGGCGGTCAGGACGCCGACGGCCACGACGGCGAGGAGGAGCGCAAGGAGCTGCCACCGGTTGAGCCGTTCGCGGAAGACGACCACGCCAAGCGCGACGGTGACCAACGGGTTGATGAAGTAGCCGAGAGCGGCGTCGACGACGTGGCCGTGGGTGACCGCCCAGATGTACGTGCCCCAGTTCAGCGCGATGAACACCGACGCCGCGAGCAGTTGGAGCCAGGTGCGGCCGCGCAGCCTACGCAGATCGCCCAACCGGCGCACCACGGCGAGAAGTACCACCAGCAGCACCGCGCTCCACACGAAACGGTGAGCCAGGATCTCCGGCGCGGTGGCGGGCAGCAGGAGAAGAAAGAAGCCCGGGCAGAGCCCCCACCAGATGTAGGCGCCCGCACCGAACAGCAGCCCTGAGCGCCGCCGTTCGTCGCTCACAGTTCTTGGTGGCGCAGGACCTCGAGGGCGTTCTGCAGATCGGAGGGATACGGACTGCTGATCTCGATGCGGTGGCCGTCAGCGGGATGGGCGAACGCGAGCGTCCTGGCGTGCAGCCACTGTCGCTCCAGGCCAAGCTTTTTGGCGAGCACCGGGTCGGCACCGTAGGTGAGGTCGCCCGCGCAGGGATGGTGTAGCGCGGCGAAGTGGACGCGGATCTGGTGGGTGCGGCCGGTCTCCAGCTCGATGTCGAGCAGGCTGGCCGCCTGGTGCGCTTCCAGCGTGTCGTAGTGGGTGACGCTGTGCCTGCCGCCCTGCGTGACCGCGAACTTCCAGTCGTTGCCGCGGTGTCTACCGATCGGCGCGTCGATGGTGCCGCTCGACGGATCCGGATGTCCTTGCACCAGCGCGTGATACTGCTTCTCGACGGTGCGCTGCTTGAAGGCTCGCTTCAAGACGGTGTAGGCGCGCTCGGAGAGCGCCACGACCATCACGCCCGACGTCCCCACGTCCAGACGGTGCACGATCCCCTGCCTCTCGTGGACTCCCGATGTGGTGATCCGGAATCCCGCGGCCGCGAGGCCACCGAGCACCGTTGGCCCGTGCCAGCCGACGGTCGCGTGCGCCGCGACCCCCGCCGGTTTGTCGACCGCGACGATGTCGTCGTCGGAGTGAAGGATGGTCATGCCCTCGATCTCGACGGGCGTGTTCTCCACCGGCGCAGGACCTTCGGGCAGCCGCACCTCCAACCACGCGCCGGGGGTCAGACGGTCGGACTTACCCGCCGGAGCACCGTCGAGATCGACACCGCCGTCTTCGGCCAGCGCCGCCGCGGCGGTGCGGGACAGGCCGAGCAGCCGGGCCAGTCCGGCGTCCACGCGCATCCCCGCCAGTCCCTCCGGCACAGGCATCGAGCGGGTGTCCATCAGGAGGATTCGGCCTCACGTTCGCTCACTGCCTCCGGTTCCGGATCATCGCCGGGCCGCCGCCGCCCCACGGTGTCGAAGTCGAATCCGAACAGCGACAACACGACCAGCAGGATGGCCCCGCCGACCACCGACGGGTCGGCCACGTTGAACACCGGCCACCACCCGATGGAGAGGAAGTCCACCACGTGGCCCCGCAACGGCCCGGGAGAGCGGAAGAACCGGTCCACCAGGTTGCCCATCGCACCGCCGAGGATCATGCCGAGGCCCAGCGCCCACCACGGCGACACAAGGCGCCTGCCCATCCAGATGATGCCGACGACCACACAGCTGGCGATCAGCGTCAGCACCCACGTATATCCGGTGGCCATCGAGAAAGCGGCGCCGGAGTTGCGGACCAGTGTCCACGTCACGGTGTCGCCGATGATCGAGACCGGCTGACCAGGCGTCAGCAGCCTCACCGCGAGAACTTTCGTGACGATGTCGAGTGCGAGGATGACGGCTGCCACCGTCACCAGGAGCCGGATTCGACGGCGAGGCTTCTGTTCGACGTCGACGGCCGATTCATCAGTCACTCCCCCATCATTCCAGGGCGCGATTTTGCAATGATGGGGGCGTGAGCCGCCTCGTCGTCATCACCACGGGCGGCACGATCGCCAGCAGCACCGGCGCCGACGGTGTCAAACGGCCCGCTAACAGCGGCGCAGACCTTGTTTGCGGGCTCGACGTCGACGTCGTCGACCTGATGTCGCTGGACAGCTCGCAGTTGACACCCGCCGACTGGGATGCCATGCGAACGGCCACTTCAGCGGTCGCACAGCACTCAGACGTCGACGGTGTGGTCATCGCCCACGGCACCGACACCCTGGAGGAGACAGCGCTGTGGCTGGAGCTGACGTATGAGGGCCGGGTGCCCGTCGTGATCACCGGCGCCCTGCGGAGCTCGGACGCGCCCGATGCCGACGGGCCGGGCAATCTGCGCAACGCGCTGGCCGTCGCCGCGAGCCCGCAGGCCAGAGATCTCGGTGTGCTGGTCACGCTCGCCTGCACGGTGTGGCAGCCGCTGGGTCTGCGGAAGGTCGCGACCACCGATCTCTCCGGTTTCGCCGGGGTGGCGATCGGCACGGTCGACGACGGGCGCTTCACGGTTACGGCCGTCAAAGACCGGCCGTTCCTCGGGGAACTGCCGAGCGCGGACGCGCCGCGGGTGGACACACTTGCGGTGTACCCGGGCGCCGACGCGGTCGCGATGGACGCCTGTGTGGCGGCGGGCGCGAGGGGAATCGTGTTGGAGGCCCTCGGGTCGGGCAACGCGGGGGCGGCCGTGATCGCGGCGGTGCGGCGGCACTGTGGCAACGGGGTGGCGGTCGCCGTCTCGACGCGGGTGCCCGGCGCGAAGGTCAGCGCCGGTTACGGGCCGGGACGCGAGCTTGTCGACGCGGGCGCGGTGATGGTGCCGCGACTGCACGCTGCGCAGGCCCGCGTGCTACTGATCGCTGCCCTGGCGAGCGGCTCGTCCGTCGACGACGTCATCGCCAGGTGGGGGTGACTCAGCGCCCAACCGGTCGATGTAGTCCGCCCAGTCCAGGCTGTCGACCGGGTTTGCGCGTCGAATATCGGCGATGTCGTCGCTGAACGTCCGGACCGGCCCGGGACCGGTGCCGCGCGTCTCGAACCGCACCGTCATCACCCCGTGGCCAGCGCCCTGGATCCAGCCGTGGCCGTAGTCGGTGTGCACGACGTCGTCGCCGATCCGCCAGGCCGGAGCCCGCTCCGCGACCTGGCGCAGCGTCTGCGGCAGCCCGGTGTCCGACACCTCCTCGGCCATCAGTTCCAGGTCGGGGAACAACGACTCCTGCCGGACCTCCGACAGTCCCGAAAAGCCGACGCCGACAAGGCGAATGGGCCCGACATCGATGGGGTCGAGCAGTAGTCTGCGCGCTATCGCGGTCAGGGTGGCGGCGTCTGTGGTCGCATACGGCAGCGTCGCGGAGCGGGTCAGGATGCTCATGTCCGACTTCTTGAGCTTGACGGTGACGGTGCGCGCTCCGCGGCCGTCCTTCTCCAGGCGGGTGTGGGCGTGGTCGCCGATCGAGCCGATGGCCTCGCGCAGCTGCTCCAGGGTGGTCAGGTCTTCGGGGAACGTGGATTCGGCGCTGATCTGCTTGGCAGGCCCGTTCTCGGCGACCGGACGGTCGTCGATTCCCCGTGCCAGCTGATGCAGCGCGGGCCCGACGGTGCCGCCGAGGATATTGGCCGCCTCGGCGTCCGACAGTGCGGCGAAGGCGCCGACGGTCTCGATGCCTAGCCGGTGCAGTTTCTCCTCGGCGACCGGGCCGATGCCCCACAGCCGCCGGACGGGCAGACCGTCGAGCAGCACGCGTTCCTCGTCGCGCCGAACCACCCGGATTCCGTCGGGTTTGGCCAACCCCGACGCGATCTTGGCGATCTGCTTGCCCGAGCCCGCCCCGACGGAGGCGACAAGTCCGGTCACCTCGCGGATCCTGCCCCGCAGCCCCTCGCAGAACGCCTCCACGTCCTGCGCGCTCGCGCCTGCCAGTTCGGCGGGCTCGCCGAAAGCCTCGTCGAAGGACAACTGCTCGAGCACGGGCACCGCGGCGCGAACGGTATCGAGCACCCGCCTGCTGGCCACGCCGTAGACCACGCCACGCGGTGGGAGGACCACGGCGGTCGGGCCGACCAGCCTTCGGGCCTGATGCATCGGCATCGCCGACCGCGCGCCGTAGACCCGCGATTCGTAACTGGCCCCTGCGACCACACCGCGGCCACCCAGGCCGCCGACGAGCACCGGGCGTCCACGCAGCGTGGGTCTGGTCAGCTGCTCGACCGACGCGAAGAACGCATCCATGTCGAGGTGCAGTACCCAGCGCGTGGCCACACCTTTCGATGCTAGGACGCTAGCCTGGCGAACATGACGCAAGAGGTGAGGGAAGTCGGCACCTTCGGCCGGTGGGTCGAGCACTTCGAGCAGAACCACAAGGTGCACGCCGTCAACGACGCGGCCATCGACTTCGACGGCCGATGCGAGATATCCGACTCGGTGCGGCGGCCGCTCATCGAATCGATCCGGCGGTTCCAGCTCGGTGAGAGCGGCGACGGCGAACAGCTGCTGCGCAAGGCCGCTCGCGCGGGCGATCCCGAATATCTGCGCGCCGCGCGGCTTTTCGTGGCGGAAGAGCAGCAGCACGCCGCACTGCTCCTGCGACTGCTCGGCTATCTCGACGGCCGACCGATGCGCACGCACTGGTCGGATGCGGTGTTCGTGCGGCTGCGCAGGCTGATGGGTCTGCGGACGGAGTTGATGGTCTTGACCGTGGCCGAGGTCGTCGCGCTCTCCTACTACGGCGGCCTGGCCGGCTCCGGCCCCGACGCGGTCACACGGGCGGTCGCCGACCGGATCGTCGCCGACGAACACCCGCACGTCCGGTTCCAGGTCGATCGGCTGCGGGCCGGCTTCGCCCGGTCACGCATCGGGGCACGGGCGCTCGCGTTCGCCTTCTGGTGGGTGACCGCGGTCGGCGCCACCGTCGTGGTGTCGTTCGACCACGGCCCGCTGCTCGACGCGATCGGCTACCGGCGCACCCGGTTCATCCGCGATGTGCTGGCCGACTTCGCCGAGGTCGCCGCCGCGGTGCTGCGCCGCTAGGAGACTGCTGAATTATTGCGGCGTGGCGGGGGTGCTTGTGCTGGGGTTTTCGGGATCATTAGATGGTGCAGGGTCGATCTGATGATCAGCGAGAGTTGTTGGATGCCGAGTCGGTGGCCGGGCATCTTCTGAAGTCCGACAGTGTGTTTGCGTTCCTGTCCGCACATCGGAGTGAGTTGTTTCCTGAGGAGATGTTCGCCGATCTGTTTCCCTCGCGGCGGGGTCGGCCCAGTGTTCCGGCTGAGGTGATGGCCAGCGTGATCACCCTGCAGGCGCTGCACGGCCTGTCGGATAACGAGACCGTCGACGCGGTCACCTTTGACCTGCGGTGGAAGGCGGCCTGCGGATTGCCGATCACCGCACCGGCGTTTCACTCCACGACGTTGACCTACTGGCGGCGCCGACTGGCGGCCTCAGCTCGGCCGAACCGAATCTTTGAGGCGGTCAAAGCCGTCGTCACCGAGACCGGCGTGTTGGCCAAGAAGACGCGGCGGGCGTTGGATTCCACCGTCCTCGATGATGCGGTGGCTACTCAGGACACCGTGACTCAGTTGATCGCCGCGATCCGGCGGGTCCGCCGCGAGGTTCCCGCCGCCGCGGCGGTGATCGAACAGCACTGCACTGCTCACGATTACGACGACCCGGGCAAGCCCGCGATTGCCTGGAACGACAAGGCCGCCCGTGACGCATTGGTAGATGGCCTGGTCAGTGATGCTCATCGAGTGCTCGGGCATCTACCCGAGCACGAACTCGATCCTCGGGCTGCTGAGGCGGTGGCGTTGTTGGCGCTGATCGCCGGCCAGGACGTCGAACCGGTCGAGGGCTCCGATGGCACCGACGGGCACTGGCGTATCGCGCAGAAGGTCGCCCCGGATCGGGTGATCTCCACTGTGGATCCCGACAGCCGCCACGCCCATAAGACGGTGCACCGCCGTCAGGACGGGTTCAAAGCCCACCTCGCGATCGAACCCGACACCGGGATCATCACCGACTGCGCGCTGACCAAAGCCAGCGGATCTGACAACCACGAAGCCGTCATCGGGTTGGCCCTCCTGGAGGACGAGCCGAGCCCGGTGCGAGTGCTCGGCGATTCGGCCTACGGCACCGGTGCGACTCGCGCTGCGCTCGCCGAGGCCAAGCACACCACGATCATCAAACCGATACCCCTGCGCTCCCCGGTACCCGGCGGATTCACCACCGATGACTTCACCATCGATTTCGACGCCCGCACCGTCACCTGCCCGGCCAACCACACGCTGCCGATTCCGCCCAGCGGCGGAGTCGGTTTCACAACACGTTGCCGCTCATGCCCTTTAGCGTCTCAATGCACTACCGCGGTTAACGGACGCAAACTCACCCTCAGTGAGTACGAACCGCTGCAGCGCGCAGCCCGCAGTCGAGCACGCGACCCCGAGTGGCAAGCCGAGTACCGCCAGCATCGGCCCATGGTCGAACGCTCCATCGCCTGGCTCACCCGCAACAACCGCAGAGTCCGCTACCGCGGCGTCACCCGCAACGACCACTGGCTGCACCACCGCAGCGCCGCACTCAACCTGCGTCGCCTCATCTCACTGGGCCTGACTCACACCGGAACTACCTGGGCTATCGCCTAACACAGTTGGATTCCGGCCTTGCCGACCGCGAGATCCAGTGTCACGCTCGATTTCGGCGGGGCGACCTCTTCTGTCGACCCACGGGTCTGACTTCACACCGCCGCACGACGGCTCGAGGCGCCCCGCCCCAACGCCACTAATTCAGCAGTCTCCTAGACCTTCGCGGTAGCCACTTCGCCCCAATATTGCACTCATGGTCGGTGGTCTGAGCGTGATCACGACCGCATGCGCAATCTTCACGTACGCCAGCAAGCTACAGACGACAAGCTAAGAGCGCCGGTCGGTCTTCCTCAGCCGGAATGGGTAGCCGCCACCAACTGAGCCAGTAAACCAACCATCCGCGTCCGTTTGAAGACTCAGACGACCGCTTGCCATGTCAAGACCCGAATCATCCGGTTCCCGTAACTGCAGATCTGCGTCTTCCTTGAGCTCGAAGTTCGTTGCCAAGAGTTCATTCGCGATCAGGTCGCGAAGCCCATCGCGCCATCCCCTGGGCAGCTCCCGAATTGTCAACTCCAATTCGATGCGGTCTCCAATGTCGAGACCGAACCGGCGTCGGGCTTCTTGAAACTCCCGGATCATGTCCCGCGCCCAGCCCTCGGCCTCGAGTTCGGGCGTGACCGTCCCGTCGAGCACCACGAGCCCCGAACCCTCCGGCAGCGCCGCGGTGAATTCGGGGTCTGCTGCCACGAGCCTGGAGCTGAACTCCGCGGGCAGCAGTACTGCGGGGCCCGCGGTCAAGGTGCCGTCGGCGTTGACCACGCCCTCGCCCGCCTTCACCGCCTTGATCGCGGCCTGCACGTCCTTGCCGATGCGCGGGCCTGCCGCACGGGCGTTGACCGTCAGCTCGAAGCGGCCGTAGGTCGCGATGTCGTCGGTGAGTTCTACCTCCTTGACGTTCAGCTCGTCGGCGAGCAGAGCGCGGAACGGCTCGAGTCGGCTCGGGCCATCAACGGCGACGGTCAGTTTGGGCAGCGGTAGGCGCACCCGCAGCTTTTTCGCCTTGCGCAGCGACGACGCCGCAGAGGCCACCTCGCGAACTTGATCCATGGTGGCGACCAGGTCGGCGTCGTGGGGCAGGTCTGCCGATTCGGGCCAGTCGGCGAGATGGACCGACCGCTCGCCGGTGACGCCGCGCCAGATCACCTCGGTGACGAGCGGGAGCAGCGGCGCGGCCAGCCTGCCCGCGACCTCCAGAACGGTATGCAACGTGTCGATGGCATCGGCGTCCTCCTCCCAGAACCGCGAACGCGACCGCCGCACATACCAGTTCGTCAAGGCCTCGGTGAACTGCCGCAGCTCGTCACACGCGCCGGAGATGTCGCAGACATCCATCGAGGCGGTCAGGTCGTCCCGCAGCTGTGCGAGCTTGGCCAGAATGTAGCGATCCAGCACGTGGGTGGAGTCCGTGCGCCAGCTGCCCTTCTTCGGCGCGTAGAGCGCCAGGAACGTGTATGCGTTCCAGATCGGCAGCTGCACCTGCCGCACACCCTCCCGAATGCCTTGTTCGGTGACGATCAGGTTGCCGCCCCGCAGGATCGGCGAAGCCATCAGAAACCAGCGCATGGCGTCTGAGCCGTCGCGGTCGAAGACCTCGGTGACGTCGGGATAGTTGCGCAGCGACTTGCTCATCTTCTGGCCATCGTTACCCAGCACGATCCCGTGTGACACACAGGTTTTGAACGCCGGGCGATCGAACAGTGCGGTCGCCAGCACGTGCATCATGTAGAACCAGCCGCGGGTTTGGCCGATGTATTCGACGATGAAGTCTGCGGGAAAGTGCGACTCGAACCAGTCGGCGTTCTCGAACGGATAGTGCACCTGCGCGTACGGCATCGACCCTGAGTCGAACCAGACGTCGAACACGTCCGGGATGCGCCGCATCGTCGACCTGCCGGTCGGGTCATCGGGGTTGGGCCGTGTCAACTCGTCGATGTAGGGGCGGTGCAGGTTGTCCGGCCGCACCCCGAAGTCGCGCTCGAGTTCGTCGAGGCTGCCGTACACGTCGATGCGTGGATAGGCCGGGTCATCGGAAGTCCACACCGGAATCGGGCTGCCCCAGAAGCGATTTCGAGAGATCGACCAGTCACGCGCGTTGGAGAGCCACTTGCCGAACTGTCCGTCCTTGACGTGTTCGGGATACCAGGTGATCTGCTGGTTGAGCTCCACCATGCGGTCACGGAACGCGGTCACCTTAACGAACCACGACGAAACCGCCCGGTAGATCAACGGGTTGCGGCACCGCCAGCAGTGCGGATAGGAGTGCTCATAGGTTTCGTGCCGCACGAGCACCGGGGCGTTCTGCGCCGCGGGACCGGTCTGGTTCTTCAGGTCGCGGATGATCTGCGGATTGGCCTCGAACACGTGTTGGCCGACGTAGTCGGGCACAGTCGCGTCGAACCGGCCCCGTGGATCCACAGGGGTGACGGCGACGATGCCCGCAGGCGTCGTGACGCCCATGTCCTCCTCGCCGTACGCGGGCGACATGTGCACAAGGCCGGTGCCGTCCTCGGTTGTCACGTGTTCGCCCGCCAACACCTGGAAGCTGTTGGCCGCGTCCATGAAATACGGGAACGGCGGCAGGTAGCGGGTGCCGAGCAGGTCCTCACCCGAATAGGTGGCCAGGATCTCGGGCTCTTCTCCGAGCTCGCGCGCGTATGCCGCCAGCCGCGCCTTGGCCAGCACATACCGCCGGCCCTCCGCCTGCGCCGCGACGTATTCGATGTCGGGATGGACGGCCACGGCCTGGTTGGACGGCAGCGTCCACGGCGTCGTCGTCCACACCAGGAGGTAGGCATCGGCCAGCGGGCCTTCTCTGATCCGGAAACCGACCGTGATGGCCGGGTCCTGGCGGCTCTGATAGACGTCGTCATCCATCCGCAGTTCGTGGCTGGACAGCGGGGTCTCGTCGTTCCAGCAGTACGGCAGCACCCGGTAGCCCTCGTAGGCGAGGCCTTTGTCCCACAGCTGCTTGAATGCCCAGATCACCGACTCCATGAACGGCAGGTCGAGGGTCTTGTAGTCGTTCTCGAAATCCACCCAGCGCGCCTGGCGCGTCACGTATGCACGCCACTCCTCGGTGTACTTGAGTACCGAGGCACGACACGCATCGTTGAACGCACCGATGCCCATCTCTTCGATCTGCGCCTTGTCGGTGATGTCGAGTTGGCGCTGCACCTCCAATTCCGCGGGCAGCCCGTGGGTGTCCCAGCCGAAGCGGCGGTCGACCTTGTAGCCGCGCATCGTGCGGTACCGCGGCACGATGTCCTTGACATAACCGGTGAGCAGGTGGCCGTAGTGCGGCAGGCCGTTGGCGAACGGCGGTCCGTCATAGAAGACGTACTCCGGCGCGCCTTCGCGGCGCTCGACGCTGGCGCGGAACGTGTCGTCGTCCGCCCAGTAGGAAAGGACGTCGGATTCCAGCGCCGGGAAATTGGGCGCGCCTGCCGCCGGCTTGGGATAGGTGCTCACGGTCGTGCGTCTCCATGCCAAATGTCGTTCATGGCACGGGGACGACGATGCGCCGGTGCGCGAACGCCGCGGTACCACCCCGCTTGCGCACGTGGGTGCGCCGCTCGAATTGCGGCTGTGACGGGCCTACCCGTTCGGGTCTACTGAGCCAGACCGACGGCCTGAGCTGTTCTTCCGAAGGCTCCCCGGTGATGGCCGGATCAGCGCCGCTGTGTGTCGATTCTAGCGACTCAGTGGCCGACGGCCATCGGGGTGTGCGGCTGAGGCGAGGCCTCGGAGGTCAGTTCGATCAGCGCCAGCGGCAACTGCTCCGCGAGTTCCTCGATGGTGTAGGCGTCGAAGCTGCGGGTGTCATACCACCAGTCCAGCGCAACGAGGCCGTCGGCGCGGTAGGCCCGAAGCTCGAGCGCATGTCGTAGCCCCGGCTCGGTGCCGAGATAGGAGAAGAAGATCTCCGACGGCGGCGCAGCGGCGACCTTCGGGGCGGTCGGGCCTGCGGAGAGGCTGCGGTGCACGGCCCCGAGCGACTCCGTCGCGGTGGCCAGACCCGCTGAGGTGCACGACAGCGGGATCGATCCGCGGCCGGCAACGTCGACGAGCACCACGCCCTCACCGATAGTCCTGGCGATCGCGATACCGAGGGCCGCGAGCAGGATTTCCTCGCCTGCAACGCCGAGGTACCACTGCGCGCCATCGAGCTCGCCGGTGAGTGTGCTGTTCAGAGGCGCCGAGATCTTCGCGAGATCGGCGGCCGCCGGCGCGTCCACGGTCTCGTGATCAGCGATACGAAACGGGGTGCTGGCAAATTCTGCAATCAACATAAAGCTAACACTACGGGTGCAGTCCCAAAATTGGGAGACCTCTCCCAAAAGTGTGACACCTGCGTCAATAACAGCAATGGATTCCGACGCTCGATCCGCACTGCCCATTTGCGGGAGAACACGTTACAGTTATGGGGTGCCACGTACAGATGAGAACGGCAGACAGCTAAAAGCCCTGCTTGACTACCTCCTCGACGGCGACGTCGATTCGAAGGACATCTACGACGCGCTCGGCGTGTCTAGCAGCACGTACTACCGGCGGATCAAGGAAGAGTTCTACCCCGACGCCGAGGAGCTTCGCAGGGTCGCCGACAGGTTCGAGCTCAGCTACCCCGACCTGCAGGTTCGCTTCGGGCTGATGAGCCACCAAGAAGTGCAGAGCTACTTCGAATCCGCCGGTGGCGCCGTGGCAACCGCGGAAGCGCGCCGTGTACGCCCGCAGAAGCTGTCCGAAATGAAGCCTCGCCTGGACGCCCCGCCGCTGTAGAATCTGCTGGTATCGATTCAGCGCAAAGGCGATACAGATGGCCCTCGCAACACTCCTAGCGATCACGATCGCTTGTATCGGATGGAGCCTGTGGATTCGGCGCGTGACGTGGACGTGCCGTTGGGAAGTCGCCGCGACGCTCAATATCGCCCTGCAGGGCCTGGCGGTGCTTCTGATGTCGCCGCTCGCCTCCGAAACGCTCGGACACTGGTTGTTCGCGCTCACCGGTAAGTGGAATCTCGAGGACTACCTGGGCCACGACTGCTACATCGTGGCGGCGTCGGCGATCGTCTACAACACTCTGGGCAGGCTCGCCGACGACGAGGCCATGCAACGATCATTCAAGCAATACGTCGAACGGCCCGCCACGGTCTGCATCCCGATACTGCTGGTCACGTTCTCGGTCGGGAACGGCGCACGAATCTACGCACCGGACTTCTTCACCGTTCCGACCGACTTCTGGCTCAACCTGTACTGGTTGCTGCTCTGCGGCACCCTGATGTATCTGCTGGTCTACGGAATCCGCGCCACGCTGGTGCTGCGGAGGGATCCGCGCTCGCGCACCATCGCCAACTTCTACCTCGCCTCGTCTGTCGCGGGCATCATGGCGTGCGTCATCCGCATCGTCACAGCTTTCGTGCCGTCCTTCCAGAACGTGGTGGGCAGCACCATGGTCTGGGTCTTCGCCTGCATGTGCGGCGCCGGATTCGCCTTGGCGTCGGCGCATTCGTGGCGAATCAAGATGAAGTGGTTCACCCGGGTCTGACCCGATACGGTTATCGTTGCCTCGCCATCGACATGGGGAGCAACGCGTGACACAACCGACCAAGCCCGCACACCGCCACCGCGTCGTGATCATCGGGTCGGGCTTCGGCGGCCTGACAGCCGCCAAACGCCTTCGGCGCGCCGACGTCGACGTCACGCTGATCTCGAAGACGACGAGTCACCTCTTTCAGCCGCTGCTCTACCAGGTGGCCACGGGCATCCTGTCCGAAGGTGAGATCGCGCCGACCACCCGGCTGGTACTGCGCAAGCAGAAGAACGTCCGGGTGCTGCTTGGCGAGGTCGAGAACATCGACCTGACCGCACGGACCGTGACGTCGAAGCTGATGACGATGGAAACCGTCGTGCCCTTCGACAGCCTGATCGTCGCCGCGGGTTCGCAGCAGTCCTACTTCGGCAACGACCAGTTCGCGACCTTCGCGCCCGGTATGAAGACCATCGACGACGCGCTGGAGCTCCGCGGCCGCATCCTCGGCGCGTTCGAAGCCGCAGAGGTCACCACCGACCCGGCCGAGCGGGAACGCCGGCTGACGTTCGTCGTCGTCGGCGGCGGCCCGACCGGCGTGGAACTGGCGGGCCAGATCGCCGAACTGGCCACCCGCACGCTCGCCGGAGCGTTTCGCACCTGCCGTCCCACCGATTGCCGGGTCATCCTCGTGGAAGGTGCGGGCGCGCTGATCCCGCCGATGGGCCCCAAACTCGGCGCGCAGGCGCAGCGCCGGCTGGAAAAGATGGGCGTCGAGATCAGGTTCAACTCGTTGGTGACCGACGTGGACTACATGGGCGTCAAGGTCAAGCACAAGGAAGGCGGCGAGGAGCGCATCGAGTGCGCGTGCAAGGTGTGGTCGGCAGGCGTGCAGGCCAGCCCGCTCGGAAAAATGGTGGCCGATCAGTCCGACGGCTCCGAGATCGACCGCGCGGGCCGGGTCGTGGTGCAGCCCGACCTGACGGTCAAGGGTCATCCCAACGTCTTCGTGATCGGCGATCTGATGTCGGTCCCCGGCGTGCCCGGCATGGCACAGGGTGCGCTGCAGGGCGCCAAGTACGCGACCAATCTCATCAAGGGCGAACTCGCCGGCCGCGACGATCCGGCCGACCGCGCCCCGTTCAAGTACTTCGACAAGGGCAGCATGGCGACCGTTTCGCGGTTCAGCGCGGTCGCTCAGGTCGGCAAGTTCGAGTTCGGCGGGTTCATCGCGTGGCTCGCCTGGCTGGTGTTGCACCTCGTGTACCTCGTCGGCTTCAAGAACCGGTTCACCACGCTGATCACCTGGTTCATCACCTTCATCAGCCACAGTCGCGGCCAGATGGCGATCACCAGCCAGATGATCTACGCCAGGCTGGCCATGGACATACTGTCCGGCCAGCAGAACCTCGACCTCGCGCGGTCTCCGCTTGCCGCGGTCGAAGCGGCGGAGAAATTCGAACGGGAAAGAGGCGCGTCGTGAGCGATCACACCTACCGAATCATCGAGATCGCCGGAAGCTCACCCGACAGCATCGACGCCGCTATCAAGAACGCGATCTCTCGTGCGTCCGAGACGATCCGCGGGCTCGACTGGTTCGAGGTGACTTCAGTGCGCGGCCACCTGACCGACGGCGAAGTCGGACACTTCCAGGTGACGCTGAAGGTCGGCTTCCGGATGGAAGACGCGTAGCCCTCACAGGGCGACGGACTGCTGCTCACCGACGAACGGCGCGCCGAAGGCGGGCACCGGACGGTATCCGCGCTTGCGTGCCGCGGTTGCGCCCCGGCGGATCAACGCCGCCGTCGCGACGAACCCTGCCTGATCGGCCAGCACGAACGGCGTCAGCAGGCGGTTGTGCACGTAGCCGAAGGACATTCCCGTGGTCGGGTCCGCCCAGCCGAGTGACCCGCCGAGCCCTGCGTGACCGAATCCGGGCATCAGGCCACCCAGCGGAATGGAGTGGTAGCCGAGGTGAAATGCCATGGGGAACACGATGTTCCGGTCGGGCCGCAGATTGGGCCTGCCGATCAGGCCCGCGGCCAGCTCCGGGGACAGGAACTGCTTGCCGTCGACCATGCCTCCACACGCCAGCGCGGCGTACATCTTGGCCAGACCCCGCGCCGTGGCCGTGCCGTTGGCGGCGGGTATCTCGCCATCGAGGAACGGGGTGTCGCCCTGCACGACGGACACCATTTCGGGGAAGTACAGCGCGCCGAGGCCACTTGACCACTGCAGCGCGGCGAGTTTGGGCACGAGGCTTCCGAGCAGGGCGTTCTTGACGGTGCCCTGCGGAATGATGATCTGCGACGTCGTGGTCGGCGACCCAACGGGCGGGCGACCGAGATGCAATCCGTCGATCTCCAACGGTTCGGCCAGCTCTTCGCGAATCAATTCGCGCATGCCCTTGCCGGTGACCGAACGCGCCAGACCGGACATCAACCAGCCGTACGTCAGCGCGTGGTAGGCGCCCTTGCCGTAGAGGACCTTGTTGACGGGCGCCGCCGCCAGCCGCTCCTCCATCTTGAGATGGTCCATCAACTCGGCCCTGCTGACCCCGTTGAGCTGGGACAGTCCAGCGCGGTGCCGCATCATGTCGCGGACGGTGATGTGCGCCTTGCCGTTGGCGCCGAACTCTGGCCAGTACTGCGCGACCGGAGCCTCGTAGTCGATCAGGCCGCGGTCGGCGAGCCGGTGGATGACCGTCGCGGCCATGCCCTTCGTTGCGGAGAAGACCATGGCGCCGGTGTCGGCGGACCAGTGCGTGGTCCCGGCGCGGTCGGACCAACCCGTCCAGACGTCGACGACGGGCTCGCCGTCGAGATAAACCGACAGCGCGCCTCCGCCGTAGCGCGGACCAGGGAACATCGTGGAGAAGGCCCGCACCGCACAGGCGAAGCGCGGATCGGCTGCGCCTTGGACACCGTGTGGAAGCGCCGCGCTGCGCTCCACGCTGTCAGAGTGCGTCACAATGCATCTAATTTACCTAGAACCACGGCAAATAAACGCACCGTTACCGATCCGTTAGTTCTCCGCATTTCGGTGGTGCCGGGGCCACTCCGAACAGCAATCAATCGAGCCGGGAGTCAGCCGCGTCGAGGATCTGCTGTGCCGCCAGCGTCGGCGTCAGCTCACCGTCGCGGACCCGGCGTTCCACCTCGGCGCGAACCTTGCGCACGCCAGGGTGGTTGAGCACCCGGTCCAGTACCGTGTCGCGCACCATGGACCACGCCCAGTCCACCTGCTGGGAATTGCGACGAGCCTCGAACTCCCCCGCGTCGGAGAGTACCTGTCGGTGCTTGAGCACCGTGTCCCACAGTTCGGTCAGGCCAGTGCCCTCCACCGCGCTCATCGTCAAAACCGGTGGACGCCAGAGTGTTTCACGCGGGTAGATGAGCCGGATCGCACCCGCGAGCTCGCGGGCGGCGGACTTGGCCTCTACTGCGTGCTCGCCGTCGGCCTTGTTCACCACGACAATGTCAGCAAGCTCGAGCACACCTTTCTTGATGCCCTGAAGCTGGTCACCGGTGCGGGCGAGGGTCAGAAAAACGAACGTGTCCACCATGTTGGCGACCGCGACCTCGGACTGACCGACGCCAACCGTTTCCACCAGGATCACATCGAAGCCGGCCGCCTCGAGCAACACGATGGTCTCCCTGGTCGCCCTGGCCACCCCGCCGAGGGTGCCCGATGTCGGTGACGGCCGGATGTAGGCGTCGGGGTGCACGGCCAGCTTCGACATGCGGGTCTTGTCGCCGAGAATCGACCCGCCGGTGCGCGTCGACGACGGGTCGACGGCCAGCACGGCCACCCGGTGGTCCTGCTCGATGAGATACATGCCGAGCGCCTCGATCGCCGTCGACTTTCCGACGCCGGGAACCCCCGTGATCCCGACGTGCATGGCGCTGCCCGCCTCGGGCATCAACTCCATCAGCAGTTGCTGGGCCTGCTTGCGATGGTCGGCCCTGGTCGACTCGACCAGCGTGATCGCACGCGGCAGGGCCGCGCGATCACGATTCTTGATCGCGGCGGCGAGGTCCCCTGTGTGCGCCATCCAGCCCGCGGCTAGGTCAGCTCGTAGCCCGACCGCTCGGCCAGCTTGTGCAACAGGCCGATCGCCGCGTCCGCGATCACCGTGCCGGGCGGGAAAATCGCGGTCGCGCCCGCGGCATACAGCTCGTCGAAGTCGCCGGGCGGGATCACACCGCCGACCACGACCATGATGTCGGGGCGGCCGACCTCTGCGAGCGCGTCGCGCAGCGCGGGCACCAGCGTGAGATGTCCGGCCGCGAGCGACGAGACACCCACCACGTGGACGTCGTTGTCGGCGGCTTGGCGCGCCACCTCTTCCGGCGTGGAGAACAGCGAGCCGACATCGACGTCGAAACCGATGTCGGCGAAGGCGGTGGCGATGACCTTCTGGCCGCGGTCGTGACCGTCCTGGCCCATCTTGGCGACCAGGATGCGCGGACGCCTGCCGTCGGCTTCGGCGAACTTCTCGACCAGCTCGGTGGCGCTTGCGATGTTGCTGACCTTTCCGACTTCGTCGCGGTAGACCCCGGCGATGGTACGGATCTCGGCCTCGTGCCGTCCCCAGACCCGCTCCAGCGCGTCGGAGATCTCGCCGACGGTGGCCTTCGCCCGGGCGGCGTTGATGGCGAGTTCGAGGAGATTGCCTTCTCCTTCGGCCGCGCTGGTGAGCTCACCGAGAGCCGCCTCGACGGCGGCTTTGTCGCGTTCGGCGCGGAGCTTCTCCAGTTTGGCGATCTGCTCGGCGCGCACGCGGCTGTTCTCGACCTTGAGCACCTCGATCTCGTGGTCCTCATCGACCTGGTATTTATTCACGCCGATCACCGGCTGCTGACCGGAGTCGATGCGGGCCTGGGTGCGTGCCGCGGCCTCCTCGATCCGCAGCTTCGGGATGCCGTCGTCGATGGCCTGGGCCATGCCGCCGTGCTCGTTCACCTCGTCGATATGGGCGCGCACCCGCTGCGCGAGCTGATGGGTGAGCCACTCCACGTAGTACGAGCCTGCCCACGGGTCGATCGGGCGCGTGGTGCCCGACTCCTGCGCAAGCAGCAGCTGCGTGTTGCGCGCGATCCTGGCGGAGAAGTCGGTGGGCAGCGCCAGCGCCTCGTCGAGGGCGTTGGTGTGCAGCGACTGCGTGTGCCCCTGGGTGGCCGCCATCGCCTCGATGCAGGTTCTGGCGACGTTGTTGAACGGGTCCTGCGCGGTGAGCGACCAGCCTGAGGTCTGCGAATGCGTGCGCAGGGACAGTGATTTGGCTTCCCTGGGTTCGAACTGGGCGACCAGCTCGCTCCACAGCAGTCGTCCGGCCCGCAGCTTGGCGACCTCCATGAAGAGGTTCATCCCGATGCCCCAGAAGAAGGACAGCCGTGGCGCGAACTTGTCGATTGACAGGCCCGCGTCGAGTCCCGCTCTGATGTATTCGACACCGTCGGCCAGCGTGTACGCCAACTCCAGATCCGCTGTCGCACCGGCCTCTTGGATGTGATATCCGGAGATCGAGATCGAGTTGAACTTGGGCATCCGCGTACTGGTGTAGCCGAAGATGTCGGAGATGATCCGCATCGACGGCTTCGGCGGGTAGATGTAGGTGTTGCGGACCATGAACTCTTTGAGGATGTCGTTCTGAATGGTCCCGGCCAGCTTCTCCGGTGGCACGCCCTGTTCCTCGGCGGCCACTACGTACAGCGCGAGGATCGGCAGCACGGCGCCGTTCATCGTCATTGAAACCGAGACCGTGGACAGGTCGATGCCGTCGAAGAGCTGCCGCATATCGAGGATCGAATCGATTGCTACACCGGCCATTCCGACGTCGCCCGCGACTCGAGGGTGGTCGGAGTCGTAGCCGCGGTGGGTGGCGAGGTCGAACGCGACAGAAAGGCCCTTCTGACCGGCGGCCAGATTCCGGCGGTAGAACGCGTTGGACTCCGCGGCGGTGGAGAAACCGGCGTACTGGCGAATGGTCCACGGCTGGTTGACGTACATGGTCGGGTACGGCCCGCGCAGAAAAGGCGGCTCGCCGGGAAAGGTGTCCAGCGGGTAGCCCGCCTCCGCGACGGCATCCCGGTCGGCGGCGACGTAGACCGGCTTGACGTCGATGGTTTCCGGTGTCTGCCAGTCGAGTTGGCCGGGTGTGTAGCCGTGCGCCGCCGCGGCGGCAGCCACGTGCGCGTTGACCGCGGCCTCGGTGGCGGGCTCTGCTGCCCGTTGACTGTGCAGAGGTACGTCGGCGAAGCTGCCGATTCCTGTGGTCGCGGTCATGTCGTCATGCCCCCAATCGGGTGAGCAGGTCCGAGAGTGCGCCGACCGCGTCGATCTTGGCGGTCAGGTAGTCGTCCGGTTTGGGATCGGCTTCGGCGACGGCCTTTTCGGGGCCGGCCAGCAGTACACGCGACACCCCGGCCTTGCGCGCGGCCTCGACGACGCCTGCTGCCTCGGCGCCATACCGCGCATCCGTTCCGCAGATCACCCCGACGGCGAGACCGCCTGCGGCGGTGACGGCGTCGGCCACTCCCGTGGCGTCGACGGTGCCCGGGTTCACCGCTTCGATGCCACCCGACGCGAGCAGGTTGGTCGCGAACGTCGCACGGATGTTGTGCTCGCCGAGCGGGCCGAGCGGCAGCAGAAGCACCTTCGGCCGCCCGCCGGTCTTGTCCAGGTGGGCGTCGGACCGGTCCCGCAGCGCCTCGAAGGCGGCGGCGTATCGGGCTACGGTGCTCGTCGAATCATGCTGGGGCAGCGGCGCTTCGTCGAGGTTCGGGTATTCGTTGACTCCGGTGAGTGCGGTGCGGCGGTGGCTGATGTCGTCAGCGCGCTTGTCGCGGACCTCGGCGATCTGCGCAGTGACGAAATCGCGGGCGTCGACGAAACCGCCCATCGCCTCGATCTGCTGGAAATGCTGCCACGCCGTCTCGGCCAGTCGCTTGGTGAGATCCTCGACGAACCAGGAGCCGCCTGCGGGGTCGAGCACTCGGCCCAGATGGGACTCCTCGAGAAGGAGCAATTGGGTGTTGCGCGCGATGCGACGCGCGAAACTGGCTGCGGTGCCGGGCAATCCGCCGGGGATCGCGGCGTCGAAGGGCTGCACGAGGACAGTATCTGCACCGCCGACGCCCGCGCCGAAGGCAGCGACCGTGGTGCGCAGCATGTTCACCCACGGGTCCCGCTGAGCCATCATCGGCATCGAGGTGACGGCATGAACGCGCGCGGCGCCTGCCTCGGGCTCGCCGACCACCTCGGCCACCCGGGCCCACAGCAGGCGCAGCACCCGGAACTTGGCGATCGTCATGAACTGGTCGTCGTCTGCCGCCAGCCGGAAGCTGATCTGCCGCAACGAATTCGACATGCTGAGTCCGGCCTCGCCGAGAAGGCGAAGGTAGGTGACGCCCGCGGCGACGGCGCCGGCCAACTCCCACGACGCGCTGGCGCCGAGGTTGTGGAAAGCGGGTCCGTCGACCGTGATCGCCCGCACCCCGCCTGCGTACTCGCATGCCTTGCCCGCAACGGCGACGACATCGTCGATGTCGGCGGCCGACCGCGTGCCCAGCGGGGCCGTCAGCGGATCGGCGCCCAAGTCGACCGAGAGGCGGGCCCGCTGCTCGTCATCCAGACCGGTGAGCTGCGGTAGCAGGGCGTCGGCGGCGGCAGTGAAGTCTGGCCCCGCAGTCTCAAGTGCGACGGGAACGAGATCGAGGAACACGCCCTCGAGCAGGCGGTCCAGCTCCCCCGCTGCGATGCCGTCGGGTCCGCCGACCCGCAGCACGAGCGCGCTGACACCCTCTGTCAGCGCGACCAGGACGGCGCCGTTGCCGTCGGCGACGGCCTTCTGCCCAGGGGCGGGAAACGCCTCTGCGACCTTCCATCCCGACTTGACGTCGCGCAGCGCGTCGCCGCCGCGGACGAACGGCCATGCGCCCGGCAGCGGCGGCTCAGGCAGGGCGTCCAGGCTGGTGTACAGCGCCCGGATCGGGAAGCCCTCGTAGGTCGGCGAGTCGAGCAGGCTCTCGGGCTCGGGCGGCAGGTCGGCCGGATCACGCCGGGTCGACTTCGCCAGTACGCCCGCGACCGCGGAGCGCCATCGCTGCTGAGATTCCCGTAAACCGGATTCCTGCACGCTATGAGGCTAAATGATCGCCGTTCGCGCAGCTGCCGCCGGGCGGCAGACTCGCGATCGGCATGAGGCGAGTTATCTGCGGGCGGCCCGTAGTGTTGGTAGCCGTGAAGTCCGTCGTCAGCACCCTCGCCGCGATGCGCACCGCGGTGATCTGGACGGCGAAGCAGGTTCCCCGACGCCAGATGGCCGCCATCGCGGCGACCATTGTGATTCTCGTCGCAATACTGTTGCTGGTGCCGCGGCCCGGCGCGATGCAGCTGAGGGACTGGGCGACGTCGGTCGGTCCGTGGTTCCCGCTGGCGTTTCTGGCCACACACATCGTGGTCACCGTGTTCCCGTTCCCGCGGACCGCGTTCACCCTGGCGTCCGGCCTGTTGTTCGGACCGTGGCTCGGCATTGCGATCGCGGTGGTGGCCAGCGCTGTCAGCGCGTTGCTCGCGCTGCTGCTGGTCCGGGCCGCGGACTGGCGGCTCGACCGCCTCGTCCCGCATCCCCGGGTCAAGACGCTCGACGCCCGCCTGCGCAGGCGCGGATGGCCGACGGTCATGTCGATGCGGCTGATCCCCGCGGTCCCGTTCTCGGTGCTCAACTATGCCGCGGGAGCGTCGGCGGTTCGCGTGCTGCCCTATACCGTGGCGACACTGGCGGGCCTGCTGCCCGGCACGGCGGCGGTGGTGATCCTCGGCGATGCGCTCACCAACCACATCAGCCCGCTGCTGATCCTGGTGTCGCTGTTCACCGCGAGTCTCGGCGTGGCAGGCCTCGTCTACGAGATCAAGACCTACCCGCAGCACAACCGTGCGGATACCGGGGCTATCCGCTGTGCCGACCCGGCTGCTGGGGCGGACCATCCTGCCGCTGCTGTGACAGCGGCGGATACTGCATAGGCGGCAGCGGGTCCTCCGACGCCGCAGTTTCCGGAGCTGCGAGCAAACCGGGAACCGGCTTGCGTGCGTCCGCCTCGGCCTTGGCGACAGCCTGAGCGATCGCTGGATCGGTCTGCGTCGTGAACCACTCGGCGACCTCATCGGTGTCGTCCTCGGGCTTGGGCAGGTTGTCCTCGACCGGCGACGGCGTGTACCGGAACACACCGTCCTCTCCCGGTGCACCCAGCATCCTGGTGAAGCCTTCCAATGCGGAGCCGAAGTCACTGGGCACCAGCCAGACCTTGTTCGCCTCGCCCTTGGCCATCTGCGGCAGCGTCTGCAGGTACTGGTAGGCCAGCAT
This sequence comes from Mycobacterium sp. ITM-2016-00318, assembly GCF_002968285.2. Classification (NCBI taxonomy): domain Bacteria; kingdom Bacillati; phylum Actinomycetota; class Actinomycetes; order Mycobacteriales; family Mycobacteriaceae; genus Mycobacterium; species Mycobacterium sp. ITM-2016-00318. The sequence goes on along the minus strand of NZ_CP134400.1, from coordinate 2,574,444 downwards.
CTCCGGAGTCGGCCTGCCCGCCTTGATCGCGGCGAAGGTCTTCTCGATCGCCTTGGCCTGGCCCTGCGCCTGCAGGTAGGACGCCGCGCGTTCACCCTGAGCCCGCAGCATGCGGGACTGCCGGTCAGCCTCGGCGGTCAGGATCGCGGCCTGCTTGGCGCCCTCAGCGGACAGAATCTGGGCCTGCTTCTGGCCCTCGGCCTGCTTGATCGCCGCCTCCCGGCTGCCCTCGGCGGTCAGGATCATGGCGCGCTTCTCGCGGTCGGCCCGCATCTGCTTCTCCATCGAGTCCTGGATCGACGGCGGCGGGTCGATGCTGCGGAGCTCGACGCGCGCCACCCGCAGTCCCCAGCGGCCGGTCGCCTCGTCGAGCACGCCGCGCAGCTGCCCGTTGATCTTGTCGCGCGAGGTCAGCGTCTGCTCCAGCGTCATACCGCCGACGACGTTTCGCAGCGTGGTGGTGGTCAACTGCTCGACACCGACGATGTAGTTGCTGATCTGGTAGACCGCGGCCTGTGGGTTGGTGACCTGGAAGTAGACGACGGTGTCGATGTTCACCGTCAGGTTGTCCTCGGTGATCACCGGCTGCGGCGGGAACGACACCACCCGCTCGCGCAGGTCCACCCGTGCCCGAATCCTGTCGACGAACGGCAGCAGCAGCGTCAGCTGACCCGACACGGTCTTGCTGTAGCGGCCCAGCCGTTCGATCACCGCGGCCTCGGCCTGCGGGATCAACGCGACTGACTTCGCGACGACGATGGCGGCGAACACGATCAGCACGCCGACGAGGATCAGGCCGGCGATGGCACCGTCCATTGTGGGTTCCCTTCCCTAGCTGTCCAGGCTTCTCTAGACCACTTTTTGGACGACTGCGGTGGCGCCGTCGATGCGCACGACGGTGACGTGGTCGCCCGGTTCGTAGACATCGTCCTCGTTCAACGGCCGCGCCGTCCAGACCTCGCCGTCGAGCTTGACCTGACCTTCGTGGCGACCCACGCGGTCGAGCACCATCGCACTCTTGCCCTCCAGCTCTTTCGGGCGGTCCAACAGTCCAGTGCCCTCGGTGAAGCGGCGTTTCAATGCCGGCCGCACCACCACCAGCAAAAGCACTGAGACGACCATGAACACGATGCCGTCGATGACGTAGTTGTCGAAGATCAGGTTCGACCCGGCCGCGGCGAGGGCTCCACCACTCAGCATCAGCAGGAAGAGGTCGCCGGTCAGCGCCTCGGCCCCGGCCAGGCCGAGTGCGGCGACCAGCCAGATCAACCAAACAGGCATGCCGAGAGCGTAGCGCGTGGTCGGCCCATCCAGCGGTGAACTACTACACTGCGAGCATCATGTGGTGCCCTAGTGTCTCGTTGTCGGTGTGGACCAACGCCTGGCTCGCAGGAGCTGCCGCGCCTGACGACGTCCTGGATGCGTTATCACAATGGGCGCCAAGGCATTCGGTAACCGCCTACGACGCCGTCGCGGCAGGCAGCACGGGTCTGCCCTGGCCCGAAATGAACCACTCGGGGACGATGTCGCTGCTGCAGACGCTGCGGACCGCGGCCGGCATCCCTGTGGGCTCGCCTGCGTTCTCCGTCGTGCTTCCCGTTCCCGGCGATGTCCGCGGGCTGCCCGCGGGCACCCAATTCCAGCGCGACGCGGTGACGGCGGGCGAGGCCATCGTCATCGACGGCGGGCCGACGTCGGCAGCCGCGGTCGGCCTGGTACCCGACTTCGAATACGACGACGCCGACGAGTCCGAGGACGCCGAGGTGTCCGGCCTGAGCTGGACGGTGTACTCGATGCCCGCGGCGCCGCGCGCCGAACACGTCGACCTCGGCGATGCGGAGTTCGCGCTGCGCTCGGCGGTGCGGTCGGCGGCTGATGCGCTCGGCGCCATCCGCGCCGAAGCGGGCGGCTTGGACGTCGCCGATCCGCGCAAGCTCGTCGAGCAGGTGATGGAGTCCTCGGGGCAGCACCGGGCACCAGACCATGCACCGTCTCGGGCGCTGCGCGTGCTGGAGAACGCCGCGCACATCGATGCCATCGTCACCGTCAGCTCGGGGTTGATGCCGATCGGTTTGCAGAGCTCCTCGGAGGCCCAGATCGCCAACGAGGCGCTGCGACCGCTGTCGGCGGTGGTGCGCTCGGCCAGACTTGCCGCGGTGAGCGCGATACTGCACTCGGCCTGGCGCTAGCCCCTGACGCACCGGGGCGTGCACAGGGTCCCGTCAACCGAATGGCCCTGCAGCGGCGGCGCTTCGGAACCCTGCGGGCTCGCCGACCGGATAGGCTCCCGACCGTCGCGCACCTCGTCGATCAGATCCACGGCCAGTCGCGCGAACCGGCGGTCGGCGTTCGGCGTGGTCGCCCTTGCGAAGGCGATGCCGCGCTCCTGCGCCTGCGCACGCAGCTCGTTGTCGAGGTCCCACACCACCTCGATGTGGTCGGCGACGAATCCGACCGGACAGACGATGACGGCCTTGACGCCCGAGTCGGCCAGAGTCGAAAGGTGATCCCCCACATCGGGTTCCAGCCAGGGCACCTGCGGTGGCCCTGAGCGCGACTGCCACACCTGGTCGTAGTCGGCGTATCCCACCCTCGCAGCGACGAGTTGGGATGCGTAGGCCACCTGTCTGGCATAGAGATCGGTACCGCAGCGCGACGCAGCGGCACGAGGGATCGAGTGTGCGGTGAACACGAGGCGGGCCTCTGCGCGCAGCGCCTCGGGCAGCGCCCTGGCCGCATCGTCGATCGACTCGGCGAACATCTCGACGAACAACGGGTGGTCGAAGTACTGGCGCAGCTTGACCAGTTCGGGGGCGCCGACCCCCGCCGCGTCCCTGCCCCTGACGATGTCCTCGATGTACTGGGTACAGCTCGAGTAGCCGCCCCACGCCGATGTGGTGAACACCGCCGCACGGCCGATGCCGTTGTCGCGCATCGCCCTTACCGCATCCTCGACGTAGGGCTCCCAGTTCCGGTTGCCGAAGTACACCGGCATGGCCTCGTCCCGGTCGGCCAGTTCGGCTTCCAGCTGCGCGATCAGAGCGCGGTTGATGCCGTTGATCGGCGAAACCCCACCGAAGTGCAGATAGTGCTCGGCGACCGAGGCCAGCCGCTCCCGGGGTATGCCCCTGCCGCGAGTCACGTTCTCCAGGAACGGCATCACCTGCTCGGGGGCCTCCGGCCCGCCGAAGGACAGCAGCAGGACGGCATCAAAACCCGAGCCTGCCATTCCTAGAGCAGCTGGGTGTGTGCGCCGCCGTCGGCGTAGACGACCGTTCCGGTGGTGGCGGGCAGCCAGTCGGACAGCAGGGCGCACACCGTCTTGGCCACCGGCGTCGGATCCTTCATGTTCCAGCCGACCGGAGCACGCTGATCCCAGCCCTCCTCGAGCAGTTGGATCTGGGCGCCTGCGTCCTCACCGAGCGCGCCGCCGACGATGGCGCTCATCGCCAGAGTCCGGATCGGCCCCGCGGCAACGAGATTGGAGCGCACGCCGAACGGACCGGCCTCCCGCGCGACGAACCGGTTGACCGACTCGAGTGCGCTCTTGGCGACGGTCATCCAGTTGTAGGCCGGCATCGCCCTGGTCGGGTCGAAATCCATCCCGACGATCGAGCCGCCCTCGTTGAGGACCGGCAGCGTCGCCTTCGCCAGCGACGCATACGAGAACGCGGAGATGTGAATGCCCTTCGCGACATCCTCGTAGGGCGCGTCGAAGAACGGGTTGACTCCCATGCCGGTCTGCGGCATGTAGCCGATCGAGTGCACGACGCCGTCGAGCTTGTTGCCCTCGCCGATCACCTCGGTGATGCGGCCTGCGAGGGAGTCGAGGTGCTCCTGATTCTGTACGTCGAGTTCCAGCAGCGGCGCCTTCTCCGGCAGCCGGTCGGCGATGCGCGCAATGAGCTTCATCCGGTCGAAGCCGGTGAGAACCAGCTCTGCACCGGCCTCCTGCGCGACCTTGGCGATGTGAAATGCGATCGACGAGTCCGTGATGATGCCGGTGACGAGTATTCGCTTGCCTTCGAGCAGTCCTGCCATGTGAAAAGTCCTTCTCTCTATCGAAGATTCAGTGGCCCATGCCCATGCCGCCGTCGACGGGGATGACCGCGCCGGCGATGTAGCTGGCATCCTCGGACGCCAGGAAGCTGACGACCCCCGCGACCTCCTCGGCGGTGCCGACCCGCTTCGCCGGGATGAACCCGAGCGCCCCCTCCTGGATCCGCTCGTCCAGCGCGCGGGTCATCTCGGTGTCGATGTAGCCCGGTGCCACCACATTGGCGGTGACGCCGGCCTTGGACAGCTCTCTGGAGATCGAGCGGGCCATGCCGATCAGACCGGCCTTGGCCGCCGCGTAGTTGGCCTGGTTGCCGATGCCCCACATGCCGGACACCGAGCCGATGTAGATGATCCGGCCGAACCGCTTGCGCTGCATGCTGCGCGAGGCCCGCTGCGTTACCCGGAACGCCCCGGTGAGGTTTGCATTGATGACGTTCTCGAACCTCTCCTCGGTCATCCGCATGAGGAACGCATCCTGGGAGATTCCGGCATTGGACACCAGCACTTCGACCGGCCCTTGGTGCTGCTCGACCTCGGTGAACGCGCGATCGACGGCGTCATTGTCGGTGACGTCGCACACGACGCCGTACAGCCCGTCGGGAGCGCCCGATCCGCGGTGGGTGACCGCCACCTTGTGGCCGTCCGCGGCGAGCCGCTGGGCGATGGCGAGGCCGATACCGCGATTTCCCCCGGTGACCAGCACCGAACGGGAGACGAAGGGCGGGCGACCGCCGGCCGTCCGGTCGGCGGTGTCGGCCGCAGCGCTGTCTCCTGTCATGCGAGCCAACTTAACGTGTGTCGACCATCCTCAAGAAATCGCTTAGTTGGGCAGTCGACGGTTGACCAGAAGCGCGCACACCGCGGCCAAGGCCAGCACCAGGGCGCCGAGCCGCAGCCAGCCCGTGCCGGCGTCACCCTTCTGGGTCTCGTAGCCGATCTGCTCCTGCAGGTTGGTGAAGACCTCTTTGAGCTCCTCGACGTTCGATGCGCTGTAGCTCTGGCCGCCGGACAGCTGGGCGATCTTCTTGAGCATCTCGTCGTCGACGGGCACCGGTGTGCGCTGACCGTCCATGTCGACGGTGCCGTTGGGCGTGCCGAAAGACACCGTCGAGATCGGCACACCCTGGTCCTTGGCGGTGCGCGCGGCGGTGAACGCGCCCTTGGGGTTGTCCGGGTTGGGCGGCACGGTTTCCTTGCCGTCGGACATCAGCACGATGCGTGCGGGCGGCGGCGTGTCGCCGCCGCCGATCACCGCGCCGACGGTGGAGATCGCCTGCAGCGCGGTGAAAATCGCCTCACCGGTCGCGGTCCGGTCGGCCACCTGCAGCTTGTCGATCGCATTCTTGGAGGCGTCCCTGTTGGTGGTCGGCGATACCAGCACGGTGGCGGTCCCGGCGTAGGAGATCAGCCCGAGGTTGACGCCGGGCGTCATCTGGTCGACGAACTGCTTGGCGGCCTCCTGCGTCGCGGCCAGCCTGCTGGTCGACACGTCGGTCGCCCGCATCGACTGCGAAACGTCGATCACCAACATCACCACGGCACGGTTGCGTGGGATGCGGACGTCATGCGTGGGACCGGCCATTGCGACGGTGAACATCACCAGCGACAGCATCAAGAGGACCGTCGCCAGATGTCGCCACCGCGACGGTCGTTTGGGGGCAACGCTTTCCAGCAGCTCGGTGTTGGCGAATCGGAGCAGCCGCTTGCGCCTGGCCCTCTGCATGGCGAGGTAGAGCCCGACCAGCCCCGCCACGACCAGGAGGAACAGGAAGTACCAGGCGTGGTCGAAGCCCGTCAGTGTCATCGGTCCGAGCACCGGTAACGTCATGTGCTACTTGCCATTTCTGTCGCTAGTTGGGTAGCCGCCGGTTGAGCAGCATGGCTGCCAGCGCCGAAAGGGCCAGGATCAGGGCGCCGAGCCGCAGCCAGCCTGCGCTGGCCTCGCCCTTGATGGTCTCGTAGCCGATCTGCTGCTGCAGGTTCGAATAGACCTCGCGCAGCTGATCCAGGCTTGAGGCCGTGTATGCCTCGCCGCCGGACAGCTCGGCGATCTTGCGCAACATGTCGTCGTCGACGGGCACCGGCTGCCGCTGGTCGTTGATCTCGACGTATCCGTAGGGCGTGCCGAACGAAATGGTCGAGATCGGCACACCCTGATCCTTGGCGGTGCGGGCCGCGGTGAACGCGCCCTTCGGGTTGTCCGGATTCGACGGCACCGTCTCCTTGCCGTCGGAGAACAGCACGACGCGGGCGGGTGGTGGCTCGTCACCGCCACCGATCACCGCGCCGACGGTCGCGATGGCCTGCAGCGCTGTGAAGATGCCCTCACCGGTTGCGGTGCGGTCGGCCAGTTTCAGCGTGTCGATCGCGGCCTTGGTGGATTCGCGGTTGGTCGTCGGTGACACCAGCACGGTGGCCGTCCCCGCATAGGCGATCAGGCCGAGATTGATGCCGGGTGTGAGTTCGTCGGCGAATTGCTTGGAGGCCTCCTGCGCGGCGGCCAGCCGGTTGGGTGACACGTCGGTGGCGCGCATCGACTGCGAAACGTCGATCACCAGCATGACGACGGCGCGATTGCGCGGAATGCGGACATCGTGCGTTGGTCCGGCCATCGCGACGGTGAATAACACCAACGCGAGGACCAGTAGGATCGCGGGCAGGTGGCGCCAGCGCGTAGGCCGTTTGGGCGCAACGCTTTCCAGCAACTCCATATTCGCGAATCGAAGCATTCGTCTCTGCCGGGCGAGCTGCACGATGATGTAGAGCACAGCGATTCCGAGCACGACGAACAGAAAGAGGAAGAACCAAACGTGTTCGAATCCCGACAGCGTCATCGGTCCGAGCAACGGTAATGTCATGTGCGAGTTGTCATTTCGTTGGACTATGCCCTGTGCTTCGCGCAAGCGCTCATCGGCCGGCCAGCGCACCTCGGCGACGGCTGGCGACGAACCTGACGACATCGGCGATCCAGTCCCGGTCGGTGCGCAGTGTCAGCAGCGGCGCGTCGCAGCGCCGCAGCGTCCTTGCCACCTCGGCACGATGCGCGGCCGCCGCCTGTTCGAAGTCCGACCGCAGCTGTTCGTCGATGGTGAATTCGCGGGTGACACCGGACTCGGTGTCCTGCAGGATGACGTCGCCGACGGGCGGCAGCTCGACGTCCCGCGGGTCGATGATCTCGATGCCGAGCACCTCGTGTCGTCCCGCGATCGCGCGCAACGGCCGCATCCAGTTGATCGGTCCGAGGAAGTCGCTGATGATCACCGCCATCCCGCGGCGCCGCTCGGGCCTGCGCAGCGCGTCGATCGCGGCGGCGAGATTGCCCCGCACTCCGGTGGGCGCCTTCGGCATCGTCGCGATCGTGCGCAGCATCTCCTGCTCGTGCATCCGGCCTGACAGCGCGGGCACGCGGCGCACGGTGTCGCCGTTGGCGATGATCGCCCCGATCCGGTTGCCGCCACCGCTGTTGAGGAAGGTGATCGCCGCTGCCGCCGCCACCGCGAGGTCGCGCTTCTCGCAGCCGGTCGTGCCGAAGTCCAGGCTGGCCGACATGTCGACCACCAGCCAGGTTTCCAGCTCGCGGTCGGCGATCATCTGGCGCACATGCGGCGAGGTGGTACGCGCCGTCACCGACCAATCCATCCGGCGCACGTCGTCACCGGGCTGATAGAGCCGCGACTCCCCCGGCTCAGAGCCGGGGCCGGGCAGCAGCCCGAGATGGTCGCCGTGCAGCACGCCGTCGAGCTTGCGGCGCACCGTCAGCTCGAGCTTGCGCAACGCTGCCGTAAGCGCGGGGTCACGGATCTCCCCGCGCTTGAGCGACGGCAGATCGACGTTGCGTCCCGAGGTGGTCACCGACCGCTGGCCGCGGCCGCTGCGGCGGGTACGGCGGGCGGCGCTGAATGGCCTTGCTGCGGAATGGCATTCACCTGCGGAAGACCGACCGTCTGAAGGATCCGGTTGATCACCGTCTCCGCGGAGATCTCGTCGGCCAGTGCGTCATAGGTCAGCACAAGGCGGTGCCGCAGCACATCGGGAATGACCTCAACGACGTCCTGCGGGATGACGTAGTCGCGGCCGCGCACCAGGGCCAGCGCTCGCGAGGCTGCGATGATGCCGAGCGAGGCGCGGGGTGAGGCACCGTAGGCGATCCACGCCTTGGCGTCGGGCATGCCGAACTTCTCGGGCGTGCGCGTCGCGGTGACGACCCGGACCACGTAGTCGACGAGCGCGTGATGCACGAAGGTGTTGGCTGCCACGTCCTGCAGTCGGAGCAGGTCGCCGGGTGCGAGCACCTGCTTGGGCTCCGGCGGCTTGACGCCCATCCGGTAGATGATCTCGCGCTCTTCCTCGGGCGTCGGGTAGTCGATGTTGAGCTTGAAGAGGAACCGGTCGCGCTGTGCCTCGGGAAGGGCGTAGACGCCTTCCTGCTCGATCGGGTTCTGGGTGGCCATGACCAGGAACGGCGCGGGCAGCGGAAAGGTCTTGCCGCCGATGGAGATCTTGCGCTCGGCCATCACCTCGAGCAGCGCCGACTGAACCTTGGCCGGCGCGCGGTTGATCTCGTCGGCGAGCAGGAAGTTGACCACGACAGGGCCGAGTTCGATGTCGAACTCCTCTTTGCCCTGCCGGTAGATGCGGGTGCCGACGATGTCGGTGGGCACCAGGTCGGGGGTGAACTGGATGCGGGCGAACGTGCCGCCGACGACCTTGGCGAAGGTCTCGACGGCGAGCGTCTTGGCGACGCCTGGGACACCTTCGAGCAGCAAGTGTCCCTTTGCGAGCAGGCCGACCAGCATGCGCTCGACCAGCAGGTCCTGTCCGACGATGATGCGTTTGACCTCGAAGATCGCACGTTCCAGCGTTTGCACCTCGTTCTGCGTGCCTCCGGAGTTCGCGGGCGGCGGCGGAGCAGCGTGAGTGTTAGGGGGATAACCCTGCGCCGGGCCCTGCGGCCCACCTGCTGACGTCATCGACGATCCTCTTACTTTGTAGGTCATAGACGCAGGTCGTGCGCCGCGGGCGGGGTGCCCGCCGTCAACTATTCCAGGCACCACGTAATCCGTCGACGTTGCCCGGGACTGCTCAGCGTCCGCTCAGCCCGCGCTCAGGATTCGATCATGCGTGCCAGATAGGGCTGCAGACCCGCCCTTCGCAGCGGGCTCACGGTGACTTTCTCGGCGCTGCCTGCGGCTTCCAGCATCTGGTTGTTGCCGAGGTAGATAGCGACGTGCTGGCTGCCACCGGGACCCCAGAACAGCAGGTCGCCGCGTTTGGCCTGCGACTGCGGAACCTTGCGGCCGGTGTTGTACTGATCGCCCGAGTACTTGGGGATCAGCACGCCGACGCCGGCGAACGCGAACCGGGTGAAACCGGAGCAGTCGTAGCCGACGATGCCTTCGTCACCGTCCACGCCCGCACTGGGCCCGCTGGGCGTGCCGCCTCCCCATGAATACGGCACGCCCATCTGCGAGGCCCCGCGGCGAATCACGTACTCGATCGCCTGGGGTCCGCGGACCCGGCCGACGCCAACGCTTCCCGTGCCTGCGCCGCCGCTACTGCTTCCACCCAGACCAATGGTGTGCAGAAATTTCTGTCCCAGGCTCTGGGTGGTCTCGATCGCCGTCTGAGTGGCTTGGAACGACGCGTTGGCGATCGCGACCGGATCACCCGGCGCCCCGGCGCTGAGCACCTTGGGCAGTGTCGGGTCCCATTGACCGTCATCGGGCGCGGCTGTCGCCGGAATCGACAGCACGAGCGTCATGGCCAAGGCCGCAAGAAGCGGCAGGGCACCCTTGGCGCAGCGGGATATGTTGTGGCGCATCAAGTTCAAAAGGATCACTCGCATCAGTATTCGATGTACCGGACGACGTAGGGGGTCATGCCGCTGGTGCGTACCGGCGAGACCTTCACCTGCGATCCGGTGAACGGCGCCTCCAACATCTGGTTGTTACCGAGATACAGCGTCACGTGTTGGCTGCCGCCGGGCCCGTAGAAGATGACGTCGCCGCGGCGCATCTGCGACGAGGGGATCTTGCGGCCCATGTCGTACTGCGAACCCGAGTAGTGCGGGAGCTTGATCCCGACGCCTGCGAAGGCGTAGAGGATCAGGCCCGAGCAGTCGAATCCGACTGTGCCGGCACCCGAATCGATGCCCTTGCTCGGCCCTGCGGCGTTGCCGCCACCCCATGAATAGGGCACACCCATCTGGGAACCGGCACGCTGGATGACGTACTCGGACGCCTGCCTGCCGTAGACGCGGGGTATCGCGCCGTTGGTGAAGCCGCTCGGGGTGGGCAGGATCCCTATTTTGCGGAGGAAGCCCCGGCCCATGTCGGCGGTGTACTGCGCCGAGGTCGACGAGATGCCGAGCACCGAGTTGATGATCGCGATCGGATCGCCGCTGACGAATGCACTCGGGATCGCGGGCAGGGTTGGATCCCATACGCTCTGGTCCCAGTTGCCTGCGGCGGGCGCGGGAGTTCCGGGCGCGCGGTCCCAGTTGCCCGACGAGTTGGCCATCGGCGCAGCGGGTTTGGGAGCACCGGCCGCAGGCGCCGACCACTGCCGGGCCGCAGCAAGCTTGGCCTGCGCGGCGTTGCGTTCGGCCGTCAGCGCCGTGAGCTGAGCCTGCTCATCGGCGAACGTCTGCTTTGCCGACTTCAGCGCCGACACGGCGGCATCCTGGCTGGACTGCGCGTCCACCGTGGCCTGATCGGCCTTCTGATTCGCGAGCCTGGCCGCGGACTCCCTGTTGACCTGTTCGGTTCGCGCCCGCTGCAAATCGGTCACGACCTGCTGCGCGCTGGTGGCAAGCGTTTGCCCCGCCGAAGCCGTGTCGATCATGTCGGCGGGGTCTCCCGCCGTCAGATACGAACTCGACGGCCCGTTGACGTAGGTGGACGCCGCGAAGGTGTCGAACTTGCGCTGCGCGGAGGTGATCGCGGCGTCCGCGTCGGCGACGGCGCGCCTGCTGGCGTCAACCTGCTTGGCAGCATTCGCGGCGTTGTCGCGGGCGTTCTGGACGTCGACGATCGCCTTGTTGACGCTCTCCTGCTGAGCCTGGATGTTCGCGCCCAATTCGGCCAGCTTCTGGTCGACGTTGGCGATCGCGGCGACCAACGAGCCGACGGAGTCTCCACTGGCGGGTTCGGCGGCAGCTATACCCCCCGGGGTGTAAAACGCCGTCGCCAACAGGATGCCGAGCGACGCGAACGCGCGAGGGGTGCGTCTCATTCGACTCGGATCTCCTCGCAGAAGTCACAAATACAACAATGACACCAGTGGGTTCTTCTGCACCGTACGTCACAACTGACGCTAAAGAAACTCTCGTAACAAACTACATATCTGTAATTAGAGAGGATGTGACCGAATGGTGATATTCACCATTCGGCAGGCGCTCCTGCCAGGCGTTATTCGGCCGTCTCTGGTTCTGTTTCGGCAATCCCGCGTTTGCTTCGGACCTGCAGTAAACGGGTTGCGACCGCGGCGGCCAATACGAGAAGGGTGAGCACGACGGAGAATGCGGTCCAGGGAAAGTGTGGTGTCGTCAACTCGCTGACGAAATTCTTCGACGACTGCACGGGGTCGCCGTTTTTCGCGATATCCTGGCCGGATTCGAGCGTCGCCCGGTCGAAGTCCTCGCTGTAGGTGCCTGCCCACGTCGGGCTCATGGCGAGCACCGTCGACCCGGGATACGCCTCTCCGACCTCGGTGGCGATATCGCGCAGCGGGGTGTCGATCGGCGGGTTGGTCGAGATCACCACGATCTTGAGGTCGATGCCTTGTCCGCGCGCATCGGTGACCACCTGCCGCAGTTCGGGCACCGCCTTGACGTCGGCGGGCGGCACACTCACGCCGTCCTCGCGCACGTCGGCCAATACCTGGTTCATATCGACTTCTGGCGGGATATACGACGGAAGGAACGGGATCACGTCCGGGCCGGCCACACGAGAACCGTACGCGATACCGACCGAAACAGGTGGCAGCACGCCGCCGCGAGGACAAGACTGAACCTGCCAGGCTTGCTTTACAGGACAAGCGTACTGTTAGATTGGAACAGCCGCGGACGACAGCCCGTCGCGGCGATTACTGAGCCGGGAGTTGATGTGAGCAGCAAGGATTCGTACGAAGCCCGCGACACCCTCAAAGTCGGGGACAAGAGCTATGAGATATACCGCCTCGACGCGGTCAAGGGCACGGAGAAGCTCCCCTACAGCCTCAAGGTGCTCGCGGAGAACCTGCTGCGCACCGAGGACGGCACCAACATCACCAAGGACCACATCGACGCGATCGCGAACTGGGATCCCGAGGCCGACCCGAGTGTGGAGATTCAGTTCACCCCCGCGCGCGTGATCATGCAGGACTTCACTGGGGTGCCCTGCATCGTCGACCTGGCGACCATGCGCGAGGCCGTCGGCGACCTCGGCGGGGACCCCGACAAGGTCAACCCGTTGGCGCCCGCCGACCTGGTGATCGATCACTCCGTGATCGCCGACCTGTTCGGTACGGCGAACGCGTTCGAGCGCAACGTCGAGATCGAGTACGAGCGCAATGGCGAGCGCTATCAGTTCCTGCGCTGGGGCCAAGGCGCATTCAACGACTTCAAGGTGGTGCCGCCGGGCACCGGCATCGTGCACCAGGTCAACATCGAGTACCTGGCCCGCGTGGTGTGGGAACGCGACGGCGTCGCGTACCCGGACACGTGTGTGGGCACCGACTCCCACACCACGATGGAGAACGGCCTCGGCGTGCTGGGCTGGGGCGTCGGCGGCATCGAGGCGGAGGCCGCGATGCTCGGCCAGCCGGTCTCGATGCTCATCCCCCGTGTCGTCGGCTTCAAGCTGACCGGTGAGCGCCCTGCGGGCGTCACCGCCACCGACGTCGTGCTCACCGTCACCGAGATGCTGCGCAAGCACGGCGTGGTCGGCAAGTTCGTCGAGTTCTACGGCGACGGTGTCGCAGAGGTACCGCTGGCCAACCGCGCCACGCTGGGCAATATGAGCCCCGAGTTCGGTTCCACCGCGGCCATTTTCCCGATCGACGACGTGACGATCGAGTACCTGAAGATGACCGGCCGCAGCGAAGAGCAGCTGGCGCTGGTCGAGGCGTACGCCAAGGAACAGGGCATGTGGCACGACCCGAAACGAGAGCCGAAGTACTCCGAGTACATCGAGCTCGACCTCGGCGATGTGGTCGCCTCGATCGCAGGGCCCAAGCGTCCTCAGGACCGGATCGCACTGACGGATGCAAAGTCCGCCTTTCGCAGAGACATTCACAACTATGTTGAGGACGGCGCGGAGAATCCGCACACCAAGCTCGATGAAGCGGTCGAGGAGACCTTCCCCGCCAGCGACCCCGCCTCCAACCTCGCCTTCGCCGACGACGACGTCATCGTGCCGTCGGCCGCCGTCGGGGCGAACGGCAGGCCAACCAATCCCGTTGAGGTCGAGTGCGAAGGCCGCGGCGAGTTCATCCTCGATCACGGCGCCGTGGTGATCGCAGCGATCACGTCATGTACCAACACCTCAAACCCCGAGGTGATGCTCGGTGCGGCGCTTCTGGCGAAGAACGCAGTCGAGAAGGGCCTGACGTCCAAGCCGTGGGTGAAGACCACGATGGCCCCCGGTTCGCAGGTCGTCACCGACTACTACGAAAAGGCCGGGCTGTGGCCCTATCTGGAGAAGCTGGGCTTCTACCTGGTCGGCTACGGATGCACGACCTGTATCGGCAACAGCGGTCCGCTGCCCGACGAGATCAGCAAGGCCGTCAACGACTGTGACCTGTCGGTCGCCGCGGTGCTGTCGGGCAACCGCAATTTCGAGGGCCGGATCAACCCGGACGTGAAGATGAACTACCTGGCCTCTCCTCCACTGGTGATCGCCTACGCGCTGGCAGGCACCATGGACTTCGATTTCGAGTCGGAGCCGATCGGCAAGGACGAGTCCGGCAACGAGGTTTTCCTGAAGGACATCTGGCCGTCTCAGCAGGACATCAACGACACCATCGCCTCCGCCATCAACACCGAGATGTTCACCAAGAACTACGCCGATGTGTTCAAGGGTGACGAGCGGTGGCGCAACCTGCCGACACCGAGTGGCAACACCTTCGACTGGGACGACAACTCGACGTATGTTCGCAAACCTCCGTACTTCGACGGCATGCCAGCCGAACCGGAGCCGGTCAGCGACATCACGGGCGCCAGAGTGCTGGCGCTGCTTGGCGATTCGGTCACGACGGACCACATCTCCCCCGCCGGCAGCATCAAGCCGGGCACGCCCGCTGCGCAGTACCTCGACGAGCACGGGGTGGACAAGAAGGATTACAACTCCTACGGCTCGCGGCGCGGTAACCACGAGGTGATGATTCGCGGCACATTCGCAAACATTCGGCTGCGCAACCAGCTGCTCGACGACGTCGCCGGCGGCTACACAAGGGACTTCACCGACGGCGGCGAGCAGGCGTTCATCTACGACGCCGCGCAGAACTATGCGGAGCAGGACATTCCGCTTGTCGTGTTGGGCGGCAAGGAGTACGGGTCGGGATCGTCGCGTGACTGGGCGGCCAAAGGCACCAGGCTGCTCGGCGTGCGCGCGGTCATCACCGAGTCGTTCGAGCGCATCCACCGCTCGAATCTGATCGGCATGGGCGTCATACCGCTGCAGTTCCCCGAGGGCGAGTCGGCGGAGTCACTGAAGCTGGACGGGACGGAGACGTTCGACATCACCGGCATCGAGGCGCTCAACCACGGCAAGGTTCCGAAGACGGTGAAGGTCAAGGCCACCAAGGACGAGGGCAAGGACGTCGAGTTCGACGCCGTGGTCCGCATCGACACCCCCGGAGAGGCGGATTACTACCGCAACGGCGGCATCCTGCAGTACGTGCTGCGCAACATGCTGAAGTCGTAGCCCGGGCCGACGATCTCCCGAGCGAGGAGTGAACAAAGTTGCCCCGGGTAACCGACGATCATCTGGCTGCGCGCCGTCGCCAGATCCTCGATGGTGCCCGGCGGTGCTTTGCCGAGCACGGGTACGACAAGGCCACCGTGCGACGGCTCGAGCAGACCATCGGGCTGTCGCGCGGCGCGATCTTCCACCACTTCAAGGACAAGGACACCTTGTTCTTCGAACTGGCCCATGAGGACGCCGAAAGAATGGCTGACGTCGCGTCGCGCGAAGGTTTGATTCAGGTCATGCGCGACCTGCTCGCGGCGCCCGAACAGTTCGACTGGTTGGCGACGCGCTTGGAGATCGCGCGCAAGCTCCGCAACGACCCCGCCTTCAACAAGGGTTGGTCGGAGCGCTCCGCAGAGCTGTCCGAGGCGACCACCGACCGGTTACGCCGGCAGAAGCAGGCAGGCCGGCTGCGCGACGACGTGCCGAGCGGCGTGCTGCACACCTACCTTGATCTTGTGCTCGACGGTCTGGTGGCCCGGCTCGCTTCTGGAGACGACCCCGAAAAGCTCAGCGCCGTACTCGACCTCGTCGAAACGTCGGTTCGACAGCAGTAGCTAACGCCGGGTGCGGTGGTTCGGTCCACCCCGGCTGCGCATCGTCGTCCCCGACTCACGCAGCATGCTGTGTATGGACCCGTACGAGCGGCCTGTCGAAGCCACTAGTGTGCGGATGCTCGCCCCACTCTCGTATGCGCTCCGCAATTCGTGTAGTAACTGATCCCGAGACTTGTTCAGTTTCTTCATCGACACCTCCCCACTGTGATAGCCCCGACCCCGCTGTGATGACCCGACGAATACCCAGCGCAAAACCGGCCTAACCAAACACGTCAATTTTGAGCAAACCAGCGCGCGCGGATCTAGCGTCAGGCCAACTCGATGAGTTCGGCGTAATCCGTCGACCAGAAGTCCTCGGTGCCGTCGGGCAGCAGTACGACCCGCTGCGGGTCGAGTGCTTCTGCGGCGCCGGGATCGTGAGTCACCAGCACAACGGCGCCCTGGTAGCTGCGCAGCGCATCCAACACCTGCTCGCGTGATGCCGGATCGAGGTTGTTGGTGGGCTCGTCGAGCAGTAACACGTTTGCCGTCGACGCAACCAGACCAGCGAGCGCCAGGCGGGTCTTCTCGCCGCCGGACAGTGTGCCCGCAGGCTGGTCGAGTTGCGGCCCGCTGAACATGAAGGCGCCCAACAGTCCTCGCAGGTCCTGCTCCCCCGTATCGGGTGCGGCGTGGCGGATGTTCTCCCATACCGTCGCCAGGTCGTCGAGGGTGTCGTGCTCCTGTGCGAAGTAGCCGATCTTGAGGCCGTGGCCGGGTTCCAGCCCCCCGGTGTCGGGTGTCTCCACGCCTGCGAGCAGCCGCAGCAACGTCGTCTTGCCCGCACCGTTGAGGCCGAGCACCACTACTCGTGAACCGCGGTCGATGGCCAGATCAACGCCAGCGAAGACCTCGAGCGAGCCGTACATCTTCGTCAGGTCCTTGGCCACAAGCGGCGTGCGGCCGCAGGCCGCCGGACTCGGAAACTTGATCCGGGCCACCTTGTCGGCGACCCGTTCCTCGTCGAGCGCGGCCATCATCCGGTCCGCCCGGCGCAGCATGTTTTGTGCTGCAACGGCTTTGGTGGCCTTGGCACCCATCTTCGCGGCCTGGGTGCGTAGTGCCGTCGCCTTGCGTTCGGCGTTGGCGCGCTCGCGACGGCGGCGCTGTTCGTCGGTGGCCCTTGCATCGAGATACTTCTGCCAGGTCATGTTGTAGACGTCGACCTCGCCGCGCACGGCATCGAGGAACCAGACACGGTTGACCACGTCGGCGAGCAGTTCGACGTTGTGGCTGATCACCACGAGGCCGCCGGTGTGGGCCCGCAGGAACTCGCGCAGCCAGCCGAGCGAATCGGCGTCGAGGTGGTTGGTCGGCTCGTCGAGCAGCAACGTCGTCGCCGAACCAGCCCCGGAGTCTGATGCGGCGAACAGGATGCGCGACAGCTCGACGCGGCGGCGCTGACCGCCCGACAGCGTGCGGAGCGGCTGGGTGAGGACGCGATCGGGCAGCCCGAGGCTCGCGCAGATGCGACTCGCCTCGCTTTCGGCACCGTAGCCGCCGAGGGCGGCGAAGCGCTCTTCGAGCTGGCCGTAGCGGCGCACCGCTTTGTCGCGTGCGGCGTCGTCGGCGACCTCGGCCATCAGTGCCTGCTGCTTCTCGAGATCCGCCAGCAGTGTGTCCAGACCCCGTGCCGACAGCACCCGGTCACGGGCGAGCGTGTCGAGGTTGCCCTCCCTGGGATCCTGTGGCAGATATCCGACTTCGCCGGAGCGCGCGATCTTTCCCGCGTAGGGCTCGCCTTCGCCGGCCAGGATGCGCATGGTGGTCGTCTTACCGGCGCCGTTGCGGCCGACGAGCCCGATGCGGTCGCCGGGCTGCACGCGAAGCGCGGGTCCCTCCGCGGACAGCAGCGTGCGCGCGCCCGCGCGGACCTCGAGGTCCGTAGCCGTGATCACGCCGCTCTCCTCGTTTCCTTACTTCTCGTCGGTACTCGTCGCTTCCTCGCGCGAGCGCTCGTCAGTGCTCGTCGCTTCCTCGCGCGAGCGCTCGTCAGTGCTCGTCGCTTCCTCGCGCGAGCGCTCGTCAGTGCTCGTCGCTTCCTCGCGCGAGCGCTCGTCAGTGCTCGTCGCTTCCTCGCGCGAGCGCTCGTCAGTGAATTCCGGGGACCGCTTTTCCGCGCGCGCAGCCACCGCTTCTTCGAAGTTGGCGGTGAGAAGGCGGACGAAAAGCTGGCCAAGGCCCTCGGCCTGCATATGCCCTTCCAGGCTAGCGGCGTCCAGTCCAGTCCACAGTGTGCGCTTGGTCAACTCGATTCCCGGCCGGGAGAAGCCGGCGATCCGCTCTGCCATGTCGTAGCAGGTGTCGAGCAGCTGGTCGCCCGGCACGCTCCGGGACACCAGACCGATGCGTTCGGCCTCGGCGGCGTCGACATCGCGGCCGGTCAGCATCAGCTCGAACGCCCGCGAGGTGCCGATCGCCCTCGGCAGCAGATAACTCAGTCCGAGCTCGCTGGCGGTCAGCCCGTTGTTGATTCCCGCTGCTCGGAAATAGGCGCCCTCGGCGGCAACCCGGATGTCAGCGGCCAGCGCCAGGCACAGTCCCCCGCCGATCGCCGCGCCGTTCACCGCAGCGATCACCGGCTGGTGCATTCTGCGCAGCCCGAGGATGACGTCGTCGAGCACCTGCATCGATCGCAGTGCGAAGGTGGGCCGTGTCAGCCCCTCGATGTGCGGCACCGAGCCCGCCGACTTGTGGTCGGCACCCGACGAAAACCCGCGGCCCGCGCCGGTGAGCACGACCGCGCGCACGGAGTTGTCGTAGGTCAGCTCGTCGAGTACGGCCTTGAGAGGAACCATGACGTCGAAAGCCATCGAGTTCATTCGCTCGGGCCGGTTCAGCGTCACAAGGGCCACGTTGCGGCGCGGACGTTCGACGAGGACGAAGTCGTTTCGCTCGGTCACGGACTGCACGCTATCGCGTGCATCTCATTACGCCTGTTCGGAGTTGGCTTCTGCGGCTATCGCGGCATCGATGTCGAAGGCCTTGATCTGCTGCACGAGGTCCTCGAGGGCGGCAGGCGGCAGCGCTCCGGCCTGGTTGAAGACCAGCTTGCCCTTCTTGAATGCCATCAGCGTCGGGATCGACCGGATATCTGCGGCGGCGGCGAGTTGCTGCTCGGCCTCGGTGTCGACCTTGGCGTGCACGACATCCGGGTGCTGATCGGCCGACTTCGCGAACGTGGGCGCGAACGCGCGACACGGACCGCACCACGACGCCCAGAAATCCACCAACACGATCTCGTTGTCGGTGATGGTGTCGTTGAACTCGGCAGCTGTGATGTCTTTGGTGGTCACGTTTCTCCTAACGCCTGCCTTTTGCAGTGTGTTCCCACTATGTGGTCGACGGAACCGCCCAACGGTGTCAGGGCGCCGAACGTGAGGAGGTTCCGCGAACGCCGTCGGGCGGCAGCGGCACCCTTTGCGCGAAATAGCGTTCCTGGTCGTGATCTCGCGACACGACCATGATGATCGCTGGGCGTCGAAACTTCCCCCGCCTGCGCGAGAACCACATCGGCAAGCCCGCAAGCGGCTCCCGGCCGTGTGATGTACCTCACCTACAGCGTGGGGACGCAATCCGCGTTTACAAGATCGGTGTTGGCGGCAGCGAACTGGACAAGTCGGCGGTTTTTGTAAACCCTCGGTTGCTGCCGCCGATATACCGGGCGGGACATCCTTTCGCAGTGGCCGACAGCAGCGAGCCGGATCGCACTGTTCCGGCAAAGTGAGCTCCAACACAACTGACCGTTGTTACCGGCGAGTAAGGGATGGGGCCCGCCGGTGCGCGGCGTCGTCAGCGAAGCGCGTGCAATGGTCGGCGTTGAACCGCCGCCAAGATCAAAAGTTTGCCCCTACAGCGGTTGCTTGTGGGCGAAATGTGTTCGCCATTGCCAACGCGGTCGACACTCCGACGATCGCTTCAGCAATATCTGGCTCCTCAAGGCTTCTTGCTCGGCCACGGAATGTCTAGGCCTACATGGGCGCTGATGTGGCTATACGCGCTTGTGTTTATTTTACTCACAGGTAAGTTCCAGGTTGGGGCGGGGAATGAGCAAAGGAGATTCAATGCAGCTAGCTGTTCGCTCGTATCTGATGGCGGGCGTGGCAGTCGCAGGTGTCAGCGCCTTGGCCGTCAGCCCGGTCGCGCCGCCGATGCCTGACGTCAAGGTGCCGGCGATTTCGTCGGCAGCGGCCGAACTGACCGCGCTGGCGAACCCCATCGAGGAGTTCGCCACCGCTTTCGAGCAGGCCTTCGCAAACGCGGATGCTTTGCGCGAGATCATCGCCGCCAATCCGGCGCCCATCCTGGCCGCGATCCTGACGAATCAAGGGAGCAGCCTGGAGGTGCTAGCGCAGGTGGCTCAGGTGGTGAGCGATGGACTAGTCACCGAGTTCACCAACACGGTCCCGGGACAGCTGCAAAGCGCTTTGGATGACATAACTGCCGGCGACGTCACCGACGGCTTGAATAACGCATTCAACGCCGTCCTTGGAGCGGTGGTAGGCGCTGCTCTTCCACTTGCCTTCGGCGAATTGGGTTCGCAGTTCGCAGGAATCGCCCAGAACCCGTTCGAGAACCTGTCAAATGTTGTCAACACGGTCACAAATCCGCAGATGGTGCTCGGGTCCGTGCTCGCGCCCCTCGGTCTCATTCAGGGCACCATCAATGTGGTCGGTCCGACCGCAGAGGCATTCCTCGGCGCGGCTGAGGATCCTGAAGCCTTCGCAAACGCGATCCTCACTTTCGCGCCGGCTCTCACAGACGCCCTCCTCAACGGAGATCTGGCATCGCCCGGGCTGCTGACTCCGTTCTCCGGCATCGTGAACAATCTGCTCGCCCTCCGGCAGGCGATCGCCAACTCAATCGAGCCGCTTGTTCCGGCGGCAGCAGAGCGAACCAGCCTGCCGGCGGCAAATGAGACAACAATCGGCGCGGCCAGCACATTCGACGTGAGCATCGAGGAGACCGAATCGACACCCAAGCCCGACGCGGGTGTCGCATCGAAGAAGGATTCGGGCCCCACGACGGCCCCGCAACTCGGGTCCCATGGCGCCGGCGAAACCGGGACCGACTCGACCAAGAAGAGAGCAAACCCGGCTAGCGACGTCCGCAAGGGCATCGAAGGCGCAGTCAAGGACGTTAGTAAAGGGTTGAAAAACGCCGCCGCAACCCTAGGCGGCAATAGCACCGACCCCGCGAAGTCCCAGAATGCCTCCGACTCGAAGGACAGCGCGAGCGGCTCAACGGCCGACAACGGGCCGACGTCCAGCAACACCGAATAATTCGTCCTCCAGACAGCAGTCCCCCTCGCTTGCGAGGGGGACTGCCATCTCCGTTGTCACATCTATTGCCTTGGTCAGAAACAGTGCACTCAGAGGTCCAGGACCACTCCGTCACGAGGCTCGGCGACGCATATCAGGACCGACCCAGCAGGCGGCGGCTCAAGCGGCGGCTGTGTGTATTCCGTCGTACCTGAGACGAGCGGCGTGACGCATGTGTGGCAGACCCCGCTCCGGCACGAGTAGCGGGTGGGTACGTCGCAGGCCTCAGCGATCTCCAGAATGCTGCCGTATTGAGAGGACCAGTTGACCGTCAACCCGCTGCGGGAGAACGACACCGGCGGTCCCTCACCCGCCGGGCCGACAGGCGGATGCGGCCGGACAGTCGCGCTTCCGAGGATGCCAGGGTTGATCGGCGGCAGGGCGCCGAACAATTCTGTGTAGATGTGTGTCGGTTCGATTCCGGCGTGGATCAAAGCGATGCGCACGTCGGCCATGAATCCGTCGGGGCCGCACATGTATACGACGGCGTCGCGGGGTAGTCCCAGTGCCGCGATGGCCCGGCCGTCCAGCCGTCCGGCGGTGCCCGTGTAGACAACCTGCGCTCGCGCGCGCGGCAGCCGCGCGATGAGGTGGTCGACTTCCTGGCCGAAGGCTTGGGTGTGCTGGTCCCGAGTGGTGTGCAGCCACAGGACATCTCGTTCGCTTCGACTCTCGGCGAGGGCGTGCAGCATCGCGAGCACCGGGGTGACGCCGACGCCGGCCGACAGCAGAACTACCGGGGAGGTGCCTTCGGTCAGGTAGAAGTCACCCCGCGGAGCCGCCACATCCAAGACAGAGCCGGCATGGACGTTGTCGTGCAGCCAGCGACTGACGGTGCCGTGATCCTCGCGCTTCACGCTGATCCGGTATTCCGCCCCGTAGTTCGACAGTGAATAGCTGCGAAGCGGTGCAGGATCCCCGGCGTCGAGGACTCGCACGGTCAGGTACTGGCCCGGGCGAGCCGCGGGCAAGGACCCTCCGTCTTCGGCCTCGAACCGGATCGACATGATCGAATCACTCTCCGGATGGGTGGCTGCGACGCGGAGCCGACGAAATCCATCCCAGTCCGGTTCCACGCCAGTCGGCGGCCCCGTTGCGGCGGTTGAGCTTTCGTCTGCCGCCAGAAGTTCGTTGAACGACTGCTGCCAACCGGGGCTCAGCGCGGGTACGTCGACCGACTTGCGCAGCATGGCGGTGTCGCGGTCGGGTAGGTAGAGGAGCGCATCGATGTCGGCGACGGTCAGCTGATGCCTTCCACGTTGCGTCCTGACGATGGCGTCTCCGGGTTGGACGCGGCCTTCGGTGATGACGCGAAAATAGAAGCCCGGGCGGTGATGAGCGACAAGGAGATTGGGCATTTCCGGCTGACCGAGGCGCATACCGACCCGAAAACAGGTCACCCTCGGCTGGCTCACCTCGAATTCCGCCTCGCCGATGACATACCTGTCCCCGATGCAGACTTCGTCGTCACTCAGCCCGGTGATGGTGAAATTCTCGCCGAAATTTCCCGGCTGGAGGTCGTCGCGCCCGAGGACCTGGCTCCAATAGTCGTAGGACTCGGTCTGGTAGACCATCACGGCCCGTTGTTCTCCCCCGTGACCGCCGAGGTCACCCTGTCCGTCGCCATCGATGTTCAGCCGTCGCACCATCACCGGGCCTTCGACCGGGCTCTTGTGGATGCCGGTGTGGACCGTCTTTCCTCGCCACGCCACATCGGTCGGCATCCCGACGTTGACGGAAACCAGTTTGGCGGTCAAAACCGCACCCACTCTCCTGATGCGCGGCCTACTGCGGCCGCGGCGTTAGTGCCGACCCGCCGCCCGGTCGGCGCTGGCCAGCAACTGCTGCTGGCGCTTCGGCCACCAGAACACTTCCAGTGCCAGCATCACGAGATAGACGGCAGATACCACAACGTTTCCCCAAGAGCCATACGCGGCGTCCCATACGGCCGACCCGATCGCGACCACGAGAACGAGCCAAATCAGCCACCGCAGCGGCCTGGCCGCTTCCGCTGCCTTGTGAAGCCCGTCGCGGTACTCCAAGAGCGCCGTTGCCCTGCGCGGGTCATCGACCGCCACGCCGGTTCGAGCGGCACGCGCGACCAGTTCGCGTTCGGGCCCGCTCAGCTGCTTGGCACTGGGCCAGTGGCGCGCCATTCGCCGCGTCATCCATCCGCCGTAGAACACGGCCAGCAGAACGAACGTGACCACACCTGCGAGCAGAAATCCGGAATCCAACCATGCCAGCACGCCGAGGAAGCCGCCGACACCGACACCGAGGATCAAGCCGCGAAGGACCGGGCCATATCGCCATACGAAGGCCGGCACCGAAACCATGGCTCAATCTTGTCGGCTTTCCTGGATTCGAACAGCCAACACGCCAAACTGACCGTGCGGACATCGCGCGAGCAGATCAGCGCGATGGCGTCCTGCCGAGCGACGAAAATCGGTTAGACGGTGAAACCCAGTGCGCGCAACTGTTCGCGGCCGTCCTCGGTGATCTTGTCCGGACCCCACGGCGGGTTCCACACCCAGTTGATCTTGATCTGCTCGACCAGGCCTGCGCCGACGAGCGCCTGGTGCGACTGATCCTCGATCACATCAGTGAGGGGGCAGGCTGCCGACGTGAGCGTCATGTCGATCAGCGCGACCTTCCCCGCATCGCCCTCCTCGACGTTCAGACCGTAAACCAGGCCGAGGTCGACGACATTGATGCCGAGCTCAGGGTCGACGACGTCGCGCATCGCCTCCTCGAGGTCGGCGATGAACTCCTCGTTAGGCACTGCGGTTTCGCTCATCAGGTGTCTCCTCACTGGCTTGCGCCACTGCGTCTTTGAATGCCATCCAGCCCAGCAGCGCACACTTGATGCGCGCCGGATACCTGGCCACCCCGGCGAAGGCGATGCCGTCGCCGAGCACATATTCGTCACCCACGATCTTGCCGCGGGACGAGATCATCTCGTTGAACGCCGCGACCGTCTTCAACGCGTCGCCCACACTCTGGTCGATCACCAGGTCCGTGAGCACCGACGTCGCGGCCTGGCTGATCGAGCAGCCCTGCCCGTCATAGGAGACATCGAGCACCTGGTCACCGTCGTCGGACAACGCAACCCGCAGCGTGACCTCGTCGCCACACGTCGGATTCACGTGATAGACCTCGGCGCCGAACGGCTCGCGCAGCCCGCGGTGATGCGGATGCTTGTAGTGATCCAGGATCACTTCCTGGTACATCTGCTCCATTCTCACGGCTGAAACCTCAGTCCCTGCCGAAGAATTCGACGGCACGCTCGACGCCTGCCACCAGTCGCTCCACCTCGTCGTGGGTGTTGTACAAGGCAAATGAGGCGCGAGCGGTCGCCGCGATACCGAACTTGCGGTGCAACGGCCATGCGCAGTGATGGCCGACCCGGACCGCGACGCCGTCGTCGTCGAGGATCTGGCCGACGTCGTGAGCGTGGACTCCGTCGACGACGAAGGAGACCGGAGAGCCGCGGCCGACCAATGAGGTCGGCCCGACGATGCGGACCGAAGGCACGCCCGCCAACCCTTCCAGCGCGGCGGCGACCAATTCTGCTTCGTGCTGTTCGACGGCGTCCATCCCGATCGCACGGAGGTACCGGGCCGCCGCAGCGAGCCCGACAACCTGCGACGTCATCGGAGTGCCCGCCTCGAACCGTTGCGGTGCGGGTGCGAAGGTGGTCTCCGCCATGGTCACCGTCTCGATCATCGAGCCGCCGGTGATGAAGGGCGGCATCGCGTCGAGCAGCTCGTGACGGCCGTAGAGCACGCCGATGCCGTTGGGGCCCAACATTTTGTGGCCGGAGAACGCGGCGTAGTCGACGCCGAGGGCGTGCAGGTCGACGGGCTGATGTGGCACCGACTGACAGGCGTCGAGGACGGTCAGCGCTCCAATGGCGTTGGCCCGCTCCACGAGCTGGGCCACGGGCGCAACCGCGCCGGTGACATTGGAGTGGTGGCTGAATGCAACGACTTTGACGTTGCGGTCCAGCTCGAGCGAGTCGATGTCGATCCGGCCCTCGGGTCCGACCGAGTACCACTTCAAGGTCGCGCCGGTGCGGCGGGCCAACTCCTGCCACGGCACCAGGTTCGCGTGGTGTTCCAGCTCGGTGGTGACGATCACGTCGCCGGGACCGACCGCGCGCTCGAAACGGCTGTCGCCAAGCGCGTACGCGACCAGGTTGATCCCCTCTGTGGCGTTCTTCGTGAACACCAACTCGTCGGCGTCGGCGCCGACGAACGCCGCGATGTCGGCGCGGCCCTCCTCGTAGGCGTCGGTGGACTCCTCCATCAGCTGGTGCGCGCCGCGGTGCACCGCACCGTTGGAGGTGATGAGGAAGTCACGTTCGGCGTCGAGCACCTGCAGCGGACGCTGAGACGTCGCACCGGAGTCCAGGTACGCCAACTGGTTTCCGCCCCGCATGACCCTTTTGAGGATGGGGAAGTCGGCCCGGATCGCGTCGACGTCGAGCGGTGCAACAGAAGTGGTCATACGGTCACGCTCCCTCTACGACGACGAAGCCGCCGCCTGTTGGGCAAAGCGCTCGTATCCGTTCGCGTCGAGTTCGTCGGCCAGTTCGGGACCGCCGGACTCCACGATGCGACCGCCGATGAACACGTGGACGAACTGCGGCTGGATGTAGCGCAGGATGCGGGTGTAGTGCGTGATCAGCAGCAGGCCACCGTGCGCGTCTTCGGCGTACCGGTTGACCCCGTCGCTGACCACACGCAGCGCATCGACGTCCAGACCCGAGTCCGTCTCATCGAGAATTGCGATCTTCGGCTTGAGCACTTCGAGCTGCAGAATCTCGTGCCTCTTCTTCTCACCACCCGAGAAGCCTTCGTTGACACTGCGTTCGGAGAACGACGGATCGATGTCGAGCCCTTCCATGGCGCCCTTCACCTCTTTGACCCAGTGCCGCAGCTTCGGCGCCTCACCCCGTACCGCGGTGGCCGCAGTCCGCAGGAAGTTCGACATCGACACCCCGGGCACCTCTATCGGGTACTGCATGGCCAGGAACAGGCCTGCGCGGGCACGTTCGTCGATGCTCATCGCGAGGACGTCTTCACCGTCGAGGGTGATGGTGCCCGACGTCACCGTGTACTTCGGGTGGCCTGCGATCGCGTAAGACAGCGTCGACTTGCCGGACCCGTTCGGGCCCATAAGGGCGTGGGTCTCGCCCGAGTTCACGGTGAGGTCGACGCCCTTCAGGATCGGGATGTCGGTCCCGTCCTCCTTGGACACGACGCTGACGTGCAGGTCCTTGACTTCCAGTGTGGTCATGAGGTGGCTGTCCTCGATTCCGTAATCGCTAGTTCGTGTTCGATGGCTTCGGTCAGGCGTTCACGCACGGCGGGCACGGCGATCTTGCCGATCAGCTCGCCGAAGAAACCGCGGACGACGAGGCGACGGGCCTGGTCCTCCGGTATCCCGCGGGCCTGCAGATAAAACAGTTGCTCGTCGTCGAAACGCCCGGTGGCACTTGCGTGCCCGGCGCCGGCGATCTCGCCGGTCTCGATCTCGAGGTTGGGCACCGAGTCCGCCCTCGCACCGTCGGTGAGCACCAGGTTGCGGTTCGTCTCGAAGGTGTCGGTGCCGGTGGCCGCCGCGCGGATCAGCACGTCGCCCACCCATACGGTGTGCGCATCGGGCCGCGACGAGTCCGGATCGCCCTGCAACGCGCCCTTATAGGTGACGTGCGAGCGGCAGTTCGGCTGGGCGTGGTCGACCAGCAGCCGTGATTCGAAGTGCTGCCCGTCGTCGGCGAAGTAGAGCCCGAGCAACTCGGCATCCCCGCCTGGGGCGTCGAACCGGGTACGGGCGGTGAGCCGAACCACGTCGCCGCCGAGGGTGACCGCGACGTGCCGCAGCACCGCGTCCTTGCCCAGCACGGCATGGTGGCTGCTGACGTGTACCGCATCGTCGGCCCAGTCGGCGATCGACACCACGGTCAGCCGAGCGGCATCGGCAACAACGAACTCGATGTTGTCGGCATAGGTTCCGCTGCCGTTCTGATCGATGACGACGACCGCCTCACCGAGTTCGCCGACCCGCACCTGCAGGTGGCCGTAGGCCGTGGCACCCTCTCCCGGTCCGGTCACGTCGATCTCGATCGGCTGGTCGCACGCCACGTCCTTCGGGATGGTGACGATCGTCGCACTGTCGAATGACGAAAACGCCTGCGCGGCAACGCGGTCAGCCGGTACGCCGGCCTGGCCGAGACGCTCGTCCCCGCGACGCACGGTTTCGACGGTGACGCCTGCACACTCCACAACCTGGATGGCGGCGCCGCCGGTTGCGGGCGCAGACCCGTCATGAAGGCCGCGCAACCGCTTGAGGGGGGTGAACCGCCAGATCTCGTCACGCCCGTGCGGCACCTCGAAGGCGTCGACATCGAATGACGTGAAGACCTCGCCCTTGGTCCTGCCCTCCAGAGTCGCTGTCAGATCCTGTGCCACTAGCCGACCGCGCCTTCCATCTGGAGCTCGATCAGGCGGTTGAGCTCCAGCGCATACTCCATCGGCAGTTCCTTGGCGATCGGCTCGACAAAGCCGCGCACCACCATCGCCATCGCCTCGTCCTCGGTGAGGCCACGGCTCATCAGATAGAACAGCTGGTCCTCGCTGACCTTCGAGACCGTCGCCTCGTGACCCATCGTGACGTCGTCCTCACGGATGTCGACGTACGGGTAGGTATCGCTGCGGCTGATCGTGTCGACAAGCAGCGCATCGCATTTCACGCTGGAGCGAGATCCGTGCGCCCCCTTGTTCACCTGGACGAGGCCGCGGTACGACGCGCGGCCACCGCCGCGCGCCACCGACTTCGACACGATGTTGCTCGACGTGTTCGGCGCCAGGTGCAGCATCTTGGCGCCGGTGTCCTGATGCTGGCCTTCGCCGGCGAAGGCCACCGACAGCACCTCGCCCTTGGCGTGCTCACCCGTCATCCACACCGCCGGGTATTTCATCGTGACCTTCGAACCGATGTTGCCGTCGACCCACTCCATGGTGGCTCCGGCCTCGGCGCGGGCGCGCTTGGTGACGAGGTTGTAGACGTTGTTCGACCAGTTCTGAATCGTCGTGTAACGGCAACGGCCACCGGGCTTCACGATGATCTCGACCACCGCGGAGTGCAGCGAGTCGCTCTTGTAGATCGGCGCCGTACAACCCTCGACGTAGTGCACGTAGGCGCCTTCGTCGACGATGATCAGCGTCCGCTCGAACTGGCCCATGTTCTCGGTGTTGATGCGGAAGTAGGCCTGCAGCGGAATGTCGACGTGCACGCCGGGCGGCACGTAGATGAACGAACCACCTGACCACACAGCGGTGTTCAGCGCGGAGAACTTGTTGTCACCGGCTGGGATCACCGTGCCGAAGTACTGCTTGAAGATCTCCGGGTGTTCCTTCAGCGCGGTGTCGGTGTCGAGGAAGATGACACCCAGCTTCTCCAGATCCTCCCGGATGGAGTGATAGACGACCTCGGACTCGTACTGTGCGGCGACGCCCGACACCAGGCGCTGCTTCTCCGCTTCCGGGATGCCGAGCTTGTCGTAAGTGTTCTTGATGTCGGCGGGCAGGTCGTCCCAAGTCGCGGCCTGCTTCTCGCTGGAGCGCACGAAGTACTTGATGTTGTCGAAGTGAATGCCCTCGAGGTTGGAGCCCCAGTTCGGCATCGGCTTCTTGTCGAAGACGCGAAGCGCCTTGAGTCGGACGTCGAGCATCCACTCGGGCTCGCTCTTCTTGCTCGAGATATCGCGCACGACGGCCTCCGACAGGCCGCGCTGCGCGCTGGCGCCCGCAACATCTGAGTCGGCCCAGCCATAGCCGTAGCGGCCCAGCGACTCGATGGTCTGTTCCTGGGTCAAGGCTTCGGGCGTGGTCGTCATGTCGACGCTCCTTGCTTCGTTTCGGTGGCTTCGGCGCCGTGGGCTGTGCGCTGAAAGGTTGGTTGCTGTTCTTGGTGGAGGGGCACGTGCGTGGTGCAGGCGCAGTCTCCGTTGACGATCGTCGCCAACCGCTGCACGTGCGTACCCAGCACCTCGGCGAATGCCTCCCGCTCGGCCTCGCACAGCTCCGGGAACTCCTTGGCGACGTGCGACACCGGACAGTGATGCTGGCAGAGCTCGATTCCGTGGAGCGGGCCGCTCACCTGGGTGGCGGTCGCGGCATATCCGGCCTTCGTCAGGGCTCCCGCCACACGGTCGACAGTGGGTGCAACGTCATCGGCGCCCTCGGTTACTCCCGAGAGGATGCTGTCGATGCGACGGCGGGCGAAGGTGCGGACGGCGTCGTCACCGCCGATCTCGCGCAGCTGGCGCATCGCCTGAACCGCGAGGTCGTCGTAGGCGTGCCCCATCTTGGCGCGCCCCGCCGCGGTGAGCCGGTAGCGGCGTGCCGGCCTGCCGCGGCCGTTGTGCTGCCACGCGGCGGCCGCGCTGGACTGCGCTTCACCTGCTTCGAGCAGGGCATCGAGGTGCCTGCGCACGCCCGCTGCGGAGATGCCGAGCCGATCGCCGATCTCGCCCGCTGTGATGGGCCCTGACTCCAGCAGCAGCTGGACGATCGCCCCACGGGTGTGGCGATCCACTTCGGGCCTGATTTTCACAACACCATTGTGACGGAATTCCAAAAGCCGGTAAAGCAAGGCCACCCTTATGTGGGCAACGTCCCAACCGCTGCTGTCCGCGGCGTCCTACGATCGCCTCGTGAGCGAGCAGAATCGGCGCATCGTCCTGGCCCAACGACCCTCGGGGCTGGTGACCGACAATACGACCCGGCTCGAGTTCGAGCCCGTACCCGATCTGAAGGACGGCGAGGCGCTCATCAGAGTGCGTCACCTGTCGATCGACCCGACGATTCGCACGTGGATGGACGACGTCCCCAGTTATCTGCCCGCGATCCAGATCGGCGAGGTCATCCGCAGTGGCGGCGTCGGCGAGATCGTCGAAAGCCGCTCGGACGCCTACCGGGCCGGTCAGCTGGTGTTCGGCATGACCGGCTGGCAGGACTACGTGGTCATCGATGAGGGCGAGCGCGCCATGCAGGTACTTCCCGACGGCGTTCCGACGGGTATCGCGATCGGAATACTCGGCGTCACCGGCATGACCGCCTACTTCGGAATGACCGACGTCGGCCAGATCAAGGAGGGCGACGTCGTCGTCGTGTCGGGCGCGGCGGGGGCGACCGGGTCGGCCGCGGGGCAGATCGCGAAGATCAAGGGCGCGAAGAAGGTCGTGGGCATCGCGGGTGGCGCCCAGAAATGCGCGCACACCGTCGACGAACTCGGCTTCGACGAGGCGATCGACTACAAGAACGAGAACGTCTCCGCGCGACTCCGCCAGGCATGTCCTGACGGCATCGATCTGTACTTCGACAACGTCGGCGGATCGATCCTCAACGACTGTCTTGCGAACATCGCGATGCGCGGCCGAGTGGTGCTGTGCGGCGCGATCTCCACCTACAACAGCGACGGCCCACCCCCTGGGCCGAGTAATTATCTGAGCCTGCTCGTGCGTCGGGGACGGATGGAAGGCTTCATCATCCTCGACTACCTTGACCGCTTCCCCGCCGCGCAGACGGAGATGGCGGGCTGGATCGCCGAGGGCAAGATCAAATCGTCGGAACACGTCGTCGAGGGCCTCGAGAAGGCGCCTGAGGCGCTGAACTTGTTGTTCAACGGCGGCAACACCGGCAAGGTGATCGTCACGCTTTGACCGCTACGCTGCAGTGATGGCTGCGCGCCTATGGTCTCTCTCCACCTCGATTGCCGGCTGGCACGGGGATGAACGGACCGTCGGATCGCCGCTCAACGACGCCGAGCTGATTGCGCTGCGGCGTACCCGGCTGTTCGGCGCGACCGGGACAGTGCTGATGGCCATCGGCGCCCTGGGCGTCGGTGCGCGCCCTGTCGTGCAGGACCCGACGTTCGGCGTGCGTCTGCTCAACCTCCCCTCGCGCATTCAGACGGTCTCTTTGACGATGACCACCACCGGTGCGGTGATGATGGCGCTGGCGTGGCTGATGCTCGGCCGCTTCGCGCTCGGCGAGCGCCGGATGACCCGCAGCCAACTGGACCGCACGCTGGCGCTGTGGGTGCTTCCGCTGCTCATTGCGCCGCCGATGTACAGCCGTGACGTCTACTCGTATCTGGCGCAGAGCGAGATCGCGATCAGCGGCCTCGACCCGTACAAGGTCGGCCCGGCGACAGGCTTGGGCCTCGACCACGTGTTCACACTGTCGGTGCCGACGATGTGGCGCGAGACTCCCGCACCGTACGGTCCACTGTTTCTGTGGCTGGGCCAAGGCATATCGGCGCTGACGGGTGACAACATCGTCTTCGCGGTGCTGTTGCACCGGCTCGTCGTGCTGCTGGGAGTCGGCCTCATCGTGTGGGCGGTGCCGCGGCTCGCGCGCCGGTGCGGCGTCGCCGAGGTCAGCGCATTGTGGCTGGGCGCGGCCAATCCGCTGCTGATCATGCATCTGGTGGCGGGCATCCACAACGAGGCGCTGATGCTGGGCCTGATGCTCGCGGGCACCGAGTTCGCCCTGCGAGGGGTCTACGCCGACAGCCCGCTCTTGCCGAAACCGTTCGCGTGGCCACAGTCCCGCGGCGAATGGGCACGATGGAAGCCGATGACGATGCTGATCGTCGGTGTCGTGCTGATCACGCTGTCCTCACAGGTCAAGCTGCCGGGGCTGCTTGCGGTCGGTTTCGTCGCGGTTGCCCTGGCGTGTCGGTGGGGCTGCACTGTCAAGGCGTTCTTCATCGCGGGCGGGTCGCTGACCGCGGTGTCCGTCGCCGTGATGGCGGTGGTCGGCTGGGCAAGCTCTCTCGGCTTTGGCTGGCTCTTCACGCTCGGCACCGCAAACGTAGTGAGAAGCTGGATGTCGCTGCCGACGCTGCTGGCCCTCGGCACGGGTCAGGTGGGCATCCTGCTCGGGCTCGGCGACCACACCACGGCGGTCCTTGGTCTCACCCGTGGCATCGGTGTCTTCATCATCGCGATCCTGGTGACCTGGCTGCTGCTGGCCGTCCTTCGCGGCAGGCTGCACCCGGTCGGCGGCCTCGGCGTCGCTCTCGGCATGACGGTGCTCCTCTTTCCTGTCGTCCAGCCCTGGTACGTGCTCTGGGCCGTCATTCCCCTGGCGGCGTGGGCTACCAGACGCTCGTTCCGCACCACCGCGATCGTCGTCACGCTCGTGGTGGGCATCTTCGGGCCGACAGCCAACGGCGACCGGTTCACCGTTTTCCAGATCCTGCTCGCGACGGCGGCCAGCACCGTGATCGTGGCACTTCTGATCGCGATGACCTACTACCGGTTGCCATGGCGGAAGCTGCCCGACCCCGGTCCGCAGATCGACATCGTGCCGCTTCCCGAGCCCGTCGCGGTGGGGCCGTCACGACCGCAGCCACAGGCGGCCAAGGCGGACGCCTACGCTGAATCCCCGTGACCTCTGCCAACGGCGCCACCCCCGTGCGTCTGCGCGGGGTGTGTAAACGGTACGGGTCGACGACCGCGGTCTCCGATCTCGACCTCGACGTGCACACCGCCGAGGTGCTCGCGCTGCTCGGGCCGAACGGTGCGGGTAAGACCACTACCGTCGAGATGTGCGAGGGCTTCATCAAGCCCGACGCAGGATCCATCGAGATCCTCGGCCTGAACCCGATCACCGACAATGCGCGCGTGCGCGAGCGCATCGGGGTCATGCTGCAGGGCGGCGGCGCCTATCCCGCAGCACAGGCAGGCGAGATGCTCAATCTTGTTGCGGCATACAGCGCCAACCCGCTCGACCCGCAGTGGTTGATGGAGACGCTCGGCCTGACGGAGGCCGCCAGGACGACGTATCGGAGGTTGTCTGGCGGGCAGCAGCAGCGCTTGGCGCTGGCGTGTGCCGTTGTGGGTCGTCCGGAATTGGTGTTCCTCGACGAGCCGACCGCCGGGATGGACGCGCACGCGCGAATCGTGGTGTGGGACCTCATCAACGCGCTGCGCAGCGACGGCGTGACCGTGGTACTGACCACCCATCAGCTCACCGAGGCCGAGGAGTTGGCCGACCGGCTGATCATCATCGACCGCGGCGTCGCGGTGGCCAGCGGGACGCCTGCGGAGCTGACGCGCAGCGGCGCGGAGAATCAGTTGCGCTTCAAAGCGCCTCGCATGCTCGACCTTTCGCTGCTGATCTCGGCGTTACCGGAAAGCTACAAGGCCACAGAAGCCACGCCAGGCGAGTATCTGGTGGAGGGCCACATCGACCCGCAGGTGCTGGCGACCGTGACCGCGTGGTGTGCACGGCTGAACGTGTTGGCCACCGACATGCGGGTGGAGCAACGCAGCCTGGAGGACGTGTTCCTCGATCTGACGGGGCGGGAATTGCGATCGTGAGTCGCTTCGCGACAGGAACGTTCACGCCGGATCCGCGTTCGGCCACCGTGCCGAAAATGCTGGCGGCACAGTTCGCGCTCGAGTTGAAGTTGTTGTTGCGCAACGGCGAGCAACTGCTGCTCACCCTCTTCATCCCGATCACGCTGTTGGTCGGCCTGACACTGCTGCCGTTCGGCTCGTTCGGACCGAACCGGGCGGCGACCTTCGTTCCGGCGATCATGTCGCTGGCGGTGATATCGACGGCGTTCACCGGTCAGGCGATCGCCGTCGCATTCGACAGGCGGTACGGGGCACTCAAGCGAATCGGCGCGACGGCGCTTCCCGTGTGGGGAATCATCGCCGGTAAGTCGCTGGCCGTGGTGACCGTGGTGTTTCTTCAGTCGATTGTGTTGGGCGGTATCGGCATTGCCCTGGGTTGGCGACCGAACATCCTCGGGTTGATCCTTGGGGCGGTCATCATCGCGCTGGGCACTGGAGCGTTTGCGGCGATGGGGTTGTTGCTCGGCGGCACGCTGCGCGCCGAGATCGTGCTTGCCGTCGCCAACCTGCTCTGGTTCGTCTTCGCCGGGCTCGGCGCTCTCACCCTCGAAGGCCAGACCGTCCCGGAAGCCGTGCGGTGGGCGGCGAGGCTGACACCGTCGGGTGCGCTGACCGAGGCCCTGACACAGGCGATGTCGTTGTCGGTCGACTGGTTCGGCATCGCCGTGCTGGCGGTTTGGGGCAGCGTTTCAGCGCTGTGCGCACTGCGCTGGTTCCGCTTCACCTGACGAGGCGAGCTGTGGCAGAAGGTATTCGAGCTGGCCGACTTCCTCGATGTTGTGCTTGACCCAAGCACGGACCTTGGCGTCGGAGAAGCGTTGCCTGACAATCACGTTGACCGGCGCCAACAGCGGTGAGCGAACACCGAGGTCCATCACCGTGACGTAGTGCGCGCCGTCAGCGCCTGCCGACCAGGTGTGCTCCAGTTGGAAGACGGCAACTCCCCCGATCCGCCTGACCAGGCGAATGCCCGTCTCGTCCAGTTTCTCGACGCGCGCGACCTCGTCGATCTTGTATTCGGGTCTGCCGCCGAACGCCTCGACCATCCGGAAACGCGCGCCCTCGGCGGCACCGCCGGTGGGCGCCGGACGGGCCAGCGCCCATTCGATGTGGTCGATGGGATGCCAGGCGAGGTACCGGTCGATGACCTCGCCGCCGTAGGACATCGTCTCGCCAAGGTGTGTGAACCAGTCGAGCAGCATGGCAGGCGTGATGCCGGTGAGCGGGCGGTGATCGATCGTCACCCGCCGCCGGCCGTGTGGCACGTCGAGGTAGTGCACGGCGGCGGTGTCGACAGGGCGAAGCGGGTAGAGAACGGGACGGCTCATGGCGGCAACCTCCAAGATACGTTTGCGTTTCTTATCCCGACAACGCTAGCGTGGCCGTATAAGATACGCAAGAGTGTCTAAGGAGGTTTGGTGAAGCGGCGGCGCGGGGAAGCACTGGATTCGGCGATCAGATCGGCTGTGCTGGACCTGCTGGTCGAGCACGGCCCGGCGGGCGTGACGATGGAGGCCGTTGCCGCCAAGACGGGCACCAGCAAGCCGGTGCTCTACCGGCGGTGGGCCGACCGCGGGGCCCTGCTGCGCGACACCCTGCTCACGATGGCGACCGCGGCGATCCCGCATCAGGACACGGGCAGCTATCGGCAGGACATGCTCGCGATCCTGCGCGGCTGGGCGAACCTCTTCACCGGCCCGAGTGCCGACGTCCTGCGCGCGGCCATCGCCGCGGGTGCACACGATCCCGAACTGCGAGCGGCGTTCCAGAAAGACGTCATCGGCTGGCGCAAGCAGGAGATGGCTGCGATGCTCGCGCGCGGTATCGAGCGTGGTGATGTCCGCGCCGACGTACCCGTCGAGATCGCCAGGGAGCTGGGCCAGAGCGTGCTGTGGCACCGGCTGCTCATCACGGGTGATCCGATCACCGACGAGCTGATCGTGGAGCTCGTCGACGAGGTGCTCGTTCCCTTCGTTGCGCCCCGTGCTCGCTGAACCGCCCTACTACGAGCTGTAGTTGCGATCCACTACGATCGGGCGGTGGCAGTCGGCCGGTTCCTGATGCGCGCGGTGGATGTGCTGCCGATGCCCAGCCTCCGCGCGCAACGTCTCATCGCTGCCGCGGTGATCCTGACCCAGGGCGGGATTGCCGTCACGGGAGCGATCGTGCGTGTCACCGCCTCGGGGCTGGGCTGCCCGACGTGGCCGCAGTGCTTCCCCGGCAGCTTTACGCCGGTGCCGCACGCCGAGGTGCCGGGGATCCACCAGGCCGTCGAGTTCGGCAACCGGATGATCACCTTCCTCGTCGTGCTCACCGCGGCACTTGCGGTGCTGGCGGTCACCCGTGCCCGGCGTCGGCGTGAGGTCCTGGTGTACGCCTGGCTGATGCCTGCCTCGACCGTTCTGCAGGCGGTGATCGGCGGTATCACGGTGCTGACGGGGCTACTGTGGTGGACGGTGGCGATCCACCTGCTGGTCTCGATGGCGATGGTGTGGCTGGCGGCGCTGCTGTACGTCAAGATCGGCGAGCCCGACAAGGGGGTTCCGACGGCACTCGTTCCGAAGCCGTTGCGACAGCTGACGATCCTGACCGCGATGGCGCTGGCCGCGATCTTGGTGACCGGCACGCTCGTCACGGGTGCGGGCCCGCACGCCGGCGACAAGAGCATAGAAGCCCCGGTCCCGCGGCTGCAGGTCGAAATCGTCACCTTGGTACAAGTGCATGCGACCCTGCTGATCGCCTACCTGATTCTCCTGCTCGGGTTGGGCTTCGCGCTACGAAAGATTCGCGCCCCCCGGCGCGTCATCAGGCGGCTGGTGGTCTTGCTGATCCTCGTCGCCGCGCAGGCTCTGGTCGGCCGTGTCCAATACGCCATCGGGGTGCCTGCGGCGTTGGTGGCGCTCCACGTCGCGGGCGCGGCCGCGTGCACGGCGGCCACCTCGGCGCTATGGGCGTCGATGCGAGAACGGACCGAGCCCGAGTCGATCGAGCGCTGACTCCACGCAGATCGCGAACCTGCGTTGTTGGAGATCTCGCGTCGCGCGGCCCAACTGGCGCCAACCCAAAGACGGTTCGACCAGTTCCAGCTCGAGCAGCACCGGGTTGTCCCGGCCGCCGATGACGTCCACGCGGGCGTACAGGAGATCGGTGGCCTTGAGGTTCAGACGCGCGGCCGCCGCGTCCAGCGCGGCGTGGCCGACGTCCCACAGTTCGAAATCGGGGTCAGCGGGAGTCAGCGACTCCTCGGCGTAGGTACCCGACGGATCGAAGACCGGCCGCTGACCGGCGGGCGGCAGTATCGGACCTTTGCTGAAGGCGTGCGACTGCTCGCCACCGAGAAACACCAAAGCCGTTTCCCCGCTTTCCACCCTCGGGTCATACGGCTGGACAAGCGCGGTCTTGCCCGACTCCTGCAGTGCCGACACGTGTTCCCGGGCCGCGTGCGTGTCGGTGAAGCGCTGCGCACCAACCGAGCCCACCCCAATCGCGGGTTTCACCACGACTTCGCCCCTGGGGATCCGCACCGCCTCGCCTGGCGCGAAGAATCTGCTGGGCACGGTCGGCACGCCCGCGTCGGCGAGGTCGGCCAGGTAGCGCTTGTCGGTGTTCCACCCCACCACAGCGGGAGGGTTCAGCAGGTTCGCGACGCGAACGGTCCAGTCGAGGAACTCGTCCAACCGGTCGATGTAATCCCAGGTGGCACGGAGAATGACGACGTCGGCACGTAGCGTTTCCGGATCGTCCCACGACAGCCAGCGAGCGTGGAGTCCACGCTGACGCAGCGCGGCGACGATCTCGGCGTCGTCGCCGTCGCCGTCCGGCAGCGCCCGGCAGCCGGCGAGCACGATGCGGGGATGACGGATGTCGGGGCGAGCGAGTTTCATGACGAATGGATGATAGACACCATGCACGCCATTGAAGTCGCCGAAACCGGCGGACCCGAAGTCCTTCGATACGTCGAGAAGCCCACACCGTCGGCCGGACCCGGTGAGGTGCTGATCAAAGCCGAGGCCATCGGCATCAACTTCATCGACACCTACTTCCGGTCGGGTCTCTACAAACGGGAACTCCCCTTCATTCTGGGCCTCGAAGTATGCGGAACGGTGGAAGCCGTCGGCGACGATGTCGCCGCGCTCGGTGTCGGCAACCGGGTGGTCACGGCGCAAGGCAACGGCTCCTACGCCGAATACTGCACGGCGCCAGCCGATTTCTGTGCCTATGTCCCCGACGGCGTCAGCCCGGACGTCGCCGCGGCGTCGCTACTCAAAGGGATGACGGCGCATTACCTGCTCAAGTCGGTCTACCCGGTGCAGCAGGGCGATGACGTACTCGTGCACGCGGGCGCAGGCGGCGTCGGGCTGATCCTCACCCAGTGGGCGACCAGTCAGGCGGTCCGGGTCATCACCACCGTCTCGACACCGGCGAAGGCCGAGTTGAGCAGGAAGGCGGGTGCGGCGGAGGTGCTCGACTATCCGGACGATCCCGAGGAGTTCGGCGCCAGAATCAAGGAGCTGACCGTCGGCGGTGTCGCGGCGGTGTACGACGGCGTCGGTGCCGCCACGTTCGACGCGAGCATGGCCAGTCTCGCCGTGCGCGGCACGCTCGCGTTGTTCGGCGCCTCGAGTGGACCCGTTCCAGCGTTCGACCCACAACGGCTCAATGCCGCGGGCTCGCTGTTCCTGACCCGCCCGACCCTGGCGCACTACACCCGGTCAGCGGACGAATTCTCTTGGCGGGCAGGAGAATTGCTGGACGCGATCGCATCGGGGACCATCAACGTGACGGTCAGCGAGCGCTATCGCCTCGAGGATGCCGAGCGGGCGCACCGCGACCTG
The DNA here is from genome assembly GCF_002968285.2 of Mycobacterium sp. ITM-2016-00318. Taxonomy (NCBI): domain Bacteria; kingdom Bacillati; phylum Actinomycetota; class Actinomycetes; order Mycobacteriales; family Mycobacteriaceae; genus Mycobacterium; species Mycobacterium sp. ITM-2016-00318. Next base: position 2,536,245 of record NZ_CP134400.1, on the reverse strand, counting down.
CAAGGTCGCAAGACCGTCGGGTCCGTCGTGCTGGTGCCCTAGACCGGCGGACAGGCTGAGTCAGAGGCTGAGCAGCGTCGGCAGGTCAAGTGCCGAATCGACTGCCAGCGCGCAGAACACGACAGCCAGATAGTTGTTCGACTGTAGGAACAACCGCAGCGGCTTGATCGGCTCGCCGCGCCGCACGCCTGCATACAGCTGGTGGGCCATCGCGAGGAACCAGGTGCCTGCCACCAGGGCCACGGACGCGTACAGCCACCCCGTGGCCAGCGCCAGCGCGAGCGTCGCCGCCACGGTCAGCCATGTGTAGACCAGGATCTGCTTGGTCACCTGGCGCTCGGTGGCCACCACCGGCAGCATGGGCACGCCGGCCGCCTCGTAGTCGTCCTTGTAGCGCATCGCGAGCGCCCAGGTGTGCGGCGGCGTCCAGAAGAAGATGATCGCGAACATCACCAGCGCGGGCCAAGCGATGGTGCCCGTCACCGCCGACCAGCCGATCATCACCGGCATACAGCCCGCCGCCCCGCCCCACACCACGTTCTGCGATGTCCTGCGTTTGAGCAGCAGCGTGTAAACGAGCACGTAGAACGCGATCGTCGCCCCGGCCAAGTGTGCCGAAAGCATGTTCGTCGTCCACCACAGCCAGAAGAACGAGGCCACCGACAGCGCCAGCCCGAAGACGAGCGCGTGGCTGCGCGGCACGCTTTCGCGCGCCAGCGGTCGGCGCTCGGTGCGCTTCATCTTCTTGTCGATGTCCGCGTCGGCCACGCAGTTCAGCGCGTTGGCGCCTGCGGCCGCGAGTAGCCCGCCGACCAGGGTGTTCAGAATCAGCAGCGGATTCACAGCTCCGCGGTCGGCCAGCAGCATGGCGGGAATGGTGGTGACAAGCAGCAGCTCGATCACCCGCGGCTTGGTCAGCGAGAGGTACCCGAGGAGCGCAGTGCGAGTTCGGCTGGGCGACCCGCCAACCAGGCGGCTTTCGCGAACCTTCACGCAGATAACTCCTCGAAAGGGCGCGCAACGCGCCGCGTCTACTACACACGATGGTAGACCGCGGGGTGCCGGGGAACCCAGCTGGGTCGACTCGGTAAACGTACAGCTGATGATGCGCGACGCAGCCTGCGGCGATCGCTTTCGCCGCACTAGGGTATGAGGGGAGACCAGGCTTGCCGATCGTCAGGAGTCAACTGGTGACAACCGTCGAAGAGATTTCCGCCCTTACCCGTCCCAATCACCCGGACGACTGGACCGATCTGGATTCGGAATCAGTCGACACCGTCCGAGTACTGGCGGCGGATGCGGTGCAGAAAGTCGGCAACGGTCACCCGGGCACGGCGATGAGCCTCGCTCCCCTGGCGTACACGCTGTTTCAGCGCCAGATGCGCCACGATCCCAGCGACGTGCACTGGCTCGGTCGCGATCGGTTCGTGCTGTCCTGCGGTCACTCCAGCCTGACCTTGTACATCCAGCTCTACTTGGGCGGCTTCGGCCTCGAGCTGTCTGACATCGAGTCGCTGCGCACGTGGAAGAGCAAGACGCCCGGGCACCCCGAGTTCCGCCACACCAAGGGTGTTGAGATCACCACCGGCCCGCTGGGCCAGGGTCTGGCCTCTGCGGTCGGGATGGCCATGGCGTCGCGCTTCGAGCGCGGCCTGTTCGACCCGGACACGCCATGGGGTGAGAGTCCGTTCGACCACTACATCTACGTGATCGCCTCCGACGGCGACATGGAGGAGGGTGTCACCAGCGAGGCGTCCTCACTGGCGGGCACCCAGCAGCTCGGCAACCTGATTGTGTTCTACGACCAGAATCAGATCTCGATCGAGCACGACACGAACATCGCACTGTCCGAGGATGTGTCGGCCCGTTACCGCGCCTACGGCTGGCACGTACAGGAGGTCGAGGGGGGCGAGAACGTTGTCGGCATCGAGCAGGCCATCGCCGAGGCGAAGAAGGTCACCGACAAGCCGTCGTTCATCTCCCTGCGCACGATCATCGGCTATCCGGCGCCCACCAAGATGAACACCGGAGGTGCGCACGGCTCGGCGCTGGGCGACGAAGAGGTGGCCGCCACCAAGCGCGTCCTTGGTTTCGACCCGGACAAGACCTTCGAGGTACGCGACGAGGTCATCGAGCACACCCGCAAGCTCGTCGACCGCGGCAAGGAAGCCCACGAGAAGTGGCAGCCGCAGTTCGACGCGTGGGCCGAAAGGGAACCCGAGCGCAAGAAGCTGCTCGACCGCTTGCTGTCCCAGGAGCTGCCCGAGGGCTGGGACGCCGACATCACGCAGTGGCAGCCGGGCGACAAGGCGCTCGCCACCCGCGCCGCATTCGGTCAGGTGCTCAATGACGTCGCCCCCAAGCTGCCCGAACTGTGGGGTGGCTCAGCGGATTTGGCGGGCAGCAACAACACCACCATCAAGGGCGTCAAGTCGTTCGGGCCGCCGTCGATCTCGACCGAGGACTTCACCGCGGACTGGTACGGACGCGTGCTGCACTTCGGCGTCCGCGAGCACGCGATGGGATCGATCCTGTCGGGCATTGTGCTGCACGGCCCGACCCGCGCGTTCGGCGGCACCTTCCTGCAGTTCTCCGATTACATGCGGCCCGCGGTGCGGCTCGCGTCGCTGATGGACATCGACACCATCTACATCTGGACGCACGACTCGATCGGGCTCGGCGAGGACGGTCCGACGCATCAGCCCATCGAGCACCTCGCGGCGCTGCGCGCCATCCCCAACCTGTCGGTGGTGCGCCCCGGCGACCCCAACGAGACGGCGTACGCCTGGCGGAGCATCCTGGCGCGCGGCAACGGTAGCGGCCCGGTGGGCTTCATCCTCACCCGCCAGGGGATTCCGGTGCTCGAGGGCACCGACGCAGACGGCGTCGCCAAGGGCGGCTATGTGCTCGGCGGCATTCCGGACGAGCTGCCCGACGTCGTACTGATCGGCACCGGTTCCGAGCTCCAACTCGCTGTCGAGGCGAAGAAGCTCCTGGCGGAGAAGGACATCACCGCGACGGTGGTGTCCATGCCGTGCGTGGAATGGTTCGAGTCGCAGCCCGCCGAGTACCGCGACAAGGTGTTGCCGCCAGCAGTTTCAGCGCGGGTGGCTGTCGAGGCCGCGGTGGCGCAGAGCTGGTACAAGCTCGTCGGCGACACCGGCGAGATCATCTCGATCGAGCACTACGGCGAATCCGCCGACGACAAGACGCTGTTCCGTGAGTTCGGGTTCACCCCCGAAGCCGTTGTGGCAGCCGCGGAACGATCACTGGACAACTGATATAGAGAGAAGGACAAGGCATGGCTCAGAACAAGAATCTCGCCGCGCTGTCCGCGGCGGGCGTTTCCGTATGGCTCGACGACCTGTCCCGCGACCGGCTGCAGACCGGCAACCTGCAGGAGCTCATCGACACCAAATGTGTTGTGGGAGTGACCACCAACCCGTCGATTTTTCAGGCGGCACTGTCGAAGGGCAACTCCTACGACGACCAGGTGAGGGAGTTGGCCGAGCGCGGCGCCGACGTGGACGCCACGATCCGCACCGTCACCACCGACGACGTCCGCAACGCCTGCGATGTGCTGCGTCCCCAGTGGGAGTCCTCTGAAGGCGTCGACGGCAGGGTGTCGATCGAGGTCGACCCGCGGTTGGCCCATGAGACCGACAAAACCGTCCAGCAGGCGATCGAGCTGTGGAAGATCGTCGACCGGCCGAACCTCTTCATCAAGATCCCCGCCATGATGGAGGGCCTGCCCGCGATCACGTCCGTGCTCGCCGAGGGAATCTCGGTCAACGTGACCCTTATCTTCTCCGTCGAACGACACCGTGAGGTGATGGACGCCTACCTCGCCGGTCTGGAGAAGGCTAAGCAAGCGGGCCACGATCTTTCCAAGATCCACTCCGTCGCATCATTTTTCGTCTCACGTGTGGACACCGAGATCGACAAGCGGCTGGAGAAGATCGGTACCGACGAGGCGCTCGCGCTGCGCGGGCAGGCGGGCGTGGCCAATGCCCGGTTGGCGTACGCCGCATACGAAGAGGTGTTCGTCGGCGGTGACCGCTTCGAGGCGCTCAAGGCAGACGGCGCACGGGTGCAGCGGCCGCTGTGGGCGTCGACCGGCGTGAAGAACCCCGACTACTCCGACACGTTGTACGTCACCGAGCTCGTCGCTCCCAACACCGTCAACACCATGCCGGAGAAGACCATTGACTCCGTCGCCGATCACGGCGTCATCAACGGCGACACGGTCACCGGCACAGCCGACGCCGCGCAGGAGATCTTCGACAAGCTTGCCGGGGTCGGCATCGACATGCGTGACGTCTTCCTCACTTTGGAGAACGAAGGGGTGGAGAAATTCGAGAAGTCGTGGGAGGAACTGCTCGACGAGACGCAGACTCAGCTCGACGACAAGAAATGAGCGCGGAGACCACGTCCGTCGAGACCTCGGCCCTCCCGTCGGATTGGCGTAACCCGCTGCGCGACAAGCGGGACAAGCGCATGCCCCGCATCCCGGGTCCGTGCGGGATGGTCATCTTCGGCGTCACGGGGGATCTCGCCACCAAGAAGTTGATGCCTGCCATCTACGACTTGGCCAACAGAGGGTTGCTGCCTGCCAACTTCGCCCTGGTGGGATTCGCCAGGCGGGACTGGGCCGACGAAGATTTCGGCAAGCTTGTATGCGACTCCGTCCGCACGCACGCCCGCACTCCGTACCGGCAGGAAGTGTGGGACCGACTGGCCGAGGGAATCCGGTTCGTCCAAGGCACATTCGACGACGACAAGGCTTTCCAGCGGCTGGCCGAGACGCTCGAGAAGCTCGACGCAGAACGGGGCACCGGCGGCAATCACGCGTTCTACCTGTCGATTCCGCCGAAGGCCTTCCAGATGGTGTGCGAACAGCTGCAGAAGTCGGGCCTAGCCCGGCCGCAGCAGGGACGCTGGAGCCGGGTCGTCATCGAGAAGCCGTTCGGCCACGACTTGGCAAGCGCCCAGGAACTGAACAACACCGTCAACAGTGTGTTTCCCGAAGAGTCGGTGTTCCGCATCGACCACTACCTCGGCAAGGAGACCGTGCAGAACATCCTGGCGCTGCGATTCGCCAATAACCTGTACGAGCCGATCTGGAACAACAACTACGTCGACAGCGTGCAGATCACCATGGCCGAAGACATCGGTCTTGGCGGCCGAGGCGGCTACTACGACGGCGTCGGCGCCGCCCGCGACGTGATCCAGAACCACCTCGTTCAGCTGATGGCGCTCACGGCGATGGAGGAACCGGTCAGTTTCAGCCCGCACGAGCTGCAGGCCGAGAAGATCAAGGTGCTCTCGGCGACACGTCCGATGCAGCCGCTGGACCAGACCACCGCCCGCGGCCAGTACATGACGGGCTGGCAGGGCAGCGAGCAGGTGCCCGGCCTGCTCGAAGAGGAGGGCTTCTCGAAGGACTCCAAAACCGAGACGTACGCCGCGATCACCCTGGAAATCGACACCCGGCGGTGGGCGGGCGTGCCGTTCTTCCTGCGGACCGGAAAGCGGCTGGGCCGCAGGGTAACCGAGATCGCGCTGCTCTTCAAGCGGGCGCCGCACCTGCCGTTCGACTCCACGATGACCGAAGAGCTCGGCAAGAACGCGTTGGTGATCCGGGTGCAGCCCGACGAAGGCATCACCTTGCGGTTCGGGTCGAAGGTGCCCGGCAGCCAGATGGAAGTCCGCGACGTCAACATGGACTTCTCCTACGGGTCGGCCTTCGCGGAGGACTCCCCCGAGGCCTACGAGCGGTTGATCCTCGACATGCTGCTGGGCGAGCCGTCGCTGTTCCCGCTCAACCAGGAAGTCGAATTGTCCTGGAAGATACTCGATCCCGTGCTCGACTATTGGGCGCAGCACGGCAAGCCCGACGAATACGAATCCGGAACCTGGGGACCCGAATCAGCGACCGAGATGATGCGCCGCATGGGTCGCGAATGGAGGCGGCCGTGACGCGAAGGCGACGACGAGTGAGCATCGCTGGGCCCACGCCCGTAGGGCAGGGGACGACGAAGGAGCGCGGAGCGGTGGGGCCACGCCCGCAGGGCAGGGGACAAGAAGGAGTCGAGCCGCAATGATCGTCAACCTGCCGGGAACCACCACCAACGACGTCAACAAGAAGATCACCGGCCTGCGCGAAGAGGGCGGCGCGCTCACCCTGAGCCGGGTGCTGACGCTGGTGATCGCACTGGACGGCGACGAGGGTCTCGAAGACTCGATCGAGGCCGCCAACTTCGCCAGCCGCGAGCACCCCTGCCGCGTCATCGTGGTCCTGCCCGGCGATCGCGAGGCCGCAGAACCGACGCTGGACGCCGAGATCAGGGTCGGCGCGGACGCAGGCACAGGCGAGGTCGTGGTGTTGCGACTCAACGGTGAACTCGCCAAGCACGCCAACAGCGTGGTGTTGCCGTTCCTGCTGCCGGACACCCCGGTGGTGGCCTGGTGGCCGGTCGATGCTCCCGCCGTTCCCGCAGAGAATCCCTTGGGGCAGTTGGCTATTCGCCGCATCACCGACGCTACCAACAGCGGCGATCCGCTGGCCGCCATCAAGAGCAGGCTGAAGAGCTACACCGCGGGCGACACCGATCTGGCCTGGAGCCGCATCACCTACTGGCGCGCTCTGCTGGCGTCGGCGTTGGATCAGGCGCCGTTCGAACCGGTCGAATCGGCTCTGGTGTCGGGTTTGAAGGACGAACCCGCGCTCGACATCCTCGCGGGCTGGCTGGCGAGCCGGATCGACGGAAAGGTGCAGCGCGCCGTCGGCGACCTCAAGGTCGAACTGCACCGCAAGAGCGAGACGGTCACGTTGAGCCGGCCGCAGACGGGGGTGACCGCCACGCTGACCCGCACCAGCAGGCCGCAGGCTCTGATTCCGTTGGCGCGCAGGGACGCCAAGGAGTGCCTTGCGGAGGACATGCGACGGCTGGACGCCGACGAGATCTACTTCGAGGCGCTCGCAGGCATCGACAAGGTGCAGTACACATGACCACCGTAATCGAAAAGTTTTCGGACAAAGCAGAACTCGTCACCGCGGTCGGCGACCGCCTGATCGGCGCTATCACCGACGCGATCGCGGCGAGAGGCCGAGCGCTGATCGTGCTTACCGGAGGCGGCACAGGGATCGGACTGCTCGAACACGTGCGGGACAACGGCGGTGCGATCGACTGGTCGAAGGTTCGATTGTTCTGGGGCGACGAGCGTTACGTGCCCGAAGCCGACGACGACCGCAACGAGAAGCAGACGCGCGAGGCCCTGCTCGACCACATTGACATCCCAGCGGCCAACGTGCACGCAATGCCCGCCAGTGACGGCGAATTCGGCGACGACATCGACGCCGCCGCCCTGGCCTACGAGCAGGTGCTCGCGGCGATTGCCGAGGACGGCGCGCCGGTGCCCGATTTCGACGTACATCTGCTCGGGATGGGCGGCGAGGGACACGTCAACTCGCTGTTCCCCCACACCGCAGCGACGCGCGAGACGACGCGGCAGGTGGTCGGTGTGACCGACTCCCCCAAGCCGCCGCCGAAGCGAATCACATTGACGCTTCCCGCCGTTGCGCGCTCGCGCGAGGTGTGGCTGGTGGTTGCAGGCGCCGAGAAGGCCGACGCGGTTGCCGCTGCGGTCGGCGGCGCAGATCCCGACGACGTGCCCGCCGCGGGAGCGCACGGCCGCGAAGCCACCGTGTGGCTGCTCGACGAAGACGCGGCGAGCAAGCTCTAACCGTCTTGATCGGCGAGACCATCTGCGTAGCCTGCCCTGTAGTCATCCGCCGCGCGAATGACGTCGACGCATGAGGTGACGACGTCGCGAGGATCGCCGTGGCACTGTCTGAGCTGCATGCACCTCAGACGCCCGGTCCGCCACGACGGTTCCAGCCTTTGTGGTCAAATGACCGTCATGGCAGACAAGGGCGTCAGCAGGACCGGCGGTGTCCGCACCGGACGCGAGCGGATCCAGAAACTCGCCCAGGCGGCATTGAACGCCGACGTCACGGTCGATCAGGTCGACGCCATCCTCGCCGGGCTGGGTGAGACCCTCGAAGACCTCAACAAGTCGACCGGCAACCTCGATGCCACTCTGGAGCGGTTCAACGACACGATCAGCCGGATCAACGAGTTGGCGCCGCGCCTCAACGCGGTGGTGGACCGTCTCGAGGGCATCGTCGACCGCGTCGAACGCATCGTCGGTATCGGTGAAGCCGCGATTGCCCCGCTGGCCGCGACCGAGTCTGCGGTGCGCGGCGCCATCAACGCGGTGCGCCGGACGACCCGGCTCTAGTGCCGCACAACTCCCCGGTGGCTTGCGCGCTGCGGCCCTAACCGCTGTTCCTGAGCGCGGTCGCGAGTCCGCTCATCGTCAGCAGAATCCCGCGCTGCACGAGTTCGTCGTCGTCACCGGATCGGTAGCGCCGCAACAGCTCGACTTGAAGGTGGTTCAGCGGCTCGAGGTACGGGAACCGGTTGAACACCGAGCGCGCCAGCGCCGGATTGTCGGCGAGCAGGTCATCGTGTCCGGTGATCAGGCCGTGCATCCGGATCGTCCGTTCGTGTTCGGCGGCGATCTTGTCGAAAACACGCCTCCGCAGCTCCTCGTCGTCCACCAGCTCCGCGTACCGTGCCGCGAGCCCCAAGTCCGACTTCGCCAGCACCTGAGCCATATTCGACAGCACGGTGCGGAAGAATGGCCAGCGCCGGTAGAGATCCTGGACCACCTCCAACCGCCCTTCGCCCTCGGCCATCCATTCCTCGAAGGCCGTGCCGGTGCCGTACCAACCGGGCAGCATGACGCGCGACTGGCTCCATGCCAGCACCCACGGAATCGCCCGCAGGTCGGAGATCGACGTGGTCGGTTTGCGTGACGTCGGCCTGCTGCCGATGTTCAGCGCGCCGATCTCACTAACAGGTGTCGATGCCTTGAAGTAGTCGACGAAACCGGGCGTCTCGTGGACCAGGTCGGAGTAGGCACGATGCGCGCGGGCCGCGAGGTCATCGAGCACCTCGTAGGCAGGACCGGCATCCTCTCCGAGACCCTCGACGTCGAGTAGAGACGCCTCGAGAGTCGCCGCGAGCAGCGTCTCCAGATTGCGATGCGCGATGCGCGGCTCGGCGTACTTGGCCGCGATGATCTCACCCTGCTCCGTCAGCCGCAGGGAGCCCTTCACCGCTCCGGGAGGCTGGGCCAGGATCGCGTCGTAGCTCGGTCCGCCGCCCCGGCCGACCGTGCCTCCGCGACCGTGAAAGAGCCGCAACCGGATTCCGGTCTTGCCGGCGGACTCGACCAGATCGAGCTCCGCACGGTAGAGCGCCCAGTTGGCGGCCAGATATCCGCCGTCCTTGTTCGAGTCGGAGTACCCGAGCATGACCTCGTGGCTGTCGCCGCGCGACGCCACAAGTGATCGATACAGCGGAAGCTCCAGCGCCGCTTCCAGAATCGACGCACCGCGCTGCAGATCGTCGATGGTCTCGAAAAGCGGCACGATACCGACCGGGCAGTAAACGTCCGGTCCGGACGCGTCGAGCAGCCCGGCCTCTTTCAAGAGCACCGCCGCCTCGAGCATGTCCGACACCGACTGGCACATCGAGATGATGTAGTTCGGCACCGCGAGTGGACCGAACACGGCGACGGCGCGGGCAGCCGCTGAGCAGATGTCGAGTTCCTTGCGTGCCAACTCCGACAATTCGGCGCCCTCGCTGATCAACGGTCTGCGGGTACCGAGTTCGGTGACCAGCAGCTCGACGCGGTCCGGCTCATCGAGCGACGCGTACTCCCGGTGGACACCCGCCCACGCCAGCAATTCGGCGACGACGTCGGCGTGCACATCGGAGTTTTGCCGCATATCCAGACCGGAGAGATGAAAGCCGAACGTGCGGACGGCTTCCCGCAGCCGCGCAAGTCGGTCGTCGGCCAGCACTGCGCTCCCGTTGGCGCGCAGCGACCCGTCGACGACATCAAGGTCGACCATCAGTTCGGCCGGTGCCTCGTAGCGGTCGAGGCCGAGGTCGAGCTCATGTTCGGGTTGGTCGTCGAGGATCTGCTGCGCCGTCGCGGTCAGCTTCGCGTGGATCACCCGCAGGGCACGCCGATACGGCTCGTCGGCGCGGGCGGGCTCATGGCACGCATCGGCAAGAGCCGTGAGCTCGTCGCTGATCGCGACCAACCGCGCCGACATCGACAGCTCCTCCTGAAGCGCGGTGATCTCGACGAAGTAGTGGGCCAGCGCGGTGTACGCCGCTCGCGAGGTCGCCAGCCGGACGACATCCGCGGTGACGTTCGGGTTGCCGTCACGGTCGCCGCCGATCCACGATCCCGGCCGCAGGATCGGGGTTTCGAGCAGCGTGGTGTCCGGCCAGCGGGCCTGCAGGGCCGTTCGCACCTCGGCGTTGACCTTCGGAATGACCTCGAGGAAGGCGGCCGGATAATAGCGCAGACCTGTCTCGATCTCGTCCTGAATCTTCAACCGGGACAACCGGATCAGCGCGGTCTGCCAGAGCGTCAGGATGTTGCGCCGCAACTCGGTCTCGATGTCGCGGCCGTCGGCGGTGTGGGTGTGGGCGTGCAGCCGCAGCCGCATCAACTCGGTGATGCGGTGCTGGGTGTCGAACACTGTGCGCCGACGCGTCTCGGTCGGGTGCGCGGTGATCACCGGCGACACCAGCGCGCCCTTCAGCACATCGGCAACGGCCGCCGAGTCGAGCTCGGCCGAATCGAGGCGCAGATACGTCGCGGCAAGACTGCTGTTCTGTGGGGGCTCGCCCGCAACGACATGAATGGCGCGGCGCCGCTCGCGGTGGATGTCCTCGGCGACGTTGGCGAGCAGCGCGAAGTGGGTGAAGGCGCGAATGACGGGGATGGCTTTGCGGACGTCGATGCCGTCGAACATCCCGGCGAGATCCGTGCGTTCGATCTCCGAGCGGCGCACCCTGAAGGACTCGACACGGGCAGCCTCGACGAGGTCGAACACCTCTTCGCCGTTCTGTTCGCGCACCGTGTCGCCGAGAATGGCGCCGAGCAGGCGGATGTCCTCGCGCATCGGCTCGGTGGCTTCGCGGCCGACCTTGGTGCGGCGCACGGAGCCGATCGGCGCCAGCGAGATGTCGGGTCCGTCAGCCATCACCCGATTATCGGCGACCGGAAAGCAACCTGCAGGGCGGGGTGTCGCTGATCAGAACGCGGCCACCACGATCGTGAGCAGGATCACCAGGAACAGCAGGATGAACGGAACTCGTGTGACGGCCCGAGGCGGGCACTACGCAACTGAATCACACAAGTGGGCTGGCCGCTCGATTGTGCGGCGAGGTCGCGCTAGGCGTATTTGATCTGCAGTGCGATGGCGATGATGCACACGATCCAGATGCCGGTGACGAAGTACGTCAGCCGGTCGAGGTTCTTCTCCACCACGGTCGACCCCGACAGGCTGGACTGCACGCCGCCGCCGAACAGGGTGGACAGGCCGCCACCCTTGGCGCGGTGCAGCAGCACGAGCAGAATCACCAGAACGCTGGTGACAAGCAGCGCGATCTGCAGACCGAATATCATGGCGGCCAGCCTACAGGGAACGCCTGGTCAGGTGCGAATCGCCCAGCGCGTCGCCGAGAGGATCAGGGCAGCGGTCCGCCTGCGGCGATGGCCGACAGCGTCGCGAACTGCTCACCGTCGAGCGACGCGCCCCCGACCAGCGCGCCGTCGACGTCCTCCTGGGCCACGATCTCGCCCACGTTCTTGGCGTTCACCGAGCCGCCGTACAGCACCCGGATCCCGGCCGCGACGTCTGGATCGGCCAGGTTGCCCAGCTCGTCGCGGATGGCCTTGCAGACCTCCTGCGCGTCGGCGGCGCTGGCCACCCGGCCGGTGCCGATCGCCCACACCGGTTCGTAGGCGATGACCGACCGGCCGATCTGCTCGGCGGACAGCCCTGCCAAAGAGCCGCCCAGCATCTCCACGCAGTGTTCGACGTGGTTGCCCGCCTCGCGGACCTCGAGCTGCTCACCGATGCAGATGATCGGGGTGAGTTCGTACTTGAACGCCGCGGCGGCCTTCGCGGCGACCAGCGCATCGTCCTCGGCGTGGTAGGTGCGCCGCTCCGAGTGTCCGACCACTACGTAGGTGCACCCCAGTTTGGCGAGGAATGCGCCGCTGATCTCACCGGTGTAGGCGCCCGAATCGTGCTGCGACAAATCCTGTGCACCGTAGGTCAGCCGCAGCTTGTCGCCGTCGACGAGAGTCTGCACGCTACGCAGGTCGGTGAACGGCGGGAGGACGGCCACGTCGACCTTGTCGAAGTACTTGTCGGGTAGCGAGAAGGCGATCTTCTGCACCAGCGCGATCGCTTCGAAGTGGTTGAGGTTCATCTTCCAGTTGCCGGCGATCAGCGGCTTGCGGCTCATACCAAACCTCTCAGGTGTCCAGAACGTCTATACCGGGAAGCGTCTTGCCCTCAAGGTATTCCAGAGAGGCCCCACCGCCGGTGGAAATGTGCGAGAAGCCGTCCTCGGGCAGGCCCAGCTGGCGCACCGCCGCCGCCGAGTCACCCCCGCCGACGACACTGAACGCGCCCTTCTCGGTCGCGCCGATGATCGCCTGGGCCACCCCTTTGGTGCCGTCGGCGAAGGCCGGGAACTCGAAAACGCCCATCGGGCCGTTCCAGAAAACGGTCCTCGCGTTGGCCAGCAGGTTGGTGAACCGCTTGACCGAGCCGGGCCCGATGTCGAGACCCATCTTGCCGTCGGGGATCTGGTCGGCGGGCACCCGCTCCGGCGGCGAGTCCGCCGCGAACTTCTCGGCCACCACGATGTCCACCGGCAGATGGATCACGTCGCCGTAGTCCTCGAGCAGCTTGCGGCAGGTGTCGATCATTCCCTCTTCAAGCAGCGAGGTGCCCACTGAAGCACCTTGCGACGCAAGGAAGGTGAAGCACATACCGCCGCCGATGACCAAGCTGTCGGCCTTCGTCGCGAGGTTCTCGATGACGGCCAGCTTGTCGGACACCTTGGAACCGCCGAGCACCACCGCATACGGCCGGTCGGTCGAGCTGGTCAGCTGCTCGAGGACGGTGATCTCGGCCGCGACCAGCTTGCCCGCGTAGTGCGGCAGCAGTGTTGCGACGTCATACACCGAGGCCTGTTTGCGATGCACGACACCGAAGCCGTCAGAGACGAAGGCGCCTGGCGAACCGTCCGGTGCCGCAACGAGTTCGGCCAACTGCCGGGCCAGGGTCAGCCGTTCGCCGTCGTCCTTGCTGGTTTCCCTCGGGTCGAATCGAATGTTCTCCAACAGCAGGATGTCACCGTCGGTGAGCCCTTCGGCGCGGGCGAGCGCGTCGGTACCCACGACGTCGCTAGCCAGCTGGACATGGCGGTCGAGCCGCTCCCCCAGCGCCTTCGCGACGGGTGCGAGCGAGAACTTCGGGTCGGGGCCGTCCTTGGGCCTGCCGAGGTGGGCGGCGACGACCACCTTCGCGCCCGCGTCGGACAACGCCTTCAGCGTGGGCACCGACGCGATGATGCGGCCGGGGTCGGTGATGGTGCCGTCGTCGTCGAGCGGGACATTGAGGTCCGAGCGGACCAGCACGCCTCGGCCCGAAACACCCTCAGCGAGAAGGTCGTCGAGCGTCTTGACGCCCATCTGACTACAGCGACTTGCCGACCAGCGCGACCAGGTCGACGAGTCGGTTCGAGTAGCCCCACTCGTTGTCATACCAGGACACGGTCTTGGCCTGGTTGTCGATCACCTTCGTCAGACCCGCGTCGAAAATCGAGCTGTGCGGGTCGGTGACGATGTCGCTCGACACGATCGGCGCGTCGTAGTACTTGAGGATGCCCTTGAGCGGACCGTCGGCGGCCGCCTTGAAGGCTGCGTTGATCTCGTCGGCGGTGGCCGACTTCGCCAGCTCGGCGGTCAGGTCGGTGCACGAACCGGTGGGGATCGGCACGCGCAGCGCGTAGCCGTCGAGCTTGCCCTTCAACTCGGGCAGCACCAGGCCGATGGCCTTGGCGGCGCCGGTCGAGGTCGGCACGATGTTGAGCGCGGCGGCGCGGGCGCGGCGCAGATCCTTGTGCGGGCCGTCCTGCAGGTTCTGGTCCTGCGTGTAGGCGTGCACCGTGGTCATCAGGCCCTTGACGATGCCGAACTCGTCGTTGAGCACCTTCGCCAACGGACCAAGACAGTTCGTCGTGCACGACGCGTTCGAGATGATGTTCTGGCTGCCGTCGTACTTGTCGTCGTTGACGCCGAGCACGATCGTGATGTCCTCATCGGTCGCCGGTGCCGAGATGATGACCTTCTTCGCGCCCGCGTCGAGGTGGCCCTTGGCCTTGTCCGCCTTGGTGAAGATGCCGGTGGACTCGACGACGACGTCGACGCCGAGATCGCCCCAGGGAAGGGCCGCTGGTCCCTCTTTGACCTCGAGCGCCTTGATCTTGGTGCTGCCGATGACGATGGTGTCCCCGCCCTCGAGGCTGATCTCCTCGGGGTAGCGGCCCAGGATCGAATCGAATTTGAGCAGGTGCGCCAGGCTGGCGTTGTCGGTGAGGTCGTTGACCGCGATGACCTCGATGTCGGTGCTCTTGCCCTCGGCCTTCTGCGCCGCGAGGGCCCGGAAGAAGTTGCGTCCGATTCGGCCGAAGCCGTTAACGCCTACCCGGATGGTCACGTGAGTCTCCCTTTTTCTGCCTGGTTTCTACAGGCCAGCGTAGTGGTGTGAGTGCCGTCACGTGCAGGCTGGTCAGAGCATTGCGAGGCTCTGGTCGGCATACGGGTTGCCCAGCCATCTGCGGCGGATTCGCTGCAGCGTGCCGTCCTCCTCCAGCTCGGCCTGGGCGACGGTGATCCTGGCGAGCAGGTCCTGATCACCGAGGCGGACCGCAACCGCGATGTTCTCGGTGGAAATGCCGCGCTGCACCACCTCGACGCCTGCGATCGGCTTGACGAGCTCGGTCAGAACGGCAGCGAGCTTCATGAACACGTCGCAGCCGCCTGAGGTGAGGTCATCGAGCGCGGCGCGGATGTCCCCGTACTCGTAGACCCTGACGCCCGCCGCCTTGCCGTCGGCGACGAGTTGCTCGGCGACCGGGCCGCTGGTGTTGCCCCGTTGCACGCCGATGGTCAGGCCGTCGAGATCGTCGACCGAATGCACGTCGGGCAGCCGCCGGGCATCGACAGCGAGCGACTGGCCGGAGATCAGGTACGGCGGGGCGAACGTCGCCTTCGTCTCCCGCTCGGCGGTGACGGTGGTGCCCGCGGCGATACAGTCGAACTCCCCGGCGGCCAGCGCGTCGAAGATGCCGTTGAAGTCCGCTCCTTCGTAGGCGAGGAACTCGAGGCCCGTACCGAGTTTCTCCGTCACCGCGGTCATCAGATCGATGTCGAGGCCACCGTCGTCGGGCATACCGTTGAACGGCGGGTCCGGATACGCCGCGCCGACCCTCAGTGTCGCCATGAGCTCACGGTAGTTGCTCGAGCAATCACCCGACTAGCACCGAGAATCCCGCCGAGTGGCTAGTTATGCCACGTTTGTGCCCGAATTTCGTGCCATAACTGGCCACTGAGTGCTAGGCGTCGTCGAGCAGATCGGGGGTGACGGCCGACTCGGTGTCGGGAATCCCGTCTTGCTTGGCCTTACGGTCGGCCATCGACAGCAGCCGCCGAATACGTCCCGCTACAGCATCTTTCGTCATCACCGGGTCGGCAAGTCGGCCAAGCTCCTCGAGCGATGCCTGCCGGTGCTCGACGCGAAGCTTGCCCGCGGCGGACAGATGGTCGGGGACGGTGTCACCGAGGATCTCCAGCGCCCGCTCGACCCGGGCAGCCGCCGCCACCGCCGCCCTCGCCGACCGACGCAGGTTCGCGTCGTCAAAGTTCGCAAGCCGGTTCGCGGTCGCCCGCACCTCCCGGCGCATCCGGCGCTCTTCCCACGTCAGCCTCGTGTCCTGGGCGCCCATGCGGGTCAGCAACGCGCCGATCGCCTCTCCGTCGCGCACGACGACGCGGTCGGCGCCGCGCACCTCGCGCGCCTTCGCGCTGACGCCGAGCCGCCGCGCCGCGCCCACGAGCGCCAGCGCCGCCTCCGGTCCCGGGCAGCTGACCTCAAGGGCGGACGACCGACCGGGTTCGGTCAATGAGCCGTGGGCCAGGAACGCGCCGCGCCACGCCGCTTCCGCATCGGCCACGCTGCCGCCGACGACCTGGGCAGGCAACCCGCGCACCGGCCGCCCGCGAAGATCCAGCAGGCCGGTCTGGCGCGCCAACGCCTCGCCGTCCTTGGCGACGCGCACCACGTATCGGGTGTTCTTGCGAATCCCGCTGGCGGACAACACATGAACGAGGGCGTTGTAGCCGTAGAGATCGAAGATGTCCTTGCGAAGGCGACGCGCGATGATGCCGAGATCGACCTCCGCCTCCACCACGACCCGGCCCGAGACGATGTGCAGGCCCCCGGCAAACCGCAGCAACGATGCGACCTCGGCACGGCGCGCGCTGACCGAATTGACGACCAGACGGCTCAACTCGTCCTTGACCTCGGCAGTCATCGCCACGGGTCGTCACCTCTCGGTCCGTCAACAATCCGGGCGGGTGTGGCGACCGTCGGCTGGTGGAGGGTGCCGCCAGGTTCCGTTCCTCGCAAGCGAACCCCCTCCAACGCCGCGGCCAACCTCGCCGGGTCATGTAAAGGTGTACCAGGTCTGGACACCTCAGCAAACTGAACTGCAGCACCCAATATCGTCGCCGTGCGGATCAGCTGCTCCCTCTCCCGCTCAGCGGGCACTTGTGAGACGTCGACGACGATCTCGTTCACGGTGAAGCCGGGGGCATGCTGGGACAGCACATGGATGTGCCGCTCCACCGAGAAACCCGCCGTCTCCCCCGGCTCGGCGACCAGGTTGAGCACCAGCGCCCGTCGAGCGGTGGTGGCCTTCAGCGCTGCGACCAGTTCCGGCACGAGGACATGGGGGATGACGCTGGTGAACCACGAGCCGGGACCGAGCACCACGAGGTCTGCGCTCATGATGGCGTCCACGGCCTGCCGGGTGGCAGGCGGATCGCTCGGCAGCAGTCGCACGCGGCGAACCTTGCCCGGCGTGGTGGCGATGGCCACCTGGCCGCGGATCACCCGGCTCATCCGCGGATCCGATTCCAGCCCTGCGACATCGGCCTCGATCTGCAATGCGATGGGGCACATCGGCAGCACCCGGCCCTTGACGCCCAGCATCCTGCCCAATTCGTCAAGCGCCGCAACGGGATCGGCAAGAACCTCGTTCAGGCCGGCCATCAACAGGTTGCCGATCGGATGTCCGGCCAGCGCGCCGCTTCCGCCGAACCTGTGCTGAAGGATCGTCGCCCACAGTCGCCCGTGCGGGCTGTCGGATGCCAAGGCCGCCAGTGCCATTCGCAGATCACCCGGTGGCACGACGTCCAGCTCGCTTCGCAGCCGGCCCGACGAACCGCCGTCGTCGGCCACCGTGACCACCGCGGTGACGTGCGGAGTGAGCCTGCGCGCCGCCGACAAAGTGGCATAGAGCCCGTGGCCGCCGCCCAGCGCGACGATGCGCGAACTCATTCGCGACCCAGATCCCGGTGCAGCACTCGCACCGTGAGTTGGTCACCGCCCTGCAGTCGGCCGGCCAGCGCCTCGGCCATCGCGACGCTGCGATGCTTACCGCCGGTGCATCCGATGGCCACGGTCATGTAGCGCTTTCCCTCCCGCCGATAGCCCTCGATCACGACGTTCAGCAGTCGATGGTAGGTGTCTAGGAACTCCGCCGCCCCCGGCTGCCCCAGCACGTACTCGCGGACGGCGGGATGCTGTCCGGTGTGGCGCCGCAGCTCGTCGACCCAGTGCGGGTTCGGTAGGAACCGCACATCCATCACGGTATCGGCATCCATCGGGAGCCCGTATTTGTAGCCGAACGATTCCACGGTCACGCTGGTGTAGGCGACGGTCTCACCGCCGAACGCCCCTTCGATGCTCTCCCGCAGTGCCGGCACCGACAGCTTCGAGGTGTCGATGACCAGATCCGCGGTCGCGCGTACCGGCGCCAACATCGTCCGTTCCGCTGCTATGCCCTCGGCGAGCGTCTGGTTTCCCTGCAGCGGATGGCTACGCCGGTTCTGCTCGTACCGGCGCACGAGGATGTCATCGGACGCTTCGAGAAAAAGCACCCTCGGTGCGATGTCGCGCGTCGCCAGATCTTTGCGCACCCAGTCCAAATCGCCGGTGAAACCTTTGGAGCGAACGTCCATCACCACCGCGAGCTGGGTGATCCGCGACCCCGCCGCCAGGCCGAGATCGACCATTCGGGCGATCAGTTCGGGCGGCAGATTGTCGGCCACATACCAGCCGAGATCCTCGAGCACCTTGGCCGCGGTGCCACGGCCCGCACCGGACAACCCCGTGACCAGTACGACGTCGATGCCCGAGTCCGCGCCGGTGCCGCGGGGCGCGTCCTGCCCCGCCTGCTCCTCACCTGTTCCCTGATCCGTCATCCCGATGCTCTGCCCTGATCATCTCCGATTACTGCGGCGGGCGCTGACGATTCGGGCGCTACGCCGAGCGCGTCGAGAACGGCCTTGGCAGTCGTCACACCGATTCCGGGCACTGAGGTGATCTCCTCGATGCTGGCCTGCTTCAGCCTGGCCACCGAGCCGAAGTGGGTGACCAGCGCCTTTCGCCGGTGCTCCCCCAGCCCCGGCACCGAGTCCAGGGCCGATGCCGTCATGCGCTTGGACCGCTTGCTGCGGTGGTAGGTGATCGCGAACCGGTGCGCTTCATCGCGTACCCGCTGCAGCAGGAAGAGTCCCTCGCTGTTGCGCGGCATGATCACCGGGTCGGGCTCCGACGGCACCCAGACCTCCTCGAGGCGCTTGGCCAGCCCGACGACGGCCACATCGGTGACGCCGAGTTCCTCGAGCACCGCCGCGGCCGCGTTGACCTGCGGGGCGCCACCGTCGACGACATACAGGTTGGGCGGGTAGGCGAACCTACGCGATTTTCCTTCAGCCGTAAGCACACTGGTGTGCTGCAGGTCGGATACATGCCGTGCGAACCTTCGGCGGGTCACCTCGGCGATGGACGCCACGTCGTCTGACCGCCCGCCGCCTGCCGCCTCCCTGATCGCGTAGTGGCGGTAGTCGGATTTGCGCGGCAGGCCGTCCTCGAATACCACCAGTGAGGCCACTACGTCGGTGCCCTGCACATGGCTGATATCGACGCACTCGATGCGCAGCGGGGCGTCCGCGAGCCCGAGTGCCTCCTGAATACTCTGCAGCGCAGCAGATCTCGCAGTGAAGTCGCCCGCCCGCTTGAGCTTGTGCTGGGCCAGTGCACCCTGCGCATTGCGCTGCACCGTCTCGGCCAGCGCCCGCTTGTCGCCGCGCATCGGCACCCGCAGCGCCACCCGCGAGCCGCGGAGCCCGCACAACCAGGTTTCGAGTTCCTCGGTGTTGGGCGGCAGTACCGGAACCAGGATCTGACGCGGCACCGGGTTCGTCGACTCGTCTGCCGCACCATCCAACTCCGCCTGGTCGCCGTAGAACTGCGTCAGGAACTGTTCGACCAGGTGTCCCTGACCGGAATCCTCGGGATCACCGGACTTTTCGACGATCCAGCCGCGCTGGCCGCGCACCCTGCCGCCGCGCACGTGAAACACCTGCACCGCCGCCTCGAGCTCGTCGTCGGCGAAGGCCACCACGTCGGCGTCGGTTCCGTCGCCGAACACCACCGTCTGCTTCTCGAGGGCGCGCTTGAGCGCACCGATGTTGTCCCGCAGCCTGGCTGCGCGCTCGAAGTCGAGTTGTGCGGCGGCCTGGGCCATCTCGCGTTCCATATCGCGGGCCAGCCGGTCGGTCTTGCCTGCCAGGAAGTCGCAGAAGTCCAGCACGATCTTGCGGTGTTCGTCGGCCGACACCCGACCGATGCACGGCGCAGAGCACTTGTCGATGTACCCGAGCAGGCAGGGTCGATCGATCTGCTTGTGCCGCTTGAATACTCCCGCCGAACACGTCCGCGCCGGAAATACCCGGGTGAGCAGATCGAGGGTCTCGCGGATGGCCCAGGCGTGCGAATACGGCCCGAAGTACCGCACGCCTTTGCGACGCGGTCCCCGGTACACCATCAGCCGCGGGTATTCCTCGTTGAGCGTAACGGCCAGCACCGGGTAGGACTTGTCGTCGCGGTAACGGATGTTGAACCGCGGGTCGAATTCCTTGATCCAGTTGTATTCCAGCTGCAGTGCCTCGACCTCGGTGGTGACCACCGTCCACTCGACACTGCCCGCGGCCATCACCATCTGCCTGGTGCGGGGCGCCAGCCCCGAGATGTCGGCGAAGTAGGAGTTCAGCCGACTGCGCAAACTCTTGGCTTTGCCGACGTAGATGACGCGGCCATGGGGATCGCGGAACCGGTAGACGCCGGGTTCGACGGGGATCGACCCGGGCGCCGGTCGGTACGTCGCGGGATCGGGCACGGATTCCAGGTTACTGCCGGTGTCAGACGTCATTGATGATCTACCGTTTCAGTGATGGGGACCCTGTCGACGCGACTGACGGCTCCGCTGGCGGGGGTCGTCCTGGTGCTGGCCGGATGCGGGGGCCAGGAGAACGGCCCGCCGCCTGCCGCGGCGAGTCCGTGCGCAGTGGTGGACAACGGCACCCCGGCGCCGAAGACCTCGCAGGACGCGGCCGCAGGCGGCACGAAACCGGAAGTCGCCACCGGCTACCGCAAGGACATGACCGCGGTGCACACCGCGCACTATGCCGTCGCCACAGCCAACCCCCTGGCCACTCGGGAGGCCTGTGAGGTGCTGAAGGACGGCGGTACCGCGGCCGACGCCCTTGTGGCGGCGCAAACCGTGCTCGGGCTCGTGGAACCACAGTCCTCCGGGATCGGCGGCGGCGGGTTCCTGCTCTACTACGACGCCGAGGCGAACAAGGTGCAGGCATACGACGGCCGGGAGGTCGCGCCCGCCGCGGCGAACGAGAACTACCTGCGCTGGATATCCGATACAAACCGCACCGAACCCAAACCGGATGCCAGGGCGTCGGGCCGGTCCATCGGGGTCCCTGGCATCCTCCGGATGCTGATGGATGTCCACCAGCAGCACGGCAAGACCGCCTGGCGCGACCTGTTCGCTCCCGCCGTGACGATGGCCGACGACGGATTCGACATCAGCCCGCGACTCGCGACCGCGATCTCCGACACCGCACCCCAGCTGCGGCTCGACCGCGAGGCGGCCGCCTACTTCCTCAACGCCGACGGCACCCCGAAGGCCGCCGACACCAAGCTCGCCAACCCCGCCTACTCCAAGACGCTTGGCGTCATCGCAACCGACCCTCAGTCCTTCTACAGCGGTGACATCGCGAAGGCCATCGTCGCCGCGGCCGCCGATACATCCGGCGGGCGCACGCCCAGCCTGATGACACCCGAGGACCTGGCCGGCTATACCGTCAGAGAACGCGAACCGATCTGCACGCCGTACCGGGGCATGCAGGTGTGCGGTATGCCGCCGCCGTCGTCGGGCGGTATCGCGGTAGCCGCCACCCTCGGCATGCTGGAACGGTTTGCGATGAACGAGCACAAGCCCACCGAAATGGATCTCAACGGCGGCAAGCCGTCGGTGATGGGTGTGCATCTGGTCTCCGAAGCAGAGCGACTCGCCTACGCCGACCGTGACAAGTACGTCGCCGACACGGATTTCGTGCCACTGCCCGGCGGCACCCCGAACTCGCTGTTGAACAGCGACTACCTCGCGCAGCGCGCCGCGCTCATCTCCGACCAGCGCAGCATGGGCACCGCGAAGCCCGGCGAGTTCGGTGCGGCGCCGTCCACGCCGGTGCCCGTCGAAGAACACGGCACCAGCCAGATCAGCGTGGTCGACTCAGCGGGCAACGCCGCTGCGCTGACCACCACTGTCGAGTCCCAGTTCGGCTCCTTTCACATGGTGGACGGCTTCATCCTCAACAACCAGCTGACCGACTTCTCGGCCGAGCCTGCCGATCCCGACGGCGTGCCGGTGGCCAATCGGGTCGGGCCGGGAAAGCGGCCGCGCAGCACGATGGCGCCGACCCTGATATTCGACGGGTCCGGCCGTGACCGTGGCCCGCTGTATGCGACGCTCGGCTCGCCGGGGGGCTCGGTGATCATTCAATTCGTGGTGAAAACCGTTGTCGGAATGGTGGATTGGGGGATGGATCCGCAGCAGGCCGTGGGCATGGTCGACTTCGGCGCGGCGAACTCGCCGAAGACCAACGTCGGCGGCGAGCATCCCAGCATCGACGGCGACAACGATCCGCTGGTGCAGGGCCTGCGCCGGCTCGGCCACCAGGTTGACCTGGCGGACCAGTCCAGCGGGCTGTCCGCGATCGTGCGTGACGCCCCTGGCTGGACCGGCGGGGCGGACCCGCGGCGCGAGGGGCTGGTGATGGGCGATCCCCGGTGACGGCGCGGGTCGCCCGGTTGGCGGAATCGGACTGGCGACTCTTCGCCGCCGTCCGACTGCGCGCACTCACCGACTCCCTCGGCGACGACGACCCCCAGTACCGCCAGGAGTCCTCCTTCACCGCTGCGCAGTGGCGGCGGCGCCTTCGCGACCACGCACAGTTCGCCGCGCTGCTCGACAACCGCCCGGTAGGACTCATCGGTGCCCAGCAGGAGAACGCAGAAACGGTTTACCTGTACTCACTTTGGCTCGATCCCGCCGCCCGGGGGCACGGGCTGGCTCGACCGCTTGTCGCCGCCGCTCTCGACTGGGCACGTGATCGGCAGGCGCGTGTCGTCACGCTGCGGGTCGCGGTGAACAACACCGTAGCGCGCGGCGTGTACGAGAGTTTGGGCTTCTTGCCGGTGACCGCCGAGGGGGTCAACGTCCGCGATGAGGTCGCGATGTCGCTCAGTGTGCGTTGAGGTCCGGGCGGTAGCGCACGAGGAGTTCGCGCACGTTGTCCATCGCCTCGACGGCACGCTGCTTGTCGACGGCCTGGATCGCCATCGCCGGAATGTACTCGTCGTCGGCCAGCTCGACCCTGGCCCATCGCGCGCCGCGGGGGAAAGACACATCCACAACGTCAGACCAGGCAATCAGCTTGTCACCGAGTAGATTTCGTACCGAAACGCCGAGCGCGCCGACCCGCAGCCGTGGTCGGGCGAACAGCAGTACGGCGCAGGCGATGACGACGCCGAGCAGCGCGATCGCGACCTGATCGGCGGTCTGGAATATCACTCCGGTGGACGAGATCTTCAGCAGCACACCGACGAGCACGTGGGCGGCGAGAATCAGCGCCGCGGCCCCGTAGGCGAAATACGGTGTCAGATGCGGACGTACCTCGAGGTCCCAGGAGGGGCTCATCGCCGGAGATCACGCAGCGTAAGCGCCGTCGACAGCGCCGCGGCTGCGGCCTGCGCGCCCTTGTCCTCGGTCGAGTCCGGCAGGCCTGCCCTTGCCAATGCCTGCTGCTCGGTGTCGGTGGTCAGCACACCGTTGGCTACCGGCGTCGACAAATCCAGCGAGACCCTGGTCAGACCCTGGGTGACCGCGTCGCATACATAGTCGAAATGCGGTGTCTCGCCGCGGATCACCACACCGAGGGCGACGACGGCGTCATGGTTGGCTGCCAGTGCCTGCGCCACCACGGGGATTTCGATCGCGCCGAGCACGCGGACCACGGTCGGGTTGTCGACGCCCGAGTCGGCCGCCACCTTGCGGGCACCGTCGAGCAGCGCGTCGCAGATCGTCTCGTGCCACGTGCTGGCGACGATGGCCAGCGTCAGCCCCGACGCGTCGACCTGCGGCAGGTCGGGAACTCCGGCAGCTGGACTCATACGGCTCCGCCGAATTCGCCTGGGACCACTTCGTCATAGTCGTCGAGGCCGGTCAGGTCGTGGCCCATGCGGTCGCGTTTGGTCATCAGGTAGCGAATGTTCTCGGCGTTGGCCCGCACCGGCAGCGGCACGCGCTCGATGATGTGTAGTCCATAGCCGTCCAACCCGACGCGCTTGGCGGGGTTGTTGGTGAGCAGCCGCATCGACCGGACACCGAGGTCGACGAGTATCTGGGCCCCGATGCCGTAGTCGCGGGCGTCGGCAGGCAACCCGAGCTTGAGATTGGCGTCGACGGTGTCGTCGCCTGCGTCCTGCAACTGATAGGCCTGCAGTTTGTGCATGAGCCCGATGCCGCGGCCCTCATGCCCGCGCATGTACAGCACCACACCGCGGCCTTCCCTGGCCACCATCGCCAGCGCGGCGTCCAACTGCGGGCCGCAGTCGCAGCGGCGGGATCCGAACACGTCACCGGTGAGGCACTCGGAGTGCACGCGCACCAGCACGTCGTGCCCGTCGGCCTCCGGTCCGGCGATGTCGCCTCTGACCAGGGCGACGTGCTCGACGTCCTCGTAGATGCTGGTGTAGCCGACCGCACGGAATTCGCCGTGCCGCGTCGGGATACGGGCCTCGGCCACCCGTGCGATGTGCTTCTCGTGCTTGCGGCGCCACTCGATGAGGTCGGCGATCGAGATCAGCGCGAGGTCGTGCTCGTCGGCGAACACCCGCAGCTCGTCTGTCTGCGCCATCGCGCCCTCGTCCTTTTGGCTGACGATCTCGCAGATCGCACCCGCCGGGTGCAGTCCGGCCATCCGGGCCAGGTCGACGGCGGCCTCGGTGTGGCCCGGCCTGCGCAGCACGCCGCCGTCCTTGGCGCGCAGCGGGACGACGTGGCCTGGCCGGGTGAAGTCGTCGGCGACACTGGTGGGATCGGCGAGCAGGCGCATCGTGGTGGCACGGTCGGACGCCGAGATACCGGTGCCCACACCTTCTTTCGCGTCGACGGTCACGGTGTAGGCGGTGCCGTGCTTGTCCTGGTTCACCGCGTACATCGGCAGCAGGCCGAGCTTGTCGCAGACGGCGCCGTCGAGCGGCACACAGAGATAACCCGAGGTGTAGCGGACCATGAACGCGACGAGCTCGGGTGTCGCCTTCTCAGCGGCGAAGATGAGGTCGCCCTCGTTCTCGCGGTCCTCGTCGTCGATGACGACAACGGCCTTGCCCGCTGCGATGTCGGCAACCGCCCGTTCGACGGAGTCCAACCTCGTCATGTTCGCCACCCTTGCCGGTTCCGGTCGGAACCATCGTCATCGTGTTCAGTATGAACCACGACGAGGTGGCGATTATTGCCAGCTGCCGGCGAAGCGCCAGTTAGCAGGGGTCGCCGGGAGGGGTGTAATAAGGAACACCCTCGACCGTGTAGCACGGCACTTCGCCCGGTACGTAGGGAACGGCGGCCGACGCGATGGCCACGCCCGTTGCCACGTCACCCACGACGTTGGTGCAGCCGCCCACCCCGACGTGGCGTCCGCGGGCACCCGCGCAGATGTCTGCGTCGGCGACCGGCGCCACGATGACCGGCGAGACCGCCGCTGCTGCGACTGTCAACAGCGCTGCTGCCAACTTCTTCATTGAATGCATCCTTCTGCTCGCCCGGCCCCTCGCTAGTATCGCGCCCGCGCAGTCCGCTCGTGCGGAATTCGCTGTTCGCCCCCCGCACCGCCGATGTCGACGATTACGCCAGGCCGGCGATGAGCGCCAAAACGGCGATGACGATGAGCACGATTCCGACCAAGACACAGAACGACCCGGTGGCCGTCAGCTTCTGGTCGCGATCGGCTTCGGCGTCGGTCATTCCCCTGACGGAGGTCTTCATTCGCCCGAGCAGCTCTCTCGACGAGATTCGCGTCATACCACGCCTGGCGGCTTTTGGATCGCCGCCCACATCGTCTGGAACGGTGCCGATGCCGTTGCCGTAGAGGACGAGGCCGAGCACGATCAGCACAACGGCCAGAACCAATAGCACCACCGCGAACGCAATCATTTGGCGCTCTTTCTTCGTAGAGTCGACGCGCTTGCTGCGCGATGTGTGCCCGCTGCGAGGAACGGCGAAACGGCGTGTCAAGTCCATGCCGCAAGCACCACAGGTCGTCAGCAGACCGGCGGTGGTTTCCAGAGGGAAGGTCAGCACTCGGTGCAGGCTCGGCAGCAGCCACGGAATTCGAGGGGCCCGAGGTGGCCGAATCTGACTAGCGACCGTTCTGACTCAGTATTCGGCCCCGCCGCACCCAACCCACAACTGATATGTAGATCGTTTTGTCAAGGGGGCAGGGTGAAGCGGCGGCCGCGACCGTCGTCGTGGCCGCCGCTTCTTTGACTAGATGAGTGTCGCTGTCGGGAGCGAGCGTGTCGTGTCGACGCGTATCAGTCTGAAATGCGCGGGTTGGCTACCGCAGGACGGGACCTTCGAATCGGAGTTGGCCAGCGGGTCTAGCGTCGAGCGTCATCATGCTGCGGGACAGCATGATTGCTCATAGTTGTTTCGCGGGTCTCTCCAGGACGCTGGCCGCCCTTCACCGTCACTCATCTGGACACTGGGGGTGGGTTACTCGGGCATGGTTGCCAGTGACCAGCACCAGCCGGCCAATTCTCGCGCGATGGCCACGTTGGCGATGACCGGGCGCTTCTTGCGGGCATCGAAACCAGCCCACCGCGAGTTCAGGCGCCGGTTGGCTGCCTGACCCCGGGCCCGCACCGCCGGCGAGGCCAGCTCCCACCGCCGCCGCAGTTCAGCCCCGGGCCGATATCGGCTGCGGTGGTGCCACGCGGCTTCGACCAGCAGCCGGCGGACGTGGCCGTTGCCGGTCTTGGTGACGCCGCCCTGGGTGCGACTGTCCCCGGAGGAGTATTCGCTGGGTACTAAACCGACATAGGCGCCGATGCTGCGGCCGGTCAGTCGGTGCCAGTCGCCGATCTCGACCGCCAACCCGAACGCCGTCAGCGTGGCTACCCCGCGAATGCAGCCCAACCGGTGCACTACCGCAGTGAACTCGCTGTCGGCGGCCATTGCGCTGATCGCGTCGTCGAGGCGGTCACGGCGATCCACACATGCCAGCATCGCGTCGAACGCGGCCTCATAGCTGATATGCAGTGCCGGATTATCGAACCGCTGGGCACGTAACCAGCTCTCGTGCTTGCCATTCCAGGCCTGCCCACCGGAGTACACAATCCCTTGACGCAGCAGCAATTTGGAAACCCGGTGCCGAGCAGTCATGAGGTCGGTGCGGCAGTCGTCCCGAGCACGGAGCAGGTCACGGGCGGCTTCCTGGCTGGCGGGGGGAATCGTCACTGCGGTGATCTGACCCAGATGCAGCAACCGGGCCAAATGGGTGGCGTCACGGGTATCGGTTTTGACCCGGTCCCCGACGGGACGAATCAACTTCGACGGTGCCGCCACCTCACAGACGATCCCGGCAGCGGTCAACGCTCGAGCCAACCGGAACCCGGTCGGGCCGGCCTCATAGGTCACCGCCACCGGGCCCGGCAGATCACCAAGCCAACCGACAATCTCCCCGTGATCGGGAGTCAACCGTCGCTGGAACACCTCACCGGTGTCCCCATCCAAAGCACACGCAACAACCGATCGCGCGTGCACATCCAACCCAACACTCGTACGCTGAATCTTCACTGGGGCCTCCCACATCTTGTGGCTCTACCGGCCAGGACCCAATTCCTGTCGGCAACCCACGTTCACATGTGAGCGGGGCCCCAGCCCCTCATACCGTCTAGCGCGCCGACTGAGTACGCGAAAGTAATTAACGCGGTTTCATGAAAATCAGGGCACGGGTAACCCTGTCCAGGGAGGAGACGCGCGAATGGTCGGCCGTTCGCGCAGCCGAAGGTCTCGCCGGTTCTGCCCACGTGCTGGCGAGACCGCCCCATGTCGTCGGTAGGCGCCGATACCGTCCGCACATGAGCAACGCAGCGCCCTGCGCCACGACCGCTGGAAACAAGTTCCACGAGCTGCCGGGCTGCGGCGCTTCGGCCGATGCTCTTGCTTGGGTGGGGAAAATTCAGACGGGCATTCGCCGTCATCTTTGACCCGTGTTGAAAACACTAGGTAGAAGGATTATCCCATGTCATGAGCCGTTCAACATACTTGGCGATGACGTCGACCTCGAGGTTGACCTGCGTGCCGACCGTCGCGCGGCCCAGTGTGGTCAGCGACAGTGTGGTGGGGATCAGCGATACCTCGAACCAGTCACGGCCGATGCCGGAAACCGTCAAAGACACACCATCGACGGTGATCGAGCCCTTCTCCACGACGTAGCGGGAAAGGCCGGTCGGCAGCGCTATCCGCACCACCTCCCAGTGTTCGGAAGGTGTGCGCGCAATCACTGGTCCGGTGCCGTCGACGTGGCCCTGCACGATGTGACCGCCGAGCCGGCTGTTGAGTGCCGCGGCCCGTTCCAGATTGACGTGGCTTCCGACACCGACGCCCGCCAGGCTCGAGCGGTCCAGCGTCTCCTTCATGACGTCGGCGGAGAACTGCCCACCTGCCTGTACCTCCACCACGGTGAGGCACACGCCGTTGACGGCGATCGAGTCGCCGTGTCCCGCATCGGCGGTGACGACGGGCCCGCGGATCACGAATCGTGCCGCGTCGGCGAGGTCTTCCTTGCCGACCACTTCGCCCAGCTCTTCGACGATTCCGGTGAACACGCCAATCAGGGTACGCAGCGTCACCCTCTACGATGCACTCATGCAGACGCGCCCAAAAAACGCAGTCCGATCTCTTTGGCTAATCCTCACCGCACTTTTCGCAGCGACAGTCCTCATTGCCGGTTGTTCATCGTCAGATCAGAAGTCGAGCGAATCGCTGCCGGACGCGGCGACGTTGCTGAAAGAGTCCAACACCGCGACCCGCAACCTCAAGAGCGTTCATCTGGACCTGAGCGTGCAGGGAACACTCGAGGATCTGCCCATCAAGACCCTCGCCGGTGACCTGACCAACGTGCCCGCGGTCGCCGCCCAAGGCAATACGAAGCTGACCTTCCAGGGCAGCGACGTGGACGCCAACTTCGTCGTCGCCGACTCCATCCTCTACGTCGCGCTCTCCGGTGACAGCTACATCGACATGGGGCCGGCCGCCGACGTCTATGACGTTGCCGCCATCCTCAATCCGGATACCGGTCTGGCGAATGTGCTGGCGAACTTCAGCGAGCCGAAATCGGAGAGCACCGAGACCATCAACGGTGTGGAGACGGTCAAGGTCACCGGTCAGGTCAGCGCCGACGCGGTCAACAAGATCGCCCCGCCGATCAAGGCGACCGGACCGGTCCCCGGCACGGCGTGGATCGAGAAGGACGGCGACCACAAGCTGGTGCAGGCGAAGCTGGAGCCGTCGGAAGGCAACAGCGTGCAGATGACGCTGTCGGATTGGGACAAGCCCGTCACCGTCTCCAAACCCGCCGTTTGATGACGGTCGCAGCGCCGGTGGGTTCGAACCGGAGCCGCCGAATAGCGATCAGCGCGGGTGCGCTCGCCGTGCTGCTCGGTGCCCTCGACACCTATGTCGTGGTCACGATCATCCGCGACATCATGTCCGACGTCGGCATCGCAATCAATCAGATTCAGCGCGTCACCCCGATCGTCACCGGATACCTGCTCGGCTACATCGCGGCGATGCCGCTGCTGGGCCGCGCCTCGGACCGTTTCGGCCGCAAGATGCTGCTTCAGGTCAGCCTGGCGGGCTTCGCCATCGGTTCGGTGATCACCGCCTTATCGACCGATCTCACGATGCTGGTCATCGGCCGCGTCGTGCAGGGCGCCGCCAGCGGTGCGCTGCTTCCGGTCACGCTGGCGCTGGCGGCCGATCTGTGGGCGGCCCGCAACCGGGCGGGGGTGCTCGGAGGCATCGGTGCGGCTCAGGAGCTGGGCAGCGTGCTGGGCCCGATGTACGGCATCGCCCTGGCCTGGCTGTTTCATCACTGGCAGTCGGTGTTCTGGGTCAACGTGCCGCTCGCGGTCATCGCGATGGTGATGATCCACTTCAGCCTGCCGCCCAAGATGCGCAGCGAACAGCCGGAAAAAGTGGACGTCGTCGGCGGCATCCTGCTGGCGATCACCCTCGGCTTGATCGTCATCGGCATGTACAACCCGGCACCGGACGGCAAGCACGTGCTGCCGCCATACGGTCCGCCGCTGCTGATCGGCGCGCTCGTCGCAGCCGTCGCCTTCTTCGTGTGGGAACGCTTCGCCACTACCCGGCTTATCGACCCCGCCGGCGTGGTTTTCCGTCCGTTCCTGGCCGCGCTCGGCGCGTCCTTGACGGCGGGCGCCGCGTTGATGGTGACGCTCGTCAACGTCGAACTCTTCGGCCAGGGCGTCCTCGGCCAGGATCAGAACGAAGCCGCCTTCCTTTTGCTGCGCTTCCTCATCGCCCTGCCGATCGGCGCGCTACTCGGCGGCTGGATCGCCACCAGGATCGGCGATCGGGCAGTGGCCTGTATCGGCCTGCTGATCGCCGCGGGCGGCTATTACCTGATAGCGCAGTGGCCGGTCAATCTGCTGGCCGCCCGTCACGACCTCGGGTTCGTGGCGCTGCCGGTGCTCGACACCGACCTGGCCATCGCCGGCCTGGGACTCGGCCTGGTGATCGGCCCGCTGACGTCGGCGACGCTGCGCGTGGTGCCGTCCGCCCAGCACGGCATCGCCTCGGCGGCAGTCGTGGTGGCCAGGATGATCGGCATGCTGGTGGGGATCGCCGGGCTGAGCGCATGGGGCCTGTACAGGTTCAATCAGATCCTGCAGTCGTTGCCCGCGCCGAAAGCCGACAATCTGGCGGCCAAGCTCGCTGCCGAGGCGGCGAAGTACAAGACCGCATTCGCCATGCAGTACGGCGAGATGTTCGGCATCACCGCTATCGTCTGCGTCGTCGGCGCTGTTCTCGCGCTGCTGATCAGCGGACGCCACGAGCATGCCGACGAACCGGTGACTGGCGCGCCCGGCGTCGACGGCGACGACACCCCCACGCAGATGATCGGCGCGGCACCGCCCGACTCAGCGCCGCGCCGGCACCGGCGCTGAGGAATCAGCAGCGTTCGACGCCGGGCCGGATCAGCACCGGTTCGGCGACGACGTCCGCGGTGTCGTTCGCGGAATCGCCACGCAACGCGCAGATGAACGCTTTGACGTGATCCCTCGGGTCGAAGGGGCGAATGTTGAGCCAGTCCTGCAATGCAGTCACGCTCGTTCCTTTGTTCGTGCTCACCAGGTGCGCCACTCAGCGGTGAAAGCGCGATGTATCAGGCCTGATGGCCGGTTCCCGATCGATTCTACCGTCCTGACCGGAGATAACCGGGCCTGCGACAGTCAGTATTCCACAGTAGTTTTCGTCACATTTGACTTCATCCGGCAAACGACCCACCAGAAGTCTCGGCGCTGACGTAGCGTCACCACATGTTGCGTGTGACGCTGCGCGACCTGCAATGGCGACGACGGCGGTTCGTGATCGCGATCGTGGGCACCGGACTGGTGTTCGCGATGACGCTCGTACTCACGGGACTCTCCAACGGTTTTCGCGTCGAGGCCGACGACACCGTCGATGCATTGGGCTTCGACACCTACCTGGTGAAGTCCGGGCCCGCCGGTCCGTTCATCGGCTCACCGCCGTTCCCGCAGACCGAAGTTGCAACGGCGTCGCGGATTCCGGGCGTCACCGCCGCGGTTCCGCTCGTCTACACGGCGACGACCGTGCCCGACGGCGACTCGACGAGGAACGTCAACGTGTTCGGCGCCCCCGCCGACGGCCAGGGGATGCCGGCGGTCGCGAGCGGTCGCCCGCCGTCGGACTCTGACGAAGCGGCGGTGTCGAGCATCCTCGGCGCCAGGGTGGGCGACGATCTCGAAATCGGTTCGCGGGCTTTACGAATCGTCGGCATCGTCGACGACTCCACCGCCCTGGCCGGCCAACCGAATATTTTTCTGACCGTCGACGGCGCACAGCAGTTGGGTTACAGCGCGCAACCGATCGTGACGTCCATCGGCATCCACGGCTCCCCCGAACAGGTGCCGACGGGATTCAAAACGATCGATCGGGCCGGTGCGGTGGCGGACCTGTTGCGACCGATGACGGCCGCGGTCTCGGCGATCACGATGATCGCGGTTCTGCTGTGGATCGTCGCCGCGCTCATCGTTGGCTCGGTGATCTACCTCTCCGCGCTCGAACGCACCCGAGACTTCGCCGTGCTCAAGGCAGTTGGTGTCTCGACACGATCAGTGTTGGCCGGGTTGTGCCTGCAGGCCGTCGTCGTCGCGGTGGTCGCCGCGGTGCTGGGCGGAGTTGTCTCGTTGGTGCTCGGGCCGCTGTTCCCGATGCGGGTGGTGGTGCCGACATCGGCATATCTGTTGTTGCCCGTCGTCGGGGTGCTGATCGGGCTGCTCGCGAGCATCGCCGGAATGCGGCGTGCGGTGACCATCGATCCCGCGCTCGCGTTCGGGGGGCCGTGATGGGCGATCTCCGTATCGACGATCTTGTCGTCGAGTACAACAGCGGTGGCTACGCGGTGCGGCCGATCGACGGGCTCAACCTCGAGGTCAAAGCGGGCTCGCTGGCGCTGCTGCTTGGTCCGAGCGGTTGTGGCAAAACCACCCTGCTGTCGTGTCTGGGCGGCATCCTGCGCCCGACGTCGGGCCGTATCGCTCTCGGGAATGTGGACGTGACCGGATTGGCTGCGCCCGCACTGACGTTGTACCGGCGCCGGACCGTCGGCATCGTGTTCCAGGCCTTCAACCTGTTGGCCAGCCTGACCGCGCTGGAGAACGTCATGGTGCCGATGGACGCGGCGGGGGTGAAGAGCAAGGAGTCACGCAGGCGCGCCGAGGAACTGCTGGAGCGGGTCGGCCTGAAGGACCGGATGCGGCACCGCCCCGGCGACCTCAGCGGCGGGCAGCAACAGCGGGTCGCCGTCGCGCGCGCCATCGCGCTCGACCCGCCGCTGATCCTGGCCGACGAGCCGACCGCGCACCTGGACTTCATTCAGGTCGAAGAGGTGCTGCGGCTGATCCGCGAACTCGCCTCCGGTGACCGCCTCGTCGTGGTGGCGACTCACGACACCCGGATGCTGCCGCTCGCCGACCGGGTGGTCGAACTGGTACCACACGTGGCGACAACGGATCGGCCGCCGGAAGCCATCCGGCTGTCACCCGGTGAGGTGCTGTTCGAGCAGGGTTCGATGGGCGATCTCATCTACGTCGTCGACGCGGGCGAGTTCGAGATCGTCCGCCAATTGGCCGACGGCGGTGAGGAATTGCTTCGCGTCGCGACCGCGGGTGACTACTTCGGTGAGATCGGAACGCTGTTCGGGCTGCCCCGCTCGGCCACCGTGCGGGCCCGCACCGACGCCACGGTGACCGGCTACACCGGAAAGGCCTTCCGCGAGCGCCTCGGCCCGGCAGGCGTGCGCGATGCGATCGAGGGTCGCGAGGTGTCGATCGACTGATCGACACATGATTGCCTCCCCAATCGCGTGGGTATGCGGCCGACCACGCGACAAAAGGAAAGAGGCAGACATGACCACCACTTTGGCCGGTAAGCGCATCGCCTTCCTCGTCGCCCCAGAAGGCGTCGAGCAGGTCGAGTTGACCGAGCCCTGGAAGGCCGTCGAGAAAGCGGGCGGC
This sequence comes from Mycobacterium sp. ITM-2016-00318, assembly GCF_002968285.2. Classification (NCBI taxonomy): domain Bacteria; kingdom Bacillati; phylum Actinomycetota; class Actinomycetes; order Mycobacteriales; family Mycobacteriaceae; genus Mycobacterium; species Mycobacterium sp. ITM-2016-00318. The sequence continues at coordinate 2,502,734 of NZ_CP134400.1, read as the reverse complement.
ACACCGGAACTGGTGTCCACCGAGGTGGGCAAAATCCAGGCGTTCAACCACCTGACGCCCGCCGACACGTTCGAGGCGGACAAGGCGGCCAATTCCGTCGCCGCGGCCGAGTACGACGGGCTGGTGTTGCCCGGTGGCGTCGCGAACCCCGACTTCCTGCGTGGGAACGCGGCAGCGGTGCACTTCACCCGCAGTTTCTTCGACACCGGACGACCCGTGGCGGCCATCTGCCACGCCCCGTGGACCATGATCGACGCCGACGTGGTACGCGGCCGGATGATCACGTCGTGGCCGAGCCTGCGCATAGATCTGCTCAACGCGGGCGCCAATTGGGTCGACGAGGAAGTGGTGGTGTGCTCGCGCGGACCCAACACCCTGGTGTCCAGCCGAAAGCCCGACGATCTGCCCGCATTCTGCAAAACGTTGGTCGGAACATTCGCCGCTGGCCGCTGAACGCGCACGACACGACGTACGCGAACCCGACCCGCAACCGCGCGGGCGTCGGTAGCGTCGCGTACATGCTGCTCGCCGCGCTGCGCGACATGCAATGGCGAAAGCGGCGTTTCGTCATCGCGATCCTCTCCACCGCCATCATCTTCGGCATGACTTTGGTGTTGACCGGGCTGGCGAACGGCTTCCGGGCAGAGGCGCAGCGCACCGTCGACTCTCTCGGTGCCGATCTGTTCCTCGTCAAAGACGGCGCATCCGGCCCGTTCGTCGGCGCCACGCCCTTCGCCCCGGTCGACCTCCGCCGGATCGCCGGCTCCCCCGGTGTGCAAGCCGCCGCCCCGTTGGTCTACGCGGGCGGCACGGTGACGCTGGGCGACGCGACCCGAAACGCCGATCTGTTCGGTGCACCGGAGAAGGGCCCCGGCATGCCCCCCGTTTCGGAGGGGCGGCCTCCGACGAACCCGGACGAGGTCGCGGTGTCGAGCACGCTGGAGCGGAACGAGGGCGAGGACATCCAGATCGCTTCGCGCCGACTGCGCATCGTCGGCATTGTGGAGAACTCCACGGCACTGGCCAACCTGCCCAACATCTTCCTCACCACCCAGGGCGCTCAACAGCTCGTGTACGGCGGGCAACCGCTGGTGGCGTCCATCGGGATCAGGGGCACGCTCGATCAGGTACCGCGAGGGTACAAGGCAATCGACCGCGAAGGCGCGATCGCCGACCTGCTCCGACCGCTCAAGGTAGCGGTCAATTCGATCACGATCGTGGCGATTCTGCTCTGGATCGTCGCCGCTCTCATCGTGGGCTCGGTGATCTACCTTTCCGCGCTGGAACGCCTGCGGGATTTCGCGGTGTACAAGGCGATCGGCGTCCCGACGGGTTCGATCGCGGCTGGACTGGCGCTGCAGGCGATCGTCGTCGCGCTGTCTGCCGTCGTGGTCGGCGTCGTGCTCTCGGCACTGCTCGGACCCATCTTCCCCATGCAGGTCATCGTGCCCGGCTACGCCTACGTCGTCCTGCCGGTGATCGCGGTGGTTTTCGGCTTGATCGCGAGCGGCACCGGACTGCGTCGCGCGGTGTCCGTCGATCCGGCGATGGCGTTCGGAGGTCCTTAGAGCCGTGGGCGATCTGAGCATCCAGGACCTGGTGGTCGAATACTCCAGCGGCGGATACGCCGTCCGTCCGCTGGACGGCTTCAACCTCGACGTTGCCGCGGGCTCACTCGTTATCCTGTTGGGCCCGAGTGGATGTGGGAAGACGACTCTGCTGTCGTGTCTGGGCGGGATCCTCAAGCCATCCGCGGGCGCGATCAAGTTCGGCGACGTTGATGTCACGTCGCTCGACGCAAAGGGGTTGTCGAAGTACCGGCGCGAGACCGTCGGCATCGTCTTCCAGGCCTTCAACCTCGTGCCCAGCCTGAGCGCGCTGGAGAACGTGATGGTGCCACTGCGCTCGGCGGGTATGCCGCGGCAGGCGGCGCGCGAGAAGGCCGAACAGCTGCTAGCGCGCGTCGGGCTCGAGGACAGGGCGACCCACCGGCCGAGCGACCTCAGTGGCGGTCAGCAACAGCGGGTCGCGGTCGCCAGGGCGATCGCGTTGGACCCGCCGTTGATCCTGGCCGATGAGCCGACCGCGCACCTCGACTTCATCCAGGTCGAGGAGGTGCTGCGGCTTATCCGAGAACTCGCATCCGGCGAGCGGATGGTCGTCGTCGCCACCCACGACAGCCGCATCCTGCCGCTGGCCGACCGGGTGGTCGAGCTCGTGCCCGACTTCGCGGAAACCAACCGACCGCCCTCAACCGTCCAGCTGGAGAAGGGCGAAGTGCTGTTCGAGGAAGGCACCATGGGCGACTGCATCTACGTCGTCTCCGATGGCGAAGTCGAGATCGTGCGCGAACTGGCCGGGGGCGGTGAGGAACTGCTGTGGGTCGCAGATCCCGGCGACTACTTCGGTGAGCTCGGCCCGCTGTTTCACATGCCCCGTTCGGCGACTGCGCGAGCGCGCACCGACGTCACGCTGACCAGCTACACGGTCGCGACGTTCCGGGAACGCCTCGGCGCAGGCGGAATCCGGGACCTGATCGAGCACCGTCCGCTCGACATCGACGACGATCCGACTACTCGGGAACCAGACTGAGAAGGATGTCCGGACCGATGGGCTCGATCCCGTCGAACCGCCATCGCTGCGCATGCGCGATGGACAGCACTCCGACGTCGTCGATCGCGGTTATCGGACCGCCCAACAGAATCGGCGCGATGTAGGCAAGGATCCTGTCGATCACGCCCGCCCGCAGAAACGCGCCCGCCAACGTCGGACCGCCCTCGATGAGCACGTCCGTGCGATCGGAGAGCGCCTTGATCACCTCGTGCGGATCGCGCGTGCGGATCACCATCGTGCGGGTGTCGTCGTTGAGAACATTGGCGTCGGGCGATATCTCGCGCTGACCCACCACGACGCGCAGCGGCTGCCGCTCGGCGAGGGTGCCATCGGGCAGCCGTGCTGTCAGCTTCGGATCGTCGATGAACACCGTCCCCGTCCCGACGACGATGGCGTCACAGGCCGCGCGGCGGCGGTGCACGTCAGCGCGGGCGGACTCGCTGGTGATCCACTGACTGCTGCCGTCGGCGGCGGCGCTGCGGCCATCTATGCTGGTCGCGAATTTCCATGTGACGTGCGGGCTTCCGGTCTTCTGCTTGTGCAGCCATTCGCGAAGCGGTCCGCTCGTGACCTCGTCGGCGAGCACACCGGCGATCACGTTCACGCCGGAGCCGGAGAGCCTGACCGCTCCCCCTGCCGCCTCGGCGGCAGGATCGTTGACGGCGTAGACGACTGTCGTGATACCCGCGGCGACAAGGGCGTCGACGCACGGCGGCGTCCGGCCGTGATGGTTGCACGGCTCGAGGGTGACCACAGCCGTACCGCCCGCGGCACGCGCGCCTGCCCGACGCAGCGCCACCACCTCCGCGTGCGGGCCACCGGTCGGCGTGGTCGCACCGACACCGACGATATCGCCGTCTCGATCCAGGATCACCGCGCCGACAGGAGGATTCGGATAAGTGCCGCCCTTGACCAGCTCCGCCTGCTCGACCGCCAGCCGCATCGCGGCGTCGAACGTCATAGCCGCAGATGTTTTGACGCGGTCGCGGCCTTCCTGCGGAGCGCCTCGACGGCGGTCGCCGGATCCTCGGCGCTGTACACCGCCGATCCTGCGACGAAGCAGTCCACGCCCGCCTCGGCGGCGTCTTCGATGGTCTCGGCGTTGATGCCGCCGTCGATCTCGACGAGGATCGTCAGCTCACCCGCATCCACCAGCCTGCGCGCGATCGCCACCTTCGGCAGCACCTCGGGAATGAACTTCTGGCCGCCGAAGCCCGGTTCGACGGACATGATCAGCAGGGTGTCGAACTCGGGCAGGATCTCCAGGTACGGCTCGAGCGGAGTGCCGGGTTTGACGGAGATGCCCGCCTTGGCGCCTGCCGCGCGGATGTCGCGGGCGACGCCGATCGGATTGTCGGTCGCCTCGGCATGGAAGGTCACGTTGTAGGCGCCCGCCTCGGCATACGGCGGCGCCCACCTGTCCGGGTTGTCGATCATCAGATGGCAGTCCATCGGGATGTCGGTCGTCGGCAACAGGCTCTCGACCACCGGCAGACCGAGCGTCAGGTTCGGCACGAAGTGGTTGTCCATCACGTCGACGTGCACCCAGTCGGCGCCCTTCACCGCCGCCACCTCATCGGCCAGCCGGGAGAAGTCGGCGGCCAGGATCGACGGGGCTATGAGCGGTCGCGACATGGGCTCACCCTACTTCGAGAGCCGCCGCGAACATCGCGTCGGTGCCGTGCCGGTGCGGCCAGAGTTGCACGTACGGCCCGTCACCGAGGTCTTCGACCCCGTCGAACAGCATCCGGGTGTCCAGCGCCGTCACCGGATGACGGCGCAGCGCGTCGGCCACCACACCGATCGTCTCGGAGAGGTGCGGTGAACAGGTGGCGTAGAGCACGACACCGCCCGGCCGGGTCAGCCTGATCGCCGAGGCCAGCAGTTCGCGCTGCAGCCGCATCAGTGCGGGCACGTCTGCCGGTTGCCTGCGCCAGCGCGCCTCCGGCCGTCGACGCAGCGCGCCGAGGCCGGTGCACGGGGCATCGACGAGCACACGGTCGAAGCCCTGCTCGATACCGGGCTCGCGGCCGTCGACGCGCAGCACCTCCACGGGCAGGCCTCTGGTGTTGTGTTCCACGAAATCGGCGCGTCGCGAGTTCGGCTCGATCGCGGTAACCCGGGCGCCCGACTGCGCGCCGATCGCGGCCAGCAGCGCAGTCTTGCCGCCCGGACCCGCGCACAGATCCAGCCATCGCCCGCCGTCGTCGTCGACGGGCGCGAGCGTGAGCGCCCTTGCCACCAGTTGGCTGCCCTCGTCCTGGACGAGCGCGACGCCGTCGCGGACCGCGTCCAGTGCTCCCGGGTCTCCCCCGGCCAGATACACCGCATAAGGCGAGTAGCGGCCGACTGTTCCGTCGACCGACGACGCGAGTTCCTCTGCGGTCAGCGCGCCGGGCCGGGCGGCGAGGTGAACGAGGGGACGGTCGTCGTCGGCGGTCAACAACGCGTCGAGTTCTCCGGCCCGCGCGCCGAGCGCATCGGCGAACGCCTGGGCGATCCACCGCGGGTGGGCGTGCACGAACGCCATGTGGCCGACGGGGTCGGAGTCCGCCGGTGGTGCGAGCTCGTCGATCCAGGACTGCGGTTCCCGCCTGGCGATGGTGCGCAGCACGCCGTTGACGAATCCGGCACGCGCCGAATCGAATTCGATTCCCGCCTGCTCGACGGTGGTGGACACCGCCGCGTGGGCGTCGACGTGTGTGCGCAGCAGTTGGTAGGTGCCAAGCCGAAGCAGGTCGAGCAGGACCTGGCTGATGCGGTCCGTCGGGCGTCCGGCGGCCTCGGCGATGACTGCGTCGAGAACTCCGCGGGTGCGGCACGTCCCGTAGGTCAGTTCGGTGGCGAACGCGGCGTCGCGGCCGGTGATACCCCGCTCGCGCAGCAGTGCGGGCAACACGAGATTGGCGTAGGCGTCACGATCCGAAACCGCCCGCAGCACGTCAAACGCCGCGCGACGTGCCGGGTCGAGTGGCTTACGGCGCGGCCCTCGCGGTTTCGTCATGAGGCCGTTGCCGATTCGTCGAGGCGAGCCCCGCGCGCCCATGCCGCCGCATCCATCTGTTTCTTGCCCGGCGGTTGAACGGTGCCGAGCAGTACGGGCGCAGAGGCCGTTCCGATCCGCACGCCGCCGCGGTCGACCCGGATTGCGCCGGGCGGCAGCGGGTCCGATGCGTCGATAGTGACGGGCCCGAGTTTGATCCGCAGGTCGCCGACAACGGTCCAGGCGCCCGGGTTCGGGGTGACCGCGCGGATCCGGCGCTCGACGACGTGGGCGGGCAGGTCCCAGCGCACCCGGGCGTCCTCGACGGTGACCTTCGGCGCGATGGTGATGCCCTCGGCCGGCTGTGGTACCGGCGAAAGCCGGCCGTCCGCGATGCCGTCCAGCGTCGTCTCCAGCAGCGCGGCACCCGAGACCGACAGCCTGCCAAGCAGATCCGCGGCGGTGTCGGTGGGTCGGATCGTCTCGGTGACCACGCCGTACACGGGCCCGGAGTCCAGTGCGAGTTCGATCTGGAACGTGGTCGCACCGGTTACCGCATCGCCCGCCGCGATCGCCGCCTGGACCGGTGCCGCGCCCCGCCACGCAGGCAGCAGAGAGAAGTGGAGGTTGATCCAGCCGTGCGTGGGCACGGCGAGAAGGCCGTCGCGGAGCAGTGCGCCGTACGCCACGACCGCACACGCGTCGGGCGCCAATTCCGCCAGCTCCGAGACGAACTCGTCGGAGTTGGGCCGGGCCGGCCGCAGGACCGGGATGCCGCTCTCGAGCGCCAGTCGCGCGACGGGCGAGGGCGACGGCGTACCCCGGCGACCGGCAACGGCATCCGGACGGGTGAGCACCGCGACGACGTCGTGGGTCGATGAGTCGACCAGCCGGCGCAGTGACGGCAGCGCAGGCTCGGGAGTACCCGCGAAGACGATGCGCATCACTACCGCGGCGTCTGGTAGTACTCGCGTTCGGCCACACCGGAAATCGGAGCGACGAACATCCACGGAATGGTGGTGAGAAGCCGGTTCAGCGTGGCGGTCGCGTCGTTGTAGTACTGGCGCGCAAAGGCCAGCTTGCCCTCGGTGTCGGCGAGGTTGTCCTGCAGATTCAGGAAGTTGCTCGACGAGTTCAACTGCGGATAGCTCCGGCCGAGAGCCAGCACCGGCGCAAGCGCGGAGTCGAATTCTTGTTCTGCGGCACTGCGCTGCGCGACGGATGGTCCCGATGCCGCCGAGGTGAGCGCGGCTTTGGCATCGGTGACGTGGTCGAGGATGCCCTTCTCATGGGCGGCGAACGTCTGCACCGTGTGCACCAGGCTCGGAATCAAGGAGGCGCGCCGCGTCAACTCGACGTCGATGCCCGAGAGCGCTTCGTCGACCCGGACGTCGGCACTACGAATCTTGTTGTAGCCCAGCACAAAGCCGATGAGCACCAGCACCGCCAACACGAGCACGATGATCAGGAGAAGCCTCACCACGATCCGCCACCTCCTCCGCCTCCGCCACCGCCACCGCCGCCGCTGCTGGAACCACCACCGCTACTGCTGCCGCCGCCGGACGAGGACGCAGACTGCGAAGCGGTGTAGGCGCCGATCGACGAGGACAGCGCCGAGTCGAAGCTGTCGAACCCTCCTCCTGAGGACCCGCCGGCGAACCCCCAGGCCGTCGATGTCGACGACGACGAGTTGTACCAGTCGGGCTGCGGCGCGGGCGAACCCACTGTCGTCTCGTATTTCTTGGCCCACATTGCCGCTGCGCCCGCCGCTATCGCGAACGGCACATAGGCGGTGTAGAGGTCTTTGCGTGCGGAGAAGTCGAACCGTGACTCGGCCGAGTCGGTGGCCAGCATCCGGTGGAATCCGCCTGCCTGCGACCAGAGTTCGCGGCCTGCGGCGGTGCGGCGCGTTCCGACGCCGTCGGTCCATGACCGGGCGGTGAACAAGAAGAAGGCCGCGAACGGCAGGCCGATCGCCGTGATCGGGATGCCGAACCACAGGAGGAAGCAACACACCGTCGCCAGCAGCGCCACCACGTTGGCCGTGCGCACCCACAGTTCTTTCCTGTGTTTGACCATCAGACCGCTGTCGAAGGCCCACTTCTGGACGGCCTTGGCGATATCGGTCTTGGCCTTGTTGAGCTTCTCACCGGATTTGACGGTCTTCTTGGCCTCGAACTCGTCGCCGGGTCTGCAGACCCGTAGCGCAAGACCCACCTTGCGACTGACCGGGTCCAGCCGTTCCCATTCGATTTTCTCGGCCAGCCCGCGGATCCGCCAGTGTTCGTCGTTGATCTGCTGCAGCGAGATCAGCTTGCGCTCGGCGAGATAGAAGAGTGTCGCGGTGAGGGCGTTCTTGGGGACGGCCTCCGTCCGGATGTACTCGGTCTGTACCGGACCGAGTCCCGCCGGCGGTGCGTACTGCAGCGGAAAGCCCGGTGACGGTTCGACTGTCGTGCGATACCAGAGGAAGCCGCCGAGCGCGAACGCCACAGTCAGACTCAGGATCCAGGCCATATCGCTCACCGACTGGCCGAGGACGCGATCCCAGGTGTAGGGCCACAACAGTTTCTCGCTCGGCGGTGTCGGCACGTCGACACCGGCCCGAAGGGTCACCGGCGTGTGCGGGCCCAGGTAGCTCGCGGACAGCTTGACGGTGTTGCCCTCGACGGCCAGGCCGCGGCAGGGTTCACCGACGCCGTTGCCGACCGAACACTGTGCACCGGTGACATCGGCGGGCATCGTCACGGAGACCTCGGCCTGTTGGATGCGGTTGTTCCACAACCCGCCGATCACATTCCAGTAGAACACCGACTGCGCGGGCTTGGTGTCGCCGGTGGACTCGGCGAACGCCAAGTCAGCCCCGATCGAACCCGGTTCGAGCGCATGGGGAATCGAGTAACGGATCTCGAATACGTGCCTACCGAAGCTCAGATACTTGTCGGGGTCGCCGACCTTGGCCACCCGAAACCGCTTTCCCTCGGTCCACAGCATGCGATACGGCGCCGGGTCGCCGTCGAGCATCACCGAGGTGATCTCGGGGACCTGTCGCACATATGGGTCGTTGCGGTTGCTGGTGGGCCACAGCCAGAAGAGGCCGTGACGGTCGAAGGGGAATTCGGCGGTGATGGTTTCCACCGCGTCGACGCTGCCGTCGGCGTTCACGCGGAAGTCAGCCTTGAAATTGCTGAACACCACCGGGTCACCGACCGGTGGCGATTCGCCACCGCCCTTGAACACCAGCGGCCAGAGAAGCCCAAAGGCAATGAGCATCAACGGGATCGACCACCCGATTACCCGCCGCATGCCACCTCCTGCCGAGCTCCGAAGCCGGATTCTCGAACTACCCTATGTGCAACGGGTCGATTTGCACCCGAACGGGCTGTTGATCGTGCCTCGCGCTGAGCACGCCGGTGGCCCGCCGAAGCGCCGCCGCCAGCTCGAGCCCCTCGGCCCGGGGCACCCGGACCAGCATCCGGTTCACCGCGCCCGAGGCGGGCACGCCTGGCGGTCTGCGGGCTCCCGACGGCAGGTTCACAGGTCCGAGGAGTTCGGCGGAGTCGGGAAGCTCGGCCGTCTGGAGCAGCGCGTCCACGCCTTCCAGGGCGCCGTCGACGGCCGCCATGTGGGCACTGGGCGGCAATCCGACTTCGTCTCGCGCGTCGAGCTCGGCATCTGCGTGCCCGACCGGGTCCCAACGGATCAGCGCCTGCACCGTCGAAACCGTCGATTCGGCCACCACGGCGACCACGCCGCCGGCGTCGTGACTGCGGACCAACGTCGAGGCGGCCATCCAGCGGCGCAGCGTGTCCTCGGCGGCCCGCAGATCCTGCCTGCCCAGCAGCGCCCAGGCGTCGAGGAGCAGCGCGGCGCCGTAGCCTCCCTCAGCCACCGGTTCGGCGCCCGGGGTGGCGACGACCAGAGCGGGATCGGCGGTGACGGCCGACACCATGCCGTCGCCCCCGGAGGTGACCACCGCGGTGCCGGGGAAGGCCCTGCCGAGCTCCTCTGCGGTGCGGCGCGCGCCGACGACGACGGCACGCACGGCATCGGATCCGCAGCGGGCGCAGCGCAGCGCGGCCTGCTCGCGTCCACACCACCGGCAGAGCGCGCCCGAGGCGTCTCGATCCGGTAGTGACAGTGGGCCCGTGCAGTGCCTGCAGCGGGCGATGGTCCGACAGCGACCGCAGGCCAGCGCGGGTACGTAGCCCCGGCGTGGCACTTGAACCAGCACGGGGCGGCCTGCCTGTAGCGCCGTGCGCGCCGCGTGCAGTGCCATCGACGGCAACCGCGCCGTGTGTGCGGCCGGATCGCGCTCCTGGGCGAAACCGCTGTCCTCCAGCGCGATCACCCGCGGCGCCCGCGACCGCACCACTGGTCGCGCCGCGACCAGGTCGTGTGCCCACCGGCTGCGTACCATCGCCTGCGCCTCGGCGGTGCGCGAGTATCCGCCTATCATTGCGGCACAACGCAATTGGTGCGCCCGCAGCATTCCCACCTCGCGGGCGTGGGGATACGGCGCACGGGGTTCGGAGAGTGTGTCGTCGCCGTCATCCCACACCAGCACCAGCCCGAGGTCGGCGACCGGAGCGAATACCGCGCTGCGGGTTCCGATGACGACACGCGCCGACCCCCGCAGCACCGACAGCCACCGCCGGTAGCGCTGCGACGGGCCGAGCCCGGCCGACAGCGCCACCACGCGGCTCTCGTCGACGAGCCGGACGGCGGCCTCGTGCAGTGCGTCGACATCGCGCTGATCGGGCACGATCGCCAGCACCCCGCGCCCCGCTCCTGCGGTTGCCGCCGCGACTTCGGCGAGCCGGTCGGCCCACTGCTCCCCCGGCAGCGCCTGCCAGACTGCCCGCGCCGCGCGGCCGTCGCGGACGGCGGCGAAAAACTGCTCGCCCCTGTTGTATTGCGCCCACTGGGCGGTGTCGACGGATGCGACTGTCGGGGGTGCAAGGTCGGCGGGCGTCTGCTTCTCGACGTTCGCATGCCGCGGCGGAATCGCCAGCCGAAGCACGTCGGCACGGGTGCCCGCGTAGCGCGCCGCGACCGCGTCGACAAGCCTGCGCACCTCCGGCGTCAGCACACGCTCCGGGGAAACCACCCGGTCCAGCCACCCGAGCTTTCCGCCATGGTCAGACTCCGAACGCCGTTCGAGGACGAACGCGTCCACGAGACGGCCGTGGAACCGCACCCGCACCCGGACGCCGGGCTGTGCGTCATCAGACTGCTCGGCCGACACCAGGTAGTCGAAGTCGCGATCGAGGTGCGGCACCGACAGCATCGGCAGCACCCGGGCGATCGGCTCGTGCTCCGCCGCAGTCTTACTCACGCCTGTCGTCTAGCAGACGGATCAGACGTCCGGCCGAAGAAGAACCCCGCCGTGATCAGCATCAGCGATGCGGCATACGCCCACCAGATCGGCACGGCGAGGGCCTCAGATCTCAGAACGAACGTGTTGATCCCGATCATGGCGTCCGACACCGCGAAACACACTGCGCCGAGTGCGGTCCACGGAGTCGGCAGCCGGGCCAGCAGCGCCGCGCACACCATCGCGCCGAGCACCGCGATGTACACGGTGACCGGGATCGCCATATCGTCGGCGATAAGGGCTGGCCAGAACCAGACGAGCAGCGCGACACAGGCCGCAACCATCACCGCGGCGGCGGTCAGCCGCGGCGTCGAACGGGCACACAGGGGAAGCAAGGCGCCAAGGAAGCACAGATGGGCGATCAGGAAGGCGGCGAGTCCGAGTACGAACGACAGCTCCCACCACGGCATCGCCAGAAGGAAGTCGCCCGCGGCCGATCCGACCAGCGCGCCGAGCAGCCAGCGCCGCTCCCTGACCACAGGGTGCGTGAACGCCGCGGCGGCCAGCAGCACGGCCGGGGTCGCCTTGACCCCGGGCTGCAGCCAGAACTGGCCGGTGAGGTCGGCGCCCGACGGCAAGCGCAGCGCGGTGAGGATCAGGAACACGCCGTAGCACGCCGCAACCAGCACGGCCGCCAACCACAGCGTGCGGGTTCTTCGGTGCGGATTGGTGACCGACGAGAAGCCGGCGAGCCCTGCATCGGTGGAGGCCATCCGCTGAAAATACTTGACTCAACTCAACAGGCTGGGGAGTCGTCGATATTGCGCACAGGGTTGCATCGAGGTCATTGCGACAGCCCTCACCGCAAAACCGGCCGGTGTAGAACGGATTTACGCGTTAAAAAGAGGGTGTCGCGGATGAGAGGAGCCCAGACATTATGAAGCCGGTGCCCGATCACGACACCGTCATCGTCGGCGCCGGATTCTCGGGAATCGGTACCGCGATCCTGCTCGACAAGGCGGGCCTGGGCGACTACCTGCTGATCGAAGCGGCCGACGGCTGCGGCGGAACATGGCACTGGAACACCTATCCCGGCATCGCTGTTGACATCCCGTCCTTCTCCTACCAGTTCTCCTTCGAGCAGAGCGCGGACTGGACGCGCACCTACGCGCGCGGCCGCGAGTTGAAGGACTACGCAGAGCACTGCGTCGACAAGTACGGACTGCGGCCCAGGATCCGGTTCAACACCAAGGTTGCCGCCGCGGTGTTCGACGACGAGGTCGACCTCTGGCGCATCGAGACGGACTCGGGCGAAACGCTGACCGCGCGGTTCCTCGTCAACGCGGGCGGCGTGCTCACGACACCGCAGCTGCCCGACATCGACGGCGTCGATTCGTTCGCGGGCGTGACCATGCACACCGCGCGCTGGGACCACGGTCAGGACCTCACGGGCAAGCGCGTCGCGATCCTCGGCACCGGCGCCTCAGCAGTGCAGGTGATCCCCGAGATCGCGCCGATCGTCGACCATCTCGCCGTCTTCCAGCGCACGCCGATCTGGTGTTTCCCCAAGGCGGACCTGGCGCTGCCCCCCATCGCGCGTCAGGCGATGCGCCTTCCCGGTGGCAAGGCGCTGCAGCGCCTGCTCAGCCAGGCCTACGTCGAGCTGACGTTTCCGCTTGCCGCGCAGTACTTCACGGTCAACCCGATGGCCAAGCGGGCGCCGGATCTTGGCAGGGCCTTCCTTCGCAAGGAGGTCCGTGACCCCGTCGTGCGGGACAAGCTGACGCCGCGCTACGCGGTGGGATGTAAGCGACCCGGCTTCCACAACACGTACCTGTCCACGTTCAACCGGGACAACGTCAGCCTGGTCACCGAACCCATCGACAAGATCACCGGTTCCGGGGTCGCCACCACCGACGGTCAGGTTCACGAGGTCGACGTGCTGATTCTCGCAACGGGATTCAAGGTCCTCGACCCCGACGGCGTGCTGACCTACTCCGTCGCCGGGCCTGCGGGCCGCACACTGTCGGAGTACTGGACGCAGAATCGGTTGCAGGCCTACGAAGGTGTGAGCATCCCGGGCTTCCCGAACTTCTTCACCGTCTTCGGGCCATACGGCTACGTCGGCTCGTCGTACTTCGCGCTCATCGAGGCGCAGAGCCATCACATCGTCCGATGCCTCGAGCACGCGCAGCGCCGTGGCGCAGACCGGGTCGAAGTGAAGCAGGACGCCAACGACCGCTACTTCGACGAGATGATGCGCAAGCGTCATCGCCAGATCTTCTGGCAGGACAGCTGCTCGCTGGCCAACAGCTACTACTTCGACAAGAACGGCGACGTGCCGCTGCGGCCGGCCACCACGATGCACGCCTACTGGCGCAGCCGCCGGTTCCCGCTCGACGATTACGAGTTCAGCGCTTGACGCCCAAACCGACACATGGGCGGAAAAGTGGGAGTGAAACGCGCCATTTCGTCGATCTCGGCGTAGCTAGACAGAGTCTGTCGCGTCTGACTCCTCAACGCGGCTCGTACCTCGCCGCTTGATCGTCGTCAGACAGAAGCCTTCAGCTCGTCGACCTTGTTCAGCTGCTCCCACGGCAGCTCGACGTCGGTGCGGCCGAAGTGGCCGTAGGCCGCCGTCTGCGCGTAGATCGGGCGCAGCAGTTCGAGGTCGCGGACGATCGCGCCGGGCCGCAGGTCGAACACCGAGGTGATGGCCTTCTCGATGCGGTCGGGATCCACGGTCTCGGTGCCGAACGTCTCGACGAACAGGCCGACGGGGGCGGCTTTGCCGATCGCGTAGGCCACCTGGACCTCGATCCGCTCGGCCAGACCGGCTGCGACCACGTTCTTTGCCACCCAGCGCATTGCGTACGCGGCCGAACGGTCCACCTTCGAGGGATCCTTGCCCGAGAACGCCCCGCCACCGTGGCGGGCCCAGCCGCCGTAGGTGTCGACGATGATCTTGCGGCCGGTCAGACCGGCGTCGCCCATCGGGCCGCCGAGCACGAATTTTCCGGTCGGGTTGACCAGCAGCCGGTAATCGGAAGTGTCCATGGTGTCGTGTGCGAGGTCGCCGAGGACGGTGTTGACGACCTTCTCGCGGATGTCCGGGGCCAGCGTCGCCTCGAGGTCGATTCCGTCCGCGTGCTGGGTGGACAGCACGACCGTGTCCAGCCGCACCGGAGTGGTGCCCTCGTACTGCACCGTGACCTGGGTCTTGCCGTCGGGGCGCAGGTAGTCGAGCACACCGCTCTTGCGAACCTCGGTGAGCCTGCGCGAGAGCCGGTGCGCCAGCGCGATCGGCAGCGGCATCAGTTCGGGCGTGTCCTTGATCGCGTAGCCGAACATCAGCCCCTGGTCGCCCGCGCCCTGCAGGTCCAGCGGGTCGCCCGCACCCTCGACGCGAGTCTCGTGGGCGGTGTCGACGCCCTGCGCGATGTCCGGCGACTGCGCACCGATACCGATGTTCACGCCGCACGTGGTGCCGTCGAAGCCCTTGTCCGACGAGTCGTAGCCGATGTCGAGGATGCGCTTGCGCACCGTGTTGGTGATGTCGGCGAACGCCTCCTTGGCCAAGGTCGTCACCTCGCCGACGACGTGCACCTGCCCGGTGGTGACCAGGGTTTCGACTGCGACCCGCGACTTCGGGTCGTCTGCCAGCAGCGCATCGAGCACCGAGTCGCTGATCGCGTCGCAGATCTTGTCGGGGTGTCCTTCCGTCACCGACTCACTGGTGAACAGCCGACCTTCGCTCACGGTGTCATTCCTCTCGCTGCAGCTCTATAGAAAGTTAGTACATCAAATTATATGTGCGCCCTGTCGCACCCAAGCGTGTGCCCCGGCCGCGCGCAACCCTTACGCGCATGCAGTTGTGTGCGTCGGGTCACCCGCCGCCGTTGTGCAGGAAAGCCGCAATCGCGTCCACGATACGGCTGGCCATCAGAGTTTTCGAACCGTGCTCCAGCGCGGCCTCGGTTCCGTCGGCCGCCAGCAGCCAGCCTTGGTTGCTGTCCACCTCGAATGCGCGGTTCTCGCCGACGGCATTGACGACGAGCAGATCGCAACCCTTGCGGGCCAGCTTGGCGCGGGCGTGGAACAGCACGTCGCCGTTCGCGTCGCCGGTCTCGGCGGCGAACCCGACGATCGCACGCATATTGGGCAGCTGACCGTCGGTGCGTGCCCGCACCGCACCCGCCAGCACGTCATCGGTGCGCGCGAGCTCGATCGCGGTGGGTTCGGAGGCGCCCTTCTTGATCTTGTTGGTCTCGAAGTGCGCGGGCCGGAAGTCGGCGACCGCCGCGGCCATCACGAGCACGTGCGCATCGGGCGCGTGCTTGGACACCGCGTCCTTGAGCTGAGCGGCCGACCCGATGTGGACCACCTCGACGCCGGCGGGATCGATGAGCCCCGCGGTGTTGCCGGCGATCAGCGTGACGTCGGCGCCGCGCTGTGCGGCCACGCGGGCCATTGCGTAGCCCTGCTTGCCCGACGACCGGTTGCCGATGAACCGCACCGGATCGAGGGGTTCGCGGGTACCGCCGGCCGACACCAGAACCTTGACCCCCGCGAGGTCGTAAGGCAGCGCGTCACCGCGTTCGATGAGCAGCTGGGCCAGTGTGGTGATCTCCTCGGCCTCGGGAAGGCGTCCCGCGCCGCTGTCGGCCCCCGTGAGCCGCCCGCGGGCCGGTTCGAGCACGACCGCGCCGCGGCTGCGCAGCGTGGCCACGTTGTCGACGGTTGCGGGATGAAACCACATCTCGGTGTGCATTGCGGGTGCGTACAGCACCGGACACCGCGCGGTCAGAAGGGTCGCGGTCAGCAGGTCGTCGGCGCGGCCTGCGACTGCCCTGGCGAGCAGATCCGCGGTAGCGGGGGCGACGACGACCAGGTCGGCCTCCTGCCCGATCCGGACATGCGGCACCTCGTGAACGTCATCCCAGACGCCGGTGTGAACAGGATTGCCGGACAGCGCCTCGAAGGTCGCCGCGCCGACGAAGCGCAGTGCGGATTCGGTCGGAACGACCCGGACGACGTGGCCGGCCTCGGTGAGCTGACGGACCACCGTGCACGCCTTGTAGGCGGCGATGCCTCCGGATACGCCGACGATGATCCGCTTGCGGTCCACCTCGAGGGCGCCTAGCGCTCGCCGCCTTCGGGGCCACCCTCGGTGTGCTCGAGCAGGTCTTCGTGGATCTCGCGCATCGCGATGGACAGCGGCTTCTCCTGCAGACCCGGTTCGACCAGGGGGCCGACGTATTCCAGGATCCCGTCGCCGAGCTGGTTGTAGTAGTCGTTGATCTGGCGTGCGCGCTTGGCGGCGTAGATCACCAGCGCGTACTTGCTCGACGCGCGGTCCAGCAGCTCATCGATGGGCGGGTTGGTGATGCCCAACGGTGTGTCGTAGCCGCTGTGGGCCGAGTCGATATTCTCGACGGCGGCCAACGGCGTGTCGGCGTGCGGGGTGCTCACGAAAAAATCTCCTGGCGTTTCAGTGAAAAACTCGAATAGCTTGCGGGCCGGATCCGGCGCTTCGCTATCTGGGGACCACCAGCAAGGATACCAATTCAGCGCAGGCTGACTCCAATTGACTGTTCACGACGATGCGGTCGAAGTCGTGTTGGGCGGCCAGTTCGGCTCGAGCCGTCGCCAGCCTGCGGTTCATCACCTCGGGCGTCTCGGTGCCCCTGCCGGTCAACCTGCTCTCGAGCGCCTCCCAGCTCGGCGGGGCGAGAAAGACCGTCAGCGCCTCTGGCATCGCCTTTTTGACGGCGCGGGCGCCCGCCAGGTCGACTTCGATGAGCACGGGATGACCCGCCGATGTTGCGGTCCGAATCGGTTCGGCGGGTGTTCCGGACCGGTGCAACCCGCCGTGAATCTCGGCCCACTCGAGGAGTTGGCCGTCGTCGATCAGCTGCTGGAAGCGCTCGGGCGAGATGAACGAATAGTCCAGGCCGTCGACCTCACCGGGACGCGGGGCCCTTGTGGTCACAGAAACGCTGAAATGCAGTTCGGGTATGCGTTCGCGCAGACAACGCACGACTGTCGACTTCCCGACGGCAGACGGACCGGACAACACTACGACCGGGGCCTTGTGCGTGTCCGGTCCTCCGCCTTCGCTCACTGACCTCCCTTACGAGAAGTCGAACTTTTCCAGCAGCGCCTTCCGCTGACGGTCGCCCAGGCCGCGCAGACGGCGGGTGGGGGCGATCTCGAGCTCTGTCATGATTTCCTGCGCCTTGACCTTGCCGACCTTGGGCAACGCCTCCAGGAGCGCAGAAACCTTCATCTTGCCCAAGACCTCGTCGGTCTCGGCATCCTTCAGCACCTGCTTGAGGTTGGTGCCGCCGCGCTTGAGCCGATCCTTGAGTTCGGCACGTGCTCGACGTGCGGCAGCAGCCTTCTCCAACGCTGCCGCGCGCTGTTCGTCGGTCAACTGGGGAAGGGCCACGGGTTCCTCCGTCTCATCACGATTACTTTTTTATCTTGACTGGTCACAACACCAGCCAGCAGCGACGACCGTACCCACGCATCCTGACGAAAGCGAACCCCACCCCCGGGTTTCTTGGCCAAAAGCCCAGCTTGCTCGCCGCAGTCTCCGTCGGCCGCCGAAACGCGTGGGAACAGTGTGATTGGCGGGATTTGCCTGGAAATGCCTGTTCATCGGGGGTTTTGGGGCCATTTCGGGCGTACGAACGGCGCCCGAAGCGGGGAATCCCGTGGCTCGGCGCGTCTGTGAACCTTCAAAAAAAGAAAATTTTGCCTGGTCACCGCGTTTCGGGCGTGTCGTGGCGGGATTGCGTCGATGTGCTGATGCCCGCGCAAGCGGCCAACGACGTTGTGTAGTAGGCCGCTTCTCGGCATAGCTGTCCTGGTGTGTCCGTAACTCGCCCCCGCTCCGCGGGCGGCACGTCATAGGCGCTCAGGCCAGGTAAGCCACTGCATCTCGAAGTCTCTCGGCCGCCTCGCGCAGCGCTGTCGCGTCGGGACCTGCACGCAGAATCTCCCGCGACACCGCGGGCAGCAGCTGACCGGGCCGTGCGCCTGCGAAGCCGCGTAGCTTCTCCGGTCGGCCCCCCTGCGCACCGACGCCGGGGACCAGCACGGGGCCGTTCAGCGCGCTCACGTCGGGAGGCGACGACAGGGTGGCGCCGACGACGACTCCGACCGAGCCGAGTTCGGCCCCCTCGGCGTTGAGGGCGGCGGCGTCGTCGACGATCGACTGCGCCACCGTCCGGTCGCCGGTGAGTGCTCCCTGGACGCTCGCGCCCTCGGGATTGGAGGTGGCGGCGAGGACGAA
Source organism: Mycobacterium sp. ITM-2016-00318 (assembly GCF_002968285.2). NCBI lineage: Bacteria > Bacillati > Actinomycetota > Actinomycetes > Mycobacteriales > Mycobacteriaceae > Mycobacterium > Mycobacterium sp. ITM-2016-00318. Next base: position 2,484,521 of record NZ_CP134400.1, on the reverse strand, counting down.
CACGCCACGGCCGCGCGCCGCCGCAAGGTCCAAAAGCGGTTGCAGCGAGCCGAATCCGAGGTAGGGCGAGGCCGTGACGGCGTCGGCGGCGAGCGGGGATTCGCCGCTCCAGGCGGCGGCGTAAGCGGCCATCGTGGAGCCGATGTCGCCGCGTTTGGCGTCGGCGAGAACCAGGACACCGGCGGTGCGCAGCGCCGCGATGACGTCCTCGAGCGCCGCGTAGCCCGCGGCGCCGTACGCCTCGAAGAACGCCACCTGCGGTTTGACCACCGCGAAGTCGGCGAACACCTCGACGCAGATGTCGCAGAACTCGCGCAGTCCGTCGGCATCGGTCGTCAGGCCCCACGATGTCAGCAACTCGGGGTGTGGATCGATGCCCGGGCACAGCGGACCGCGCTCCGATATCGCATCGGCGAGTCGCCGACCGAACGCCGAAGCCGAAATGGTCAAGCCGGCCCCAGCGCGCTGTGCAGCTCTTGCAGCGACATCACGCCGATGTCGTCGCGTATCCCGGCCTCGATGCCCTGCACCGCCGCCGACGCGCCCTGCACCGTCGTCACGCACGGGATGTTCATCGCTACCGCCGCCGACCGGATCTCATAGCCGTCGATACGCGGACCGGAGTTGCCGTAGGGGGTGTTGATCACCATGTCGACGTCGCCTGCCTTGATGGCGTCCACCGCAGACACGGCGGGCCTGCCCTCACCGGGCGGTTCGAAATGCTTACGCACCTCGTCGCATGGAATGCCGTTGCGCCGCAGCATCTCTGCGGTCCCCCCGGTGGCAAGCACCCGGAACCCGAGGTCGGCCAGCCGCTTCACGGGGAACACCAGCGATCGCTTGTCGCGGTTGGCGACCGAGACGAACACCGTGCCCTGCGCCGGAAGCGACCCGTATGCGGCGGTCTGGCTCTTGGCGAAGGCGCTGCCGAAGTTGTTGTCGATGCCCATGACTTCGCCCGTCGACTTCATCTCCGGGCCGAGCAGCGAGTCGATGTTGGAGCCGTCGGCCTTGCGGAAGCGGTGGAACGGGAGCACGGCCTCCTTCACCGCAACCGGAGCGTTGCGCGGCGTCGTCGCCCCGTCCCCCGTCGCCGCCAGCACGCCTTCGTCGCGAAGCTCGGCGATGGTCGCGCCCAACATGATCCGCGCGCACGCTTTGGCCAGCGGTATCGCGGTCGCCTTGGACACGAACGGCACGGTGCGGCTGGCGCGCGGATTGGCCTCGAGGACATAGAGAACGTCGTCCTTCAGGGCGTATTGCACGTTGAGCAGTCCGACGACGCCGATGCCGTGGGCGATCGCCTCGGTGGCCTTGCGAACCGACTCGATATCGCTGCGGCCCAACGTCACCGGCGGCAGTGCGCACGCCGAGTCGCCGGAGTGGATGCCGGCCTCTTCGATGTGCTCCATGATCCCGCCGATGTACACGTCGGAGCCGTCGCAGAGGGCGTCGACGTCGATCTCGATGGCGTCCTCGAGGAAGCGGTCGACAAGGACGGGGTGCTCGGGTGAGAGTTCGGTGGCGCGGGTGATGTAGCCCTCGAGGGTGTCCTCGTCGTAGACGATCTCCATGCCGCGCCCGCCGAGCACGTAGGACGGTCGCACCAGCACGGGATAACCGATGTCGGCGGCGATGCGGCGAGCCTGCTCGAAGCTGGTGGCGGTGCCGAACCGGGGGGCGGGCAGCCCGGCGGTGTTGAGCACCTCGCCGAACGCACCGCGGTCCTCTGCAAGATCGATGGCCTTCGGACTGGTGCCGACGATCGGGACGCCCGCCTTCTCCAACCGCTCGGCCAGCCCGAGCGGGGTCTGGCCACCGAGTTGCACGATGGCGCCGACGACGCCGGGACCGCCTGCGCCGGAGGCTGATTCGGCGTAGTAGATCTCGAGGACGTCTTCGAAGGTCAGCGGTTCGAAGTACAGCCGGTCGGCGGTGTCGTAGTCGGTGGATACCGTCTCGGGGTTGCAGTTGATCATCACGGTCTCGAATCCGGCGTCCGACAGCGTGGTCGCGGCGTGCACGCAGCTGTAGTCGAACTCGATGCCCTGACCGATGCGGTTCGGGCCGGATCCCAGGATCAGCACCTTGGGTTTCTCGGTCTGCGGCGCGACCTCGGTTTCGGCGGCGGGGTCCAGTTCATAGCTGCTGTAGTGGTACGGCGTCTTCGCCTCGAACTCGGCCGCGCACGTGTCGACGGTCTTGTAGACGGGGTGGATGCCGAGGCGTTGGCGCAGCGCACGCACGCCGACCTCGCCGGCAAGCTCGGGCCGCAGCGCGGCGATCTGCCGGTCCGACAGCCCGCTGTGCTTGCTTTTCCTCAACAGCTCTTCGTCGAGCACGGGTGCGTCGAGCAGTTCGATGCGCAACGCCACCAGGCCGTTGATCTGCTCGACGAACCACGGGTCCACGCCGGAGGCCGCCGCGACCTCGTCGACGGACGCGCCCAGTCGCAGCGCCAACTCGATGTCGTAGACCCTGCCGTCGGTCGGCGTCTTCAGCCGCTCGAGCACCTCTTCGACGCTCCCCTCGGGATCGGCGCCGGTCCAGAAGCCCGCGCGGCCGGTCTCCAGCGAGCGCATCACCTTGCCGAGCGCTTCGATGAAGTTGCGGCCCAACGACATCGCCTCGCCGACGGATTTCATCGTGGTGGTCAGCGTTGGATCGGCGCCGGGGAACTTCTCGAACGCGAACCTCGGCGCTTTGACGACGACGTAGTCGAGCGTCGGCTCGAAGCAGGCGGGCGTTTCCTTGGTGATGTCGTTGAGGATCTCGTCGAGCGTGTAGCCGATCGCCAGCTTCGCGGCAATCTTGGCGATCGGGAAGCCCGTTGCCTTGGAGGCCAACGCCGAGGACCGCGATACGCGCGGGTTCATCTCGATGACGATCAGCCTGCCGTCTTCGGGGTTGATCGCGAACTGGATGTTGCAGCCGCCGGTGTCGACGCCGACCTCGCGCAGGATCGCGATGCCGAGGTCACGCATCCGCTGATATTCGCGGTCGGTCAGGGTCATCGCAGGCGCGACGGTGACCGAGTCGCCGGTGTGCACGCCCATCGGGTCGAAGTTCTCGATCGAGCAGACCACCACCACGTTGTCGTGATGGTCACGCATGAGTTCGAGCTCGAACTCCTTCCACCCGTAGATGGATTCCTCGATCAGCACGTTGGCACTCGGCGAGGCGGCGAGGCCGTCGCCGGCCATCCGGTCGACGTCTTCGGCGGAGTACGCCATGCCCGAGCCGAGGCCGCCCATCGTGAAGGACGGCCGCACCACGACCGGCAGGCCGAGTTCACCAACGGTCTCGCGGACTTCCTCCATGGTGAAACAGACACGGGAGCGGGCGGATTCACCTCCGACCTTGGCCACGATGTCCTTGAACCGCTGCCTGTCCTCGCCACGTTGGATCGCCTCGAAGTCGGCGCCGATCATCTCGACGTTGTACCGGTCGAGCACGCCGTTGTCGTAGAGAGCCACAGCGGTGTTGAGCGCGGTCTGCCCGCCCAGCGTTGCCAGCAGGGCGTCGATCTTGTTGCCTCGCTCGGCCTGCTGCGCGATGACCCGTTCGACGAACGCCGGGGTGATCGGCTCGATGTAGGTGTTGTCGGCGTATTCGGGATCGGTCATGATCGTCGCGGGGTTGGAGTTGATGAGGGTTACCTGGAGCCCCTCGGCGCGCAGCACCCGGCAGGCCTGTGTGCCGGAGTAGTCGAATTCCGCGGCCTGCCCGATGAGAATCGGCCCGGAGCCGATGACCAGGACGTGGTTCAGATCGGTTCGCCTCGGCATCTAGCGTCCCTCCGACATCAGGTCGACGAACTGGTCGAAGAGGTAGTTGGCATCGTGTGGGCCGGCCGCCGCCTCCGGGTGGTATTGCACCGAGAAGGCGCGCCCGTCAACGAGTCTGATGCCTTCGACCACGCCGTCGTTGGCGCAGGTGTGACTGACCTCCGCCGGACCGAACGGGGTGTCGAACCGCTCGCCTGCTTCGCCTTCCAACGCGAACCCGTGGTTCTGCGCGGTGACCGCGACCCGCCTCGTGATGTGGTCGATGACGGGCACGTTGATGCCGCGGTGGCCGAACACCATCTTGTACGTCGATCGGCCGAGAGCGCGGCCGAGGATCTGGTTGCCGAAGCAGATGCCGAACAGCGGGATTCCGGCGCCGAGCACCTCCCGGGTGACGCCGACGATGTGGTCGGCGGTGGCCGGGTCACCCGGCCCGTTGGACAGGAATACGCCGTCGGGCTCGAGTTCGGCGACCTGGTCGAAGGTCGCCGACGACGGCAGGACGTGGCTGCGGATGCCTCGTCGCGCGAAGTTTCGGGGCGTGTTGGTCTTGATGCCGAGGTCGATCGCGGCGACGGTGAACCGTGGTTCCGCATCGGGTTCGACGACGTAGCTGCCGTCGGTGCTGACCTGGCCTGCCAGATCGGCGCCCAGCATCGAGGCCTGGTCCCTGACCCGTTTCAGCAGCTCGTCGGGTTCGGCGAGCGCGGCACCGGAGAAGATTCCGGCCTTCATCGAACCGAAGTTGCGTAGGTGGCGCACCACGGCGCGGGTGTCGATACCGGCGATTCCGACGACGCCCTGCCGGACGAGTTCGTCTTCGAGGGTTCCCGTCGCCCGCCAGTTGGAGGCCCGCGGCGAAGGGTCGCGCACGGCATAGCCGGCGACCCAGATCTTGTCACCGCGGCTCTCGGCATCCTCGTGGTTCCAGCCGGTGTTGCCGATCTGCGGGGCGGTGGCGATCACGATCTGGCGGTGATAGCTGGGGTCGGTGAGCGTTTCCTGGTAGCCCGACATACCGGTGGAGAACACCGCTTCGCCCAGCGTCTCTCCGACGGCGCCGAACGACGTGCCGGTGAAGATCCGTCCGTCGTCGAGCACCAGTACGGCTTTGCTCATACGGCTTCCTCCTCCCCCAGCCATTGGGCGTACTCCGCGCGATCGTTGCCGCGGAATCCGGTGTCGATTTCTGTGCCCGACGGTAGCCGCCATCTGATCGCGAGGATGCCCGCATGGGTCATGACCTTGCCTGCGATCCCGAATTCGGTGCGGATCGCGATGATCGACTCGTGGGGTATCCAGATCGGCTGGGCCCCGGTTCGCTGCAGCATGATGCCCTCGGGATAGCGGGTCAGCACCGCTTTCGTGCGATAGCCGAGGTCGCCGACCGCGATGCGGTCTCCCCCGCAAGCGGGAGGTGCCCCCAGCCACTCGGGCGCAAGAGTGCTGCCCACATAGAGACCTTTGGTCGGGGGCACGATCGCCTCGCCGACGGTGTCGGGCATCGGCGGAAGCGCGCCGATCAGCTCCGCCTGCCGCTGGGCGCGGTGGCGCCAGCCCCTCAAGATCGACTGAACCGCCAGCCCCAGCGCCACCGCGAGCACGGCGGCGACGATCAGCGATCCCACGAGCGTGCCGGTGTTCATCGAAGCCTCTTCGGGGCGGAAACCTCGGATTTCAATTCGCGAAGGAGGTCGACCCCGAGGGTGGCGGCGGTGCTGGGGCCAGGGATGTCGGTGCCCGTGGCTACTTTGCGGATATGTCGCGGTTCCGACTGTTGCCAACCACGGAGCAGGAAGAGGTCTTGTTGGCGCATTGTGGGCATGCGCGGTTTGTATGGAATCTGGCGGTAGAGCAGCAACAGCACTGGCAACCGGGCCGCAAGGCTCCTGGCTACGTCGAACAGGCTGCACAGTTGACGGAGGCTCGCGCCGAGTACGGGTGGCTTCGTGCCGGGAGTCAGACCGTGCAGCAGCAGGCGCTCCGAGATTTCAACCAGGCAATGCAGAACTTCTTCTGCGGCACGCATCGTCGACCGACATGGCGTAAAGCGAATTTGCACGAGGGGTTTCGGCAGGTCGCGGTCAAACCGCGTCACATCGAGCGGCTGAACCGCCACGTCGGTCGCGTGTGGGTTCCCAAGGTGGGCTGGGTGCGGTTTCGGCTGTCGCGACCCTTGGGCGCGGGGGTCAAGTCCTACCGGGTCGCCCGTGACCGGTCCGGCCGCTGGCACATCGCATTCGCCCACATCCCTGACCCGATCTCCGGGCCGCATGACCGCAGTGTGGTGGGCATCGACCGCGGTGTCGCCGTGTCGGCCGCACTGTCGACCGGTGAACTGTTGCACGCACCCAGTCTGACTCGCGGTGAGGCCAAGCGGTTGAGGGTGTTGCAGCAGCGGCTCGCCCGGGCCAAGCGCGGCTCCCACCGGCGCGCGCGAACGAGACTGGCGATCGCGAAACGCAGGGCGCGCGAGGTCGATCGGCGCAAGGACTGGGTCGAGAAGACGACTACTGACATTGCTCGCCGCTTCGATACGATCAGGCTCGAAGCTCTCGACGTGCGGGCGATGGCCCGCACTGCACGTGGAACTGTCGAGGAGCCCGGTGCGGGTGTTGCTCAGAAGCGCGGGCTGAACCGGGCCATACACCGAAGTGGGTGGGGCCTTTTCGCCGCGCGTCTGCAGACTAAAGCTTACGGCCGGGTCGAACAGATACCGGCCGCATATACGTCGCAACGTTGCTCGGTGTGCGGGCACGTCGCTCCTGGGAACCGCAAGAGCCAAGCGGTTTTCGAGTGCGAAGCCTGCACTGCTGGCCGGTGCAACGCCGACGTCAACGCTGCACGCAACATCGCCGCCGGACGGGCGGTGACAGCACGGGGAGACCTCGCCACTAGGCGGTCTGCGAACCGTGAACCTCAACTCTCTGCTCCTGCCGCCTAGTCGATGGGATCGGGTTGGAATCCCCGGACGTTAGTCCGGGGAGGACGTCAAGCCGGCGATTTTCCGTCCCTCGCGGTGACATTGCCACGTAACAGGGTCAAGGTCACAGCGCCGGGCAGCGTCATGGATTCATACGGGGTGTTGTCCGACCGGCTGGCCATCTCGGCGCCCGCCACCGTCCACGTGGCTTCGGGGTCGACGACGGTGAGGTTGGCGGGTTCCCCCACCTCCAGCGGTCTGCCCTGATCGGGCAGCCCCACAATGCGCGCCGGGTTCTCGCTCATCACCCTGGCGACGTCGCGCCATGTGAAGAGCCCCGGGCGGACCATCGTCTCGACGACGACCGACAGCGCGGTCTCCAGACCGAGCATGCCGGGCCTGGCGTTGGCGAACTCGCACATCTTCTCGTGTTCGGCGTGCGGCGCGTGGTCGGTGGCGACGCAGTCGATGACGCCGTCGACGAGCGCCTGGCGCAGCGCCTCGGCATCGTCGGACTCACGCAGCGGCGGGTTGACCCGATTGCGACCGTCGTAGGTCGCGAGCCTGGCGTCGTCGAGCAGCAGGTGGTGGGGCGTCACCTCGGCGGTGATCGAAATGCCTTGTTCCTTGGCCCATCTGATGATCTCGACCGTGCCCGCTGTCGACGCGTGACAGATGTGCACCCTGGCCCCGGCGTCGCGGGCCAGCAGCGCGTCGCGCGCGACGATGGACTCCTCTGCGGCGCGCGGCCAGCCGGAGAGCCCGAGACGGGCGGCGTTGGGCCCTTCGTGGGCGACGGCGCCGACGGTCAGCCGCGGTTCCTCGGCGTGTTGGGCGATCAGCACGCCGAGACCGGTGGCGTACTCGAGGGCGCGGCGCATCACCAACGGGTCGTGCACGCAGATGCCGTCGTCGGAGAACATCCGAACCTGCGCGGCGCCTGCGGCCATCATGCCCATCTCGGTCAGCTGTGTTCCGGTCAGACCCATGGTCACCGCACCGACCGGGTGGACGTCGACGAGACCGACCTGCTGGCCGCGGTGCCACACGTGGTCGGTCACCACCGGGCTGTCGGCGACGGGTGTGGTGTTGGCCATCGCGAACACCGCGGTATAGCCGCCGAGAGCTGCTGCTGCCGAACCGGTTTCGATGTCCTCGGCGTACTCGCGGCCTGGCTCGCGCAGGTGGGTGTGCAGGTCGACGAAGCCGGGCAGCAGGATCTGGCCGGAGGCGTCGACGGCGTCGGCATCGTCGGCGATGGACAGATCCGCGCCGATGTCGGCGATCTGGCCGTCGTCGACCAGCACGTCGACCCGCTCGCCTTCGCCGTAGAGCTGTACGCCCCTGATGAGCACGCTCATGCGCTGACCGCCTCGTCCTCTGCGCCGACCAGCAGGTGGAACAGCACCGCCATCCTGATATGCACACCGTTGGAAACCTGTTGCAGCACAGCCGATTGCGTGGAGTCTGCGACGGACGACGAGATCTCCATGCCGCGCAGCATGGGGCCCGGGTGCAGAACCACCGCGTTGCCGGGCAGCAGGGCCTGCCGTTTCCCCGAGAGCCCGTAGCGCACCGAGTACTCGCGGGCCGACGGGAAGAAGCCGCCGGTCATGCGTTCGGCCTGCACCCGCAGCATCAGCACGGCGTCGGCGGTGGGCAGTTCGGCGTCGAGGTCGTGCGACACCGCCACCGGCCAGCCCGCCACCCCGACGGGCAGCAGCGTCGGCGGCGCGACGAGAACCACCTCGGCGCCGAGGGTGTGCAGTAGCAGGACGTTGGACCGGGCCACGCGGCTGTGCAGCACGTCGCCGACGATCACCACTCGCTTGCCCTCGATGCCGCCGAGGCGCTGGCGGATGGTCAACGCGTCGAGGAGCGCCTGGGTCGGATGCTCGTGGGTGCCGTCACCGGCATTGATCACCGACGGGCCGCCGCCGTCTTCGGTGGCCGTCCACTCGGCGAGCTGTTGTGCCGCCCCTGAGGCGGGGTGGCGGATGATCAGCGCGTCGGCGCCGGCCGCCCGCAGCGTCAGCGCGGTATCGCGCAGCGACTCTCCCTTGGCCACCGACGACCCGGACGAACTGACGTTGATGACGTCCCCGCTCATCCACTTGCCCGCCACCTCGAACGACACCCTGGTTCGAGTGGAGTTCTCGTAGAACATCGTGATGACGGTGCGACCGCGCAGGGTCGGCAGCTTCTTGATCTCGCGGCCGAGCAGCGACTCGGCGAACCGGTCGGCGTCGTCGAGGATCGCGGTCGCCTCGGCGCGGGTGAGGTCTGCCGCGGAGAGCAGGTGTCGGGGGCTCATCGGGGCGGCCCTCCGTGCGATGCGATGGCCACACCGTCGAATCCGTCATGCTCGGTAAGGCGGACCTTGATGTTGTCGCTGCGCGAGGTGGGCACGTTCTTGCCGACGTAGTCGGCCCTCAGCGGGAACTCCCGGTGCCCGCGGTCGACGAACACCGCCAGCTGGACCGCCCGCGGCCGTCCGACGTCGCGCAACGCATCGAGTGCGGCGCGCACCGTGCGGCCCGAGTACAGCACGTCGTCGACCAGGACGACGACCGTACCGTCGATGCCTTCGTCGGGGATCGACGTCACCTCCAGCGGCCGCGGCGGCTTGGTGTTGAGGTCGTCACGGTAGAGCGTGATGTCAAGGGCGCCGTGCGGGACGTCGACGCCGGCGAACTCCTTGATCTTGTCGGCGATCCTGGCTGCCAGCGCGACGCCGCGGGTGGGAATGCCGAGCAAGATGACGCGGGGGGCATCGGAACCGTCGAGGGCGGTCTTCTCGATGATCTCGTGGGAGATGCGGGAAATGGTCCTACCGACGTCCGCCGCGGTCATCAGTTCCCGGTCGGTGTCGGAAGAGTCGGTGGCGCCCAAGGGCCCTGACCTCCTTCTCCGCCTCTCTGGACGGATCGTTAAAGGACGTCGAACTGCCGGGCAGCTTAACACCCGTTGCACAACCGGCCGTCAGCGACACCAACCGCCCTGAGTAACCTGGCGGCGGTGAATCTCGACGGCAACCGCAGTTCTATCAACGAGGCGATCGACGGCGGTCTGTTGTCCGGCGCGGTCACGCTGGTATGGCAGGCCGGTGAGGTGCTCCAGGTCAACGAACTCGGCTACCGCGACGTCGAAGCCCGGCTGCCGATGCGGCGCGACACCATGTTCCGCATCGCCTCGATGACCAAACCCGTCACCGTCGCCGCGGCGATGACGCTTGTCGACGAACGCAGGCTGGCGCTGACGGATCCGGTGACGAAGTGGCTGCCGGAGTTGGCCGATCTTCGGGTGATGACCGACCCCCGCGGCTCACTGGACGACACGGTTCCCGCAGAGCGGCCGATCACCGTCGACGATCTGATGACCCATCGGAGCGGTTTCGCGTATGTGTTCTCGGTGCTCGGTCCGCTGGCGCGTGCGTACGGGAAGCTGTCGCACCGCCAGGACCAGGACGGCTGGCTCACCGATCTGGCCAGGCTTCCGTTGACGCATCAACCCGGCGCACGGCTGACCTACAGCGTGTCGACCGATGTGCTGGGCATTGTTCTCTCGAGGATTGAGGGCAAGCCGTTGGCCGAGGTGCTGAGAGAGCGCATCCTCGAACCGGTCGGCATGCCGGACACCGGATTCAGCGTCGGACCGACCGGGCGGCAACGCGCGGCGACGATGTATCAGCTCGCCGGCGACACGCTCCGTCATGACTCGATGGGGCCTGCACCCATCAGTGATCCGCCGCTGTGCAGCGGCGGGGCGGGGCTGTGGTCGACGGTCGACGACTATCTGCGCTTCGTGCGCATGCTTCTCGCGTTCGGAACGCTCGATGGAAACCGGGTGCTCTCCGAAGATTCGGTGCATTTGATGAGGACAGATCGGCTGACCGATGAGCAGCGGCAGTATCCGTTCCTCGGCATGCCGTACTGGATCGGTCGCGGGTTCGGTTTGAATCTGTCGGTCGTCACAGACCCGGCGAAGTCGCGGCAACTGTTCGGCCCCGGCGGCAAGGGCACGTTCACGTGGCCGGGGGCATTCGGGACATGGTGGCAGGCCGACCCGTCGGCCGACCTCATCATGCTGTACCTGATCCAGAACCACCCCGACATGTCGGGCGACTCCGCCGCCGCGGTGGCGGGCAACACGTCGTTGGCCAAACTCCAAGGCGTGCAACCGAAATTCGTGCGACGTACCTATCAGGCGCTGAACATCTAGGCCTGACAGGACCGATGGGCCTCCCGGGGTGGTTGGGAGGCCCACCGGAGCTGGTGTTACTCCGCCGGTTTCGACGGCTCGTTGCTTTCGGCCTTGACGTCTTTCTTCTTGCCGACCCCGGTGACCGCCTTCACCACGTCGCGGACGCCCTGGCGGACGTCTTTGATCGTCTGGCGGACCTCCGTACGGACATCGTTCACGACTGCCCTCACGTTGCCGCCGACCTTCGGTCGGTTGTCCAGCTTCGTCACCGGATTGCCGTTGTTCGGATCCGCACTCTTGGTCACGCCGATGTTGGTGACCTCGTCGAAGTTTCCCCGCGGCAGCGAAAGCTGCACAACATTGCCTGTACTACCCTCCGATGCAACGTTTCCAGACGCCGTGACCTGCTTCTGCGTGAGCGTCGTCGAGGGCTGCGGCCCGATCCGGCCGGCGATGGATGAGACGGCGGCGTATGCCTTGGAGTATCCGTCGGCCAGCAAGTCGCCTGCAGGAGGAGGCAGGAATGTCGAACCGAGGTTCACCGGTATCGACGCCAATTCTGTTGGCACGGCGAGTACATGGCTCGCCAACAACCGGACTGCATCGAGCGGTCGACCTCGTTCGAGGTATGCGCCGACACGTCGCACGTCGTCGACGGCGAGGTTGCCCAACAGTTCGGGCAGGCGAAGAATCGTCCGGCCTGTGTTCCTCAGAACCTGTTGTGCTGTCTCTGCATTCGGTGGCCAGGTGTCTTCTGGCGCAGCAGCGGCGGCGACGCCCGCTGCCATATTTCCAGCCATCAAGTCGGGAATGAGTATTCCGACGATCAGGTTCTGCGCGCCCTGCAAGACCTCGTCGAAAGCGTTACTGATCAAACCCCAATCGGCGGGGTCACTCGAGGTCAGATCCCCACCGAACGGCGCCGGCAACGAATTGGCCAGGGCAGCGACGAATGGGCCCGCCAGACTGAACGGCTTCAGTAGATAACCGGCGGCGATCAGGCCAGCCGATTGCAAAGGGGTGAGGCCCAGATTGCCCCAGTAGTTGAGGAAGCTCACCGGAATGGTCGGGAGGAACAGCGGGTCGTCGGCGAGGTCCCTGATGACAAGCAATGTCGCATCGATGAAATCCTGCTGCGCAGGGTCGTACGGCGACGCATTCACAATAAGCGGGTCGAGGAATGCCCTGATCGGCGATGCGTATACCGTGCCAATGGCCTCCGCGAGCACACCTACAGCCTCGCGAGTCGAAGCTGCATCGCCGAGCGCTTCGGGCAAGCCATCCAGAGCTTGTCCGACGCCCCATACCGCGTTACGAGGCGCGTTGATCGCGGCGTCCAGAAACCTCTCCAGATCCTCAACCAGTCCCGTCAACTGGACATCTGACATCTCGACAACACGTTGCGCTGCAGGCAGTGACGCAGCCTGAATCTCGGGCGGCGGCACAGTCACCGGAGATACTGCGATGACGCTGGCTCCGACGAGCGCAACACCGGTGGTTACTAGGGGGCGAATTCCCTGAAACATAGTGGACCCCTCCAATCGTTGGGAATTTCCGCAAATTGATCGTTGCGTGCCCTGAGGAAGGAGACGTAAGTAGCGCGCTACTTCAATTTCGCTGCGGCGCCGCACGCCGCGGCATGAGGCACGCTCCCAGGTCGCACGCTTAATGTGGGTGACGTGGCACAGCCGACTGTTCTGATCAGCGGCGCAGGCATCGCCGGACCGTTAATGACGCATTTCAGCGATACCAGTCGAGATTGCGGACCTATGTGGACAAATGCCAGGACATTCCCAACCGCGTCGACCGGTACGCACCCAACTCGCCTTTCGACATCGCCGCGAACATCGCGTTGATGAAGTGGATGCAGCGCTGGCCGTTTCGGCCGATTGCGTCGCGAATCTGGTTCAAGTAGCCGATTCCATCGCGCTGCCGGACTATTCGACAGCCTGAGCTACATGCCGCGCAGGTGGTCAAGCGCCACAACCGGATCCCGCAGGTGCACCTTGGCGACGTCCTCTAGGCCGTAGTAGGGCGCCCAGCCCTGTGGTGCGGCCACCGGACAAGACGAGAAGCGAGACCCGAATCGATCTACCCGGAACCCTCTGCTCCACCCTGAATCGCCGCGGCGGCGGCCCGAATCTGCGGCGTCACCAGCATCACTTGGCCCAACACTCCGTTGACGAAACCCGGCGAATCGTCGGTGGACAGATGCTTGGCCAGCTCGACGGCCTCGTCGACGGCGACCGGTTCGGGAACGTCGTCGGCGTGCAGTAGTTCCCAGACCGCAACCCGCAGAATTGCCCGATCCACGGCGGGCAGACGGTCCAACGTCCAGCCCTGAAGGTGCGACGAGATCAGATCGTCGATGTGCGCGGCGTGCTGCGTCACCCCTTGGGCGACGGTCACCGTGTACGGGTTCAGCGAAGACACATCGGATTGCCTCTGGGCCAACGCCTCTCGCGCTTCGGCGGCCTCCGCCGGCGTGATGCCACGGGCCTCGGCCTCAAACAGCAGATCGACGGCTCGCTTGCGGGCCTGGTGTCGACCCCGGTCCGGCTTGGGTCTGGTCAATTCACTCGACCCAGGTAGCTGCCATCGCGAGAATCGATCTTCAGCTTGTCGCCGGTGTTGATGAACAGCGGAACCTGGATCTCTGCACCGGTTTCCACCGTCGCGGGCTTGGTGCCCGCGCTGGACCGGTCGCCCTGCAGACCGGGCTCGGTGTGCTTGACCTTCATTTCGACGGTCACTGGAAGTTCGATGTAGAGCGCCGTGCCATTGTGGAAGGCCACCTGCACAGGGAGGCTCTCGAGCAGAAACCGCGCGTCGTCGCCGACCAGTGACTCCGGCAGGTGGTGCTGCTCGTAGTCCTGGCTGTCCATGAACACGTAGTCTGAGCCGTCCTTGTACAGATAGGTGGTGTCGCGACGGTCCACCGTGGCGGTCTCCACCTTGACCCCGGCGTTGAACGTCTTGTCGACGACCTTGCCCGACAGCACGTTCTTCAGCTTGGTGCGCACGAATGCGGGCCCCTTGCCCGGCTTGACGTGTTGGAATTCGACGATGGACCACAGCTGTCCATCGATGTTCAGGACAAGTCCGTTCTTGAAGTCGGCGGTCGATGCCACGGCGGTACTACTCCTAGTCTCTCAACGAAGAATGGCCAATTCCTTGGGGAACTGGGTAAGCAGGTCGGGCGTCGTCTCGCACACCACCAGCGTGTCCTCGATGCGGACACCGCCGCGATCGGGCAGGTAGACACCGGGCTCAACAGTCACCGCAGAGCCAGCAAGCAGTGTACCGGCGGCACCCGCGTGGATACCCGGCGCTTCGTGGATCTCCAGCCCGACGCCGTGCCCGAGGCCGTGGGAGAAGTTCTCGGCGCATCCCGCATCGGCGATCACCCGCCTCGACGCCGCGTCCACCTCGCGCAGCGCGACTCCTGGTCGGACCGCCTCCCGGCCGGCCCGTTGCGAGGCGGCGACGAGCTCGTAGAGGTCGAGTTGCCACTGTGCGGCAGGCGCCAGCACAAAGGTGCGCGTCATGTCCGAGTGATAACCGCACACCAGCGCGCCGAAGTCGATCTTGACGAAGTGGCCGGCCGCCAGCACGGCGTCGGTGGGCCGATGGTGCGGGATCGCCGAGTTGGCACCGGCCGCCACGATGGTCTCGAAGGACGGTCCGTCCGCACCGTGATCCCGCATCAGTGACTCCAGTTCGCGGCCGACCTCACGCTCGGTGCGACCGGGCCGCAGACCGTCGCGTTCGACCAGGTCAGCCAAGGCGGCATCGGCTGCCTCGCAGGCCAGCCGCAGCAGCGCGACCTCTCCGGCGTCCTTGACTTCCCGCAGCGCTTCGACCGTGCCCGCAGCCCGAACCAGCTCGGCCTTGCCGGCCGCTACCGCCAGCCTGTCGAACCCTTCGACCGTCACCACGTGGCTCTCGAAACCGAGCCGACGCACACCGAGAGAGGCGGCCCGGGCTGCCAGAAACGGTCCGCAGGATCGTTCGACGACGATTTCGGCGTCTGGAACCTGCTGGGCCGCCTGGGTGCGGTAGCGCCCGTCGGTCGCCAGCACCGGTGTGTCGTCGTCCGCGCGAATCAGCAGCGCCGCGTTCGATCCGGTGAAACCGGACAAATAACGCACGTTGACCAGGCGCGTTACCAATATCGCGTCGAGCCCCTCGGACTGCAACCGGTGCCGAAGTCGGTCCCGGCGCTGCGATATAGTCACAGGTCTTGACGCTACTCGCTAAGGTGATGCCCCATGAGTAAGTGGTTGCTGCGCGGACTGGTGTTCGCGGCCCTGATGGTCTTCATCCGATTGGTGCAGGGCACTGCGATCAATATCTGGGAAACCAAGGCAACTCTGATCAGCATCACCCTCGTCGTTCTCTTCGCCATCTTGGTGTTCATTTGGGGCATCCTGGACGGGCGTTCAGATGCGCGCGCGAATCCCGATCCCGACCGCCGCGCCGACCTGGCGATGACGTGGCTGCTGGCAGGACTGTTTGCAGGACTCGTCAGCGGCGCGCTCGCCTGGCTGATCTCGATGTTCTACAAGGACCTCTATGCCGGTGGGCTGCTCAACGAACTCACCACCTTCGCGGCGTTCACCGCGCTGCTGACCTTCCTCGCCGCAATCGCAGGCGTCGCGCTCGGGCACTGGGTCATCGACCGCCACGCCGACGACACACCGCGCCAGCACCATGGTCTCGCCGCGGGCGACGACGACCGCGCGGGCGACGACGACCGCGCGGACACCGACGTGTTCGCCGCCGTCCGCCACCCGGATGCCCGGGCCGACGAGACGCCGACCGAGCGCCGTCAGGAACAGACTTAAGCGTTAGTCCTGCGTCGCGAGATAGCGCAACGCCAGCAGATAACCCTGCATACCGAGCCCGACGATCACGCCGGTGGCAATCGCACTCAGGTACGAGTGGTGCCGGAACTCTTCGCGAGCGTGCACATTCGAGATGTGCACCTCGATCAACGGCGCGCGCAGCTCGGCGCAGGCGTCGCGCAGCGCGATCGATGTGTGCGTCAACGCACCCGCGTTGAGGATCACCGGTTCGGCCGCGTCGGCCGCGCGGTGAATCCAATCGAGCAGCTCCGCTTCACTGTCGGATTGGCGCACAACGACTTTCAGGTCGAGCTCGGTGGCTTCGCGTTCGATCATCGCGACGAGGTCGTCGTGTGTGGTGCTGCCGTAGACCTGGGTCTCGCGGCGCCCGAGCCGACCCAGGTTGGGGCCATTGATGACGTTCACCGTCGTCATTGTTGCGCTACCTCCGCATAAGCAGCCGCCAGCAGCGACGGGTCCGGACCCTCCAGCCGACCCGGCTTCGCCAGCCCGTCGAGAACGACGAAACGCAGCACACCGGAACGCGACTTCTTGTCGCCTGCCATGTACTCGAGCAACTGCGGCAACGCGTCGGCGTCGTAGCCGACCGGCAGGCCAAGCGAGGTGAGGATCGCGCGGTGGCGGTCGGCGGTTCCGTCGTCGAGTCTTCCCGCCAGTCGGCCCAATTCGGCGGCGAACACCAGGCCCACAGATACCGCCGCGCCGTGGCGCCAACGGTAGCGTTCGCGTCGCTCGATCGCGTGGGCCAGGGTGTGCCCGTAGTTGAGGATCTCGCGCAGTTGCGATTCCTTCTCATCCGCCGCGACGACTTCGGCCTTCACCACAATGGCTCGCCGAATCAACTCGGGCAGTACCTGCCCTGTCGGGTCGAGCGCGCCCTCGGGGTCGGCCTCGATGAGATCGAGGATGACCGGGTCGGCGATGAACCCGGCCTTCACGATCTCGGCCATCCCGGCAACGATCTCGTTGCGCGGCAGCGTTTCCAGCGTCGCCAGGTCGACGAGGACGGCCGCGGGCTGGTGGAATGCGCCGACAAGGTTCTTGCCCGCATCGGTGTTGATGCCGGTTTTTCCGCCGACGGCGGCATCCACCATGGCGAGCAATGTCGTCGGCACATGCACGATGTCGATGCCACGCAGCCACGTGGCGGCGGCGAATCCCGCGACGTCGGTCGCCGCTCCCCCGCCAAGGCTGACGACGGCGTCCTTGCGGCCGAGGCCGATGCGGCCGAGCACTTCCCAGATGTAGCCGACGACGGGCAGATCCTTGCCGGCCTCGGCGTCGGGAATCTCGATGCGATGCGCGTCGACGCCCTTGTCGGACAGATGGTTACGGATCGCCTCTGCGGTCTGGGCCAGTACCGGCTGGTGCAGGATCGCGGCCTTGTGCCTGCCCTCGAGGAGCCCGCCCAGCTCCGTCATCAGGCCCGTGCCGATGATCACCGGATATGTCGGGTCGGTCCTCACCTCGACGGTGACGGGTGCGGTCAGATCAGTCATGGCGGGCCTCCGCGCGGCGGGCCAACTCGGCAGGGCTGGTAGGCGTGGTGGCCTCAGATGGGCTCGGCGTCAACGAGACCGGCGTGCGACGCCATGTCGGCCTGCGCCTGCGCCGCGGCTTGGGCTTCGGCTTTGACGGTGTGTCGGTTGAGGACTGGTTCTCCAGTTGCGACACGATATAGCGGACAACCGCACCGGGATTGCGCCGGTTGGTGTTGATTCGAAGCGTGGCAGCCCGCCGGTAGAGCGGAACCCGCTGCGACATCAACGCGCGGAATTTCTCTGCGCGGTCTCCGCCGGCGAGCAGCGGCCGCACCGTCGTACCGCCCGTTCGGCGGACCCCTTCCGAGGCGCTGATCTCGAGATAGATCACCATGTGCCCGGAAAGGGCCTCGCGCACACCGGAACTGGTGATCGCACCACCGCCCAGCGAAAGCACCCCGTCATGTGACCCCAGCGCTTCGCGGATCACTTCCTCCTCGATGCGGCGAAACTCCTTCTCGCCGTCGGTTGCGAAGATGTCGGGAATCGTGCGTCCTGTCGTCTGTTCTATCGCGGCGTCGGTGTCGAGCAACGCGACGCCGAGGGCTTTGGCCAGTCGACGGCCGATCGTGGACTTCCCCGATCCGGGCAACCCGATCAGCACGGCCCTGGGTGCCATCAGCCCGACGCCTGTGCCCGTTGAGCCGGTTCGCGTTCGGCTATCGACCGCAGGTAGGTGTCGATGTTGGCCCGCGTCTCGCCGATCGAGTCGCCGCCGAACTTCTCCAGCGCCGCACGGGCGAGCACAAGCGCGACCATGGTTTCGACGACCACTGCCGCTGCAGGAACCGCGCACACATCTGAGCGCTGGTGGATGGCGACCGCCTCGTCCCCGGTTGCCATGTCGACCGTGGCCAGTGCGCGCGGCACCGTCGAAATCGGCTTCATCGCGGCGCGCACCCGCAGCGGCTGACCGTTTGTCATCCCGCCTTCGAGCCCACCGGCCCGGTTCGTCGAGCGCATGACGCCGCCGGCTGCGGGATACATCTCGTCGTGGGCGACGCTGCCGCGGCGACGGGCGGTTTCGAAGCCGTCGCCGATCTCCACGCCCTTGATCGCCTGGATGCCCATCACCGCGCCGGCCAACTGGCTGTCGAGGCGGTTGTCACCGCTGGTGAACGATCCGAGCCCAATCGGAAGGCCGTTCGCGACGACCTCGACAACCCCGCCGAGCGTGTCGCCGTCGGCCTTGGCGGCCTCGATCTCGGCGATCATCCTGGCTTCAGCCTCCTTGTCGAACGCGCGTACCGGGCTGGCGTCGATGGCGGCCAGATCGGAAGCTTGCGGCGGTGGGCCGTCGTACGGCGCCGACTCGCCGATGGAGATGACATGCGAAACCACCTCGACGCCGAGCGCCTGGCGCAGGAAGGCCCGGGCCAGCGTGCCTGCGGCGACGCGGGCGGCCGTTTCGCGCGCGCTCGCTCGTTCCAGGACCGGCCGGGCGTCGTCGAAGCCGTACTTGAGCATGCCGGCGTAATCGGCGTGGCCGGGTCGCGGCCGGGTCAGCGGCTCGTTGCGGGCCATGTTCTCGAGTTCGGCGGGGTCGACGGGATCGGCGGCCATGACCGTCTCCCATTTGGGCCATTCGGTGTTGCCGATCTCGATGGCGACCGGGCCGCCGAGTGTGATGCCGTGCCGGACGCCTGCGAGCATGGTGACCTGGTCCTGCTCGAATTTCATTCGCGCGCCGCGACCGTAGCCCAGCCTGCGGCGGGCGAGCTGACCGGCGATCTCGCCGGATGTCACCTCGACGCCCGCGACCATGCCCTCGACCACGGCCACAAGCGCGCGGCCGTGGGATTCGCCAGCAGTGGTCCATCGCAACACGCGTCCCATCTTCCCACGTCGCACTTTGCGTGTGAAAATCCGCGATTTGAAACCGGGCAGCCGATGATCGATCGGCTCGCCGAAACCGCCCGGGCCGCAGTTATCCACAGTGGCGGTTTCATCCACAGGCGCGGGTGCAGCCGGTGATTGTGAGGCTTGCGCGTCGCCTGAGCTACGTAAATTCAACAGCATGTTCGATCATCTGTTGCTCCGATATAGCCGACCTGGCTTCGTTGACTGACGCGGAGTTGGTTGATGCTGCCGGCGGGTGGGCGCGCGCGGAGAACGCCGCGGGGGCACAGAAGCTGGCGGTGATGGCCGAGATCTTCGACCGCCGCACCCGCCTGGACACCGCAGAGCGCGAACTGTGGTGGATCGACCCCGACGCCGCGGTGGCCTGCGAACTGGCCGCCGCGCTCAACGTCAGCACCAGGCATGGCGCTCCACCAGACCCACCGCGGCCTCGCGCTACGCGACCGGCTGCCCCAAGTGGCGGCGCTGTTCGCCGCCGGGGTGATCAGTGACCTGCTGGTGCGCACCATCATCTCGCGCACCTACCTGATCGATGACCACGACGCGCTCACCGCCGTGGACGCCGGGCTCGCCGACCGGGTCACCCGCTGGGGAGCGTTGGCGGTGAAGAAAATCGAAGACGCCATCGACGCCCTGATCGACGAACACGACCCGGGTGCGCTGCGCCGCGCCACGCAGGCGGCGATGAATGAGACAGTCGAGTTCGGCTCCCCGAACGACGTCCCCGGCACGACGACGATCTGGGCGCGGCTCAACTCTGCGGACGCCGCGCTGATGGAGCACACCGTCGAGGTGGTCGCGCGCAGCGTGTGTGACGCCGACCCGCGCGGCCACTACCAACGCCGCGCCCACGCGCTGGCCCCGTCGGCCAACCACACCGCCTTCCAGTGCCAGTGCACCGACCCCGACTGCCCCGGCGGCACCACCGGAGAAGCGCCGACAAATAACGCCGTCGTCTACGCCATCGTCGACGACAAGGCCGTCGACGAATCCACCACAGCCCAAACCGATGCAGCCGCCAATGCCGATCGCCAGGCCGCTGCACAGCCGACGACTACGCGGTCCAAGCCGGGGTATGTGTTCGGCGCCGGGATCATGCCGACCGCGCTCCTGGGCGCCATCCTGGCGCGGGCCAACATCCGCGAGGTCGGCCACCCCGGCAGCGACTCGGCAGCCGAACCGCGCTACACGCCCTCGCGCGCGCTGGCCGAGTTCGTGCGCTGCCGCGACCTGACGTGTCGGTTCCCGGGCTGCGACAAACCCGCCCAGGTCTGCGACCTCGACCACACCGTGGCCTACCCGATAGGGCCCACCCATCCGTCGAACCTCAAGTGCTTGTGCCGCTTTCACGATCGGTGGAACCACTCAAGTGGATGCCGAAATTGCGTTGGTGTCCAAAGGCTTCCGCGCCGACACGATCACATAGTCCGCAAAGCCGGTCGTTCGTCCCCACAGCGCCACGCCCCGGCACTGGGCGCGATCGTCTTCAGTCACTTCCACGACCACTTCATCCATCCTTTTCTTTCCATGAACGCGCTGCGAAATGTACTTGGCCATCGCGGGGTACACATCCTCGCGGATCGATTCCACGAGGACATCGCCAAATCCCGCGGCGGCTAGCCGCCGGGAGTATTCCTCCCTGTCGTAGTGATTGGCTTCGGGGATGTGGCCGTACTTTCGGCCGAAAAAGGTTGTCAGGCCGGATTTCTTGCCTGGTTTTGGGAGCATGTCGGCGAGAGCAATGGTTCCCCCTGGCTTGAGGACGCGAAATGCTTCGCGCATGAATTGATCGCGCGTGTCAAAGTGGAATGCGCATTCCAGGGCCAGCACTTTTTCGAACGATGCGTCGGGAAACTCCATTGCGGTCGCGGAACCGAGTCGAATGTCGATTTGTTTCTCAAGCCCACGCTTGGCGACGCGTTCCCGGCCCTTATCGACGTGTACGGGTGTGATGTCGATGCCTGTGATGTGAGACAGCTTGAAGCGATCGAGTAGAACAAAGTCCTGCTCCGCGAAACCGACGCCGACGTCGAGGACTCCATCGCTTGGTTTCAGCCCGGCCCGCGTTCCTAGGAGTTCGACCATCGCGACACAAGCGTCGGGATAGGTGCGAGCGACTTTCCAGTAGCCGAGGTTGAGCCACAGCGGCTTGGAGTCATCGACGTACTCTTCATTCATGAGGTCAATGACGTCGTCGCCGATCATCGTGTAGTAAGCGGCCGCGTCTTTCTGTCGCATCAGGCCAAAGGCGCGGACAACCATCCAGAACGCCCAGTAAATATCTAAGGCGATTCGGCGCATTTGTTCCTTCGGGAAAGGCTGTGGTTCAGCGTAACGCGTTTCTGTCCGACGCGCGGGCTTCCGACGCGGCGGGGGCTGGCCTCGTAGACGATTCGTCGAGATTGCGCACGGGCGTAGCTCTTAGTGCTCGGCTCCACATGGATCGCCTTGTCGCCGAGGCAGCTCGTAGAATGCTCTTCAGACAGTCGGTGCCACCACCTACTGAAAACGTTCTGGAACGCACTCGGCGGCTGGCACGACCGACAACTACCCGACTCGACCATCATCTGGACCTCACCCACCGGGCACACCTATGTCACCTACCCCGGCAGCCTGCACCTGTTCCCGGCAAACCACAGCAACGTTCCCCCACCCTCCTAGAGGATCGCGAGCATCGCGGCGGCTACCGACGCCAAGCACATCGATGGCCCGTGCGGCACAGTGATTTTCGAGCGTGCAACGACGGCGACACACGCGATCGCCGCGGTGAACAGTGGTGCGGCAATTGCGGCAAGCACCCACACGTCGTATCCGAAAGCGCCCGTCAGTCCCCCGACACCCGCCGCGAGTTTCACATCGCCGGCACCCATCCCTGTGGGGGCGATCAGGTGCACGACGAGATACACGCCCGCGAGAGCCCCAGCGCCCACCAACGCCGGACCACCGCGGTCCATCGCCGTGGACACCAGAAGGATCACGATCGCTCCCGGCACCGTCAACCGATTGGGCAACCGCCGCTCGCGGATGTCATACAGGCTCAGCACCACGAGCCATGCCAGCACCGACACGCTCGCCGCCCCCATCCATCGAGGCTAACGGTCCTGAAGTGCCTCTCTCATCGCCTCTTTGGGCGCAGGCATCCCGGTGAATTGCTCCACTTGTGCATAGGCCTGATGCAGCAGCATCTGCAGACCGCTGATGACTCGACCCCCGTTGGCCTCGACGGCGGCGGCCAGCGGCGTCGGCCATGGGTCATAGATCGCGTCGAGCAGCACCGGCGTCGACGACAAGACGTCGGCGTAGCGTGCGGCCGCGTCGGCGGGGATCGTACTGACCACGACGGAGACCTCCGCGACCACAGGCCGCAGGTCCGCTCCGTCGATGTCGAGCCATGCCGCCTCGGCGCCCATGCGGGTCACCAGGTCCACCACGGGCGCTGCCTTCTCCCGGTTCCGCGCGACGACCGTGATGCGTTGCACGCCGAGTTCGACGAGGCCAACGACGACTGCGGGCGCGGTTCCACCCGAACCCACGACGATCGCGTGCCCCGCCACGTGACCGAGCGCACCCGCCAAGCCGTCGACGTCGGTGTTGTCGGCCCGCCACCCGAATGACGTTCGCAGCAGCGTGTTCGCCGCTCCCACCAGATCCGCGCGCGCGGTGCGCTCGTCGGCGAATTGCAATGCCGCGAACTTGTCCGGCATCGTCACCGAGACACCTACCCATTCGGGGCCGAAACCGCCGACCAATTCAGGCAATTGATCGGCCGTGCATTCGATGCGGTCATAGGTCCAGCCGTCGAGTCCCAACGCCCGATAGGCCGCCAGATGCAACTGCGGTGAGCGTGAATGCGCTATCGGAGAACCGAGAACCGCCGCCTTGCGGGCGTCACCGGGCGCTGTCGAGGACACCGTTGCGCTTCGCGAGTTCGATGTTCGCCAGGTGCTGTGGGTAATCCTTGGTGAAGAGCGTCGTGCCCTGCAGGTCGATGGTTACGAAGTAGAGCCAATCGCCTGCCGCGGGATGCTCGGCCGCAGCCAGCGCCTCCGCACTCGGCGAGCAGATGGGGCTGGCCGGAAGTCCCTCGCGCACATAGGTGTTCCACGGGGTCTCGCGTCCCCGATCGGCATCCGTGGTCGCGACCTCCTGGCGGTCCAGCGAGTAATTCACCGTCGAGTCGAACTCGAGCCTGCGGTGATCCGGTGCGACGAGACGGTTGTAGATGACCCGGGCGACCTTGTCGAAGTCCTGCGGCTTGGACTCCCTCTGCACCAGCGACGCCACCGTCAGGATCTGATACGGGGTCATGCTCAGCGACTTCGCCGTGTCGAGCAGTCCACCCTGCGCGTACTGATAGGCACTGGTACCGACAAGAGACGAGAGGATGTCGCGGGGCGACGCGGAGGGATCGACATCCCATGCCCCTGGCGCGATGAGACCTTCGAGCCTGCGGTGATCGTCGCCCATCGCCTGCACCGGCTTGGTCGCCCAGTCGGGTACCGACAGGTCCCCCAGCGACGCGGTGCTCGCCGCGTCGCGAAGGTCATCGGCCGACACACAGCGACGGTCCCCGTCGAGATCGACACACGTCGCATTGGAAATCAACGTGAAGATGCCCTCGGTGACATCGTTGGTCTTGACGTCCCGGATGTCGTCGAGCTGACGACCCTCGGGGATGACCAGCTTGCCCACTCTGTTCTGCGCATCCGCCAGCCGGGACACCGCGTCGGAACCCGAGATCTCGGTGCGCATCTTGTAGAAGCCCGGCTGGATGGCCTGGATCGCGGCATTGCCTTCCGCAGCACTGATGAAAACTTTCGACGTCGCAACCACGTCGTTGTCCTCGAGCGTCTGCCCGATCGCTGTGGTCGAGTCGCCGTCGTGCACCTGGATGACGACGTCGGACTTGCCTTCTCCGGAGAAGTCCGAGTCGCCCCCGAAAACGCTGTGCCACAGCCGCGAACCGAGGAAGACCGCGCCGACCACGATGAGGACGAATACGCAGAGCGTGGCGCTGCGGGCGAATCGGCGCCTGCGGCGGCGACGGGCTTCACGGATGCGTTCCGCACGGCTCAACCGTCGCCGCGGCGGCCCCACCGCAATGGGCTGCGGGCGCTCGCGTTCCCAGCCGTCAGGCATTGCCTACCTCGTTGAGTGTTGTTCGTCGCTGATCCAGCCAGCTCTGCAATATGCCGACGGCGGCGGCCTGGTCGATCATCGCCTTCTGTCCCCTTGCTCGGACACCGGCTTCCCGCAGCGAGCGTTGTGCGGTGACGGTGGTCAGCCGTTCGTCAGCCATCCGCACCGGCGTCGGAGCGACGCGTCGCGCCAGGTTCTCTGCGAGGGAGATGGCGTCCTCCGCTGACGGACCGGTTCGGTCGGAAAGAGTACGTGGCAGCCCGACGATCACTTCGACAGCCTCAAGTTCCGCCGCCAGCTGACCCAGTCGCCGCAGGTGGCGATCGGTTCTGTCACGGCGGACGGTCTCCACCGGGGTGGCCAGGATGCCGTCGGGATCGCTCACCGCGACGCCGATGCGAACACTTCCGACGTCGATACCCAGCCGGCGGCCTCTTCCGGGATCGTCGCCTCCGGGCCGATCCGGCAGACGGTGTTCTGGGTTCGGCACCTGGTCAGCTCCGGCCTATCTCTGCGCGTAAGGCGGCCAGCGCCGCATCGATACCTGCGGCTCCCCTGCCTGAGCCTTGGGCCATGTCCGCCTTGCCGCCGCCTCGGCCGTTCACCGCCGCGCCCAGCTCCTTGACCAATTCATTGGCCTTCAGACCCAGGTCCTGCGCCGCCGGGTTAACCGCGACCACGAACGGGACGGAGTCGTTCTCCCCCTCGGCGATCAACGCAATCACCGCGGGTTCGGAGCCGACCTTTCCACGGATGTCCCCGACGAGCTGGCGCAGATCGCCTGCCGACGTTCCACCAGCCATCCGCTGCGCCACGAGACGGACCTTACCGATCTGCTCGGCGCCGGCTGCCGCATTCACCGCTGCCGCCCGCGCGTTGGCGAGTCGCATCCGGTCGAGTTCCTTCTCGGCGGTCTTCAGCCGGTCCACCAGTTGGGCCACCCGGGCGGGCACCTCGTCCGACGGCACTTTGAGCGACGACGCCAGCCCCGCCATCAGCGCGCGTTCCTTCGCGAGGTGCCGGAACGAATCGAGCCCGACGTAGGCCTCCACGCGGCGCACGCCCGACCCGATCGACGACTCGCCGAGAATCGTCACGGGGCCGATCTGCGCCGAGTTGTGGACGTGCGTGCCGCCGCACAGTTCGAGTGAGAAGGGTCCGCCGATCTCCACCACCCGCACCTCTTCGGGATAGGCCTCGCCGAACAACGCCATGGCGCCCATCGCCTTGGCCTTCTCGAGTTCGGTGGTGAAGCTGTGCACCTCGTAGTCGGCTTCGACCGCCTCGTTGGTGACCTCTTCGATCTGCGTCCGCTGGTCCTCTGTCAGCGCGCCCTGCCAGTTGAAGTCGAAGCGCAGATAGCCGGGGCGGTTCAGCGAGCCGGCCTGAACGGCGTTGGGCCCGAGCACCTGTCGCAGCGCGGCGTGCACCATGTGGGTGCCGGAGTGGCCCTGCGTCGCACCGTGACGCCAGCGCGGGTCGACGGCCGCCACGACCGTGTCGCCCTCGACGAACTCGCCGGACTCCACGTTGATGCGATGCGCCCACAGCGTTTTGGCGATCTTCTGCACATCGGTGACCGCCGCCTTGGCGGTGCTGGACGAGCCGGTGCCGGTGACGCTGCCCTCGTCGGCGATCTGGCCGCCCGATTCGGCGTAGAACGGGGTGCGATCGAGAACCAGCTCGACCCGCTCGGCCTGCTGCCCGTCATGCGCGACGACCGGAACCCGCCTGCCGTCGACGAAGATGCCGAGAATCCTTGCCTCGGTAATTAATTCCTCGAAGCCGGTGAACTCCGTCGGACCGGAGTCGACGAGCTCGCGGTAGGCGGAGAGGTCGGTGTGCGCCTGCTTGCGGGCTGCGGCGTCAGCCTTCGCGCGCTGCCGCTGTTCGGCCATCAGGCCGCGAAAGCCCTCTTCGTCGACGCTGAGCCCGGATTCTGCGGCCATCTCGAGAGTCAGTTCAAGCGGGAAGCCGTACGTGTCGTGGAGGGTGAACGCGTCGGTTCCCGACAGCACGGAGGCACCCGACGCCTTCGTCGTGCGGGCCGCCTCGTCGAAGAGCCGCGAACCCGAGGCCAACGTGCGGTTGAACGCCGTCTCCTCGGCGACCGCGATCCGCTGTATCCGGTCGAAGTCGCTGACCAGATCCGGATAGGACGGGCCCATCGCGTCGCGCACGGTGATCATGATGTCGGCGACGATCGGCGCCTCGATGCCGAGCAGCTTCGCCGACCTGATCATTCGGCGCAGCAGCCGCCGCAGCACGTACCCGCGGCCGTCGTTTCCGGGGCTGACGCCGTCGGCGATGATGATCGCGGCGGTGCGACTGTGATCGGCGATGATCCGGTACCGGACGTCGTCGGAGTGGTTGCCCTCGCCGTAACCGCGCGGCGCGATGCCCGCCACCAGGTCGATCACCGATCGCAGCAGATCCGTCTCGTAAACGTTGTCGACGCCCTGCAGAAGGCACGCGACGCGCTCGACGCCCATCCCGGTGTCGATGTTCTTGCGGGGCAGCGGTCCGAGGATCTCGAAGTTCTCCTTCGATGTTCCTTCGCCGCGCTCGTTCTGCATGAACACGAGATTCCAGATCTCGATGTAGCGGTCCTCGTTGGCCTCAGGGCCGCCCTCGACGCCGTACTCCGGGCCGCGGTCGTAGTAGATCTCCGACGACGGACCGCAGGGGCCGGGGATACCCATCGACCAGTAGTTGTCGGCCATCCCGCGACGCTGAATTCGCTCGGCCGGGATGCCGGTGATCTCCCGCCACAGGTCCGCGGCCTCGTCGTCATCGAGATAAACGGTGGCCCAGAGCTTCTCGGGGTCGAAGCCGTAGCCGCCCTGATCGACGGGGTTGGTCAACAGCGTCCAGGCCAGCTCGATGGCGCCCTTCTTGAAGTAGTCGCCGAATGAGAAGTTGCCGGCCATCTGGAAGAACGTGTTGTGCCGTGTGGTGATGCCGACTTCGTCGATGTCGGGTGTGCGGATGCACTTCTGGATACTGGTCGCGCGGTTCCACGGCGCAGCGCGTTGACCGAGGAAATACGGCACGAACTGCACCATGCCGGCATTGACGAAAAGCAGATTGGGATCGTCGAGGATCACCGAGGCGCTGGGCACCTCGGTGTGGCCCGCGTTCACGAAGTGATCGAGGAATCGCTTCCTGATCTCGTGTGTCTGCACGTCCGCTGTCCCTCATGTTCCCGGCGATGGATCAATAACCGACCGCACTACAGTACCGGGGACATTTGTCGCGGATGAATCAGCCGTTTACGAAGCTCAGCCGCACGGACCGGCGCGGGTTGTCCCTATTCAAGTCGACCAGCACGATGCTCTGCCAGGTACCCAATAACGGCTGTCCGCCCTGTACAGGCACGGTGACCGACGGTGCGACCAAGGCGGGCAGGACGTGGTCTGCGCCGTGTCCCGGCGACCCGTGGGCGTGGCGGTATCGGTCGTCGCGAGGCAGCAGGTTCTCCAGCGTGTCGACGAGGTCGTCGTCGGAACCCGCGCCGGTCTCGATGATCGCCACGCCCGCGGTGGCGTGCGGGACGAAGACGTTGCACAGGCCGTCCTGGTGGCCGGCGCAGAAGGAGCGAACCTCGTCGGTGAGGTCAACGGTGCGCCGCTTCGCGGTGTCGACCTCAAGTACATCGGTGTCCATGTGATCGAGCCTACGAGCCGCGCCGTAGGCGACGTGAACAACACCTTGCCCTCGTCTGGACCCGACGTTGGGGTCGACGATGCTCATATCTCGGCGAGTCCGCCTCACACCAATTATGTGGGGCCACTTCTGCCAATCTCGTGAGAGCTTCTGTAGGCGGGTGGAAGCTAATGACGGTGGGTGGCGCCATCGGGGTGCCGCCCCAGAGAAGAGGGGGTGGGCCGTGTACGCGCGCTCTACCACTATCCAGGCACAACCCGCGTCGATCGATGACGGGATCGCATATGTCCGTGATGAAGTCATGTCGGCGCTGAAATCCATGGATGGCTACGTCGGTCTGTCCCTATTGGTCGACCGCGAGTCTGGTCAGTGCATCGCCACGAGCGCCTGGGAATCCGAGGACGCCCTGCGCAGGAGCACCGAGACCGCGGCACCGCTGCGAGAACAGGCCGCAAAGTTGTTCGGCGGCGGCGATGTCACAGTCGACCACTGGGAGATCGGAGCGATGCATCGTGACCACCGCTCGCGAGACGGCGCCTGTGTGCGCGCAACCTGGCTCAAGATGCCCCGCGATCAGGTCGCTCGGGCCACCGACTTCTACCGAACGTCCGTGCTGCCAGCGCTCGAGGATCTCGAAGGCTTCTGCAGCGCCAGCTTCTTGATCAACCGCGAGACCGGCAGGGGCGTGTCGTCGGCGACGTTCGACAGCGCGGAAGCGATGGAGCGCAATAGAGAACACGCACGGGAGCTTCGCAACACGCGAACCCGCGAACTGGGCGCAGACATACTCGACGTCGGGGAGTTCGAGCTGTGCCTCGCCCATCTTCGCTTACCAGAGGTGGCGTGAATTGACGCCGCGGCCGGCCGATTGACGCAGGCGTTTATTTCACGGGCGGCTCGGGTATCTCACTCGCACACCACTACCGCCCAAGAGGAGTAGAGATGACCATTACCGGTGTTATCACCGCAATTCTCATCGGCATTGTCGTCGGCGTGCTCGGCAGGTTGCTCGTTCCGGGCAGGCAGCCCATCGGCATGCTCGTGACAGTTCTCATCGGCATCGTCGGCGCCTTCCTCGGTACCGCGATCGCACGCATGCTCGGGATCCCCACCGTGACCAACGGGATCGACTGGCTGGAGCTTCTGGTCCAGGTCATCGTTGCCGCCCTCGGCGTGGCTCTGGTCTCGTCGATGATGGGACGCAGGCGCACCGGTGTGGTGGGAGGACGCAGGCGCTCGGGTCTGCTTCGCTGACCCAAGATGCGCTGAAGCGGAGCCCGGCGGCACCCCTGGCCGCCGGGCTCGCGCATGTTTCAGGCGTTGAAGGCGGGCGTATCTCGTCAAAGCGATTTCAGCAGTACATCGAGCTTCTCGTACCCCTCGGTCATACCGCCCTCCATGCCCGATGACAGCAGTGCGTCTCTCGCCTCGGTGTTGGGGCAGATCGACCGGCCGCGCAGTCGGCTGCGGCCGCTGCCGAGGTCCTCGAACCACATGAACTCGATGTTCACCATGTCCGGCGCACCCTCGAATTCGAAGGTCTGGATGATGACTTCGTTCTCCCGCACGGTATGGAACGTGCCGTTGAAGCCGAAGTCGCCACCCTCGGTGGAGTGGATGTAGCGATAGCCGCCATGGGTGGTGAAGTTCCACTCCTCGATCGTCATCTCGAGGCCGTGCGGCCCCAGCCACTGCTTCAACAGTTCGGGCTCCGCGTGTGCGCGAAAGAGCGCCTCCACCGGGGCGTCGAACTCCCGGGTGAACTCCATCGCCAGAGTGTCGACCGGGGCCCGCAGATTGAGTGCGTTCGTCATCGTTTCTTTCCCTTCTCGGTGGTGTCGGTCATGTGAGCCAGCAGGACGTCCAGCCGGCGGTAGCTGCGTTCGGCTTCGAGCCGATATCGGTCGATCCATGCGGTCAGCCCTTCGAGTGCGGCCGCGTCGAGATGGACGGGCCTGCGCTGTGCATCGCGGGTCCTGGTGACCAGACCCGCCTGCTCGAGCACCTGAATGTGTTTGGACACCGCCTGTTTGGTGATGTCGAACGGCTCGGCGAGTTCGTTGACCGTCGCCGGACCACGGGACAGGCGCGCGACCATGGCTCGCCGAACCGGGTCGGCCAACGCCATGAAGGCGCGATCCATTCGCGCGTCGGCATCCTCGCCACTCCCCATTATCAACCTAGTGTTTGATCAACAAGTTAGTTGATTACGACTGTAGGGTTGGGGACCTGAGGTGTCAAGAGCGGTTCTTCAGGGGCGGGTCTTTAACCGATCAGCCAACGGCAGACCACCGGGTTCTGGTTGCAGGCGGCGTTGATGTCCGGAAGCGCGCCCGAGCATGGAAGACCGTTCTCCTGCACACAACCCGGAGGCATCTCGGGGCACGGCGATCCGTCCGGTCGCACGCACGCCTGGTCCAGTGGTCCGGCGTTGGCAGCGGCGCCGGACGTGAATAGCATGCCCAAGGCAACACCGATCGCCGCGCAGAACAGTTGGCTGGACTTCATGAATCACTCCCTTTCGCAGACAGATTCTCGTGATACCGCTTAACTGTTTGCGGTGCTCAGCAAACTTCTCGAAAGTGCAGAGACTACTCGTAGGCGGCACGCCGTGGCCTGATTCGGCCAACAAAATCAGCGCTTGCGGCGGATGATCGCGCGCAACTTGTCCAGCCTGCCGGCGATCTCGCGTTCGGCACCGTGGCCCGTCGGCTGGTAGTAGTCGACACCGACCAGCTCATCGGGCGCATACTGTTGCGGCACAACGCCATCCGGATCATCGTGGCTGTACTTGTAGCCGACGGCGTTGCCGAGCGCCTCGGCCCCGGAGTAGTGCCCGTCGCGCAGGTGCGGGGGAACCAGCCCGGCCTTGCCCTGCCTGACATCGCTCATCGCCGCCCCGAGCGCCGTCGTCACCGCGTTCGACTTCGGCGCCGTCGCAAGGTGCACTGTGGCGTGCGCCAGGGTGAGCTGCGCCTCGGGCATACCGATCAGCTGCACCGTCTGCGCGGCCGCCACCGCGGTCTGCAGCGCGGTCGGGTCCGCCATCCCGATGTCCTCGCTGGCGAGGATCATCAACCGGCGCGCGACGAATCGCGGGTCCTCCCCCGCGACGAGCATGCGCGCCAGGTAGTGCAACGCGGCATCGACGTCGGATCCGCGGACGGATTTGATGAAGGCGCTGACGACGTCATAGTGCTGATCGCCGTCTCGGTCGTAGCGGACCGCGGCCTTGTCCAATGACTGCTCGACCGTCTCGACGGTGACCGTCTGCCCCGCCTCCGCCGCCACCTCCAACGCGGTCAGCGCCCGCCTGGCATCCCCCGCCGCGAGCTGGACCAGCAGTTCGACGGCATCGTCATCGACCTCGACCTTCCCGGCCAACCCGCGTGGATCCTGGATCGCGCGCGTGACCACCGTGCGGACACCCTCGGCGGTGAGCGGCTGCAGCTGCAGGATCAGCGACCGTGACAGCAGCGGAGCGACGACCGAGAACGACGGATTCTCCGTGGTGGCCGCCACCAACAACACCACCCGGTTCTCGACGGCGCTGAGCAGCGCGTCCTGCTGGGTCTTCGAGAAGCGGTGCACCTCGTCGATGAACAGCACGGTCTGTTCGCCGTATGCGGCGGCCCGTCGAGCGACATCGATCACCGCCCGAACTTCCTTGACCCCCGCCGAGAGCGCCGACAGCGCCTCGAACCGGCGGCCGGTCGCCTGCGAGATCAGCGACGCCAGCGTCGTCTTACCCGTGCCCGGCGGACCGTAGAGGATGACCGACGCCGCCCCTGAGCCTTCGACCAGTCGGCGCATCGGTGAATTCGGGGCAAGCAGGTGGTCCTGGCCGACGACTTCGTCGAGAGACACCGGCCGCATCCGCACCGCCAACGGGCTCGATGCACCGACCGGCCCTGTTGCGCCTCCCGTCGAGGTCGGCTCGCCGGGGACGTCGAACAGACCGTCAGACACGCTCCCTGCTTACCACGGACCTATGCCTGAGGTTCCGTGACGAAGTCGATCAGTTCCTCGACCCGGCCGATCAGTGCGGGCTCGAGGTCGTTCCAGTCCCGGACCAGGCCGCGGATGCGCTGCCACGCCCTCGCCGTGTCGGCCTGGCGGGAATACGGCCAACCGAGCGCGCGGCAGACGCCCTTCTTCCAGTCGGTTCCCTTGGGCACGGTCGGCCAAGCGGCGACGCCGAGCCGCTCCGGCTTGACCGCCTGCCAGATGTCGATGAAGGGATGACCGACGACGAGCGTGTATGCGCCACCGGGGCCGCGCCGTACCGCTTGCGCGATGCGCGCTTCCTTGGAGCCTGCGACGAGGTGGTCGACGAGCACGCCCAGCCGTCGGCCCGGTCCCGGCCGGAAGTCCTCGACGATCGCCGTCAGGTCGTCGATTCCGCCGAGGTACTCGACGACCACGCCCTCGATCCGCAGATCGTCACCCCACACCTGTTCGACGAGTTCCGCGTCGTGGCGGCCCTCGACGTAGATGCGGCTGGACAGTGCGACCTTCGCCTTCGCACCCCGCACCGCGACGGACCCTGACGCGGTGCGCGCACTCGATGCCGGAGCGGCACGACGCGGCGCAGTCAAGATCACCGGCCTACCGTCGACCAGGAATCCCGGACCGACGGGAAACGGCTTACGGCGGCCATGCCTGTCCTCGAGTTCCATTCGCCCGTATTCGATCCGGGCCACCGCGCCGACATAGCCGGTCTGCGCATCCTCGACGACCATCCCCATCTCGACAGGCAACTCGGTGGAGCGGGGCCTTCTGTGCGGGTTGTCGGCGAGGACGTCGGTGCCATAGCGATCTGCCACCCGGTGATCGTAGGGTCACACCCGTGCTGCTGAACCGCGACACGGCCGAGGGAATCGCGAACGGAACCATCACGCTCGTGTTGCGCCGCTGGTACCCGAAGCAGCTGATCACCCTCGCCGTGGCGATCACCGCCGAGCGGCTGGTGTACGCGGGGGGGTGATCAGCTGGTCGTGTCCTCCACGACAGTGTGGATGAACCGCATCTTGTCCAGGACCGCCACGGGCAGCACGAACGGGTAGAGATCGTCCTTGCCCATCGACCGGTTGATCATGTTCAGCGCCCATGACAGCGGCAGCCACATGTCGATGATCTGATCGAAGCCGCTGGGGCCCAGTACCTTCCGCTCGAATGTCGCAGCCGCGGGCGCGAAGCTGAACGCCGCCGCCGTGTCGAGGGTGTCTCGGATGTGCAGGTAGTGCGCGAAGGTTTCGGCCCAATCCTCTGCGGGGTGCATGGTCGCGTAGGAGGACACGTAGTTCTTCTGCCAACCGGGCGGGGCTCCCTCGTCGTAATGGCGGTTCAACGCCGCCTGATAGTCGGCGTCCGGGTCGCCGAAGAGTTCGGTGAAGTTGGTCTTGTAGTCGGGCACCGGGTCGACGAGCCGGAAATAGTAGTAGTGGCCGATCTCGTGGCGGAAATGACCCAGCAGAGTTCGGTACGGCTCATCCATGGCGATGCGGAGCCGCTCGCGGTGCACATCGTCGCCTTCGGCGAGATCGAGTGTGATCACCCCGTTCGCATGACCGGTGAACACCTTCTCGCTTTCGCTCGACAGTAGGTCGAACGCCAGCCCGAAGTCGGCATCCTCGTCGCGGCCGATGATCGGCAGCTTGAGTTCGAAGAGCTCGGCGATGAGCCTGCGCTTGGCCCGTTCCGCGCCCGCGAACGCCGCCAGCCCCGTGACGTCTGTGTCGCGGGGCCTCGTCCGCGTCAGCGTACAAGACGTACACAGCTTTCTGACGGGCGCCTTCTCGACCAGCCAGTTGCATTCGGCCAGATGGAGATTGGCGCACAACTCGTAGGAGTCGGCTTCCACGAAGCCGGGCCGAGAGCCCTCCTTCCCCGACGCGATCACCAGCAGCGCCATATCCGGCAGCGAGAAACCCACGGGGCTCTGGCACGACAGGCACACGGAGTTCTCGAACGCCAGGTGCTGACCGCATCTGGGGCAGATGAAGTCACGCACGGGCCACTTCGCCTTCGAACGGCACCACGTCGACCGCGACGTCGATGACGCTGCTTTCGGAGTCGGTGTAGATGATGCCCCGCAACGGCGGCACATCGGCGTAGTCGCGGCCGGCGCCCACGACGATGTAACGTTCGTCGACCATTTGATCGTTGGTCGGGTCAAGACCCAGCCACTGGTTCTGTGGCGTCCACACCGATGCCCAGGCGTGGGTGGCATCCATACCGACCATCCGCTCCTTACCCGGTGGCGGGTCGGTGGCCAGATAGCCCGAGACATAGCTTGCCGCAAGGTCATTGGCCCGCAGGCAGGCGATTGCCAGCCGAGCGAAGTCCTGGCACACGCCTTGCCTGGCAGTCAGCACGTCGTTCACCCTGGTGGACACCGTGGTCGAGCCAGACCGATACGTGAAGTCCCGGTAGATCCGTGACGAGAGATCCCTCAGCACGTCTATCAACGGACGACCCGGCTCGAAGCTCGGGGCCGCATACTCTCGTACATTCTCCGTGATCTCCGGTGGTTGAAGGTCGAGGGTGAATTCGGTTGCGAGTGCACCGTCCGGCCCAACGGGACGCGCGATTTCCCATGGCGCAACGGCAGATCCGGCACCGTAGAGCGCCCGCGGAGGCGTGTCGACCTCGACAACGGACTCGCTGGTGACCGACAACGAGCGGTGTGGTTCGGTGACGTGGAAGTAGGAGCTGACGTTGCCGTACCCGTCCTTGCTGGTGGAAATGTCGGTCGGTTCCGGGTCGATGTGCAGTACATGGGAGAGCCTGCGTTGCGTATCTGAGTCGCGCGGTGTGAGGAAACCGCGGCCATAGGAGCTCGTCACGACCGCGGAGTACCCATATGTGGTGCTGTGGGACACGCGATACCGTCGTGTGCTCATGCTCACGGCACCTCCCTGCGCTCGGCGGGGCCCCACAGCGGTTGCATTCCCCCGGGTAGTGCCAGATGCGTGGCGGTGATCAGACCGGCCAACTCACGCAGATCGACGTGCAGCCCGTCGAGCAGTTCGGCGAACGCACTTCGCATTCCGTCGGCGGCGACCCGCTCGAGTTCGGCGGGATCGATCCTGCGCAGCTTGGCACCGATCTCGTCGACCATCCGTTCCGGTCGCGCCGAGCCGAGCGCCTTGAGGTCGATACGCAGCCGCTCGAACTGGTACACCAGCGACCGCGGGTTCTCGGCGTCAAGGAGCACCAGATCGGCCACCGCCGAGATGTTCACCGCGCCTAGATTGCGTCTGCGATAGATGACCGAGGACTCGCAGGCGACCAACGCGGATTCGGTGACGGTCTGCTCCGCGCCAGGGCTGCGGGCCGTGGTCAACGTCGCGCCGAGCAGCGCGGTGAGCGCGAGGCCCCGCTCGATGCGCTTGCCGATGTCCATCATGGTCCAGCCGACGTCATGCACCATCGATTCGGCGGCCAGCCCGGATAGCGCCAGCATCCCGGCGAGTGTTTCCCGGTGCGCCGAAACGAGATACGCCTCGCCTTCGGTGCGTGAGTCCGGCAACCCCCGGCCGCGGTGCAACACCGCACGTTCCACGGCCGCCAACACCATCCAGGTGTCGTTGGACATCTGGTCGCGTACCGCGCGCGCGGCCGAACCGAGTCTTTCGACCGACTGGGCAAGCGAGCCGGGGCGACGCCGGTCGGCGGTCAGCGACCACAACGTCGTCGGCGCGGTCGCGATCATCTCGGCGGAGTCCCCGTCGGCGCCGGTATCGGTACCGGTGATCCTGCCCAGTGTGAACAGCAGAACCGGCACGCACTCGCTGCCGTCCACGTCCTGCCGGTAGCGGAACTCGTGATAGCGCTCCCGGGTGGCGGTCAGCAGCCGTGCGGTGTTCTCGGCGCGTTCGGCGTAACGTCCCATCCAGAAGAGGTCCGCCAGTACGCGCGGAGAGCTCACCCCAAGCGTCGCGCTCGGTGTCGCAGCGGGCGACTCGACCGGAGTCGTCAGGATCCGTTCTGCTGTGACACGCGCCGGGCTTCGGACCCAGATATCCTTTGCGGCAACTGTTTTCATTCGGTAGGCGGCGTTCCCCGACGCAAGCAGGTAACCGAGGCCACCGATCATGGGCGCGTAACCGCCGCGCTGAGCCACCGTGAACAACCGCATTCCGACGTTGGCCGCCGACAGGCCGCCGGGCTGGGCGTCGGTCGGCGCGGACGAGAACTGCGGCAGTTCCTGACCGACCCACTGCCATGGCGCGGCCTCGATGCGGACGCCGAGTTCTTTGCGTTGAGCGGCAGTCAGCGCGGGTCCGACGATCGTTTCACCGCCGTCGACCGGTCTGATCAACAGCGACGCCATCCGGGTCAGCAGGTGCGACCGCTCCGTGTTGATCCCTCCCCAGTACACCGGCGCCGTCTCAACCAGCGGTGCCTCACCGAGCAGGGCCGCCGACAGCTCCGGCAGGAAGCGGAGCATGCCGGGACTTTCCAGGATGCCGCTGCCCAGCGTGTTCACCACGGTCACCGCTCCCCTGCGCAGCGCCTCGACGAGGCCAACCACGCCGAGACGCGAATCCGCCCGTAGTTCAAGCGGATCGGAGTATTCGGCGTCCACCCGCCGCAACACCACGTCGACTCGTTTGAGGGTGCCGAGCGACCGCATCCACAGCTTGCCGTCCCGCACCACCAGGTCGGCGCTCTCCACCAGCGGGAAGCCGAGCACGCTGGCTACGTATGCGTGGTCGAAGGCGTTCTGGGAGTGGATGCCCGGGCTGAGCACCACCACGACCGGCTCCTCGGCCGCTTCGGGTGCGGCGTCGATCAAGGCCAGGCGCAGCGCCTGCGCCCACGGCGAGGCGGGGCGCGGACCGATCCGCTCGTAGAGGTCGGGTACCGCACGCGCGACGACCCGGCGGTCGGCCAGTGCGTAACCGGCGCCCGACGGCGCCTGCGTCCAGTCGGCGTTGACCTGGAACACACCGTCGGCGGACCGGCTGATGTCACAGGCGTGCATGAACAGTTGATGCCTGCCGGGCACCTCGATACCGCGCGCTGCTCGAATGTATCCGGGATGGGCGAACAGCAGCTGCGGCGGGAACACCCCGCTCGTGACCGACCGACGTTCGCCGTACAGGTCGGTGAGCACCGCGTCGAGCAACCGGGAGCGTTGCACGAGACCGGATTCCAGCGTGTCCCAGTCCGACGCCGAGATCACCAGCGGCAAGGCATCGAGATTCCAGCCGCCCTGGTCGACGCCGTCCGGCCGGACATAGGTGATGCCGTCGTTGTCGACGAGACTGCGCACAACGGCGCGCAGCCGTTCGAGACCGTCACGGCCGCGCTCGGCGATGCCCTCGGCCAGTTCTAGCCAAGCCGGCCGGACGCCGCCTGCCGCATCGACGAATTCGTCGTAGCCGCCGACCGTACTACCCCGTGCATCGAACAATGCCCGCTGAGCCCGTGCCACGCGGTACTCGGCCAGCGGGTTGTCGATGTCGTGCGGACCAGCCGCGGTGAGTGCCATCAGTTCTGAAGACTACGTAGGCAATGGCCTGTCAGCGCACCATGTGCCAGTGCCGACGGTCTGCCAGACCCCTCACCCAGAGCACGAAAACAGCGGCGAGCACGATACCCGCAAGGTTCACCGCCAGCTGGACACTCGACTTGGCGGCGATATCCCAGTCGCCGACGGTCGCGGCGACGACGGCGAAGCCCGCTGCGGGCACCGTCATCACCGAGATGAGCACGCCCACCAGAGCAGAGGATTTCGCCGAGACCAACGACAGCATTCCGGCCGCCCCTGCGAGCAGCGCGATGATGAACGACAGCGGGCCAACCTGGAAGATGAAGTCCACTTCGGTGAGCTCCCGAGTGCTGGTCACCTCGATCCAGCCGATCGCTTCGCCCGCCAGCACGAGCAGCGTAGTGACCGCCATCGCGATGGGAAACCCGATCAGCAGAGCAGCCGCAGCGCGCCGCGCGAGGTACGCCTTGCGCCGTACCAGCGCCACGGCCACGGCAGCCAACGGCCCGAACTCCGGCCCGACCACCATCGCACCGACCACGGTGACGGGCGAGTCGGTGACGACGCCGATAGCGGCAATGAGACAGGCCAGGCACAGAAACGTCATGTAGGCGACGTTCAGGCTGGATTCCTCGCGTGTCCTCGCGGCCAGTTCGTCCCACACCACGGCGTCGGCGGGATCGCCGACCGCTCGCTGCTCGGCTCGGTAGGCCCGGATGGACAGCACCGTGTCGATCTCGTCGAGGGTGATCGCCCCGCGTTCCTTCACGCCGAGTTCCTTCAGGGTGTCGATGACGTCGTTGGCCGACTCACGCGCGATGTCGGCGGTGACTTCGTCGCCCGGCGGGTCAAGTGCGGCACCCCGGTGAACCACCAGGTGCGCAACGCCGGGGTTGTCGTTCAGGGCATCGATCAGCCGATCGCGAACGTCAGGCGGGGTGATGACGCGTAGGTGCAGCATTGTCGGCACAGTAGTGGCATGGATGGCGCAATATGGTGCGACTGTCCCTCCGCCGGCGCAGGCTGCTCTACTGTCACCTGTGTTGCCGAGTTCGTCGTAGAGGGGGATTCACATTCATGAAGCGCCGGTTTCCTGCCGCAGTCGCTTTCCTCGTAGCCGCCGGTGTCGCCGGTTGCTCCAGTCCACCCGCCGCACTGGCCACCCATGACGCCAAGGTGATCATCAACGGCGAGGCCACCAGATCGCTGCAACCGGTCGTGTGTTCTCAGGTCGGCCAGAGCTGGACGATCGAGACGCTGGACAAGGAGCCCGGGTTCACCGCGACGATCCAGTTGGGCGACCCGATCACCGCCCAGACGGTGGACATCCGCAACTTGGGCAATTTCTCCGGCACCTACTGGGACGACAACCTCGGCAAGGCCTCTGCCAAGGTGAACCAGGGCAAGTTCACCGTCCGCGGCGAGGCACAAGGGGCGTTCGCCGACAAGCCCAACCAGACCACCACCGCGACGTTCGAGATCAGCACTAACTGCTGACCTGGGGCTAACGGCTTGCGATCCGCACGGCCAGCTCGCCGGCGGGCACGTCGTGTCCCTTCGCGCAGCGGATCTCGACTCCGGCCTTTGCGCCGCAGCCGGCATGGGCCAGCTGCAGCGGCGAGCGGTGCGGCAGATGCTTACGGCCCCACTCGAACATCGCCCAAACCACCGGCATGAATTCGGTGCCCGCGGGCGTCAACACGTACTCCTCGCGGGCGCGCTGCCCCGGCTCGCGGTACGGCCGCCGGGTCAGCAGACCCGCGTCGACCAGCTCGTTGAGCCGGGCCGACGCAGCGGCCCTTGTGATGCCGACGCGTGTGCAGAAGTCGTCGAACCGGGTGGTGCCGTAGTACGCCTCCCGGAGGATCAGCATCGCCGACTTCGTGCCGAGCAACGCCATCGTCTTCTCGATCGGGCACTCGCCCACCGCCGACCATGCGTCTCGATCGGCAAGCCTGCCCTGCAGAACTGTCATGGAATTCACCCCGCCTCTGAGTTGTTCCTAGTATACCCAGGTGGTATAGCTGGGTATAGAAAGAAGTACTCAGCGGTGAGTCACAGGAGGCGGAGATGGCCGGATACGTAGGTCGGGACGCAGTAATCGTCGGGGCGGTTCGCACCCCCGTCGGGAAGGGCAAGGCAGGCGGCGCACTGCACGACGTTCTGCCCGTCGACCTGCTGGCCCACAGCCTGAAAGAACTCGTGACGCGCACGGGCGTCGACCCCTCGCAGATCGACGACGTCATCGCGGGGGCGGTCACGCAGGTCGGCGACCAGGCCGCCAACATCGCCCGTAATGCGCTGCTGGGCGCCGGCTTCCCCGAATCCGTGCCCGGCACCACTGTCGACCGCCAGTGCGGAAGCAGCCAGCAGGCGATCAGCTTCGCCGCCCAGGGCGTGATCTCCGGTGCCTACGACATCGTGGTCGCGGCCGGCGTCGAATCGATGGGCCGCGTGCCGATGGGGTCGAGCGTCCTGCCGGGCAGCGACCCCTTCGGCGCGATGGCGCAGCGCTATCCCGAAGGTCTCGTGCCGCAGGGCATCAGCGCCGAACTGATCGCCGCCGAGTGGGGATTCTCGCGTCAGCAGCTCGACGAATTCTCTGCGAGCAGCCACGAAAAGGCCGCCGCCGCAACGAAAGAGGGGCGCTTCGACAATGAGTTGGCCCTGATCGCGGGCCTTGCGACCGACGAGATCATCCGTCCCGGTACGACGGTCGAGACGCTGGCCGGCTTGAAGCCTGCGTTCTACAACCCGGCGTATGAGGCGCGCTTCCCCCAGATCACCTGGGAGATCACCGCGGGCAACTCCTCGCCGCTGTCTGACGGCAGCGCAGCCGTGCTCATCACGACCTCCGAGGTCGCCAAGCGCCTCGGCCTGCGACCGCTGGCCCGCATTCACACGGCCACGGTCGTCGGCTCGGATCCGCTGTACATGCTGACCGGCGTCATCCCGGCCACCGAGAAGGTGTTGCAGCGCGCCGGCCTCGCGATCGCCGACGTCGACCTGTTCGAGGTCAACGAGGCGTTCGCGCCGGTCGTGCTGAGCTGGGCGCACGACGTCGGAGCCGATCTGGCGAAGACGAATGTCAACGGCGGCGCGATCGCGATCGGGCACCCGCTCGGCGCGAGCGGCGTCCGGATCATGACGACGATGGTCAATGCGTTGGAGCAGCGCGGCGGGCGCTATGCACTTCAGACGATGTGTGAAGCAGGCGGCATGGCCAACGCCACCATCATCGAGCGGTTGTAACCAGAGCCGGTTTTGCGCTCAGGGTCGTGGTCAGGTGCCTTCTGCGACCCTGAGTGCAAAATCAAACCCTCTGCAGCTCGAAAAGCGGAATGATGCGCGACGTCTTCGCCTGGTACTCACCGAAACCCGGCGCGGCGGCGACGACTTTGTCGAACAACGCATCGCGCTCGTCGCGCGGCAGTTCGCGGCTGGTGACGTCGTAGGCGTCGACGCCGACCTCGATGTGTGCGCTCGGGTTGGCCCGCAGGTTGTGCACCCAGTCAGGATTCGTGTCGGCGCCCGCCTTCGACCCGATGATGATCATCTTGTCGTCAATGGTGAAGTACGCCAGCGGTGCCAGCCGCGGCTGACCCGACTTGGCGCCCGTCGTGGTCAGCAGCAACAGATCCGCGCCCGCGAACTGGCCGCCCACCTTGCCGCCGTTGGCCCTGAATACCTCGACGAGCTTCTCGTTGAATTCCTTCATTGCGTCCGCGCTGAAAACCTCGCTCATCTGTCCTCCAGCCTCTGCGGCTTGGCATCGATTCCCGATTCCTTACGCTGCTGCGCCGTGATGGGCGCGGGCGCGCCGGTCAACGGGTCGACGCCACCGCCGGACTTCGGGAACGCGATCACTTCGCGAATCGAGTCGTAGCCGCCGAGCAGGGCCACGATGCGATCCCAGCCGAACGCGATGCCGCCGTGCGGCGGTGCACCGAACGCGAAGGCGTCCAACAGGAATCCGAATTTCTCCTGCGCCTCGTCGTGGTCGATGCCCATCATCGCGAACACCCGCTCCTGGATGTCGCGGCGGTGAATACGGATCGACCCGCCGCCGATCTCGTTTCCGTTGAGCACGATGTCGTAGGCGTTGGCCAGCGCGGTGCCGGGCTCGGTATCGAACGTCGCCTCCGACTCGGGCTTGGGCGCCGTGAAGGCGTGGTGCACCGCTGTCCACGCACCCGAGCCGACGGCCACATCACCGGAAGCCGTCGCCTCGTCAGCGGGTTCGAACAACGGCCAGTCCACGATCCAGACGAACTCCCACGCCGCGGGGTCGACCATGCCGAGGCGCGTGGCGATCTCGATTCGCGTTGCGCCGAGCAGCGCACGGGCCGACTTCGCCGTTCCCGCCGCGAAGAAGATGCAGTCCCCCGGCTCGGCGCCGACATGGGCCGCCAGACCGTCGCGTTCGGCGTCGGTGAGGTTCTTGGCGACGGGACCGCCGAGGGTGCCGTCCTCGGCGACCAGCACGTACGCGAGACCTTTGTGGCCGCGCTGTTTGGCGAACTCCTGCCAGCCGTCGAGCGTGCGCCGCGGCTGTGCCGCGCCACCCGGCATCACCACCGCGCCCACATGGGCTGCCTGGAAAACCCGGAATTGGGTGTCAGCGAAAAACTCTGTGCAGTCGACGAGTTCGAGACCGAAGCGCAGATCCGGTTTGTCGGAGCCGAACCGCCGCATCGCCTCCTCGTACGTCATCCGCGGGATGGGCGTCGGCAGGTCGTAGCCGATCAGCGCCCAGATCGCCTTGAGGACCTCCTCAGACACCGCCATCACATCGTCGGCGTCGACGAAGCTCATCTCCATGTCCAGCTGCGTGAACTCCGGCTGCCGGTCGGCGCGGAAGTCCTCGTCGCGGTAGCACCGCGCGATCTGGTAGTAGCGCTCCATGCCTGCCACCATCAGCAGCTGCTTGAACAACTGCGGGCTCTGCGGCAGCGCGTAGAAGGATCCGGGCTGCAGCCGCGCGGGCACCAGGAAGTCGCGTGCGCCCTCGGGCGTCGACCGTGTCATCGTCGGCGTCTCGATCTCGACGAAGTCATGGGCCGCCAACACACCGCGCGCGGCCGCGTTGACCTTGGACCGCAACCGAATAGCGTGACCGGGTCCTTCGCGTCGCAGGTCGAGGTAGCGGTATTTGAGCCGCGCCTCCTCGCCTGCCTTCTCGTCGAGCTGGAACGGCAGCGGCGCGCTCTCGGCGAGCACCGTCAGCGATGTGGCGTTCACCTCGATGTCGCCGGTGGCGATCTCCGGGTTGGCGTTGCCCTCCGGCCGCGCCTCGACGACGCCCTCGACGGCCACACAGAACTCGGCGCGCAGCCGGTGCGCGGCCGCCAGCACGCCGGCGTCCCGGAACA
The DNA here is from genome assembly GCF_002968285.2 of Mycobacterium sp. ITM-2016-00318. Lineage (NCBI taxonomy): Bacteria > Bacillati > Actinomycetota > Actinomycetes > Mycobacteriales > Mycobacteriaceae > Mycobacterium > Mycobacterium sp. ITM-2016-00318. The sequence goes on along the minus strand of NZ_CP134400.1, from coordinate 2,441,659 downwards.
CCACCTGCGACACCCCCGACGCGTCGCGCAGGTCGATGAAGATCACACCGCCGTGGTCGCGTCGGCGGGCAACCCAACCGGCCAAGGTCACCGTCTGACCGGCATCGGTGGCCCTTAACGAACCGGCGGCATGGCTGCGCAGCACTGATGACTCCCTGGGAATTGCCTGACGACAGGACCGCCACAGTCTAGTGGGGGTGTTTCGGCCGGTAGCTTGGCCGTGTGGGTGCACCCATCGCGGTCGTCGGCCCAGGGGCGATCGGTTCCACCATGGCGGCTCTGCTGCACGCCGCGGGCCATTCGGTGCTGCTCTGCGGTCACTCACCGCGCGATCACATCGAGGTCAGGCCCGACGACAGCGATCCGATCGTCGTGCCGGGACCGGTACTCACTGATCCCGCCGATGTCGACGGCCCGGCGGAGGTCGTACTGCTGGCCGTCAAGGACACCCAGAATCAGAGCGCGTCGGGCTGGTTGGCCAAGCTCTGCGACCACCGCACCGTGGTGTGTGCGCTTCAGAACGGCGTCGAGCAGATCGAACGGGTCGGTCCGCTGTGCCCGTCGTCGGTAGTCGTGCCCGCGGTCGTCTGGTTCTCCGCAGAGCCGCACCCGAACGGATGGGTCCGGCTGCGCACCGGCGTCCGACTGGTGCTACCCGAATCGAACGGCGCTCATCGACTCGCGGATCTCATGCGAGGCTCCGACGTCACCGTCGAACTCGACGAGGACTTCGTCACCGCCGCGTGGCGCAAGCTGCTGGTGAACGCGCTGGCCGATCTGATGGTGCTGACTGGTCGCCGCTCCGGGATGTTCCGCCGCGACGACATCGCCGCGTTGTCGCGCCGCTATCTCGCCGAATGTCTCGCGGTGGCGCGGGCCGAGGGCGCAAAGCTCGGCGATGACGTCGTCGACGAGATCGTGGGACTGTTCGCCAAGGCGCCGGAGGACATGACGACCTCAATGCTCACCGACCGCGAGGCGCATCGGCGGCTGGAGTGGGACATCCGCAACGGCGTCATCTCGCGCAAAGGCGCCCGACACGGGCTGGCGACGCCGATCAGCGACGGCGTCGTCGCGCTGTTGGCCGCCGCCAGCGACGGCCCCGGCTAGGGCCGGGCGGTGGTCCCACTCTTTTCGTGCGAGCGCGTCGGCCCGGACTTTCTTCGACACCGCCCGTACCGGACCCGCTCCACCGTCGACATAGCCGTCTCCGCTCACCATCTGTGGGAGTTACTCGCCGACGCCGACGCATGGCCTCAGTGGTTCGGCTCATCGCCAAGGCGACCTGGACCACATCTGCGACGCGAAAGGTCGGCAGTCGCCGCATCGTGGATATTCGCGGTGGCTACACCGCCATTCGCCGTGCCTTGAAGCGATTGCGCCGCTATACCGAGAATCGGTCCGGCGCGCCGGTCTAGCGATCGGCTAGGACCGTGTTCTCACCGGAATGGCCATGAAGCCTTCCCGTTGCGCTATTGGCCGCGGCAAGCGACGGCCCTGGATACAGTGCACACGTGCGCTGCTCTGCGTGCGGAATGACTGCGCTAAGGGACGTTGCGCGGTTCTGCGACAACTGCGGAACCGCGTTTGAGCCCAGCCAGCAGACGGCAGAATACAAGCAGGTGACGGTCCTTTTCGCCGACGTCGTTCGTTCGATGGACATCGCCGCCACGTTGGGCCCGGAGCGGCTACGCGAGTTGATGACCGAGCTCGTCGAGCGCTCAGGTTCGGCGGTCCGGCGGTTCGGTGGCACGGTGAACCAGTTCACTGGCGACGGCTTCATGGCGCTGTTCGGCGCACCTGTTGCGATGGAGGACCACGCCGTCCGCGCATGTCTGGCTGCGCTCGACGTCCAAGCCGAAGCACGCAGTCTCGCGAACGATTTCGAACACCGGTACGGCGTCGCTCTCAAATTGCGCGTCGGACTGAACTCGGGCGAAGTCGTCGCGGGCGACATCGGTTCAGGACCAATGGGCTACACCGTATCCGGCCGGCACGTTGGCATGGCCCAGCGCATGGAATCGACCGCACCACCGGGTGGCGTGATGATCAGCGAGTCCACGGCTCGACTTGTGGAGTCAGTAGCCGACCTCGGTGACCCCGAGCCGGTGCGGATCAAGGGATCCGACGAGCCGGTGCTCGCTCGTCGGTTGCTGACGGTCCACTTGGGGGACCGCTGGTCGAGTAGGCGCGAATCTCCGTTGGTCGGCCGCAGCGCCGAGTTAACCCGTCTCACCACCGTGCTGGAGCGAGCGATCGCTGGGGACGGATATGTGGTCGGCATCGTCGGACCACCCGGCATCGGTAAAAGCCGAGTCACACGCGAGCTGTTGAGGATCGCAGGTGACCGCCAACTCACGGTGATCAAGACATACTGCGAGTCCCACTTCAAGGACATCCCCTTCCACGTTGCGGCACGCTTCCTTCGTGGCTTTTTCGGAGTTGTCGAGCTCGATTCGGAGGCAGCCCGCGAGAAATTGCGATCGTCGCTGCCCGACGCAGATCCCAACGACATTCTGTTGCTTGACGATCTGTTGGGCATTCGCGACGCAGAGCAACCAGCCATGGCAATCGACCCGGACGCGCGCAGGCGACGCGTGGCGCGGTTACTCGAAACCGTGCTGGTAAGACGACGCACCCCGGCCATCTTCGTTATCGAGGATGCCCATTGGATCGATACCGTCAGCGAGTCGATGCTCGCGGAGTTGGTCGCGGTCATATCCAAGACGCCGTCGCTCGTGCTGGTTACCCATCGGCCGGAGTACCACGGCGCGCTGACCGGCATGACGTCGATCTCGCTGGCGCCGCTGGATCGAGCAGAAGCGTCCACCCTCACCGCCGAACTTCTCGGATCGAATCCCACGCTCGCACGACTGTCGACGCAGATTGCCGAACGCAGCGGCGGCAATCCTTTTTTCACGGAGGAAATGGTCCGCGATCTCGTCGAACGTCGCGTGATAGGAGGCGAACGAGGCGCCTACATTTGTCTTGGGGACGGCGATGTGGCCGTTCCCGCTACCGTCCAAGCGACCATCGCAGCTCGCGTCGACCGCCTCGATTCGGCAGCCAAACGGACGTTGAACGCGGCATCGGTCATCGGAACGCGGTTCAGTCGCGATCTGCTCGCAGAAATTATCGACGACGACGAGCTTCCCACTCTCATCGACGCCGAACTCATCGAGCCAGTGACGGATTCGGGCGAATTCGCCTTCCGACATCCCCTCCTCCGCGCCGTGGCCTACGAATCACAACTGAGGGCCGGTCGCGCGGTACTCCATCGCAGGATCGCAGACGCGATCGAACAACGAGATGCTCATTCGGTCGACGCGAACGCTGCCTTGATCGCCACTCATCTCGAGTCGGCGGGCGATCTGCGCGCGGCGTTCGATTGGCATATGCGGGCGGGTGGGTGGTCGACCCACCGCGATATCCGGGCGGCACGGATGAGCTGGCAGCGAGCCGTCGGCGTCGCCGACGAAATGCCTGCCGAGGCTCCGGAGCGACCTGCGATGCGCATAGCGCCGCGGACGTTGTTGTGCGCGACCATCTGGCGGGTCGGCGGTGAGCTTGCCGATGTGCGGTTCGATGAGTTGCGTGAGCTCGCGATGCAAGCCGGAGACAATCGCTCTATGGCGATGGGCATGACCGGGCTCATCCAGATGTTGAACTTTCACGGTCGATTCACCGAGGCATCGGATCTGGCCACCGAATATGTGAGCGTGTTGGAGTCCTTCGGCGACCCGGAGTTGACGGTGGCGATGCTGCTCCCGCCGATACTGACCAAGTGGAATGCAGGTGAGATCCGCGAATCTCTGAGGCTGTGCGAGTACGGGATCGAGTTGTCGGGGGGCGACCCGTCCTTCGGCGCCCTCATCATCGGTTCTCCACTGGCCTTCATGCTCGCGTTGCGGGCGTCCGCCCGCTGCTGCTTTGGCATTCCGGGTTGGCGCGACGATTTCGACCAGGCTGTCGACATGGCTCGCAAAGTCGACCAATTCAGCTTCTGCGGGGTCGTTCAGTTCAAATACATCTCGGTCTTGAATTGGGCGTTGGAGCCCGACGACGAGGCGCTGCGCGAAACCACCGAGGCGCTCGACATAGCTCGGCACGGCGCCGACGACTTCACGCTCGTCAACGCCGAGTTCGCCCACGGACTGGTTCTGGTGCGCCGTGACGACACTGACCGCGACAAAGGATTCGAACTGCTCGCCAAGGCCGCGCGGCTGGGGCGCGAACACCGTTACACGATCATCGCCGCATGGTGTGCGGATCTGGACGTCGCGGCCGAGAAAATCCGACTAGGCGACCTCGACTCAGCTGTGCAACTTGCACACGACGTCCTGGAGGAGGAATTGAACTGCGGTGAGCACATCAACATCGGCTGGGCGACGACGGTACTCGTTGAAGCGCTGCTGCACCGAGGCCACGACGAGGACGTCGACACAGCAGCTGCCGCCGTCGATCGACTGGCGTCCATGCCCGTCGAAGGCGGGTTCGTCTATCACGAATTGCCGTTGATGCGCCTTACCGCACTTCTGGCGAAAGCTCGCGGCGAGGATGAGAAGTTCCGGCTTCTGTGGGACCGCTATCGCGCACGTGCGGTGGAAACGGAACTACAGGGCCACATTGCGCTGGCTCGAGCTATGGACTAGCCACTGTCGTCTAACTTGTATGCCATGAAGCCTTGCGAACGCGTCGAGTTGGACTTCATCGACAACGCGCCGTATCGGTTCGTCAGCACCGTCGACCTTCCGATCATGCCTGAACAGGTGTGGGAGGTGCTCGATGACGCCGAATCGTGGCCGCACTGGGCGACAGTGATCACGAAGGTGACGTGGACGAGCCCACAGCCGCACGGGGTCGGCACCACCCGGGTCGTCAACATGCGCGGCGGCATCGTCGGCGACGAAGAATACTTGGCCTGGGAGCCATTCGCGCACATGGCCTTTCGGTTCAACGCGGCATCAAGTGCAAGCATCAAGGCGTTCGCCGAGGACTACCGAATCGACCCCACCGCCGACGGCTGCCATCTCACTTGGGTGATGGCGATGGAGCCGAACGGAAGGGCCGCCAGGCTCGGCATGTCGCTCGGCCGACCCGTGATGTCGTGGCTCTTCCAGAAGTTCCTCTACAACCTGCGCGACTACTCCGAGAAGCGGTACCCGATGGCGGCTCAGTAGAGGCCCGCCCACGCCTCGCGGCGCCCGCCGTCGGGGTCGGACACCACCGTGTCGCGGGACGACTGGATGATCCGGGTCAGCCGCCGCTCGGCGTCGTAGCGTGGCCAGTCCTGACCGCTCGACCACTCGATTTCACCTGTCTGCCAACCCTGCGCCGAAAAGTCCAGCCATGCCCGTTGCATGCGCTTGCCGACTGAGGGGGCCAGCCGTCGTCCGAGCGGGTGCATCTTGCGGCCGAGGAACGAGCCGTAGCTGTGCTGGATGTGCACGATCTCGCTGCCATGCGTCGCGCCGAGACCGAGCATCCGCAGGCTGAAGCCGAAGTGGTCGAACCGGTACATGTGGGTCGGTGCGTGTGCGCTGTACGCGTCGGCGAAGGCCCACGTCGGAGCACCGAACATGACGTCGGAGCCGAACGCCAGCAGGTCGCGCCGCCGCGGGTAGTCCGGATACGCCGCCAGCAGCCGCTCCCGCGCGTCGGGCGCCACCCGTTCGATGTAGGTGTCGATCGAGGCGGTCGTCGTGGGCAGCATCGGCGGCTTGGTCCATGCGAACATCGACGCCTCATGGCTGTTGGTGCCGATGATCAACGGGGTCTTGGCCAGCGAACCGTCGCGGGCGGCGTCGACCGGGTGTTTCGGCAGCAGGTCCACACCGTAGGTCAGCCCGTACGCCAGCGTCGGCGTCGTCGCGGCGCTCTTCAGCTGCAGCCGCCCCGCGGCGCGGCGCAGTTGCCGTTGCGGCAGGGCTTTGACCTCCTCGGCGGGCACACCGAGCCGCTGCAGGAACTCGTGTGCGCGCCTGGCCCGTAGCTCACGGTCGGCGATCAGGGGCAGTGCCGGGCTCTGCGCGATCGCCCGGCGGAAGAGTCCGTCGGCGGCCGGACTGGCCAGCAGCGCGAGCACCGAGGTGCCCCCGGCCGATTCGCCGAAAACGGTGATCCGGTCGGGATCACCGCCGAATGACGCGATGTTGCGCTGAATCCAACGCAACGCGGCCAGCTGATCGCGCAACGCGAGGTTGTCGTCGAACCCGTCACCGAGATCGCTGAGTTCGAATCCGCCGAAAACACCTATCCGGTAGGTGATGTTGACGACCACGACATTCCCGTTGGCCGCCAACCGCGATCCGTTGTAGAGCTGGAACTGGCCGGCGCCGAACACGAACGCCCCACCCGGGATCCACACCATCACCGGCAGCGAGGCGGAGGTGTCCGGAGACCACACCGTCAACGTCAGGCACGCCTCGTCGCGAACCTTCGGATCGTCCCGGCCGCCGCCGACGAACGACTTGCTCTGCGGCGGCAACGGGCCGTGCTCGACGGCGTCGCGGACCCCCGACCATGGAGCCAGCGGGCCGGGCCCGAGGAACCGCCGGTCGCCGACCGGCTGCTGGGCATACGGGACGCCGCGCCAGACGCTCACGCGCCGCACTCCTGTGCTTCTCGCGTCCGTTGCTTCGGCGGTACCGCGCAGGTCCCCTGCATCCGTGTGCACGACGGCCGAATGTCCGACAACAGCTGACACACCCGAATCGTAGTGTGCAAAGCTGGCAGCCATGACCTTCAACGAGGGTATGCAGATCGACACCAGCACCACGTCGAGCAGCGGAGGTGGCCGAGGACCGGGTCGCGGAATGGCGATCGGCGGAGGCTTCGGCGGCCTGCTCATCGTGGTGGTCGCGCTGCTGCTCGGGGTGAACCCGGGCTCGGTGATCCCGCAGGATCAGGGGGCCTACGCCGACCAGGGTTACGCCGCCCCGGGATTCGACCTCAGCCAGTGCAAGACCGGAGAGGACGCCAACACGATCCCCCAGTGCCGCGTGGTGGCGACCGGCAATTCCCTCGATGCGGTGTGGGAACAGTTGCTACGCGGCTACACCCGTCCGCGCGTGGAGCTGTTCAGCGGCTCGGTCGACACCCGGTGCGGTCCGGCGACCAGCGATGTCGGGCCGTTCTACTGCCCCGTCGACCGGACCGCGTACTTCGACACCGATTTCTTCGAGGTCCTGAAGACCCAGTTCGGTTCCAGCGGAGGACCATTGGCGCAGGAGTACGTCGTCGCCCACGAGTTCGGGCATCACGTGCAGAATTTGCAGGGCACGCTCGGGCGGGCGCAGCAGGGCGCCCAGGGCCCCACGGGCAGCGGCGTGCGCACCGAACTGCAGGCCGACTGCTACGCGGGCGTGTGGGCGCATTACGCGGCGATCACGAAGCAGGAGGGCACCGATGTGCCGTTCCTCAAGCCGCTGACCGACGACAACATCAGGGATGCGCTGTCGGCCGCCGCCTCCGTCGGCGACGACCGGATCCAGGAGCAGGCCACGGGCCGGGTCAATCCCGAGTCGTGGACGCACGGATCATCCGAGCAACGACAGAAGTGGTTCACGATCGGATACCAGACCGGCGATCCGAACAAGTGCAACACCTTCACAACGCGCGACCTTGGGTAGGCGCGCCACCGGAGTCGATGCCGTAGCAGAGGACTATCTTGCGACCTTTGCCGCGCTCGATCCCTGCGCGGCAACGGAAATGGGCATCGCCGGCTTCGATGACGAAATCACCGACTACTCCCCCGACGCCGTGACCGCGCGTGCCGACGCCGCCCGCGCCACCCTGCGCGAACTGGACGGCGTCGCGCCGGACGACGACGTCGATGCCGTCACCGTCGCGGCGATGCGGGAACGACTCGACATTCAAGTCGAACTGAACGATGCGGGGCTCGACGTCGGCGAGCTCAACGTGATCGCGTCGCCGCTGCAGTCGATGCGCGATGTGTTCGACCTGATGTCCACCGACACCGAGGACGACTGGCGCATGATCAGCAGGCGCATGTCGCGGGTGCCCGACCGCGTCACGGGCTACGCGGCCTCGCTTCGCGCAGCGGTCGCGGCGGGGCGGCCGCCCGCGGTCCGCCAGGTAGCTCGCGGTATCGAGCAGGCGGGGACGATCCAGCAGCTGTTTCTCGACATGGTCGCCGACGCCGCACCCGGCAACGACGCGCTGCACGCCGAACTCCATGAACATGCCGTAGCGGCGGCGGGCGCCTACAGCGAATTGGCTGCCACGCTGCGCGAGGAGGTCGGTCCGCACGCCCGTGGCGACGACGCGTTCGGCCGCGACGCCTACCGGCTGTTCTCCCGGGTCTACCTCGGCGCAGAGATCGACTTCGACGAAACCTACGCATGGGGCCTGCAACGTCTGGAAGCCATTGTGGCCGAACAGGAATCCGTCGCCCACCGGCTCTATCCGGAATCGTCGGTGGCCGAGGCGCTCCGCCGCCTCGACGACGAGCCGCGCTACGTCGTCGAGGGCACCGATAACCTGCAGGCCTGGATGCAGGAACTGTCAGACCGGGTGGTGGACGCATTGGCGGACACGCATTTCGAGATCGCTGAGCCGCTACGAAGCCTGGAATGCCGGATCGCGCCGACCCATACCGGGGGGATCTACTACACCGGCCCGTCGGAGGACCTGACCAGGCCCGGCCGGATGTGGTGGTCGGTGCCACCGGGCGTCGACACATTTCACACCTGGCAGGAGACCACCACCGTCTTCCACGAGGGCGTTCCTGGACACCACCTGCAGATCGGGCGCGCCGTGGTGTTGGCCGACCAGCTCAATCGCTGGCGTCGACTGGGTTGCTGGGTGTCGGGGCACGGCGAGGGCTGGGCGCTGTACGCCGAGCGACTGATGGCCGAGCTCGGGTGGCTCGACGACGCAGGTAATCGGATGGGAATGCTTGATGCGCAACGGTTCCGGGCCGCGCGCGTGGTGATCGACATCGGCGTGCACTGCGGTATGACAGCACCCGACGGCGGCATCTGGGACGCCGACAGAGCCTGGGTTTTCCTGCAGTCGCATAGCGCGATGAAGGAGGCCAACCTCCGGTTCGAGCTTGACCGCTACCTAGGCTGGCCCGGTCAGGCTCCGTCGTACGCGGTCGGGCAACGGATCTGGCAGCAGCTGCGTGACGAAATCGTCGGCGGTGGAGTGCCTTTGAAGGAATTCCACCGCCGCGCGCTCGATCTCGGTGGGCTGCCGCTCGATGTTCTCAAGGCGACGCTGTCGGCTCGCTGAACCCGGATCGGCTCAACGCGCCACCTGCGAAAAGCCGGCCTTCATCATTCCCAGGTGCTTGTGCACCGGGTTCTTCAACACGTAAGCATGCGATTTCGGCTCCGGCGTCTGGACATTCGCCAACGACTCGACCTTGTTGAGCGCGTCCTCTTTGACTTCTTCGGCCTTGATGTCGCCCCGCAGTTCATTGGCCTCCTGCTTGGCAGGGCTGTCGGGCTGCGCCGCCTCCTGCTGCAGCTGCGAATCGATGGCCTTCGCGGGCCCGCCGTGCTCCTCTTTCTGCTCAGAGGTGTACTCCTTGGACAGCACCATTCCCGAGGTGCGCGTGTTGACACCGGGGACCGCCGTCGCCGCATGGGCGACGGCGGACATGCCCAATGTGCTTGCGAAGATGCCTGCGGCGGCTACGGGCGCGGCAACCCACCCGATGACGCCACGCGATGCGGTTGTGTTCATATCAGTTCTCCTGAGTAGCTCCGATGTAGCTGGGACAGGAATGAAGTTATGGATCCGGGCGCATCGTGGCGCGCTTGTGCGCACAACCCGCATAACCGCTATTCAGCGAGTTTTCCGCGTTTTGGTCAGCGTCAGCGCAGTTGGGCGCGGGCCAAGTCGATCTGCGCGAAGGCGTAATTCGCCATCTCGGCGTTGGTCATCGCACTGCCGATTCCTGCGAGCGTCTCGTAGCGATCAACACCGAGCAACGCCCGCAGTTGCGCGATGGTCGTGGTGATTTGGGAGAAGGCTATGCGGGTCAGCGGGTCGTCGGCGAACTCTGCGATGGAGGCCGCAGCTTCATGATGACCGAGTTGGTGCAATAGGCTCGAAAGGTTCGCCAGCGGACTGTGCAACGTCGCGGTGTTCCCCGAATCGAGGTAGTTGGAGATCGCCAGCCTCAGACAGCCCAACGCCGCGTCCGGTGAGCCGTGTTGCGCCTCGAGCGGAGCCAGCGTCACCGCGACGTGTGATTCGATGAATCGATTGCCACTGTCTTGAGCGATCGCCAGTGCACGCCGCAGGGCTTCCAGCGCGGTATGCGGATCCGAATAGCGGTAAGCCAATGCGACGGCGACGAGCACTTGCGCGAGCGAGAAGGGATTGTGAGTGGATTCGGCCAATTCGACGAGTCCGTCCGTCAGGACCATCGCCTCCTCATGTGCGCCACCGAGGGCCAGTGCCATGACCAACGAAGCGCGGGTATGTCCGTGGTTGTCCTCGATCTGCTCCAGTATCTGCCGTGCGACTGCTTGCCACCGTTCGGGCAGACCGGGCGCTATGTAGGGGCTACCCAAGGTTGCCTCGTAGTGCAGCGGGGATCTGTCGTAGGGGTCTTTTCCGAGCAACTTGACACCGTTTTCGCTGTACCGAATCGCGTCCTCTACTCGGCCGACCCAACCACATTGACAGGCAACCATGTACATGGTCGCGAGCTTCGGGTGGTCGGCAGCCTTCGCCGGTTCGATGAGCTCCTCGGCCCAGCCCGCCGGTTCGTACTGTTCAATCATGGTGCCGATGAACGCGTATTCGACGATGGTGGCGGCGGTGTCGATGTCGCCCCTGTCGGTGGCCCACCGAAACGCGATGCGAAGGTTCGCAAGCTCGCTGGCGAACCAGTCGTAGGCCGCACGCTGTCGCGGACTGTCCCACAGCGCGACGACATCGGCTTCGAGGCCGCCGAAGAATCGCGAGTGTGCATCGCGGGCAACGTCTGCGAGTCCGTCAGCGACGAGCTGATCTTCGGCGAACTGCCGAATGGTCTCCAGCATCGAGAATCGGGTGCAACCCGTTGACCTGTCGACAATCAGTAATGACTTGCGCACCAATGCGTCGAGAAGGTCCATGATCGCAAACTCGTCGTCGGAGTCGGCCACTGCGCACGCCCCCGCAAGATCGAACCCGCCTGCGAATACCGCACACCGCTTGAGCAGCATCTGCTCGTCACCTTCGAGGAGGTCGTAGGACCACTGCACGGCGTGCCGCAGTGTCTGATGGCGCTCGAGCCCACGACGAGATCCGACCAAGAGCCGGAACCGATCGTTGAGTCGGTCGCGCACCTCGGTCACCGTCATCGACACGATGCGTGACGCGGCCAGCTCGATAGCCAATGGGATTCCGTCGAGACGTAGGCAGATCTCGTGCACCGCAGACGCTTCCAAGCTGACACCCGGCACCGCGGCTTCCGCACGCTCGGTGAACAACGTTGCCGCCGCGGAGTCCGATGCGCTTTCCGTATCCAGCGACGGCACCGGCCACAGTCGTTCGTCGGCCACCCGAAGGCCCTCGCGGCTGGTCGCGAGGATCTTGACGGTGGTTGAGCGCGAGAGGATCGCCTCGACAATATCGGCGGCCGCGCTCACAACATGCTCACAGTTGTCGAAAAGCAGTAGACGCGACCGCCCCGCCAGCGCCGAGGCGATGCTGTCGGTCAGCGTCATGCCCGGCCGGTGAGTGATACCGAGCACTGCCGCCACGGCGTCGGACACCGCTGCCGGATCGGTGACCGCCGCCAGCTCGATGACCCATACGCCGTCGGGGAAATCTGATGCCGCCCGGGCTGCCACGTCAAGCGCGAGCCGAGTCTTGCCGACCCCGCCCACGCCGGTCAGCGTGACCAGCTGGTTTGCCTTGAGTGCCGACGCGATGTCGACAAGCTCCGACCCGCGGCCGATCAGCCGCGTGGTCGGCGGCCTCAGGTTGCCCGGCATCGACTCGCCTGTCTTCAGCGGCGGGAAATCCGAGCGCAGACCACCCGCCTGCACCTGGAACACCTCGACCGGCCTGACGATGTCGCGCAGCCGCCGAGAGCCCATGGCAACCAGATCGACGCCCGTGAGCAGTTGCGCGGTGACACCGTCCACCAGGATCTGGCCGCCGTGGCCGGCCGACATCACGCGTGCGACGCGGCTCAGCGCGGTGCCGAAGTAGTCCTCGCCGCGCAGGTCCGCCTCGCCAGTCGCGATACCCATCCGCACTGGCAACTCCAGAGCACGCTGCGCGTCGATCGCGGCGTCGACGGCGGAGCGGGGGGAGGCGAACGCCGCGCATACCCCATCACCGGTGTGCTTGAACAACCAACCGTCGTGCGCCGCAACGGTGTCACGCATGACCTCGTCGTGAGCGACCATCGCTCGCCGCATCGAACACGCGTCCGACTCCCACCGACGGGTCGAGCCCTCGATATCGGTGAACAGGAACGTCACCACCCCTGAGGGTTTGGGCACCACGTCGACATGGTGCCACGATTCGCCGACAGCGAACCTGCTTTCGACAGCGACTGTCCCGGCCATACGGTCGAACGATGGAAACGCTGACCGTCACGCCGAACCTGACGATGTTGCGGGTGAACGGCTGGCAGGTCTACGTCTGGCGAGACGGCCACTCGGCCACCCTCATCGACACCGGCGCTCCGGGTTCGGGTGCCGAGATCGCAGCGGCCGTACCGGGGATCGACCGGATGGTGCTGACCCACGGCCATGCCGACCACACCGGTTCGGCGGCCGAACTGCGTGAGTCGACGGGGGCCACCGTGCTGGCCGGGGCGGGCGACGCCGCCGTCATTCGCGGCCAAGCCGACATGTCGCCTGCTGTATTCGAAGACTGGGAGTTGCCGATATACGAACGCGTTTCGGCCGGGCTGCCACGCACCGCTCCCCCGGTGCACGTCGATCGCGAGCTGATCGACGGCGACGTGCTCGACTTCGGCGGTGGTGCGCAGGTCCTCGCAATCCCCGGACACACCGAGGGAAGCATCGCGGTCTACCTGCCCGAGCACCGCGTGCTCTTCACAGGCGACACCATCGCCAATGTCGGCTCGGTGATGCTCGGCACGTTCAACCAGGACCGGGCCCGCACCGTCGCGTCGTTTCAGCGGTTGGCTGCGCTCGACGTCGAGACCGCCTGCTTCGGGCACGGCGAGCCGATTGCCTCGGGAGCCGGTGATCGGCTCTCGCGGGCGGCTGCCACACTGACGGCATGATCGAGCCCGACACCAAGGACTGGACCTGGGTCATCTCGCAGCAATGCCCAGAGTGCGGTTTCGACGGGTCAACGGTCGAGCACACCGACGTGGCCGGCCACATCCTGGCCGACGCGGACGAATGGCCGCGTCGCCTCAGCACCGCCGATGCCACCGTGCGGCCGCGGCCGACGGTGTGGTCGGCGCTCGAGTACGGGTGCCACATCCGCGATGTGCACCGGATCTTCAACGAGCGCGTCGTGATGATGCTCGGCCAGGACGATCCACGTTTCCCCAATTGGGATCAGGACGCGACGGCGATCGAGGACGACTACGGCTCCCAGGATCCCGTCGTCGTCACATCCGAACTCGTCGAGGCGGCACGCGTTGTCGCCGACACCTACGAGCGCATCCTGCCCGACGCGTGGTCACGACGCGGGATTCGCAGCAACGGCAGCGAGTTCACCATCGCCTCCATCGCGGTCTACCACTTGCATGACGTCGTTCACCACGCGCACGATGTCGATCATGGCTGAAAACACACCGCTGGCAGGCAAGGTCGCCTACGTCACCGGGGCCGCTCGCGGGCAGGGGCGTTCTCACTGCGTCCGACTGGCTCGCGCGGGCGCCGACATCATCGCCATCGACGCATGCCGTCCGGTCGCCGAACACAACGGCTACCCACCAGCCGAACCGGCCGACCTCGCCGAGACGGTGAACCTCGTCGAAGGCGAGGGCCGAAAGATTCGCGCCGAAGAGGCCGACATCCGCGATCTCGCCGCCCAGCAACGCGTGGTGGCCGACGCGATCGAGGAGTTCGGCCGTCTCGACATCGTGGTCGCCAACGCAGGCGTGCTCAATTGGGGTCGGCTGTGGGAGATTTCGCCTCAACAGTGGCAGGACGTCATCGACATCAATCTGACCGGATTGTGGAACACGGTCAAGGCCGTCGTGCCACCGATGATCGAGGCGGGCAACGGCGGATCGATCATCACCATCAGCTCGGCGGCGGGCGTCAAGGCCGTGCCGGGTTGCGGGCACTACTGTGCGAGCAAGTTCGGCGTCGTCGGATTGACGAACTCCCTTGCGGTTGAGTTGGGCGAGTTCGGAATTCGGGTCAACTCGGTGCATCCGTACGGCACCGACACCCCGATGGGCAACGACGCGTCGATGTGGCAGATGTTCGCCGACCACCAGAATTTCATCCACAGCTTCTCACCCGGCGCACTGCCGACCGATTCGCTCGCCTCACCCGACCTCGTGTCGGACATCGTGGTGTGGCTCGCCGGCGATGCGTCGTCTCTGGTGACCGCGGCGCAGATTCCTGCGGACAAGGGTTATCTCAAGGTCTAGCGGCCACACTCGCCAGCGCGGTCACGCCCCGGCGGTACAACGCTTCTGTGGCCTTCACGGGTTCTGCGGAGACACCGGCGGCCACCAGCGCCTGCGCCTTGAACGCCCGCGCTGCGGCACTCAGGCGGTAGGTGACGGGGCTGACGCTTCTGACGAGGGTCGCGGTCTCACCCCACAGCGCCACTTCGGCGCGGGTGGGATCCGATGTCGACACGAACCGACGCACCCGCCGATCGGCGGCGTACACATCGGCAGCGACTGCCAGCGTGGCCGCGCGGTCCGGGTCGTCGCTGATCGCCTCGAGGTCTCCGCTCAGGTCGAATGCGACGGCGCCGAGAATGCGCAGCGCCCGCTCACCTGCCCGGTCGTCGACAAGAACGTTGACCCGCCAGCCCGCCATCCGGCGGTCGTAGAGCCAGCCACCCGTCGATGCGACGACATCCGCGACGCTCGACGCGACCACGGTCATCTCATGCCGCAGCACCGTGCTCGCGCGCCCGCGGAACCTGGCCGTCGAAGCGGCTTTCCGGCCGTCGCGAGTGATCGTGCGGAAGGTCTGCGGCGACATAGCGGCTCCAATCTCGACGAGCGGGTGTCCGGGCGGAGACAAATCACAGCGTGACACTTATCGACAAATATGTAAAGATTGGTTTCCGACCGCTACAGCCTGGACTGCTGCTTGATCGAGGTGTCCGTGGTGCGCAGCGGACGGATCAACGCATCCTGGGTGAAGGACGCGATCAGCTCACCCTCCTCGGTGTGCACCGCACCGCGCACATAGGACATCCCCGAACCGACCTGCGTGCTTTCGTGGGTGTACAGGATCCAGCCGTCCCAGGTAACCGGCTCGTGGAAGCTGACCGATACCGTCATCGGAGCCGTCGACACCGTCAGATGCGCCTGGCTGGTGCCGATGCCCGCGTGTGCCCGCATGGTCGTCGAGATCCCCAGATGCCCGGTGAAATACGCGATCAGTGCCTTGGCCAGGTCGTCGCGATCGGGAATCGGGTCGTAGTGCAGCCACGCGTGCAGCTCCGGCGGGCCCACCTCATCGGGGCTGTTCACGTCGACCACGTCGACCAACCGCAGCTCGCGGCCGTCCATCGGCATCTCCGCGACGTTCGCGTCCCCGGGCGCGGCGACCTGCGGGCGGGGCAGGTGATGGCGGATCACATCGCCGGTCGGCACATCGGCGAGAAGCGTCGTCGTGATGCAGCGCTTGCCGTTCTGTTTGGCCGCGATGACCGCTGTCGCCGTCGAACGACCCTCGCTGACGACGTCGATCTCGATTTCGACCGGTCCTGCGCCGACCATCACCGCACGCGCGAACACGGCATAGACCGATCGCACCGACTTCTGCGGGAAACGCTTGGCCGCTGCAACGATCATCTGCGCCAGCACCTGCGTGCCCTCGACGACCTGGCGCTCGTCCTCGCCTGCGGGGCCGGTCTCGGCGACGAAGCGGTTCTCGCCTTCGGGTTTCACGTCGAAGAGGTCGAGCAGTGCCTGCACCGTCCAGTGCGCTGAGTCAGTCGTCATGAGAGGGAACACTAACCGAGCACCAGCAGAACCGGTAACGTGATTACCATGGTGAAGTCGAGCGGACGCACCACGCAGGCCGTCGGCGTGGAAACAGAACCGCGGGAGCGCCGCTTCATGCGATCGGCGCTGGCGATCCTCGGCGAAACCGGCCGCACCGACTTCACCGTGCTCGAAGTCGTCGAGCGATCAAAGACCTCGCTGAGGTCCTTTTACCAACACTTCTCGACGAAGGACGAGCTGCTGCTCGCGCTCATCGACAAGATCATGTCCGAATCGACGCGGAAATGGCGCATGGACACGGAAGAATTGGCCCCCGTCGAAGCACTACGCATGCTGATCGACCGGATCTGCAAGCCTGCCTCCTCTACGAAGCAGGACAGGGTCAACCGCGGTCTGACGAACTACAACGACCATCTCGCCGAGGCCCTTCCGCGCGAGTACGCCAGGGTGCTCTCGCCACTGCACGAACTGATCAAGGACATCATCGCCCGCGGCATCGCCGAAGGTTCGTTTCGGGCGGGCATCGACCTCGATGCGACGGCCGCGCTGATCATGCAGACAGCGCTCGGCGCGATGCGCCTGCAACTCCTCGGCGCCGAACTGAGCGGCGTTCCCGTTGAGGGCTCTCACATATACGACTTCTGTATAGCGGCGCTTTGGCAACCTGTCGACATCGCCTGACCTGGCGAGAAGGAGCTTCTGAGGGGGGTGGTGTTTTGGCTGGTCGGCAAGTGGTAATGTCATTACCACTTCAGCCATACGAGACTTCCAGGAGGCGACGTGCCTGCTCGCCAGCTCCCCTATCCCGTGTTCGACGCCGACAATCACTTCTACGAGCCCAAAGAGGCGCTGACCAAGTTCCTTCCGGACCACCGCAAGAACGTCATCGACTACATCGAGGTCCGCGGCCGCACCAAGATCATGGTGCGCAACCAGGTCAGCGACTACATTCCAAACCCGACATTCGAGGTCGTCGCCCGGCCGGGCGCCCAGGAGGAGTACTTCCGCCACGGCAGCGGGGGCAAGAGCTTCCGCGAGGTGATGGGCAAGCCGATGAAGGCCATTCCGGCGTTCCGCGACCCCGCCGCCCGTCTAGAGGTGATGGACGGCCTCGGCCTCGACTACTCTCTGATGTTCCCGACGCTGGCCAGCCTCGTCGAGGAGCGGATGAAAGACGATCCGAAGCTCATCGCCGACGTCATCCACGCGCTCAACGAGTGGATGTATGAGACATGGCAGTTCAATTACGACGACCGGATCTTCTCGACTCCAGTTGTCAACCTCGGGATCGTCGACCGCGCCCTCGAGGAACTCGAGTGGTGTCTGGAACGTGGCGCCAAGACGGTGCTTGTCCGCCCGGCGCCGGTACCGGGGGTCGGCGGAACGCGCTCCTTCGGCCTTCCCGAGTTCGACCCGTTCTGGCAGGCATGCGTCAAGGCAGGCATTCCGGTGTCGATGCACGCCTCCGACTCGGGCTACGCCGAATACCTCAACGACTGGGAACCCGCCGACGAATACCTGCCGTTCAAGCCGACCGCATTCCGCATGGTCTCGATGGGCAAGCGACCGATCGAGGACTCCATGGCGGCGCTGGTCTGCCACGGCGCCCTGACGCGCAACCCGGACCTGCGAGTCCTGTCGATCGAGAACGGCGCCGACTGGGTGCCCTACCTGTTCAAGCAGTTCGAGGGCACGTACAAGAAGATGCCGCAGGAGTTTCCGGAGGACCCGATCCAGGCGTTCAGGCGCGGTGTCTACGTAGCACCGTTCTGGGAGGACGACTTCGCGAAGATGGCCGAACTGATCGGTGTAGACCGTGTCATCTTCGGCTCCGACTGGCCGCACCCCGAAGGTCTCGCCGAGCCGACGAAGCTGGTCGACGACCTGCAGGGCCTCGATGACGAGGGCCAGCGAAAGGTGATGGGCAAGAACATGATCGACCTGTTCAAGGTTCCCAACGAAATAGTCCACAACCCCGACGCGCCCGCGGTCGTCATCCCTGCATGACGGACGCCTCAAACCCCGAGGTCCTGCTCTTCGCCTCGACGACCCAGTCGTTCCTGGAGAAGGAGGCATCGCTGAGCCGGCTGCGTGAACTACACGCTGCAGGCACCTCCTTCGACCACGGCTGGTGGCGCCGCGCGGCCGAGCTCGGCTGGACGAGCCTGCTCGTTCCCGAAGAGCTCGGCGGCGGTTCCGTATCGGGCGACGGCGTGAAGGACCTTGCGCTGGTGGCCGAGCTGGCGGGCAAGACCGTCGCCCCCGGGCCGCTGCACTCCGTGAGCACCGTGCTCGCCGGTCTCGTCGAGGCCCCCGAAAACCACGAGGGGACAATCGAATCGCTGGTGAGCGGTGAAGCCGTCGCGTCATGGGCGGTGTACGAGCCGGGCAGGTCGTGGTCCCCGATGAATCCCGGCGTGACCGCAATGCCGACCGACTCCGGATTCCGCATCGACGGTGTGAAGGACCGGGTCGAGGCGGGTGCGGACAGCGCTGTGCTTCTCGTCGTCGCGAACTGCGAAGGAGCTGTGCGGCAGTTTGTTGTGTCGACAGACGCACGTGGCGTCCAAATCGAACCGCAGAAATCGGTCGACCTCGTGAAGTCCTATGCGCGTGTCCATTTCGACGGCGTCGAAGTCGAGGCATCGGCGGCCGTCGGTACTGAAGAGCAGACGGCGGACCTGATCGCCCGGCAGAGCCAGATAGCCCAAATCCTCCAGTGCGCCGAGGTCGTCGGCATTCTCGACGCCGTCTTGAAATTCACCATCCAGTGGGGCTTCGACCGGCACTCGTTCGGCCGTCCGCTCGGCTCGTATCAGGCGCTCAAGCACCGCTACGCCGATCTGAAGATCTGGTTCGAAGCCTGCAAGGCGGCGACCAATGCGGCCGTCGCGGAGGTCGCGAGCCGCTCCCCCGAAGCGGACATGGCCGTCAGCGTCGCCAAATCGTATGTGGGCGAACATGCCCCGGGAATGCTGCAGCACTGCATCCAGTTGCACGGCGGCATCGGTGTGACATGGGAACACGATCTGCATCTGTACCTGCGCAGGGTCATGCTCGACCGATCGCTGTTCGGTACACCCGACGAACACAACCTGCGCGTGTACGCCATCACCGAAGCCCGGGAGTCCGCCTGATGACCGACGAGCGCTTGCGTGAGGAGACGATGTGACCGAGACGACGTCGGCCCCGGCCACCACGGAGTCCGTCGCCGAGTTCTCGGCGCGGGCCAGTGCCTGGTTGGCGGAGAACATGCCGCGCATCGATCCCGCCAACCCGCCAGAAGCGGATCGCGGGGAGGAAGCGCCATGGCAGCGTGCCCGCGAACTGCAGAGGATGCTCTACGACGGCGGTTTCGCCGGAATCTGCTTTCCGCGCGAGTACGGCGGGCTCGGGCTGTCCATCGAGTACCAGCGGGCGTTCGACGACGTATCGCGAAGCTACGAGCTGCCCATCATCCTCAACACCCCGACGTTCACGATCTGTGCGGCGACGATTCTCGACACCGCGAGCGAAGAGCAGAAGAAGCAACACATCTCCGCCGCCCTGCGGGGCGAGGAGGTACTTGTTCAGCTGCTGTCGGAGCCCAGCGGCGGGTCGGATCTGGCCGGTGTGATCACCCGCGCCGACCGGCAGGGTGACAAGTGGGTGATCAACGGCGCAAAGACATGGAGCACAAGCGCTTTCGCCGCCGACTACGGCTTGATGCTCGCGAGAACCAACTGGGATGCGCCCAAGCACGAGGGCCTGACGATGTTCATGGTTCCGATCGACAGCCCCGGCATCACGCTGCGCAGGATCAAACAGGTCAACGGTTCCGTCGAGTTCTGCGAGGAGTTCTTCGACAACCTCGAACTCGGCGACGACGCCGTCGTCGGCGAGGTCAACGAGGGCTGGCACGTGGCGTCCCGGCAGCTGTACCACGAGCGGCGCGCTGTCGGCGGCGGCTCGGAGTTCGCCAGCGGCATCGGCGCAGAGGGCAAGACCGACGTGCCGATCGACTGGGTCGCACTTCTCGAAGCCACCGGCCAGTCAGACAGCGAGCGCGCGCGCGAACGTGCCGGCCGGGCGATCGTGCACAAGGCCGTGCAGGAATGCCTCATCGACCACGTCTATCACGGTGTGCTCGACGGTTCCCTGCCGCCGGCGGCGGGATCGATCATCCGGATCACCCACGCCGAAACGCACCAGGTCGGCTTCGACACCGCGGTCGAACTCACCGGCAGCTTCGGCGTCGTCGAAGGCAACGAGGGCATGCTCCGCTTCGGCGAGCGCTATCTGTCCCGGCAGACGGCTGCGCTGGGCGGCGGCACCACCGAGATCGCCCGCAACATCATCGGCGAGCGCGTTCTCGGCTTCCCCCGCGAGGCTGCCGCCGATCGCGGCGTGCCCTTCAGAGAGGTCAAGCGCAACAAGGCTTGATCACTAGAACAGGGTGGGTTGAGCCACCTCTGCCGTCAAGGCCTGCGGCGCCTCCGCCGCGCGGAACGATCTGCGGTCGGGGGCAAGCCCGTGCTTGTGCAACAGCGGATTCGCCCTGTTGCGCAACATGTCCCGATACTCGACGGGCAGGTATGCGCCCCGCCGGTACAGATTGCGATACTCGGAGACCAACTCGGGGTACGCCCGCGCCAGCCACGACATGAACCAACCTCTCGTTGAACCCCGTAGGTGTAGACCGAACACCGTCGCGCTGCGTGCTCCCGCTTCGGCGATCTGGCCCAGCAGACCGTCGAGGTGCTCGACGGAATCGGTGAGCTTGGGCAGCACCGGTGCGACCATGACATGGCATTCGAGACCGGCATCGCGGATCGCTGCGATCAGGTCGAGTCGCGCCCGCGGCGACGGCGTCCCCGGTTCGACTTCCTTGTGCAGCACCGGGTCTCCCACAGCGAGCGAGACCGCGACACTGACGTCGACGCGTTGAGCGGCTTCTGCGATGAGCGGAAGGTCGCGACGCAGCAGCGTGCCCTTGGTGAGGATGGAGAACGGTGTGCCGGAGTCGGCAAGCGCCCCGATGATTCCCGGCATCAGGGCGTAGCGACCTTCCGCGCGTTGGTAGGGATCGGTGTTCGTGCCGAGTGCGACGGTCTCGCGCCGCCAAGACTTGCGGGTCAACTCGCGACGCAGTACCTCGGCGACGTTGGTTTTCACCACGACTTGCGTGTCGAAATCGGCGCCGCAGTCCATCTCGAGGTATTCGTGCGTTGGCCGCGCGAAACAGTACCGGCAGGCGTGCGAGCAGCCACGGTAGCCGTTGACGGTGTACTTGAAAGGAAGCATCGACGCGTTCGGCACCTTGTTGAGTGCGGACTTGCAGAGCACTTCGTGAAACGTGATGCCGTCGAACTGGGGTGTCCGCACGCTTCGCACGAAACCGATTCGTTGTAGGCCCGGCAATGCGCCGTCGTCGACGCTGACGCCTTGGCCATCCCACCGCATCTATCGATGCGAACTCACGTTCGAGTAGATGTCAAGCACCGGCGACCGAAATCGCGCCGCGCCCTGAGCGGCGACCGCGGTTAACCCGGTGACCTGGTATCTCATCGCCATAACTTTCGCCAAAGCATATTTATTCTGGTTTTTTTATTCTATCCATTAGCCCTATCTAGGTTTGCTTGTTACATTGCTAGATCTGCATATCTCTGCGCTTTATCGAGAAGAATAAGACCTGATACGGCCGGTTCTGACCTGATGGGAGGCGCGATGAGGGTCCTCGAACTGCCTCGGGAGTTCGCCGGCGACGACGTCGACGGCGCGCTCATGAGCTGGTGGGATCCGGACGCCGAGTGCACCGTCGCCATCGCCAGGCCCGCCGACAACGAGGGCCTGTGGCAGGAGTACCTGTACTGCGCCGAGCGCTCCTACCGCAGGCACGGGATCGAAGCGGCCATCGACATCGACGCGATACGCGACTCTGGCGACACCGCCCTCTTCTGGACGCTGCTCGACAGCGCGGGGACGGTGGTCGGCGGCATCCGTGCCATCGGGCCCCTGACCTCACCCGACCAGACCCATGCCGTCGTCGAGTGGGCGGACCACCCCAGCCTGCCGTCGGTCCGCAAGATGATCTCGGACCGCCTTCCGTTCGGCGTCGTCGAGATGAAGTCGGCGTGGGTGACAGACGACGCCGACCGCGGCCGCGGACTCACCGCGTCGCTGGCCCGGACCGGATGCCACGTGCTCGCGGTGACGGGGGTCCAGTTCTGCATGGCGACCGGCGCGCAACACGTGCTGGCGCGCTGGCGGTCCTCCGGCGGAGTCGTCGCTCCGATACGCTCCACTCCCTATCCCGATGAGCGTTTCCGTACCAAGTTGATGTGGTGGGACCGGCAGACCGTCGCCAACCACGCCGCAGCCAGTCAAACCGCCAAGATCATCGCCGAGATGGCGGCCATCCGTAACCGTCTAGATAATGCGAGCCGCCATGCGCCAGTCGGAGGTTGAAGCCATGATCACCGAGACCCAGTGGGGCCTCGAGGTCGACGTCGTCTGCATCGGAGCCGAGGCTGGAGTGCTCGCTGCCGGTCTCGTCGCTGCGAACGCAGGTTTCGACGTGTACCTCGGCACCTCGGAATCACCACAGAGCGGCGGAGACCTGGCCGCACCCGTGAGCTACCGGGGTGGCGACGGTCAGACGACACGGCACCTGGCCGGCTTCGACTACGCCTTCACCGGCGGGGGCCCCGCGCACGGCTTCTGGCCGGCACGCGCAGTCGAAGACGTCGTGCCGCCGCCGCGGTCGAACCGCCGTGCAGTCATCGAACCGTTCTTCGGCGCTGCACTCGAACAGTGGGCGCAGCGATGTGCCGCAGCAGCGCACGGCGTCGTCTACGACCGGGTGACCAGACGCCAGATGACCGAGATGCGTAGCGGCACCCGCGGCGAAAAGGTCGAAGCGGCGATCGTGGGTTCGGTCGAGTTGAGCCCCGGCCTGCCTCCTCTGTCGCTGAGCAGGTGGCTGAGAGCCCACGCTGCGGAGGCCGATCTGTTGCCCGACACCGAGGTGCGCTTGGTCAAGCTGATCTTCGAGGACGACGCCATCGCCGGCGCACTGATCGACACACGCGACGGCGTACTTGCGGTGCGCGCCAGGGAGAACCTCATCATCGGTGTCGGTGATCCCGTACGCGAACGCGCCTACCCACTCGTCAGCGCCACCGATCCGGTGACGGTGAACGTCTGCCTCGTCAGCAAGGCGGCGAGCCGGTTCGGGGAACTCGAGATCCTCACCGCGACGGGCGACGACAATCGCGTGCTGTTCGTCGACGCGCCGGAAACGGAACTACAGCTGACCGGTTAGTTCCAGTTGCCGAGCTGGCAGCGCGCCGTGTACGGACCGTCGGCCTGCACGACGACCTGACCGTCGACCTGGATTTCGCAATGCGGATTCGGTTGAGCGCTGGCGCGGTGGAAGCCGATGCTTGCGTCGATGGTCGCCCACTGCGGATCCTGCAGGGTGACGGTGAACTCCCACGGCGTCGGCACCGCTTCCTTCTTCAGGAAGGCGTAGGGGTCCGCGTTGAGTGCGTCCATGCTCGCCGGCGCCGCCGTCAGGTAGTTGACCTGGAAGCTCGCGCCGGTTGCCGACGACAGGATGTACTTGACTTCATGACCGGTCGGCTCAGCGCCGGCAGTTCCACTGCCGCTCGCAAGAGAAGCAGCTGAGAGCATGAGCGCCGCACCGACCCTGAATGTCGCTGTTCGCATGTTCGTCATATCTACCGAAGCTACCGGACTGTTACACGAGTAAACGATCGCAAGCGCGCGAAGGCCCCGGATCGCGCCGTTGGACTGCTGCCCCGATGGCAGACTGCCTGCCATGAGCGCGCCACCAGAGCCTGTGGTCCTCGCCGACACCGGTGGCCTGCTGGTCACCGATGACGGTCGACGGGTCCTCGTCATCGACCGTCGTACGAGCGGGCTGACCACATTCGCGTTCGTGCTCGGGGTGATCACGCTCGTCGTAGGCGGCTTCGGCGTGGTCGCCCTCACCGCAGGCACACCGTCGCGTGCCACCGGTGCGATCTTTCTGCTCGTCGGGCTGTTGTTCGCCGTCCTGACATTCCTGGTCGTGAGAAGGATCCGTCTGCGTCGCAACCAGCCGCTGAACCAGTGTCGCCCG
Organism: Mycobacterium sp. ITM-2016-00318; assembly: GCF_002968285.2. Lineage (NCBI taxonomy): Bacteria > Bacillati > Actinomycetota > Actinomycetes > Mycobacteriales > Mycobacteriaceae > Mycobacterium > Mycobacterium sp. ITM-2016-00318. The sequence goes on along the minus strand of NZ_CP134400.1, from coordinate 2,417,426 downwards.
GTCGCGGTGATCGACCGCAAGCTCGGACTGTTCACCTACCGCGGCGGCGCGCTGGTGCAGTTGGACCAGGTCCGGTTCGCGCGCAAATTCCAGATCGGCTCCAGTTCACCCAAACTGGTGGCCGAAACACCGGGCGGAACACTTGTCCTGAAGCGCGGCAACCCTTTCGATGGCGGGATCGGAAACGTCGACGAGATCCTCACCGCCACGGCGCACGATCACGCCCAGCGCCAGTCGAACTAGCCCCGGCCGAGGCGCGACAGGACATCGGGCAGCACGGCGTCGGTTGCGACGTCCACCTGCTCCCCCGTCGACAGATCCTTGACACCGATGGTGCCCGCCTCGATGTCGCGGTCTCCCGCCACCAGTGCAAGCGAAGCGCCGGACCGGTCGGCGGCGCGCATGGCGCCCTTCATACCGCGATCACCGTAGGCGAGGTCGACGCGCACACCTGCAGCCCGCAGCCGTGCCGCGAGCACCGCAAGTTGTGTCTTGGCCTGCTCGCCGAGCGGCACGCCGAACACCTCGACCCTGGCCCCTTCGCCGATGGTCCTGCCCTCGGCTTTCAACGCCAGCAGCGCGCGGTCGACGCCGAGACCGAACCCGATGCCCGACAAGTCTTTACCGCCGAGCTGTGCCATCAGCCCGTCATAGCGGCCGCCGCCGCCGATGCCCGACTGCGCGCCGAGGCCGTCGTGGACGAACTCGAACGTGGTCTTCGTGTAGTAGTCCAGTCCGCGCACCATCCGCGGGTTGATGACATACGGCACTCCGATCGCATCGAGGTGGGCGAGCACGCTGTCGAAATGCTGTTTGGCCGTATCGGAGAGGTGATCCAGCATCACCGGCGCGTCGGCTGTCATCTCCTTGATGTGAGGCCGCTTGTCGTCGAGCACCCGCAGCGGGTTGATCTCCGCCCGTCGGCGCGTCTCGTCATCGAGGTCGAGGTTGAACAGGTAATCCTGCAACAGTTCCCGGTATTGCGGCCGAGAGGTGTCGTCGCCCAGCGAGGTGATCTCCAGTCGGAAGCCGTCGAGCCCGAGCGACCGGAAACCGGCGTCGGCGACCGCGATCACCTCGGCGTCGAGCATGGGGTCGTCAACTCCGACCGCCTCCACTCCGACCTGTTGCAGCTGCCGGTAGCGGCCCGCCTGTGGACGCTCGTACCGAAAGAACGGTCCCGAGTAGCACAGCTTCACCGGCAGCGGGCCGCGGTCGAGGCCGTGTTCGATCACGGCGCGGATCACGCCTGCGGTGCCCTCGGGCCGCAGCGTCACCGAGCGGTCGCCGCGGTCGGCGAAGGTGTACATCTCCTTGCTGACCACATCGGTGGACTCGCCCACCCCGCGCGCGAACAGTCCGGTGTCCTCGAAGATCGGCAATTCGATATCGGCGTAGCCCGCGCGGCGCGCAGCCGTCAGCAGGCCATCGCGCACCGCCACGAACTGGCCGGAGTCGGGCGGCAGGTAATCGGGCACCCCTTTGGGCGCCTGGAATTGAGAACTCCCGCGGACGTGAGGAGCAGAAGACATCACAAAGTCAGACCTTCGAGGAAGGGGTTGGCGCGGCGTTCGAATCCGATGGTGGACTTCTCGCCGTGCCCAGGTAATACCACGGTGTCGTCGTCGAGCACCAGCAGTTTCGTCACGATCGAGTTAAGTAGGTCGCGGCCGCTGCCGCCGGGAAGGTCGGTGCGGCCCACCGACTGACGGAACAGTGTGTCGCCGGTGAACGCGAGTTCGGCATTGTCCCCGTCGACCCGGAACACCACCGAACCGCGCGTGTGCCCCGGCGTGTGGTCCACCGTGACGACCGTGTCGCCGAGGTCGATCTTGTCGCCGTCGCGGTCGAGTTCGATCACCTGTTTCGGCTCGCGGAACAACGCGCCGAACGCGATCTGGCCCAGTCGCGGACCGAACCCCTTGATCGGGTCGGACAGCATGAATCGGTCGCCGGGATGAATGTAGGCGGGGCAGCCGTAGGTGTCGGCGACCTTCTGCGCCGACCACATGTGGTCGATGTGTCCGTGCGTCAACAGCACCGCGGCCGGGGTGAGCCGGTTCTCGTCCAGAATGCGGCGCAGCGGACCCATCGCGCGTTGGCCCGGATCGACGACGATGGCGTCCGCCCCTGCCCGTTGCGCCAGCACATAGCAGTTGCACGCCAACATGCCTGCCGGGAATCCGGTGATCAACACGGAGTCATTTTCCCATCCCTGGCGGTTGGCAGGCCTCTTGGCCTGTGCTCAGCCGCGGCTGGCACACTCGTTGCGGATCGACGACCAAACGAGGAGGACCACGGCGGTGCCGACCAACGAACAGCGGCGGGCGACAGCGAAGCGCAAACTCGAGCGACAACTGGAACGACGGGCCGCCCAGGCGCGTCGGCGGCGGCTGTACATGATCATCGCCGCCGCCGTGGCCGTAGTCGCCGTGGTTGCAGGCGTCGCGGCCTTCTTCTTCACCCGCAGCGACTCCGACAGCACCACGACGGCGGGAACCACGCCGCCGTCGTCGACGCCGACGGAACCGGCACCCGCGGCCGAAGGCAAGCTCCCCGCGTTCAAGCCGCCCGCCGACCTCGGCGCCGACTGCCAGTACCCGGCCGCGGAGGCCGCCAGCAAGCCGAACAAGCCGCCGCGTACCGGCAAGGTGCCGACCGATCCCGCGCAGGTCAGCGCCAGCATGTCGACCAACCAGGGCAACATCGGGATCCAGCTCGACAACGCCAAGGCGCCGTGCACCGTCAACAGCTTCGCCAGCCTGGCCCAGCAGAACTACTTCAATGACACTCCGTGTCACCGGCTGACGACCAGCCCCGGCCTTTCAGTCCTGCAGTGCGGTGATCCGACCGGTTCGGGCAGCGGGGGCCCCGGCTACGAGTTCGCCAACGAGTACCCCACCAATCAGTTCCAGCCCGACGATCCGCAGCTGCAGGCTCCGGTGACCTATCCGCGCGGCACGCTGGCGATGGCCAACGCCGGGCCCGGCACCAACGGCAGCCAGTTCTTCCTGGTCTACAAGGACTCGATGCTGCCGCCGGGCTACACGGCGTTCGGCAAGATCGACGACACCGGCCTTGCGACGCTGGACAAGATCGCGGCGGCCGGGGTCGAAGGCGGCGGACAGGACGGCAAGCCGGCCACCCCGGTTCAGGTGAAATCCATCGGGCTGGACTGACGCCGGTGACGACGCCGCCGCCGTACGGGGCGTATCCCCCGCCCCCGTACGACCCGTACGGCTACCCGCGGCCGCGGCCGACCAACGGAATGGCGATCGCGTCGCTGATCTGCGCGTTCGTCTTCGCTCCGCTGGGCATCATCTTCGGCCACGTCTCGCTGTCGCAGATCAAGCGCACCGGCGAGGAGGGGCACGGCCTCGCAATCGCCGGCCTGATCATCAGCTACCTGATCACGATCGGGACGATCGTCGTGCTGGCCGCCGCAGTGCTGTTCACGATCGCCGTCGCACGTCACCTCGACGACGAATCGCGCTACTCCCCCGGCGTCACCGCCGCACCGTCGGCGCCTGACAGCGGGTTGCCGGAATTCGATCCGCCACCGAATCTCGGCGCCAACTGCGCCTACCCGACGACCACCGAGCGAGCCAGCAAGCCCAACAAACCGCCGCGGTCCGGCCGCGTCCCGACCGACCCCGACGAGGTCAGCGCGAGCATGTCCACCAACCGCGGCGACATCGGCATCCAGCTCGACAACGACAAGGCCCCCTGCACCGTCAACAGCTTCGCCAGCCTTGCCCAACAGGGTTACTTCGACGACACCGACTGCCACCGGCTCACCACCAGCCCGCAGCTCGGCGTGCTGCAGTGCGGTGACCCGTCGGGCACCGGAACGGGCGGCCCCGGCTACCGGTTCGGCAACGAGTACCCGACGAATCAGTACCGGCTGTCCGACCCGGCGCTGAAGACACCGGTGATGTATCCGCGGGGCACGTTGGCGATGGCCAACAAGGGCTCGGGCACCAACGGCAGCCAGTTCTTCCTCGTCTACGCCGACTCCATGATGCCGCCGACCTACACCGCATTCGGCACGATCGACTCCACCGGGCTGGCCACGCTCGACACGATCGCTGCCGCGGGCGTCGACGGTGCGGGCGACGACGGCAAGCCCGCGATGGCTGTGACGATCGATTCGCTCCGGCTGGACTGAACCAGGTCGGAAGGTCAGGCGGCGCTCGTGACGCGGTACACGTCGTAGACGCCTTCCACGTTGCGCACCACGTTGAGCACGTGACCGAGATGCTTGGGGTCACCCATCTCGAAGGTGAAGCGGCTGATGGCAACCCTGTCGTTGGACGTCGTCACCGACGCCGACAGGATATTGACCTTCTCATCGGCCAGCACCCGTGTGACATCCGACAGCAGCCGGTGCCGGTCCAGCGCCTCGACCTGGATCGCGACCAGGAACACCGACGACGGCGACGGCGCCCACTTGACGTCGATGATCCGTTCGGCCTGCTGTTGCAGCGAACCCGCGTTCGTGCAGTCGGTCCGGTGCACGCTGACCCCGCCGCCTCGGGTGACGAAGCCCATGATGTTGTCCCCCGGCACCGGGGTGCAGCATTTGGCCAGCTTCGTCAACACCCCCGGGGCGCCCGGCACGGCCACGCCGACGTCGTCGGTGGTGCGCTGGCGCACCGGCATGGTCGCCGGGGTCGAGCGCTCCGCCAGCTCGTCGGCGGCCTCGTCGTCGCCGCCGAGTTGGGCCACCAGCCGCTGCACCACGTGTCTCGCCGACACATGGCCTTCGCCGACCGCGGTGTAGAGCGCCGAGACGTCGGCATAGCGCAGCTCACGGGCGAGCGCCGCCATCGATTCCGCATTCATCAAGCGCTGCAAGGGAAGTCCGCCACGGCGCACCTCGCGGGCGATGGCGTCCTTGCCGGATTCCAGCGCCTCCTCGCGGCGCTCCTTGGCGAACCACTGCCGAATCTTCGCCTTGGCGCGCGGCGACACCACGAACTGCTGCCAGTCCCGCGACGGGCCCGCGTTGAGCGCCTTCGACGTGAAGACCTCGACGACTTCACCGTTTTCCAGCCTGCGTTCCAACGCGACAAGGCGGCCGTTGACGCGGGCACCGATGCAGCGGTGGCCGACCTCGGTGTGCACGGCGTAGGCGAAGTCGACCGGCGTCGACCCGGTCGGCAGTGTGAACACATCGCCCTTGGGGCTGAACACGAAGATCTCCTGCACCGCGAGGTCGTAGCGCAGCGACTCGAGGAATTCGCCGGGGTCGGCCGCCTCTCGCTGCCAGTCGAGGAGTTGGCGCATCCAGGCCATCTCGTCGATCTCGGCGGCTGTGGTTCCCGCGGGCACCCCGTTGCGGCCCTTGGCCTCCTTGTACCGCCAGTGTGCGGCGATGCCGTACTCGGCGGTGTTGTGCATCTCGTTCGTGCGGATCTGCACCTCGAGCGGCTTGCCCTCCGGCCCGACGACGGTGGTGTGCAGGGACTGGTACACGCCGTAGCGGGGCTGAGCGATGTAGTCCTTGAACCGACCGGCCATCGGCTGCCACAGCGAGTGCACCACGCCGACCGCGGCGTAGCAGTCGCGGATCTCGTCGCACTGGATCCTGATGCCGACGAGGTCGTGGATGTCGTCGAAGTCGCGGCCCTTGACGATCATCTTCTGGTAGATCGACCAGTAGTGCTTCGGCCGGCCCTCAACGATCGCGGTGATCTTCGACTTCGCAAGCGTGGCATTGATTTCCGAGCGCACCTTGGCGAGGTAGGTATCGCGCGATGGCGCCCTGTCAGCCACCAGGCGGACGATCTCGTCGTACTTCTTCGGGTGCAGGATGGCGAACGCCAGATCCTCCAGCTCCCACTTCACGGTCGCCATGCCCAGCCGATGGGCAAGCGGCGCAATGACTTCCAGTGTCTCGCGCGCCTTGCGCGCCTGCTTCTCCGGCGGCAGGAACCGCATCGTGCGCATGTTGTGCAGGCGGTCGGCCACCTTGATCACCAGCACTCGCGGGTCGCGGGCCATCGCGATGATCATCTTGCGGATCGTCTCGCCCTCGGCCGCGGTGCCGAGCACCACGCGATCCAGCTTGGTGACGCCGTCGACCAGATGGCCCACCTCGTCGCCGAATTCGGCGGTCAACGCCTCCAGCGTGTAGCCGGTGTCCTCCACGGTGTCGTGCAGAAGGGCGGCGACCAGTGTCGTGGTGTCCATGCCGAGTTCGGCGAGGATGTTCGCCACCGCCAACGGGTGCGTGATGTACGGATCGCCGGAGCGGCGCAACTGGTCGGCGTGCCGCTGCTCGGCAACGTCGTAGGCCCGTTGAAGAAGCGACAGGTCGGCTTTGGGGAAGAACTCGCGGTGAACCGCGACCAGCGGTTCGAGTACCGGGTTCACGGCGCTGCGCTGAGCCGTCATCCTGCGCGCGAGGCGGGCCCGCACGCGGCGCGATGTGGAGGTCTTGGCGATGTCCGGCGCGGGCATCGGCGCGGTCTCGGGCCCGGCGTCGTCAAGAGGCGGTGACTGCACGGCCTGTCCCGTGCCCTGCTCGTCAGCCATGCTCACCTCCTCACGCCCGACTTCGAGGATATCGCTTCAGACCGTGTGCAAGCTGCTGACGGGCAATGGTTGGAGCAGGTCGCGGCCCTTGAGGGCCGCCAGTTCCAGCACGACAGCGGCACTGATGACGTTTGCACCCGCCGCGGAAAGCAGCCGCGTGGAAGCCGCGAGCGTGCCACCGGTGGCCAGAACGTCATCGATCACGACGATGTTGCGGCCGGCCAGATCGATGCCGTCGGCCGGCACCTCGAGCGTGGCCGTACCGTATTCGAGCTGGTAGGTCTCGCTGTGCACCGGTGGCGGCAGCTTGCCGGCCTTGCGCACCGCGAGCACCCCGATGCCGAGTTCGTTGGCCACCGCGCCACCGACCAGGAAGCCTCTGGCGTCTATCCCTGCGACCAGCTCGGCGCCCTCGGCGAGCTCGGCGAGCGCCTTGGTGACGACCGCGAGCCCATGGGGATCGGCGAGCACGGGCGTCAGATCCTTGAACTGGATGCCCGGCTCCGGGAAGTCGGCGACCTCACGCGTCAGCGCTTCGATGACGTCGGCGACTTCATTGCCGGTGCTCATGCCTCGGCTCCCACTCGTCCCCTGCCCTGCGGGCGTGGGCCCACCGGTCCTCGCTTCGCTGCGATCCTCACTCGTGCTCGCCTTCGGGGGCTCACTGCTCCAGCACCCACCTGTCCATGTTCCATCCGGCGCCCCAGCGCGTCGGATTACTGCTCACCGCATACATCTTCTTCGACGTGATCAGCGAACGCTGCTGTCGATACAGGGGCAGCGTCGGCACGTCAGCCCACAGGATCGGGCCCGCGTCGCCGAGCTGGCGGGCCACCTCCTTGGGATCGGCGGTCACCGCGAGGATGTCGATGATGCCGTCGATGCGCGGGTTCGTATAGCCCGACAGGTTGTTGCCGTTGCCGGTGTGCAGGTCATAGGCGTCCATCGCCGACGAGCCGGTCGACCCGCTGCCGGTGGCTCCGCCCGTACTGGCCAACAACACGTCGATTTCGTTGTTGCGCAATGTCAGCGGGCCGGCGGTCTCGGAACCGACATCCCGGACGGCGATGCCTGCGGGCGCGCACGATTTCGCGATCGCTCCGACCGTCGCCGCCAGCCGGGCATTCGGCGTCTGGTATCCGATCCGTACCGCCAGCGGCCGATTGCCCAGCGCCTCGCGTGCGGCGTCGGGGTTCGAGGCGACGAACTGTTCGGCCCCGATGGCTTCGCCGCTGCCGACCGCTTCCTCGGTGACGGGATTGAGCCTGGTGTTGGCGATCGGCACCTCGGCGTTGCGGGCGATCACGTCGCGCGGTGTGCACAGCGCGAGCGCGCGCCGGGCCTGCGGCGCGGCCAGCGGGCCCTGTGCGGCGAAGATCAACTGCTCGATGCCCGCCGACGGGCTATTGGCCTGGGTGTAGTCCTCGGGCATGTTGAGCACACCCGACGAGCCTGCTGCGACGTCGACGACGTCGACGGTGCCGTTGTCGAGCCGGTCCTGGACGTCTGCGCCGCGCGGGGTGACGATGATCTTGGTGGTCAACGGCCTGGCGCCCCACCATTTGTCGTTGCCGACGAGCACGACGGCACCGTCGTCGCCGACCGAGTCCAGCTTGTACGGGCCCGACGAGGGGAACCGCTTCACGTCGAGGTCCGGCGTGAGGTTCCAGGTGGTGTTCCACGCCGCAGCGATGCGGCCGATGGTCGGACCGTCGTTGTTGTTGATCGCAGTTATGACGTCGATCCCGAGTTCGTCGGCAAGGACGTGCGCGGGCATCAAGGAGGTGGCGGCGAACAGCTGCCCGAAATCGACAAGAGAGCGGTCGGGGTTGAAGGACACCCTGGCCCGTTTCTGCCCCGGTGCGCAGTCGACGGCGACGATATCGCGGTAGCCGGCCTGGTTGGCCGCCTCGAACCCGGGGAAGCGGCCGGACTGCGAAGCCCACGCGAGGACGAGGTCGTCGCACGTGATGGGCTTACCGTCGGAGTACACCGCCTTGTCGCTGATCACGTAGTCGAGCACCAGCGGTGCGCGGCCGACCACCGCGATGGTGCCGAAGTCGTGATCGCCGACGATCTGGCCGTCGGGGCCGTGGTAGTTGAACCCGGTGAGTACCCGCGCGAATGCCTGGGGTCCAGCCGATGCCGCACCGGCGACGGTGTTGGTGTTGTAGGTCGTCAGCGTGCCGTCGACCGCGTAGGTGATCTCGTCGGCGGTGCTTTCCGTACAGCCCGACAAGCCGACAGCGGACGCGAACGCGACTGTCACCGCGGCGGCGATCCCCCGCAGGCGGGCCGTCATGTCGAACTACTTCCGCCGGGTGTTGCGCTTACCCGCGGGCCGTCCGGTCCTGCTCGAGGTCGGCCGGACCGGTCGCGCACCGGGGGCAGGCTTCTCGGCGACCGAAGGCTTGCTCGCCGCCGGTGAGGCGGCCGCGACCGTCTCCTTGTCCGCGTCGTCGTCGGCCACGGCGTCGGTGGCGATGTCTTCGACCACCGCGCGGGACTTCTCGCCCGTCGGCTTGCGACGGTTGAGCACCCGGCGTGTGTGGGTGCGCACCAGCTCGGTGCGTTCACGCAAGGTGACGAGCAGCGGGGTGGCGAAGAAGATCGACGAGTACGTACCGACGATGACACCGACGAGCTGGACCAGCGCAAGGTCTTTCAGGGTGCCGACACCCAGCAGCCACACCGCGACGACCATCAGCGACAGGATCGGCAGCACCGAGATGAGGCTGGTGTTGATCGACCGCATGAACGTCTGGTTGATCGCCAGGTTGGCCTGCTCGGCGAACGTTCGGCGCGTCGTGTGCTGGAAGCCGTGCGTGTTCTCCTCCACCTTGTCGAAGACGATCACGGTGTCATACAGCGAGAAGCCAAGGATGGTCAGCAGGCCGATGACAGTCGCAGGGGTGACCTCGAAGCCGATCAACGAGTACACACCCGCGGTGACGACGAGATCGAAAACCAGTGTCGCCATCGCCGCTATCGCCATGTACCGCTCATAGCGGATGGCGATGTAGACGGAGGCCAGCGCCAGGAAGACGGCAAGTGCGAGCAGCGCCTTGTCGGTGATCTGACCACCCCAGGTCTCAGACACCGCGGAGTCGCTGATCACCTGCTTGCTCGGCTGGCCGTCGAGGCCCTTCGGCTGGAACGCGTCGAATAGCGCGGTACGGAGTTGTTCGGTCTCCTGGTTCGTCAGCGTTTCCGACCGAATCTGGACCGTCGCAGATGGGCCGCTGCCGACCACCACCACCGAATCCGTGTCCTTGCCCAGCGCCTGGCTGAACACCGCTTCGACCCGCTCGGTGGTGACGCCCGCTGCAGGCATCGACACCTTGGTGCCACCTTCGAAGTCGATGCCGAAGGTGAAGCCTCGCACCACCATGCTCGCGAGGCAGACCGCGACGATCAGACCGCTGATCACGTACCAGAGCTTGCGGCGGCCGATGACGTCGAAGGCACCCGTGCCGGTGTAGAGCCTGACGAAGAACCCGTGCCGCGGGGCGTCGGTCGACGCGCTTTCCAGATCCGGCGCCTCGACGGCGTTCGATTCGGTCACGTCGGATGTGCGCTTGGCCATCGAACTACCCCCGTCCCGTGTGTGCGGAAACCCGGCGTTCGCGCGCGATCTGCTGCACTGCGCCGAGGCCGTTGAACGCCGGCTTGGCCAACGTCGTCGACTTCGACGCCAGGTAGACCAGCGGCCACGTCACCAGGAAGACGACGACGACGTCGAGGATCGTGGTCAGTCCGAGGGTGAACGCGAAGCCCTTCACCTGGCCGACGGCCAGAATGTACAGCACGACCGCGGCAAGAAATGTCACCGCGTTGCCGGAAATGATCGTCTTGCGTGCACGCACCCAACCGCGCGGGACCGCTGACCGGAACGAACGACCCTCGCGGATCTCGTCTTTGATGCGTTCGAAGAACACCACGAACGAGTCTGCCGTCATGCCGATACCGATGATAAGGCCGGCGATACCGGCCAGATCGAGCGTGTAGTCGATATACCTACCGAGCAACACGAGTATCGCGAATACCATTGCGCCGGAAGCGATCAACGACAGTGCCGTCAGCACTCCGAGCACCCGGTAGTACAGCAGCGAGTAGAGCAGCACGAGCGCCAACCCGATGGCGCCGGCGATGAGACCCGCCCGCAACGACGTCAATCCCAACGTGGCCGAAACCGTTTCGGCCTCCGAGGATTCGAACGACAACGGCAGCGAGCCGTACTTCAGCACGTTGGCCAGTTCCTTGGCCCGTTCGGCGTTGAACTGCCCGGTGATCTGGGTGTTGCCGCCGGGGATCGCTTCTTCGATCTGCGGGGCGCTGACCACCTGGGAGTCGAGCGTGAACGCGGTCTGCGTGCCGACATGCGATGCGGTGAAGTCCGCCCAGGTGCTTGCGGCATCCGGCTTGAACTCCACCTGCACGATGTACTCGCCGCGCTGGGTGTCCATGCCCGAACTGGCATCCTTGATCTGCTCGCCGCTGATGATCGACTTGTCCAGCAGGTAGACCTGCGAGTGGTCCGTCGAACAGGTCACGAGCGGCAGGTTGGGATCGTCGTTGCCCGCGAGCACGTCCTCGTCGTTACAGCGGGTGGCCTGGAACTGCAGCGCCAGGATTTGGATCTGCTGTTCTGCGCTCTGGCGCAGGGCCTTCTCGTCGGCGATGCGCTGTGCGAGATCCTTCTCTGCCGGCTTGGGCGCGGGTCCCGGCGGCGCCGGGCTTGGCGGCGGAGCTTCGGGGTAGGGCCGCGGTTGGGGCTCAGGCGGGGACTCTGGGGCTCCGGGGGCGACACCTCCTTCCGCGGGCGCAGGCGGCGCCTCAGGTGCTGGCAGCTGGCCCACCGGTGCTCCCGGCTGGCCCACCGGTGCTCGCGGCTGGCCCGCGGGAGGGGCGCCCGGCTGCTGGCCTGCGGGCGGGGCGCCCTGCGGGGGGCCCGCCTGCGCGCCCGGTTGCTGTGGCTGCTGGGCGGCGATCGTGTGGATCACGGGGCGGATGTAGAGCCGCGCCGTCTGACCCAGGTTGCGGGCCTCGCTGCTGTCGTTGCCCGGCACGGTGATCACCAGGTTGTCGCCGTCGATCACCACCTCCGATCCCGATACGCCGAGACCGTTGACGCGCGACGCGATGATCTGCTGCGCCTGGTTCAGCGCATCCTGGGAAGGCCGGGAACCGTCAGGTGTGCGGGCGGTCAGCGTGACCCTGGTGCCACCCTGCAGGTCGATGCCGAGCTTCGGCTCCGCCTTTTTGTCACCGGTCAGGAAGACCAGGAGATACACGCCGACCAGCAGCGCGAGGAAGAGTGCCAGGTAGCGCGCAGGGTGCACCGGCGCAGAAGGCGATGCCACGTTTCTTTGGTCTCCTCGAGGTTCAGGTCGTCAGCACCGCAAAGGGTACGTGCCGGAGCTGAGTCCCCGACTGTCAGCTCAGTTCAGTCGGTTGTGGTCGGTGCTGTCGGTGATCTCCGTGGCCGTCGATTCGGGCTCGTCGACATCGTCGTTGTCGTCGAACTCGTCGTCCTCGGTGATGCGATCCCGCACGGCGAGCTTCATCCAGGTGGTCACCACACCCGGCGCGATCTCGAGCTCGACGGTGTCGTCGGTGATGGCCCTGATCTCGGCTTGGAGCCCAGAGGTGGTGTGCACGCGGTCGCCCACCTTCAGCGAGTTGTGCAGATCGATGGTCGCCTGCATCGCCTTCTTCTGGCGTCGCGAAGCGAAGAACATGAACGCGCCCAAGATGATGAGCAGAGGTAATAAGGCGACCAGATCCATGACAGCAACTGCTTTCGTGTCGTTCGTGCGAGGACGGCCCCGGCCGAACCAACCTCGATCCTGGGAGCCTTCTAGGTGACCAGTGTGCCATTGCGGCAGCTGGTGTCCGAGCGCCCCCGTGCGCACCGTGAAAATGCTGCGGAATCCGTCGCATCGATCGGGTCTGACGGGCGATCTCGCACGACTAGGCTCGAACTCCGTGAGCACCGTCGAGCAGAGCCGCTATCTGGCCACCAGCATTCCCGGTCCGCGCTCGAAGGAGCTGATCGACCGGAAGACCGCCGCCGTGTCGCGGGGCATCGGCAACACCATGCCGGTGTACACCGCCCGCGCGGGCGGCGGCATCGTCGAGGACGTCGACGGCAACCGTCTCATCGACCTCGGGTCCGGCATCGCGGTGACGACGATCGGCAACGCCTCGCCGCGCGTCGTCGAGGCGGTGCGCGACCAAGTCGCCGACTTCACCCACACCTGCTTCATGATCACGCCGTACGAGGAGTACGTCGCCGTCGCAGAGGCGCTCAACAGGCTCACACCCGGCGATCACGAGAAACGCTCGGCGCTGTTCAACTCGGGCTCCGAAGCCGTGGAGAACGCCATCAAGATCGCCAGGACGTACACCCGCAAGCAGGCCGTGGTGTCGTTCGATCACGCCTATCACGGCCGCACCAACCTGACGATGGCGCTCACCGCGAAGTCGATGCCCTACAAACACGGCTTCGGTCCATTCGCGCCGGAGATCTATCGCGCACCCCTTTCGTACCCGTACCGGGACGCGGAGTTCGGCAAGGAGATGGCCACCGACGGCGAGGTCGCCGCGCGCCGCGCCATCAACGTCATCGAGAAACAGGTCGGCGCCGACAATCTCGCCGCTGTCATCATCGAGCCGATCCAGGGCGAAGGCGGGTTCATCGTGCCCGCCGAAGGCTTCCTGCCCGCACTGCTGGACTGGTGCAAGCGCAACGGCGTGGTGTTCATCGCCGACGAGGTGCAGACCGGGTTCGCCCGCACCGGCGCGATGTTCGCCTGTGAGCACGAGGGCATCGTTCCCGACCTCATCGCCACCGCCAAGGGCATCGCCGACGGTCTTCCGCTCTCCGCGGTGACAGGCCGCGCCGAGATCATGGACGCGCCTCACGTCAGCGGGCTCGGCGGCACCTACGGCGGCAACCCGGTGGCGTGCGCGGCCGCGCTGGCCACCATCGAGACGATCGAGGCCGACGGAATGGTGGCGCGGGCCGCGGAGATCGAGCAGGCCATGAAGGACCGCCTGCATCGCATGCAGGCCGAGGACGACCGCATCGGTGACGTTCGCGGCCGTGGCGCGATGATCGCGATGGAACTCGTGAAGGCGGGCACGACCGAACCCGACGGCGAACTCACCACGAAGCTGGCCATCGGATGTCATACCGCAGGCGTGATCGTGCTGACCTGCGGCACCTACGGCAACGTGCTTCGTTTCCTGCCGCCGCTGGCCATCTCCGACGACCTCCTCATGGAGGGTCTCGATGTGCTGGCCCTCGTGCTCGCCGACCTCTAGCGGCTCACTTTCCATCGCGAGCAGACGCAAAAGTCCCTAATTTCGAGGGTTTTTGGGTACTTTTGCGTTCCCCAACTTGCGTGTGGGCCCAGCTCGCGGGGAAACGGAACCCCAGAACTCGGTGACCAGACGCAGAATCCGGTCGCGGTCGATCAGCAGCGGTGAGACGTGGCCGGTGCCCGCGACCTCCTCGACACGGACGTCGGGGATCGCCGCGCACGTGCGGCGGGCCTCGTCGGGGCGCCATCCGGTCACGTCGTCACGGACCGACATGATGAGGCTCGGCACCTTGACATCGCCGAGCAGATCCTCGATGCCGGTGCGCAGCAGCATCATCGAACGCATCGCGTGATACATCCCGCTGCGATCGGCGTCCCGAAATGACGCCACTACCGCGGCTGCTTGATCGGGCTGTGCGGCAAGGGCGGCGCCACCGACCAGCGAGTCGAAGAGCAGCTTGACGACCAGACCGTTCGGACCGACGAGCCGGTACATCGCGACGAGCGGCCACGCCTTGGTGAGCTTCTCTCCCAGCGTGAAGCCCTGAATCGGGGTGCCGATCGTCGTCAGCGTCCGCAGCCGCTGTCCTGTCGCCAGCCGGATGCCGACGTGGCCGCCCCAGGCGTTGCCGACCCAGTCCACCGGCTCGGCCAGCCCCAGTCGGTCCAGCGCCTGCTCAGCGGAGGCCACAACCGCTTCGAAGGAGAAATCCCGTGGCACGGAATCACTTCTGCCATGTGCGGGCCCGTCGATTACGTACACCGTGCGGTGCGTGGCCAACTCCCCGATCAGCGCGCCCCAGGAGCGCGAGTCGACGAAAAGGCTGTGCCACAACACCGCAGGCGGCCCATCGCCGGCTTTGCGGACGTGCAGCCGGCCGAGATCGGTGCTGACGAAATCCGTGTCGGACATGATCATGGCGATCTCCCATTTACTTCGGTTCCCGAAACTTCGGTTTCCGTAGTATTCTCCTCCACTGTGGCGCAGTCAAGGGATCTCGCCGAGGAACGCTTGGCCATCGGGCAACTGCTGGTTCGGCTCCTGCGCGAGCTCCGGGACGACCTCGCCGCCCCCCGCGCCGACGCCGGCTACGGGGACGTACGCGAACCGCACTTCCAGATCTTCGGCAACATCCGGGCGGGCGGCATCCGGCTCACCGAGCTGGCGGAGCGCGCGCAACTGAGCCTCGCGGCCGCCTCGGAGCTCGTCAACGATCTCGCCGACCTCGGGTACCTGACCCGGCGGCCCGACCCCGCCGACGGAAGGGCGAAGCTCATCGAGCTGACCGAGCGGGGCCGCGACTTGATGGCCGACGCCGGCAACCGGGTGGCCTCGATCGAGCGCCGATGGGCGGCACTGGCAGGCGAACGGAATTTCGCGCAGATGTGCAGCACCATGCAGCGGCTGCTCGACGAGCTCGACCCGAAGGACGCCCGCGCTTAGCTCGGCGGCGGCAGCCGCAGCAACAGCCGGGCGCCGCCCATCGGGCTGGTTTCCAGCCGGGCCGTTCCGCCATGGATCTCCGCTTGCTGAGCCACCAGCGCGAGGCCGAGACCCGATCCCGAGCGCGCCGCCGTCGACCCACGGGAGAACCGGTCGAAGACAGCGGCCCGCTCCCCCTCCGGAACACCGAGGCCGTTGTCGTCGACTGTGATCTCCACACCGTGAACGGAACTGATTGCCGCAAGGCGGATTTCGGTCGCTCCACCGTGTTTCACGGCGTTGGTGATTGCGTTGTCGATCACCAGTCGCAGGCCGGCGGGCATCCCTACCATGAGCACCGTCGTCGACGAAGCCAACGACACCTCGAGGTCCGGGTAGTTGCGCACCGCATCGTGGGCGGCCCGATCCAGGAGTTCGGTGATGTCGACGGGGACGAAGTCGTCGACCGTCGTCAGCTCGCCTTGGGCCAGTCGCTCCAGCGCCGAGAGCGTGGCCTCGATGCGACTCTGGGTGCGGATGACGTCGGCGATCACTTCCTCGCGCTGTTCATCGGGAAGGTCGAGCGTGGAGAGCACCTCCAGGTTGGTGCGCATCGCGGTCAACGGTGTGCGGAGTTCGTGTGACGCCACCGCCGCAAAATCCCTTGCCGACTCGAGTGCGGCCCTGGTGCGCTGCTGTTCGTCGCCGATGCGGGCGAGCATGCCCTCGACCGCGTCGGCGATCTCGACCGCTTCCCGTACCCCGCCCACCTTCACCTCGTCGGGGTTGGATTGCGCGTTGATCACCCGGGCCTGCTGGGCGAGGACCCGGAAGGGGCTGATCATGATCAGCCACAGGGCCGAGGCGACCACCGCGGTGCCGACGATCACCCCGCCGCAGATCAGCAGCACGCGGCGGTGCAGTTCGTCTATCCTTCTCTGCGTTTCGGCCAGTGGAGCGCCGACCGCGATGGATGCCTTACCCGCGGTGAACGTGCGAACGCGGTACTCGACGCCGTCGATCGTCGTGGTGTCGTAGCCGTCATCGAACTCAGGCAGCACGATGTCCTTCGGCAGCGAAACGGTGATGCCGTCGACTCGGGCCGTGCGGATGAGTTCGCTGTTCGCAGAAGGCTTGTCGAGTCCCAGGTCATCGGAGTTGCGCAAGAGCGAACTGATGTCGCCAAGGCTACTGACCGAGTCGAGCCGACGGTCGAGCTGACTGTATTGGTCGTTGGTCACGCCGAACCAGACCCATGCGCCAAGGGTGATGACGAGACCGACCACGGCAAGAGCCGCGACGATGACGATGATGCGCAACGACAGGACGCGCGCCAGCAGCCGGGAGAGCCACCTGATCAGACGCACGAGGGCACAGTGCCACCCCGCGTGAGCAGACGCAAAACCCTAGCGGTGGGCGAGTCGGTCGCCGCGGCGGAACAGTCCACCCAGCGAGCGATGGCGGCGTGAGTGCGTCTCCTCGGCCGGCTGGATCTCGGTGACGTCGTCGGAGGCCACCGGCTCCTCGGTCACGGGGAGCGCCGAGCGCTGCGCGTACTCGATGTCGCGAGCGCTGCGGACCGACAGCCGGCCAAGAGCGATCGCGCCGAGGAAGATGATCAGTGCGCCGAGTCCGTAGAAGTAGGCCAGTTCAAGAACCACCCGCTTGGTCTCGGTCGCGGCGACCGGGGCGCCGGCATTGCCGAGGCCCAGCGGAGCTGCGAGGGCCCGCCCCACGACGAACCAGGCCCCTGCCAGCACCGTCAACCACCCGCCGAGCATCGCGGTGAACCGGTTGCGGGAACTCAACAGCAGGAAGCCGCCGACGACCGTCACCGCGCCCGGCAGCACCTCGAGCCACCCGCGCGCCGCCGTCCACGTCCACTCCCGGTCGGGGCTGAATGCGAAGTCGAACAACGGGCCAACGAACGGGACGAGAGCGCCCCAGAGGCCCAACAGAATCAGCAGGAAGCCACTTGCGGCGCCGCGACTGCGGGGCATCTGCATCCGGCCGCCGCGGTTGTGAACACGCGTTTCACGCATTGTGATATCTCCTCGGTCCCCGACGGTGTACTCCCGAACGCCAGCGGAGTACCCCGACACGCGCACGTGTAATCGACAGCGGTGCGTCGAGAGGGTGTCGGCATGCCGCCGACCAGCGCGCCCGCGCGAGATCTGCTCGCCGACGGCGCGGGGATGCTTGCGGGGCGCCCCGACCCCGACACGGCCGTCCCCGTCATTCGATAATTGCTGACTACCAGATCAGCAAACGTCCTTAGACTGCCAAAGTGGGCTGGATACGGGAATGGTGGGTGCAGCCCGACCACTACCGTTGGTTGTCAGGCTATTTGGGATATCGGAATCTTCGCGGCTTCACCCGCCGCATGATGGCCATCGTGGTGGTCTCGCTCGGCGCCGTGCAGGTCCTAACCATGTGGACGCCGATCGGTCCGCACAGCCACGGGCCAGTGGGTAATTGGCGTCCTCGTCACAGTTTGCTGTATCGCGATGGCAGTGATGTGGCTCCTCGGATGGCCCAGCAGTCGCCAATCGGTTCTCTTCGTGTTGCTCGCCAATGCGTGCCTCGTCTTGTCCTGCGTCAACTACAACTCTCCCGCCATGTCGCCGATCGGCGAGCGAACTCATCTATGCGTCGAACGATGCCGCCGCGCCGTTCCTGTCGCTGATCATGCTGGATCTCGACCGCTTCAAAGAGGTCAACGACACCAGGGGGCATACCACCGGCGACCGCATCCTCGCCGCAGTCGCCGACAAACTGCGGCACGCCACCAGCGGGCGTGCCGTTGTCGCCCGAGTCGGCGGCGAGGAGTTCCTGATCGCGGAGATGATCCAGTCCGGCGAGGCCCACACGATCGCGGAACGTCTGAGGGAAGCCGTCGCAGAGATCCCCTGGGGCGCGACGGCGAGTGTCGGTGTTGCCAGCGTCACCCGGATCGGCTCAGCCACTCTCGACGCCAGAGCCGTCATCGAGCAGTTGGTCGAAGCCGCCGACAGCGCGATGTACGTCGCGAAACGGGCCGGCGGGAACCAGACGCGGCACGCCGACCGGAGCGCGATTCACAGCCGATAGACAGGCCGTTCGGGACGCCGGAGATCATCGTGAAGCACGCGACGACCTGGAGCTGCTCGGGCTGCTCTGATCTACGTCGCAACAGCCACCGCAAGGAGAACCACCGCGACCAGCGGGAAGACTCCTTGCGTGATAGCGGCCCGCGCCTTGTCGGGCGATGAAGCGAGCAGCACCGCCGCCGCCGCGAGCATCGACCCGACGCCTGCGAAGGTCAGCGCGGCACCGACGGTGGTGTGCCCCAGACATATCGCCACGATGCCGACCGCGGACACGATGGCCAGGAACAAGTTGTAGAAACCCTGGTTGAACGCAAGCAGTTTGGTGGTCTCGGCCTCCTCGGCCGTGGTGCCGAACGTCGCGCGGGTGCGCGGCGACGTCCATGTCAAAGACTCCATCACGAAGATGTAGACGTGCAGCAGCGCGGCGAGTGCCGCGAAAATCACAGCTGCGGTGAGCATCGCGCCTCCTATTCGAACAGCCCCTGCTGTCCCAGCCCGGTCATTCCGCTGGGCGGGCTCATCCCGAGGTGCGTCCACGCCTGCGCCGTGGCGACCCGGCCTCGTGGCGTGCGCGCGAGCATTCCGGCGCGCACCAGGAACGGCTCGCACACCTCCTCGACCGTGGTGGCTTCCTCGCCGACCGCGACCGCGAGCGTCGACACCCCGACAGGGCCGCCGCCGAAGCTGCGGGTCAGCGCCGACAACACGGCACGGTCCAGTCGGTCAAGGCCGAGCTCGTCGACGTCGTAGACCTCGAGCGCGTACTTCGCGATATCGCGCGTGATCACCCCGTCGGCCCGAACCTCGGCGTAGTCCCGCACCCTGCGCAGCAGCCGGTTGGCGATCCGTGGCGTTCCCCTTGACCGCCGGGCGATTTCGGCTCCGGCCTCCGACCCCAGCTCGATGCCCAAAATGCCCGCCGAACGCGTCAGGACGCGCTCCAGCTCGGCGGGCTCGTAGAAATCCATGTGGGCGGTGAAGCCGAACCGGTCACGCAGCGGACCGGTCAGCGCACCCGACCGGGTGGTGGCCCCGACAAGGGTGAAGGGTGCGACGTCGAGCGGAATCGACGTTGCGCCAGGGCCTTTCCCGACGATGATGTCGACGCGAAAGTCCTCCATGGCGAGGTACAGCATCTCCTCGGCGGGCCGGGCGATGCGATGGATCTCGTCGATGAACAGCACGTCGCCTTCAACGAGGTTGGACAGCATCGCCGCCAGGTCGCCGGCCCGCTCGAGCGCGGGACCCGACGTCACCCGCAGTGCCGAGCCCAGTTCCGCGGCGATGATCATCGCCAGCGACGTCTTGCCGAGCCCCGGCGGGCCGGACAGAAGAATGTGATCCGGTGTGCCGCCGCGATTCTTGGCGCCCTCGATGACGAGCTGCAATTGCTCGCGCACCCGGGGCTGTCCGATGAACTCGCCGAGCGACCGCGGCCGAAGGCTTGCGTCGATATCGCCTTCGCCGACGGTCAGCGCGGCCGAGACGTCACGCTCGTCGTGTTCGCCCTCGTCGTCCTCGGTGAAGCGACTCATGACTTGTTACCCAGCATCGAGAGGGCCGATCGCAACGCCGTCGACTGCGTCGCCTCCGGCTCGTTGGCCAACACCTTGTCGGTGGCCTCCTCGGCGTGTTTGAGCGCAAAGCCAAGTCCGACAAGGGCTTCCACCACCGGACCGCGTACCGCATGGCCGTTGACGGAGGGCAACCCCACGGCAGCCCCCACAGCGCCGACCTTGTCCCGCAGTTCGAGCACCATCCGTTCGGCGCTGCGCTTGCCGATCCCCGGCACCCTGGTCAAGGCGGTGACGTCGCTGTCGGCCAGTGCCTGTCGCAGTGCGGGTGCGTCGTGCACGGCCAGCGTGGCCAGTGCGATCTTCGGCCCGACACCGGAAACCGAGAGCAGGGTCGTGAACAGGTCGCGTGCGTCGGCATCGGCGAAGCCGTACAGCGTCATCGAGTCCTCGCGCACGATCATCGCGGTGACCAGTCGGGCTTCGGTCCCCCGCCGCAGCGTGGACAGCGTCGACGGCGTCGCGTTGATGCGGTAGCCGACCCCGCTCGCCTCGATGACGGCGTGATCGAGTGCCACGTCGAGGACTTCACCGCGTATGGATGCGATCATCGTGCCGCCTTGAGTCGTGCCCGGTATTTCTTCTGCTGTTGCGCGGCCATCGCTTCGGCCGCCGCCATCCGTGCCAGCATCGGTGCGCGCCAACAGTGGCAGATGGCGAGTGCCAACGCGTCCGCCGCGTCCGCGGGTGTCGGCTTGGTCTGCAGCGTGAGGATTCTGGTCACCATCGCCGTGACCTGAGCCTTGTCGGCGTTGCCGTTGCCGGTGACCGCGGCCTTCACTTCGCTGGGGGTGTGGAAATGGACGTCGATGCCGCGCTTGGCGGCGGCCAGCGCCACCACCCCGCCCGCCTGCGCGGTGCCCATCACCGTGGACACGTTCTGCTGAGAGAACACTCGCTCGATCGCCACCACGTCGGGGCAGTGGGTGTCCATCCAGTGATCGACCGCGTCACTGATAACCAGCAGGCGCCGATGCAGCGGCAGGTCCGACGGCGTGCGCACGACATCCACGTCGAGCGCGATGACCTGCCGGCCCTTTCCGCTTTCGATGACGGAAAGCCCGCAGCGCGTCAGCCCGGGATCGACACCCATAACGCGCACGCAACCACCTCTTGAGTGAACACCTGTTCGACGGCAGCCTAGCGTGGTTGACCGACGTGACCTGGAAAAGACACGCCGTCTTCTCTGCTCGCCCGACCGCGAGGACGCGTTGAGACTGCGCTGAGGCAGAAGAAGTTCGAGTGACGGCCTGCGTCGTTGCAGTCTCAGCGCTGACGATCAGTCCTCGATCTGCGCGAGCACTTCGTCCGGGATGTCGGCGTTGGTGAAGACATCCTGGACGTCGTCGCTGTCCTCGAGCGCATCGACGAGCTTCATGATCTTGCGCGCACCGTCGGCGTCCAGCGGCACGGACACCGACGGCTGGAACCCGGCCTCGGCGGATTCGTAGTCGATGCCCGCATCCTGCAGCGCCGTGCGAACCACCACCAGATCACCCGGTTCGCAGATGATTTCGAAGCTCTCGCCCAGATCGTCGATCTCCTCGGCACCCGCTTCGAGCACAGCGGTGAGCACGTCGTCCTCCGTCAGGCCGTTCTTCTCGAGCGTGACGACACCCTTGCGGGAGAACAGGTAGGACACCGAGCCGGGGTCGGCCATGTTGCCGCCGTTGCGTGTCATGGCGACGCGTACTTCGCCCGCGGCGCGGTTGCGGTTGTCGGTGAGGCACTCGACGAGCACCGCGACGCCGTTGGGTCCGTAGCCCTCGTAGGTGATGTTCTGCCAGTCCGCGCCGCCGGCCTCCTCGCCCGCACCGCGCTTGCGCGCCCGCTCGATGTTGTCGTTGGGCACCGAGTTCTTCTTGGCCTTCTGGATGGCGTCATACAGCGTCGGATTGCCCGTCGGGTCCCCGCCGCCGGTCCGCGCCGCCACCTCGATGTTCTTGATCAGCTTGGCGAAGTTCTTGCCTCGCCGGGCATCGATGATCGCCTTCTTGTGCTTGGTGGTGGCCCACTTGGAATGGCCGCTCATGCGTGTACTACCTCTTTCACTACTGATTCGGGGTAGATGAAGTCCGAGCAACGAGTCTACGTGGACGTTTATGCCCAACGGCGCCGCGTCTGGCGTCAGCACCGCGACGGCCGTTTTCGTGGCGGCCGTGTTATCGACCGGCTCGAACGCCAAAAACGCGCGGGAATTGACTGAGCAATTTCTGCGCCCGGCTCTGAAACGGATCGAACAAATCCGGCGGACGCGATCGTGCGTTGGCCTAATTGCTACTCTGCGTGAGTGCCTCCGCCCCGCCATTTCAGTCGCCGATGAACACGGCGCAAAGATGGTGGCGCGGCCTTGATCACTACTACTGGTTGACCGCCTTCCTCGCCGCGCGTGGCCTTCAGCAGACGACATGTCGCCTCGTTGCGCTGGTGATTCTCGCGATGAGCGCCATCTCGCTGACGCTGATCTGGAGCCCGACCGGACCCCAAGGCTCCGTCAACCGGTTCTTGGCTGTCGCTGTCGCCGTGTGTTGCTGGGGATTAGCTGCATTGTGGCTGCGCGGCCGCTGGCCGACGGTCATCGAATCCCGGATTTGTGTATGCGTGGGAGCGGTCTGTATTGCCGTCTCGTGTCTGATCCAGACCGATGCGCTGAGCGGCCTGTTCGGTGCGACCGCATTCACACTCGTGGCAATCTACTCCGCCGTTTTCCACACCACGCGTTGGCTGGCGATCACCTGGATCGCCACCGGCGTCACCCTCGCCGTGCTGGCCTTTCGGCTGGCGTCGTTCAGCATCGCCTTCGCCGTCTCCTCGGTGCTGTTGGTCGGCTTCATCATCGTGTTCGTCTCGCTGACCGGCCGGGCCGCGATCTGGCTCGTCGACGCGGACATCCTGCATGAGAACTTCGAACCGCTCACCGGGATGTTCAACCGCGAAGGCTTCTACGAGAAGGCGACGACGCTGCTGGCCTCGCGCAGCCGCGGCGACGATCGGTTCGTGGCGATCTCCGTGATCAATCTGGACAGCTTCTCCTTGGTTGGCGAGTTCTCCGGCGTTGCCGGCTCCAACCGGGCTCGAGTCGAGATCGCCGCACGGCTGCGCGAAACGGCGCGACGCGACGCCGTGCTCGCACACATCGCCGACTCGGAGTTCGTGATCGCCGACCTCTTCGAGAGCAACGACGCGTCCGCGCTGATCGAACGAGTCCGGGGCACGATCGCCGGTGCGCCGTCGCATTTGTCGGCCAGCATCGGGGTGGTGACCACCCCCCTGCAGCCGCTCGTGGCGCTGCCGCCGCACGAAGTGCTCGACGAGCTTTTGTCGATCGCCACCAACGCGATGTACGAATCACGCAAGGGCGGCGGCAATCGGGCCACCTACGTCAGGAACCCCACGCTCACGGTCCTCGATGATTCGGGCGGCGACGAATGGTTCGGCAACGAGGAACCCGCGTAGCGGGTTCAGACGCGGCCGGTGACCATGTCGACGAACAGCCGGTGGATGCGACGGTCGCCGGTCATCTCCGGGTGAAACGCCGTCGCGAGCATCTTGTCCTGGCGCACGGCGACGATATGCTCTCCTGCCCGGCCGAGCACCCGCACCTCGGGACCGACGCGTTCGACCCACGGCGCCCTGATGAACACCGCATGCACCGAGCTTTCCAGCCCTTCGAAGTCGATATCACCCTCGAACGAGTCGACCTGTCGGCCGAACGCGTTGCGCCGCACCGTCATATCGATCCCCTTGAGCGGAGCCGCGTCCCGTCCGGCCGCGCCGGCATCCAGTATCTCGGTGGCGAGCAGGATCATGCCGGCGCACGAACCGTAGGCCGGCATACCCTCGGCGAGCCTGGCCCGCACCGGATCGAGCAGCTCCAAATCACGGAGCAGATGCGTCATCGCGGTGGACTCCCCGCCAGGGATGACCAATGCGTCGGCCGAGTCGAGTTCGGCCCGGCGCCGGACCGTGAACGCCTCGGCGCCCGCCTCCCGCAGCGCGGCCAGATGCTCGCGGGTGTCACCCTGCAGCGCCAACACGCCGACGCGGGGTCCGCTCACTGCCGCGCCGACGTGAAATCGCGCTTGTAGCGGGTCAACCCCTCCTGCATGACGGCGGCCACCATCTCGCCTGACTGGGTGAAAATCTTGCCCTGTGTCAGCGATCGGCCGCCCGAGGCCGACGGCGAGGACTGGTCGTACAGCAGCCATTCGTCGGCGCGGAACGGGCGCATGAACCACATCGCGTGGTCCAGCGACGCAACCATCAGGTGCTTGCGTTCCTCGAGGTGGTTCACCTGCGCAGAACCCAACAATGTCAGGTCGCTCATGTAGGCCAGCGCGCAGATGTGCAGCACCGGATCGTCGGGCAGCGGGTCGCGGTGCCGGAACCACACCTGCTGCTGCGACGCCTTGTGGGTTGACAGCTTGAGCTGGTCGCGTGGCACTATCCGGACATCCCACTCGGCGAACTGCTGGAACCCAGCATCATCGAAGATCCCACCCCGGGAGATGAAGTTGGGCAGGTCGTCGGGCGGTACGGCGAACGGCACCGCGTCCTGGTGCTCGATGCCGCTCTGGTCGGTCTGAAACGACGCCGACATCGAGAAGATGGTCTCGCCGTGCTGGATCGCGTTGACGCGCCGGGTGACGAACGAACCGCCGTCGCGCAGCCGTTCGACGATGAACACCGTCGCCGCCTTGGCATCGCCGGGCCTCAGAAAATAGCCGTGCAGCGAGTGCACCTGAAACTGCGGATCGACGGTGCGCACTGCGGACACCAACGACTGCCCCGCGACGTGACCGCCGAATGTCCGCTGCAGGAAGCCGGATTCGGGACTGAACACGCCACCGCGGTAGATGTTGACCTCGAGCTGCTCGAGATCAAGGATCTCCTCGATCGCCATCTATTCTTGTTCTTCGCGCAAGCGGCTCATCACAGCAGCAAGTCTTTACCAGCCGCGCTCGGCGAGCCGATGCGGGGCGGCGATCTCCTCGACGTTGATGCCAACCATGGCCTCGCCCAGCCCGCGCGACACCTTGGCCAGCACGTCGGGGTCGTCGTAGAACGTGGTGGCCTTGACGATCGCGGCTGCCCGCGAGGCGGGATCGCCGGACTTGAAGATGCCCGAGCCGACGAACACGCCCTCGGCGCCGAGCTGCATCATCATCGCGGCGTCGGCGGGGGTGGCGATGCCACCGGCGGTGAACAGAGTGACCGGCAGCTTGCCTGCCCGCGCCACCTCGGCGACGAGCTCGTATGGCGCCTGCAATTCCTTTGCCGCGACGTACATCTCGTCGTCGGACAGCGATGTCAGCCGACGGATCTCGCCGCCGATTTTGCGCATGTGCGTGGTCGCGTTGGACACGTCACCGGTGCCCGCCTCACCCTTGCTGCGAATCATCGCCGCGCCCTCGGTGATGCGGCGCAGCGCCTCGCCCAGGTTCGTCGCACCGCACACGAACGGCACGGTGAACTTCCACTTGTCGATGTGGTTGGCGTAGTCGGCCGGGGTGAGCACCTCGGACTCGTCGACGTAGTCCACGCCGAGGCTCTGCAGAATCTGCGCCTCGACGAAATGGCCGATGCGAGCCTTGGCCATCACCGGAATGGTGACTGCCGAGATGATGCCCTCGATCATGTCGGGGTCGCTCATGCGCGACACCCCGCCCTGGGCCCGGATGTCGGCGGGCACGCGTTCCAGCGCCATCACCGCAACGGCGCCTGCGCCCTCGGCGATACGAGCCTGCTCGGGAGTGACGACGTCCATGATCACGCCGCCCTTGAGCATCTCGGCCATGCCGCGCTTGACCCGCGCGGTGCCGGTCTGCGCCGACCCGTTCGATCCAGCTGCGGTTTCCACTGCTATCTCCTCCAAATCGCTACGGAACCAGTCTAGAGGGGACGGCAAATCCGTTGAATCCGGTGCGCACGCGAGGAGCAATGCGGTTCCGGTCAGCGGATCGACTGCAGTTGTCGCTGCGGTCCAACGCCTCGGGCATCGGCCAGCGCGTTCGCCTCTGAAAGCAACTCGCCGAGCTGTAGCGGATAGACGGTCTCCCCTTCGGCGACCAGCTCGTCGATCATTGTCGCATCGCACCAGCGGTGCCCGTGAATGTAGCGGCGTTCCAGGGCCGTCCTGCCGGTCGCCACCGGCTCGAAGCGACCGGTGCGGTGCACAAAGAACATCTCCTCGCTGCGGATGACAGAGCCGTTGAAGTCGATGACCGCGTCCCGTCGCCATACCGGCCCGATCATCTCGGCAGGGGCTACGCGCAGGCCGGTCTCCTCGTCGAGTTCGCGTACCGCGGCCTCGGTCAGCGTCTCCCCCGGCTGCACCGCGCCCCCGACGGTGAACCACCAGCGCGGCGCCGGGCCGTCGGACCCGTCCGGTCGTGCGGGATCCGAGCCGCAGAACAGCAGCACCGCCCCGGCCTCGTCGAGCAGCACCACCCGCGCCGACGTCCGACGGCTGACCACCCCCACATCGCGGTCGGCATGTTCGGCGATCTCGAAATAGGTTGGTAGTGAGGCGGTTCCACCCAGTCGGAGCCAGCGGACCGCGGGTCGCTCACGCAACGTGAGCGTGTCGCGCACCGCGTCGTTGTGGAAACGGCGGGCCAGTGTCACCCGCGCCTCGGCGTCGGCCAGTTCAGCCACGAGCGCCACCGGCAACGAAACGGGGTCGACGAGCGCGAGCGCGGCCGAGAGTTCGTTCTCGGCGGCCTCCCTGTCGGCCCGGTGCACCCGCTCGGCGGTGGCGGCCAGCGCGGCTAGGCGCCGGCCTTCCGGGCCCGCGCCGTAGGCGTCCACGGCCACCGCGCGGGCGACCACGGCCCGGCGGGCGAGCGCACCGTCGAGCGCCTGCCAGGACAGGTCGGAGCGGACGTGCAGCCGGTCGAGCCGATGTGCCGTCTGATACGCCCACGCACCGACCGCCACCAGCACCACCAGGAGGAGGACCACGACCGCGATCACGACAGCGGTCACTTAGCTCGCCACCTGCACTTTGGCGCCCGCCCCGGCGACGGTTTCATAGACCCGCAGAATCTGGCCCGCCACCACCGACCAGTCGTACTGACGGACCGCCGCACTCGCGGCATCGATGTAGCGGTCGCGCGCGGCGTCGTTATCCAGAACCTCGATGAGGCCCTCGGCGAGCCCGTCGGCGTCATCCACCGGCACAAGCCGGCCCGCCTTGCCGTCCTCCAGCACCCGCCGGAACGCGTCGAGGTCGCTGGCCACCACGGCGGTACCCGCGGCCATCGCCTCGACCAGCACGATGCCGAAGCTCTCCCCGCCGGTGTTGGGCGCGCAATAGACGTCGACGCTGCGCAGCGCCGATGCCTTTTCCGTCTCATCGACCTGGCCGAGGAAACGCAGATGGTCGGCGAGCGGCCCGGCCGCCTCACGCAGTTCGTCTTCATCGCCGCGGCCCACGATCAGGATCTCGATGTCATCGAACCGCTCGGTCAGTGCGGGCAGCGCGCCGATCAGCACCGCCATCCCCTTGCGCGGTTCGTCGAACCGGCCGAGGAACAGCACCGACTTGCCGGGGCGCGGATATCCGTCCAGCCGGGGCGCCGAGGCGAACGAACCGACATCGACACCGTTGGGGATCTGGACGGCATCGGAGCCCAGCGCTTCCATCTGCCACCGCCTGGCCAGATCCGAGACGGCGATGCGACCGACGATCTTCTCGTGGTAGGGCCGCAGAATGCCCTGAAAGACGCTGAGCGTGAACGATTTCGTCGTCGAGGTGTGGAAGGTCGCGACGATGGGCCCCTCCGCGGCCTGCAATGCCAGCATCGACAGGCTCGGGGCGTTCGGCTCGTGCAGGTGCAGGACGTCGAACTCGCCTTCAGTCAGCCAGCGCTTGACCTTGCGGTGCGTGGCCGGACCGAACCGCAGCCGCGCGACCGAGCCGTTGTACGGAATTGGAACGGCCTTGCCGCCGGACACCACGTAGTCGGGCAGTTCGACATGCGGGGACGACGGCGCAAGCACGCTGACCTCGTGGCCGCGCTCACGCATGACCTCCGCCAGCTGCAGCACATGGGACTGCACACCGCCGGGGACGTCGAACGAGTACGGGCACACCATTCCGATGCGCATCAGGTGTCGCCCCTGAGCGTGGCCTGCCGTTCGGCGGAAAGATCGGCCAGCCACTGCGGCTGCATCATGTGCCAGTCCTCGGGGTGGGCCGCGATACCCCTGGCGAACCGGTCGGCCATCGCCTGGGTGATGACGGTGATGTCGCCCGACGACGTGTCCAGGGGGCCGGCCACGTCGAAAACCCAACTGTCGCGGGTGTTGTAGCAGTGCGTCGGCAGCACCACGGCACCCGTCTCGATCGCCAGCTTCGCCGAACCGGCGGGCATCCTGGTCGGCTCACCGAAGAAGTCCACCTCCACACCGGAGCGGGTGAGGTCGCGATCGGCCATCAGGCAGACGATCTTGTTGTCGCGCAGGCGCTCGACGAGCACTTCGTAGGGCGGACGCTCGCCGCCGGTCAGCGGGAGCATCTCGAAGCCCAGGCTTTCCCGGTAGTCCATGAACCGCTTGTAAAGCGATTCCGGCTTCAGGCGTTCGGCGACAGTGGTGAAGGTGCCGAAGTGCTGAACCATCCACACCCCGGCCATATCCCAGTTCCCGCTGTGCGGCAGCGGCATGATCACGCCCCGGCCCGCGTCGAGCCCCGCATGGATCAGTTCGCGGCCGAGCAGGCACGGCTCCAGCTTCGGCCGGAGCTTCTTCTTGTCCATCGACGGCAACCGGAACGCCTCCCGCCAGTACCTGGCGTACGAGGCGAGCGACGCGCGAATGAGATCCCCGGGCACCCGGGCCGGCTCGACACCGAGGACGCGCGCCAGGTTCTTGCGTAGCTGCTCAGGACCGCCGTTGCGGGATGCGTAGATGGCGCCCGCATCGAATGCGTTGCGCGCCAGCAGCTCCGGCATCGCCCGCACGACGCGCCAGCCTGCGGCATAACCCAGATCGCTGACCTGGCCCCCGATCGAGAAGCGGCTGCCACCGTCGCGCACGCGATGAGCAGAAGAGCCATCCGCCTGCGGTCCCGTCGGGGATGCGGTCACTGTTCTTCCCCGTGCTCGGTCTTCTGCAGCGGGTCCATCGCCCCCGGCGAGGTGCGCACGGTGTGCACACGTTGACCGAGGGTGATCAGGCTGGCCACCGCGAGCAACCAGGCGGCGACATGCAGCAGCCACGGGATGTGCAGGAACCACACACCCGACAGCCCTGCGCCGGTCAGGATGATGGCCAGGCGTTCGGGTCTCTCGATGAGGCCGCCGTCGCCGCTCAGCCCGCTGGCCTCCGCGCGCGCCTTGATGTAGGAGATCACCTGCGACGTGACCAGGCAGATCATCAGTGCCACCGTCAGCGACGTACTCCGTGCCCCGAACGCTGCCCACCACAGCAGCCCGCAGAAGATCGCTCCGTCGCCGATCCGGTCGCAGGTGGCGTCGAGCACCGCGCCGAACCGCGTGCCGCCGCCACTCTGCCGCGCCATCGCACCGTCGAGCATGTCGGCCAACACGAAAACGAAGATCGCGAAGGAGCCCCACCACAGTTGGCCGATGGGATACAGCGTCAGCGCCGCGATGACCGCGCCCGCCGTGCCGATCATCGTGATGCTGTCAGGCGTGAAGCCCACACGCAGTGCGGCCTTGGCGACCGGCGTCGAAATCTTCGCGTACGCCGCGCGCGTCATCAGGTAGAAGTCGCTCACGACTGGTTGGCCCATTCCGTTGCGAGCAACTCGCGGGTCTCGCGCAGCAGCTGCGGGACCACCTTGGAGCCGCCGATTATCGTGATGAAATTGGCGTCACCGCTCCACCGCGGCACCACGTGCATGTGCAGGTGCTCGGCAAGCGAGCCGCCCGCCGACTTGCCGAGGTTGAGTCCCACGTTGAAGCCGTGCGGCTTCGACACCGCCTTGATCACCCGAATGACCTTCTGGGTGACCGTCATCAGCTCGACGCTCTCCTCCTGGGTGAGGTCCTCGAGCTCGGACACCCGTCGGTACGGCACCACCATCGAGTGGCCCGGGTTGTACGGGTAGAGGTTCAGCACCACATAGACCGCTTCGCCGCGTGCCACGACGAGGCCGTCCTCGTCGTTGAGCGTCGGGATGTCGGTGAACGGCTGCGTGGAGGCGGCAGACCCGCCCTTCATCGGAGCCTCCGCCAGGTAGTTCATCCGGTAGGGCGTCCAGAGTCGCTGCAGGTGATCGGGCTCGCCGACGCCGTGGTCGACGACCCTGCCTTCCTCGTCACCGGTCACGTCGGAGTGGCCGCCTTCATCAGTTCGGCTGTGGGGGCGGCGTTTTCCCGGTCGGCGATCCACCGCGCGATCGTCTCGACCGCCTCGTCGCGAGGCACGCCGTTGACCTGGCTGCGGTCACCGAACCGAAAGCTCACCGCACCCGCGTCGACGTCGCGGTCGCCGGCCAGCAGCATGAACGGCACCTTCTGGTTGTTGTGGTTGACGATCTTCTTCGCCATCCGATCGTCGCTGGTGTCGACCTCGACCCTGATGCCGCGTGAGCTCAGTTGCTCCGCAACGGATTCAAGGTATTCGATGTGGCCGTCGGCGACCGGGATCCCGACCACCTGCACCGGCGCCAACCACGCCGGGAACGCGCCCGCATAGTGCTCGGTGAGGATGCCGAAGAACCGCTCGATCGAGCCGAACAGCGCGCGGTGGATCATCACCGGGCGCTGCCTGCTGCCGTCGGCGGCGGTGTACTCCAGGTCGAATCGCTCCGGGAAGTTGAAGTCCAGCTGGATCGTCGACATCTGCCAGCTTCGACCGAGCGCGTCCTTGACCTGAACGGAGATCTTCGGGCCGTAGAAGGCGGCGCCGCCCGGATCGGGCGCCAGGTCGAGTCCGGAGGCCGCGCCGACTTCGGCCAGCACACTGGTGGCTTCGGACCACATGTCGTCGGAGCCGACGAACTTGTTCGGATCCTTGGTCGACAGCTCCAGATAGAAGTCGGTCAGCCCGTAGTCGCCGAGCAGATCGAGCACGAACCGCAGCAGCGACGTCAGCTCATCGCGCATCTGCTCGCGGGTGCAGTAGATGTGCGAATCGTCCATCGTCAGGCCGCGCACGCGGGTCAACCCGTGCACCACACCAGACAGCTCATACCGGTACACGGTGCCGAACTCGAAGAGCCGCAACGGAAGTTCACGATAGGACCGTCCGCGCGACCGGTAGATCAGGCAGTGCATCGGGCAGTTCATCGGCTTGAGGAAGTAGTCCTGCCCCGGCTTGCGCACCGTGCCATCGGGATTGAACTCGGCGTCGAGATGCATCGGCGGGAACATGCCGTCGGAGTACCAGTCCAGGTGTCCGGAGATCTTGAACAGCTCCGCCTTGGTGATGTGCGGGCTGTTGACGAACTGGTAGCCGGCTTGGCTGTGCTTGCGCCGCGAGTAGTCCTCCAGTTCGCGCCTGATGATGCCGCCCTTGGGGTGGAATACCGCCAAGCCCGAACCGATTTCGTCGGGGAAACTGAACAGGTCCAGTTCGGCGCCGAGCCTACGGTGGTCGCGGCGCTGCGCTTCCTCGATCAACTCGAGGTGGTGGTCGAGGGCCTCCTGCGACTCCCACGCGGTGCCGTAGATTCGTTGCAGGCTGGCGTTGTTCTGGTCGCCGCGCCAGTACGCGGCCGAGCTGCGGGTCAGCTTGAACGCCGGGATGAACTTCGTCGTCGGAATGTGCGGGCCGCGGCATAGATCACCCCAAATGCGTTCGCGGGTGCGCGGATTGAGGTTGTCGTAGGCGGTGAGCTCGTCGCCGCCGACCTCCATCACCTCGGGATCGCCGGACTTGTCGTCGACGAGCTCCAGCTTGAAGGGCTCGCCGGCGAGCTCTTCGCACGCTTGGTCTTTCGACTCGTACACGCGTCGGGAGAACAGCTGGCCGTCTTTGACGATCTGACGCATGCGCTTCTCCAGCGCCTCCAGATCCTCGGGGGTGAACGCCTGCGCCACGTCGAAGTCGTAGTAGAAGCCGTCGGTGATCGGTGGTCCGATACCGAGCTTGGCCTCGGGGAACAGCTCCTGCACCGCCTGCGCCAGCACGTGGGCCGCCGAATGCCTGATCACGCTTCGACCGTCGTCGGTGTCCGCGGCGACCGGCGTGACCTCGACGTCGGCCTCGGGCACCCAGCTCAGGTCACGGAGTCGGCCTTCGGCGTCCCGGACGACCACCACCGCGTCGGGCGCCCCGCGACTGGGCAGCCCCGCCTCGCGAACAGCTGCCGCCGCGGTCGTCCCGGCAGCGACCCGGATCGGGGCTGCTGGGGCGGGGCTTGGGGCGGCGCTCATCGGTCACTCTCCGTGATCTGTGCGGGTGCTTGTGATCGCGACCATGCTATCGGTGCGACCGGTCAGTCCCCGACTCCGATCGGGCTGTTCAGCCACGGATACTCGATTCCGACGACTTCGCCGGTCCAATCCAGCGCGCCGA
Source organism: Mycobacterium sp. ITM-2016-00318 (assembly GCF_002968285.2). Lineage (NCBI taxonomy): Bacteria > Bacillati > Actinomycetota > Actinomycetes > Mycobacteriales > Mycobacteriaceae > Mycobacterium > Mycobacterium sp. ITM-2016-00318. Next base: position 2,384,980 of record NZ_CP134400.1, on the reverse strand, counting down.
GCAGCCACAGCGTCAGCGCGACGATCAACGCGGTGAGCAGCCCACCAAGGATCTGCACGAACTTTCCCTGCCGGTGGAACCAGTCCATGACCTTGTCGTAGCGCTCCTTGGCGTAGCCCAGCAGCCGGCGCGCCCACTCGAATTCGGTGGCCAGAATGCCCAGCCCGACGAAGACGATGGCCCACCCCGGACCCGGGTACGGAATGGCGACGATGCCGAGACCCAGGACACCTAGCCCGATCACCGCGACGACGATGCGGTAGCCGAACTCGACCTTCGGCCGCTCACGCAGCCGGTCGCGCCAGCGCGCCCAGCGGCGCTTGGTGGCCGACCACTTCGATTCGGTGTCGTCGTCGGTCACGGCTGGCCGGGGTTGAGTGTGACGAACAGTGCCTCTGCATCGCACAGCAGATCGTCGCCGTCGTGCAGTCGACCGGAGACGTAGATCTTGCGCCCCTCGCTGCGGTCGATCCGGGCGTCGACCCGCAGGTCCTTAAGTACCGGGACGATCTTGCGGTAGTTCACGTGCAGGTACGCCGTGCGCTGTTTCAGGCTGCGGGTCAGCCGAAAAGCGGCGAACCCGAGCACCGAATCCCACATCAGCGCAACCGCACCGCCGTGTACCGCCCCGTTGCGGCCGAGGTGGTATCGCCGGAACCGGACCGAGCCGTCGACCTCGTCGCCGGCCGTTGTCAGGTCGGAGGGCACCTGCAAGATGTTGCCGCGGTTGGGCAGATCCATGCGCCTGCCTGACGGTGTCGTCCACTCGTCGGCGTCGAACGGCGCGAGCATCGCCGTCACATCCTCGATCATGTCGGCCGCCTTGGTGATCACGTCGTCGGGCGCGTCGGCTGCACGGGTGCGGTCCTGAAGGGTGCGGACGGCGTCGACGAATCGCCCGTAGTCCGGTCCACCGCGGGTGGTCGGCTCCGGCGGATTGAATCCGCCGCCGGCATGCGCATCGACGGACTCTTCGGTGTTCACCCCAACAAGGTATTGAAAGCTGTGAACGGCTTCGTCACCGGCGTGCGTTAGTCGCTCAGCACCGCTAGGGCGAGGCGGCCGAGCGCCGCCACGATCTGTGCCTGCGTCAACCCCTTCGCGCGCTGATGCAGGTACATCTCTGCCGACACCGGCGCCAGCAGCACGTCGACCATCGCATCCGGCTCTTCGACTCCAGCTTCGACGAGCAGCGATCGCACATGCGCCGACCAGAATCCGTATGCCCCGGTCATCGGCGAGTAGCGGATTCGTCGATCGTCGTGGTCACCGTGACGATCTGCGGAGAGGCCGGTGCGGACGAGAACCCGAAACTCACCGGTGGTCGCAGCGGCGCAAGACCCCCGAACGGCACACCGCGATAGTGGCCCGCGTCGCGCTGATGCGCCGTGACCGCCGCACGCCGTAATACTCGACGCGATCATTACCCGTAGTTCCGTAGGTGTGCACTCCCGCCACGATGCGCGCGGCGACCGGGTCGATTGCGCGCAGCCAGCGCGGCGACGTTACCAACCGCCGGGGCACGAGTCGCAGCAGCGCGTCGACGGGCGCCGCACCGCCGATATGCATTCGCGCATCGAAGTCATCGGCGCTCACCGTGAGCTGGTCTGCCCGAAGATCGGACGAGAGCTCACCGAGTACCACGCGGTCGAAGTGGTAGGTCGATGAAACGAAGTCGGCGATGGCCTCGTCGGGCGCCAACAGGACGCGTTCGTGGTCGGCGGTCTGCAGCATCACGTCGGTGAACGGACCGAAGGGCGACTCGCGCCACCTGCCGACGACGATCCGAAGTCCCGACTGGGTGCCCGCGCCCGCGATATGCCCGGTGAAGACCAGACGCACGGCGCTAGGCGGTCTCAGAGCTTTCGGAGCCGGCCCGGCTCAGGGTCTCGAATTCCTCGTCGGATATCTCGATCTCCGCGGCGGCGACATTCTGTTCAAGGTGGCTCACCTTCGATGTGCCCGGGATCGGCAGCATCGCCGGTGATCGCTTGAGCAGCCACGCCAGGGCGAGCTGAGATGCGCTGGCGTCGTGGTCGGCGGCGATGCGCTGCAGCGGGCCGTCCGGCGCCGCCAGCGGCCCCGCCGCGAGCGGAAACCAGGGAATGAATCCGAGACCCTGCGCCTCGCAGGCCTCCAGAACCGGTTCGGCGTCACGAGCGGTGAGGTTGTACATGTTCTGCACCGACACGATCGGCGCGATCTTCTGCGCCGCTGCCAGCTGTGCAACGTCGACCTCGGACAGGCCGATATGGCGGATCTTGCCCTCCTGCTGCAGCGCGGCGAGCTCGCCGACCTGATCCTCCAGCGGAAACTTGTCGTCGATGCGGTGCAGCTGAAACAGGTCGATGCGCTCGACCCCGAGCCGCCGCAGACTCAATTCCAGTTCCTGGCGCAGGTAGCCGGGAAACCCGAGCGGAATCCAGACGTCCGGGCCGGTGCGCAGCAGTCCGGCCTTCGTGGCGATGACCAGATCGTCCGGATAGGGCGCAAGCGCCTCGCGGATCAGTTCCTCGGACACGAAGGGGCCGTAGGAATTGGCCGTGTCGATGAAGTTCACGCCGAGCTCCACCGCGCGCCGCAGAACGCGGATCGTCTCGTCGCGGTCCTCCGGCGGCCCCCACACGCCCTTGCCGGTGATCCGCATGGCGCCGAAACCCAGTCGGTTGACGGTCAGGTCGCCACCGAGGGCGAATGTTCCGGCAGCTCTGGCGACGGATGCTGTGGTCACCTCACAGACCGTACGCCGCCTGATGGCATGGTGTCGGGGTGAAACTGACCGACTTGGCGGCACTGCAACTGACCTACCACGAGGTGGGTGCGACGGCTGGACCGCTTCCTGACGGGTATCACCACGTGCGCAAATCGGCCGTGATCGGTCATGGGCGGCCGCGATTCGACGACGCGGCCACGAAGGTCATGCGGTGGGGCATGCTGCGCGGAGCAGGCGTCCGGGTCGATGCGACCAGCCAGGTGGCGACCGTCGGCTCCGAGGTTCTCGTCGGCCTGGGGCCGGTGCGCGCGCCGTGCCGCGTCGTTTACCTGATCGACGAGGTCGATCACCGCGGATTCGCCTACGGCACGCTGCCGGGCCACCCCGAATCCGGGGAGGAGTTGTTTGCCGTGCGCTTCGATCCCGCGACCGGCGACGTGCACGCCGAAGTCGTCGCGTTCTCACGGCATGCAACGTGGTGGAGCAGGCTGGGGTCGCCCGTCACGGCACTGATGCAGCGGGTTATCACGTCGCGGTACCTGACTGCTCTGTAGCGGCATCGGCGGCAATTTAGGCAAGCGTGACCCGAAGTAAGGGGTCGCGACATGACGCTAGGGTCGATCTCGGTTACGCTGCCGTCAATAGCCAGGTCGTTGCGGCCGCAAGAGCGTTAGCCTAAACCGACTTATCGGAGCAGAATGATCGGATGACTGCGGTGAATGATCCAGCTGAGGTGGAAGCAACCCACCTTCGCATCGCCGAAATCGTGCAGGAGCTGTACGGTCGCGACGACGTCGATTCCGACACGGTGATCGCCGAGCTGGCCGAGCATGCTGCCGTGGAGGTACCCGGGGCGCAGTACGCCGGGGTCACCGTCACCCGCAACGGCAGGCATATCGAGACCCCGGCGGCGACGCACAAGTGGCCGATACTGCTCGACGAGATCCAGCAGCGGCATCGCCAGGGACCATGCCTGTCAGCGGCTTGGGAAGAGAAGACGATTCACGTCAGAGACCTCGAGACCGACGAGCGATTTCCGTTGTACGCGCGAGACGTGTTGGCGGAAACCCCCATTCGCTCGGTCATGTCGTTCCAGATGTGGATCGCCGGCGAAACGATGGGTGCACTCAACGTGTACGCCGAGACACCGAACGTATTCGACGACAAAACCAGGGCCGTCGGCCTGGTGTTCGCCGCGCACTCCTCGGTGGCGTGGAACGCCGCCCGTCGCGATGAGCAGTTCAAGAAGGCGCTGGCGAGCCGCGACGTCATCGGGCAGGCCAAAGGGATGCTGATGGAGCGCTACGGCGTCAACGCCATCCAGGCCTTCGACTTGTTGCGCAAGCTGTCGCAGGACTCGAACACACCGCTGATCCAGATCGCCGCCGACCTCGTCGAAAAGCAGCAGTCTGCGATCGAATAGGTGTTTCGTCGCATCCGTGCTGGGCAACCCAGGGTGGCATGACTGTGGAATCCAAATCGGCAGCCGATGCGTCGATCGGCGAGCTGATGAGCCAAATGTCGGCACAAACCTCGCGGCTCGTGCGCGACGAGATGCGGCTGGCCACCAAGGAGCTGCAACAATCAGCCAAGCACGCAGGCGTCGGCGCGGGACTGTTCAGCGCCGCGGGCCTGCTTGCTCTGCTCGGTCTGATGACCCTGATCGCCGCGGCGGTCGCCGCGCTGTCGCTCGTGCTGCCGGGGGTATGGGCGGCAGCCGTCATCGTGGCCGTCGTGTTGTTCCTCGCCGCGGGCGTCGCGGCGTTAATCGGCCGCAAGCAGGCTGAGGAGATAGCTCCGCCGAGGCAGAGCGTCGAAAGCGTCAAGGCCGACATCAAGGAAGTGAAGGACGCACGCTCATGAGCCAACCCGAAGCCGCTCGTCCGGAGCCGGGTCCCGACGCGGGGATCGACGAGATTCAAGACGACATCGAGAAGACCCGCAAGGAGCTGGGCCAAACCGTCGAGGACTTGTCGGCCAAGCTCGACGTCAAGCAGCGCACGAAGGACAAGGCCGCCGAGACCAAGCAGCGCGCCGCCGAGAAGGCCATCGAGACCAAGCAAGCCGTCGTCGAGAAGGCCCATGCGGTCCAGCACGCGGCCATCGACGACGGCCGTGCCAAGATCACCGTTCCGGTGGCCGCGGCTGCCGTCGTCGGCGTGGTGGCGCTGATGTGGTTCCTGCGCCGACGGCGCTGAGCGGTCAGGCCTTGTTCGGGACGGCGGTCACCAGCCCGCCGTCCATGATGAACTCGCTGCCTGTTGCATACGACGATTCGTCGCTTGCCAGGAAGACGATGAAGGTCGCCACCTCTTCGGGTTCGGCGGGACGGCCGAGCGGGATGGTGACCATGTCTTCGGGAAGATGCGCCGTCATCGGCGTCTTGATGAATCCCGGGTGGATGGAATTGACCCGAATGTTCTTCGACGCCAATTCCAGTGCTGCCGATTTCGCCAATCCACGCACCGCCCACTTCGACGCGACGTAGGGATGCACGAAGGGCGCGCCGCGCAGGCCCTCGATCGACGAGACGTTGATGATCGAGCCGCCGCCTGCGTCGATCATGGGTTGCACGGCGGCCCGCATCCCGAGGAAGGTGCCCGTCAGGTTGACGTCGATGACCTTCTGCCACTCCCCCAGGTCGAACTTCTTCAGCGGTCCGAGTGCGACGATGCCCGCGTTGTTCACCAGCACGTTGAGTCTTCCGAACTCGGCGACGGCGGTCTCCACCGCCGCCTGCCACTGGTCGGGTTGGGTGACGTCGAGGTGGACGTAGCGGACGCTGTCACCGATCTCGGCCGCTAGCGCCTTGCCCTCGTCGTCGAGGATGTCGCCGATCACGACCTTGCCACCCTCGTCGACCAGCATCCGCGCGTGCGCGGCGCCCATGCCCCGCGCTCCGCCACTGATGAGCGCAACCTTTCCGTCGACGCGTCCCATTGAAGTGTTCTCCTTTGTCGTTGTCGCGCAATCTATTTGGCGTCGAACAGTCCCTTGCCGGTGATCAGCGGCAGATCGAGCGTGGTCCGGATTCCCGGCGGCGCAGCGACGACCGCGGGGATCGCGTTGACCACTCTGCCAGCACCGGCCGCGATCGCGGCATAGTTGTGGTCGCCTCTGCGACTGGTCGGACAGATGTCGACGGTGTAGGAGGGCTCGCCGACGATCTCGACCTTGTACGAGCCGCCCGGCTGTGCGGGCTGGGGCCACTCGGGGCACAGATCCTCGCGCAGCCGCGTGACGTGGTCGATGACGATGGCGGGCCTGCCCTTGACCATGCCGACGATCTCGAACCGCAGCGCGGCCTGACCGCCCTCGGGGATGTGGCCGACCGCGACGTCGAAGGCCTCGGGCGCCGGGATCCTGATACAGGAATCCTTGATCTCGTCGACCTCGATGCCGAAGCCGGCGGACAGCTGGCGGATCGTTGTGCCCCATGCCATGCCGAGAACCCCTGGCTGCAACAACATCGGCGTCTTGTCGAGTGTCCAGCCGAAACCCATCACGTCGAACATCACCGTCGCGCCGTCGTAGGTGGCGTAGTCGGCGATCTCCATGCACCGAACCTGTTCGATGCGCTGGCAGGTGCTCGCGATGGCGAACGGGATCAGGTCGTTGGCGAAGCCGGGGTCGACGCCGGAGATGAACAGGCTCGAATTGCCTTGTTGCGCGGCATGTTCGATTGGCGCGATGTATTTGTCGGGCATGACGCCCCACGGATACTGGAACACCCCTGGCGATGTGCCGACCACATTGATGCCCGCAGACAGGATGCGCAGGACGTCGGTGACCGCCTCGGGGATCCGGTTGTCGCCCATCGCGCAGTAGACGGCGCACTCGGGTTGGTCGGCCAGCAGCACGTCGAGGTCGTTGGTGGCGACTATGCCTGTCGGTGCGTCGAGCCCGGCCAACTCACCTGCGTCCCTGCCGACCTTCGCGTCCGATGAAACCCACACGCCGGTGAGTTCGAATCGCGGATCGCTGATCAGATGGTTGAGCGCGATACTGCCGACATTGCCCGTGCCGATATGTGCGACGCGGATCGCCATAGCTGTCTCCTCAAGGGCCGCTGCTGGACACCTGTCCAACTTAATGGATGCGACCCGAGACGAACAAGGCAGGTCATGGGCTTGCGCCCAAATCCGCTGGTTGTGCACCACCGGGGATCGGCGAGAGTGCCGGACAGCTGTCCAGCACTCCAGCCGTCGCCGCTACACCTGCAGTCGCCGACGCCCGAGGTAGAAGGCGAGACCCAGAGCACCGATGCCGAGCCCACCGACCACTCCGCCTGCGGCGATCAGATACATCTGCGTACGGTCGAAATCCGAGGACTCGCCGGAGGCCAGCTGCATCCGGTAATCGCCCGGCAGCGGCGCCTCCTGCGGTTCGCCGAGGCCCGGGTACTGCTGGGTGCGATGCACCTCGAACTGCCGCTCACCCGCAGGGGACGTGACCCACTGTCCCCAGGCCGGCGTCGCGCCGTCGAGCAGCACCTTCCTGCCGCCGTACTGAACGTCGTCGCCGACGTCGACGATCTGGTTGACCCGGAACGGCTCGTACGTCGCATTCGAGTAGCGCACCTGCACCGGCACGTTGTCATACCGCAGCAGCGGAGGCGGCGGCACGAACGGCAGCCCTGCTTGAGGCACGTAGCCACCGCCGAAGATGGTTCCGACCGCCACGTTCACCACGTCGGCGGCGACGTTGGCCACGTCGGAGACCACGTTCGCGGCGCCGAGTACCACTGCGGTGAAGCTGTACGCCGCAACCTCGGCGAGGTCGACCACGACCCTCGCGAGAGGCTCGATGACCAGGATTCGCGTGGCGTTGGCGAGCGCGTAGACGATCCGCACCGGCGCCCGGAACGGATTGAAGATGATCGGGCGGTAGAACCGGTCGTATTCGATCCAATCCGGATCCCACTGACGAACCCTCTGGTCCCAGAACCTGTCATCCAAATCGCGGACCCGGTCGCCACCGACCGAGAAGTCCGATCCCGCATTGAAACCAGACTCGAACGGGCCGAGCCTGTTCTTGCTCTGCAGATTGACCGCGCTGGCCAGGAAGTCGATGTCTTCCTTCTTGGCCGGCTCCGGCTTCACCTCGATCGGGGTCGCCTGCCTGGCGAGTTGGATGTCCTGCTCCGGCGCCTTGAGCGTGTCGGGTGCAGCCATCGCCACCCGCTGCGCGCCCTTCGATGTCGCCGACGGGTCGGGCTCATCGGCGGCCGGCAACTGCTTGTCGCCGGGAGTCTGCTCGTCACCCTTCGCCGTCTGACCGGGCGCCAGATTCCTCGGCAGCTGCGCATCCTGCTTCGGATCGCCCGGCTTGCCCGGCTCCTCGACGGCAGGCAGCGGCGCAGGCGCGTCCGCATTCGGCGCCTCGACCTTCGGCGCGTCGACCTTGGGCACGTCGGCCTTCGGCACGTCGACCTTCGGAGCCTCAACCGGCGGTGCATCGACCTTGGGCGCATTGACCTTCGGCGCGTTGGCCTTCGGCGCTTCCACCGGCGGTGCATCGGCCTTCGGCGGGTCGACCTTGGGCACGTCGGCCTTCGGCGCCTCCACGACTCGCGGCTGCTCCTTCTTGGGGGCGGGGGCCGCGATCTGCGGGGCAGGCGCTGCGGGCTCCGGTGGCGCCTGGATCTGCGGAGCCGGCGCCTGCTGCGGCGGCGCGTCTATCACCTGCGGCGGGCTCGGCGGCTGCTGGGGTGCACGCGGCACCTCGACGGGGGCCTGCTGCTCGGGCTTGGCCTGTGGAGCTTCCGGTATGACGACTTCCGGCGTCGGAATGATCGGTATCCCCGGGTCATTCTTGTCCGGTTTGGCTAGTGCCGGCGCGACGCCCCCGCTGAGCGCACTCAAAGAAATGACGGCTCCCGACGCAAACACAGCGACAGCGCTTCGCCAGGAGCAGGTTTTAAGGGGGGCACGCATGTGTGTCGACTCCTCTGGTCTCAAAGAGGCGGCGAAAGCCGCCACCGCTGCTTGCAGCCATCTCCCCCGACACTGGAAGTGGACCAGCAGGCGCCGCGGTGCTTGTTGGGTGGAAGAACCGACGCCTGTGGCGGGGCGACGATCCGGTTCCAACATTTAGATCGCTCCGTCACCGGATCCGTTACACCCGCGCTGAAATGCAAGGTCGGGGCCGGCGCCCGGTACCGTCGCACTGTGATCTTGTCTGTCCGTGCCTGCATCGCCGCTGCCTGTGTGGCGATGACCGTAGCCGGCTGCAGCCAGGCCACGGTGCTCGACGGCCGGGCGGTGTCGATGCGCTACGACCCGTACCGGGTGGCGGGCCTGCCGACCTCGGACGGCCCGAGTGGACCGCGCGAGGCCGCGCCCACGGCCACCGGGCGGGTTGAGGACACCGACGACGGGGACATCGACCGCGCGGCGCTGCTGGCGATCGAAGACATCGAGGACTTCTGGTCGCAGCACTACTCGGACGCATTCGCCGGAAGGTTCGCACCGGTATCCCGGCTGGTGTCGGTCGATCCTAGAAGCGCGGCCACCATCTGCGGCGAACCGGCGGCCGCATTCGACTACAACGCGCTGTACTGCGCCCCCGACGACCTGATCGCCTGGGACCGCGTCAACCTGATGCCCGTCGCCAAGGAGTTCTTCGGCGACATGGAGATCAACGGACTGCTGGCCCACGAATACGGCCACGCCCTGCAGTGGCGCGCCGGACTGGTCGGCGAGCAGAGGTCCTCCATCCTGGTCCGCGAACAGCAGGCCGACTGCTTTGCGGGGGTCTACATGCGCTGGGTGGCCGAAGGACACTCGCCGCGGTTCAGCATCAACACCAGCCGCGCCCTCGACCAGGTGATGGCTGGCGCGATCGCCGGGCGCGACCCGATCTCCACCTTCGACACGCTGACACTCGACCCGCCGTCGCACGGCACCGCACTCGACCGGGTGAGCGCCTTCCAGACCGGCTTCGACATCGGCACAGATGGTTGTGCCGCAATGGATTCCAATGAAATACAGCAACGTCGCGGCAACCTCCCGCCGTCGCTGTTCGATCCGGCGAGCCCGCAGAGCGACATCGCGATCGACGATGAGACGCTCTCGACACTCATGGAGCTCTTGGATCAGGTCTACGCTCCGGCGAACCCGCCGACCCTCACCGCCGACGGCGACAACTGCTCGGCGAGTCAGCAGCAGCCGGTCGTCTACTGTCCCGGGCCGAACGCCATCGCCGTCGACATGCCGACCCTGCGTCAGATCGGCGCCCCGGCCGACGAGAGCGACTTCGTGCTGCTGCAGGGCGACAACACGGCGCTGTCGATGGTCACCTCGCGCTATGCGCTTGCGCTGCAACATGACCGGGGACTGCCGCTCAACACGCCAGTGACCGCGATGCGCAGCGCGTGCCTGACGGGTGTCGCGCAACGGAAGATGGCCGATCCGATACGCGGGCCGTCGGGCAACCAGCTCGTCCTCGGCGCCGGCGATCTCGATGAGGCGGTGTCGGGCTTGCTGACCAACGGCGTGGTGGCCACCGACGTCAACGGAACCCCTGTGCCATCCGGCTTCACCCGGATCCTTGCGTTTCGCACCGGCCTGCTCGGCGACGCCGACAATTGCGATCAGCGATTCACCTGAGAGAATCAGCCACGTGAGCGGACCGCGGGATCCCCGGCACCCGAGGCCCGAAGACAAGACCGTCGAGGTGCCGTTGCGGCAGCCTGCCCGCGCGGATCCGGTCCCAGCCGAAGAGCCCTGGTGGAAGAACGCCAACAAGCGCGTTCCCGCGCCGCCGCGGATGCCCGCGCCGCCGGCGCCTGCCATGCCTGCGCCATCACAGGTGCCGCGCCGTGATCGACCACCCAGCGCAACCCGCAATCGTCACGCGAAGGCGGCGCCCCCGCGCAAGCGCGGACAGCTCGCGCTGTTGATCGGCGTCGGCGTCCTCGCGATAGCCGCCGCAGTGCTGGTGCTCATGGTCGCGATGTCAGAACTCGACATGCTGAAAGGCAAGGTGCTCAGCGTGTCCAAGGCCGAGGCGGGCGTGCAGCGCATCCTGCTCGACCCCGACGACGGGTACGGCGCGACGAACGTGTCCGACGTCGTGTGCAACGACGGCAACGACCCCGAGATCAGAAAGGGCGCCTCGTTCACGTGCCAGGTGGTCGTCGAGGGCCGGAAACGGCAAGTGCTGGTGGTGTTCTCCGACGACAACGGCACCTACGAAGTGGACCGGCCGCGATAGTCACTTGGGCAAGCCGAAGAGCGCGACGACGCCGTGGTCGCGGCCAGCGGTGTAGCCGCCGTCGACCGCGATCGCCTGGCCGCTGACGAACGAGGCGTCCGGTGACACCAGGAATGCGGCCATGGCGGCGATCTCCTCGGGCCTGCCGAGCCGTTGCAGGGCGTGCTCCTCGGTGATCGAGGCGAGCGGGCCCTGCATACCGTCGATACTGAAAACGTTGTCCAACATCGGGGTCGCGATGAAGCCCGGGCAGATCGCGTTGGCCCGGATACCGCTGGGCCCGTAGTCGAGGGCGATGTTCTTGGTCAGCAGCACGACGCCGCCCTTGGAGGCGTTGTAGCCGCTTCCGCCCGCGGTGCCTTCGAGGCCTTCCACGCTGGCAAGGGTGACGAGCGAGCCGCGCTCGCCGTTGTGCCTGGGCTGCTCGATCATTGTGGCCAGTGCCGCCTTGGCCACCAGGAAAGTGCCGGTGAGGTTGATCGCGATCACCCGGTCCCACTCCGCCTTGTCGAGCAGATGGACCGGACCGCCGCTGGCGATACCGGCGGCGTGCACAACGCCGTCGAGTCGATCGGGCACGGCGGCGAAAACATGGGCGACGGCCGCTTCGTCGGACACATCGGCGCTGACGAACGAGAACCGCTCGCCGAGATCGGGTCCAGCGGTGACGTCCGCACCCACGACGGTTCCGCCTTCGGCGAGCAGACGCTGCGCGGTGGCGAGCCCGATGCCTGACGAGACCCCCGTCACAACGAAGGTCCGCGAACGTGCACGCTCACTCACTTCAGCCACGGCGATCACCCTAACCGCGTGGCGGTCACAGTCATTGAATTAATTCGCGCAGTCCGCGAGTTCTCATCGTTTGAATGATCTTTGCCGAGCGAAAAGGGCCGACGATGCGCAACCTCCGATCTGTTGCCACAACATGTCCGCGGGCGTTGCGCTGGCTCGCCGCCGTCGTCGTCGCCTTCGCGGCGTTGATCGGCCCACAGGCAACCGGCCTCGCAGCAGCCGCCGAGGATCCTTCCTGTAGCGACGTCGAGGTCGTCTTCGCCCGTGGGACATTCGAAGCCCCCGGCGTCGGTGCGACAGGGCAGGCGTTCGTCGACGCACTCAACGCCCGTCTCGGCGGCAAAACGGTCGAGGCTTACGGCGTGGACTACCCGGCTTCGCTGGCCACCGACACCGTCCCCGCCGGGACCGTCCTGCCCGACGGAGTCGCGGGCACGCTACCGCCGTCGGTCGCTTCGCACGTTGCGGCGGTTGTGTTGTTCGGCACTCCGTCGGACGGCTTCCTGAACCTGGTCGCCCGCGACGCGCCGCCCGTCACCATCGGCCATCTCTTCGCGGCCAAGACCCTCGAACTGTGCAACCCCGGCGACCCGATCTGCTTCCCGGGAGGCACGGACCGCTCGGCTCACAGCGCGTACAAGACCAACGGAACGGCCGATCAGGCAGCTGATTTCGCCGCGCACGCGTTGACGACCCGGGCCTGACGAGCCGCTTCTCCCATTCGACCGGCCTCCGTCCCGGCCATCCGGATGTGTGGGAGTGGATTCTGATAACGGCGTCGCTCGCTATCCCGGTCACGGCCGTGATGGTCGCGACGACGTTGATGAGGGATCGGCCGGCGGTCTCGGCTCCGACGTCGACATCGCAGGTGCGACTGAATGCGCCGAGCTTCCCGGATATGACGACGATCAGCCCCGTCGGGTCAGAACCGGAGCCCGTGTACGCCGGCTGAGGCACGATTGGCCTCTGCAGCGGCGAATGCGGTCGGTATCCAGCCACCTCACAGGCTGAGTGTGTGTGGCGCCGCTCACGACGTGGGTACCCGGTTGGCATGTCCAACGCCGATCGCCGCCCCACCGCAGTCCGTCAGCAGTCGCGAGAGCATGCCGAGCAAGCCCGCAGCAAGATGGCCGAGCGGCGCGCCGACAGCGACGGCGGTATCAGCGGTTGGCTCAACCAGCGGGCCGGACAGTGGGACCTGCGTGGCCAGGACGAAGCAACCATGCAGCGCCAGAAGTACGTATGGAACTTTCTGGTGGACCATTGGTTCCGGATGGAATTCGACGGCTGGGAAAACCTGCTCGAACCGCCGGTCCTCCTGGTTGGCATCCATTCGGGCGCACCCTTCGTGTGGGACGCGTGGACGGTCGGGGTGCAATGGTGGCGCCGGTTCGGTCGAGAGCGCCCGCTGCACGGCACCGCCCATGATGCGCTGATGGCGATCCCGGTGATCGGCCGGTACTTCCGGGCGATGGGAGTACTGCCCGCCGCACCCGATTCGATGGCCACGGCACTGGCCGAGGGCCGTGACGTCGCTGTGTGGCCAGGCGGTGAGGTGGATTCGTTGCGGCCGTGGACCGAACGTGACGTCGCGAATCTGGCGGGCCGCGCCGGGTTCGTCCGCATGGCGATCAAAGCCGGAGTGCCGATCGTGCCGATCGCGACGGTCGGCGGGGCCGACGCGATGCCGGTGCTGATTCGCGGCGACGGATTATCGCGGGCTTTGCGCCTCGATAAGCTGTTGCGGCTCAAGGTATTTCCGGTGGCGATATCCCTACCGTGGGGAATCGCCCCGGCGGCGCTCCCGCAGTTCCCCCTGCCGGCGAAGATCCGCACCCGCCTGATGCCCGCCGTGGAAGTCGATCATGATCCGGCCCGTGCGGAGGACGACGAGTACGTCGAGCAGAAATACCGTGAGGTAGAGGACAGCATTCAGCGCGGCATGGACGCGCTGGCCCGCAAGCGGGCGCTACCGCTGTTCGGCTGACTGGTCGAGAAAGCGGATCCGCTCTGCGAAATTGCGCAGGAGGTGCGTTTTGCCGAAACGGTTCGGGGTAGTCGTCGCCTGACCGAGCACAACTCATGGAGGTGAAATCGTGGCTACAGGAGAGACTGGCTTTGATGACGTGTCGTTCGATCTGATCTCGGTGCAATATCACTCGCTGAAGGCGGGACACGATTACGGACAATATGTGCGTGACGCGAAGAATGCCGGCCGTGACGACATCGCGTCGTTCTTCGAAGAGGTGATGTCTCAGGACGCCGATCGCGCCAAGCGGTGCCACGAGTTCATGAAGGAACTCAGCGGAGCCCAACAGTCTGGCCCGGCGGTCAACTAGCTCGTACGTCACGTCAGGGGTAACTGCGCCGAGAGTGCTCGTCGGCCTCTCGGCGAAATGCCGTTGTCGCCGACCGGTCCGCCTCGGCAGATGAAGCGTGGCGCTGTGCAGCATCGCAGTGGTCGCGCTCGGTGATGCGTCGGCTACCGGCAAGCCGAAGTGTCGGGCGAAGAACCGGGACCCCTCGTCGACCTCGAACTGCGGCACGCCGGTGTGCCCGCCCATATTGGCGTGCAGCGTCTTCTCCTTGGAGCCGAACGCACCGAACAGGTGCAGCGCCGCCTGCCGGTCGTTTGCTTCGTCGTCCCACTGCAGTAGCACCTGTAGCGGAATGGTGATCTCTCGGGCTTCCTCGACGATGGCGGCAGGCACGAAAGTCCCGGCGTACAAAATGGCGGCCGAGATGCGGGGTTCGGCCACCGCCAGCGGATGCCGATGGCCATCACTCCTCCCGCGTAGCCGACCGGGCCGTCGATCTCGGCCAGCGAGAGAACGGCGTCGGCGTCCAGAGTGGCCTGCCATTCGGGGACCGCCTTCTCCGCCAGCGGGAGGACAAGCCGGTCCACGATCTCGCCGACCGGCTCGCCGTCAGCCATCGCCCGGAGCAGGTCCGCCCGGGCCTCCTCGGCGGCGGCCGAACGTGGCCGGTCACCGCTGCCGGGCAGCTCGATGGTGGCTGCGGCGAAGCCATACTTCGCCGCGGAGATCCGGGCCCGCGCCGCCAGCCTGGGATACATCACGCGCAATCCGCCAGGGTGACCGAGCAGGATCAGCGGCACCGGTGCGGATGCGAGTGATTCGGGCGTTTCAAGTATTCCGGGAATTTCGCCGAGGATGAAATCGCGTTCGAGGACGCCGTCGTCGAAGCGCTGTTCAGAGGTGAATCGCATGGTCGTGCCTTGTCGGAGTGCTCGTGATCGGCGCTCCCGGGCGACCTATCGCCCGACCGTGACCCCAGACAGGAGCACCCACGTTGACATGGTCATGGGTATCACCTCCTCGCTCTGTCGCACGGCCTCCGAAGAGTAGCAGCGGTCGCCGTGGCTCACCAACAGTAGCGCCGTCCCCACACCCGAATGTCAACGCACGCAGGCTATTTCGCCGACATTGACGCTGTCCAGCGGCTGCGCCGTCGCAAGCACTTGCCGTAGCGCGTCCTCGAGGCCGTCAACCGAGACTGCGGTGGCCGGCCCACCGACCTCGTTCCAGCCGGGGCCGGCCAGGACGACACGTGCGCCCTCAGCCCGACCTCGCCGATCTGAACGACGGCAGTCAGGCGATAAGAGGGGAAGAACGGTGACGCGTTTCGAACCCATCGACCGACGGGAACGACGTTAGCCTTACGCATTTAGAGTGGTCCCGACTGGGATCGAACCAGTGACCTTCCGCGTGTGAGGCGGACGCTCTCCCCCTGAGCTACGAGACCGGGGAACGACGTCGAAGATTAGCACGCAGCAGTGCAGTCAAGAGAACTCAGCCACCTTGAAGTATTCCCGCAGCAAAGATGCATTCATCAATTAGCGTGACGCGCTGGGAGGGCGGCTCCGTCGACATTTCGGGACGGCTAGCACCATCGAGTGATCGGAGGAGGACGGTTGTGGCCGAGTCAATCGGGTTCACGTTGCCGAGCGCCAACACCTGGTGCATCCTGACGGACACCCTGGTGCTGCGACATCGGCGAGCGGGACCGGGCGCCTCCCCCGAGGCCCCCGCCGACTGCCCAGAGTTCAGTGACTACGGGCAGGGCCTTCTGCTGTATCCGACCGGACCCGCCCGGTTCGTCTGCGCAGGCGACCCGGCCATGGGCGGCGCTCCGGCACTGCGCTACGGCCGGATACAGGCAGGCGGCGGGATGAGTGCAACAGCGAGCCGTCGGGGATGCGGTGTGCCAACTCCGATGGTCGCGGCGTCAGCATCTCCCGTGGGGGCTACCAGATATTCTGACCGGAGCGCCCTGCTCAGCGTGTCGTGGAAGGGATTTGTGCGGCTACGCTGCGGTGGACTATCGTCGTGCTTCGCGACGAGCGACGATCTCGCTCGTGGCGCGCGGATGTAGCGCAGTTGGTAGCGCATCACCTTGCCAAGGTGAGGGTCGCGGGTTCGAATCCCGTCATCCGCTCGAGGGTGCAGTCGCATCAACCCCAGCGGTGGAGTGGCCGAGTGGTGAGGCAACGGCCTGCAAAGCCGTGCACACGGGTTCGATTCCCGTCTCCACCTCCGAGTTCTACAGGCGCGATTAGCTCAGCGGGAGAGCGCTTCCCTGACACGGAAGAGGTCACTGGTTCAATCCCAGTATCGCGCACCAGTATCATTGCAGGCAACGGCAACAATGCGCTCAATAATCGGCTCCCATGGGCCAGATATGGGCCAGGCGAATAGGCCTTGGTGACCCGAATGAGAGGTAGCTAGGCACCGACACGCAAACGGGTGGTCCTCACCAGCTGGAGCACGCATCCCGCACCAGCCCGACGCCGAGGTGCGCCGGGTGGACTGCGTCCGGCAGTGATGTTCCTGCGCTATTCCCCGCGCGTTGTTCCTAGCTGAACGCCGCGATCGAGGGTCCAACAGAAACGATCCGAATGACCGGTGCGAATAAGTACCCTTTGGCTTCGTGGCAACGATCCCATTGAGAAGCCTGATCGGTGACCTTGATCCGGCGAAGTGCAAGCTCCACTGTGCGGTCTTCAACGGCGAAGAGTATCCGCTCGACGTGCTCGCCCGCTCTTCGGATGAATGGATGCAGTGGAGTCGATGGCGCCCTGTACGCGACGAGTTCAACCGTCAGTTCATCTTCTCGCTTGCGCAAGACCGGGATCGTGGCACACACTGGCTGTTCGGCGGCGTGTTCGAGGTTCTCAAACGTCGCCCGAAACCGCTCTCCTATTCGTATGACCTGAAGCTTCGAGACGACCTGATGGGGCCGTTCATCAAGCGGCTCATGGTGTCTTTCCGACCTCCGGGGCGACAGATGCGGATGAACCTGGACACGCACCTCGACCATATTGCGGTCCTGTCGATCCGCGAACACACCTACGCTGGCGAGACCTTCCCTGGCCACGATCGGATCAACCATACGTTCGGCACACTTGAAGTGGCCATCAAGCAAGACTGGCACGATTGGCGTGGCGCGCTCCAAGGCATGAAGGGGGTCTACGTCATACACGACCAGGAAACGGGCAAGGGCTATGTCGGGTCGGCAACCGGTGACACTGGAATCTGGGCACGCCTATCCGAATACGTCGCCAAGCTTCATGGCGGCAATAAGGGCCTAGTCGAACTGGTCGGCCAAAAAGGGCCCGAGTACGCAAAGGCCAATCTCCGCTTCGCTCTTCTTGATTACGGGCCGATGCGAACTCCAGACGAAAAGGTCCTAGAGCGCGAGAGCTATTGGAAAGATGTGCTGCTGACGCGAAAGTTCGGCAACAACAAGAACTAACACCGCCGCTTCAGCGGGGCGCACTAGCTGAAAAAGCTGGCAGAAGTGGCTGTGACCGCTTGACCCCCAGTCACAACCTCGATCTCGTGCGCACGGCGCCACGGGGCGAGTCTCGCGTGCCAAACCACGTACGAGTCGTACACCTGTTGACGCGGCGGCGTCCCTCGCGGTGATGCAGGAATCGCACCCGCGGGTCACCACTAATCATGCCTCTGATGGAGAACCTGAGTTGCAGCAAACGGATGGGTATGAAATGCCTCAGCGAAGGCTCTGAGGCTCGACCCAGTCGACTATCGCATCGCGGAACGGAAACGCACCTCCGCTGCCGGTGGGTGCATAACCTGTCCTTGTGGACAGTGTTAACAGCCGGCTGCGGTTTGTAGTGATCGATCGATTCGCCAGTAAGCCGCAGTTGCCCTTTCCGAACGTCGTGCTGCGGATCGATAACTGGGACGACTTCCACTTGCAGACCCTGTTCGACGTGACCCTGCGGACTGGCCCGGCTGATGAGCTCTCGCTTGGGAGCGTCAAAATCCTTCAGCACGGCCAAGAGGTAGGGCGGCCTCGATTGCCGTCGTCGTTCGATCGATTGGACACAGACTTCTGCTCGCTCGGCCAGGACATCGAATACTACGAGAAGTTGATGGGGCAACCCGACAAGCTGAGGCAAACCTACTTGTATGCGCTTCGCGATGCAGCCGCGGACCCAGAAATCGAGCAGGAATTCATCGAGGAGCGCGGTTGGAAGGAGTCACTTCTCCGATTTGGGGAGGCAGTCAATGCTCTTGAAGCAGGCAGGCAGTTGGTGCACGGCACGGCACTAAAGACTGACCAGCTCTCATTCCGCTTCGACTGGTGGCGCGAGGGCGCTCTCACTGAGGTCCCCTTCAGGTTCGACGACACTCAAGCACTTCCCGGCCGCTGTTGTGTACTTATCGGCTACAACGGCGCCGGCAAGACTACCCTCCTCGCAGACCTTGCTCTCACCGCAAGCAGCGGACGGAAGCCGCACCCCGAGAACGTCCAACATTCGACGATCCGCGGAGACGCTACAACCTTCGGGGCGGTCGTGGCAGTCTCATATAGCGCATTCGATACGTTTGGCACGCCGGAGAGCATCCGTGGCGGCACAGACCCAGACACGAACAAGCCCAAGTCCGGGTCGCGAACCGCCATTTTCGGGTATGTGTACTGCGGCCTCCGGCGGCGAACAGACAAAGGCGATCGTCACGCGAATGATCCGGAAAGAAACGAATTCGAGCTCAAGTCAATCGTTGAGATCGAACTTGAGTTTGCGGAGGCGCTCAGGACGGCCGGGCGCCGGCGGGAAGGCGGGTTTCTCGTTTCTGCATTCGAAGCCTTGTCCCGAGAGCCCTCGTTCGGGCTAGTCGGCATAGACATAGCGACTCTAGGGAAGGGCCTTGATAGCGCAGGCGCGATCGAGGTGTTCCATAAACTCAGCACCGGTCACAAGATCGTTCTGAATATTGTGGCTCAACTCGCTGCTCATCTTCGAACCCGTTCCTTAGTACTGATTGACGAGCCAGAGACGCATCTGCACCCGCCACTTGTAGCCGCTCTCCTCGGAGCTATCCAGGTGTTACTGAAAGCGCATAGCTCATTCGCAGTCATCGCTACTCACAGTCCGGTTGTGGTTCAGGAGATCCCAGCCAAGTACGTGAGCATCCTGGAAAGGGATGACACAGGAGTTAGCGTACGTGGACCTGAGATTGAGACATTCGCTGAGAACATTGGCGCGATCACCAGGCACGTCTTCTCGCTAGACAGCTCCGCTACCGACTACCAAGGAATCTTGGCTTCTCTGTCCGAGCGT
Organism: Mycobacterium sp. ITM-2016-00318; assembly: GCF_002968285.2. NCBI lineage: Bacteria > Bacillati > Actinomycetota > Actinomycetes > Mycobacteriales > Mycobacteriaceae > Mycobacterium > Mycobacterium sp. ITM-2016-00318. The sequence continues at coordinate 2,365,649 of NZ_CP134400.1, read as the reverse complement.
CACACAGTTGACGAAATAAACGACATGTTCAATGAAGGACTCAGCGTCCAGGGCCGGGCGCTGGTAGCGAGCTATCGCAAGCTGCCATGATCGCGGCGACACAGCCCGCGGCCGACGACGAGGCGAATTATGATCACGTCGCCGAGCTGAGGCTCGCTGAGAATGGTGAGATACGGCCGTCGCAGCTTAAGCCTGTGGTTACTGATCTCTACAAGAGCTACGTGGCCCGCGTCATGGCCGCAGCCGGCCCGACCCCGCACGGCTTCTCCACCGCAGACCATGACGTACTAAAGGCGAACGCTGACTATCTCAAGAGGGTCCGTTTCGGCCCACTTCGTTCCGCGATTCGTGCGGCGGGACCGACCCGAAAGTGCCCGTACTGCTATCAAGCCTCCGCGAAGCAAATCGACCACTATCTTCCAAAGGCTCATTTCGGCGAGTACGCCATCTATGCACCTAACCTTGTGCCGATATGCGGAGAGTGCAACGGCCGGAAGCTCAACCGTTTCCAGCGCGATGGCGGAGGTCGGCGGTACTTGCACCCCTACTTCGATCGACTTCCAATCGATTCCCCTCCGTATATCGTGGCGACACTTTCGGTAGGAACATCGGTCACGATTGCCTTCCAGGTCGTAAAGACGCCCGGAATAAGTGATGAATTGTGGCAAATTTTGACGACTCAATTTAGTGATCTCGACCTTGCCGCTCGGTACATGCTGGATGCCACCGACACGATGATGAACATGCTCGGCTCGTTCTACTTGCTTTTTGAACTCGATGGCGCCCAAGCGATTCGCGACCAGCTAGTGATGGACAAGCGTTCGAAGGAAACCTGGTACGGTCCAAACCATTGGTGGCCGGTCACCCTCGGCGCGCTTGGAGAATCGGCTGAGTTTTGCGAGGGCGGTTTCAGGAGCTTAGGCCCCGACCCTGAATTGATGGTGATCTCCGACACTGGCCAGGAATACAGTCGCTGAACTGGTGCCAACGGAGTGCCATCTCGCGCTCCGCAAAGCGTGACAGGGAAGCCTTCGACGGCGAGCTACCGCGATCTCGGCGAGCTTTTTCAAAATCGGGTTCTTCACATGACTTGTTAGCTACACTGCTCCTGGGCGGGGGCCCTGAAAATTCAATCTGGTGCTGCTGGCTGGGGGTGCACGTGTTAAGAACGGTTATTTGCGCTGTGGTGATGACGATTGCTGCAGTCGGGTTCCCGCCGGTTGCCGTCGCCGAAAGGCCGTACGCGAACTGCACTGAAGCACACGACGCCGGCGTATACGACATTCCGCAATCCGACCCTGCCTATTGGGACGGCGGGGACCGCGATCACGACGGATATGCCTGCGATTCATAACGCTCGCTGTGCGGCTGCTCTAATGGCCACCGCCATGCTTGCAGGGGGCGGGTACGCGGCCACTCCGCCGATCTCCGCCGAACCCGTCGCGGGGACAGCAGTCGTACTCAAGGTGGTCGACGGCGACACGATCGACATCCGCGACGACGTCCGCGGCCGGCTTCGCGTTCGCATATTGGGTATCGACACACCAGAAACGGTCAAGCCCGCCTCCCCCGTCGAGTGTTGGGGACCTGAAGCGACCGAGTTCGCGGCGTCGACCCTGATCGGACAGCGATTTTCCCTCGAGCTCGACCCGACACAAGATCGAACCGACCGGTATGGCCGCACCCTGGCCTACATCGTCCGTGCCGACGGCTGGGATTACTCCGTCGAAGCAGCCCGCGCCGGCGCCGCTCGGTCATATGTGTACGGCGGGGTTCCCGTCAGCCGTCACGAGGCAATCGCCGCCGCTGAAGCGGAGGCCCGAGACGGTCACCGTGGACTGTGGGGACCGCCGTGCAATGGCATTACATCGCCGTCGAGCGTCAGCGCGGCCGGCGCCCCACCACCACCCGCTCCTCTCCTACAACCACCGGCACCGCCTGCCACCGGGACAGCACCGCCGCTCGCATCGGGTGTCTACTACGGCGACTGCGGTGACGCGCGCGCGGCCGGTGACGCGCCACTGGGCTCTGGCGAGCCAGGCTACCGGTCGGGCCTAGACCGAGATGGCGACGGTGTCGCATGCGAAAGCTGAAGTGCCTGCAGGCTTTCCAAGTTGTTGCGGCTTTGACCGTCGCGGCACCGCTGACTGATAGCCCTACTGCTCGGGGGGCTCCATTCCGCAATTGCGATCAAGCCGAAGCAGCCGGAGCGGCACCGATATTCGCCGGACAACCCGGTTACAGCTCTAAACTTGACCGCGACGTCGACGGCGTGGCATGCGAACAAGGCAGTTAGCGGCCCGGCCGCTCAGCAGCACGCCGCGTAGGTGCCTCGTCGGGCGACCGACGAGGCACCTACCGCGACCAGCTTTGCTTGGCCCGGCCGCTTTCCTGTGGCGGATTAAGTGTCATCTGGCACGCCGGGACCCGCCGAGGCAGGCGGTAGTAGGCTCGCCCTCGGCCCGGCGTCACTTAGGTCGGCGGCAGACGCGCGGGCCCAAGCGGAGCCCAGCACGAGGTGCCCGGGGGGCGGCGTGATAGTTCCTGATGGACGAACCGACTACGAGAAACTGCTCGAGCTCCTCGGCAACCCCGAAGAGACACACCTTGACCTCAAAGCATCTGTGGATATTGCGGCACAGGACGACAAGGTCAAGTTCGTCAAAGACGTTGTCACTATGTCAAATCGGCCACCCGGCGGATACATTCTCATTGGCGTGAACGACGCCGGTGATGCATGCATGCAGATCGGAACCATCGCCGACCGCAGCCGGTTCGACGGCGCCAAGCTGGGGAGTCTCGTCCGCAAGTACATCGAAGGTGAGATCCACCTCCGAGTGCAGATCCACGAGCACAACGGCAATGAGATCGTCATGGTGTTCGTACCACACCACCGCGACGGGCTCCCCGTGCCCTTCAGCAAAGACGGCCAATACCCGAAGCCCGGCGGGAAGACCGAGACGGTGTTCCGGACCGGTGAGATATTCGTCCGAGAAGGCGCCGAAAATGTGCCAATCCGTCACGCTCATTGGCCCGACGTACTGTCCGCCTATACCCAGCGCATCCGCGAGGAGTCAAGCAACTTCGCTCAGCAGATGATTCGAGAGTTCCTCGCCGCGCGCGAAGGATCGACCGGTGGCGCCAAGGACGTTCCGCTCTCGATGAACATGGATACGGCCACCTTCTCAGATGCAACCCTTGCGCTCATCGAGGCCGGCAACGATGTGAGGTTAAGGCATTTCATTCAATCCCTGGTCCAGATAGCCAATCCGGAGTTGCCCCTTGAGGACTTCGAACGGATGCTGAACCTCTGGACTACGTTCTGCGCGCAAGCGTTGTACTTCACGCGCGCCGACCTCGTCGACGAAGCCATCGGGAGACTTCGTGAGGCATACACCAGACTGGGAATCGGCGTCGACGACACACGGAAGCGGTTGGCAGTTGTCATCAGGCTTTATGCCCTCGGCAGCCTCGCCGTACGCCTCGAAGCTTGGGAGACGGCCGCCGCCGTGGCGCTTCAACCGGTGCCGTCGGACCGGTACAGCAACGAATACATCTATTCATCCTGGATCCGCCATGCCCAGGTCGACGCTTCGCGCGCGAATCTCACCGACGGCCGCCACGGATTTATTATCTCAGCTGCGCGAGAACTCCTGGTCCAGCATCCGCCGATGCGTCCGGATGTGGCGGAATCCGATGTGCCGCCAGAAGCTGATGTCGGCCCTAATGATGTGCTCCTGAACTCGTTGTGCCAGTTCGACCTTGCCTACTGCATCATCGTCTTCGCCAAGGGCACAGGCCACGCTGAGGCGTACCCTTCGTCAGCTGCGTTCAGTGAAGACCGCGCGGATCCGATAGCACAACGCATAGTCGCGGACGCAGGCGTACGCGAACGACTCATCGCTGACACTTCCGTCGGCGAGATCGCCCACGCGATGCGTGAGGTCTTCAGACGGGCGATGACGGAATCACTGACGTACGGCGGCCGCTGGTGGGGCCCGCCACCGACCGTCGACGCCTTCATCAAGCAGCACGACCCGCAGATTCCTTAAAGGCTGCGCCGGAACGCGGGTCAGCTGAACGGCGGTAGAAGCACGTCGCCTTAAAGCAGGCGCTGACCTCCGTGACAGCCGGGATGCCGTAATTGACCGGTGACTTCCCCCGTGCTCGACCCGTACTGAAAGACGCAGCACTGATACTGAAAGGGCTTAGAGTCGGCCGTAGAGCTCGAGCCCAAGTGATGCCGCCAGCAGTGCGATCGCGATCATCTGGACCACGAGGCCCGCAACCACGAGCTTGGCCTTGGTGTTATTGCCACCTCGGAGACTGCAGAGTGTGCGCACTTTCTGACTTACTTCGGTTCGCACGGCATGATCGGCGGTCTGCAACCATTCTTCGTCGCTCTCGGCGAGCGTCTTGAGGTATTCGCAACTGACTACGTCGTACTTGTGGAGGTGCGTCTGAACGACGATCGCAATAGATGCCGAAAGCACAAAGAACAGGAGTGCACCGAATAGCACAAGTACGGCCAGTTGATCTTCGAACACCGGATCTTTGCCGGTCACAAGCACTGTAAGTCCAAAAATCAATGCAAGCACCGCCGCGCATGACGTCAGTACTGTGCCGCCGCGCGCTTCTAGCGTCTTGCGGCGGTCGTACTCGGTGACCAAGAGCGCGCTCACCGTCGCTTGATAAACCCGGCCAGCCGACGAGACTTGCCCTAGGTGCTCATCGGTTGCGTCGGCGCTCATTGTTGTCGGGCGGCGGCCCGCTGCCTCTGATGCTCTCGTATCCGGAAGGGTCCCGCCACGGCTGAACCGTGACCGTCGTCGGCGGAGGCGGAGGTGGATGAGGCGGCGGCGGATCCGGCTGGTTGTCGTCGCCCTGGTTCTGCTTCATCGTGTCCTTGCGCGTACGTGCTTGATTACCTTGAGTGCCGTACACCAGGCTTGCATACCCGAGCGACATTGAGGTCTAGCCGCGCCGCGCGGTGGTAGAAATTGACGCGCAGAATCGTGCGCTGCCCGCAAAGCGCAGATGGGAGCTTGTTTGCTGCAGGTGGCCGAATTCCTGGGAACCGTACACGGCGGATTTGTCAGGGTGCTGCGGCAGGGGCTGACCCCCTAGGGGGAGGCTCCCGCCCCCCGGCGCGCCAGGCGACAGTACTTTCGTGAAATCGCCTCCACTGCAGCGTGTTTCGATCTATACTCGTTGCATGGCTGGTCTGTTTGTGATGCTGTTCCTGCTCGGCCTGCTGTTGTGGCTGCTGCCGTGGCTGGCGGTAGTCGCTGCGCTGGTTGCGGCCGGCTGGCTGGTCAGGCGTTGGCTCGAGCGCGACTTCCAGCGGGACATGGCGCGACGCCGTGAGGATGCAGAGTTGGCGGCGCGGGCGGATCAGCAGAACCGGTGGTTCCTCGCCGGTGACCCTCGCGGAGTGTTCGGCGAGCAGAAGAGCATCGAGTCGGGCAGGAGCGTCAAGCCAGTCCGCCGTCAGTCGGCGCCTGCTGTGGTGCGGCGCAGCGTCGGCGGAGTGACGGTCAAAGTCACCGTGGCGTGACGGGTCGTTCATCATTGCGGTCCTAATTGCGGCAGCGATCTATTCGTTGATGTTTGGCGGCGGCTGGCGCAGGTACGAACTAGCAGGTTCTCGGCTGCTTCATGGCCCGTCCTTGCCCGACCGATCTGCGGGGTTGACGCCGTGCCGCCGCCTGGCTTGTTCACGACTGCACAGGTTCGATTCGGATGGCTCTGCGGTACTGTCGGGCTTCTTGCGACGACCGCCTCACCATCTCCGCCGATGCGCCGGCCGTGTCTGCGTCGATAAGGAACGAATCAGCCGACGGGGTGATACGGATCGCTGCGGTCCCGACATCATACGTAGGCAACGGGCTACCTCAACCGACGTTTTCGATCGGGACGGCTCGACGGTATGTGCCGGGATGGCGGGTGGTTTGCTTCGGATACTCGGACGTCGGTGTCTGCTGCGCCGAGCGGCCCGTCTCTCTGGCCGCCGCGGCGTTGCGTCGGGCGCGGCGCTCAGCATGGAGTTGGTTCAACTGCGCTTCCGTCGGCACCCACACCTCGGCTGCACTGGTAGATAACCAAATCAACTGTGCAACAGGGTCTTTAGGCCACGGTCGAGGGTCTGGCTCGTCGCCTGAAATCACAACCGTACTGGTCCGCCCGTCACGCCAACATGGGAATATCTCATCCAAATTTCTGATAGCGAGATTCGACGCAAGAGGATCGTCGTAGAAGTATCGACTGGCAGAGCTGACCCACATGTGAGACGGCGTCGACCACTTCTGCGCTTCGCGGAGCAGGTCGTACGACGTCCGCAACGAGCGCAGCTCGTTGTATGCCGACACCGCGTCACCGCCGGCTGCGATAATCTCGTCCGGGCTTCGCGCGCCATCGAGTCGGGCCACATGTTCGTCCACTGTCGCCATGAGTTCGTGTAGATCGCTGTCGAGCGATTGGCACAGGCGCGCATAGTCGACGGCGAGTGACCCGAAGTGTCCGGCGAGTGCGTCGAGCCGTGCGGTCAGCCGGCCGTGCTTGACGGCGCGTGCCCGCGTCTGGGCGTCCTCGGCGACTACCGCCTCCTCCCACGCGGCGAGGGTCTGATCGTTGACAACCGTTGGCCATTCGGTCGCCTCCACGGCTGGCAGGGTGGTGAGCCGCCGAAGCAACAACTCCCGCTCCTCAACAACCGCTTCAAATTCCGGGCTCGCGATTGCGCGACGAAAGTAGGGGTTCGATTTGGTGCGGCCAATGATCTCGGGCGCTGGCATCGTCATCGCCTGGTGCTCCTGTTCTTACGGCGGTTGGCTTCTGCGCGGCCACTGTGGCCCGGTTGCGGCTCGCCTTGCGGTGTTCGCACGCGCACGGCCAACGCGTTCCACTCGGCGTCCGACAAAGAGCGCAAGTGCTGCTCGAACGCCTCAGCTAGCTCGGCCATTTCTTCGCCCCTTCGCATACGCCTCCACGGCCGATCGACTGAACAGCCACCGGCCGCCGACTTCCTCACCCTCTAAGTCGGCCGCGAGGCGGCGAACGTGTCGGGTCGTACACCCCAGAATGTGCGCCGCCTCGCGGGCACTCACTACTACCGACAATTCTAATTGTGCTGCAGCGCAGTCTAATTGATGTCCGTTAGCGGACATTGTGCTGGTCAAGGACGCGATGTCAAATCGTCGTGCTAGGGAGTGCATCCACGACGGCACAGGCACACCCGCCCGTGCCCGGCGGTCAACAAGTTCGTTGACGCAATACAACACCTCGTTGGTCTCGCGATCGTTGAGCCTCATTCGCAGGCCCCGTCGGCCGCAATCTGGTCCAGCGCGGCGGCCAAGTGAAGCTCCAAGCTCGGCCTCGGATCCTCTCCGCGTTCGGCCTCGACCGTGTGGAACAGACTGACCGCGGTCCCGACCGACCCCATAGCAACGCCATACCGGCTGCAAGCACAGTCGCCGATCTGCGCCCGAACTTGGTTGGCATTGCCTTCCGGACCATCGTCGAGGTAGGCCAGGAACAGCCTCAGGGCCACGATCCGTAGCCGTCGTCGCCGTCGAGGAGGTGCGGGTCGAACCGGTATTCAGGCGGCATCGTCGCCACTTCCCGCACCGTCATCCGAACGCGCTTCGTCAGCCAGACGTCGAAAGGTAGGACATGTTTCGTCGTGGCGGATGTCCATATGCCAGATGCCGAAGCGGTCGCGGACCGGACCAGTGTTCTCGCTGAGGCAATCCGGGCACTGGCCCGAGAGGATGACCGGCTGGGCGGTCGCCCGCTTGCGTCGCCGACGTTCGCCGCGGTTCACTCGCCGCCACCTTGGTCGGTCGCCAGGTCGCCGTTCTGACCGTCTCTAAAAAGTGGTGTTACGACCGTTTCGTGTGTTACGTCCGCTTGGCTCGCATCCTCGTTCGTAATACTCGTAACGGATGTAACACCTCCTTGATAGAGCCCTCGTCCGATCTTCTTGATGCGACCGGAGTCAGCGAGCCGGTTGAGGTACACGCGCGCTTGGTCATTATCGATGCCAATCTCGGCAAGGTCGGCGGCACGGGTCTCGTTCAGCGCGGTCTCAGCGCGACTGTTGACGAACGAAAGGACTTCCAGCGCGCGGTCCCCGAGGTGCTGCTTATCTCTGCGCGATTCGACGGTGGCCGCTGCCTCCGTGAGGTTGGCACCGTCGAGCCTCCACAGGACACCGTCGTCGGCGTGCAACGCGTACTCGGCTTCGCTGATGTCGCGGCCGGTGACCGACAACACCGCGTCGTTTGAATGCCGTCTTCGATTGAGCACCATGACGAAGTCCGCGCTGCCCGCGATCCCCTGCGTACCGCTGACGGAATCGATGAAGTCCGACGATTCCGCTTTGCGGGTGTGGTGGACAACGAGCAACGAGGCACCGGGGACCGTGTCGATTGCGGCCTTGAGTTGGCTGCCGACTGCGTAGTCGTGTTGATATGGGTCTGTGCCGGCGGGCCTGTGCGGCTTCACTTTGCCGAGGGTGTCCAGGATGATCAGCGGCTTATCGCCCGGATGTTGTTGCAGGAACTCGCAGATCATGGCGAACACGACCGTGCTGGTCTCGGCGCGGGTGATGTAGTTGACAGCCGGTATCGGTTGGCCACCCATGAGGCGTCGCCATCGGCCTTGTAGGCGACGATCACCGTCCTCGAGTGCGAGATAGAGGACGGGCCGTTTCGCGACGCTGATTCTGCCAAGGGCCTTGCCTCCCGCGGCGCTGGCTAGCGCGACGTCACTGACGAACCAGGACTTGCCTACCTTCGGCGGTGCGGCGAGCACACCTAACCCCTCGGGGATCATGTCGGGCACGACGTACTCCAGCGGCGGAAATTCTTGTCCGTCGAGCCACACTCCGTCGCGCATGCTGGTGAGCACTGTTGCCGATTCCTCAGCACGACTCTCTTGCTGCACACCAGCGAGATCGAGCATTTCATCAGCGACTTGATTCAGTAGTTCAATTTCGCCGTTGGTGTACTTGCCGCTGTTCACCAACGCCTCACCTCTGGCCCGGAGATCGTCTGTCATGCGATCACCCCGCCGGTCATCCCGTGCAACGTCTCCGCAAGGTCACGGTCCGCGCCGCCGCGACGCCACAGGGCCTGCAGCACCTCGATTTCGAGCCTCGGCGTGAGTCCCTGATCCAAGAGGTGTAACGCAGCAGCGCGGCCCGCGTTGATCCTGTTTTCGGAGAGCGGAGGCCATGTGCAGAGGCAACTCAGGGGGTCGGCGTGCGGCCCTTTCAGGCAGCCGCAGTTCAACGACACCAGACGCCGGCGACCCTTGCGGCGCCGACCGAGCTGCACGGGTGTCTCTTGGCATTGCCGTGGTGGCGGTGCCCATCCAGTGGGCGGTGTCGGGTCCTCATTGTCGTATGGATCGGTGTCGGCGGCGCGGCTAGAATGAGTGTCAGCGATTGGCGTCGTCGAGGTGGCCCGGCCAGCATTGGCCGGGTTTCTTCTTATCTGGGTCATTACGCTGCACCGCCGAACGGCCGCATGGCTGCGTCGAGCTCGTTCAGATCCACACGGATGAGTCGCGCGTTGATCTTGTAGCCCTTGATCAGGCCGCGCGTGATCCAATCCCGGATCGTCCGCTCTCCGACGCCGACGTATGCCCCGGCCTCTTTGAGGCTGGCATAGCGGCGGGCGGTAGCAGCTTGAATCGTCTTGCTTGCCAAGGTGTCACACTCCCAGCGGATAAGCCGGGGCGACTACTGGACCTCAGAACTGGCGAGTCCAGCAGAAGCCCTTTGAGGCTCCTGTTCTCGCCGGCTCCCTATCGGGGCTCTCTGCCATCTGGGCAGAACTGGACTCGCCGTTCACGATGATTCAGTCCGAAACGGCCATGACGGCCTCAGCACTCCCATACCGGGTTACTGCCGAACTACCCCATCGGTACTAACCCGAGTATATGCGCATAGCTCTGGAACTCCGTTGGAACTTGGCTCAATTCTGCGTGTCGGCGGCAGCGAGTTTCGACAGGAGTTTCGCGATCTGTCGGTCGCGGCCTTGCGCGGCGTGCTGGTAGCGCATGGCGGCTGCTGGTGTCGAATGTCCAAGGCGCGCCATCAGTTCCGCGAGCGTAGCGCCTGTTGCCGCAGCGAGAACCGCGCCGCTATGGCGGAGATCGTGGAAGCGGAGATCGTTGCGGTTCGCCGCCGCACGCGCAGGGTAGTACCAGCGATAGAACGTCGCCGGGGCGAGGTGTCCGCCGTGGACCGCAGGGAACAGCGGCGCGTCGGCATCTGACCCGGTGAACCTGTCGAGGTGCTCGCGGACAACCGGAAGCAGATGTGGAGGGATCTCGACGTCTCGGCGGCCGGCGTCGCTCTTCGGTGTCGTCACTTCGAAACCGGCATCGACTCGTACGACGGCGCGGTCGACGCGCGCAATGCCATAGGACTCTTCGGGATCTTCGGCTTCAACGATGGTGATGTCACCGCGGCGCAGTTCCGTCAGTTCACCGAACCTCAGCGCACACCACGACGCCAACAGAATCATGGCCCGGTACGCCTCCGGCATCGCCTCGACGATGACGGCGATTTCTTCGATCGTGGCGGGGCGGATCTTGTGCGCGCGCCGCGCGGTCGCCGCCCCACGGATCACACACGGATTGGTCGAGATCTTGCCGTCGCTGGCCGCGGTGCCCAGCATCGCCCGCAGCAAGCCGTAGCAGTGAGCGCGCAGCGTTGGGGTCTTAGTGCCCATCTTGGCGTGCCACTCGCGCACGTCGTCAGCGGTGATCGACGCGATAGGCATCGCCCCGAACTTCGGCACGATGTGGTCCTCCAACAGCTTCTCGTAATGCTCGCGAGTGCGTGACTTCAGGTCACGCTGCTCGAGCCAGGTATCGGCGTAGCTCTTGAACGTCAGGCGCGCCATAGGCCTGTCGGCGGCGTCGGGCGGCATCCACTTGCCCCGGATGATGTCGGCCTGCCGAACTGCCAACCAGCCGCGCGCGTCCTTCTGGGTCAGGAACAGCGTCGGAGCGGTGTACCGGCGGCCGTCGGGTCCGCGGTACCGCGCGCGGTGGCGACCACTGGGCAGTGTTTCGACGGCGCCGAATGTACCTGGCATTCGCTTCTTCCGTGCCATGTCCTCCACCGCTCTGCGATACTGCGCTGGTCAGTGGCGTGGGCCAACGTGGGCCAGCCTTGGGCTAACAATACTGTAACAAGTCTGTTGCAACTTTCCGAAACACTCCGCTACGCTGACCAGCATCAGCACAGGCAGACCCACTGTTTTTGCTGATCACAACACCACGGTAGCAAAGCAATTTAACTGGTTCAATCCCAGTATCGCGCACCAGTATTACCGCAGTTCAGGACGCGTAAATTCCCCCACTCCCGAAGCCGCGTGACCTAGATATGACCTGGCCATCCAACTCGGGGGCTGAGGCCGTTCTCTGTCAGCGCCCGCACTTACTGCATCTGATCGAGCATTGTCGAGAACGCATCCTTGAGCCGTAGCGCCTTCTTGACCTCATCGGCCGTCACGTACGGGTATTCGCCATACTCCAAGAAACTGGGGAAGTGGTGCTCGCGCACGAACGTCACAAATGCGTCCGGGTTCTTCTTTTAATTCTCGGGGAACCCCTCGAGATTGGTGAACACCGTATTGATTCCGCTCTGGCCGAACAGCTGCACGGCGTCCTCGGTGTACTTGTCAAAATCGGTGTCGAAGATGCCTTGGTATTGGAAAGTCAAGCCATCACCGATGTCGAAGAGCAACCAGCGCAGGTAGTGAAGGCGTAGTGGAGCGAGGAACTCGGGCGTTTCGGTGATCGCTGCCTCGATGGTTTTGCCGTGTTCGCGGATCGCGTCCTCCCGACCCTCCTTCACCTTCGCGATGATCGAGAAGCCGTAGCACGCCGGGGTGCGCGGAAAAACCGGCCCGTACCGTCCCCGCTCAAGCTCGAAAAATCCTTCTTTTGGAATCGCCATGGCGGCGGGCTTGGTCCAGTCCTGATCGGTCGCGGACATGTCGGCTCCTCTGTGTTTGTACCTGGTGAAGCGGACGGTACGCCTGACTCGTGGCTGTTTTGGTTCGATGGCGGAACACGAAATTCCGGGCCGGTGGCGGCCCGATCCTTGTGTCGAAATTGTTTCGGCGGCTACGGCGCGGGAAAGGTGCCTAGAGCGTCGACGCTGGGGTTGGTCACGTCTCGGTCCGACGCGAGGCGGTTCGGCGGGGCGACCCTAAGGTGGGTGCAGCGATGAAGGCGCAGCCAAGGCGGGCGACGTGACCGATGTCCCACTCCGAAGAGACGGACCCGTGTTGCAAGAGTCGGGGACTGCTCACAACACGGGCGCATGAGAATCGCGGATTTGCCGGTCATTGTTACTAGTGAGGGACTGCCCCACCGCCAAGTCACATGAAAATTGCCTATAGGCAGGAGATCGGGGCGGCCTTTGGGCTTTGATCTGGGCGCTGAACAAGCTACGTTCGGTACCGGACTGTTTGCGGGGCCGTCAATTCGCGGGCGCCGCGCGGCCATGGGGTGGCAAGCAGGGGTGGCAAGCAAGGGGTGGATATGGCTCGGGGGGAACGGGCGGCGATTGTGGAGCAATCGGATGAGCGAGGACGGCGCGGTCCCGGCCGGCCTGCAGGGGCTGCCGGATGGGTGACCCATGAGCGTCTTGTGAACGCCGCGAGGGAGGTCTTCAGCGAATGCGGCTACGACGGCACCAACCTCGCGGAGGTGGCCCGGCGGGCGGGGGTATCGCGGCCGGCGCTGAATTATCACTTCGCGGACAAACCCACGATGTATAACGACGTCATCACGTCCACCTATACCGGGGTGGTGGCGCCTGCAATCAACCGTGCGGCTCAGGAGACCGGTCTGGTACGCCAGCTGTCGGTTTTCGTCGAAGCGGCCTGCAGCGCGATTGCTCAGGACAGGTCTGTCCTTGCGTTTTTATGCACCTCGGTTGCTGACTGTGAGACCCGTCCCGAACTGCGCGACCCGGACCATTGCCCCCTGACAATCATCCGGCGATTCTTAACCTGGGCGGTGAAAGACGCAGTGGAGCGTGGTGAGCTATCCTCGGCCACTCGAGTGCAGCCGTTGGCTGACGCCCTCGCCGCGATGCTCTGGGGCATAGGCTTTTTCGGCGGATTCGTCGGCACACCGCGGGAGACAGGCGCCGCTGCTGCAGAAATGCAGCAGTTTTTGACCGGAACGCTGTGGGCGACCCCACCCAAGTAGCCTGCGTACTTTGTCGTCTTGGCGTCGTCGACGGTGGGAAGTGCTGACGACTCAACAAGGCCAGCTCGCTGTCTAACGGGCCGCTGCTGTAGCCGCTTGTTTCCTCAGTAGTGACCGTTTCCAATTAAGACTTCAGCTGTGAGCGGGTGACGTGCGGTCGGGTCGGCCGATTCGCGCTGCGCCTAGGTCGCATCGGCCGGTCGCAGTCCACACCCCACAACGCCAGCGAAACCGCAATCAACACAGAGGAACCCGCGGCTTTGCGATCCCATCCGAACGCCTGCCCAATCGGGTCAATCCCAGTGTCGCGCACCAGCATTACCACATGTCAACTGGCGTTTAGAAAGACTGCTGGCACCGTTTGCACCACATATGCACCACAGGGTCGATTAGGGGCCAGGGCCGCCCTTCGGAGCGGTGCGGCCTTAGTGCCGAGGGATGTACGAGTGCTACACCCTTACACATGAGCGACCACACGCGGTGGCTAAAGGGAGCCCGCCGGCAACCCGCCTGTCAATTGCTGGTGGATTTGTGCGGCAATCGCATTTACCTGTTTCGGCTCGCCGACGAATGCAGCGTAGAACCCTATGCCCCCCAGCATCGCAAGAAGTGTGGCGACTAAAGGGGGTTGCTCGGTGTCGGCGGATAGCTCACCGCGGCCAACTGCCTCATTGACCGCCAGGGTCAAGAACCGTCGGGCGGCGGTCACCGGATCATGATGGGGATGGCGCAGTTCTGGGTGGCTCTGGCACTCAGTGGCCGACGTGCATAGAAATGCCGCAGCAGGCATGTCGTCAACGACCGCGTGGCCCGCGACATTTAAGAACACCGAAATTTGGTCCACCAGAGTCGATTTCTCGCCTGCGCGGTCGATGGCAGGTTTCAGTACGTCGCAATAGATGGCCTCGGTAACGGCCCAATACAGCTGAAGCTTGCCCTCTGGAAAGTAATAGCTCACCGCTGGCCGCGATACACCCGCCCGCTCGGCCACCTCCTGCAAGGAGGTGCCCCCATAGCCGCGTCGGGCGAAGACCTGTCGCGCAGTACTGATTAGACGCTGATGGCTGGTCTTCGGATCCCCTTTCCGAGGCCGGCCCCTTCGACGCCTTTCTAGCTCGTCCGGTTGTTCCATGCCGTTCCCCCCTTGCACAGGTCACCCCTGACCCGGACCGGGCAGCTGTAGCTTATTGGCGGTGGCGCAAACCCGGTCGCCCCGAAATGTACTCTCACGCGCAAACTAACGGAAGGGCCGTTCCGGGGACACACTTAGAGCGACCGTCCCACGCGGCAGCGACGGACACCGTGGGCTGAGGATTGGTGCTATCTGCCTACGGTGGAGGTATGTCCGCTGTGACCCGTCACTCAACTCCCGACGGGTGGCGGGCCGAGTCATTTCTTCGGTGGTGAAACGGTGCTCCCCAATGACGTCAGACCTTGGTCAGCCCAATCACGACGTTGGGGTGCCCGTCCCGGTATTGAAGCGTGAGGATAAGGGAGTCGTTGTCTAGTGAGACAGTGTTGATGTCGTCAGATCCGGTCCACACCGTGCCCTGCCGGTGCAACTGCCACAAGGTTTTGCTCGTGTCGTTTACGTTGAAACAGTCCGGACCACAGGAGGCCAGATTCCAAGTCGTCGACCCCGTCTTGTTGCTATCGCCCGGGTCGATGATTGTTGCGGTGTAGTTTCCCGCGGTTGGTTCCGCGGACGCCGGGCCGGCTAACCCGACCGCAGCGCCAGCAAGTACAGCGCCGACAGCAAGTCCCCGCGTGATAGTGATCATGGTGTTGTCCCTTCTTATGCTTGATGCAGTGTCAACGGTGTTTGACGACGGTGTGGATCGAGCTGCGTAGCGCGGTGTTGGTCGCGTTGATCTGGTTGAGGGCTGCTTGGATCTGGGCCCTGTTGTGCGCTCTGGTGGCTGTGCGGAGTTGCGCGATGGCCGCGTCGAGCTGCGCCCGGTACGCGGTCACCGCGTTCCGGATTTGGGTGCCGGGGTTAGTCGAGCCGCCGGTGTTCGGTGGCGGGGTGTCGGGGCCGGGGCCGGTGGGGCCTCCGCCATGAGGGCCGTCGGGGCCTTCACCGGGATCGCCGGGGCCTCCGCCTGGGCCGCCGGGACCCTGGCCTGGGTCATTTGGTCCGGGGCCGCCGCCGGGACCGGTGGTGCCGCCGCCGGGGTTGGTGGGGCCGCCGCTCGGACCGGCGGGGGTGTCGGCGAGTGCGATGCCGACTGGTCCGGCGAACAGAATCGCCCCTGTCGTCAAGATCGCTGCGGTAGCGATGCGCACCCGCTGCGGGCGCTGTTGTGCATGATGAGTCATTCTCTTTAGTGCTTTCCCCCAGAGCTGGACAGCCCCCGCCACCAGCTACGTTCCAATTCCCGACCACTTGAATTTACGACAACGCAAAGGCGCCTCACAAGTACTTCACAACTGTGGAGTAGTTAACTACACGCCATTAGTTGCGTTCGACAGCAACGCTAGTGTTCAACATGCGCACAAGCATCCGAGTAGCCAAAATTTCAGCCCGGGCGTCCTCTCTACCTCGTATACACCGAACGTTGTCGCCGTCCTGAAAGAATGCTGGGAGTTCGCTGTGTATTGTCTCTACGCGGATAGCTGCAGAGTGTTGCGCCTCAACGAAGGCGATATGGCACACGTCGAAGGTGCTCACCAGGCCCTTACCTGACCATCAGGACGCCTCGCTCACAACACATCTCGTCGGGGCCATGAGAACACGGTCACAGCTCATAGCAAGGCGGCGCTATCCGCGACGTCGAGTACCGCGAATATCTCGGGTCGCCTCTGGACCCGACCTGGAAGGGGTGCGTGCAGGTTTGTCGGTTCCGCTGTGACGCGTTCCTCGGTTTGGATTTCCACCGTCTCGGGGTATGCCGTGATTGGCTCGGTCCGAGCCAATAATCGCGCTAATGGAAGGGGCTCACTTATGGGCGCCGGAGACAAAATCAGCAACAAGATCGACGATCTCGGAGGCAAGGCGAAAGAAGGCGCCGGTAAGGCGACCGGCGACAAGAGCACCGAGAACGAAGGCAAGGTCGACCAAACGAAGTCCAGCCTCAAGGACGCCGGCGAGAAGGTGAAGGACGCTTTTCGGGGCAAGTGACCAGCACGCTTGTGGCCCACCGTCTGCTCACGCGACGGCGGGCCATTTTTTGCTCGATATTTGGTTAGTAGACGGCGCACAGCAATCTCGATGCCGCATACTGCTTGCATCCCGGACGAAGGAGCCGCGCCCTGGACACAAGCGAGCCGGAGACCGAAGCCGAACGGTCACAAGATGCACATCTGCGTGCGATGAGAGCGCACCTATCAGCAGCAAAGCAGCACAGGGAAGCGGCGGCGCTACACCGTCATGCCGCAGTCGTTCAGGAGACCGCCGCCTCCGACGGCACCGGCGACACGGCGGCGCACAACCACGCTGCTACCGCTGAGCGCGAAGCGAGCTTGCGCGACTACCAAGCTGCAGACCGCGAATCAGACAGGGCCGCGGTCGAGAGTCAGAGATTGGCCCGCGCGCTTGACGATTCGGCTCCGCAGACCGAATCCGCGGAAGCCGAATCGCATTAATCGCCCGCGCTCAGGTCAGCAACTGCCGTCGGCATCGCCGGGAAACGGCTCAACGTGATCGAGCGCCGATATCGGCACCCCGACCGGCCAACAAACCTCAGCGCCGTTCAGGAGTAAGTGAAACGGCCTACCGGCATAGGGTTGCCCGGTGTTCGGGTCGATGGCGTTCTGAACCTGCTTAGCCTGATCCATCCCCTGCTGCACGTTGTCGATGACCTGGTTCGCGATCCCTGCCCCCGGATTCTTCTGCTGCTCCTGACACTGCTGGTCGTCGGGAGCGCATGACGGCGAATCGTCGGCACCGGCGATCGGCGCCCAGATGAAGAGTGCCACGACGCCCGCCGCCAGTGCCGCCCCGCTCTCGTGTTTGCGCATCACAGCGCCGCCTTGCTTACCTGAACGTCCACGGTCTGGTTGGTTTCGGGTTTGAACATGGTTCCGGCAAGCGAGTCCTTGTCGAACGACAATGTCAGGCCCTCCGAGGTCACGCCGGTCCACGAATTGCCTTGCAGGCGAAGATCCGCCGACCACTCCCCTGCGTTGAAGGTCGTGCAGTCCGGACCACACGGCGACGTGAACACACCCTGCTTGGATCCGTCGTTGACGGCCCCGTGGCCGTTGGTCACGGTGATGAGGTACGGCCCGTCGAATGCTTCCGCCGACGCAGGCCCGGCCAACGCAACGGCAGCGCCGGCGAGGACGATGCCCGCTGCAAGTCCCCGAGTGATCGTGTTCATTCTGTTCCTTCCCTCGCGCCGCACTGGAGGCGCGTGTTCGTTGCTGACTTCTGAATCCTTTTTGAATCCATCCGATGGGGCACGCGTAGTCCACTACCTGTCAGCGTCAGCCGTTCTTGGTCAGCGTCATGCGCATGGGCTGGTCGTTCGGACAGACGTTGTCGAGCACCTGCGCGTTGCGGTCGACGGTGATGGTGCATCGCGAGCCGTTCCAGTCGTAGCCGCCAACCCACGTGCCACCTTGCAGACGCAACTCGACGTTCTGGCGCGGCATCTGAAGGCGAGCACAGTCCGCACCGCACGCCGAAAAGCTCATCGCTACCGGCGTCGGGTTGAGAACCTGTCTCGCCCCATCGATCAGCAGGCCGCTGTAGCTGCCCTCGAGTGGATGCGCTGATGCCGGGCTGGCCACCATGATGGCCCCCGCCAGCACTGCGCCGACGAACAGCCCTTTTGCAATCGTCTTCATGTTCTCGCCCCGTTCTGGTTGCCCCTACCCCGTCGCCACGTTCAGGCGATGCTCGGGAGTAAGACCGGCAAACCCCCCACGGGCCTGTACGTCCTTCTCAACGGCGTGCCGACGTGCATGCCGTTCGGAGTCGGAGTGTCCGCCTTGGACTGTGTCGCGCCGGTTCCCGGCTACCGGAACCACGGTCGCTGATGACCGTAGCCTTCTCTGAAGACGTTGTGGCGCAACGCCTTCGTTGAGCATTATCGGGAGAGCGCCAGAATAACTCGCGAACCGTCGGTTGCAGAACGCCGCGCTATCGGCTTCGTGGCCTACGCGCACACGGGGTTTCACCGCTACTGTTGAACCATGGGACGCATCATCGTGGTGATCGTGGGCGTGGTCGTCGCCCTCTTCGGCCTGCTGTTCGCGCTGCAGGGCTTCGGGCTGGTCGGGGGTAGCCCAATGAGCAACACGACCACGTGGTCAGTTCTGGGACCCATCATCGCGCTGGTCGGAATTGCCATCGCCGTCGCCGCGGCCCGCAGGCGCAAGTAGCGGCATCGGCCTGCTCGCAATCCGCTCGTCGAGCAACTCATCGATGAGCGCCGTCGACGGCTTGCCGCCGAGACGGCGGATCGACGAACTCACGGCAGCCAACAAGGACAGCTGTCGGTCGATGGCGCTGACGTCGCGGTGCTTCACTACTCCCCTATCACCGGAATGCCGGATGCGGCACTCAACCCTAGGCGCCTACGGGCCGCTGAGCCGGTATTGAGTCCGGCGTGCCGACCGCATGTCCGCGCTAGCGTGATCACGTTCCAATTCGCCCGGCGGTTCAATGTGACCCCAGACGAGAAGGCACATCGAATGATGCAGCGAAAGTCGACCGCCGCGCTGTGCCTCGTCTTGCGGCGATCCTTTTGGCGTGCAGCCGAAAACGGGCCGCTCAACTCTCTGTTCTTAAGCGCCGGCTATCATGTCAGGGACGATAGGCCGTACTAGCTCGCGGCGTTCCCCGGCAAGGCCGTCGAGATCAGTGATGCCGACCCCACAACCTTCAGAGCGCTCGACTCCACCTACGGCGTGGACTCGTCCCACGTCCTCGTCAACGGTGTGGCGCTGCCCGACGCCGACGCGCTTCCTTCGAACTGCTCGGCCGCTCCGGTCTCGCCAAGGATCACGAGCACGTCTACCAACGCGACCGCGTGCTCAGTGACGACCCCGCGCACTTCGAGTTGCTCGACGGCGAGCTCGCCAAAGACAGTCGCGTCGTCTACTGGAGCGACGGGTCGGTGCTCTCCGAGGACCCCGCGATTTTCGCGATCATCTCGGATGCCGATCACACCTCTACAAAGAGACGGGAGCACCGTGGACGTCAACGGCAAGCCGAGCGCCGACGCCGATCCGGCGACTTTCCAAGTCCTACAAGGCGCTTACGCACGCGACGACCGTCGCGCCTTCTTCTTCGACCAGCCGATCGCCGTCGCGGAGCTGCCGTCCTTTCGGCCGCTGGCGGGGTCCTATGCCGGGGATTCGTCACGCGTGTACTGGATGGGAAAGACAACGACGGTGCGGATCCGGCCACCTTTCGCGTGCTGAACGCGAACTTCGAGTGCTCAGTTGATGACCGGCACGCCTACTACCGAGACACCGCGATCGCCGGCGCCGATCCACGAACGTTCCCGCCCGATCGGGCGGTCACCAAATGTTCGGGCACGTCAATATCCTTCGCGGAGTGACGCTTACGCGGAATAGGCCCGCAATGTGTGACTTGGCGCCGTGCCGAACGCCGCCTTGTAGGCCAGGCTGAACCGCCCGGCATGACTGAACCCCCAGCGGCCCGCGATGGCCGTGACGGTGTCATGCGCCGGATCGGCGGCCTTGAGGTCTCGATGCGCACGGTCCAGCCGCACCCGCCGTAGGTACTCCAGCGGAGTCGTGCCGAGATTGCGTCGGAAGGCGTACTGCACGGACCGCGACGACACATTGACGGCGGCGGCAATATCTTCCAACCCGATATCGGCATCCGCATTCTCCTGGATGAAAGACACGGCATCTCGAAGTATGGGCGGCATATTCCGCACGTAATCGTGACCAGCCACTGCTCGCGCACTCCCCTGATTCGGATGGTCAATCTGAACGATGCGTTCGTATACCCCGCGAACCGGGGCCGAAAACAAGCCCAGCAACGCCTAGCGGACTGACAAGATCGACTCATGACCGAACGCATGGAGGTACAGCGCGCGATCGCCGCACCAGCCGCCGACATCTTCGCCGTGCTCTGCGACCCGTACGGCCATGTCGCGATCGACGCGTCCGGCATGCTGCAGGACGCCGACGGCGACGTGGCGGCAGCGGTCGGCGACACCTTCGTCATCCATATGGACCGCGAGGCCCTCAACGACTACCCAATGGGCAAATACGACGTCACGGTCGAGATCCGCGAGTTCGAGAAGGATGCGTTGATCGCCTGGACGATCCTCGGCCGGATCCGCCCGCAGATCGGCCACGTGTACGGCTACCGCCTCGAACCGTCGGATGACGGCGGCACTCTCGTGACGTCGTTCTATGACTGGTCCGACATCGACCCGGAATGGCGCGCGGCGGACATCTTCCCCGTCATCCCCGAAAGCGCACTGTGCGCCACGCTCGGCATTCTGGATCGCACGGTGCGTCACGGCTATCCCCGCGGGTAGCGTCAACCGCCGGTTGACGTTTCCATAACGTCAACTTAGAGTTGACGATATGACCGAACCGGCGAAGATCGCCTACCCCGTACGCCTCGACGACCTCATCAAGGTCATCAAGAAGGTGCACTCCGAACCACTCGAACAACTCACCGACGCTGTGCTGGCGGCCGAGTCTCTCGACGAGATCGCCGACCACCTGATCGGTCACTTCGTCGATCAGGCGCGGCGCTCCGGGGCCTCATGGACCGATATCGGCAAATGCATGGGTGTCACCAAGCAGGCCGCGCAGAAACGATTCGTGCCCAAGGCGCCCAACCTCGAATCCGCCCTCGACCCCAACGCGGGCTTCGGCCGGTTCACCCCGCGCGCACGCAACGTCGTTGTCGCCGCGCAGAACCAGGCGCAGAAAGCCGGCAACGTCGAAATCACGCCGGACCATCTGCTGCTCGCGTTGTTCGACGACCCCGACGGCTTGGCGGCCAAACTTTTGGCCGGACAGGGCGTGGATGCAGACGCCGTCGCCAAGGCTGTCACCCTGCCCGCGCGAACGGACGGCGACATGCCCGTGCTGATCCCGTTCGACGACCCTGCGAAGAAGGCCCTCGAACTGACCTTCCGCCAGGCACTTCGGCTGGGACACAACTATGTCGGCACCGAGCACATCGCACTGGCGCTGTTCGAAGCGGAGGACGACGACGGTCCGCTGCACCGGACGGGCGCCGACCGCGACCGCTTCGAAGGCGATCTCGTCACCGCGCTGGAACCGTTCACCAAGAACTGATCTCACACACGAAACCGCTGCGGCGTCTACATGATGTGAGGGTGCGACCGTTCGAAGACGTGGTGGCCGCGCACGGCGCCACCGTGCTGAGGGTGTGCCGCGCCGTTGTCGGACCCGTCGACGCCGAGGACGCTTGGTCGGAGACCTTCCTCTCGGCCCTGCGCGCGTACCCCGACCTGCCCGCCGACGCCAA
The DNA here is from genome assembly GCF_002968285.2 of Mycobacterium sp. ITM-2016-00318. Classification (NCBI taxonomy): domain Bacteria; kingdom Bacillati; phylum Actinomycetota; class Actinomycetes; order Mycobacteriales; family Mycobacteriaceae; genus Mycobacterium; species Mycobacterium sp. ITM-2016-00318. Next base: position 2,343,970 of record NZ_CP134400.1, on the reverse strand, counting down.
CGTCGAGGCCTGGCTGGCGACGATCGCCCACCGGCGCGCCCTCGACGTCGGGCGGGCCAGATCCCGACGCGCGATCCCGGTGGACTCGACGCCGGACCGCCCCTCGACACGCGCTGATCCCGCCGCTCGCTATCCGGACCTCTGGGCGGCCCTGCAACGGCTGCCTGACAAACAACGTCTCGCCGTGGCCTATCACCACATCGCGGGACTGCCGTTCGCCGAGATCTCCGGACTACTCGGCAACTCTCCCGACGCCGCCCGCCGCGCCGCGGCCGACGGGATCAAATCGCTTCGCAAGATCTATCCGGAGGATGAAACAGCATGAGCATCAACCTGTTCGACGAACTAGAGGCCGACCCGGAAACCATGGCCCGCCTCCACCTACGACTGGAGCGGGAGGCGACCGAGGACGACCTGCTCGACGTCGCCTACCGCACCGTAGACAGCCCAGTCGGCAAGCTGCTCCTGGCCGCCACCACCGTCGGCCTCGTCCGCGTCGCCTACGACGTCCAAGACCACGACGCCGTGCTGGCGAAGCTGGCGTCCGCGGTCAGCCCGCGGGTGCTGCGCGCACCGGCCCGGCTGGACAACGCGGCTCGTCAGCTCGACGAGTATTTCGCCAAGCGGCGCACCGAGTTCGAGGTGCCCGTCGATCTTCGGCTCGCAGAAGGTTTCCGCCGCAGCGTCATTGAGCACCTGCGCGACCTCGGGTACGGCCGCCGTGAGAGTTACGCCGACGTGGCTATGGCGGTCGGAAGCCCACGCGCGGTCCGCGCCGTCGGCTCGGCATGCGCGCACAATCCCTTGCCGGTCGTCATCCCGTGCCACCGTGTCGTTCGCTCTGACGGGTCCAGCGGGCAGTATGTCGGAGGCCCCGCTGCCAAGACAACGCTGCTCGACCTGGAAGCCGTTCGGGAATGAAAAGGCGCGCGCGGCGGTAGAACAACGCATGAAGCTCAACGACGCTGCCCGCGAATTCATAGGCGACGGCATAGACGCCACTCTGGTGACAATCAACCCCGACGGCAGTCCGCAGGCGACCGTCGTCTGGGTGGGACTGGAGTCGACGCCAGACGGTGACGAACTGGTCTCGGCGCATCTGGCCGAATATCGCAAGACGCGCAATGTTCGGCGCGACCCCCGAGTCGCAGTGACCATCGTCAAGCCCACGCCGGGTCAGCAGGCGCCCTACCTCGCGATCACGGGCACCGCCCGCATCACCGAAGGCGGCGCGCCCGAACTGCTCAAGAAGCTCGCCACCACGATGCTCGGCTCCGACGAGCACTTCCCGCCGCCTGATTCGCCGCCGGGCCTGCTCACCCGCATCCGGATCGACAAGGTCGGCGGCCTGGGCCCCTGGGCCTCCTGACGGCCAACCCCTCTGCCCGCGGCCGCCGGCATGTGCCATCATGCGAGGCGACATGGAGGGGATTCACATGCGCCGCTGGTTGGTCCTGCTGTTAGCCGCATTGACGATGTCCGGCGCCGTACTGGCCGCGCCGGCTGCCGCGGTCGACGCTCCGATCGGCCGACTCGGTGAAACGCTCCGGGTCGAGATGATGGGCCTGATCGCCGACGTGACCGTGCACGACATTCTTCCCTCCGACGTCCCGCCCGGCTTCGGCTATCCCCCGCGCGCCCCGCGCTATCAGGTGTATCGCGCCAACGTCACCGTGCACGTCGTGGAGACGCCCGCGCCGTACGCGGCCGGGCTCGCATTCGTCTTCAAAGGCGTCACCCCGACCGGTGACGCCTACGAGCCGCGCAACTCCGACGCGCCCGACGCGCTGCAGTACTCCATCCTGAACCTGCCCTCCGGCGCGACCGCCAACGGAGGCGTCTGGTGGGACTGCTACCGCGACCTGGTGTCCAACGTGGTGCTGGTCGACAAGAAGACCGGATTCCACCTCGCCCAATGGAACGTGTGACCCTCGAGGTCGCCGCCGCCACTGCCGCCGAGCTACCCGAACTCGCCGCCGTCGCTGCTGCGACCTTCCCGCTGGCGTGCCCGCCGTCGGTGACACCGGAGAACGTGGCCGCCTTCATCGACGAGAACCTGACGCAGACGCACTTCGCCGGTTACCTGAACGATCCAGAGCGGCTGATCCTCGTCGCGCGCCGCGACGGCCGAATCACCGGCTACGCCATGCTTGTTCGCGGTGTACCCGACGACGACGCGGTGCAGCAGGCCGTCACAGTGCGTCCGGCGGTGGAGATCTCGAAGATGTACGTCCTTCCCCACAGCCACGGTAAAGGCGCCTCCGCTGCGCTGATGGCCGAGGTCCTGCATCGCGCCCCCGACCTCGACGCGAAGTCCGTCTGGCTGGGTGTCAACCAGAACAATCAACGCGCTCAACTGTTCTACGCCAAGCACGGTTTCACCATCAGCGGCACCAAGACGTTTCGGCTCGGCACCCGCATCGAGAACGACTACGTGATGGTGCGCCCAGTCTGACCGGCTGTCGTCAGCGCCAGCAATCGTGAGGTGGCGCGCAGGTACTTCTTGCGGAACCCGCCCGCCAACATCTCGTCGCTGAACACGGTGTCGAGCTTGGCACCCGACGCAACCACCGGGGTGCCCGCGTCGTAAAGGCGGTCGGTGAGCGCCACGAGTCGAAGCGCCACGTTCTGGTCCTCGACGGGGTGGACACCGGTGATGAACACCGACGGAACCCCTTCGATGAGAGTCAGATAGCGCGACGGGTGCATCGTCGCCAGGTGCGCGCACAACGCGTCGAAGTCGTCGACCGTGGCGCCCGGTACCTCCGCAGCGAGGACGACGACCTGCTCGTCGGTCAGGGGCTCGGGCGCGGGCGGCAGGTCACGATGGCGATAATCCGGCCCCTCGATGCGCATAGTCTCGAAAATGGCTGCAAGCGTGTTGATTTCACGCAGGAAGTCCTGTGCGGCGAACCGGCCCTCCCCCAGCTGCTCGGGCAGCGTGTTCGAGGTGGCCGCGATCGAGACACCGCGTTCGACCAGTTGTGACAGCAGCCGCGAGATCAACGTGGTGTTGCCGGGGTCGTCGAGCTCGAACTCGTCGATGCACACCACCGCGTAGTCGGCGAGCAGATCGATGCACTCGACGAAGCCGAATACCCCTGCGAGCTGGGTCATTTCACCAAACGTCGCGAACGCCGCAGGCGCGTGCGAGTCATTCGAGATCCGGTAGTACGCCGACGCCAACAGGTGGGTCTTGCCGACGCCGAAGCCGCCGTCGAGATAGAGCCCCCCGCCCGGCAGCACATCGCGCTTGCCGAACAGCCGTTTCTTTCCCGCGCGCCGCGCCAGCGCATCGTCGCAGAACCTCAGGCACGACTGCACGGCCGCGGACTGCGACGGCTCCGCCGGATCGGGACGATAGCTCTCGAAGCTGACGCCGGCGAACGTCGGCGGCGGGTGCAGCTGGGCGATCAACCGCTCTGGGGTGACACTCGGGCGTCGATCGACGAGGTGGGAAGGGGCAGACCCGCTCCTGTTGTGCGCGGCGGACTGCATGCACGAACTGTAACGACGTGCTTCCATCGACCCCATGCCCGACGACGCTGCTGGTATCCGGTTCACATCGCTGGACACCGCCGAATCAATCGACGAGAATCGGCTGCCCGGCTTCTACGCCTATCCCGACGACCCGCCGTCGTGCTGGGTGCGCGGCAACATGATCGCCAGCCTCGACGGCGGTGCGACCGCCGACGGCAAGTCCGGCGGCCTCGGCGGGTCCGGCGACCGCGCGGTGTTCGCGCTCATGCGTCAGCTCGCCGACGTCATCCTGGTCGGCGCGGGCACCGTGAGGGCGGAGAACTACTCCGGCGTGCAGTTCGGCCCCGCGCAGCGGCAGGCCCGCAGGCAACGGGGCCAGGCCGAGGTGCCGCCCATCGCCGTCCTCACCAACAGCGCCATGCTCGACCACGACGCCAAGCTGTTCACCCGCACCGAGGTTTCGCCGCTGATCCTCACCTGTGCCGACGCCGTCGCCGATGCCACCGGCAGGCTCGGGTCGGTCGCCGAGGTCATCGACGCCTCGGGTCCGCGGTCGGATCGAGTGGAGCTCGCAGACGCGCTGAAAGCGCTGGCTGACCGAAAGCTGTTCCGCGTCCTCGTCGAGGGCGGCCCCGCAATCCTCGGCGTGCTGATCGAACAGGAGCTGCTCGACGAGCTGTGCGTGACGATCGCGCCGCTGCTGGTCGGTGGCGCGGCCGACCGGATCGCCACCGGTCGCGGGCAGGTACACACCCCGATGCGGCGCGGCCACCTGCTCACCGACGACGCCGGCTATCTGTACGCGCGCTACGTGCGAGGTCGGTAACCGGCGTATCAGTACTGTGGTTTCATGCGTCGGCGTCGCCTCGTTCGTGCCCTGAGCACCTCGACCGTCGTTCTGTCGGCTTTGCTGGCCGGATGCGCGCCGCTGCTGGCCGCCGATCCGCGCTACGCCACCGACTCCGGCGCGCGCCCCCAGGGCAAGCCGCCCGCCGAGAACAAGGCAGACGGCCCACCGGCGATCGAGGCGCCGAAGAACGATTTGTCCTGGCGTAACTGCTCCTCCGAGGTGTTCAGCGATTCCGCGACGGAACCGCTGCCCGGTGTCACGCTGGACTGTGCCACCTACGACGCCGACCTCGACCCGATCAACGGCGCCACCGGATCGATCAGCATCGGTGTGGTGCGGGCCCGCTCCGCGCAGACGCCCGAGGACGCCGGTCCGCTTGTGATGACGACCGGATCCGATCTGCCGACCTCGGTCCAGCTGCCGGTCTGGCTGTCGCGCGCAGGCACCGATGTGCTCAAGAGCCACCCGATCGTGGCGGTCGACCGGCGCGGCATGGGCACGTCCAGCTCGATCGACTGCCGCGACCTTTTCGACCGCCAGGAGATGCTGGATCAGGCGCAGTTCCAATCCGGCGACGATCCCGTCGCCAACCTCAGCGCCATCACGATGACCGCCACCACCAGCTGCACCGACACCATCGCACCCGGCGACTCGGCCTACGACAACTCGCACGCCGCCGAAGACATCGAACGGCTGCGCAGCACCTGGGATGTGCCGTCGATCGCACTGCTGGGCATCGGCAACGGGGCCCAGGTCGCGCTGGCCTATGCGGGCTCGCACCCCGGCAAGGTGGCGCGGCTGGTGCTCGACTCTCCCCTGCCGCTAGGCATCGCGGCCGAAGCCGCCACCGAACAGCAGGTGAAAGGTGAGCAGACCGCGCTGGACGCCTTCGCCTCGCAGTGCGCCGCCACCAACTGCCCGCTCGGACCCGACCCCAAGGCGGCCGTCGACGCCCTGTTCACCGACGCGCGGGCCGGAAACGGGCCCGGCGGAGCGGCGGTCGCCACCGTCGCCGACGCGATCAGCACGGCGCTCGCCTACCCGCGCGGCGACCGCACCGCGACCACCAACAGCATCGCCGGCGCGGTGGCCGCGGCACGCTCCGGTGACGTCAACCAGATGAACAATTTGATCAACCAGGCCGACACCCTGCGCCAGAGCGACGGTCAATTCGTCAACTCGTGCAGCGACGCCCTGAACCGGCCCACCCCCGACCGCGTCCGCGAACTGGTCGTCGCGTGGCCCAAGCTCTACCCGCAGTTCGGCGGCGTCGGCGCGCTCAGCATGGTCGAGTGCCTGAACTGGCCAAGCGGGTCCGCGCCGGAGGAGCCGAAGAACCTCAAGATCCCAGTGCTGTTGCTCGGCGTGCAGAACGACCCGATCGTCGGCAACGAAGGCGTCTCGCAGGTCGCCGCCACCATCATCAACGCGGGCGCGTCCAGCAAGCGGGTGATCTGGCAGGGCATCGGGCACGGCGCCAGCATCTACTCGGAGTGCGCGTTGGCACCGGTCACCGCGTATCTGGACAGCGGCAACCTGCCGCCCACCGACACTTACTGCCCCGCCTGATCCTGCCGCGGGCGCCGTCGGTGTACGGTTCGCTGGTGGCGGCACCAGACTCCATTCGTTCCGGCCTGCTGAATCTCTTCCGACCTCGCACGTCCCCGCCCAGCGCGGCGACGGTACTGCGGTCGATACTGTGGCCGATCGCCATCATGTCGATCGCTCACCGCAGCTATGTGATGGCCGCCAACGGCTACATCACCGACGATTTCGGGCCGGTGTACCGCGCGGTCAGTAACTTCAGGCGCGGCTGGGACATCTACAACGAGCACTTCAACTATGTCGACCCGCACTACCTGTACCCGCCGGGCGGCACATTGTTGATGGCTCCGTTCGGCTACATGCCGGTCTTCGCGTCGCACAACTGGTTCGTCGCCCTCAACACCGTCGCCATGATCGTCGCCGCGTGCCTGATGGTGCGGCTGTTCGGCTTCTCGCTGACCTCCGTGGCACTGCCTGCACTGCTTGTGGCCATGTTCCTCACCGAGTCGGTGACCAACACCATCGTGTTCACCAATATCAACGGCTGCGTGCTGCTCGCCGAAGTGCTGTTCTTCCGATGGCTGCTGTCGGGCAAGGTCAACGATCAATGGTGGGCCGGCGTGGCGATCGGTCTGTCGCTTGTGGTGAAACCGGTGTTGGCCGTGCTGCTCCTGTTGCCGTTGCTCAACAAGCAGTGGCGGGTACTGGTGGCGGCAGTCGCCGTTCCGTTGGTGTTCAACGGGGCGGCATGGCCGCTGGTGTCGGACCCGATGAATTTCGTGACGCGCACTGTCCCATACATTCTCAGCACCCGCGACTACTTCAACAGCTCGATCGAGGGCAACGGCATCTACTACGGGTTGCCGGTGTGGTTCATCCTGCTGCTGCGGATCACCTTCACAGTGCTCGCGGTCGTCAGCCTCTGGCTGCTGTACAAGTACTACCGGACCCGCGATCCGCTGTTCTGGATGCTGACGTCGTCAGGCGTCCTCCTACTGACATCGTGGTTGGTGCTTTCGCTGGCGCAGGGCTACTACTCGATGATGTTGTTCCCGTTCCTGATGACCGTCGTGCTGCCGAACTCGGTGGTGCGCAGTTGGCCGGCGTGGCTGGCGACCTACGGGTTCTTGACGATGGATCGGTGGCTGATGTGGCGGTGGCCCACCACCGGCCGCTTCCTGGAGTACATGAAGATCACCTACGGCTGGTCGCTGATGTTGATCGTGGTGTTCTGTGCGCTCTACTTCCGCTACCTCGACGCCAAAGCCGAGCGCAGACTGGACGAAGGCATCGACCCGCCGTGGATGGTCAAGAAGATACCCCACGAGACGAGCGAACCCGACGAACCCAGGGCCGTCCCGTCCGGATGACGGCCGCGCCCGCTCCTCCGGAAAGCGTTGCGCAAACCACACACACCGCGCGACGCGCCTGGGCGGCGGTGCTGCTCCTCGCAGCCGTCGGCACCCTCAACTACATCGACCGTTTCCTGCCAGCCGTTCTTGCCGAGCCGATCAGACTCGAGTTGTCCCTGTCGGACACCGCAATAGGCCTCATCAACGGTTTCGGTTTCCTCGCGGTCTACGCCGTCGTCGGCATCGCGATAGCCCGCGTCGCCGACCGCGGCGTCTTCGGCCTCGTGATCTCGAGCTGTCTGACGCTGTGGGGCACGATGACAATGCTTGGGGGCGTGGTCACTTCGGGCCTGCAACTCGCTTTTACCCGGATCGGCGTGGCGATCGGCGAGGCGGGCAGCACCCCCGCCGCGCACGCCTACGTGGCGCGTAATTTCGCCCCGGAACGGCGCGCTGCACCACTGGCCTTCATCACGTTGTCCATTCCGTTGTCAAGCGCGGCCAGCCTGATGGCGGGCGGACTGCTCGCCGAGGCGTTCGGCTGGCGCACCACGTTCGTGCTGATGGGCGCGATCAGCGTGTTGTTCGCCCCACTTGTGCTTCTTATCCTCGGGAAGCGTCAGGCCATGCCCGCCGTCGACCCCGATGAAAGTGCGCAACCCGGTGGTGCGTGGGATCTGGTGAAGAAGCCCAGTTTTCTCGCCCTTCTCGGCGCCGCCGGGTGCATAGCGGTGGCCGGCTATTCGGTCTCGACGTTCGGGCCCGCGTTCCTCATCCGGGCCCACGGCATGTCGCTTGGCCAGGTCGGCGTGCAGTACGGCATCGCGGCGGGCGTGACCGGAATTTCGAGTCTGCTCATCATTGGCCGACTGGCCGATCGGCTGTCGGCGAGGGATCCTCGGTGGCTGATGTGGCTCACGATCGTGATGATCGCTGCGATACTTCCGTTTTCGTGGTTGGCCTTCATCGTCGAGAGCAATGTGTTTGCCGTCTGGTTCATTGCATTGAGCTGCATCGCCGGCGTCGCGTACATGGCTCCGTCCATCGCGGCCATCCAGCGGCTGGCACATGCGTCGCAACGCGCGACTGCGTCGGCGGTGTTTCTGTTCGTCTGCGCGATGGCGGGATCGCTCGGGCCGTTCATCACCGGTGTCATCAGCGACGCGCTGAAGCCCGAAATGGGAAACATGTCGCTTGGCCGCGCGATGCTGCTGATCGTGCCGGCCATGCAGGTACTCGCCATCGTGTTCTACTTCCTGGCGAGCCGACGATTTCTGCGCGACATCGTTGCGTCCTGACTGCGCTAGCGTGGACAGATGACCTCTCCACAGCCCAGAGTCGAACTCACCGACGATGAGTGGCGCGAAAAGCTCAGCCCAGCCGAGTTCGCCGTACTGCGCGAAGCCGGCACCGAGCGGCCGTTCGTCGGGGAGTACACCGACACCGAGACCGAAGGCGTCTACGAGTGCCGGGCCTGCGGCGCCGAACTGTTCCGCAGCACCGAGAAGTTCGAATCCCACTGCGGATGGCCGTCGTTCTACGACCCGGCCAAGTCGGAAGCGGTGATCCTGCGGACCGACAACTCGATGGGCATGACCCGCGTCGAGGTGTTGTGCGCCAACTGCCACAGCCATCTCGGCCACGTGTTCGAAGGCGAGGGGTACCCGACGCCGACCGACCAGCGCTACTGCATCAACTCGATTTCACTGCGACTGGTGCCTGCAGGCTCGTAGCCTCCAACTTCTCGAACTCGACCTGGGTCGCGTGTTTCGGGTGGCCGGCCGCCAGCATGTTCATCATCGCCGCGGCGCTGACCGGCGGGCTGTAGTAGTACCCCTGTGCCACCTCGCAGCCGAACTCGCGAAGCCGCTCCGCGGTCTCGGCGTTCTCCACACCCTCGGCGACCGTCGTGACGCCGAGAACGCGCGCCAGATCGACGACACCGCGCACCACGGCGGCCGCGCGCGCGTCGACCCGGATCGGCGCGATGAAGTGCCTGTCGAGTTTGACCTCGTCGATCGCCAGCTCGCGCAGGTACCACAACGCCGAATAACCGCTCCCGAAGTCGTCGATCGCAATTCGAATGCCCTTCTGGCGCAGCCTTTCCAGCACCGAACGGGTGCGCTCGATGTTGTCGAGGAGGAAGTCCTCGGTGATCTCGATGGTCAGGTCTTCGGGACTCAGCCCGCGCGTCGAGAGCGCCGAGGCGATGTGCGTCGGCAGGTCCAGATCGCCGAGTGACGGTGCGAACACGTTCACCGCGATCGGGACCCCGATACCCATCGCCTGCCATTCGGCGGCATCATCGAGCACCTGCGTCAGCACCAGATCGGTGACCGCCTTCATCAGGCCGCGCTTACGAACCAGCGGCAGGAAATGCGCGGGTCCGAGCAGGCCCCGGGTGGGTGAGGCCACCGCACGAGGGCTTCGACGCCGACGACGTCGCCGCTGCGCAGGTCGAATTTCGGTTGGTAGAACACCGAGAGATCGCCGTGATCGATGGCGTGGCGCAACTCGCCGAGCAGCCGCACCGCCGCGCTGGGCTCGGCGCCTTCTCTCGCCTCGGCGGTCAGCTCGAACTCACCCGGATCGGCGAGCGCCATATCCGGCGTGAACGTGTGCAGCCCACCAGATTTCGAGCGCTTGGCCGAATACATCGCCACGTCGGCCTGCTTGAGTAGCAGATCCGCCGACAGGTCAGGGTTGGCCGACGACGCCACCGCCAGACCGACACTGGGCCGCATCAGCAGCTGCTGGCCGTCGATGACGAACGGTTCCTCGAAGGCCGCGACCACGCGGTGCGCCACCAACCGCGACAGCTCCGGCAGGCCTTCCATCAGGACGGCGAACTCGTCGCCGCCCACACGAGCCACCGTGTCGGATGTCCGCACGCAGCCCTGCAACCGCTCGGCGGCCTGAATAAGCAATGCCTCACCGGCGGGATGCCCGAGGCTGTCGTTGACCAGCTTGAAGTCGTCGAGATCCATCGAGAGCACCGCCACCGACTGTTTGTCTTGCTCGTGCACCTGCACGGCGTGCATCAGCCGGTCGTTGAACAGGTCGCGGTTCGCCAGCCCGGTGAGGGTGTCGCGCAGCGCCTGGTCGGCGACCATCGACAGCAGGCGCTGGTTCTGCCGCACCACCATGTACTGCCGCGCCATCACCGCGCTCATCAGCAGGGTCGACGACACGAAGATCGGGCCGAGGCCGGGGGTCGGGAAGTAGGCGGGCACACACACGAACGCGGCGATGGCAACCGGCACATAGGGCAACCACACCGAGATCTTCGACGGCACCTGCGAGATCTCCACCTCTGTCTCGGGCACCCGGCGGCTCATCAGCGCCGGCATCCCGAACGTCAGGAACGCCACCGCCCAGCCGATGTCGATGACACGCCCACTCGCGTACACGTTGTGGGCGGTGAGGTAGGCGAACGCGCCGTCTGACAACGCCATGCAGACAACGCCCACGGTCAGCATCGCCAGCGTTATGCGCCGACCGGTTCGCGCCCGGGCGAGGACCAGCACCGCGACGGTGACGATCACGATGTCCGAAACGGGATAGGCAAGCGCGAGTGTCGCCGCCAACGCACTGGTGGCGTCGGATTCGAAGATGGGCCGCAACACCAGGACCCAGGAGATCTCGAAGAGCGCGCCCGCGACGATGAGCCCGTCGAGCACGAATCGCGCGCGGGAATGGCCCGAATAGCCGACGGGGAACAGCACCATCGCGACGGCCGCACCGATCGGGAAAAGCAGATAACCGGCGTCGGCGAGCGATGGAAACGGCGGCTGGTGAGCAATGGACTCGTAGTAGATCCACAGCGCCTCGCCGATCGCCCAACCGGTCAACCCGGCCATCATCGCGATCCAGGCGTTTCGTTGCCTGCCCGCCGCCGCCGACCTGGCCGCCAGCCCGCAGCACACGGCAGCGAAGATGACGAAGACGAGCAGCCCGTATTGCGAGACGATGAGCGCGACCACCGGACCGCCCCACTGCGCGATCAGTGTCGCGGCGAACGCAACACCCCCGACGACAGCGCCGACCCCCACCCACGCGGTTTCGACACTGTGCAAACCTAGCAACAATCCGACGGTATAGAAACCATTGCAGCAAACGTACGTCTCCATTTGCCGATTCACCGCTATGAAGGCGCTTTCGGCACTCGCGGCGTGGCGATCAGCCAGGAGAAATGTTGCCAAACTTGACGCCGTAGTTTGGATTCATGTGATTTCGATTGAATCAGCAAAGAAATCACATTTGTCAGGGAAGTTTGTTTATCAGTTCCTCGATACCGATGCGGGGACCCGTAAAGAACGGGGTTTCCTCGCGCACGTGCCGACGGGCATCGGTGGCCCGCAGATCGCGCATCAGGTCGACGATGCGGTGCAGTTCGGGCGCCTCGAAGGCCAGAATCCACTCGTAGTCGCCGAGCGCGAAGGCCGGCACGGTGTTGGCCCTGACGTCCTTGTAGTCGCGGGCGGCCATACCGTGCTCGGCCAGCATGCGACGCCGTTCGTCGTCGGGCAGCAGATACCACTCGAGCGACCGGACGAACGGATACACGCAGATGTACGCCCCGGCATCCTCGCCCGCCAGAAACGCCGGGATATGGCTCTTGTTGAACTCGGCGGGCCGATGCAGCGCCACCGTGCTCCACACCGGCGTCGTGGCCCGACCAAGGGCGGTGGTGCGGCGGAAGTCGGAGTAGATGGCCTGGAGCGCCTCGACCCTCTCGGCATGCGTCCAGATCATGAAGTCGGCGTCGGCACGCAGCCCCGCGACGTCGTAGAGCCCGCGCACGACGACCCCGCTGTCCTCCTGCTGTTTGAAGAATGTCGCGGCCTCGTCGACGATCGCGGTCCGGTCGTCGCCGAGCACCCCGGGTGTCACGGAGAACACCGAGAACATCAGGTAGCGAAGCGTGGAGTTCAGTGCGTCGTAGTCAAGGCGAGCCATGCGCCTAGTTTTCCACGCGTGCGCTGACCAGTGACGCCGCCGCCCTCGTGGCCGCCGCGATGCAGGCGGGCACGCCGATACCGTCCAGGTAGGCGCCCGCCACGGCGAGAGACGGAGGAAGCCCTGCGCGCAGCTCGGCGACCAGGCCGCCGTGACCGGGCCCGTACTGCGGCATCGCGTCGATCCATCGGTGCACCAGGCAGTCGAACGGCTCGCTGGTCACCCCGAATACCGACGCCAGGTCCTCGGCGGCCCAGGACAGCAGGTCGTCGTCGCCGACCCGGTGCGCGATGTCGTCGCCGTAACGGCCGAACGACAGCCGGACCAGTTCGACGTTTCCGCGTGCGCCCCACTTGCGCGACGACAACGTTATCGCCTTGGCGTGCAATCGTTCCGACGCCGTCACGAGCACACCCGACCGGTCGGGAACGGGCGCGCCGCCCGGTAGCGCCAGCGCCACCAGCGCAGTGGACGCGGCCTTCACCCGTCGTGCCGCGACTGCGGTGCGGGGCGCGACGTCGGCGACCATGGTCGACAACCGCGGGGCGGGCACGGCAAGCAGCACTGCGTCGGCGGGCCAGGCTCTTCCCTCGTCGTCGACCAGCTGCCAGCCCCTGCCCCGGCGCTCCAGCCGATCGACACTGACCTGCGCCCAGTGGAAGTCGGCCCGCCGGACCAGTTCGTCGAGCAGCACCTGATAGCCGCCGTCGATCGCTCCGAAGACCGATCCGCTCCTCGGTGGCGGCAGTGCCCTGCGGACCGCCTCGGTGAGGTTGGGTGCGCCGCGGTCCAGCGCCGCGGCCACCATCGGCGCGGCCGACCTGAGCCCGATCGTGGCTGCCGATCCCGCGTACACGCCCGCCAGCAGCGGGTCGACGGACCGGGTCACCACCTGCTCGCCGAATCGGTCGCCGACGAGTTCGGCGACGGTCGGGTCGGCCCCGGGACGCCAGTTCAGCGGTCGGGAGGGCTCACCGCGCATCCGCGCGACCGTGGCCGCATCGACCAACCCGGTGATGGTCGACGGGTCGGTCGGGATGCCGTTCACGGTGTCGCGCGGCAACTCGTGTAGGCGGCCCTGGCTGTATATCAGCGGGCGAACGCCCGTGGTGCCGATCTGCGTGCCCGCCAGTCCGAGTTCGGTGAGCAGCGCGGGCATCTCCGGGCGACGGGCGACGAACGCTTCGGCGCCGATATCGATCGGCTGGCCACCGAGTTGCTCGGTGCGCAAGACGCCGCCGAGGCGGTCGGCGGGCTCGAATACCGTGATATCGGCTTCTTCGCCGAGTGCGTAACGCAGCCGGTACGCGGCGACAAGTCCTGAAATACCGCCGCCGACAACGCAATACGACTTGTTCACAGTGAGTGCACCACCGCCACCACTTCGGTGATGACGCCCGGGTCCGTCCCAGGCAACACCCCGTGGCCGAGGTTGAACACGTGACCGGCCGCCCCGGCGTCCACCGCCCGCCGCCCGTCCTCGACGACCGCACGGGCCGCACGCTCGGCCACCGGAAGACCAGCCAGCAGAACCACCGGGTCGAGGTTGCCCTGCAAGGCGGTGCCCGGCGCCACCCGGGCCGCGGCGTCGGTCAGCGACGTACGCCAGTCCACGCCGACCACCGGGCTTGCGGCAGGCGCAACGGCCTCCGACATCGCGCCGAGCAGCTCGGCGGTGCCGACCCCGAAGTGCGTCATCGGCACACCCGTGCCTGCCAGCGCCTCGAACACCCGCGTGCTGTGCGGCAGCACGTAGGTCCGGTAATCGGCCAGCGACAACGTCCCGGCCCACGAGTCGAACATCTGGATGGCGTCGACGCCCGCGTCGACCTGCACTTTCAGGAAGGCGGTCGTGATGTCGGTCAGGGCGGACATCAGCGCGTGCCAGGTGTCGGGCTCGCCGAGCATCATCGCCTTGGTGCGTTCGTGATTGCGGCTCGGCCCGCCCTCGACGAGGTAGGACGCCAGCGTGAAGGGGGCGCCCGCGAAGCCGATCAGCGGGACCTCGCCGAGTTCGCCGACGAGCCGGCCAACGGCATCTGCGACCGGCGCTACGCGTTCCGGGTCAAGGGGTTTCACACCGGCGACATCGGCCGAATCCCGGATCGGGTGCTCGATGACCGGCCCGACGTCGGGCACGATGTCGAGGTCGATGCCCGAAGCTCGAAGCGGCACCACGATGTCGGAGAACAGGATGGCGGCGTCGACGCCGTGCCTGCGCACCGGCTGCAACGTGATCTCGGTGATCAGGTCCGCGTCGAAGCAGGCCTGCATCATGGTGTTCTTCGCGCGCAGCTCCCGGTACTCCGGCAGCGAACGTCCGGCCTGCCGCATGAACCACACCGGCACCCGGCTCGGCTTACGGCCTCGTGCGGCGGTCAGATACGGCGACTCGGGCAGCTCACGACGGTTATTCATCGGCTTCAATGCTGCCATGGCAGCCCGACCGGGGCCGTTTGGCGTCCGCCTGTGGCCGATACGGCGCGCCTGCGCACAGACCCGCCCAGATGGTCTACCGTCAAGCCGGTGACCACCGCCGAACCGGCGCAGTTCCGGGAAGCGGTCGCTGCGATGAATACCACCACCGTGCGACCGGAAATCGAGCTCGGCCCGATTCGGCCGCCTCAGCGGCTCGCACCGTTCAGCTACGCCCTCGGCGCCGAGGTCCGTCACCCCGAGTCGCCGATCGTGCCCGAGCAGTCCGACGGCGACGCGTTCGGGCGGTTGATCCTGCTGCACGATCCCGAAGGCGCAGAGGCATGGGACGGCACGATGCGGCTGGTCGCCTACGTTCAGGCCGACCTCGACTCCAGCGAGGCGGTCGACCCGCTGCTGCCCGAGGTGGCATGGAGCTGGCTGGTCGATGCGCTGGAGGCCAACACCGAACACATCACCGCACTCGGCGGCACCGTCACCGCCACGACGTCCGTGCGTTACGGCGACATCTCCGGTCCGCCGCGGGCGCATCAGCTGGAACTGCGGGCGTCGTGGACCGCGACGACACTCGACCTGGGGCCTCACGTCGCCGCGTTCTGCTTGGTGCTCGAACACGCTGCAGGCCTGCCACCCTCCGGGGTGACCGATCTGAAGTCGCGCACCCGCGCCTGAGATGACCCAAGCCGACTCCGGCGGAGCCGAGCCAGCCGATACCGCGGAACCAGAGCCCACACCACTGCTCGCCCCCGCTGACGGCGTGCCGTCGGTGTCCGTGACGCCCTTCGAAATACGGCAGGCCGCAGACCTTTTGGCGTCCGGGCACGGACCGTTCGCGGTCGACGCCGAACGCGCTTCGGGTTTCCGCTACTCCAACCGGGCATATCTGCTGCAGATCCACCGCGACGGTGCGGGCACCGTGCTGATCGACCCGGTCAACCACGGTGCCGACACCCTGGCCACCATGGCGCCCGTCGCCGAGGTGCTCGCCACCGACGAGTGGGTACTGCACGCCGCCGACCAAGACCTGCCGTGCCTCGCCGAGATCGGATTACGGCCGACGAAGCTCTACGACACCGAGCTGGCGGGTCGGCTGGCCGGCTTTGACCGGGTGAACCTCGCAACGATGGTGGAACGGCTGCTCGGCCTCGGCCTGAAGAAGGGCCATGGCGCCGCGGACTGGTCCAAACGTCCGCTGCCGCAGGAATGGCTGAACTACGCCGCGCTCGACGTCGAGGTGCTCATCGAACTCGAGACCGCCGTCGCGGCCGTGCTCGAAGAGCAGGGCAAGACCGAGTGGGCCGCCCAGGAGTTCGAGTACCTGCGCACCTTCGAGGGCGCACCGACGCGCCGGGATCGGTGGCGGCGCACCTCGGGCATCCACAAGATCCGCGACCGCCGCGCGATGGCCGCTGTTCGCGAACTGTGGACCACCCGGGACCACATCGCCCGCAGGCGCGACATCGCGCCCGGCCGGATCCTGCCGGACTCCGCGATCATCAGCGCCGCCACCGCCGACCCCAAGACCGTCGACGAACTCACCGCGCTGCCGATCTTCGGCGGCTCGAAGCAGCGGCGCAGCGCCCAGGTATGGCTTGACGCGCTGAGCCGTGCCCGCGACAACGCCGAGCAGCCGGAGATCTCGGAGCCGCAGAACGGTCCCCCGCCCGCCTCCCGTTGGGCCCGCCGCAAACCCGACGCGGCCGCACGGCTGGAAACCGCCCGCACCGGGCTCGCCGAGCTGTCCGCCCGTGTCACGGTCCCCACCGAGAACCTGGTCACGCCCGACGTGGTGCGCCGGCTCTGCTGGGACTGGCAACCGGCGGGCGACACCGAAGCGGCGGTCGACGAATTCCTGCGCGCCGCGCACGCGCGCGCGTGGCAACGCCAGCTCGTCGTGCCGGTGCTCGCCGCGGCACTCGACGGATCGACCCCTCCCGCCACGGAATGACCGAATCTGCCCTAGGGTCAATTCAATGGGATTGCTCCTCGGACCGGCGCTCCGGCATGTATCGGAAACCACCGCACTCATCTGGGTGCAAACCGAAAACGCCTGCACTGTAGGCGTTCTGGGCTGCTCGGCACGCACCTTCGAGGTGCAGGGTTTCCATTTCGCCCTGGTCCTGGTCACTGGCCTGACCCCCGACAGCGTGACCGAATACCAGGTCAGCATCGACGGCGAGACGGTGTGGCCCATCAAAGACGACACATTCTCCAAGTTTCCGCCCAGCGTCATCCGCACCCGCGGCCCCATAAGCGGGCGCCGGCTGCGCGCCATCTTCGGGTCATGCCGCTACCCGAAAACCGACGTCAAGAAAATCGAAAAGAAGCTCAAGCACGACGCGCTGGACTCGTACGCGTCCCGGATGGCGCAGCGCCCGATCGACGGCTGGCCCGATGCGCTGATCCTGCTCGGCGACCAGCTCTACGCCGACGAGCTTCCCGCTGACGAACAGCGCCAGGTGAAGCGGCGACGACACGGCAAGCAGGGCCGCCGCCCGGCGGACGAGGTCGTCAGCTTCGCCGAGTACGAACGGCTCTACCGGCACTCCTGGGGTGACCCCGAGATCCGGTGGCTGATGTCGACCGTGTCGACGGCGATGATCTTCGACGACCACGATATCCGTGACGACTGGAACACCTCGAAGGTCTGGCGCGCGGAAATGGCGAAGCTGCCGTGGTGGCCAGACCGGATACGGGCCGGACTGGCGTCGTACTGGGTCTATCAGCATCTGGGGAATCTGAGCCCGGACGAATTGAAGGGCAACGACGACTACCAGCGCCTGCTGACCGATGAAGGCGACATGTGGCCGCACCTCGCGGAGGTCGCCGAACGGGCAGACCGCGAGGTCGATTGCGGCAAGGGTGTCCGGTTCAGCTATCGGTGGGATCTCGGGCGGACCCGACTCATCATGATCGACTCCCGCAACGGCCGGATCCTGGAGTCCGGCGAGCGCATGATGATCGGCGAGGACGAGTTCCGCTGGGTGGAGTCCAAGGCCGAGGAGAATCCAGAAACGATCGACCATCTATTGCTCGCATCTTCGGTTCCGTGGTTGATGCCACCGGCGATCGGTGATCTTGAGGCGCTCAACGAGCGTGCGGCCGACCGCACCGGTTGGCGCGGAAATCTAGGTGAAAAAGTACGCAAGGCAGGCGATTTCGAACACTGGGCGGCGTTCTACAAATCCTTTGTGCGATTGGGCGAGATGATCGCGCGGATCGCCGACCATCCCGAGGCTCCGTCGACGATCAGCGTGCTGTCCGGCGACGTTCACCACACCTACGCGGCCCGGGCTGAGGTCGACGGCATTTCACCGGACGGGGCGACCGTGCATCAGCTGGTGTGCTCGCCCGTGCACAACTACGTGCCGCTGATCATGAAACCGGCGTTCATGCTCGGGTGGGCCCGTCCCGCAGCCGCCGTCATCCGCTGGTGGGTGCGCCGAAGCGGGGTCCCCTCACCGCCGATGACCTGGACCGATGTCTGCGGCCCACTGTTCGGCAACACCATCGCGACAGTCGAGGTCGAAGACCGCAGGGCAGAGGTCTATTTCGAGCAGCCGCGCAAAACCGCGGCCCTGCAGGAAGCCGGCAGGGTGTCACTCAATCGAGCTGACGGCTGACCTCGTGTTCGGTGACCGCGCTGCCGAGTGCGGCCACCCAGCCGGTCACCTGGCGGGCGATGTCCTGGTCGGTCAGCCCGACATCGGCGAGTATCTCGCCGCGTGAGGCGTGGGGCTGGAATTCCTGCGGCAACCCGACGTCGCGGCACGGCACATCGATCTCAGCGCGTCGGAGCGCGGCCGAAACCGCCGAACCGATGCCCCCGCGAACTCCGTTGTCCTCCAACGTGACAACCAGCTTGTGCGCCTTCGCGAGCTCGCCGATCGCCGCTGGCACCGGCAGCACCCAACGCGGATCGATCACCGTCACGCCGATGCCCTGGTTGCGCAGCCGCTCTGCGACCGATTTCGCCATCGATGCGAACGCTCCGACGGCAACCAGCAGGACGTCTTCGGACAGGCCTTCGGCGGGGACAGCGAGCACATCGATGCCGTCACGACGTTTCAGCGCCGGAATGTCCTCGCCGACATCACCCTTGGGAAAGCGCAGAGCGGTCGGCCCGTCGGAGATCTTGAGCGCTTCGCCGAGCTCCTCGTAGAGGCGCGCGCCGTCGCGCGGCGCGGCCACCCGCATACCCGGCACGATGTTGAGCATCGACAGATCCCACATGCCGTTGTGGCTGGCACCGTCGGGCCCGGTGACACCGGACCGGTCGAGCACCAGCGTCACCGGCAACTCGTGCAGGGCCACGTCCATCATGATCTGGTCGAACGCTCGGTTCAGGAACGTCGAGTAGATGGCCACCACCGGGTGCAGGCCGCCCATCGCGAGGCCCGCGGCCGACGTCATCGCGTGCTGCTCGGCGATTCCGACGTCATACAGCCGGTCGGGGAACTTCGCGCCGAAGGCGGTCAAACCGGTCGGCCCCGGCATCGCGGCGGTGATCGCCACGACGTCGCGACGTTTACCGGCGTAGCGGATCAGCGCATCGGCGAACGTCGAGGTCCACCCCGGACCAGCCACCTTTGTGGCCTGACCGGTCTGCGGGTCGATGACGCCGGTCGAGTGCATCTGGTCGGCCTCGTCGGCCTCGGCGGGCCCGTAGCCCATGCCTTTGCGGGTGACGACGTGCACGACCACCGGAGCGTTGAAACCGCGCGCGTTGCGCAGCGCGACCTCGACAGCGTGCTCGTCGTGCCCGTCGATCGGTCCGACGTACTTCAGCCCGAGGTCGGTGAACATCACCTGCGGGGCGATCGCATCCTTGATGCCCGCCTTGACGCTGTGCATGCACTGATAGCAGAACTCGCCGATGAGGGGCACACCTCGGACAGCCTTCCGGCCCTCCTCGAGCACCTTCTCGTAGCCGGGCTGCAGGCGCAGCGCGGCGAGGTGATCGGCGAAGCCGCCGATGGTCGGCGCATAGCTGCGGCCGTTGTCGTTGACGATGATCACGACGGGACGGCGCGCGGCGGCGATGTTGTTCAGCGCCTCCCAGCACATGCCGCCGGTCAGCGCTCCGTCGCCGACGACCGCGACGACATGCCGGTTGCGGTGCCCGGTCAGCTCGAATGCCTTGGCCAGTCCGTCGGCATACGACAGAGCCGAGCTGGCGTGGCTGGATTCGACCCAGTCGTGGTCGCTTTCGGCACGCGACGGGTAGCCCGAAAGGCCGTCCTTCTTACGCAGTGTTTCGAACTCGTGGCACCGACCGGTCAGCATCTTGTGCACATAGGCCTGATGACCGGTGTCGAAGATGATCGGATCGTGAGGAGAGTCGAACACCCTGTGCAACGCGAGCGTCAGCTCGACGACGCCGAGGTTCGGACCGAGATGCCCACCGGTTGCAGCGACCTTGTGGATCAGGAACTGTCGGATCTCGTCAGCCAGATCACTTAGCTGAGACTGGTTCAGGTGCTGCAGATCGGCGGGGCCGCGGATCTGTTCAAGCATTGGGTCAGTCTACGCAAGGTCGGCGGCGTCAGTCGCGCCGAGTGCCGTAGATGTCGGGCACACCGTCGTCATCGGCGTCGAGCGTCTCGATCTCATGAATGCGCCGGTAGGCGGCGTTTCGGCTCAGCAACACGATCGCAGCCAGCAGAGCTGCACTGACAGATCCCACGAGGACACCCATTTTGGCGTCGACGCCTGCGGATGTGCCGTGCCCGTAGGCCAATTCGCCGATCAATAACGAAACTGTGAACCCGATCCCGGCCAGCAAAGACATACCGAAGACGTCGCGCCACGCCAGGTCGTCGTCGAGGGTTGCGCGGGTGAACTTGGCCAACACGAAGGTGGTGCCCAAAACGCCGATGGGTTTGCCGAGAACCAGACCGGCAAGCACCCCTATGGTGATCGGCCGGACCAGCGCGTCGCCGAGCCCGGACCACCCGCCGACCGTCACTCCCGCGGCGAAGAAGGCGAACACCGGCACCGCCAATCCCGCGGAGATCGGCCGCAGCCGGTGCTCGAGCGACTCCGCGGTGAGTTGGCCCGTCTCTTTGAGGACCGGGACGGTGAAGCCAAGCAGGACGCCGGCGACGGTGGCGTGCACCCCGCTGGCATGAACCAACGCCCACGTTGCCGCCGCCAATGGGAGAAGTAGCCACCAGCGGTTGCATCCCCCCTGGACGGCGAGCCCGAACAACGCCAGCGGAACGAGCGCGAGCACCAGCGGCAGCGGGGCGAGTTCGTCGGTGTAGAACACCGCGATGATCGTGATGGCCAAAAGGTCGTCGACTACTGCAAGAGTCAACAAGAACGTGCGCAACGCGCTCGGCAGATGCGTGGACAGCACCGCGAGCACCGCCAGCGCGAACGCGATGTCCGTGGCGACCGGCACGGCCCAGCCATCGAGGTTCTCCCGGTGGCCGGCGCCGAGGTTGACCGCGATGAAGATCGCCGCGGGGACGACCATTCCGCCGACGGCAGCCGCGATCGGCAGCGCGGCCCGCGCCGGATCGCGAAGATCCCCAGCCACGAACTCGCGTTTGAGTTCCAGCCCCACCACGAAGAAGAAGATCGCCAACAGACCGTCGGCCGCCCATTCGGCGGCGCTCAGGCGCAGATGCCAAGCTTGCGGGCCGATCTCGGCGCTCGCCAGGGCTTGGTAGGCATCCGACCACGGCGAGTTGGCCCAGACGATCGCCGCTGCGGCGGCGACGAGCAGCAGTACGCCACCGACTGTTTCCATGCGGAGGATCTCGGCAAGGCGCTCGGTTTCGGGCCACGAACCGCGGGTGAGCAGCCTGCGCGAAGGCGGTGAGGCCGGGTCAGTCATCAGGTGCTCCTCGGGCAGCCGACATGGACGCCGACCAGACTTCCCGGCACACCCAGCGTCAACCTAACACCCCTGATCGAGGCACGCCGGTATAGCGTCACCCGTCGTGATCGTCGAACGGCAGTCCCTCATCGACGCACCCAGCGAACGGGTATGGGCGCGCGTCGTCACGCCCGAGGGCATCAACGACGAGTTGCGGCCGTGGATGACGATGTCGATGCCGCGCGGCAAGGAGTCGCTGACCGTCGATGACATCCCTGTCGGCAGCCCGGTGGGTCGATGCTGGTTGCGGTTGTTCGGCGTGGTGCCGTTCGACTACGACGATTTGATGATCGCCGAGTTGTGGCCCGGCCGCGGTTTCCACGAGGAGTCGACGATGCTGTCGATGCGGCTGTGGCGCCACGAGCGCACCCTGGAACCCGACGGTGACTCGGGAACCGTTGTGCGCGACCGCCTCACGTTCGAGCTCCGCGCGCCGTTGCGGCTGCTGACGCCGATCATCGCGGCGGGTATCGGTGCCCTGTTCGCGCATCGGCAGCGACGACTACAGCGACATTTCGGCGGACGCTGAATCCGTCAGCGCGTCAGCACCGCGACGCTCTCGATGTGGTGAGTCAGCGGGAACGAGTCGAACGCGCGCAGAGTCTCCACCCGGTAGCCGTGCTCGGCGTACAAGCCGACATCTCGGGCGAATGACGCTGCTTCACAGCCGATGTGAATGATCCGCGGGACGGCCGCCGCCGCCAGCATGTCGATCACCTCACGGCCTGCGCCCGACCGCGGCGGGTCGAGCACGGCGACATCGGCGCGCCGAGTCTGACCGGCGAGTGCCCGCCGCACCGAGTCGGTGACCACCGAGACGTTCGGCAGATCGGCCAGTGCGGCCCGCGCCGATCGCGAGGCAATGCGTGACGTGTCCACCGTCACCACGTGGCCGCCGTCGCCGACCTCCTCGCCGAGCACCGCCGCGAAAATTCCTGCGCCGCCGTACAGATCCCACGCCACCATTCCGGCGGTCAGCTGCGCCCATTGCGCCACCAGATCGCTGTACACCCTGCCCGCGTCCCTGTGTGCCTGCCAGAACGCCGTCACCGGTATCCGCCACACCCGGTCGTTGATCCGCTGCGTCGCCTCGTAGCTGCCCTCGACGACCCGGGTCGCGGTGCGCCTGCCGACCCGTGGACCGGATTGCACGACGTGGCGTGCGCCGTCATCGTCGAGCGCCACGTGCACGTGCGCACCCGCGGGCCAGGAGGTGTCGCCGAGTCCGTCGAGCGCCGCCTCCGGCAGCTGTCCACACCGCAGATCGGTTACCAGATCAGCGCTGTGGTAGCGGTGAAAGCCGACACGTCCGTCGTCGGAGGTGTCGAGCCTGACCCTGGTGCGCCACCCCGTCGGCTCACCACCGCCAACCGGTTCAGCGGTCGCTTCGGATTCGTCGCACCAGTGATACCCGCCCAGTTTGGCCAGCTGGTTGGCCACCACGGCGCCCTTCAGGCGACGGGCGGCGGCGGGAGCGACGAACGCCAGGTCGCAACAACCGGCCCCGTCGACGCCCGCGATCTCACAGAGCGGGTCGATCCGGTCGGGTGAGGGCTCGAGTACCTCGATAACGTCTGCGTGCCAATACGATCCCTTGTCGGTCACCACCCGCACCCGCACCCGCTCCCCGGGCAGGGCGTATCGGACGAAGACCACGCGGCCTTCATGGCGTGCGACGCAGCTTCCGCCGTTGGCCGGCGGTCCCGCGGTCAGCGTGAGTTCCTCGATCAATCCAGGAAGCCTCTACGAGCGTCCCCGGGTGCCGAGTGCGGCTGTAGTCTGCGCAGTCGCTCCGACGAATTCAGCTGCCAGGGCACCGATGTCACCATCACATTGGGCATGAACAGCAGCCGCCCCTTCAGCCGCAACGCGCTCTGGTTGTGCAGCACCTGCTCCCACCAATGACCGACGACGTACTCGGGAATGAACACCGTGACGACGGTGCGCGGCGATTCCTTGCTGATCCGCTTGACGTAGTCGAGCACGGGCCGGGTGATCTCACGGTAGGGCGACGCGATCACCTTGAGCGGCACCGAGATATCGCTGTCCTCCCACCTGTGCACGAGCTGGCGGGTTTCCGAGTCGTCCACGCTCACGGTGATGGCCTCCAGCTCGTCGGGCCGGGTGGCGCGTGCGTAGGCGAGGGCGCGCATCGTCGGCAGATGCAGCTTGGACACCAGCACGATCGCGTGGTTGCGGCTGGGCAGCACGATCCCGCCCTCCTCGGCGGCCTCCTGCTCCTCCAATTCGCGCGCCACCGTGTCGTAGTGCCTGCGAATCGCCTTCATGATGACGAACAGAATGATCATCGCCAGGATGGCGATCCATGCGCCGACGAGGAATTTTGTCACCACCACGATGACGAGAACCGTTCCGGTGCAGATGAATCCGATGGTGTTGATGATCCTCGAGCGCTTCATCCTGGCCCGAACCGCCGGATCGTTCTCGACAGTCAGCAGCCGGGTCCAGTGCCGCACCATGCCGATCTGGCTGAGGGTGAACGAAACGAACACGCCCACGATGTAGAGCTGGATCAGCGCGGTGACCTGAGCCTGGAACGCAACGACGAATGCGATGGCCGCGAACGCCAGAAACAGAATGCCGTTGGAGAACGCCAGCCGGTCGCCGCGGGTATGCAATTGGCGCGGCAGGAAACGGTCCTGCGCAAGTATCGATCCCAGCACCGGGAAGCCGTTGAAGGCTGTGTTGGCGGCCAGCACCAAAATCAACGCGGTGACCCCGGCAATCAGGAACAGCCCGAGCGGAAAGTCGTGGAAGACCGCCTCGGCGAGTTGGGCGATCATCGTTTTCTGGTGGTAGTCGGCAGGCGCGCCGATCAGTTGTTCGTGCGGCCGCTCGGCCATCTGCACACCCGTCGCCTTGGCCAGCAGGATGATGCCCATGAACAGGCTCACCGAGATAACCCCGAGCAGAAGCAACGTCGTTGCCGCATTGCGCGATTTGGGTTTTCGAAACGCCGGCACCCCATTGCTGATTGCTTCGACACCGGTGAGCGCCGCACTGCCGGATGAGAACGCCCGAGCGACCAGAAACACAAGAGCGAAGCCGAGGATGTCGCCGTGCTCGGAGCGCATCTCGAAAGCCGCCGACTCGGCCCGCAACGGCTCACCCAGCAGATAAATCTGGATGAAACCCCAGGCCAGCATGATGTACATGCCGACCATGAATGCGTAAGTGGGAATGGCAAAGGCAGTGCCCGACTCCCGGATACCGCGCAGATTCAGCGACGCCAGCACCAGGATCGCGACGACAGCGAACAGCACCTTGTGCTGGGCGATGAACGGTACCGCTGAACCGATGTTGGACGCGGCCGACGACATCGACACCGCCACCGTCAGCACGTAATCCACC
This sequence comes from Mycobacterium sp. ITM-2016-00318, assembly GCF_002968285.2. NCBI lineage: Bacteria > Bacillati > Actinomycetota > Actinomycetes > Mycobacteriales > Mycobacteriaceae > Mycobacterium > Mycobacterium sp. ITM-2016-00318. The sequence goes on along the minus strand of NZ_CP134400.1, from coordinate 2,319,090 downwards.
AGCAGCGCACTGGCGACCGTCAGACCGGCGGTAGGTCCGAGGTTGGTGGTGACGACCTCGTAGTCGCCGCCGCCTGAGGGGTATGCGTGCACATTCTGCCGGTAACTGGCAATGACGATCAGCATCACCGCGGCAACGGCAAGCCCGATCCACGGTGCCATGGAATACGCCGCCAGTCCCGCCACCGACAGCACCAGGAAGATCTCCTCGGGTGCATAGGCCGTCGACGACAGCGCGTCGGAAGCGAAGACCGGCAGGGCTATCCGCTTGGGCAGCAGCGTGTGGGAGAGCTTGTCGCTTCGGAAAGGTCTGCCGAGGACCAGCCGCCGGGCGGCGGTCGAAAGCTTGGACACGAGAGCCAAGAGTAAGCCCAGACGAGATTGGCGGTAGCGTTCCCAGTGCGCAGAACGAAAATGTCGCCGCGCACGCGAGGAGCGAAAAGAATCTCCGAGAGGACCGCGAAGGTGCGAGTAGTGGTGATGGGGTGCGGCCGGGTCGGCGCATCACTGGCCGACGGTCTGGCCCGGATCGGCCACCATGTCGCCGTCATTGACCGTGACAGCACGGCATTCAACCGGCTGTCCCCCGAGTTCCCCGGAGAACGTGTGCTCGGGATGGGATTCGACCGCGACGTGCTGCTGCGGGCGGGCATCGAAGAGGCGTCGGCGTTCGCGGCGGTGTCCTCGGGTGACAACTCCAACATCATCTCGGCGCGGGTGGCCCGCGAGACCTTCGGCGTCGAGCGCGTGGTGGCCCGTATCTACGACGCCAAACGCGCGAAGGTCTACGAGCGGCTCGGCATTCCCACCGTGGCCACCGTGCCGTGGACCACCGACCGGCTGCTCAACGTCTTGACCCGCGAGACCGAGACCACCAAGTGGCGCGACCCGTCCGGCAACGTCGGAGTGGCCGAGCTGGCGCTGCACGAGGCGTGGGCGGGCCGACGGATGACCGATCTGGAGGCCGCCACCGGCGGCCGGGTGGCGTTCCTGATTCGATTCGGCAGCGGACTGCTGCCGGATCAGAAGACCGTCATCCAGGCAGGCGATCAGGTCTACGTCGCCGCCGTCGCCGGACACATCGCCGAGGCGCTGGCCATCGCCGCGCTGCCGCCGAGCGAAGACGGCGAGGGCGCCTAGATGAAGGTCGCCATCGCCGGCGCCGGGGCCGTCGGACGGTCCATCGCGCGGGAGCTCATCGAGAACGGCCACGAGGTCACACTGCTCGAACGAAACCCCGACCACGTCGACGTCGACGCGATCCCGGCCGCACACTGGCGTCTCGGTGACGCCTGCGAGCTCACCCTGCTCGAGTCGATACACCTCGAGGACTTCGACGTGGTGATCGCCGCGACGGGCGACGACAAGGTCAACGTGGTGGTCAGCCTGCTAGCCAAGACCGAGTTCGCAGTTCCGCGGGTAGTGGCCCGGGCCAACGACCCGCGCAACGAGTGGCTGTTCGACGAGGCGTGGGGCGTCGACGTCGCCGTGTCCACGCCACGAATGCTCGCCTCGCTGGTCGAGGAGGCCGTCGCCGTCGGCGACCTGGTGCACCTGATGGAATTCCGCACCGGCCAGGCCAGCCTGATCGAGATCACGCTGCCGGTCGACACCCCCTGGGGCGGAAAGCCGCTGCGCAAGCTCGCGCTGCCCCGCGACGCCGCGCTGGTGACCATCCTGCGTGGCTCACGGGTGATCGTGCCCGAGCGCGACGAGCCGCTCGAGGGCGGCGACGAACTGCTCTTCGTCGCGGTCGCCGAGGCCGAAGACGAGCTGCGGGAACTACTGCTCCACCCGCAGAACCACTAGCGCTCGCCGTCGGCATAGGCCGGCGGTGGTGTCGCGCGGTCGTGACACGCCGCGGCCGCCTTCGCCGAGACGCGGCTGTAGTCGCATTCGTCGTTGCGAATGCCGGCCCACGAGATGAGCCCCGCCATCACGAAGAGCGCGGCGACGACGAACGAGCCCTGCCGGAATCCCGCGAAATCCATTGCACCGCCCACGATCACACCGGTGAAAGCGATCGCGATCAGTCCGGCGATCCGGGAGAAGGCGTTGTTGATCGCCGAGCCGATCCCGCTCTGCGCCGGGTCCACGGCCGCCAAGATCGCCGCCGTGAGCGGTGACACCGTCATCGACAGTCCCAGCCCGAACACCACGAGGCCGGGCAGTAACTGGGTCCAGAAGTCGAAGGCGACGTCGACGCGGGCCATCAAGAGATAACCGGCACCGGCGATCAGCGGTCCGAGAGCCATATAGAGCCGCGGCCCGTGCCTGCCCGCCAGCGTGCCGAACCAGCGCGCAAGGAAGAACGACAGCACCGGGATGGGAAGTGTCGCCAAGCCCGCTCTTGTGGCCGACATGCCCGCCGCCTCCTGCAGGAACAGCGCCACCAGCAGGGTGCCCAGCGATACCGCGGCGTAGAGAAACACGGTGGCGAGATTGCCGACGGCGAAGTTGCGCGCGGAGAAAATGTGCAGCGGCATCATCGGATTCGGCGTTCTGCGCTCCCACCACGGGAACGCGGCGAGGCAGCCGATCCCGACGACCAGAGAGGTGAGCACCGCCGGATGGGTGAGGCCAAGGCGCTGCTGTTCGATGAGGGCATAGACGGCGCCGGTCAGGCCGACCGCGGTCAGCGCGGCGCCGACGACGTCGATTCTCGCTCGCCGCTTCGAACCGAACTCCTCGTGCGACAGCTTCTTCGTCAGGTACAGCGTGACGGCCAACGGCACCAGGTTCACCCCGAAGATCCACCGCCAGTTCAATGCGTCGACAAGCACTCCACCGAGCAGGGGCCCGACGACGAAAGCCGTTCCGGTCCAAGCCGTCCAGCTGCCGATCGCCCTCGCCTGCGCGGCACCCGAGAACCGCGCGTTGATCATCGCCAAGGAACTCGGCACCAGGAATGCGGCACCGACTCCCTGCAGGCAGCGCGCGGCCACCAGCACCCAGCCACTGGGTGCGAACGCGCACAGCAGCGACGAGATCGCGAACACGAGGAGCCCGGACCTGAGCACGACCAACCGCCCGAAGGTATCGGAGACCGCACCGGCGACCAGGATCAGCGCGCCGAGGGTGAGCAGATAGCCGTCGACCACCCACTGCTGCAGAGCGAGACCGCCGCCGAATTCCCGGTTGATGGCGGGCAGGGCCAGGTTGACCACCGAGCCGTCGAGGAAGGCCACGAACGAGGCCAGGATCGCGACCGCAAGCAGCGGCCTCTCGGTGGGCTCGCGAGTGGCGGCCAACTAGCTTTCCCGCACCGCGTCCTCGGCCTCGGGCGTCTCCGGCGCCGGGGCATCCTCCGTCGGCGCGTCCTCGCCTGCGGAGGGGGCGTGCGCATGCAGTGCCCGCTGGGCGGAACGGATCGCCAGGTAGGTGGCCAGCGCGGCCACCGCCGTCAGCGGCCAGCCCATCGCGATGCGGGCCGTCGCCAGCCACCCCGTCTCATCGGCGTCGTAGAGATGTCGCTGAACGACGAAACGCGACGCGAACACGAGAACCCAGGTGATGGTCGCGATGTCGAAAACCAGAACCGCGCGGCGCACCTTCCGCCACGCGCGGTCGTGCCCGTTGACCCAACTCCAGATGTAGCCGACGACGGGCCTGCGGATCAGCACGGAGATCAGGAAGACGACGGCCCAGAAGAGCGACATCCAGATGCCGTACAGGAAATAACCCTTCGACTCCCCCACGATGTAGGCGATCAGCGCGCAGATGCCGACGCCCATGAATCCCGACACCGCGGGCTGCACGGATTCCTTGCGGACCAGCCGCCACACCAGGATCAGGGCCGCTACGCCCAGCGCGGCGATGATCGCGGGCACCAGGCCGAAGATCGAGGACATCGGGACGAAAACCAGCACAGGCACTGACGAGTAGATCAGGCCGCTGACGCCGCCCATCTGCTCGAGGATGGCCGTAGCGCCGGATTGCTTATCGGACACGGGTCAACGGTACGTGCCCGTCGACTATTTCTGGATCTCGTAGTGCGGGTTGTAGATCGCCTTGGTGCCGTTCTCGAGCTTTCCGACGCGTCCGTGCACCCGAAGTGTGCGACCCGACTCGATGCCCGGTATCCGGCGCTGGCCGAGCCACACGAGCATCACCGCCTCTGTCCCGTCGAAGAGCTCGGCCTTGATGCCGCCTGCACAGCCCTTGGCGTTGGCCTCGACGCTGCGCAGGGTCCCGACCATGGTCACTTCCTGGCCTCGTTGACAGTCGACAGCTTTCTGGGCGCCGGTGCTCGCGGCCTCCTCGGACAACTGCTCGACATCCTGTTGTGCCGGGTCGTCAGTCAGCCTGCGCGTCAGCCGGCGCAGATACCCTTCGGCCGTAGCCATGGCGTCTCCTGCCATCCTGTGAATCCACCGTGGATCCCCAACCAACGCCACGGTAGACCTGTTGTAGACCCACCGCCACGCTAGGGTGACCCGCCACGCCGGTGATTTAAACCACACGGCACGATCTTTCTGTGGCGGTCGATTTACGGGGCGTGACGGCGGTTTTGCTGCCGGGGACCGGCTCCGACGACGAGTACGTCTACCGGGCGTTCGCGGCCCCGCTGCACGAGGTCGGCGCCGTCGTCGTCACGCCTCCGCCGCGGCCTGACCGGTTGATCGACGGGTACGTTTCCGATCTCGACAACGCCGCGCGGCTGGGCGCGATCGCGGTGGGCGGGGTGTCGATCGGGGCCGCGGTCGCGGCGAATTGGGCGCTGGCCCATCCGACCCGCGCCGTCGCGGTGTTGGCCGCCCTTCCCCCCTGGACGGGTTCGCCGGAGACCGCACCGGCCGCGCAGGCGGCCCGATACTCGGCAGACGTTCTGCGCAGAGACGGCCTGGTCTCGGCGACCTCGCAGATGCGCGCATCGAGCCCGCCCTGGCTCGCCGACGAGTTGGCCCGCTCCTGGCTAGGACAGTGGCCCGCGCTGCCCGATGCGATGGAGGCCGCGTCCCGGTACGTGTCGCCGACCCGCGCCCGACTGGCGGCGTTGACGGTGCCGATGGGTGTCGGCGCGGCCACCGATGACCCGGTACATCCGCTCGAGGTCGCGATCGAGTGGGCGTACGCCGCGCCGAGGGCGGCGCTGCGGACGGTCACCCTCGACGCGATGGGCGTCGAGCCGTCGCTGCTCGGCGCGGCGTGCGTTTCCGCGCTGTTCGAACTGTGAGCCGAACTAGCCGCCGGTGATGGTGCGCAGCTGCTGCATTGCCGACCCGTGCTCGCTGCGGCGTGCTACCGGCTGGGCCCCCGGCGGCTGCTGTTGCTGTTGCTGCGCGGCGGCCTGTTGGGCAGCGGCCGCCTGTTGCTCCGCGGCCGCCCTCAGCTGCTCGGCCATCGGTTCCGGCAGCTGCACAGGCAGCGGGGTGCGCACCGGCAACGGGGTATCACCGCGACGAACCACGATGTCCGACAACGCTTGTCGCGCCTGGTTGCTCAACGCGTCGATGGTCTCCTGTGGCCCGTTGACCACGCAGCGGATCATCCAGCGGTAACCGTCGACACCGATGAACCGGACGACGCCCGCGGGTGCCGAGCCGACCACCTCGCGGCCCCACGGGCCGTCCTCGATACGCACCTCAGGGGTGTCCTTGCGCAGCGAGTCGGCCAGCTCAGTGGCGACTTCCCGCCACAGGGCCGAACTCTTAGGCGCGGCGTAGGCCGCGACGGTGAACCGTCCGTTGGCCGTCACCACCCACACCGCGCTGGGCACACCACCCTCGGTGAGCTCGACCTGTACCTGCCCGGCCTCGGGCATCGGGATGAGCACCGAGCCGAGGTCGAGCCGGGCATGGGCGGCCGCCGCAGGATCGTCGAAGTCATCGATGTCGAACGGGCCGTCCAGCTCGTCATCACCTACGCCAGGAGCCGACTCGACGAGCTGGTCGTCAGAATCGTCGTCGTCATCTTTGGCGTGTCTTCCAAAAGCCATCACAAACTCGCATGTCCGCCGGAGGAACCGTGGCCGCCGTCGCCACGGGAAGTGCCTGCCAAGCCGGCCTCGTCGAACGAGGTCACCTCGACCAGGTCGGGCAATTCGACCCGCTGCACCAGCAGCTGGGCGATTCGATCGCCTCGATGCACGGCGATGGGCTGCGATGGATCGAGATTGATCAACGCCACCTTGATCTCGCCGCGATAACCCGCGTCGACCGTGCCGGGGCTGTTGACGATCGAAAGTCCAACGCGCGCAGCCAAACCCGACCTCGGGTGTATCAACCCCACCATTCCGTGCGGAATGGCCACCGCGACGCCCGTCGGCACGAGATCGCGATGACCGGGCGGCAGCTCGACGTCGACCGCGCTGAACAAGTCGATGCCCGCATCGCCGTCATGGGCCCGGCTGGGCATCGGCAGCTCGCGATCGAGGCGAACGACTGCCAAAGGGGTGGACACGAGGCATCAGATTACCCTTGGCGACGTGTCCGACACGCGCGCAGCACCGCAAGTCGTGCGCTACTCCGAACGGCTGTGGGTGCCCTGGTGGTGGTGGCCGCTCGCGATGGCCCTGGCCGGGCTGATCGCCCTCGAAGTGAATCAGGGCGTCCGCGCCCTGCCGAACTGGTTGCCGTTCGCTGTGCTCCTGCCCGTCGCCGCTGCGGCGCTGCTGTGGTTCAGCAAGACCGAGGTGCGGGTGGTCAGCGGTGCTGCCGACGACCCAGCCGCAGAGACGGAGCTGTGGGTCGGTAACGCGCACCTACCGGTCGGCGTCGTCTCCCGGTCGGCAGAGGTGCCGAGGTCGGCCAAATCGGCCGCCCTTGGCAGGCAACTCGATCCGGCCGCCTACGTCGTACACCGGGCCTGGGTGGGCCCGATGGTTCTGCTAATACTCGACGATCCGGACGACCCCACGCCGTACTGGCTGGTGAGCTGTCGTCGTCCGGATCGGGTGTTGTCCGCGCTGCGCAGTTGACCTGTTTTTCTCAGGCTGCGCAGTCGGAGCAGATCATCATGCCGTTCTTCTCACTGGCCAGCCGGCTGCGGTGATGCACAAGGAAGCAACTCGAGCAGGTGAACTCGTCGGCCTGCTTAGGGATCACCCGCACGGAGAGCTCTTCGCCGGACAGATCGGCGCCGGGCAGCTCGAAGTTTTCGGCGGATTCTGACTCGTCAACGTCCACTACGGCTGATTGAGCTTCGTTGCGCCGAGCCTTCAGTTCTTCGAGTGAATCTTCGGAGACGTCGTCGGTCTCGGTGCGCCGTGGGGCGTCGTAGTCGGTAGCCATCGTCTTGTCCCCTCCGTGAACCATGCGACAGAGCTTTGTACCAGCGTCGAACGCATCCGCCAAACGATTCGTGCCCCGATTCGGCACTCCATAAGTGTGATTTACGTCACAGCTACCCGCTGACCCTGCGCAACAGGTGGCAGCGGGCGATTTAGAGTGCACATGTGGTCGCTCAAATCACAGAAGGCACGGCCTTCGACAAGCATGGTCGGCCATTCCGCCGCCGCAACTTCATACCGGGGATCGCGATGTTCGCCGTGCTGGCGGTGGCCTCCCTGGTCATCTGGTTGATTGCCCTCAATCGTCCGACCGACGTGACGGAGGCCGCGGCGTGCAACCCGCCCGCCGACAACACGACGAGCGACCCGACGCAGTCGAAGCTCGGCGAGCAAGTGACGCGTGCCTCCATGACCGAGGTCGGGCCCGCCAATCTGGCCGACACCAAGATCAGGGTGCTCAACGCCAGCGGCCAGGGCGGCCAGGCCGCAGAGGTGGCCGGGCAGTTGCGCGACCTCGGATTCGCCGAGCCGACCGCCGAGAACGACCCGCTGTACACGAACAACCGGTTGTCGTGTCAGGGCCAGATCCGATTCGGGCCCAGCGGGCGGGCGGCCGCCGCAGCCGTCTGGTTGGTGGCGCCGTGCGTGGAGCTTTTTCAGGACCAGCGACCCGACAACACCGTCGACCTCGCCATCGGCACCGATTTCACCGAGTTGACGCGCAGCGATGACACCGAAGCCGTGCTGTCGAGCCTGCGACCGGAGGCCACCCAGCCCCCCGATCCGACGTTGATCTCCAAGATCCACAGCACGGCTTGCTGACCGAATCCATCTGCTGCCGTACCACTTTCGCCGGTCAGCCACCGCCTGCTCGAGCGAGCGCGTCGGCGAACGCGGCACTGACGCCGGGCCCGGCGGCGACGACCAACCCCCTGCCCTCCTCGGCTCCGCCCATCGGAGGCACCCGAACCAGGGCACCCGCCTCAGCGGCGATCAGCGCGCCGGCCGCCCAGTCCCACACGTTGAGGTTCTCCTCGTAGTAGGCGTCGAGTCGGCCCGCGGCGACCAGGCACAGATCCAGCGCCGCCGAACCCAACCGCCGGATATCGCGGATCTGCGGCAGCAGCGACGCGAGCACGGCGGCCTGGCGTCGACGAAGCTGCGGGTCGTAGCCGAACCCGGTGCCCACCAAGGACATTGACAGCTCGTCGACAAGACTTGCCCGCAGCGGCACCGTGGTGGACCCGTGCCTCACATGCGCGCCGCGGCCGCGCGCCGCCGAGTACACCGCACCGTCGACGACGTTGGCGACGGCGCCCGCAACCGACTGCCCGTCGACTTGCACGGCCACCGAGACCACGTACGCGGGTAGCCCGTAGACGAAGTTCACCGTGCCGTCGATGGGGTCGACCACCCAGGTCGGACGGCCCGCCGAATCGTCCGGGCGCCCACCGCCCTCCTCACCGAGCACGTGCTCACCGGGCCGCAGCTCAGCGAGCCGATCTCGTAGCAGCCGTTCGGTTTCGGTGTCCACGATCGTCACGGGGTCGGTCGGCGTGCTCTTGGCACGCACCGCATCTCCTGTCGATTCCCGTTGCGGTTCGCCGCTGAACACCTCATCGCGACGGTGCCGCACGAAGTCGGCGGCCTCGGCGGCCAACCGCTGCGCGACCGAGCGGAGTTCGGTCGGATCGAGGTCGAGGTTTTCCACCTGTTCATCGCAGCACAAATAGTCGATAACGGATGCCCCGGCAGCCCCACCAAAGCACCGCCGAGCCACTAATGTGTGGCCACATGACCGCGACCGATTCACCCGGAGCCGATCCCAGCACCGACGGAGGTCCGCAGCGCCGGGGACTGGGCGTTGACGTGGGCGGCAGCGGCGTCAAGGGCGGCATCGTCGACCTCGGCACCGGCCAGCTGATCGGCGAGCGCTTCAAGCTCGCGACACCCCAGCCGGCCACACCGGAAGCGGTCACCAAGACCGTCGCCGCGGTCGTTCGCGAGTTCGGCTGGACCGAAAGGGTCGGCGTCACCTATCCCGGTGTGGTGACCGAGGGCGTCGTGCGCACGGCCGCCAACGTCGACAAGGCCTGGATCGGCTGCAATGCCAGTCAGTTCTTCGGCAAGGAGCTCGACGGGCAGCAGGTGACCGTCCTCAACGACGCCGATGCCGCCGGACTTGCCGAGGAGAAGTTCGGCGCAGGCCGCGACAACACGGGCGTCATCGTGCTTCTGACCTTCGGCACCGGCATCGGTTCGGCCGTGATCCACAACGGCGTGCTGCTGCCCAACACCGAGTTCGGACACCTCGAGGTCGGCGGCAAGGAGGCCGAGCATCGGGCGGCGTCCTCGGTGAAGGAGGCCAAGGATTGGAGTTACGAGCGCTGGTGCAAAGAGGTCACCAAGGTGCTCGTCGCGATCGAGAACGCCATTTGGCCCGATCTGTTCATCGCCGGTGGAGGCATCAGCCGCAAGGCCGAGAAGTGGATTCCGCTGCTGCAGAACCGCACGCCGGTCGTGGCCGCGACCCTGCAGAACACCGCGGGGATCGTCGGAGCGGCGATGGCTGCGGACATCGACGTGACCGCTACTGCCAAGTAGCCACGCCCGAAGGCGTCAAATTTGCCGCTGGACGCGGCGTTATCCCACACTGTCGTTACAATGGTGGTCGGCGGCCGCGACCGAAAAGCGGCGAGTATCCCCCGCAGAGATCAACGCCACATTCGACATAGCTGACGCTTTTCGATGGTGCACGCCCCCAGGCCATCGGAATCCTCATGAACGAAAGGGTGACGTGGCAGCGACAAAGGCAAGCCCGGCAGCCACAAAGCCGGCGAAGCGCACCGCTACCAAGACCCCAGCCAAGAAGGCCGCGGCAGCCAAGGCGACCAACGGATCTCCGGCCAAGCGGGCCACCAAGGCATCCGCGAGCCCGACGAAGGCGGACAAGCCCGCCGCCTCCAAGACCCGCGCCGCGGCAGCCAAGCCAGCCAAGGCCGCGAAGGCGACCAAGGCCAAGAGCGACGGCGCCGCACCGCGTAGCCGCGCCAAGAAGGCGACCTCCGCGGAGCCGACGACCACGAAGGCCGTCGGGACCGAGGACGAGGAGATCGAAACCACCGACGAACTCGACGGCGAGCCGGACGTACTCGTTGAGGAGGAGGTCGAGCTCGAAGATCTCGACGCCGACTCCGAGGACGAAGCCGCCGAGGACGAGACGGGCGCCGCCAAACCGAAGGCGAAGGGCAAGGGCGAACCGGCAGTGATCACCCCGGCCCCCGCGGACGACGAGATCGCCGAACCCAGCGAGAAGGACAAGGCTTCGGGCGACTTCGTCTGGGACGAGGAGGAGTCCGAGGCGCTGCGACAGGCGCGCAAGGACGCCGAGCTCACCGCGTCGGCAGACTCCGTGCGCGCCTACCTCAAGCAGATCGGCAAGGTCGCGCTGCTCAACGCCGAAGAGGAAGTCGAGCTCGCGAAGCGGATCGAAGCAGGCCTCTACGCGACGCAGTTGATGGCCGAAATAGCCGACAAGGGCGAGAAGCTGCCCGCCGCGCAGCGTCGGGACATGGCGTGGATCTGCCGCGACGGAGATCGCGCGAAAAACCATCTGCTTGAGGCGAACCTGCGCCTCGTCGTGTCACTGGCCAAGCGCTACACCGGCCGCGGCATGGCGTTCCTCGACCTCATTCAGGAGGGCAACCTCGGCCTGATCCGTGCCGTCGAGAAGTTCGATTACACAAAGGGTTACAAGTTCTCCACCTATGCCACCTGGTGGATTCGGCAGGCTATCACCCGCGCCATGGCCGACCAAGCGCGCACCATTCGCATTCCGGTGCACATGGTCGAGGTGATCAACAAGCTCGGTCGGATCCAGCGTGAACTGCTCCAGGACCTTGGCCGTGAGCCGACGCCAGAAGAGCTCGCCAAGGAAATGGACATCACGCCCGAGAAGGTGCTGGAGATCCAGCAGTACGCGCGTGAGCCGATCTCGCTCGACCAGACCATCGGTGACGAAGGCGACTCGCAGCTCGGCGATTTCATCGAGGACAGCGAGGCCGTTGTCGCCGTCGACGCGGTGAGCTTCACGCTGCTGCAGGATCAGTTGCAGTCGGTCCTCGAGACACTGTCCGAGCGCGAGGCGGGCGTGGTGCGGCTGCGGTTCGGTCTCACCGACGGACAGCCGCGCACGCTCGACGAGATCGGTCAGGTGTACGGCGTCACCCGTGAGCGCATCCGACAGATCGAGAGCAAGACGATGTCGAAGTTGCGTCACCCCAGCCGTTCTCAGGTGCTGCGCGACTACCTCGACTGAGCACCACTCCCTGCACTTGCCCTGACCAGCACTTTTGCCGGTCAGTCACGAAATGTCGACATGTACAGCGCAGCCAGTCAAGATCGGCATGGCCCGTCGAAAACTTCCTGCTTTAGGCACGAACAACAGCAATAACACCACCAAGGTCACCAACACAGTCGACAACAGCCAACGACCGCCGTCGCCGGCACCTACGGCGGCGACGGCGAAACCGGCTACAACGCCACCGCCACGGACGGGGGCACTGACCTTCAGCCGCCGCCGACGCCGTGACACAGCCCGGGTGAAACATCTGCCGTGCAAGCGCTTTCACCTACCACTAGCCGCGGCGGTGCTGCGTCTTGGTGGCCGCCCTCAGGGGTTTGTTAGTTGCCCCAGGAGCCCTCGGAATCGACCGGGCTAGCCCCCGAGGTTCTGGCTACTCAAGGACGAAGGTGACGAGCATGTTGACGCGGTAGCCGACAACCTTCCCGTTCTCCACATCCACCGACTGCTCCTTTATCCAGGCCGACGTGACACCACGCAGCGTCGCGTTGGCCCGATCAAGGCCAAGGGTCACGGCGTCTTCGAAACTGGTGTCTGACCTTGCGCTGATCTCGCTGACTCGAGCGACGGTGCCTGACACGATGACCTCCCAGAGTCGATGTTGGATCGAACGATCCCTGACTCTGACCATTTAACTGCGGCTTTGACAGATGGTCGACCCCGCGCGTCGCGATCAGCCCCGGACAGTTACTCGGCATTGATGTGGCGCCGCTATGAACGGACATAGGCCAGCCAAAGGCCGTCGCTCAGTCAAAGATATTTACCTCTATTACGTTCTGAGATCACCTGCGACGTTGCTGGTTCGGACAGCGTTCATCGGTTCCTAGTGCGCGAGTACCTGGACTCGTTTCTCGAGACCACCGGCTCACGCGGTGTGCGAGTGCCACACCACCTGGGAGTGGGCCTCGCAGGCGGCGTCTTGGCATGCCCAGATGGGTCCCCTGTAATCGGCAGAGCCCGGCGGGCGCGCGCTGTTGGACGCAAGGGTTGTTGCCCGAGCTACTGCCTGTCGAGCAACCTGCGACCACAACCCGGTCTAGCCGCTCGCCGGCCATGTTTGCCCAGTTTCGAGCGCTGCAAACCGAAATCGACGAAAACGTGAGATTCGCCGTAGCCGGCCGGCGTCAGCACGCCCCGGGGAAGTTGAGGTCGAACGGGTCCGGGATGCAGGGCTGGTTCTGCTCGGGCGGTGGGGCCGCGGCCTCCTCAGGCGGGGGTGCCTGCGCCTCGGCCGGTGCCGTACCCGCGCCTGCGTCAGCCGGCGCCGCTACGGGCTCTGGTGCAGGTGCAGCCGGTCGGTCCTCCACCGTCGCGCCGGGAATGCACACAAGCTGAGTGGGTGAATCCCACTCCTGCATGTCGTGAATCCCGTAGGTGAGGTTCCCGGACGCCGTGTTGTCGGGGTCGACGGCACCGCTGAGAAGTAGGGGTGGGTACTTGGACCCTCTCGTCACGGTGAGATTTATCCAATTGCCGCCCTTGTCGATCTTCCCGCTGACTCGACCCTTAGGCTGGTGCCGTTTCCGTAGAAGGTTTCCGCAGGAGCATCCACCGTTATGCCGCGAGGGGCATTGAATTTCGTTTCTGCGTCCGTCTCGGGGTAGTGAATGATCACTTCTCCGCCGGCGAACTGGTACCCCGCTGCTTCGCTATAGCAGTCGGGCAGCGCCTGAGCCGGCGCAGGTATGGGGTGATTCCCTAGCTTTGACCGGCTTGGGCGTGCGGGTCGATGACCGTGAAGGTGACGCGCTTGACCACCGTCTCGCCCTGCGGCAGGCAGCTGGTGCCTTGATCCGCGGAGAACCCGTCGCAGTGCGGCGCGGTCAGCTTCCAGGACACCTCGGCGGTGTGGGTGCCCAGCGGCAGGGGGTCGAGCGAGCCGAGGCCGACGGTGTTGATGGCCTGCTGGCCGGGCGCCGACGGGAGTTGGCCGGTCCAGAGCTTGTTGTCGCCGGGGAAGGACCGGTTGGTCTGATAGGCCGTTCCCGCGTCGACGGTGTACTCGATGCTGTTGAGCTTGCCCCTGAAGTCGTCGAGAGGTGTGGCGTAATCCGTCTCGAAGCCGGACGGCTTCTGCTCAAAACTCGACGCCACGATCCACGGGATCGACACGGCCCACCTCTGCCCGACCGGAAGCTGGCTGCAGGTCGGGGTGACCACCGCGACCGAATACCCGTACTGCTGTTTCAACGTCAGGCCGCTAGGCGACACACACGGCTCGGCGGCGGGCCATTTCGCGGCTGCCTGCGGGCTCATCGTGAGCGCCGCCGCCGCGAGACCGACCGCCGAGATCAGCGCCGACAAGGCACTCCGGTTATTGGCATAAAGGGACACGTCGTCCTCCCCCAAGAAACCCCGACCCACTCCCGATGACTGAAGAAAAGCAAACTCTTGGCAAACTTTTAAGTCAACAACCGATAGTGAAAGTGATTGCGTACGCAAAGACTAAGGGGTGCTGTCATCCCTCGAGTGCGGTAGCAGCCACGACGTCGACCAGCGCCCGGGCGTCGTCAGGAACGGTGCTCTTCGGCGGAGAATTCAGCGCGTTCGAGTCACCTGCGGTGATTGTCCTTCTACCGCTTCGGGCGGACTTTGTATGTGGCAGGCCATGATTCGCGGGTCTCGTCACCGGACAGCGGGATGCCCTTGCTTCCGATCCTGATGTCGTAAGCCTCTTTGCTCTTGCCGACCTCACGGTTGACGGCCTCGGTGGCGGCGTACATCAGCTGGTCTATCTCCGCTTCGGCGAAGGTGACGAACGACGTCTTGCGTTCCTCGTCGTCGCTCGGCCCCATCTTCTCCGGCAGCACCCGGGAGGCCAGCGCGGCCAGCCCCAGCAGTGTGAACGGAATGATCCAGTAGCACAGGAACGACAACGGCGTCCTGGTGTCGAGGATGGTGGCGTCGCCGTAGACGATCGGCGGAATCGCCGAGGACACCGTCATACCGGCGAACGCCCCGATCCAGATCCAGGTCAGCAGATTCGTGATGCGCTTGAATGTTTCACTCGCGATCACCTCGTCGGGTTGATCGACTTCGGCGAACTCGCGCACGAACGGGCGTCCGGTCAGCATGCCGGCCAGTGCGACCAGGAAGATGCCCGCGTTGCTCAGCGGCTGGATCCACTGCTCCATGAAGGACTGGCTGAGCGTGAACGTCAGGATCGCCAGCACGACAAAGGTTCCAATAGCGCCGATTTCGAGGGTGCGCCCCGGCGTGCGCTTGACGCGTCCGATCACGAACGAGGCCACCGCCACGCCGAGAGCCACCAGCACCGCGGCCTCGAAGGGCACGTTGCCGACCAATACCCAATAAACGAACCACGGCGCGAAGCCCACCAGAATGCTCACGGTGGCCCAGTGTATGTAGTCGACTCCGCAAGAACGACAGTCCGCTCTAAATTTGTAACGTGACCGATCGCCGCAATGTGTCGTCCGGGTCGAAGTTCGAAGCCGAGGTCGGCTATTCGCGTGCGGTCCGCATCGGACCACATGTCGTGGTCGCGGGAACCACCGCTTCCGGCGACACCGCAGCCGACCAAGCGCGGAACATCCTGCGTCGCATCGAGACCGCGCTCGCCGAAGCCGGCGCCTCGATGTCCGACGTGGTGCGAACCCGCATGTTCGTCACGGATATCTCGCGCTGGCGAGAAATCGGCGCGGTTCACGCCGAGGTGTTCGGCGACATTCGTCCCGTCACCACGATGGTGGAGGTTGCCGCGCTGATCTCGCCCGAACTGATGGTGGAGATCGAGGCCGACGCCTACGTCAGCGGTGGGAACGAACCGTCCGGTCCCGGCTGATACGGCGTGACGCTTGTCACAGCCGCGACCGGCAGCGCGCCGTACAGATGCGGAAAGAGCATCGACTCCGGGTCCGACGGCACGCCCGGCTCCCACCGGAGCGGTGCGGTCAACCGGGCCGGGTCGACGTGCAGCAGGAGCAGATCCATGCGGCCGGCGTACAGCCGGTTCGCCGGTAGATGTACCTGCTCACGAGCCGAAAGATGCACGAAGCCGACGGCTTCGAGCGAGCCGGGACGGTGCTCACCGCGACCCTCGGCGGCTTGCCACTCGTCAGCGGCACAGATGTGCACGAGCATCTCTTCAGCCTGCCTTCCCCGCAACTTCGCTGAGCGTGAAAAACGACACACCCGTGTACGACTCGGGAACAACGCTGAATCCTCATACGTCTGAGAGAGTGGACATGCGTGAAACCGGGTATTAACGGTGGCACCACGAGCAGAGACGGAGGAGCCATGAACGCAACTCTGACCAGTCCCGAACTGACCCGGGCTGATCGCTGCGACCGTTGCGGCGCCGCTGCTCGCGTGCGAGCAAAGCTGCCGTCGGGCGCAGAACTTCTGTTTTGTCAGCACCACGCTAACGAGCACGAAGCCAAGCTGATCGAGTTGGCTGCCATCCTCGAAGTGAACTCGGCGGACTCGGTCGACGCCTGACTCCACCAGCCCGTCCCGGCTGCGCACACCGGCACTCCGTCAGGAATGCTGGTCTGGTCATGACTGACCAGCCTCCGGTGAAGCCGTCCAGACACCATATCTGGCACATCACCAAACGGACGCTGTCCAAAAGCTGGGACGACTCGATCTTCTCGGAGTCCGCGCAGGCCGCGTTCTGGTGTGCGCTTTCGCTGCCGCCGCTCCTACTCGGGATGCTCGGGAGCCTGGCCTACATCGCGCCCTTGTTCGGACCCGAGACGCTGCCGGTGATCCAAGAGCAGCTGATCAACACCGCGAGCAGGTTCTTCTCGCAGAACGTGGTCAGCGAAATCATCGAGCCCACCGTCCGCGACATCGTCAAGGGCGCCCGCGGCGAGGTGGTGTCACTCGGCTTCGTCATCTCCCTGTGGGCCGGCTCCTCGGCAGTGTCCGCCTTCGTCGACTCGATCACCGAGGCACACGACCAGACTCCGTTGCGACATCCGGTGCGCCAACGCTTCTTCGCACTCGGGCTCTACGTGGCGATGCTGGTGATGGCGATCGCCACCGCACCGTTCGTCGCACTGGGCCCGCTGAAGATCGGCGAGCACATCCCGCAGAGTTGGGACAACGTCCTGCAGTACGGCTACTACCCGGCGCTCATCCTCGGGCTGCTCGTGTCGGTGACCTTCCTGTATCGGGTGTCCCTGCCAAAGGCTCTCCCGTCGCATCGGCTCGTGCTCGGAGCCGTCCTTGCCACGCTGGTCTTCCTGATAACCACCATCGGATTGCGGGTCTATCTGACCTACATCACCAGTACCGGTTACACCTACGGCGCGCTGGCGACGCCGATCGCCTTTCTCCTGTTCGCGTTCTTCCTCGGCTTCGCGATCATGATCGGCGCCGAACTGAATGCTGCGGTCCAGGAGGAGTGGCCCGCTCCCGACACCCACGCCAAACGATTGCGGTTCTGGCTCGGGGCGAAGGCCTCCGAGTCGCTGGAGTCCGTCAACGGCGGCTCGGCAACGGCAGACGCATCCTCGGCTGCGGCGCAGAAAGGCGACGTCGCTACTTCTTGAGCTGCTCGTAGATTCGCTTGCAGTCCGGGCACACCGGCGATCCGGGCTTGGCAGCCTTGGTGACCGGGAACACCTCGCCGCAGAGTGCGACCACGTGCGAACCCATGACCGCGCTTTCGGCGATCTTGTTCTTCTTGACGTAATGAAAGTACTTCGGGGTGTCGCTGTCGGTCCCGTCGTCGACCCGTTCGTCGGTGTCGGTGCGCTCGATCGTCTGGGTTTCCATGCGTTCATTGTGCCTGGCAATACATCGGTAAGAAACCGATCGGTTCGTCGACCCGAACCTGTGGAACAGTGGACATATGAAACACGGCCAAGAGCTGGGTTTCGACGACGACGGTCGACCGGTACTCATCACCCGCGCAGCCCCCGCTTACGAGGAGCAGCACCGTGCGCGCGTGCGCAAGTACCTGACGATCATGGCGTTCCGCATTCCGGCGCTGATCCTCGCCGCGGGCGCCTATGGCATCTGGCACAACGGGCTCATCTCGTTGGCCATCCTCGTAGCGTCGATTCCGTTGCCGTGGATCGCTGTACTCATCGCCAACGACCGGCCGCCCCGCCGCGCCGAGGAGCCCCGGCGCTACGAAGCGCGCCGTATCCCGTTGTTCCCCACCGCCGAACGGCCGTCGCTGGAGCAGCGACCGCCGGGGGCACCGCAACACGACGGCGGCGACCCGACGGGCGACGTTCCTTCCTGAGCGAGCTCTAGTCGTATTCTCAGACGATTCTCAGGCCATCGCGCCAAAACCGCTGATCAACACGTGTGAACCCGCCGGTTCTTGGGAACTCTTCGTACCTATTGGGCGTTGAAGTACTTGACAGTTCGAGCCGAGCAGGAGGCCCTGATGGCTAATGCCACGTTAAGCCGCATTGACCACGATCTGGACGCTCAGAGTCCAGCCGCTGATCTCGTGCGCGTGTACCTGAACGGCATTGGCAAAACGGCTTTGCTGAACGCAGCAGACGAGGTCGAGTTGGCAAAGCGCATCGAGGCAGGCCTTTACGCGCAGCATCTGCTGGCGACCCGTAAACGCCTCGGCGAGAGCCGCAAACGCGATCTCGCGGCCATCGTCCGCGACGGCCAGGCGGCCCGCAGCCACCTGCTCGAGGCCAACCTGCGCCTTGTGGTGTCGTTGGCGAAGCGCTACACCGGCCGTGGCATGCCGCTGCTCGACCTCATCCAGGAAGGCAACCTCGGCCTGATCCGCGCGATGGAGAAGTTCGACTACACCAAGGGATTCAAGTTCTCCACCTACGCCACGTGGTGGATCCGTCAAGCGATCACCCGCGGCATGGCCGACCAGAGCCGCACCATCCGGCTGCCCGTCCATCTCGTCGAGCAGGTCAACAAGCTCGCCCGGATCAAGCGCGAAATGCACCAGAATCTCGGCCGCGAGGCCACCGACGAGGAACTGTCAGAGGAGTCGGGCATTCCGGTCGAGAAGATCAACGATCTGCTCGAGCACAGCCGTGACCCCGTGAGCCTGGACATGCCCGTCGGCAGCGACGAAGAGGCCCCGCTGGGCGACTTCATCGAAGACGCCGAGGCGATGTCGGCCGAAAACGCCGTCATCTCCGAGCTGCTGCACACCGACATCCGCCACGTGCTCGCCACGCTCGACGAGCGCGAGCAGCAGGTCATCCGCCTGCGGTTCGGCCTGGACGACGGCCAGCCCCGCACGCTCGACCAGATCGGCAAGCTCTTCGGGCTGTCCCGGGAGCGTGTGCGCCAGATCGAGCGCGAAGTGATGGCCAAACTGCGCAACGGCGAACGCGCCGACCGGTTGCGCTCCTACGCCAGCTGACGACCCCCTCCAGAAAGGCCCGCCGGTGAAAGCCGGCGGGTCTTTCTGTTACACGCCCGCGACGGAGAACACTTATCCGCGCAGCTAGGCCGGTAGACTCAGCCGTGACGAAGGGCTGCCAATGAACGATTTGGTCGATACCACCGAGATGTACTTGCGCACCATCTATGACCTCGAAGAAGAGGGCGTAGTGCCGCTGCGTGCGCGCATCGCCGAGCGTCTCGAGCAGAGCGGCCCCACCGTGAGCCAGACCGTCTCGCGGATGGAGCGCGACGGCCTGCTGCACGTCGCGGGCGACCGGCACCTGGAGCTGACCGACAAGGGCCGCGGGCTGGCCGTCGCCGTCATGCGCAAGCACCGGCTCGCCGAACGGCTGCTGGTCGACGTCATCGGGCTGCCGTGGGAGGAAGTCCACGCCGAGGCCTGCCGGTGGGAGCACGTGATGAGCGAGGACGTCGAACGCCGGCTGGTACAGGTACTCGACAATCCGACCGTGTCCCCGTTCGGCAACCCCATTCCCGGCCTTTCGGAGTTGGGCGTCGGCGATACGTTCGGCGCCGAGGACCGCAGCCTGGTGCGGCTGACCGAGCTGCCTGCCGGCTTTCCGGTGGCTGTGGTGGTGCGTCAACTGACCGAGCATGTCCAGGGTGACGTCAACCTCATCGCTCGCCTCAAAGACGCCGGCGTGGTTCCCAACGCGCGCGTGACGGTGGAACCGGGTCCCAACGGTGGCGTCATGATCGTCATCCCTGGGCACGAGCAAGTCGAACTGCCCCACGAGATGGCACACGCCGTGAAAGTCGAGAAGGTCTAAAGGCCTGCGCCGCAACACGATCAACCGGCCCGCCGGCCGAAATCCCGCGGCTGCGGCAATGTGATACCCAGACGCTTTGCGAGACGGTACCCCGTCGCGGCGAGTTCGCGGATCTGTTCTGGCCGCATCCCCGACTGCAGCGCGGTGTCCAGCATGCCCGCCATCCGGTGCTCGGCATCGCAACGAAGCGCCGCCTCCAGCGATACCCCCGCCAACGGCCCGTCCCCGCGGGCATAGGCGGAGAACGCCAACAACACCAGGGCCTCGACGCGCCACGGCTCGGGAAGCGTCCTGGCCAACGCCGCCCACAGCGCCTCGGCATGGGCAGCCGCGTCTCCCACCGCAAGCGCGTAGAACACATCGCGGACCTGTGGATCGGTGAGCGCGCGGGCCAGCCTGACCGTCAGCGCGTGCGACAGCCTTTCTCCCGCTGCGACCCGCTCCCCCGCTGCCATCGCGTCCCTGACGTCGCGCTTCGCGTCCGTGCCGAGGGCGTCCTGACCACGGATCATCTCGCCCAGTGCCTCGCTCGCCACAGCGTCGGCGATCGTGATCACGGCCTGCAGGTCTTCGCGGCGGGCGTAGAGCCGTCGACCGTCCAGCACCG
The DNA here is from genome assembly GCF_002968285.2 of Mycobacterium sp. ITM-2016-00318. Taxonomy (NCBI): domain Bacteria; kingdom Bacillati; phylum Actinomycetota; class Actinomycetes; order Mycobacteriales; family Mycobacteriaceae; genus Mycobacterium; species Mycobacterium sp. ITM-2016-00318. The sequence goes on along the minus strand of NZ_CP134400.1, from coordinate 2,298,752 downwards.
CTGCCATCGCCAGCGGCGACGCAGCGGGATCGTCGACGGTGCCCCAACCGCCGCCCGCGCTGTGCCAACGGCCGTGCGGGCCGACGGTGTCCACGACGTGAAAGTCGATCAGTTCGATCGCGTGACCGGCCAGATGATCGGACAACTCCTTGCTCAGAGCCAGGTACTCGTCGTTGCACAACCGGCAGGCCGCACCCTCGGCGTCGACGACGACCGCGATCGCCGCGTCCGGACACGCCGCGGCCGCAACCTCGGCCAGATGTTCGACGGAGCCCAAGAGCTCAGGCGAAAGATCAACGCGCATAACGCAGCCCAACTCGCCACGGTCGACAGTCACCAGCACGAGTGATTTCTCGGGCACGAAGCCCAGTACAGCGGGCAGCGCCGCGATCAGCGCGCCGGGTCGGTTGAGTTGGAAGTCGGATTGCGATGTCGTCATGCCCCGACAGTCGTCGCGCCTGCCGACCTGATGGCCCGCCGACCGGCTTCCGCCCCCGCGGCTGTGGATGAATGCGCGACTGGGTATGAGTCGGCTAGCGCGGAATCTCCCGACGCACCTTGAGCACAGCGTCGCTGAACAGCGTGTCCAGCGCCTGGGTGTCGGGTGAGTCATCAGAAGACCCTCGCTGCTGCCACGACCCCGTCACCTGGACGTCCCCGACGAGCGCGACGAGCGTCAGCGTCCGAGAGTTCTGCGCGCCTCCTGACTGCGGCGTCACGGTCTGATCGACGGCGTAGCTGTCGTCGGCGTCCACGGGCGGTGGGGGACGCAGCTCAACCGTCACCTCCGACACCACGCCCGCCTCGCCGTCCGCAACGCTGGTGAACGACGGGCATTCGGTCAGCTGGGCCACCCTGGCGCGGACAGACGGCACCGGCCGGATCACCGTGACCGTCAGCCGGGCGCCGGTCTCGTCGTCGGTCCCCTGGGCGGCGGCCCGCTGGTCGGCCAGCACCGGCAGCGGTGCACATTCCGGCGGCGTGACATCGGATCCGGCTGTCACACCGTCGATTTCGGCCATCACCCGGTCCACATCCTTCTGCGGCACCACAGCCGCCGGATAGCGGGCCGGAAACCGGCTCGGCTCGATCAGCAAGTCGGCCACCGGGATCGGCCGAATGGGACGCTCCGCCGGGTCACCGGCTTGCGCGGCGCCACTCACCACACGGCTGCACGCACCGACGAGTGCTGCCGCCAGCAGCCCACAGCAGACGACCGACAGCCGCGACCGGCGCAGAACCGTGTCCAACATCGCCGCCATCGTCTCATCGGCCGGTGTCGCTAGCTTTCAGGCGCGCGGAGAGGTGTCGACAGCCGATCCGTAGCCGCTATTGCCCGGGTCAGCATGCGAGATCACCGCAAACGGCGTACACCTTCACGTATGGCTTCGGTGCTGGAGTACGACCTCGTCGTCATCGGTTCAGGTCCCGGCGGGCAGAAGGCCGCCATCGCGGCGGCGAAGCTCGGCAAGTCCGTCGCTGTCATCGAGCGGGGCAGGATGCTCGGCGGAGTCTGCGTGAACACCGGAACCATCCCGTCCAAGACGCTTCGCGAAGCGGTGGTCTACCTGACCGGTATGAGCCAGCGGGAGCTTTATGGCGCTAGTTACCGGGTCAAGGAGAAGATCACGCCCGCCGACCTGCTGGCCCGCACCTCCCATGTCATCACCAAGGAACAGGACGTGGTGCGCAGCCAGCTGATGCGCAACCGCGTCGACCTGATCACCGGCCACGGCCGTTTCCGCGACGAGCACACCATCTCCGTGGATGACCAGACTCGCGGCGAAACAACCACCGTCAGAGGCGATTACATCGTGATCGCCACGGGAACCAAGCCTGCGCGCCCCGCCGGTGTGGAGTTCGACGAGAACAGGGTGCTCGACTCCGACGGAATTCTGGACCTCAAACACCTCCCCCAGTCGATGGTCGTGGTCGGCGCAGGCGTGATCGGCATCGAGTACGCGTCGATGTTCGCCGCGCTCGGCACGAAGGTCACGGTCGTCGAGAAGCGCGACAGCATGCTGGATTTCTGCGACCCGGAGGTGGTCGAGGCGCTGAAGTTCCATTTACGCGATTTGGCGGTGACATTCCGGTTCGGCGAGGAGGTGACGGCCGTCGACGTCGGCGCCGCGGGCACGGTGACCACGCTCGCCAGCGGGAAGCAGATCCCCGCCGAAACGGTGATGTACTCGGCGGGCCGCCAGGGCCAGACCGAGCACCTCGACGCGGAGAACGCCGGGTTGGAGGTCGACAGGCGCGGACGCATCTTCGTCGACGACCAGTTCCAGACCAAGGTCGACCACATCTACGCCGTCGGCGATGTGATCGGCTTCCCCGCCCTTGCCGCGACCTCGATGGACCAGGGCAGGCTGGCGGCCTACCACGCGTTCGGCGAGCCCACGAAGGGCATCACCGAGCTGCAGCCGATCGGCATCTACTCCATTCCCGAGGTGTCCTACGTCGGCGCCACCGAGGTGGATCTGACGCGCGACTCGATCCCCTACGAGGTCGGGGTGTCCCGCTACCGCGAGCTGGCCCGAGGTCAGATCGCAGGCGACTCGTACGGGATGCTCAAGCTCCTGGTCTCGACCGAGGATCTGAGGCTGCTCGGTGTGCACATCTTCGGGTCGACCGCCACCGAGCTGGTGCACATCGGCCAGGCCGTGATGGGCTGCGGCGGCACCGTCGAGTATCTGGTGGACGCCGTCTTCAACTATCCGACCTTCTCGGAGGCCTACAAGGTGGCCGCGCTGGACGTGATGAACAAACTGCGCGCGCTCAGCCAGTTCCGCACCTAGCAGTCGTCGTCGAATACCGCAGGTGCAGCGTCGGATGGTCCGCCGTCTTCTTCAGCGCGACGACCTTTTCGTCGAACGGCGGTGAGTACGAGACGTTTTCGTCGCATCCACCGCCGTCGAGCCCGCCGACTAAGCCGGTGACGGTCGATCCGATCGTCCACGGCGAACCGCGTGTCCCACCGATCAGCCCTCCGCACGGCAGCGACGGAAACCCTTCCTGCGCCGACTCCGTTTCGCCCTTGCAGCCGATCGGTCCGCCGCCGACACCGAGCCCGTATCCGGTGACGGTGACCTCGGTACCCGGTTTGGGCGCCGTACCGATCGTCAGCCCGCCGCCCGCCTCGGTCTCGACGGTGCCACCGCCGTCGCGGGCCACTCGCAGAATCGCGAAGTCCGCCAAGGGATCCTGGTTCTGCACCCAGCGGGGGTCGAGATAGATCCCGTCGACGCGCCAGATGTCGCCCTGGTCCGCGGTGTCGAAGAAGCCTGCGACGAACGTGGTGTCGACGTCCTCGGCGACGCAGTGCGCGGCGGTGAGGATCAGATCGCCGCCTTTCGCGTCGAGCACGCCCGCGGTGCAGGTATGCAGATCGCCCGCACCAAGGAACAGCGCGCCGACCTTCGGGTCCGGCGGTACCGGGGCGGCCGCCGTCCTACTCGGCGCCGACGGCGGGACGGACGCGCGCGGCTCGGGCGGGGGCGCGGCGGCAGCGCAGCCGGCTGTGGAGGCCAGCAGCCCGGCCACCAGCGCCACCGACACCCGCATGGATCCGATCTTGCCCGATCACCGCGTCACAGTGTCGCTACACGTGCACGCGAGAGCGCGGGTGCGGCGAATGAGACACTGGAGGTCGCGGTGATCTAGGAGGTGAGCCCCATCAGCGAAGAGCACGACAAGCAGGACCAGCGCTACGAACCCGACCAGAGCGGGATGTACGAGCTGGAGTTCCCCGCACCCGAGCTGTCGTCGTCAGATGGGCGCGGGCCGGTGCTGGTCCACGCGTTGGAGGGGTTCTCGGACGCCGGGCACGCCATCCGACTGTCCGCGCAGCACCTGAAGGACTCACTTGACACGGAATTGGTCGCATCGTTCGCCATCGACGAGCTGCTCGACTACCGGTCGCGCCGGCCGTTGATGACCTTTCGGACCGACCACTTCACCCATTACGAAGAACCCGAGCTCAGCCTCTACGCCCTGCACGACAGTGTCGGCACCCCATTTCTACTGCTCGCGGGCATGGAACCGGACTTGCGCTGGGAGCGCTTCATCAGAGCGGTGCGGCTGCTCGCCGAGCGGCTCGGCGTCCGGCAGACGATCGGGCTCGGGACAATTCCGATGGCGGTTCCGCACACCCGTCCGATAACGCTGACCGCCCACGCCAGCAACAAGGAGCTGATCGCCGGACACACCCCGTGGGTCGGCGAGGTCCAGGTCCCCGGCAGCGTGTCCAATCTGCTGGAGTACCGCATGGCCCAGCACGGACACGATTCGGTCGGGTTCACCGTGCACGTGCCGCACTATCTGGCCCAGACTGATTACCCGGCTGCCGCCGAGGCGCTGCTGACCCAGGTGGCCAAGTCCGGCTCGCTGCAGCTGCCACTGGCGGCGCTGTCGGAGGCCGCTGCCGAGGTGGCGGCCAAAGTCGAGGAACAGGTGGGGTCGAGCGCCGAGGTCGCTCAAGTGGTGGAGGCATTGGAGCGCCAGTACGATGCCTTCATCGCGGCCCAGGAGAACAAATCACTGCTGGCCCGCGACGAGGATCTGCCCAGCGGTGACGAACTCGGCGCCGAGTTCGAACGCTTTCTCGCGCAGCAGGCCCGGGACAAAAAGACAAAAGAAGGCTTCCAAGACGGGGACGACGGCCATTAGACCGCGACCCGGTCCGACAACGAGGTTGGCTATATGACGGCTCGAAAGTCTGCAAAACCCAATCTCCGGCCCGTGCGTGAGCTCACGCCCACCCTGGAGCACCGCACCATCCACGGCTACCGGCGCGCCTACCGCATCGCCGGATCGGGTCCTGCGATCCTGCTGATCCACGGCATCGGTGACAACTCCACGACGTGGAGCAGCGTGCAATCGACTCTTGCGCAACGCTTCACGGTTATCGCCCCGGACCTGCTCGGGCACGGCAAGTCGGACAAACCCCGCGCCGACTACTCGGTCGCGGCGTACGCGAACGGGATGCGGGACCTGCTCAGCGTCCTCGACATCGAGCGGGTGACGGTGGTCGGGCATTCTCTCGGCGGCGGCGTCGCGATGCAGTTCGCCTACCAGTTCCCCCAGCTGGTGGACCGACTGATTCTGGTCGGCGCCGGCGGTGTGACCAAGGACGTGAACTTCGCGCTGCGGATCGCGTCCCTGCCGATGGGCAGCGAAGCCCTTGCGCTGCTACGTCTTCCGCTGGTGCTACCCGCCGTACAGGCGGCGGGTCGGATCGCCGGGCTTGCCATCGGCAGAACCGGGGTGGGTCGCGACCTGCCGCAGATGCTGCGCATTCTCAAGGATCTCCCTGAGCCCACCGCATCTTCGGCCTTCGCCCGCACACTTCGCGCAGTGGTCGACTGGCGCGGCCAGGTCGTCACCATGCTGGACCGATGTTATCTAACCAAATCCGTGCCAGTGCAACTTATCTGGGGCTCGCGGGATTCGGTGATCCCCGTCAGCCACGCACTACTCGCCCACGCCGCGATGCCCGGCTCACAGCTGGAGATATTCGAAGGCGCCGGGCACTTCCCCTTCCACGACGACCCCGATCGCTTCGTCGAGATCGTCGAGCGCTTCATCGATTCATCCGAGCCCGCCACCTACGACCAGGAGTTGTTGCGGGGCCTGCTGCGCGACGGCGCCGGGGACGAGACGATCTCGGGCCCGATCGGCACCCGTGTCGCGGTCCTCGACGCGATCGACGCGGACGAGCGCAGCGCCACCTGAGGTGCGCCGCCGGCGTTCGTCGTAGCATCGGGCACATGGCCATCGACGTGACAGTGCTGCGCGTCTTCACCGATGCGGAGGGGAAATTCGGCAACCCGCTCGGTGTCGTCGACGCGAGGACGGTGGCACCCGCTGAACGACAGCGGATCGCCACCGCACTCGGTTACAGCGAGACGATATTCGTCGACCTTCCAAGGGCCGGCGCGAAGACGGCACAAGCCAGGATCTTCACTCCCGCCACCGAATTGCCCTTCGCCGGCCACCCCACCGTCGGCGCGTCGTGGTGGCTGCGCGACATCGGCAGCCCGATCCGCACACTTCAGGTGCCGGCCGGCGTCGTTGCGGTGAGCTATGACGACGACATCGCCGCCGTCCGGGCGCGCGCCGGTTGGGCGCCGGAGTTCGCGATATACGAGCTCGACTCCACCGACGAGCTGTTCGCGGCGGAACCGGACGACTATCCCGACGATGTCGAGAACTACCTGTGGACGTGGACCGACAAAGACAACGGCGTCCTTCGCTCCCGGATGTTCGCGCCCGGTCTCGGCATACCCGAGGACGAGGCCACGGGCGCGGCGGCCGTTCGCATCACCGACCACCTGAGCCGCGACCTGACTATCGTCCAGGGCAAAGGCTCGGTCATCAAGACGCAGTGGAGTGCCGACGGATGGGTGTGGGTCGCGGGTCGGGTGGTGACCGACGGGGCGCGGCAGATCGACTGACGGCTGCGCGCTCAGCCCGACGTCGGAACCTCGCGATGAGCCCGCAACGCCTCGATCTCGCGTTCGAAATCGTCGGCAGACGAGAACGACCGGTACACGGAAGCGAATCTCAGGTAGGCGACCTCGTCGAGATCGCGGAGCGGGCCGAGGATGGCCAGCCCCACTTCGTGGCTCGCCACTTCCGGTGAGCCCGTGGCGCGAACGGCGTCTTCCACCTGCTGCGCCAAGAGCATCAGGGCGTCATCGTCGACATCGCGGCCCTGGCACGCCCGGCGCACGCCCTTGATGACCTTTTCGCGGCTGAACGGCTCGGTGACCCCGCTGCGCTTCACCACCGCGAGTACGGCGGTCTCCACCGTGGTGAACCGGCGTCCGCACTCAGGGCATGACCTGCGACGCCGGATCGCCTGGCCCTCGTCGGTTTCCCGCGAGTCGACGACCCGGGAATCGGGATGGCGGCAGAACGGACAGTGCATGACTGCTCCTTCGCCGCGCCGACAAACTTCCGAATCGAACGCCTCCGAGCGTACCTTTGCACCCTGCCGGGAAGCGAAAGTCCGCGGGAATGAGGCCTGTCGGGTCTGCGCCGGCATCATGGCCGTTGTGCGACAGCGCGATTCATCGCGCATGACACGCTCAGCCGACCGGGGCGATCAGGGTCTGCCCGGCGTCAAGCGACGCGGACTCGAGCTGGTTGAGTTCGCGGATGCGGTCCACGACATGGGCGACGGGCGCATCGGGGGCAACCCGGTGAGCGACATGCGCGAGCGTCTCCCCCGCCTGTACCTGGACTACAGAAAGCGTGTCCGGCACCGGCGACGACGAGCCGGCAGTGCCGACGACCCCGCCGAACTGCGCCACCACACCCAGCCACACCGTGATCAGCGCGGCCAGCAGAGCCAGACCGACCGTGGCGGCAGGGGTGATCGGGCGCCTGCGGTGGGAAGCCCGCGACATCACCACACCGGGACCGCGGTATCGCATCGGCGCAACGGCCGGCCGCCGCCTGCTCTGCGGGGTGCGGTATGGACGCCGCGCTGCAGGCGGGCGCTGAGGCCGCCGCACGACCGGTCCTGCCAGGACTTCTCGCGTGTCCAGAACTGTCATCTGCTTCGCCTTTCGCTTCGCTGGTTCGCTCCTATGTTCGAACCGTACTCGATCACCCGTTCGATTAATAGAACGTGTGATCGAACTGTTGCGAAACGATAGAGCAGCCCACCGACAATTCGCGGCGGTCGCGCTTCCCCCGCTCAAGGGAACGCGACACGCCTCGAACACATGTTTGATTATCGAACCGCGGGGGACTACATTCAGCGCCATGAGCGAGGACCGGACGGACACTCAGAAGAACGCCTCAGGCGGCGGCCTGACCGAGCGTCAGCGCACGATCCTGCAGGTCATCCGCGCCTCGGTGAGCAGCCGCGGATATCCGCCCAGCATCCGGGAAATCGGCGACGCAGTGGGCCTGACGTCCACCTCGTCGGTCGCCCATCAGCTTCGGACACTCGAGAAGAAGGGCTTCCTTCGCCGCGATCCGAACCGCCCGCGCGCTGTCGACGTCCGTGGCGCCGACGATATGGTGACGCCGATCGTGAACACTGATGTGGCGGGTTCCGACGCGCTGCCTGAGCCGACATTCGTCCCGGTGCTCGGCCGTATCGCGGCAGGCGGTCCGATCCTGGCCGAGGAGGCCGTGGAGGACGTCTTCCCGCTACCCCGCGAACTCGTGGGCGAGGGGTCGCTGTTCCTGCTCAAGGTGGTCGGCGACTCGATGGTCGACGCGGCCATCTGCGACGGCGACTGGGTGGTCGTGCGTCAGCAGAACGTCGCCGACAACGGCGATATCGTCGCGGCGATGATCGACGGTGAGGCCACGGTCAAGAGCTTCAAGCGCACCCGCGGTCAGGTGTGGCTGATGCCGCACAACCCGGCCTTTGATCCGATTCCGGGCAATGACGCAGCGGTTCTCGGCAAGGTCGTCACCGTGATACGCAAGATCTGAACCTGCACTCAGTCGGCCTTGACGAACCCGTTGGCGCGGGCGAACTCCTCGTTGATGAAGTAGACGTCGGCCGGAATGTGGTCGTAGAGGTCGCTCTCCGGCCCCCAATACATCCCAGATTTGGTGTCCGCCTTGATCGCATACCCGACAGGCGCCGTATACGGATCGTCGAGCGGTAGTCGGAATGCGGTCTGAGCTGCCGGCGGATCCGAGCTGTCGGGGTCGGGCGGTGGAGGCGGCGTAGCGGGCTCATCCATATCCGCAGGCGGCTCGTCGGGTTCCACCGACGAGTGCCTGCCAGCATTCGTATCCGCCTCCGCCGGGATTCGCGTCGGAGCAGTCACGGAATCGTCGGGTTCGGGTTCGAGTTCGGAGAACTCGTCGCCGTCATCGTCCGACTCGTCGAAGGCGGACTGCTCGAACGGGTCTCGAATGCCCTCGCCAAGTCCAGACGGCTCAGAGCCCGAAGGCCTCCCGTAATTCTCGGCCAGTCGCGCTCTGCCGTACTCGTCGGATCCTGCGAGTCGCACGGCCTCGGCTTCGGCCGTGGTGTCGTGGTTGCGGTCGACTTCGAATTCGGTTTCAAACTCGGAGTCGAACGGGTCCTTCCCGTCGTCGTCGCCGCCCCGCCGTTTGCGCAGCGTCGCAACCAGGATCAGGCCGATCACAAGCAGGAGTGGGATGCCCGCCAGCAGCCACCACCATGACGGGGTGAGCCAGTTGCGCTCATTGGAATTCGGCGCGGCGGCGTTCGAGGCGTCCGGCGGTTCGTAGCCCGGTACCGTCAGGCCGGCCAGGCCCGAGGCCAGGTTTGCCGGCTCAGTGCTGAACTTTTGGCTCTGCTTGTCCCAGGAGATCTCGCCGCCGGTGAACCGTTGGGCTACGACGTTGCCGTCGTCCGTCTGATCGGCCACCGGAGGCCCGAGCGGACCGATCGCGCCACCGAGTTTGTCCCAGGCCGCGTTCATCGCGCCCCGCACGATGAACGCCCCGTAGTCGGGCGTCCAGAAGATCAGCGGCTTGTCCTCGGCGGAGAATGTGATGACCCGACTGCCGGTCTTCAGACCGCCGTCGGCCTCGTTGCTCGTAGGAAGTCCCAGGTCGCTTTGCGGACCACCGACGGACTCGTATTTTTTCAGGACCTGGCCGCTGACGACATTGGCGCCGGTGGCCGGGCTGTAGAAGATCTTGCCGCCGGTGAAGTCCTGCCCCGCGCCGTCGGGCCCGATCGAGTACTGCTGCCCCTGCTTGGCGCCGAGCGGCCCAAGCGGCCCGCCGGCGGCCCGGCGCGCGGCGTTGATCGCCGAGGTGGCGTCGTCGGGCACGGTCAGCCCGGCCAGCTGCCCCGCGAGATCGGGCGGCACGGTCGTGAACTCCTTACTGGACCGGTTCCAGGTGAGTTCACCGCCGGTGAACTTCTGCGATACGAGGTCTCCTCTGAAGACCTCGTCCTCGGTCGGTACGCCCAGGATCCCCGCCGACCCGCCGAGTTTGTCCCAGGCGGCGTTGATCGCTCCCCTGACGACATGTGCGCCGGTGTCCGGCGTCCAGAAGATGACGGGCTTGTCGGCCGCGCTGAACGTGGTGTTGCGGCTGCCGGGAGCCTTGCCCGGGCCTTCGTCGATGGTGGGAAAACCCAGGTCTCCGTCTGCGGCGCCGCCGAGCGAGTCGTATTTCTGCAGGATCGCGCCCGTCATGGGATGGGCGCCGGTGTCGGGGGTGAACAGGATCTTGCCGCCCGCGAAGTTCTGTCCGAAGCCGCCGCCGACGGGATAGACGCCGCCGTCGCTGGGTCCCATCGGGCCCGCCACGCCTCCACTGGCGTCGTAGGCCTGGTTGATCACGTCCGCGGCATCGGATTCCGGGGTCGCCGCCGCCAACGGCGACAGCGGCAGGAGCGCCACAACCGCGGCCAGTACAGCAGCCGCTATGCGGCCGAAAACGGAGTTCAGCAGGGCACGCTCCCCACTCATCCACCCTCCCCGTGTTACGGCCAGGTCCCCCTGAAACTAGCGCGTTCACCTGCCGTGCGTCAGATAGACACGATAACGATAGGTTTCCGAGATTCTCGCCGAACCGCGATTGCGGGGTGGATCTACACGCCCAGCGAGCGTCCGATGATCTCTTTCATGATCTCGGTGGTGCCGCCGTAGATGGTCTGTACCCGCGCGTCCAGATAGGCCCGCGCAACGTTGTACTCCCTCATGTACCCGTAACCGCCGTGCAGCTGGAGACAGCGGTCGACGAGGTGCACCTGCTTCTCGGTGGAGTACCACTTCGCCATCGAAGCCTGCTCCGCGGACAGCCTGCCGTCCAGATGCAAGCGGATGAACTCGTCGACCATGATGCGCACAACCGTTGCATCCGTGGCTAATTCGGCCAACAGGAAGCGGCTGTTCTGCTGGCTGCCGATCGGCTTGCCGAAGGCCTTGCGCTCCTTGGTGTACTGCAGCGTCTCGGTCAGCACGGCCTCCATGGCAGCGGCCGCCATGACCGCGATGTTCAACCGTTCCTGCGGCAGGTTCTGCATCAGGTAGATGAAGCCCATGCCCTCTTCGCCGAGCAGGTTTTCGGCGGGCACCTTCACGTCGGTGAACGACAGCTCGGCGGTGTCCTGTCCGTCCAACCCGATCTTGTCCAGTTTCCGTCCGCGTTCGAAGCCCTCCATGTCCCGCTCGACGACCAGCAGGGAGAAGCCCTGCGCGCCCTTTTCGGGATCGGTCTGGGCCACCACGATCACCAGATCGGCGTTGATGCCGTTGGTGATGAACGTCTTGGAACCATTGAGCACATAGTGGTCACCTGTTTTGACCGCCTTGGCCTTGATGCCCTGCAGGTCACTGCCGGTGCCTGGTTCGGTCATGGCGATCGCGGTGATGATCTCGCCCGAACAGAACTTCGGCAGCCAGCGCTGCTTCTGCTCGTCGGTGGCCAGCTTGAGCAGGTACGGCGCGATGATGTCGTTGTGCAGGCCCCAGCCGATGCCGCTGTACCGGCCCGCCGTGGTCTCCTCGGTGATGATGCAGTTGTAGCGGAAGTCCGGATTGCCGCCGCCGCCGTACTCCTCTGGCACATCCATGCCGAGGAAGCCCTGCTTGCCGGCTTCCAACCAGACGTCGCGGTCGACGATCTTGTCCTTCTCCCACTGGTCGTGGAACGGCGCGACGTGCCGGTCCAGGAACGTCCGGTAGGACTCGCGGAACAGTTCGTGCTCGGGCTCGAAGAGAGTGCGTTCGTATTTGACGACGTTGCCCACGAAGGACCTCCAGAAGTGAACGGGCTTTGGGCACGACGATATACCACCCAACCGGATGGTTGAGGGCTGGCGCACGCCTGTGACCCGTACCACCGATGTGACGTGTGCGTTTAGCGAACCGCTGATCCGGGGAACGAAGGGAGCACCATCACCGTAGGAGGAAAAGCGTCATGGCGGACAACAACAGCGGTCCCGAAGAGGCCATCAAGGGCGTCGTCGAAGGCGCGAAGGGCAAGGCCAAGGAGGTCGCGGGTGCCGTGACCGGTCGCGACGACCTCTACAACGAGGGCAAGGCTCAGCAGGACAAAGGCGATGCGCAGCGCAACGCAGCCCAGAAGGAAGCCGAAGCGGAAAGCGCCCGCGGTGCCGCGAAGGTCGCCGAGGAGCGCCAGAAGGCCGAGCAAGAGGGCTGAGCGAAACCGGAGAAATGGGGCGCCGAGGGGTGCCCCATTTTTCGTCTGTGTGCAGCTACGTCGAGGGGCATTTCACCGCGTTCAGAACGTCGCGAACTCACTGAGGCTGGCCGCCAAAGAGATCGGCACTCTGGCCTTCATCCGCGTGCCTTCCGGGTTGTGCTCGGTGGCGTCCACCCGGCCGTCGGCGTGCACCCGTGCCACGAGATCTCCGCGGTCGTACGGGATGGTCACATCCACGACGGTGTCGGTCGGCGTCACAAGCTGCGCCATCTTCTGCTGAAGTTGATCGAGGCCGTCGCCGGTGTGCGCCGAGACGAAGACGGCGCCGGGCAGCGCGCGCCGCAACTGGGCGAGCGTGAGTCCGTCCGCTGCGTCGATCTTGTTGACCACCAACAGTTCTGGTGCGGGATGACTATCGCGATCGGCGATGACCTCACCGATCACCTTGCGGACCGCCTCGATCTGCGCCAGCGGGTTGACGTCCGAACCGTCGACCACGTGTACCAGCAGGTCGGCATCGACGACCTCCTCCAACGTGGAACGGAAGGCCTCCACCAGTTGGGTGGGCAGGTGGCGGACGAATCCGACGGTGTCGGTCAGGACGAACGGCCTGCCGTCGGTGAACTCGCCTCGGCGCGTGGTGGGTTCGAGCGTCGCGAACAATGCGTTCTCCACCAGCACACCCGCTCCTGTGAGCGCGTTGAGGAGGCTGGACTTGCCCGCGTTGGTGTATCCGACGATCGCGATCGACGCCACGTCGCTGCCGAGCCTGCGGCTGCGCTGGGTGTCGCGGATCTTCTTCATGTCCTTGATCTCGCGACGGAGTTTGGCCATGCGTTCGCGAATGCGGCGGCGGTCCGTCTCGATCTTGGTCTCACCGGGGCCGCGCGTGCCGACGCCGCCCCCGCTGCCGCCGCCTGCACCGCCGCCCTGCCGCGACATCGACTCACCCCAGCCGCGCAGCCGCGGCAGCATGTACTCCATCTGGGCGTATGCCACCTGCGCCTTGCCCTCCCGGCTGGTGGCGTGCTGGGCGAAGATGTCCAGGATCAGGGCGGTGCGGTCGACGACCTTCACCTTCACGGCCTTCTCCAACGCGTTGAGCTGGGCGGGGCTGAGTTCGCCGTCGCAGATGACGGTGTCGGCTCCGGTCGCCACGACGACGTCGCGAAGCTCCTGCGCCTTGCCCGAGCCGATGTAGGTGGACGGATCAGGCTTGTCACGTCGCTGGATCATGCCCTCGAGCACTTCGGAACCGGCCGTCTCGGCGAGCGCGGCCAACTCGGCGAGGCTGGCGTCGGCCTCGGCGGCGCTGCCCTCGGTCCACACACCGACCAACACGACGCGTTCGAGCCGCAGCTGGCGGTACTCGACCTCGGAGACATCGGTCAGTTCCGTCGACAAACCGGCCACGCGGCGCAACGCCGTGCGGTCTTCGAGGGCAAGCTCACCCGCGCTCGGGGTGCCGCTGAGGGGAAAGTCGGGAGAAGTCATAAGCAATCAGAAATGATTCACGCTGCGAAGATTTCGCGCATCCGAATTAACACTGCTGCGCACGCCACCATTCCTCAGCGATCTCACCGCCCGCGACAAGGACCGATGGGCCGCGCAGGAAGCTGCTGGCGTCGCTGATGGTGACGGTGACCTCCCCGCCGGGCACGCCCACCGCCAGCGTCCCGGTGCTCGCGCCGTCGTGCGCCAGCGCGGCGACGGCGGCGGCAACGGTGCCCGTCCCGCACGAACGGGTCTCGCCGACACCCCGCTCGTGTACCCGCATCGACACCGATCCATTCGACGGAGCCGTGAGCACCTCGACGTTGACGCCTTCCGGGAACTGCCTCGCATCGAATGCGACCGGCGCGGCCACATCGAGGGCGGCCAGCTCGGCGGCGGTCAGGCCGGGCACCACGCATGCCAGATGCGGGTTGCCGACGTCGACGGCCAGCCCGGCGAAAGTCCTGCCGCCGACCAGCGCCTCACCGGTGCCCAGCTGATTGGCCTTCCCCATCTCGACGGTGACGTCGGCGTTGGTGGCGTCGAACGTGTGCAGCACGACGGGCCGCGGACCGGCCAGCGAACCGACGACGAATTCGTCGCGGCTCTCCAGACCGCTGACCCGCAGGAAGTGCGCGAACACCCGAACGCCGTTGCCGCACATTTGGGCGATCGAGCCGTCGGCGTTGCGATAATCCATGTACCAGTCGCCGGCTGCGACGCCCTCGGGCAGCCGATCGAAAACGCCCGCGTCCGCAGCAGCGCCCGCGGTGGTGACCCGCAGCACGCCGTCGGCCCCGATCCCCCGCCTGCGGTCACACAGCGCGGCCACCGCCGCAGGCTCCAGCAGAAGCCGGCCGTCGGGGTCGGGCAGCAGCACGAAATCGTTCTGCGTGCCGTGCCCCTTGGCGAACATCACCTGATCAGGATACGTGGCGCCATATCCGAAGGGCGTCATCGACGTTGTCGCCCGCGGCCCCGTCGAGCCAGGTGATCCGGTGGTCGCGGCGAAACCACGACCGCTGCCGTCGCACATAGCGCCGCGTCCCGATGAATGTCGGCTCCCGCGCGGCCGCCCCGTCACCGCCGTTGTCCAGATCATCGATCACCTGCGCGTAGCCGAGCGCACGGGATGCGGTCACGCCCTCGCGCAGCCCACGGGTCAGCAGGGTGCGCACCTCCTCGACGAGGCCGTCTGCGAACATCGTGTCGGTGCGCAGCGCCAGGCGCTCGTCGAGAACAGCTGTGTCCCAATCCAATCCGACGATGGCGGTGTCCCAGCGCGGCGCGCCGATGGTCGGCGCCGATGCGGAGAACGGCTGACCGGTCAGCTCGACGACCTCGAGCGCCCGCACGATGCGGCGGCCGTCGGTGGGCAGGATCGACGACGCCGCCGCGGCGTCGATCCGCGCCAGTTCGGCGTGCAGGGCCGCGACGCCGACCTCGGTCAGTCGCTGCTCCCATTTCGCCCTGACGGCCGGGTCGGTTGCGGGAAACGCCCATTGGTCGAGTAGGGCTTGGATGTACATCATCGATCCGCCGACGATGGCCGGCACCGCTCCAGCGTCCGCGATGCGCTCGACGTCGGCGGCCGCGTCCTGCTGGTAGCGCGCCACGGTCGCGGTCTCGGTGACGTCCAGCACGTCGAGCTGATGGTGCGGGATACCGCGGCGTTCGGAGACCGCGAGCTTCGCGGTGCCGATGTCCATTCCGCGGTAGAGCTGCATGGCGTCGGCGTTAACGATCTGCCCGCCGAGCCGCTCGGCCACCGCCAGCGCGAGCGCCGATTTACCGGTGCCCGTCGGCCCGATGATCGCAAGCGGTCTCATGGATGCCAGACGCCGGCGAAATACCCGACGCCGTAGGGCGCGCCGCGGTAGAGCTCCTTGGCCGACCGTGGCGTCCCGAGTCCTGCCAGCACCTGGTAGGCGACCCTGCCGACGACGGCGCGGGGCAGCTGAGCCAGGGCGGCCGCGTCGCCGCCTGCCAGTGCGTCGTCGAGGGCGGCCTGCACGGGGATCGAGTCGGGGTCGTAACCGCCGGGGGCGGGCGGTGTGAGGGTGTGGACGCCGTCGGCGACGACGACGACACCGACCGCGTCGCCCGTGTCGTCGATCTTGGCGCGAAGTCGCCTGCCGCGGTCCAGCGCCGCTTCGTCATCGAGGTCGCCGTGCGACACCTGCACCTGAACGCTCGCCTGCGGGTCGACCTCGCCGCGCAGCCAACCCGCCACCAGCGCACACAGCGGCAGTTCGCCCGTGTCGGTCGCGTCGGGTGACAGGCCGACGGGCAGGTCTATGCCGTAGCCCGCGAAGGTGCCCGCCCGCTCGGCGCCGATGACCTCGTCACCGGGTCCGACACCGATGGCGATCCACCGCGGCGGCAGCGCGGCGGCGGCGGCGAACACGGCCTTGCGGAGGTCGACCAGTTCGGCGGCCGCCGCCGACGCGAGCTCGGGAACCATGACCGGAGCCGACGGCACGATCGCGATGGCGCTCAGCACGCAACCAAAATAACGGCCACAAGTCAGGCGGCTCGTATCGCAGCCGCGCCTGCGGCCTCACCGCGAGCCAGTGACGCCGTTGCGATCACCATGGCGGCCACCGCGACGACGAGGGTGAACCGCCCTGCGTCACCGGGCCGCAGCGCCTCGCCGAGTACGACCACGCCGAGCACCGAGCCCACCACCGGTTCGGCGACGGTCATGGTCGGCAGCGACGCCGTCAGGGAACCGGCCCTAAACGACGCCTGCTGATACGCGGTGCCCGCGATGGCGACCGCTGCCCACACGTACAGCTCGGGCAAGCGGATCAACGCCCACAAGCCGTCGTCGAGCCGGTCCACCACCCCTTTGGTCAACACCGCGAAGACGCCCCACAACGCGCCCGAGACGAACCCGAGCAGCACCGCGCTCATGGGTCCTTTGACGACGCTTGCGCCGAGCACGCAGAGGATCAGCGCGGTTGCCAGCACCACGACCACGGCCGTCCACGTCTTCCACGAGGCGTGCGAGTGCCCCTCCGTCGGATTGCCGACCGTCACGATCACCGCCACCGACGCCGCGAGCATCGCCGCCCACAGCCACTCCCACCGGGTCACCCGGCGGCGGCTGATCCGCGCGTTGATCGGCAGCGCGAACAGCAGGGACGTCACCAGAAGCGCCTGCACCAGAAGCACCGAGCCGAGGCCGAGCGCCGCCGCCTGCAGCGTGAAGCCCACGCCGGCGACCAGGCTGCCGAGCCACCACCGCCGGTCGCGCAGCAGCCGGCTGAACAGCTCGAGATGGCTGACGGGCTCGTCGGTGATTTCGTGCGCGGAGCGCTGGTGCATGACGTCGCTGATCGCGATGAAAAAGGCGGCGCCGAGGGCGAACAGGGCGGCGATATCCGCCTTGGCCATCGATCGCCTCCCATCGTCGTCGGTGACGAGCCTAGGCAAATAAGGGCATCGGCGTACGGGGGCCGGTCGACCTGTTTGAATAGCGGACGAAGTGATGGGCGCCGCGTCGCGCGGCAGGTGCGCGGAGATGCCCGCGCGGAGGGTACGAGGAACCGAGGATGACGACAAGCGAACCCGGCTGGGCCCCCACCCAAGGGAGTGGGGAAAACGATGGGGGCACCACCCTGCGGGAGGGTGTGGAAACCGCTTCGGAATCTGTGACGACCGCCCCCAAACCCGCGCCACGTCCAGGACCGCCGCGGCCGGGCCCGCGGCCCGGTCCCACCCCGGCCGCCGTGCATCCCGTACACGTTGCCCCGTCCAGCGATCCCCACCGGTTCGGTCGCGTCGACCCAGACGGCACCGTGTGGTTGATGAGCGGCTCAACCGAACGAAAGATCGGGTCCTGGCAGGCGGGTGACGCGGAGGCGGCGTTCGCCCATTTCGGACGGCGTTTCGATGACCTCGACACCGAGGTCACGTTGATGGAGAGCCGGCTGACGTCGGGCACGGGCGATGCCCGCAAGATCAAGGCGGCCGCGGCGACGCTCGCCGAAAGCCTGCCCACCGCATCGGTACTCGGCGACGTCGATGCGCTGGCGGCACGGCTGACGGCGATCATCGAGCACGCCGACGCCGCCGCAGCAGCCGACAAGGCCAAGCGCGACGAGCACCGCGCCGCCCAGGCCGCACGCAAGGAGGCTCTCGCCGCCGAGGCCGAGGAGCTGGCCACCAACTCCACTCAGTGGAAGGCCGCGGGCGACCGGTTGCGCGAAATCCTCGAGGAGTGGCGCACGATCAGCGGGCTGGACCGCAAGACCGATGACGCGCTGTGGAAGCGCTACTCCGCCGCACGCGAGACGTTCAATCGCAGGCGCGGGTCGCATTTCGCCGAGCTCGACCGCGAGCGCGCGGGTGCGCGCCAGGCCAAGGAGGCGCTTTGCGAACGGGCCGAGGCGCTGGCCGACTCGACTGACTGGGGCCCGACCGCGGCCGCGTTCCGCGACCTGCTGGCGGAATGGAAGGCGGCGGGCCGGGCGAGCAAAGATGTCGACGACGCGTTGTGGCAGCGGTTCAAAGCCGCCCAGGACACGTTCTTCACCGCCCGCAACGCCATCTCGGCCGAGCGCGACGCGGAGTTCCGTGCGAATGCGCAGGCAAAGGAGAAGTTGCTCGCAGAGGCCGAGAGAATCGACACCTCCGACCTGGACGCCGCACGCGCGGCGCTGCGCACCATCGGCGACAAGTGGGACAGGATCGGCAAGGTGCCGCGGGAACGCAGCGCCGATTTGGAGCGACGGTTACGCGCGATCGAGAAGAAGGTGCGCGACGCGCCGAGCCACGGCGTCGATCCCGAGGCGCAGGCCCGAGCCGACCAATTCCGCGAGCGCGCAGAACAATTCGAGCGGCAGGCGGAAAAAGCGGCCGCGGCTGGGCGCACCAAAGATGCCGAACAGGCACGTGCCAGCGCCGAGCAGTGGCGACAGTGGGCGGAGGCCGCTGTCGCGGCGCTCGGCAAGAAGGGCTAGGTCTTCTCGGGCCCTTCTTCGTCACGGTCGTCGTCGAGGCTTTCCAGCAGACCCTTTTTCTGGCGTTTCGCGACGGCCCTTCGGCGCTCTTCTTCGGCGGCAAGCTGCAACGCTGTGCGCACCCACACCGCCCTGGCCCAGTTGTAGGTCAGCACGATCACGGTGATCCACGCGATGATCAAACCGATCCCGGGCCCGGGGTGCGGTTCCGGAGCGGTCTGACGTGACCACACGGCCAGCAGACCCGCGAAGGACGCCACGGTCGACCCGGCCAACGCGATCCACGCCAGGGCCCACCGCCTCGTCAACAGGGCGAGCATCGAGAAACCGACGCTGAACACCAGCGTCAGCCAGATGAACACCCGCGACGGCAGCGAGATACCCGCGGCGATCGCGGCGTCGTTGCCCGCCAGTACATCCCAGCCTCTCGCAGCACCGGTGTGCGGAAGGATGAACGTCACAAGGAGAACGAAAACGGCGATGGCGATGGCCAGTGCCCTCGCACCGGGATCGATTTCCCCGGCGACGCGGCGTTCGGCCGCCTCGATGTCGCCCTTGAAGTCTTCGAAGTCGCCGTCTTCCGGACGGCCGCCGGTCATTGCGCACATCCCGATGCGCTCGGCACGTCAGCGGGTGCGCCGACGGCGGGCATGCCGAGGCCGATACCGGTCGGTCGTCGCCCGGCTTCGTGCGCGTCTCCGGCCCGGGTGCGGCGGTGTTGGCGCACCGGGCCGTCGGCGATGAGGTGGTGCGGCGCGGCGCCGGTGACGACGGTGGTGACGACGTCCCCCGGCCGGATGGCCGATTCCATCGGCGTGAAGTGCACAAGCCTTCCGTCGCGGGCGCGTCCCGACATCCGGGCGGTGCGACTGTCCTTGCGACCTTCTCCGACGGCCACCAGCAGTTCGACCGCGCGACCGATCGCAGCGGTGTTCTCCTCCAGCGAGATTCGTTCCTGCAGATCGATCAGACGCTGATAGCGCTCCTGCACGACCGCCTTCGGGACCTGCCCGTCGAGCTCGGCCGCCGGTGTGCCCGGTCGCTTCGAGTACTGGAAGGTGAACGCCGCGCTGAACCGCGCCGCGGCCACCACGTCGAGCGTGTCGGAGAAGTCCTGCTCGGTCTCGCCGGGGAAGCCGACGATCAGGTCGGTGGTGATGGCGGCGTGCGGGATGGCGCTGCGCACCTTCTCGAGGATGGCCAGGAACTTCTCGGAGCGATACGAGCGTCGCATGGCCCGCAGCACCCGGTCGGAACCCGACTGCAGCGGCATGTGAAGGGCCGGGCACACATTCGGCGTCTCCGCCATGGCTTCGATGACGTCGTCGGTGAACTCGGCCGGGTGCGGCGAGGTGAACCGCACCCGCTCCAGACCGTCGATCCGCCCGCATGCGCGCAGGAGCTGTGCGAACGCCCCGCGGTCGCGCGGCTGCTCGGGGTCGGCGAACGACACGCCGTAGGCGTTGACGTTCTGCCCGAGCAGCGTCACCTCGAGGACGCCCTGATCCACCAGCGCCTGCACTTCGGCCAGCACATCACCGGGCCTGCGGTCGACCTCTTTGCCGCGAAGCGCGGGCACGATGCAGAACGTGCAGGTGTTGTTGCAGCCGACCGAAATGGAAACCCAACCGGCATAGGCGGATTCCCTTGCAGCCGGAAGATCGGACGGGAATTCCTGTAGTGCCTCGACGATCTCGACCTGTGCCGCCCTGTTGTGCCGGGCCCGGTCCAGAAGTGTCGGCAGCGACCCGATGTTGTGCGTGCCGAAGACCACGTCGACCCACGGAGCCCGGCGCAGCACCGCGTCGCGGTCCTTCTGCGCCAGGCAGCCGCCGACGGCGATCTGCATGCCGGGGTCGGCCTCTTTACGCGGCACCAGGTGACTGAGGTTGCCGTACAGCTTGTTGTCGGCGTTCTCGCGCACGGCGCAGGTGTTGAACACCACCACATCGGCGTCGGCGCCGTCGGCCGCACGTCGGTAGCCCGCGGCCTCCAGCAGGCCGGCCAGCCGCTCGGAGTCGTGCACGTTCATCTGGCAGCCGTACGTGCGCACCTGGTAGGTGCGCACTGCCTGCGGCGCCGTGGATATCACCGAGCCCATGTTACGGGCGGCAATTCAACGTTAATCGAGCGGATTCACGAGTTGAGGACAAGCTGCGCGTTCCCTGGGTAAGGTCAGCACCCATGGGTACGCCGATGGTCTCGATCAAGGCCGTCAACAAGCACTTCGGCGACCTCCACGTTCTCAGAGACATCAACCTCGACGTCGATCGCGGCGAGGTCATAGTCGTACTCGGCCCGTCCGGTTCTGGCAAATCGACGTTGTGCCGCACCATCAATCGGCTCGAGACCATCGAATCCGGCACGATCGAAATCGACGGCGAAGTTCTGCCGGAGGAGGGACGCAAGCTCGCGCAGCTGCGTTCCGACGTCGGCATGGTGTTCCAGTCCTTCAATCTCTTCGCGCACAAGACAATTCTCGACAACGTCACGCTGGCGCCGAGAAAGGTCCGCAAGGCCTCCAAGGAGGACGCGCGCAAGAGGGCGATGGAGCTGCTGGAGCGGGTCGGCATTGCCAACCAGGCCGACAAGTACCCGGCTCAGCTATCCGGCGGGCAGCAGCAGCGGGTGGCGATCGCGCGGTCGCTGGCGATGGACCCCAAGGTGATGCTCTTCGATGAGCCGACCAGCGCTCTCGACCCGGAGATGATCAGCGAGGTGCTGTCGGTGATGAGCTCGCTGGCCAAGGACGGGATGACGATGATCGTGGTGACCCACGAGATGGGCTTCGCCCGCGGCGCCGCAAATCGGGTGGTGTTCATGGCCGACGGCGCGATCGTCGAGGCGGCCGAGCCCAAGGAGTTCTTCGAGAACCCCCGCTCCGACCGCGCCAAAGATTTCCTCGGAAAGATCCTCAAACACTGATGTCACCAACGCCCCGGCGAAAGGAACACACCACCATGCCGTCCTTCCCAATGCGCGCCCTAGGCGCCGTCGCACTGGCCGTCGCACTGCCGTTCGCGGTTTCGGCCTGCGGCGGTGGCGGTGGTGACGAGAACTCCATCGTGATCGGCACCAAGTTCGACCAGCCCGGCCTGGGCCAGAAGGACCCTGACGGCAAAATGAGCGGGTTCGACGTCGACGTCGCCACCTATGTCGCCAAGGAACTCGGCTACACCCCCGAACAGATCGAGTGGAAAGAATCGCCGTCCGGCCAGCGCGAGACACTGATCCAGAACGACCAGGTCAAGTTCATCGCCGCCACCTACTCGATCACCGATGCCCGCAAGGAGAAGGTGAACTTCGCCGGGCCGTACCTGGTCACCGGGCAGAGCCTGCTGGTCAAGGCCGACAACAAGGACATCACCGGCGCTGAGTCACTGCAGAACAACAAGAAGCTGTGCTCGGTCTCCGGTTCGACGCCCGCCCAGCGCATCAAGGACAAGTTTCCCGGTGTGCAGCTGCAGCAGTACGACACCTATTCGGCGTGCGTCGATGCGCTGAAGAACGGCGCTATCGATGCGGTCACCACCGACGAGGTCATCCTCGCGGGCTACGCCGCGCAGACTCCGGGCGCCTTCAAGATCGTCGGCAAGCCGTTCTCGGAGGAGAACTACGGCATCGGCCTGAAGAAGGACGACACCGAGATGTGCACCAAGATCACCGACGCGCTGAAGAAGATGGAGTCCGACGGCGCGTGGAAGGCCGCCTGGGACAAGAACCTCGGTCCCGCGGGTCTCGCCGCGCCTGCTCCGCCGACCCCGGCCGCCTGCTGACCGTCGCCCAGCTGACGAGCCGCCCGTGAACACCGAGGTCTTGCCCGGCTTCACCGTTGGCCAGATCCTCGAGGCGTTCTGGACCACGATTCAGCTGACGGTGTTCTCGGCGATCGGGGCGTTGATCCTCGGCACGGCGCTGGCCGCGATGCGGCTGGCGCCGGTTCCGATGCTCAACTGGATCGGCACAACGTACGTCAACGTGGTGCGCAACACTCCCCTGACGCTGATCATCCTATTCTGTTCGTTCGGCCTCGCGCAGACGCTGGGCATCACGTTCGTCGACTCCCAGTCGGCGACGTCGATCGAGGACAGCAACTTCCGGCTGGCCGTGCTCGGCTTCACCGTCTACACGGCGTCTTTCATCTGTGAGACAGTGCGTTCCGGCGTGAACACGATTCCGCTCGGTCAGGCCGAAGCGGCCCGGTCCCTCGGCCTGTCGTTCGGCCAGAACCTGCGCTTGGTGCTGCTGCCGCAGGCTTTCCGTGCCGTCATCGCACCGTTGGGCTCGGTGCTCATCGCGCTGACGAAGAACACCACGATCGCCTCCGCGATCGGCGTCGCTGAGGCAGCGCTGCTGATGAAGGAGATGATCGAGAACACCGCGGCGCTGATCACCGTCGGAGCGATCTTCGCAGGCGGATTCATCCTGCTGACGTTGCCGACCGGCCTGTTCTTCGGTTGGCTGGGCAAGCGTCTGGCGGTCGCCCAATGAACGCGGGGTCGTCGGTTCTCTTCGACGCGCCAGGGCCGCGGGCACGACTGCGCAACAACGTGATCTCCGCGGTCACCGTCGTCGTCACCCTGCTCGTGATCTGGGTGGTCTACTCACGGCTGCAGGCGAAGGGCCAGCTCACCGCCGAGAAGTGGGAACCGTTCCTCACCCCCAACCTGTGGAAGACCTACATCCTGCCCGGCGTGCAGGGCACGCTGACCGCCGCGGCGGTATCCATCGTGCTCGCGCTACTGCTGGGTTTCCTGCTCGGCGTTGGCCGACTGTCGACGCACAACGGGATTCGATGGTTCAGTTCGGTGATCGTGGAGTTCTTCCGCGCGGTGCCGGTGCTGATCATGATGATCTTCGCGTACTTCCTGTACGCGTCGTACGACGTGTTCCCTTCGAAGCATCTCGCGCTGGCGGGTGTCATCACGGGGCTGACGCTCTACAACGGGGCCGTCATCGCCGAAATCGTGCGGGCAGGAGTCAACGCGCTACCCCGAGGGCAGGCGGAGGCGGCGTCATCCCTGGGTCTCGGGTGGGGCCAGACCATGCGGGCGATCCTGTTGCCGCAGGCGATCACATCGATGCTGCCCGTTCTGGTTTCGCAGATGGTCGTGGTGCTGAAGGACACGGCGATCGGTTACCAGATCACCTTTCTGGAGATGGTGCGCCAAGGTACGCAGGTCGGTTCGTCCTACGGCAACTACATTCCGGCGCTGATCGTCATCGCCGTGCTGATGATCGCTCTGAACTTCGGGCTGTCCTATTTCGCGGTGTGGCTCGAGGGCCGGATGCGACGATCCCGTAAGGGCCCGGCGCCCATGCACGTCCAGGCGCCCGTCACGCAGGGCACGTTCGCCGCGGGTGGCGGAGGCACGATCTAGCGCGGAATGCGCTCGGCACAGTCCTCCAGTTGCCGGGTCGTCGGTGGCTGGTAGAACGACAGCACCGCGTGCTGGCAGCCGTGTGCCTCCAGTTCGGGCAACGTGGCCAGTTGTTCGTTCACATGCCCCTCCATGGCGGGTTGCACGAACAGCTGAACCGAGCGCCTGATCTCGGAGGGGTCGCGGCCTACTTTCACGCACGCCTCGTCGAGCGCGGAGCTCACCCTCGCCCACTCCGCGACGTCGCCATGGCTTGGCACGTTCCACTCGTCGGCGTGGCGGGCGATCACCGTGAGCATCTTCGGTTTCTCTCCCCCGACGAGGATGGGTGGCCGCGGCCGCTGAACAGGCTTGGGCTCGCACAGCGCATCGCGCATGGTGTAGAAGCGGCCTTCGAAGGTGACCGACTCCTCGGTCCACAGCCTCTTGATCAGCGTCAGCGCCTCGTCGAGCATTGCCACTCGCGTTCCCGCACTGGGAAATTCGATGCCGTAAGCGTGATGCTCGGCCTCATGCCAGCCGGCACCGAGCCCGAAATCGATTCGGCCGCCGCTGATGTGGTCGACCGTCACCGCCATCTTCGCGAGCACGGCCGGGTTGCGGTAGGTGACCCCGCTGACCATGCAATTGACCCGTGCCCGCCGCACCACGGTGGCCATCGCGGCGAGCGAGGTCCAGCCCTCCAGAGTCGGACCCGCGTTGTCGATCAGCCCGTAGAAGTGGTCGTAGTTGGCGACCGAATGGAAGCCGAGTTCGTCGGCGGTGCGCCAGAACTGCTCCATCACCGGGTAGCCGAACGTCGGAGCGAGTTTGGCCGAAATCAGCATGGCGGCCAACTTACCGTCGACGAGCTAGACCCTGCGACGCTCGTGCTCGTTGGCGAGCGCGACCTTGACCACGTCGAAGGCCATGGTCTGGCTGTATCCGCGCCTGGCGAGCATGCCCACCAGTCGGCGGGTTAGCTTGGCCTCGTCGTCGGTGTTGCGTTCGCGGCGCAGTTTGTCGTTGACGAGTTGCTCGGCCCGTTCGCGCTCGGCCCCGGTGTCGATATCGGCCAGTGCGGCGGTGATCACCTCGTTGTCGACGCCTTTGGTGCGGAGTTCGGCGGCCAACGCGCGCTTGCCTTTTCCGGCATTGACTCGACGCGAACGCACCCACTGCTCGGCGAAGTCGGCATCGTCGATCAGCCCGACGGCGGTCAACCGGTCGAGCACATGGGAACTGACGTCGTCGGGATAGCCCCGCTTGGCCAGCTGGCCCTCGAGCTCGGCGCGGGTACGTGCCCTCGCGGTGAGCAGGCGCAGGCAGAGCGCCCGAGCCTGCTCCTCGCGAGAAAGTTCGGCAGACTTAGAAGTCAACGGGGGCTGGCAGGACTTCGTCATTGGTGACCACGGCGCCGATGCCCAGCTTCTCCTTGATCTTCTTCTCGATCTCGGCGGCCGCGTCGGGGTTCTCGAGCAGGAAATTGCGGGCGTTCTCCTTGCCCTGGCCCAGTTGCTCACCTTCGTAGGTGAACCACGAGCCGGACTTGCGGACGAAGCCCTGCTCGACGCCCATGTCGATGAGCGAACCTTCCTTGCTGATGCCCTTGCCGTAGAGGATGTCGAACTCGGCCTGCTTGAACGGCGGCGACACCTTGTTCTTGACCACCTTCACGCGAGTGCGGTTGCCGACCGCATCGGTGCCGTCCTTCAGCGTTTCGATGCGCCTGACGTCCAGACGAACCGAGGCGTAGAACTTCAACGCCTTTCCGCCCGTTGTCGTCTCGGGCGAGCCGAACATCACACCGATCTTCTCGCGAAGCTGGTTGATGAAGATCGCCGTGGTGCCGGAATTGCTCAGCGCACCGGTCATCTTCCGCAGCGCCTGGCTCATCAGCCGGGCCTGCAGGCCGACGTGACTGTCGCCCATCTCCCCCTCGATCTCGGCACGCGGCACCAGCGCTGCCACCGAGTCGATGACCAGGATGTCCAGCGCACCGGACCGGATCAGCATGTCGGCGATCTCCAGCGCCTGCTCACCGGTGTCGGGCTGGGACACCAGCAGCGAGTCAGTGTCCACGCCGAGCTTGCTGGCGTACTCAGGGTCGAGTGCGTGCTCGGCGTCGATGAACGCCGCGATACCGCCGGCCGCCTGGGCATTGGCCACCGCGTGCAGCGCGACGGTGGTCTTACCCGAGGACTCAGGGCCGTAGATCTCGACGACCCGACCGCGCGGTAGCCCGCCGATGCCGAGCGCGACGTCCAGTGCGATCGAGCCGGTGGGAATGACGGAGATCGGCTGGCGCACTTCATCGCCGAGCCGCATCACCGAACCCTTGCCGAAGTTCTTGTCGATCTGCGCGAGCGCCAGCTCGAGGGCCTTCTCGCGATCGGGGGCCTGCGTCATGGGTTGGTCTCCATCTCTCTTGATGCTCCAGTGATCGGTTTTCGATCGGTTGGCCGTGACGTTAGAGGTAGGTGCCGACAAATCCGTCGCGTGCTGTCGCCCACAGTAGACGAACACCTGTTCGATTCAAGCTGACACGCCGATCGGCGACGCGTCGACGGGGATCGGCCTATCGTGGGATCACCAGCTCGGCAGAGCGGACAGACATGCACGAAATGGCGATCACGCAGAGTGTTGTCGACGCGGTGTGTGAGCATGCCGCGGGTCGTCGTGTGCACAGCGTCAGGCTCGAGATCGGCGAGCTGTGCGCCGTGGTGCCCGATTCGATGCAGTTCTGTTTCGAGCTGGCCACCCAGGGCACGGTGGCCGACGGAGCCCTGCTCGATCTCGATGTCCGGCCAGGCGCGGCCCGCTGCCGCACCTGCCGACAGGAGTTCGAGTTGCACGACCCGATCCTGCTGTGCCCGTGCGGCAGTGCCGATGTCGAGGTACTGGGCGGCCGCGACCTGCGAATCCTCTCGATGGAAGTGAGCTGACCATGTGCGCGACATGCGGCTGCGGCGGCGACAGCGCCGTCATCACCGTTGCAGGCCACGACCACCACCACGTCCATGACGACCACGTTCATGACGACCAGGTTCATGACGACCACCACCACGACGGCCACGTCCACACCGAGACCATCTCGCTGGAGCAGAAGGTCCTCGAGAAGAACGACCTACTCGCCGAGCAGAACCGGCGGTGGCTCGCCGAGCGCGGCGTGCTCGCGCTCAATGTCACCAGTTCCCCCGGTGCGGGCAAGACGACGCTTCTGGAGCGCACCATCCGCGAACTGTCGGCGGACCGGTCGATCGTCGTCATCGAGGGCGATCAGGAGACATTGCTCGACGCCGAGCGAATCCGCGCCGCGGGCGCCCGGGCCGTTCAGGTCAACACCGGCGCCGGCTGCCACCTCGACGCCGACATGGTGCACCGCGCGCTGCACGCGCTCGAACCCGAGGCGGGGGCGCTGCTGTTCATCGAGAACGTCGGCAATCTGGTGTGCCCGGCTATGTTCGACCTCGGCGAGGACAGCAAAGTCGTCGTCATCTCGGTGACCGAGGGCGCCGACAAACCGCTGAAGTATCCACACATGTTCGCCGCAGCGGGACTTGTCATCATCAACAAGATCGACCTGCTTCGCTATGTGGACTTCGATCTTGAAAAATGTTGCAGCTACGCACAATCGGTTAACCCGAACGTCAATATTCTGCCGTTGTCCGCGACAACAGGTGAAGGCGTTCAGGAATGGTACGACTGGATCGATTCGCAGGTAAGCGCTTCGGCAAACGCTAACTTGTCGCGACGATCCGTTGACAAGACAAACGCACCGGAGTAAACCCAGAACCAGCGTTCGTTTTTAGTACGCCGACGTCCAATGTGGCGATTGGGACCCCCAGCCCGGGTCCAGAAAGCTGTGACATATGCCAACAGAGGCAGCAGTCAAAGCAGAAGAAACCTTGATCCATGTCTTGTGGATCAATGCGGGTCTGAGTTGTGACGGAGATTCTGTGGCGCTGACTGCCGCCACGCAACCCAGCATCGAGGAGATCGCCCTTGGCGCGCTCCCCGGGCTACCGAAAATCGCCGTGCACTGGCCCCTGATCGATTTCGAATGCGGACCAAACGGGGGGGCGGACGACTTCCTCGAGTGGTTCTTCAAGGCCGACCGCGGCGAACTCGAACCGTTCGTGCTGGTCGTCGAGGGGTCCATCCCCAACGAGCAGCTGCATGACGAGGGTTACTGGTGCGGGTTCGGCAACGATCCTGCTACCGGCCAGCCGATGACCACCAGCGAGTGGCTCGACCGGCTCGCTCCCAAGGCCACCGCGATCGTCGCCGTCGGCACCTGCGCGACATACGGCGGCATTCACGCGATGGCCGGGAACCCGACCGGAGCAATGGGCGTGCCCGACTACCTCGGGTGGGACTGGAAGAGCAAGGCAGGCATCCCCATCGTGTGCGTGCCCGGATGCCCGATCCAGCCGGACAACCTGTCCGAGACGCTGACCTATCTCCTGTACATGGCCACCGACCAAGCACCGATGATTCCGCTCGACGAAGCCCTGCGACCCAAGTGGCTGTTCGGCGCAACCGTGCACGAAGGCTGCGACCGGGCCGGCTACTACGAGCAGGGCGATTTCGCGACCGAGTACGGATCGCCGAAATGCATTGTGAAACTTGGTTGCTGGGGCCCCGTCGTTAAGTGCAACGTGCCCAAGCGGGGATGGATCAACGGCATCGGTGGCTGCCCGAACGTGGGCGGGATCTGCATCGGCTGCACGATGCCCGGCTTCCCTGACAAGTTCATGCCGTTCATGGATGAGCCACCGGGCGCGCTCGTGTCGACGGCCGCGTCGGGACTGTACGGATCGATGATCCGCAGCCTGCGCAATGTGACCGGCAAGACGGTCGACAAAGAACCGAAGTGGCGGACACCCGGCACCAAACTCACCACCGGAGCAACCCGCACCTGGTAGGTGCGGGTGCTTCGGCGCACACGGCGGGCGTGGCCCGGTTTGGCGAAATGCCCTGTGGCGCAGTGCACCCTAGATAGAAAGAGAATTTGCGATGACAACGATCATCCCCGAGCCGTCACACGTCAAGCGCGATCCCGGCCAGCTCGTCGAAATGGCCTGGGATCCCATCACCCGCATCGTCGGCAGCCTCGGCATCTACACCAAGATCGACTTCGAGAACCGCGAGGTCGTCGAGTGTCACAGCACGTCGTCGATTTTCCGTGGCTACTCGATCTTCATGAAGGGCAAAGATCCTCGCGACGCCCACTTCATCACCAGCCGCATCTGCGGTATCTGCGGTGACAACCACGCCACCTGCTCATGCTATACGCAGAACATGGCCTACGGCGTCAAGCCGCCGCACCTCGGTGAGTGGCTGATCAACCTCGGCGAGGCCGCGGAATACATGTTCGACCACAACATCTTTCAAGAGAACCTAGTCGGGGTGGACTACTGCGAGAAAATGGTGTCCGAGACCAACCCGAGCGTCTTGGCCAAGGCAGAGAACACCCAGTCGCCCAACGCCGAGGCGCACGGCTACAAGACCATCGCCGACATCATGCGCGCCCTCAATCCGTTCACCGGGGAGTTCTACCGAGAGGCGCTGCAGGTCAGCCGATGGACACGAGAAATGTTCTGCCTGATGGAGGGTCGGCATGTGCATCCGTCCACGCTGTATCCGGGCGGGATCGGCACCACCGCCACCATCCAGTTGATGACGGACTACATGTCCCGGCTTATGCGCTATGTCGAGTTCATGAAGAAGGTCGTGCCGATGCACGACGACCTGTTCGACTTCTTCTACGAGGCGCTACCCGGCTACGACCAGGTCGGCCTGCGCCGCACCCTGCTCGGCTGCTGGGGCTCGTTCCAGGATCCCGAAGTATGCAACTTCGATTACAAGGACATGGAGGCCTGGGGCAACGCCATGTTCGTGACGCCGGGCGTCGTGGTCGACGGGAAGTTGCACACCCATTCGCTGGTCGACATCAACCTGGGCATTCGAATCCTGTTGGGCCACTCGTATTACGACGATTGGACCGATCAGGAGATGTTCGTCAAGACCGATCCGCTTGGCAATTCGGTGGACCGGAGGCATCCGTGGAACCAGCACACCAACCCGCGCCCGCAGAAACGTGACTTCGATTCGAATTACAGCTGGGTGATGTCGCCGCGGTGGTTCGACGGCAAGGACCATTTGGCACTGGACACCGGCGGCGGACCGCTTGCCCGTCTGTGGTCGACCGCGCTCGCCGGCTTGGTTGACATCGGCTACGTGAAGGCCACCGGTAACAGCGTGCAGATCAATCTGCCGAAAACCGCTCTCAAGGGCCCGGTTTCGCTGGAATGGAAGGTGCCGCACTACGGCAGCAACACAATCGAGCGCAACCGCGCCAGGACGTACTTCCAGGCCTATGCCGCCGCGTGCGCGCTGCATTTCGCCGAGAAGTCGCTCGTCGAGATCCGCGCAGGCCGCACCAAGACGTGGGAGAAGTTCGACGTCCCCGACGAAGGCATCGGGTGCGGATTCACCGAAGCGGTGCGCGGGGTGCTCAGCCACCACATGGTGATCAGGGACGGCAAGATCGCGAACTACCACCCGTACCCCCCGACGCCGTGGAACGCCAATCCACGCGACAGCTACGGCACGCCGGGCCCCTACGAGGACGCGGTTCAGGGTCAGCCGATCTTCGAGGAGAACGGCCGCGAGAACTTCAAGGGCATCGACATCATGCGCACGGTGCGCAGCTTTGATCCGTGCCTGCCCTGCGGTGTGCACATGTATCTGGGGAAGGGGAAGACGCTGGAGAGGTTGCACTCCCCCACCCAGTCCGTCACCGGGGAATGACACATGCCGCATCGCTCGGATGACCCCGGTCAGGACGCACAATGGCGCACGGCGGGCGAGCGGATACAGAACCTCCTCGACGCCAGCGCAGCGGGCGGCGCCGTCGTGCACGAACGCGCGGAGCAGTTGGTGCGTGAGGTAGCCGACCTCTACGGCGCAGGGCTGCAACGGATGATGACGATCGCGGCTGCCGCCCGACCCGATCTGGCCGACGGGTTCGCCGCCGACGACCTGCTGGCAAGCCTGCTCCTGGTGCACGGCTTACATCCGCACACTGTCGAGCGGCGAATCGAGGACGCGCTCGACAGTGTGCGGCCCTACCTCGGATCGCACGGCGGCGACGTCCACCTGCTCGAGGTCGACGGCGAGATCGTGCGCTTGCGGTTCGCCGGCAGCTGCAAAAGCTGCCCGTCGTCGTCGGTC
This sequence comes from Mycobacterium sp. ITM-2016-00318, assembly GCF_002968285.2. NCBI lineage: Bacteria > Bacillati > Actinomycetota > Actinomycetes > Mycobacteriales > Mycobacteriaceae > Mycobacterium > Mycobacterium sp. ITM-2016-00318. The sequence goes on along the minus strand of NZ_CP134400.1, from coordinate 2,267,563 downwards.
ACCCTCGAGTTGGCCGTCGAGGACGCAGTGCGCGCGGCGGCCCCTGAGATCTCGTCGATCGAGGTCGTCGCCGCGGAGCCGGAGGCGGCCGCCGCCGCCGTCATCCCGGCGGAGAACCTGATGAGCCGCGTGCGGACGCAAACCACCGAGCACATGTGGCATCCGGTACCCGACCTGGCCGACCTGGCCGCAGACGAGGTCGGGGGTTTCGCGGTCGCAGGCACGACGGTGCTCGCGTGCCGGGTCGGCGGCCAACTGTTCGCCTACCGGGACCGGTGTGGTGCCTGCGGCGAGTCGCTCGCGGGCGCGATGCTGCACCGCAGGCTGGGCGGCGACGGCGCTCTCCTGCGCTGCCCGCGATGTCATGCACACTTCGACGTCGTACACGCGGGCGCCTGCGTCGACGGTAATGGCAACGCAGACGCACACCTCGAGCCGGTTCCGCTCTTGAAACGCGACGGAGTGCTGTCGATGGCGCTCGCCGGGGCGGGAGTAGAGGTATGACGACCCGAAGACGAGCGCGAGTGAGGATCGCAGCGCAGCGAGGACCGGAACGAGCGGGAGTCGAGGCATGACTAGCGCCTTCGACGTCCTCGCCCGGATCCGCGCCGCCAAGACGGCGCCGCAACCGGCGGGTGAGCGCTGCGAGATGTGCTCGGAGGCGATCGCCGACGAGCATCAGCACGTGGTGAACGTCGAAGGTAGACAACTGATGTGTGTGTGCCGCGGGTGCTACCTGCTGTTCACCGATATCGACGCCGAACTGCGCTATCGCGCCATCCCCGATCGCTACCTCGCGTTTCCCGACTTCGCGCTCGACCGAAGTCACTGGGAGGCCCTGCAGATCCCGGTCGGCCTGGCGTTCTTCTTCAAGAACTCCGTGTTGGACCGAACGGTGGCGTTCTATCCCGGACCCGCCGGCGCTGCCGAATCGGAACTGGATCTGGCGGCGTGGAACGACATCCGTGACACCGACCCCCGCGTCGACATGCTCGCTCACGACACCGAGGCTGTGTTGGTACGGATGCCCGACGACGAATCAGCAGCGCCGCGAAGCTATCTGTTGCCAATCGACGCCTGCTACGAGTTCGTCGGTCGCCTGCGGCTGCTGTGGCACGGATTCGATGGCGGCCAGCAGGTGCGGGAGTTCATCGACCACTTCTTCGCTTTACTCGACGATCGCAGCAAGGTCGTCGAGCGAGCGGGAGTCCAGCGATGACTTCCCGAAGACGAACGCGAGTGAGGATCGCAGCGCAGCGAGGACCGGAGGGCCCACGCCCGCAGGGCAGGGGACGAGCGGGAGTCCAGCGATGACAGATGTCACGTTCGCCGTCGTCGGGGTAGAACCGGAACCCTATGCGGTCACTCCGATTCTGAACGCGCGGCTGGGTATAGCCGCCGTCGGCGACGATCCCATCCACGCGATTGCGTTGCGCTGCCAGGTCCGCATCGAGCCGATGCGGCGCGGCTATTCCGACGATGAGGGCGCTGGTCTGGCCGACTTGTTCGGTCCGCGTGAGCGGTGGGCGACCACCATGCACAACTTTCAGTGGCTGCAGACCACCGCGATGGTCCAGGGATTCACCGGAGCGACGCAGGTGAACCTTCCTCTGGAATGCACCTATGACTTCGAGGTGGCGGCTTCGAAATATCTGCACGCCCTGCGCGACGGTGCGGTGCCGTTGCAATTCCTGTTCAGCGGAACGGTTTTCTCCAAGGGAACGCGAGGTTTCGCGGTGCAGCAGGTGCCGTGGGACCGCGAAGATCGCTTCGAGATGCCGGTATCGGTATGGCGTGAGCTGATGCAATCGCACTATCCGAACACCGGTTGGCTGCGGCTCGATCAGGACACTATCGAGGCGCTGGTGGCGTACCGCTCGGCGCGCGGGCTACTCACTCTCGACGACGCGGTCACCTCGCTGCTGGCGACCGCCTCCTCGGAAGAGGTTCGATGACCACCGCGGACGCGAGGAGCGAAAAGGCCCGGTCCTGGGATCGGGCCCGCGCCGTCGCGGATGCGGTGCTCTACGAGGGTTATCTGCTCTATCCGTATCGCGCCAATTCCCGGAAGAACCAGACGCGTTGGCAGTTCGGAGTGCTCGGACCCGCAGGCGCCGCCGACGCGGGTATCGGCGAGGACGACTCGCTGTCGACACAGGTCGTCGTCGCCCCCGGGAAGAACCCCGTAGTGTCTATCGTGGTTCGCTTCCTGCAACTGCAACATCGCGGCGTCGAAGAACACACAGCGAGCGGTGATTTCACGCCGGTAGATGAATTGGTGTCGGGCGGCCAAGCGTGGCTGCGGTGGGACGAGGCGGTCGAACGGGAGGTGTCGTTCGGACCCTTCCATCTCCAATCGGACCTGCCCCAGACACTTCCGATCGATATCGATGCGGGAACCGATATCGAGACGGTCGACGGCGGCAGGTTGGTCCGCACGCGTCGCGCACTCCATGCCCGACTGTCGATCACAGGCGAGCCAGTCGACGGTTTCGTGCGCCTGACGATGTGTGTGCAAAACACCGCGGAACCCGTCGACGACAAGGACGACGCGATCGCGGTATCGCTGATCGGTACCCACCTCGTCGCCGAAGTGCGAGACGGCGACTTCGTCTCGCTCCTCGATCCACCGGCATCGGCCGACGACGTCGTGGCCCGATGCCGGCACCATCGCTGCTTTCCCGTGCTGGCCGGACCGCAGGGTGATCTTGGGCTGGTTCTCGTTTCGCCAATCATCCTCTATGACCATCCCGAAATTGCCGAGCAGAGCGAAGGGGCGCTCTACGACTCCACGGAGATCGACGAGATTCTCACGCTGCGCATCATGACGATGACCGACGAGGAGAAGGCCGACGCTCGCGCCACCGATCCCCTCGCCGCTGCCATAATCGATCGCTGCGATTCGATGTCTCCCGAGGCGTTGCTCAACCTGCATGGCGTGCTGAGAAATCCGCACGCGGTCAACGACTCCGAGGGTCTGATCCCGGAGATTCCCGAGGGGGTTGACTGGTGGGACCCGCTGGCAGACAACGCCGTGACACCCGACGTCGACGCCGTGCTCGTCAACGGGGTGCGGGTGAGCCGGGGCAGCCGGGTCCGACTGCACCCGTCGCGACGAGCCGACGCTCAGGATCTTTTCTTCGCAGACAAGATCGCCAAGGTCACCTCTGTGCACGAGACAGTCGACGGCGACCAGCACGTCGGGGTGGTCCTCGAGGACGACCCGGCCGCCGACCTGCACGAGTGGTACGGCCGCTTTCTGTACTTCGCACCGGATGAGGTCGAACCGTTGAGTGAAAGGAATCCGACATGCAAGCAGTAGGCGTGACAGCGACCGTGATAGCCGGAGTGGTTGTCCTCGGCGCGGTCGTGATAGGCGTCCGCTCAATTCCGGATCTGCAGCGGTATCTGAAGATTCGGCGCATGTAGGCGATGGCGAGGTGACATCACGTCCCAGATTCTGGTAGCCGGTATCGGTAACATCTTCCTCGGCGACGACGGCTTCGGGCCCGAGGTGATTCGGCGTGTGCCCGACCGCGTCGCGGACCCGAAGGTGCGGGTGGTGGACTACGGCATCCGGGGCATGCACCTCGCCTACGACCTGCTCGACGGATACGACGCGTTGGTTCTCGTGGATGCGCTACCCGACCGCGGCGCACCCGGCACGCTGCATGTCTTCGAGGCCGACCATGAAACGCTGTCGGGCGGTGTTGGTCTCGACGCACACGCGATGGACCCTGCCGCCGTTTTCGCCAGTCTGACCGCGCTGGGTGGCACCCCGCCCTACACCGTCGTCATCGGCTGCGAGGTAGATGACGTCGACGAGCGCATGGGACTGTCTTCCGCGGTCGCGGCCACCGTGGCCGATGCAGCCACGGCGATCGAGGAGATCGTCGGTCGTCTTCTCGATGATGTGAAGGCGGGCTGAACGGTGTGTCTCGGAATTCCCGGCCAGGTCGTGCGAATGCTGGAGGGGTACGGCAACCAACTCGCGCTGGTCGACGTGGCCGGCGAGCATCGCAAGGTCAACATCGGGATGATGCCCGAGGAGACCTTCACCGCCGGCGACTGGGTCATCATTCACATGGGTTTCGTCATCGAGAAAACCGACGAGGCGGGCGCCGACGCCGCAATGGCGGGACTCAAGATGATGGGCAGCGGTGCGGATTCGGAGGTCTCACCGTGACCGGTCGGCGACGGTTGCGAATCTGCGTGCGTGGCGTCGTCCAGGGCGTCGGCTTCCGCCCGTTCGTATACTCCTGCGCCGCGGCGCTCGCCCTGACCGGCTCGGTGCGCAATGACAGCGCAGGGGCGATCATCGAGATTGAAGGCGAGACAGCTGATCTCGAGGACTTCCTGACCCGCCTCGTAGACCGTGCCCCGCCGCTGGCCACCATCGAATCCGTCGATACGCGCGACATTCCAGTCGTCGGCGGCACCGGTTTCGTGATCGCCGACACGTCGCGATCCGAGGGCGGCCGCACACTCGCCTCACCCGACGTCGCGATGTGCGATGACTGCGCCGCTGAACAGCGCGACCCGGGCAACCGTCGCTATCGGCACGCCTTCGTCAACTGCACCAACTGCGGCCCCCGCTTCACCATCATCGCCTCGCTGCCCTACGACCGCACAGCCACCACGATGGCCGGCTTCCCGATGTGCGCCGAATGCTCCCGCGAATACCACGATCCCGCTGACCGACGGTTTCACGCGCAACCGATCTGCTGCCCGAACTGCGGCCCCACGCTGAGCTGTCGGTCCGCCGACGGCGCGGTCACAAGTGGCGACGCTGCGCTGCTGCAGGCAAGACGACTGCTGCGCAGCGGCGGCATACTCGCCGTCAAGGGCATCGGCGGATACCACCTGGCGTGCGACGCGAATAACGAATCAGCGGTCGCCGAGCTGCGGAACCGAAAACGCCGCGGCGACAAGCCGTTCGCGGTCATGGTGCCCGACGTGTACACCGCGCACCGCGTTGCCGACATCGACGAAGGGGCAGGGCGACTGCTCGGCGGCCAACAACGCCCCATCCTCCTGCTGCCTCGCGCCCCGGGGGCACCTGTCGCCGACGCGGTCGCCCCACACAACCCCGACCTCGGCGTGATGCTGGCCTACACGCCCCTGCACGTACTGCTGTTCGGCATGCCCGGCGACGAGCCGGGGCCTTCCGTACTCGTGATGACCTCCGCCAACCTCGGCGGTGAGCCCATCTGTTTCACCGATGACGATGCGTTGCGGCGACTTTCGCACCTCGCCGACGGCTGGCTGATGCATGATCGGGCCATCCTCGTGCCGTGTGACGACTCGGTCGCGCGGGTGGTCGACGGCGTCGAGCTACCCATCCGGCGCTCGCGCGGGTACGCACCGCTGCCGGTGGCGCTGCCGGTTGCGGTGCCGCCGACGCTGGCCGTCGGCGCGGACTTGAAGAACACGTTGGCGGTGGCCGACGAGAAGTACGCCTGGCTGAGCCAGCACATCGGCGACATGGACGATCTCGCGACGCTGTCGGCGTTCGACTCCGCCGAGCGCCATCTCGAGTCGCTGACCGGAGTCGCACCGCAGATACTCGTCGCGGACTCACATCCGGGATATCGGTCGACCGCCTGGGCGCACCGCAACGCCGATGGGCGCCCGATCCGTTCGGTGCAGCACCACCACGCCCACATCGCCGCGGTGATGGCCGAACACGGCCTCGACGGGACGCAGCGGGTGCTCGGATTTGCTTTCGACGGAACCGGTTACGGCCCCGACGGGGCGATCTGGGGCGGCGAGGTGCTGCTCGCCGACTACAAGGAGTACCAACGGCTGGCGCAGTTGAAGTACGTTCCGCTGGCCGGTGGCGACGTCAGCGTGCTGCGCCCATACCGGATGGCGCTGGCACATCTGTGGGCAGCAGGCATCGACTGGGAAGACGACCTGCCACCGGTGCTGGCGTGCCGCGAGGATGAACGCCGAATCCTGTTGCATCAACTCGAGACCGGGCTCGGTTGCGCACCGACGTCGAGCATGGGCCGGTTGTTCGACGCGGTCTCGGCGCTGGCGGGTGTCCGGCAGGTGGCCGCGTACGAAGCACAGGCGGCCATCGAGTTGGAGGGCATGTCACGCGGTGTCGATCGCGGTACGACGGTGTACACATTCGGCGTCGACAAGCGCCGCTGCCCTGCGGTGATCGACCCGGGCCCGGTTCTGGCGGCCGTCGTCGCCGACGTTCGTTCCGGTGTCACGGCCGGTGTCATCGGCGCACGGTTCCACGACGCGGTCGCTGCACTGGTGGTCGAACTCGCCGAAACAGTCGCGCATGGACGGCAGACCGTGGCGCTGTCCGGAGGTGTTTTTCAGAACGCGCTGCTGCTGCGACTGGTCACCGCGGCGTTGCGGGAGCGGGATTTCGAGGTCATCACACACCGGTTGGTTCCGCCGAACGACGGCGGCCTGGCGTTGGGTCAATTACTCGTGGGGAATTTCGGCTAGGAAGGGAGGCACTCATGTGCCTGGCGGTACCGGGGAAGATCACCAGCATCGAGGACCGCGAAGGGACGATGATGTCCATCGTCGACTTCGGCGGCATTCAGAAGGAAGTCTGCCTGCAGTACATACCCGATGCTCGAGTCGGGCAGTACGTCGTGGTCCATGTGGGTTTCGCGTTGCAGGTGCTCGACGAGGAATCGGCGAAGCGCACACTGGCGGAATTCGAGCACCTGGGCGTGCTCAAGGAGGAATTCGGCGACGGGTTCGAACTCGCCGCCAAGCAGGCCGGGACGGCGAACCCCAATGGAAGTTCTGAGGTGTTGTCATGAAGTACCTTGACGAATTCAGCGATCCTGAGCTGGCCCGCAAGCTGGTCGACGAGATCAGGGCGGCGACCAGCCGGCGGTGGTCGATCATGGAAGTATGTGGCGGCCAGACGCATTCGATCATCCGGCACGGCATCGACCAACTGCTTCCCGATACCATCGAGATGATTCACGGGCCGGGCTGCCCGGTCTGCGTCACGCCACTGGAGGTGATCGACAAGGCGCTGGAGATCGCCTCGCGTCCCGACGTGATCTTCTGTTCGTTCGGCGACATGCTCCGGGTGCCCGGAAGCGACAAGGACCTGTTCCGGGTCAAGAGCGAGGGCGGCGACGTGCGGGTGGTGTACTCCCCGCTCGACGCGCTCAACATCGCGCGGGACAACCCGACGAAGCAGGTGGTGTTCTTCGGCATCGGGTTCGAGACGACGGCGCCTGCCAACGCGATGACCGTGTACGAGGCGAAACGGCGTGGTATCGAGAACTTCTCGTTGCTGGTGTCCCATGTGCTGGTGCCGCCCGCGATCTCGGCGATCATGGAGTCCCCGACGTGCCGCGTGCAGGCATTCCTTGCCGCAGGCCATGTCTGCACTGTGATGGGAACCGACGAGTACCCACCCCTGTGCGACAAATACGGCATCCCGATCGTCGTGACCGGATTCGAGCCTCTGGACATCCTGGAGGGTATCCGGCGCACGGTTCTGCAACTGGAGTCCGGAAGGCACGAACTGGAGAATGCCTATCCGCGCGCAGTGCAGGACACGGGCAACCCGGCAGCCAAAGCAATGCTGCTCGACGTCTTCGACGTCACTGACCGGGCCTGGCGAGGTATAGGCATGATTCCGAGCAGTGGCTGGCGGCTGTCTCATGCGTACCGCGAATTCGACGCCGAACACCGGTTCGCCGTCACCGACATACATACCGAGGAGTCAGCGGTGTGCCGCTCCGGCGAGGTGCTGCAGGGTCACATCAAACCGCATGAGTGCTCGGCGTTCGGCACACTGTGCACACCTCGAAATCCGTTGGGCGCGACCATGGTCTCTTCCGAGGGTGCATGCGCGGCGTACTACCTTTACCGGCGGCTCGAGGTGACCAATGCCTGATGCACAGATAGACATGGAGTCGTGGGTGTGTCCCGCCCCGCTGCGTGACGCGCCCAACATCGTGATGGGGCACGGCGGCGGCGGGGCGATGTCGGGTGAACTGATCGAGCATCTCTTCCTGCCTGCGTTCGGGCCTGCGGCCGACGCGGGGATGGGCGATTCGGCGGTGGTGAACATCGGAAACACCCGCCTGGCCTTCTCCACCGACTCCTTCGTCGTCAAGCCGATGGTGTTCCCCGGCGGCACGATCGGGGATCTCGCCGTCAACGGTACGGTCAACGATCTGGCGATGGCGGGCGCCAAGCCGATGGTGATGTCGACCGCGTTCATCCTCGAAGAAGGCACTCCCCTCGACGCGCTCGCCCGTGTGGCTCAGGCCGTCGGCACGGCCGCGATGGCCGCCGGCGTCAAACTCGTGACCGGAGACACCAAGGTCGTCGACTCCGGTCACGGCGACGGCGTGTACATCAACACAGCGGGGATCGGCCTGGTCGACGAGCGTGCCGACATCCGTCCGCAGCGTGCCGCCCCCGGCGACGTCGTCATCGTCAGCGGCGATATCGGGGTGCACGGCGTTGCGGTGATGAGTTGCCGGGAGGGACTGGAATTCGCGACAACCGTCGCAAGCGATACTGCGCCGCTGCACGGGCTGGTCGCGGCGATGCTCGACACCGGCGCCGATATCCACGTGCTTCGCGACCCCACGAGGGGTGGCGTCGCAGCGACACTGAACGAGATCGCAAGGACCGCGAAGGTCGGTGTCGCGCTTGATGAGCGCGCCTTCCCGATTCCCGCGCAGGTGCGCGACGCGTGTGGCCTGCTTGGCCTCGATCCGCTGTATGTGGCGAATGAGGGCAAGCTGTTGGCGTTCGTCCCCGCCGCCGATGCCGAGCGGGTGCTGGCCGCGATGCGCGGGCACCCACTGGGTGCGCGCGCCACGATCATCGGCGAATGCGTGAACGAGCACCCTGGGATGGTCTCGGCGAAGACGGCGCTGGGCGGAACCCGTGTCGTGGACCTGCCCATCGGCGAACAGCTACCGCGGATCTGCTGAATGTCCGGCCGCGAGTTGTTCGCCCGCTATGCGTTCCCGCCGAACGAGCTCGGGTACTGCGGTCCGGCCGACACCCCTGCGGGCGAACTCGCCTCTCACGCGGAGGATTTCGATGGCGCATGGCCGTATCTGCAGGCCATCGCCAGCGCGGCGGGCCTCGCCGACCCGCTCGATGACGATGTGGTGCGCAACTACTGGGTGGGCGGCCCGCTGCTCGACCAGGTCGACCCCGATGAGCTGTTGACGCGGCTGCGCAGCGCCTTCGCCGGTCAGGTCACCGGCATGCTCGACGACATTCCCGTGGCAACCGCTCTGGCCCACCACAGTTTCCACGTCTTCGTCGTATATCCGTGGGTGCGATTCCTTGATCGCGACGCGACGACACCGCTGAGGGTGCTGCAGGACTGCCGCATCCGTTGGGGCACTGTGGAGTTCGTCGACGGTGACCATGTGGTGATCACGTCGGCCCCCTTGGTGTTCGACTCCGGCACGCTCGGGCTCGGAAGCACCGGTCGGGAGCGAGTGCGATGGCGCAAGGACGGGACATCGTTGATGCCTGGGCCCGCAGCGGGCGATCTCGTCGGCGCTCACTGGGACTGGGTGTGCGCGAGCATTACCGCTGCCGAACGCGACGCGCTCGCCGAGGCGACGCAAAGAACGTTGGACTTCGTCAATGAGGCGAGAAGCAACGAAAAGAGTGAGGAGTACTGATGAGCAGCCCACAAGACCCACAAGATCGCTTCGCCGGAGAGCCGGCGCCCGGCGCGCGGGACACCGGATCAGACGCGCCGTCGGGTGGCGAGGATCGCCCATCGGGTACCTATGAAGGTGATGAATCGGTGCCCACCCACGGCGACGAAGCGGACTTCGAAACGAAATTCACCAACGAGCCACCCCACGACGTGAAGCCGGAGACACCGCCCTACGAGGGACGTCAGACGGAAGCGAAGCCGGGCAGCGGCGAGGGAGCAGGCGCGAGAACCGGGGGTGCGACTGCCCCGACCACGGATTCGGACTACAAGTCGCAGGCGCCCGGCAGTACTCCGGGCGGTGCTACGGCGTCTCCGGCCGACGAGCAGCCCGCTTCTCAAGCGTCGGAATCCGACACCGCCGACGACCGGGTAGGCCCCTCGCACACAGGAGGAACACACCGCGCCGAGGATCGGCGCTAGGCAGTCACCATTGATCACGCGGGACGTCGAAGTCGGCGCACAGCGCCCGCCAGACGTCACGGGGATCGACGCCGTCCTCGATCGCCTGCGCTGCGGTACGCCCGCCCAACCCGGTCAGTACGTGGTCGATGAGCAGAGACCGCCCCCGCACGGGCCCGAAGTGGCCCTCGACAAGCTCATTGAATTCGGTCAACCGCACACTTGCCAACGTACCGACGCACTCCGGTGTCAGCGCGGCCAGGCGGGGTATCCCGGGGCGGTATAACACCTTCAGCCCTAAGTAGAACCACCATGAACACACCCCACAAAGACATCGTTGACGACATCATCACCGACCACCGTGAGGTCGAAGACATCTTCAAAGAGCTTGAGAGCGATCACGACCCGGCCACCCGTCGTCAACTCGTCGAGCATGCGATCACCGAATTGGTACGGCACTCGGTCGGCGAGGAGATGTACCTCTATCCGACCGCGCGCCGGGTGGTGCCGGACGGTGACAAGATCGCCGATCACGAGTTGCACGAACACGCCGAAGCCGAAGAGATCATGAAGAAGATCGAGAAAACCGATGACGAGGGTGCCGAGTTCGACAAGCTCGTCGCCGAATTGATCAAAGAAATCCGACATCACATCGAGGACGAGGAAGGCGATCTGCTGCCGAAGCTGCGGAAGGAGTGCACCGTGGAGGAGCTGACCGAGCTCGGCCAGAAGTTCGAAACCGCAAAGAAGCTGGCGCCGACGCGGCCCCACCCGTCGGCGCCGGACAAGCCGCCGGCCAACAAGATCCTTGGCCCCGGTGTCGGGTTGATCGACCGGATGCGCGACGCGCTCAGCGGACGCAATACCTAGGCCGGCGTCGCCATTGCGTCGTGACATACCCGCACGGGGTCTGCGACGTCGGCGATGCTGGCCGCCGCCCGCCGAGCCGCCTCGGCGTAACGCGCGGACGACAGCACCGCGGTGACCGCCGCCGCCAACGCCTCCGGCCCAAGCGGCCGTATCAGCTGTGCACTTCCTTGTCGCACAAGGCGGTTCGCGATCTCCCACTGATCGCCGCCGCCGGGCACCACGACCATCGGCACCCCGGCCATCAGGGTTTTCGACACCATGCCGTGGCCGCCGCCGCAGATCACCAGGTCGGCCTGCGACAGCAGCTGGTCCTGTCTGCCCAGTCCGACGACCGCCCAGGGCGGGACGTCGATGTCATCGCCGCCGAGCCGCGAGATGACCACACGCGCGCCGTCGGGCAGTACCGCTCCCGGCTTCAGGGTCGACAGCGCGATCTCGGTCAGACCGACTGCGCCGGTGACCGCTGTGGACGGTGCGACGACCACGACGGGGCCGTCGCCCGGCGGGATATCCAGCACCGCATCGGTCGGTTCGAAGTGCAACGGACCAACGACCACCGCTTCGTCGGGCCAATCCGGGCGCGGCACCTCCAGCGCGGGCAATGTCGCGATGAGCCGGCGCAGCGGCCCGGGATCGGTTGCGGGTAAGCCGATCTCGACCCTGACCGTCGAACGCTGGCGAATGCCCGCCTGCCATGCCCGTGCGGTCAGCGCCCGCAGCACGGCATCGCGCAGCCTGCCGCGTATCCCCACGCCAGGCGCCAGCCCGCTGCCGATCGGCGGAAGCCCCTTCGACGGCCGATACAACGGGGCGGGGTTCAGCTCGACCCACGGAATGCCGAGCAGCTCTGCGGCGAGCCCGCCGCAGGCGGTGATCACGTCCGACACCACGAGGTCCGGCGCGAGATCGCGCAGCACCGGAACATTGAGCACCGCCATTCGCGCCGCTCGTTGATGGATCTTCGCGCCTGCGTCGGTGTCGTCGTCCAGCGCGGTGGGGTCGAGCCCGATCAGCTCGACTGCGTCGACCCCCACCGAGCGGGCGGTGTCCAGCCATTGCGTACCGGTCAGCAACGTCGGCGAGTCGCCTGCAGCGAGGAACTTCCGGCACAGCGCGAGCGCGGGAAAGGCGTGCCCGGGATCCGGTCCTGCGACCACGGCGACGCGCATGGGGCTACCCTGCCACAGCGTGCCGCCACTAGGCTGAGGCCATGACGGCGAGCACACCAGCAGTGGACACCACGGCCAACGCACGGGTAGTCGAGACGTTCCTCTACGCGCTACAGGACCAGGATTTCGATACGGCTGACGCGAGCCTGGCCGACAACATCGTTTGGGAGAACGTCGGCTACCCCACCATGCGGGGTCGCAAGCGCATTGTCGGCATCTTCCGCCGCGGGCAAGGACGGGTCGGCTTCGAGGTCAAGTTTCACCGGATCGCCGCCGAAGGCAACGCGGTGCTGACCGAGCGCACCGACGCGCTGATCTTCGGCCCCGTTCGCATGCAGTTCTGGGTGTGCGGTGTCTTCGAGGTGCACGGCGGCAAGATCACCCTGTGGCGGGACTATTTCGATCTGCTCGACGTCGTGAAGGGAACGGTGCGCGGACTTGTCGGCACATTCGTGCCGGCGCTGCGGCCGACGATGTGATTACGCCCTTCTGAGCTGGCCGAGTTCCTCGAAAGCCTGCGCCCAGCCGGTGAGCCGGTCGGTGGCGTTACCCAGTTCGTCTCGGTAGCGCTGCTGCGACATCGGCGAACTCGACATCGGCCCGGTGTTGGCGGCCGACACCAGTTGCGCTGCGGCGGTGACCATGTCGTTGTACTGGCGGGCGCCGTTGTCGAGCTGTGCCGTGAACGCGCTGATCGTCGGTGAGAGATGTGCGCGTGACCCGGGCGCGTTGGCGATCGCCCGCTCCATCGACACCACCTCGTTGGCGGTCGCCGCCATGGTCGCGGCGGATCGGTTGGCGACCGCGATCAGTTCACGCAACTCGCTGTCGGGCAGCATTGCACCGCGTTCCATCACGCTGACGAGCGAGAACAGCCCGCGCTCCGACGCAGCGAGTGCGGCCATCGGCTGCCGGGCGGCCGAGCCGAACGGCGGCGGCCGGCGCGTCGCGCGCGACCGCTGCGGAGGCAACGGCTCTCCTCGCAACCAGCGGTAGCGCAGAAACGCCAGCGTGGCCAGAAAACCGGCGCCGACGGCGATCGGCGCGGGGATGAACAGCGCCCACGCCGGCGTGTTCCACGTCGCAAGCAGCCACGTCACGAAGATGAGGAACAGGCACGACGCCGTGAAGAACAGCGTCAACCACAGCGCCCATTTGCGCTTGCGCAGTTGCTTGGCGCGCGGGTCGGCCGCGGAATTGAGCTTCTGAGCCAGCACATCGGACAGCTCGGCGGCGGTGTCAACCCCGCGTTGCACCAGCGATCGCCAGGCCTCCGGCCTACTCGATGTCGAGCGCTGCTTCACGGCATCCTCCGAAACCGGCTACTGGCCGATCGGCTTCTCGGGCGTCGCCTCCGGCGTCGAGGCGGGGGTGGCGGGGGCCGCAGCGCCGGGCGTCACGCCGGACGCGCCCCCAGAGGGTAACGCCTCGCCGCGCATGGACGCCCGGATCTGCTCCAGCCGAGAGTGACCCGCCATCTGCACGCTGGCCTGCTGCACCTCCATCATGCGGCCCTGCACGGAGTTCTGCGCGAGCTCGGCGGCGCCCATCGCGTTGGCGTAGCGACGTTCGATCTTCTGCCGGACCTCGTCGAGGGTCGGGGTGTTACCAGGGGCGGCGAGCTCGCTCATCGACTGCAGCGAAGCGCTCACCTGCTCCTGCATCTTGGCCTGCTCCAGCTGGCTGAGCAGCTTCGTGCGTTCGCCGATCTTCTGCTGCAGCATCATCGCGTTCTGCTCGACGGCCTTCTTGGCCTGACCCGCGGCCTGCAGCGCCTGATCGTGCAGGCCCTTGAGGTCTTCCACGCTCTGCTCGGCGGTGACAAGTTGGGCGGCGAACGCTTCAGCGGCATTGTTGTACTCGGTGGCCTTGGCGGCGTCCCCGGCGGACGTGGCCTGATCGGCCAGCGTCAGCGCCTGACGGACGTTGACCTGCAGCTTCTCGATATCGGCGAGCTGGCGGTTCAGCCGCATCTCCAGCTGGCGCTGGTTGCCGATGACCTGGGCCGCCTGCTGCGTCAACGCCTGGTGCTGCCGTTGCGCGTCTTCGATGGCCTGCTGGATCTGCACCTTCGGATCGGCGTACTCGTCGACCTTGGAGCTGAACAGCGCCATCAGATAGCGCCACGCCTTGGAGAACGGATTGGCCATGGTTCGTTCCGCCTTCGTGTCTGGAATTGCTGCCGACTGCTAATGCCAACCTATCGGTTCGGCCCAGATCAGAACAGTTAGGCGACCGCCATCGACACGGCGTGCGGGATGACGACCTTGGTGGTGGCGTCGATATTCGCGGCGGTCGCCGACTCGCGGATGAACGCCTTGAGCTCCTCGCGGGCCATCTCGTCGCCCGCGTCGGACAGCACCCGCGACAGCGGGACCTCCAGAGCGCCGCAGATGGAGCCGAGGAGTTCGCTCGAGGCTTCCTTGCGGCCCCGCTCGACCTCCGACAGGTAGCCGAGGCTCACGCGCGCGGCGTCGGACACCTCGCGCAGCGTGCGGCCCTGGTCCATGCGGGCACGACGCAGCACGTCGCCGATGACCTCGCGCAGCAATGTCCCCATCGTGGTCTCCTTCACTTGGGTGGTACTAGAGCAACGCCAGGGACTCCCGAGATGGTTCCCGGCGGGCCAACTCCAGCGGGAATTGGCCGTGCCGGTGTCACTGACCTGCGACTCGCCGGCGAGAATCGCGGATCGCGGACACTACGTAGTCGATGCCGGTGAGCACGGTGAGCAGGATCGCGGCGGCCATCACGACCCATGCGCCGGTCAGCCACGGGCCCGACAGCGGCAAAACGAACAGCCCGATTGCGACCGCCTGCACGAGCGTCTTGAGCTTGCCGCCGCGGCTGGCCGGGATCACCCCGTGCCGCAGCACCGCGAAGCGCAGGCCCGTGATCCCGATCTCGCGGACAAGGATCACCACGGTCACCCACCACGGCAGCTCGCCGAGCATGGACAGGCCGATCAGCGCGGCGCCGATCAACGTCTTGTCGGCGATGGGGTCGGCCAGCCGGCCGAAGTCGGTCTCGATTCCGTAGCTGCGGGCCAGCGCGCCGTCGAACCGGTCGGTGATCACCGCGACCGCGAAGATGACGAAAGCGGTGACGCGCCATGCTGTTTCGTGGCCGTCGCCGGCGAAGAGCGCGATCAGGAAGACCGGCACCAACACCAACCGCAGCCCGGTGAGGACATTGGCGACGTTCGCCACCTTCGCCTGGGGGATCACCGGATCGGTGGAGGGTTGGCCCGACACCGCTAAAGAATATCGGTTGCTCGAGCCGATACCCTCGCACCTGTGAGCGATAGGTGGGATTCGCGCGCCGACGGGCTCGTCTTGCGCCGCGCCACCACGTCGGATGTGCCCGCGATCAAGGCGCTCGTCGACATCTACTCCGGCCGCATCCTGCTGGAGAAGAACCTGGTCACCCTGTACGAGGGGATCCAGGAGTTCTGGGTCGCCGAGCGCGACGGCGAGTTGATCGGCTGCGGCGCCCTGCACGTGCTGTGGGCCGACCTCGGCGAGGTGCGCACCGTGGCGGTGCATCCGAAGGTGACGGGTCAGGGCGTGGGACACCTGATCGTCGACCGGTTGCTTGACGTGGCCCGCGAACTGCACCTGGGGCGCATCTTCGTGCTCACCTTCGAAACCGAGTTCTTCAGCAGGCACGGGTTCGTAGAGATCGAGGGCACCCCGGTGACCGCCGAGGTCTACGAGGAGATGTGCCGCTCGTATGACACCGGCGTCGCGGAGTTCCTCGACCTGTCCTACGTCAAGCCGAACATCCTCGGAAACTCCCGAATGCTGCTGACTCTCAAATAACTCTTCGCTCCGAACGTGCGCCCACTGCGAAATCCCGACCGCTTTCGCAGCGAGTTCACGTTGGACGTTTCTGGGAGGCGAGGTCGAGCAGTTCGTCGACCGACCACTGGTCGTCAGCGTGGGCGCCATATTTACATGCTTTGATCGTGCCGTCCGGGTCGATGAGGAAGTCAGCTGGCTTGCCCAGGTGGTTTTCTCTGGGCGCAAGGCCACCGATGAGCGATGTGGTCTGACGCATGCCGCGAACTGCGGCGCGGGCGGCGTCGACATGGAACAGCGAGCGCAGCGACCAATTGACGCCGAACTCCTTGTACAGCTTGCGTTCCGGGTCGGCAATCACCGCGAAAGGCAGGTCGGCCTGATATTGGCGAAGTCGTCCTGCGGACGAGTGGAAGACGACCATCTCGACGACACCGGCGTCCTGGATCTCGACGCTTCGGCTCGCCACCTCACGGAGGTGGAGGTTGCAGATCGGGCATCCTGCAAAGCGCCGGAACTGCAGATGAACGGTCCGATCTGAAGCCGGCAGGCGCATCTGCGTGCCGGTAAATGTGGTCAGCGTTCGCGCGTTGACCTTGTCGCCGACCCTGAACATCGCACCCTCCACATCGAGGAGGCCCACTCTAGGAGTGGATGGAACTCACGTCCGCTGATCAGTCAATCTCGTCGTCGCCGGCGCCGTTGCCGCGGATCAGCGCGAGCGTGCCCGCCAGCTCGTCGGGTTTCACCAAGACCTCGCGCGCCTTCGAACCCTCACTGGGACCGACGATTCCGCGGGTTTCCATGAGGTCCATCAACCGCCCCGCCTTGGCGAAACCCACCCGCAGCTTGCGTTGCAACATCGACGTGGAACCGAACTGGCTGGACACCACGAGTTCGACGGCCTGCAGGAAGACGTCCATGTCGTCGCCGATGTCGGGGTCGACGTCGGTGCGCTCGCTGTTGGGCTTGGCGGCGGTGACTCCCTCGGTGTACTCGGGCTCGGCCTGGTCCTTGCACGCGCTGACGACGGCCTGGATCTCCTCGTCGGACACGTAGGCGCCCTGCAGCCGGATCGGCTTGTTGGCGCCCATCGGGATGAACAGCCCGTCGCCCATGCCGATCAGCTTTTCGGCGCCCTGCTGATCGAGGATGACGCGGCTGTCGGTCAGCGACGACGTCGCGAACGCCAACCGCGACGGCACGTTTGTCTTGATCAGGCCGGTGACCACATCGACCGAGGGCCGCTGGGTGGCCAGCACCAGGTGAATGCCGGCGGCCCTGGCCTTCTGGGTGATCCGCACGACGGCGTCCTCGACGTCGCGCGGCGCCGTCATCATCAGGTCGGCCAACTCGTCGACGATCGCCACCACGTAGGGGTAGGGCCGGTACACCCGCTCGCTGCCCAACGGCGCCGAGATTTCTCCGGATCTCACTTTTTTGTTGAAATCGTCGATGTGGCGTACCCGCGACGCCTGCATGTCCTGGTAGCGCTGCTCCATCTCCTCGACCAACCACGCCAGCGCCGCGGCGGCCTTCTTGGGTTGCGTGACGATCGGGGTGATCAGGTGCGGAATGCCCTCATACGGAGTGAGTTCCACCATCTTCGGGTCGATCAGGATCATCCTGACCTCCTCCGGGGTGGCGCGCGCCAGCAGCGACACCAGCATCGAGTTGACGAAGCTCGACTTCCCCGAACCGGTCGAACCGGCGACCAAGAGGTGCGGCATCTTCGCGAGGTTCCACGAGATGTACTCGCCCTCGATGTCTTTACCGAGCGCGATCACCAGTGGGTGATGGTCGCTGCGGGTCGACGGATCGGTCAACACGTCGGCGAGGCGCACCATCTCGCGGTCGGTGTTGGGCACCTCGATGCCGACGGCGGACTTGCCGGGGATCGGCGCGAGCATCCGGACGCTTTCGGTGGCGACCGCATACGCGATGTTCTTCTGCAGCTGGGTGATCTTCTCGACCTTGACGCCCGGGCCGAGTTCGACCTCGTATCGGGTGACGGTGGGCCCGCGCGTGCACCCGGTGACCGAGGCGTTCACCTTGAATTGCTGCAGCACTTCGGAGATCGCCTCGGCGGTGTGGTCCGTGGCCGAGGAGCGTCGCTTCGGCGGATCGCCCTTGGCCAGCAGCTCGAGCGACGGCAGGTTGTAGGGGCCCTCGACGACTCGATCGGACACCGGCTTGGCCGGCTTTGTCTTCTTGCGCTTGGCTGCGCGGGTCGGCTCAGGCACCGTCGGCGCCTCTTCGTCGAGCGGGTAGTTCTCCATCGGCGTGCCGGAACGCAACGTCGCCGCCGCTGCGGATCCTGCCGGCCAGGCATGGGCCTCGCTGTCGCTGAATGCCGCGGGATCGTCGTAGTAGCCGTCGGAGAAGTCCTCCGGTTCCGCTCCGGCACGGCCGTCGAACTCCTCGTCGTCGTAGTACTCGTCCTCGTCGCGCAGCATGCGGGTGCCGAACATCGCCCGCACGGTGTCGGGGACCTCGCGGATCGTCGTGCCGGTGATCAGCAGCAGACCGAACAGTGCGCCGATGAACAACAGCGGCGCGGCGATCCACTGGGTCAGCCCCTCCGCCAACGGGCCGCCGATCGCGAATCCGAGGAAACCGGAGGCGTGCTGGCGTCCGGCCGGATTGTCGGGGGAACCGGACCACAAATGCCACAGGCCGAGCATCGGCAGGGTGATCATCGCCGCGCCGAGGATCAGCCGCGGCCTGGCGTCGGGATCGGGCTCGCTGCGCATCAGGACGACCGCGATCGCGACGAGAGCGATGGGCAGCAGCAGAACGGCCGAGCCGATCAGCACGCGCAAGAAGTTGTCGATCCAGCCGCCGACCGGCCGGGCGGCGTCGAACCACGAACTGGCCACGACGATGACTGCGACGCCGAGCAGCGCGAGCGCGAGCCCGTCGCGGCGGTGTCCGGGGTCGATATCGCGGGCCCGACCCACCGATCGGGCCGTCGAGCCGGCCCCCCTGGCGAGCATGAACCAGCCGGCGCGCGCGCCCCGGCCAATGGCCAGCCCGGCGGCCGGGACGGGTGACGCGGTCCGCCGTTTGGCGGGTTTGCGGCGCGGCGCGGGCCGAGCTGGCCGGGACCCCGACCGCGAACTGGCCTTTGACCTGCTCGAACGGGCACCGGAGCGCGCAGCGGTCTTACTTGGCATGGACTCCAGCCTAGTCGCAGCCGCCCCAATTTTACCATCTGCCACACGGGTCACAGTTCGGCGTCGAAATTTAGTTAGTCCGCTTCAGTAGGGTGCTCAATTGACCGGTCCCACTCATCGAGGAGTACATCACCCATGCCTGTTGTCGTCGTCGCCACGTTGAAGGCCAAAGCCGAGTCCGTCGAGGCCGTCCGGGAGGCGGGCAAAAAGGCGCTCGCCGGGGTGCACGAGGAACCCGGTTGCGATCTGTATTCCCTGCACGAGGCCGAGGACGGAACTTTCATCTTCGTCGAGCAGTGGGCCGACGCCGATGCCCTCAAAGCCCACAGCACCGCCCCGGCCGTCGGAGCGTTCTTCGGCGAGATCGGCGAGCACCTCGACGGCGCACCGGACATCAAGCTGCTCCAGACCGTCGTCGGCGGCGACCCGGCCAAGGCGCAGTTGCGTCCCTGACGAACGCTCACGCGAGGAGGCGAAACACCGATGGCATCTCTCGACGGCAAGGTTGCATTCATCACCGGTGCCGCTCGGGGGCAAGGGCGGGCGGAAGCCGTGCGGCTGGCGTCCGACGGCGCCGACGTCATCGCAGTCGACATCTGTGACCAGATCGCGTCGGTGCCCTATCCGATGGCCACGCCCGACGATCTCGCTCAGACCGTCAAACTCGTCGAGGACGCGGGTGCACGCATCGTGGCACGAGAGGCCGACGTCCGCGATCGCGATGCCTTGAGCACCGCACTGCAGGCCGGCCTCGACCAGTTCGGCAGGCTCGACATCGTCATCGCGAACGCCGGCATCGCTCCGATGGAAACAGGAGACGCGGGCTGGCGTGACGTGATCGATGTCAACCTCACCGGCGCCTTCCACACCGTCGAGGTCGCGATCCCGACGATGGTCGAACAAGGCGACGGCGGTGCGATCGTGCTGATCAGTTCGGTCGCGGGCCTGGTGCCCATGAACAGCCCTGATCCGGGCGGGCTCGGATACACCGCCGCCAAACACGGCATGGTCGGGCTGATGCGGCAGTACGCGAACATCCTCGCTCGACATAGCATTCGGGTTAATACCGTTCACCCAACCGGTGTCAACACCCCCATGATCGACAACGATTACGTCCGAAGTTGGCTACAGCGCATGGGCGGCGGTGCCGGAGGCAACGCGATGCCGGTGCCTGCGGTCGAGGCAGAGGACATCGCCAACGCCGTGGCATGGTTGGTATCCGATGCCGCCCGCTACGTCACAGGCGTGACACTGCCCGTGGACGCGGGAGCGGTAGTCAAGCACTGATGGCGCGAAATCCCGCCGCTCAGACCGCCTTCGGCCCCATAGTGCAGGTGGCGATCGAGCAGTACGAACCGCCGGGCCGTCGACTCGTCGACGACGACCTCGCCGCCGCGATCCTGCCCGCGGGGCAACGCGCGGTCGTTCGCGTGATGCGCTGGCCGTTGCTGCGCCGCATGACAATTCGCGCCGGCGAGAAGACAGTGTCCGGCTCGTGGACCATCGTCACATGCCGCAAACGCTTCATCGACGACAAAATAAATGAGGCGCTGGCGGACGTCGATGCCGTGGTCATCCTCGGATCCGGTATGGACACCAGGGCCTTCCGCATCACACGCCGGTCCGATATAGCGGTCTTCGAAGTCGACCTGCCGGTGAGCATCGCGCGCAAGGAGGCCGCGGCGCAACGCGCGATCGGCCAGATTCCCGCTTCGGTTCACCTGGTGCCGCTGGACTTCGAGCGCGACGATCTCATCGGCACGCTGACCGAGAACGGTTATCGCTCCGACGCGCGCACGTTCTTCGTCTGGGAAGGCGTGACGCAGTATCTGACCCAGGACGCCGTACGCACCACACTCGCAGCGCTGCAGGGCGCTCCCGCCGGGAGCCGGCTAACTTTCACCTATGTCCGCAGAGATTTCATCGACGGCACCAACATGTACGGCGCAGCGGTGCTGTACAACCGTTTTCGGCGCCGACGGCAGGTGTGGAAATTCGGCCTCGAGCCCGACGACATCGACGCGTTCGTCCGGACTCACGGGTGGCGACTCGTCGAACAGGCTGGCCCCGACTACTACCAGCAGCACTACATCCGGCCCGCCGGACGGGATCTGACCGCCTCGGATCTGGAATGGACCGCATACTGCGAGAAGCGCTGACCCCTAATCCCCCAGCGCGACCGGCGGTCACTTCCCGCATTGCTGTGCACAAATGCGGGGCATGCGTCCCCTTACCCCGCGGCGCCGTGCCGCACAGACTCGTTCCCACGACACATCCTGTCGACCGAAAGGAACGAAGAAATGAAGACCATCATCTCGACCGCGGCATCCGTGGCACTCGCCGCCGCAGGCATCGCTCTCGCCCTCCCCGCAGTTGCCAGCGCCCTGCCGGACACTCCCGGTGAGTGGGATATCGGGGCATTCGATCGTTGTGTCAACTCCGGAGAGAATCAATTACCGGACAAGCCGAACGCGCAAGAGGATCACATCCGCTACTGCTGCGAGAACTCCGGCGGTATTTGGTCCGGCGGCAAGTGCGTGGCTCCACCCGCAGAGCCCGCCGAAGCCGGGTGGACGAGAACTCCCGGGCGCATACCGGTCGGTGTTTTCGAGCCGGCGCGTCCGGCCACTCCGCGCGTCGTAGATGGCGGCGGCGTACAACCGTTCACCGCAGCACCTGACTGCGAATCAGAAGCCATGGTCGTGACTCACACGAATTCATGACCATGGCTTCTCGCTCGCGCGGGTTCAGATCTCGATGACCGTCGGCACGATCATCGGCTGACGGCGGTAGGTCTCCCCAACCCACTTGCCGACAATCCGGCGCACCGCCTGGGCGATGCGGGTGACATCGGTGATGTTGTCACCGGCAAGCACTTCCAGCTCCTGCTCGACCTTGAGAGCAACAGGCTCCAGCGCCTTCGGATCCTCCGAGAAGCCGCGCGAGTGCAGGTGTGCGGGCGCGGCCGGCCGGCCGGTACCCTTGTGCACGACTACGGTGACCGCGACGAAACCCGAAGTCAGAGTGAGCCGCTCGCCCAGGGTCGATTCGCCGACGTCGCCGGTGATCAGCCCGTCGACGAACATCTTCCCGGTCGGAACCGCTCCCGCGATGCTCGCCTTCCCCCCCACCAGGTCGACGCTGACACCGTTCTCGGCGAGCACGATCCCCTCCGGCTCGACGCCGGACCGGATGGCCAAAGCCGCATTGGCCCGCAGCATCCGCCATGTGCCGTGCACGGGCATCACGTTGCGGGGCCGCACGCCGTTGTAGAGAAACAGCAACTCACCGGAGTAGGCGTGACCCGAAACATGCACGCGTGCCTGCTGATTGGTGACGACGCGGGCACCGATTTTGGCGAGGGCGTCGATGACGCCGTAGACCGCCTCCTCGTTACCGGGAATCAGCGAGGACGACAGGATGATCAGGTCGCCGGGTGTCAGCGTGATGCTGCGGTGCTCACCGCGCGACATCCGCGACAGCGCCGACATCGGCTCACCCTGGGTACCGGTGGTGATCAGCACGATTCGTTCCGGCGCCATCATTTCGGCCGCGCCGATGTCTATGACGTCGTCCACGTCGACCTTCAGATAGCCCAACTCGCGGGCGATTCCCATGTTGCGCACCATGGATCGCCCGACGAACGAGACGCGACGCCCGAGGGATACGGCGGCGTCGATGATCTGTTGCACGCGATCGACATTGGAGGCGAAGCACGCGACGATGACGCGGCCCTCAGCGCCGCGGATCAGCCGGTGCAGCGTCGGGCCGACCTCGCTCTCCGACGGTCCGACGCCGGGGATCTCGGAGTTCGTCGAGTCGCAGAGGAACAGATCCACCCCCTTGTCGCCGAGCCGCGACATCCCCGGCAGGTCGGTGGGGTTGTCGTCGAGCGGCAACTGATCGAGCTTGATGTCGCCGGTGTGCAGGACGGTGCCTGCGCCGGTGTGGATCGCGATCGCAAGGCATCCCGGAATCGAATGGTTGACGTGGAAGTATTCGCATTCGAACACTCCGTGCGTTGACTTCTGACCCTCCGACACCTCGATGAACGCCGGCTTGATGCGGTGCTCGCGGCACTTCTCCGCCACCAGCGCGAGGGTGAACTTCGAGCCGACGAGCGGAATGTCGGGCCGCAGTTCGAGCAGGAACGGGATCGCGCCGATGTGGTCCTCGTGCGCATGGGTCAGCACCAGCGCCTCGACGTCGTCGAGACGGTCCTCGACGAGACGCAGGTCGGGCAGGATCAGATCGACGCCCGGCTCGTCGTGGTTGGGAAACAGCACCCCGCAGTCGACGATCAGCAACCTGCCGAGGTGCTCGAACACCGTCATGTTGCGGCCGATCTCGCTGATGCCACCAAGCGCGGTGACCCGCAAACCTCCAGGGGCCAATGGCCCCGGCGGCTCGATGTCGATGTCCACTACCGAAGTACCGCGGCGGCCCGCATGTCGGCCGCCAGCGCCTCGATCTGGTCCTGGGTGGCGGGGATTTGCGGGAGCCGGGGATCACCGACCTCGAAGCCCTGCAGTCCCAGACCGGCCTTCGACATCGTCACACCGCCGAGCCGCGTTTGTGCATCGCCGAGCGGGGCGAGTGTCACGTTGATCTTGCGGGCGGTGGCGACGTCACCGGAATTGAACGCCGACAACATCTCTCGCAGTTGGCTGGCGGCGACATGCCCCCATACGCTGATGAACCCGACAGCTCCCATCGCCAGCCACGGCAGGTTGAGCGCGTCATCGCCCGAGTAATACGCCAATCCCGTCTCGGCGATGATCAGCCCGCCGCCGTTCAGGTCACCCTTGGCGTCCTTGATCCCGACGATGTTCGGGTGCGCGGCGAGCGCGCGGATCGTGTCCCATTCGATCGGGATACCCGACCGCACCGGGATGTCGTAGAGCAGGATCGGCACGGATACCGCGTCAGCGACCGCGGTGAAGTGCGCCGCCAGGCCGGCCTGCGACGGGCGCGAGTAATACGGGGTGACGACGAGGAGTCCGTGCGCGCCCTCGGCCTCGCACGCCTTCGCCAGGTGCACGCTGTGTGCGGTGTCGTAGGTACCTGCGCCTGCGATGACGCGGGCGCGGTCGCCGACGGCGTCCAGCACGGCGCGCACCAGCGCGATCTTCTCTTCATCGGTCGTAGTCGGCGACTCACCGGTGGTGCCCGACAGCACCAGGCCGTCGCAGCCCGAGTCGACCAGGTGGGTGGCCAGACGTGCGGCGGTTGCGGTGTCGAGCGAGCCGTCGGGCTTGAACGGCGTCACCATCGCGGTCAGCACGGTGCCCAACCGGGCCTGCACGTCGAATCCGCTGGTGCTCACGGCCACCAAGATTACCCGGTTGCGTTCATGCTTCCGTGGACTGGATCTGGCCAGGTCCGTCAAGCCTCCGTGGCAAGCGGGCTCGTAGCCACCTCTGTGCCGTCTGCCAGCGTGGCGATCTCGAAGTCGGCGAACACCTGGGGGGCGACGTCGATGAGCTGGCGCAGGCAGGCGATCGCCAGCCTGCGAATCTCCACATCGGCCTGTTCGCTGGCCCGCATCGCGACGAAGTGTCGCCAGGCCCGGTAGTTGCCGGTCACGACGATGCGGGTCTCGGTGGCGTTGGGCAGCACGGCGCGGGCCGCCTGACGGGCCTGTTTGCGCCGGATCGACGCGTTCGGCTGGTCGGCGAACTTGGCCTCCAGCCTGGCCAGCAGCTCGCAGTACGTCGCGTGACTGGCATCAGCGGCCGCGGTGAAGATGTCCTGCAGTTCCGGATCGTCTTCGATGCCCGGGGGCAGCACGACGCGTGAGTCGTGCTCGGGCACGTAGCGCTGCGACAGCTGCGAGTAGGAGAAGTGCCGATGGCGAATCAGCTCGTGGGTGCACGACCGCGACACTCCGGAGATGTAGAAGGACACCGCCGCATGCTCGAGCACCGAGAAGTGTCCGACGTCGATGATGTGCCGCAGGTAGCTCGCGTTGGTCGCGGTGCGCGGGTTCGGCTTGGACCAGCTCTGGTAGCACGCCCGGCCGGCGAACTCCACCAGAGCGGGCCCGCCGTCGGCGTCGGTGCTCCACGGCACGTCAGGGGGGGCCAAGAACTCGGTCTTGGCTAGCAACTGCACGCGCAGCGGCGCGGTCTCGGCCACGGCTCACCCTAACGCGAGTCACTCTGCGGAAGCTTTGCGGCGTTACACACCGGGAGACGATTAGCCGGAGCTACCGTTGTGCGATGGGGGAAAACACCGTGGCCTCCCGCCTCCTCGATGTCATGGAACACGACATCCTGCCGATGACCGAACGCGGTGTCGCCGCGGGCAACAAGGTCTTCGGTGCGGCGCTGCTGCGCAAGTCCGACTTCTCGGTCGTCATCGCAGGCACCAACAGCGAAACGGACAATCCGTTGCTGCACGGCGAGATCAGCACGCTCAACCAGTTCTACGAACGGTCCGAGCGGCCGCCGACCAGCGATCTGGTTTTCCTGTCCACCCATGAGCCGTGTCCCCTGTGCCTGTCGGCCATCACCTGGTGCGGCTTCGACAACTTCTACTACTTCTTCACCTACGAGGACTCCCGCGACGCCTTCGGCATACCGCACGACTTGAAGATCCTCTCCGAAGTGTTCGGCGTCGACGACGGCGCGTACCGACGAAGCAACGCGTTCTGGACCGCGTACTCGATCCGCGCGCTCGTCGAGACCCAGGCCGAACCGTCGCGCACCGAGCTGCTCGAGCAGGACAGGCGCATTCGCGACGTCTACGCCGCGCTGTCGGAGCAATATCAGGCTTCCAAGGCCGACAACGACATCCCGTTTCGCTGACTAGTCTCGAATGAACCGCCTTAGATGTCGGCGCTGACCGATTTGCGTGTTCTGCCGACTTTGACTCAGGCAGCAAGGACGAACGACAGGAAGAATCCGCCTGCGGTGGCGAAGGCGTTGAGCGGACGACCATGCTCGAAGGCCTCCGGCATGAGCGTGTCGGCCAGTGACGCCAGTACTGCTCCGCCGGCGAACGACAACGCGACCGCCAGCACGTGTTCGCCCATTCCTGCTGCTGTCGCCCGACCGACCACGACTGCCGCCGCCAGCAGCACCGCACACAGTGTCCAGGTCACGACAACAGCGCGTGGGCTGGTTCCGGAGTTCCGCATGGCCACCGCACCGACCAGCGACTCGGGCAGATTGGAGAAGAAGATCGCTACCAGCAGGGAAAGCGAGGCGCCCTCAACCAGCGACACCCCCAGCGCGACGTTTTCAGGTACACCGTCCAGCGTCACCGCTGCGAGCAGCGCCAAGCCCACCCCGCCTCGCGCCCCGGAGGCGACGACTTCACGTTCCTCGGGTCCCGACTTACCGCTGATGAATTTGTCCAGCGCGGTGTCGACAACTACGAATGTCGCGGCTCCGGCGAGAAGGCCAAGCCCAGCGCGGAACGGACCACCCAGCGCGAACGCTTCTTCGAACAATTCGAATGCCAACGCGGAGATGAGCGCCCCGCTGGCGAAAGCGAGCAGCACGCCGGTCACGCGTTTGGGCGGGCTCCATTTGCGCCCACAACCGAACCGATGACCAACGCGCTTGATGCAGCCAAGCCGAACAGCACTGCAGTCAGCACAGCGAAACAGTGCCCCGATCAGCGGCTTCTGAAACCCGCACGCAGGCGCCGGCGTTTGATCGCGCTACAGCAGGGCTGCGCGACCTCGGATACGACAAGTGCGACGTGACTACAACTCTCGTCGCCAACTCGACTGTGCGTGTACTCATACGACACGCCGTGACGGCGTCAGTGACCGCACAGTCGCGGAAGGATCACCCGAGAGCGCGACGCAACTCGTCAACCAGATCACCGCGCGTACCCACCGTCACATCGCTCAAGCCCAGCCACGACGCCATCGACCGCAGCTCCCCCGCCAGCGCCTCGGCGACACGCACCGCGTCCCGCTCCGGTTCGGTGAACGCGCCGACCACGTTGAGCGCACCCGTCGCTCGCTCGGCCTTCAGGTCGACGCGGCCCACCAACTGACCGTCCAGCAGGAACGGCCAGACGTAGTAACCGAATTCGCGTTTGGGCGCCGGCGTGTAGATCTCTATGCGGTAGCGGAAACCGAACATCCGCTCGGCCCGCGGCCTGAACCAGACCAGCGGGTCGAATGGGCACAGCAGCGCCGCGCCCCGCTCGAACCGCGGAATGACCTGGCCGGCACGCAGATACGCGGGGGCCTTCCAGCCGTCGACCTCGACCTGTTCGACTTCGCCATCCGCGACCAACTTGGCGAGAGCCGGCTTGATCTGCCCTGCACCCAGCCGGAAGTAGTCGCGGATGTCGGCTTCGGTCCCGACGCCCAGCGCACCTGCTGCGCGTAGCGCCAGCTCGCGCATCGCTTCGGCGTCGTCGACCTCCCGCGCCAGCACCTCCGGTGGCAGCACGTTCTCGGTCAGGTCGTAGTGCCGCGCGAACCCCAACCGGGTCGCAGTCGTCAGCACACCCGCCGACCACAGCGCCTCGGCAACCCACTTTGTCTCACTGCGATCCCACCACGGGCCCTTCTTGCCCCGCGGCTCCGACTCGAGATACGCCTCGATCTGGCCTGCGGTCGACGGACCAAGCTCCGCGATGGCGGCGACGATGTCGTCGGCCAGCCGCCGGTTCTTCTTGACGATCTCCTTGCCCCACCGGCCGTCGGCGTACTCCCGCATCCGCCACCGCAGCAGCGGCCAGTCCTCGACCGACATCAACGCCGCCTCGTGCGCCCAGTACTCCACCAACAACCGAGGAGACCGCGAGCTGTGGCTCCACGCGGCGCGGTCCACCACATCACGGTCGTACGGCCCGAGCCTGCTGAATACCGGGGCGTAGTGCGCGCGCACAGCCACCGACACCGAGTCGAGCTGCAGAACCTGGATACGAGAGATCAGCCGCCGCAGATGCGCGCGCGTCACGGCACCGCGCGGCTTCGGTTCACCGAAGCCCTGCGCAGCGACACCGATGCGGCGCGCCTGGCCCGCGGTCAGCCTGCTCATGCCCGGGTATAGCTGTGGAAGCGGTAGCGCAGCCCGGAGCCGCTTTTCAACCACTCCCCTGTGGTCCCCACCCATGACTCGTCGAGCACCGGCGCGACGGCGTCGCCGTCCTCGCGTCGCAGATCGACCTCGACCTCGGTGACCTCACAGCGTGTCGCCGCAGCCATCGCCAGCAGGTAGATCTGCTCGCCGCCGATGACCCATGCTTCGTCCCCGGTGAGCGCCGCATCGAGGCTGCCCGCCACTGTCGCTCCCTCGGCCATGTAGTCAGCTTGCCGGGTGACTACGACATTTCTGCGGCCCGGCAGCGGACGCACCGTGCTCGGCAACGACTCCCAGGTCAGCCGCCCCATCACCACGGTGTGGCCCAGCGTCAGTTCCTTGAAGCGGGCCTGGTCCTCCGGCAGTCGCCACGGGATGCCGCCGGCGCGGCCGATCACACCGGAGGGCGACTGGGCCCAGATCAGGCCCAGCGTCATGCCCACGATTCGGCCCCGCAAGCAGGCCTCATACCGCTACGGGGGCCTTGATCGCGGGGTGTGGGTCGTAATTCTTGATGACGATGTCGTCGTAGGTGTAGTCGAAAATCGAATCTCGGGGCGCCAGAACAAGTTCCGGGTACGGCCTCGGGTCACGACTGAGCTGTTCGGTGACCTGCTCGACATGGTTGTCGTAGATGTGGCAGTCGCCGCCGGTCCACACGAACTCGCCGACATCCAGCCCGGCCTGCGCCGCCATCATGTGGGTGAGCAGCGCGTAGCTGGCGATGTTGAACGGAACGCCGAGGAACAGGTCGGCGCTGCGCTGGTAGAGCTGGCAGGACAACCTGCCGGCGGCGACATAGAACTGGAAGAACGCGTGGCAGGGCGGCAACGCCATCTGCGGGATCTCGCCGACGTTCCAGGCCGAGACGACGTTGCGCCGCGAGTCCGGGTCCTTCTTCAGCAGCTCGACAGACGCGCTGATCTGGTCGATGTGTTGCCCCGACGGCGTCGGCCAGGACCGCCACTGCACCCCGTATACCGGGCCGAGATCGCCGGTCTCACTGGCCCATTCGTCCCAGATGGTGACCCCGCGCTCCTGCAACCAGCGTACGTTCGAGTCGCCGCGCAGAAACCACAGCAGCTCGTAGATCACCGACTTGGTGTGCACCTTTTTGGTGGTGATCAACGGAAAGCCCGCGGAAAGGTCGTAGCGCAACTGGTGGCCGAACAAACTGCGGGTTCCGGTACCGGTGCGGTCGGATTTGGGGGTGCCACGGTCGAGCACTACGCGCAGGAGATCTTCGTACGGAGTGGCGATCGGCACGCCGTTCAGCTTACGTCCAGACCGGTGGCGTAGAACTACAAGCATGCCGAGTGTCTCAGCTTCCGTCAGCACGCCGGACGGCACCTGTCCCGCCACCCTGCACACCCCGGAGGGCAGCGGCCCGTGGCCAGGGGTCGTCATGTACGTCGACGCAGGCGGCGTACGCGACACCATGCGCGAGATGGCCCAGCACCTCGCCGACCAGGGCTATGCCGTTCTGCTGCCCGACGTGTACTACCGCCACGGCGACTGGAAACCCTTCGACATGCGCACCGCGTTCAGCGACCAGGTGGAGCGCACCCGGCTCATGGGTATGGTGCGCTCGGTGACACCAGACATGATCTCCAGCGACGCCGCCGCGTTCTTCGACTTCCTCGAACAGCATCCCGATGTGAAGGGTTCGCGCTTCGGCGTCTTCGGCTACTGCATGGGCGGGCGGGCGTCGGTGATCGTGGCCGGACGCCAGCCCGACCGCGTCGCCGCCGCGGCGTCCTTCCACGGCGGGGGCCTTGTCACCGACGACCCCAACAGCCCGCACCTGCTGGCCGACAAGATGACGGCCACCGTCTACGTGGCCGGCGCGGAGAACGACGGCGGCTTCACCACCGAGCACGCCGAAACGCTCGACAAGGCGCTGACCGCGGCCGGAGTCGAGCACATGGTCGAGTTCTACCCGGCCGGCCACGGTTTTGCGGTTCCCGACAACCCGCCGTACGACAAGGCGGCCGCCGACCGGCATTGGGCTGCACTAGAGCGACTGTTCGACGCCTCGCTGGTCTGACCTGGCCAGACCCCCGC
The DNA here is from genome assembly GCF_002968285.2 of Mycobacterium sp. ITM-2016-00318. Taxonomy (NCBI): domain Bacteria; kingdom Bacillati; phylum Actinomycetota; class Actinomycetes; order Mycobacteriales; family Mycobacteriaceae; genus Mycobacterium; species Mycobacterium sp. ITM-2016-00318. Next base: position 2,237,332 of record NZ_CP134400.1, on the reverse strand, counting down.
TGTTGGTCCGGCGGGCGAAGTGCGCGACGATGTTCGCGTGGACAACGAGGTCAGCACCACCCAAGACGCCGCTGAGGTCGGGTCGCGGATCAATCCCGTGCTCGCCAGGAGCTGGCTGCTGGTCAACGGCGCCCAGTACGAGCGGTTCGCGCCCGCCGTCCATTCCCGCGCCGACATCGTGGTCCTCGACATCGAGGATGCCGTCGCGCCCAAGGACAAGGCCGCCGCGCGCAGCAACGTCATCAAGTGGCTCGGTGAAGGCAACAGCGACTGGGTCCGTGTCAACGGCTTCGGCACGCAATGGTGGCAGGACGACCTCGACCTGCTGTCGGGTACCTCGATCGGCGGGGTGATGCTGGCAATGGTCGAGTCCGTCGACCACGTCACCGAGACAGCGAAGCGGCTCCCCGGAGTACCGATCGTGGCGCTGGTGGAGACGGCTCGCGGCCTCGAGCGGATCACCGAGATCGCCGCGGCGAAGGGCACGTTCCGGCTGGCGTTCGGCATCGGCGACTTCCGCCGCGACACCGGATTCGGCGACAACCCGATGACGCTGGCCTACGCGCGGTCGCGGTTCACGATCGCCGCAAAGGCCGCCCACCTACCCAGCGCCATCGACGGTCCCACCGTCGGTGCCAGCGCGCTGAAGCTCAGCGAAGCCACCGCGGTCTCCACGGAATTCGGCATGACCGGCAAGATCTGCCTCACGCCCGACCAGTGCGCCACCGTGAACGAAGGGCTGTCGCCGTCGGTCGAGGAGATCGCCTGGGCGAAAGAGTTCTTCACCGAGTTCGAGCGCGACGGCGGCGAGATCCGCAACGGCTCCGACCTTCCCCGCATCGCCCGTGCGAACAAGATCCTCGACCTGGCCCGCGCATACGGCATCGAGCCGTCGGAGTTCGACGACGTCGACGACCCCGGGCACATCCCCGCCCCGTCGGACACCTACCACTACTGATCAGGTGCGCCCGCGGGATTCTCTTGATCTTTGCGGTGCAGGAAATTACCGACCGCGCGCGCTATACCGCGGCCGGCGTAAATGGCGGCCACCACCGACAAGATGATCATCACGACGAACATCACGAGCCAGTTGCTGCGGCTGTGGCTCACATTCCACCAGATGATCGTGAACAACACGGCGCAGATGAAAACCACGATGTCGCGCCAGTTGCCGCCATAGGAAATCGCGGCCTCGCGGAGTGCCCGGCTTTTTTCCGTCGCTTCGATGAGATCGTTGATCCGCTCGTCGATGCTGGCCTTGAGCCTGGCCTTCAGCTCAGGCTGGTCATCCGGAATCCGCTCGAGCAGGTCCATGTCCTTGGCGATCACCACGCGAACGTCGGGTCCCTTGAAATTTCCCGCGGCGGCACCCAACAATGCCCCACCTGCGATCGGCGCTGCGCCCAAGGCGAGTTCGGCGATACCTGGCATAGCACGCTCCTTCAAAAGTCATGGGCGCATCGAGACTACGGTTGTTGACGGTTTTCGGCGAATGTTCGTCATCTCCGCCATGTCGCTCATTCCATCAGCGCAGCCGCAACTGTGGCGCCGAGATTCCAGCAGGCTTCCAGCTCGTCCTTGCTCGGTTTGCCGGACACGACGACGGTATCGGCGGCTTTGGCCCAGCCGAGGCCGGTCGTGATCGAGTCGATTCCGCGCTCGGCGCCTTCGGTGCCTTCGTTGCCGTGCAGATACAGTCCGAACGGACGCCCGCGCGTCGCGTCGAGGCACGGGTAGTAACAGACATCGAACGCATGCTTCATCGCACCGCTCATGTACCCGAGGTTGGCGGGCGTGCCGAGCAGATAGCCGTCGGCTTGGAGCATGTCGGTCGCCGACACCGTCAGCGCAGGCAGCCGCACCACTTCGACCCCCTCGATCTCAGGGTCGGTCGCACCCGACACCACCGCCTCGAACATCTCGTGCGTGTGCGGCGATGGCGTGTGGTGAACGAACAACAGCCTCTTGGTCATCGCTTCGACTCCTGTAGTTCGACAGCCTTTCGCATCGTCTCCCGCGCACGGCCGCGGTCGCCCGCGTAGTCGTAGGCGCGGGCCAACCGGTACCACCGCAGCCAGTTGTCCGGGTCCTTCTCCAGCTCATCGCGCACGGTCTCGAACAGTTCATCGGCCGCGTCGCGCTGAATTCGGCCCGACGGCATCCGTGGCAGCTCGCTCACGTCGAGCTCCATTCCGACCTCGCGCGCAAGTCGCGCCAGCCGTTGATGCGCGAGACCGGCCGCCAGTGTGCTCACCATGACCCACGTTCCGATGAGCGGCATGACCAGGATCGCCAGGCCGAGCCCGATCGCCGCACCGCTGCCCGATGTGATGAAGGCCCAGGCGATGCGGCCGAGCAGCAGGAAGTACACGACCATCGCCACACACATGAAGCCGATGAGCAGTTGAATGCGCGGCGAGCGCCCGGCCTCTGTGCTCATGCCTCGACTCTCGCTCGTCCCCTGCCCTGCGGGCGTGGGCCCACCGGTCCTCGCTCGTTCCTCGTCCCCTGCCCTGCGGGCGTGGGCCCAGCGATCCTCACTCACGTTCGCCTTCGGTGCGGCATGTCAGGTCAGGTCGAGCAGCTGCTCGATGCCGATGGTCAGACCCGGGTGTTGCTGCACCTTCCGGACGGCGAGTAGCACACCGGGTACGAACGATGTGCGGTCGAGGCTGTCGTGCCGAATCGTCAAGGTCTCGCCCTTGGTACCGAACAGCACCTCCTGGTGTGCCACCAATCCGGCAAGCCGTATGGAGTGCACCGGTATGCCGTCGACGTCGGCGCCCCTGGCTCCGTCGAGCCCTGTGCTGGTGGCATCGGGGTTGGGCGGCAGGTCTTTTCGTGCCTCGGCGATCAGCCGCGCGGTACGGGCCGCGGTTCCCGAAGGCGCGTCGGCCTTGTGCGGATGATGCAGCTCGATGACTTCCACCGACTCGAAGAAGCGCGCGGCCTGCTGTGCGAAATGCATCGACAGGACCGCCCCGATCGCGAAGTTCGGGGCGATGAGAACCGCAAGGTCGGGCTTCTCCGTGAGCCAGCTGCGCACCTGGCCGATCCGCTTGTCGTCGAACCCGGTGGTGCCGACGACGGCGTTGATGCCGTTGTCGATCAGGAACTGCAGGTTGTCCATCACGACGTCGGGGTGGGTGAAGTCGATGACCACGTCGGTATCCGCCTCGGTGAGCCGGCTGAGCGGATCGCCGGCATCGACCGCGGCTGACAGCGTCAGATCGTCGGCGTCCTCAACCGCTGCGACCATGGTCGCGCCGACCTTGCCCTTGCTGCCCAGCACCGCCACACGCATGCGCTCACACTAGTCCCGGCGGCGTTGATTCCCCGGCCGCGCTCTTTGCCGGGGCGTAGTTTCTCAATCGTGGATCTGTCGAGTTGGACGCTGGGCCTGTTGCTCATCGTGCTGACCATCGCGATCCACACGACTGGAGTCGTGATGCTCGCGTTCGGTCTCCAGAGGAGGATTCGGGTCGGCGGCGACAGGCACCTGCATGAGCCTCGGCGCGCGATCCCGGTCGTGATCGGCCACATCGGCGCGGTCGCGCTGATCTTGGCCGCTCTGCACGGGGTGGCGAGCACGCTCTGGGCGTCGGCTTATCGATGGCTCGGCGCGTTCGATTCGTTCACCGAGGCATCGCTGTATTCGCTCGGCACCATGACGACGCTCGAAATGCCGGGGTTGATGCTGCCGTCCCGGTGGCGAATGCTCGGCGCGCTGGAGGCCGTCAACGGCGTGCTCCTGTTCGGCATCAGCTCCGCGTTCATCTTCGCGGTGATGCAGGCTTACTGGCTGACGCTGTCCCGACGGACGGGTTCGCCGAACGCCTGATCACGTTCCACGGTCGATCGAGTCGAAAACAGTCAGGGATTGCTCAAACGGTTCGGATGTGACGCCCAGTTGGTTTCCGAAGGGATGGTCGAGCCAGAAAACGAGGAACAGCAGCAGGCCGAGCAGGGCCGCGACCGCACCCAGCAACAGCAGATGCGCCCGTTTGCTCCCCAGGTTGAAGAAACCGCCGAGCGCCACCAGGACAACACCGCCGAAAAGCAGACCTGCCCACAGCAGCCCAGGTATTCGCGGTTCGGCATCCAAGATGCGCTGACTCCGTTGCGACGCAAGCGTGTCCACCTTGTCCAGAAATCGCTGACTTATCGGGTTCGACTCGACGTTGGACTGCTCGATACCCAGCACCCGGTACATCTCGTTGAGCGCATCTCGCGCGCCTTCGGTGCCACCACCGGCGCGGACCGCCTTCTCCCATTCAGGGCCTGCGACCGCCGTCGTGTAATTCCGAAGCAGTTGCCGCATCCGTGTCTGCTCGGAAATGGGCATGCCGACGGTCTGGCGGTACATCGTTGTCAGCGTGGACGCCTCGTTCGAGACGTTGGCCTCAGCAGAGGAGAACTGCTCCCAGGCCACGACGATCGTGAATCCGAGCAGAGCGCCATAAACCAGCCCGACGCAGGTCAAAAACGGTGACAGGGCGCCGTTGTGCCCTGCGTCGACATGTTCCGGAAGCGTGCGGTGAGCCAGCCAGATGCTGGCGGCCCCAATGAGGATCGACACCACCAAGACGAGGGCCAAAACCAACCACAGACCGGCTATTCCGAAGGTGCCCACCCTTACAGCATGCGCCTCCGTGGACGCTTCGGTGCCCCGGCGGCCAGCGTGGCGATTTCCCCGCGCCGGAGTCCGTCCGCAAAAGTCCGGCCCTGCCGTACGTTCTTCCCATGCCCTAGGTAGGGCCGGGGGTTACAGGGGCGAGGCGCCGCGTAGGTGCTCGAAGATCAACGACGTCTGCGTGCCCGCCACATCCGCGTCGGCGTTGAGGTTCTCGACCACGAAGGCCCGCAGGTCCTCGGTGTCGCGCGCGGCCACGTGCAGGATGAAGTCGTCGGCTCCCGCGAGGAAGTACACATCCATCACCTGGGGCTTGCCCCGGATCTGAGCGATGAAGTTGCGGATCTTCGCGCGGGCGTTGGCCTGCAGGGTGACCGAGATCATCGCCTGCAGCGACAGACCGATCGCAGCGGGATCGATGTCGGCGTGGAACCCGCGGATGACGCCGAGCTCATGCAGCCTGCGCACGCGCCCGTGACAGGTCGACGGCGCGATACCGACCGCATCCGCCAGCGTGCTGTTGGGCATGCGGGCGTCGCGGTGCAGAAGGATCAAAATCCGCCGATCGATGTCGTCGATATCGGCCGCTCGAACATACTTCGGCGAACGCGGCCGACCCGCCATCGAGATCGATGATTCTTCAGTCATATAGGCACTGTATCGAACAATCCTCGCTGCTATTGCCTAGTTATCGAATTTTCTTCACAATTTTAGGCATTCCATCGACGATCAGGAGTGATCATGCGCGTCGGCGTCCCGACCGAGATCAAGAACAACGAGTTCCGTGTTGCCCTCACCCCCGCCGGTGTCGCCGAGTTGGTCCACCGCGGCCATGAGGTGCTGATTCAGGCCGACGCCGGCGAGGGCTCCTCCATTTCCGACGCCGACTTCAAGCGCGCAGGCGCCCAGATGATCGACAGCGTCGACGAGGTCTGGGCAGAGGCCGACCTTCTGCTCAAGGTCAAGGAGCCCATCGGGGCCGAGTACACCCGGCTACGCCAGGGCCAGACGCTTTTCACCTATCTGCATCTCGCTGCCTCGGCGCCGTGCACCGATGCGCTGATGTCGTCGGGGACCACGTCGATCGCGTACGAGACCGTGCAGACCGCCGACGGCGCGCTGCCGCTGCTGGCACCGATGAGCGAGGTCGCGGGCCGACTCGCGGCGCAGGTCGGCGCCTACCACCTGATGCGCACCCACGGGGGGCGCGGCGTCCTGATGGGCGGCGTCCCGGGGGTGGCCCCTGCCAACGTCGTGGTGATCGGCGGTGGAATGGCCGGCGATAACGCCGCCGCCGTGGCCAAGGGTATGGGCGCTCGCGTCACCGTCTTCGACCTGAACATCAACACCCTGCGCAAGATCGACGCCGAGTACGGCGGCAGCATCGAGACCCGCTACTCGTCGCGCCTTGATCTCGAGGACGCAGTCAAGGAGGCGGACCTGGTCATCGGCGCGGTCTTGGTACCAGGCGCCAAGGCGCCCAAGCTCGTCAGCAATGCGACTGTTGCGCACATGAAGCCGGGTTCAGTGCTTGTCGACATCGCGATCGACCAGGGCGGCTGTTTCGAAGACTCGCGCCCCACCACACACGACGACCCCACCTTCGCGGTGCACGACGCGCTCTTCTACTGCGTGGCCAACATGCCCGGCGCGGTGCCGCGCACGTCGACCTACGCGCTGACGAACGCCACCATGCCGTATGTGGTCAAGCTCGCGGAGCGCGGTTGGAAAGGAGCTTGCGCCGCCGATCCCGCTCTGGCCAAGGGTCTTTCGACGCATGAGGGCGCGCTGCTTTCTGAGCAGGTAGCCGCCGACCTTGACCTGCCCTTCACCGATCCGGCCACTGTCCTGGTCTGACCGGTCAACCGAACACCTCCCCGTCCACGTAGAACCAACGACGGGCTCTCGCGGCGAAGTGGGACCGCTCCCGAAGCGTCCCACTTCGTCGGTTCAGGAGATAGTGAGCGAGGAACTCCACCTCGCCTTCGTCGTCGCCCTGCTGTCCCGCGACCACGTCGAGGATCTCCAGCCCCGTCCACACCTCATCCGAAGGCGTCAGCGCCTCCGGCCTGGTGCGTGGATGCCAGGTCCGCCAGAGGTAGTCGAGATCTCCGACGGCATATGCGCAATACCGCGACCTCATCAACTCTTCGGCGGTCGATGCCTGCCGTTCCCCTGCGTGAAGCGGTCGGCAGCACCGGCAGAATCGCTCTTCGCCGCCGCATGGACAGTCATCGGTCGCCGACATGGATCACAGTCTTATCGATTTGATTCTTGACACCTGTCAAGTACCGTCGAGGTCATGCTTCTCGCCGACGTGATCCCGAACGCCCCGACGACGACGGACGACGCCCTCGCCCTCTTCGACGCCAGTGCCGCAACCGAACCGGAGTTCATGATCGGCACGTGGCACGGTGCCGAGATGCCGACCGGCCACCCGCTGGACGGCCTGCTGGAGGCCAGCGGATGGTGGGGAAAGCGGTTCGTCGACGCCGAAACCGTGCATCCATTGCTCTTCCCCACCGCCAACGGCCGGGAACTGCGGGCTGTCAACCCGATCCTGGCCTTCTCCGGTCTTGGCGTCGCGACGAGGATTCCGGCGTTGAGGGCTCGTAAGCACGTCGGCATCGTCAACCTCGCGAGCCCCATTCTGAGAACCAGGGAGCCGAAGGCCAGACTGCGCACGACCCGCTACCGCGGCGTCGACACCGCCACGATGATCTACGACCAACTGCCCGTCAACGACGTCTTCCGCAAGCTGGACGACCGGACGGTGATAGGGGCGATGGATCTTCGAGGATCGAAGAAGCCGTACTTCTTCGTACTAACGCGCGACAACTCACTGCAGCTGCGTTAGACCAACGCGAGCAGGTGGCTTGTGCGCCACCAGATCAACGCCGCGAACAGGGCGACCATCGCGACCGTCGCGCCCACCTGCACCTGGATGTGGACCTTCGCAGGCGCGTAGGCATAGGCGAAGGCCACCACGCCACCGGTCACCAACCCGCCTAGGTGTCCCTGCCAGCTGATCGAGGGCACGGTGAACGTGATGACGAGGTTGATCGCGATCATGATGACGACCCAGCGGATGTCGACGTTGACCTTCCTCCCCACCACGAAAGTGGCGGCGAACAACCCGAAGACGGCCCCGGACGCTCCGAGAGTCGGCACATCCAGCGGCGAGAACAGGTAGATCAGCACCGAGCCGCCGATGGCGCTCAGGAAATACAGCGCGATGAAACGCGCTCGGCCAAGCCAGATCTCGAGCGGCGGGCCCACCACGAACAACGCGAACATGTTGAACAGGATGTGAGTGATCCCGCTGTGCAGGAACGCCGACGTCAGCAGGCGGTACAGCTCGCCGTGCGCCACGGCGGGCGACCACATGACGAACTCCGCCTCCACGCGCGACGACGCCATCTGCACGACGAAGGCGATCACGTTGACCGCGATCAGCACATAGGTGACCACCGGGGTCGTCGAACCCCATGGCCCGCCGGACCGAGCCGTCGGCCGGCGTACCGTCTTGGCTCCCGCGCTGACGCACTCCGCGCACTGATGGCCGACGGCGGCGTCGCGCATGCACTCCGGACAGATGTAGCGCTGACACCGGGTGCACTGCACATAGGTCGTCCGGTCCGGATGGCGGTAACACGTCGGCGCGGGGTTGGTCATCTGTCGCTCAGTTTTCCCGTAGCCACGGCACCAGCACCGAGGCGACCTCACCGATCAGCGGGCGATTGTTCGGCGCATTCGGATCGTCGCCCTGCGACCGCGTCATGATCGCCAGCACCAGCTTCTGCCCGGCCGGCCCGTAGGCGATGCCGACGTCGTTGGTGCTGCCGTAGTCGCCGTTGCCGGTCTTGTCGGCGCTCGTCCAGCCCGCGGGGAGGCCGGCGAGCATGCTCGACGTCTCGTTGGCGCGCATCCAGTCCTCGAGCTGCTGCCGCTGCGGCGGCGGCAACGCATCGCCGGTCAGCAGGGTGCGATAGCCGTCGCCGAGTGCGTGCGGCGTGCTGGTGTCACGGGGGTCGCCGGGGATCGCCGAATTGAGTTCGATCTCCCACCGGTCCAGCCGGGTGCGGTCGTCGCCGATGCTGCGCGCGAAACCGGTGATGGCAGAAGGCCCGCCGATCGTCTGCAAGAGCAGGTTGCCCGCGCAGTTGTCGCTGACCTGCACTGCCGCCGCGCACAGCGCACCCAATGTCATCCGGTCACCGGAGTTCGGCGCAGTCCTCGGGGAGTTCGGCAGCGCCGCCCACGTCGGGTCGACGAAGACCTGCTGGTCCAACGTAAGGTCGCCGTTGCCCACCATCTGCAGGACCCGCGCCGCTGCGTAGCCCTTGAACGTCGAACACATCGCGAACGGTTCGCCGTCGAGATGGGACACGGTGCGCCCGGAGGCGAAATCGACGGCATACACGCCGATCTTCGTGTTGTACCTGCGCTGCAATGCCTGGATGCGGTCGTACAACGGCGGCACGGGTTCGGCGGGGTCGGCGAGTACGGGTTTCTGGGAGCATGCGGCGAGGCCGGCCACGGCCAAGCCGCCGACCAGCACGCCGCGTCGGGAGAGTCGGTTCACTGCTCCCACGGTAGGTGATCAGCCTGCGATCGCCCGAAGCGGCTGCGGCAGAGACCTTTTGGTGGTGTACGGTCCAAGCACCGCTGCACCGTAAGGCCTGGTCAGCAGGCGGCGCGCGACTGTGTTGACCTCCTCGAGGGTGACCTGGTCGATCAGCCCGAGCGTCTCGTCGATGGTGCGGTGCTCGCCGTAGTTCAGTTCGCTGCGTCCGATGCGGTTCATCCGCGAGCCGGAATCCTCCAGGCCCAGTACCAGCCCACCGCGCAACGAACCCTTGGCGATCCGGCACTCGCCTTCGGTGATGCCGTCACGCGCCACCGTCTCGAGCACGTCGGTGGTCACCCGGGCCACCTCGGCGAAGCGCTCGGGCAGGCAGGCGGCGTACACCGAGAGCGCTCCGCTGTCGGAGAAGGTGTCCACCGTCGAGTACACCGAGTACGCCAAGCCTCGTGTTTCGCGAATCTGCTGGAACAGGCGGGAACTCAAGCCGCCGCCCAGTGCGGTGTTGAGCACCGAGAGCGCCCACCGGTGCTTCCAGTGCCGACCGGGGACGCGAACGCCGAGCGACATGTGTGTCTGCTCGGCGTCGCGGTTGACCACCTCGAGCGACGGCCGGCCGGTGACCCGGCCCGTGCCCTTCCGCGGCGACACCGCCGTGCGGTCGCGCACCAGGTGCGCGCCGAAGTGCTCGCGCACCAGCGCGACCACCTCATCGTGATCGACGTTTCCCGCGACCGCCATCACCATTCGTTCCGGTGTGTAGCGGCGGACGTGGAACGAATGCAGCTGCGACCGCGTCATCGCCGAAACCGATGCCGCGCTGCCGATCACGGGTCGCCCGACCGGGTGTGCCCCGAAGACCGCGGACAGGAAGACGTCGCCGAGCGTGTCCTCCGGATCGTCGTCGTGCATCGCGATCTCCTCGAGCACGACGGCGCGTTCGAGCTCGACGTCCTCGGCCGCACACACGCCCCGCAGCACCACGTCGGCGACGAGGTCGACCGCCAGTTCCAGGTCGGTGTCGAGCACATGCGCGTAGTAGCAGGTGTGCTCGCGCGCGGTGAACGCGTTCAACTCACCGCCGACGGCGTCCACCGCCTGGGCGATCTCCACCGCAGTGCGGGTCGGAGTGGACTTGAAGAGCAGATGCTCGAGGAAGTGCGCGGCGCCTGCGACACTTGGCCCTTCGTCGCGCGAGCCGACGCCCACCCAGACACCGACCGACGCCGAGCGCAGCGACGGGATGTACTCGGTGACGACGCGCAGACCACCCGGCAGGGTGGTGCGTCGCACTGTGGACTTCGTCGCGGACTCGGCGCCGCGGCGGACCTGTCGCAGGCCCGCCTTCCCGCTAACTGCCTGTCGTGGCATCGACAGGCGAATCAGCAGGAGCTGCTGAGCTCTCGTCGTCCTCCGCAATCAGGACGAGCGAGATCTTGCCGCGGTTGTCGATGTCGGCGATCTCCACACGCAACTTGTCGCCGACCTTCACCACGTCCTCGACCTTGGCGATGCGCTTGCCCCGGCCGAGCTTGCTGATGTGCACCAGCCCGTCGCGGCCCGGCAGCAGTGACACGAATGCACCGAAATCCGTTGTCTTGACCACGGTTCCGAGGAAACGCTCACCGGTCTTGGGTAACTGCGGGTTGGCGATCGCGTTGATCTTGTCGATCGCGGCCTGTGCGGATGCACCGTCGGTAGCGCCGACGAACACTGTGCCGTCGTCCTCGATGGAGATCGATGCGCCGGTCTCCTCGGTGATCGAGTTGATCATCTTGCCCTTCGGCCCGATGACCTCGCCGATCTTGTCGACGGGAACCTTGATCGCGGTGACACGAGGCGCGTACGGGCTCATCTCGTCGGGCTCGTCGATGGCCTCGGCCATCACCTCGAGAATGGTGGTGCGGGCGTCCTTGGCCTGCGCCAGCGCACCTGCAAGCACCTTCGACGGGATGCCGTCGAGCTTGGTGTCCAACTGCAGCGCGGTGACGAAGTCCTTGGTGCCCGCCACCTTGAAGTCCATGTCGCCGAACGCGTCTTCCGCGCCGAGGATGTCGGTGAGCGCGACGAAGCGACGCTCCGTGCCGCCACCCTCGATCTCGACGTCGTCGGACACGAGACCCATAGCGATGCCCGCTACCGGCGCCTTCAGCGGCACGCCCGCGTTCAGCAGCGACAGGGTGGACGCACACACCGACCCCATGGACGTCGAGCCGTTGGAGCTCAACGCCTCGGAGACCTGGCGGATGGCGTAGGGAAATTCCTCGACACTCGGCAGCACGGGCATCAGGGCCCGCTCGGCCAGTGCGCCGTGCCCGATCTCGCGCCGCTTCGGCGAGCCGACGCGACCGGTCTCACCGGTCGAATACGGCGGGAAGTTGTAGTGGTGCATGTAGCGCTTGCTGGTCTCGGGCCCCAGCGAGTCGATCTGCTGGGCCATCTTCACCATGTCCAGCGTGGTGACACCCATGATCTGGGTCTCGCCACGTTCGAACAACGCGCTGCCATGCGCCCGCGGAATCACGGCCACCTCGGCGGAGAGCGCGCGAATGTCGGTGATGCCACGCCCGTCGATGCGGAAGTGGTCGGTCAGGATGCGTTGACGCACAAGCTTTTTGGTCAGCGAGCGGTACGCGGCGCCGATCTCCTTCTCGCGGCCCGCATACTGTTCGGCCAACCGCTCGAGCACCTCGACCTTGATCTCGTCGGTGCGATCGTTGCGCTCTTCCTTGCCTGCGATCGTCAGCGCCTTGGAGAGTTCGTCGGTGGCCACCGAGGACACCGCGTAGAACACGTCGTCCTGGTAGTCCGGGAACACCGGGTACTCGGCGGTGGGCTTGGCGGCCTTCTCGGCCAATTCCTGCTGAGCGGCACACAGTGCGGCGATGAACGGCTTGGCGGCCTCGAGGCCCTCGGCGACAACGCTTTCGGTGGGTGCACCGGCACCGCCGGCGATCAGCTCGATGACGTTGTCGGTGGCTTCGGCCTCGACCATCATGATGGCCACGTCGTCAGCCGTCTTGCGGCCCGCGACGACCATGTCGAACACCGCCCGCTCGAGTTGCTCGACAGTCGGGAACGCGACCCAGGTGCCGTCGATCAGCGCGACGCGCACGCCGCCGACGGGGCCGGAGAACGGAATTCCCGAGATCTGTGTGGACGCAGACGCGGCGTTGATCGCCAGCACGTCGTACAGATCCTTGGGATCGAGGCTCAGGATGGTGACAACGACCTGAATCTCGTTGCGCAGACCCGAGATGAAGGTGGGACGAAGGGGCCTGTCGATCAGCCGGCACGTCAGGATCGCGTCCGTGGAGGGGCGGCCCTCACGCCGGAAGAACGAGCCGGGAATGCGCCCGGCGGCATACATCCGCTCTTCGACGTCGATCGTCAAGGGGAAGAAGTCGAAATGGTCTTTTGGGGTCTTGCTGGCCGTCGTGGCCGACAGCAGCATGGTCTCGTCGTCGAGGTAGGCGACGACGGCGCCGGCGGCCTGCTTGGCAAGCCGACCTGTCTCGAAACGGATGGTGCGGGTGCCGAAGCTCCCGTTGTCGATAACGGCGGTGGATTCGAACACGCCTTCTTCGATTTCAACTACAGACATAGACGTCCGTATGGCCTCTCTGGATCTGTTCAGCTGTTTTGCGGCGTCGCGCTCATTACGCTGAGCAGCCTGTCAGACCACGGGCCTTGATACGGCTACGGCCGTCGATCGAAGCGGCCGGAGTGAAAACCCCGGCAGCCACTACCGAAGACCGCCCGATCAGGCGGGTCCGCCAGGGACGCGCGGGAGCGGTGCACGCGGAATTGCGGAAACCGCACCCATTTGTTCGAGCCGATTCGGCAGGCGAACGGACCCATCCTACATTGCCGCAGGTACAGCTCCGAAACACCCACGATCAGGGGCGACGACCCCATCCGGCGACAATCGTCGGCACGGTGTACACCGCATTCGAAGCGCTGATGGCCTCTGCGAGCCGCTGCTCGAGCGTATCGAGACCCAACTCGTCCTCGGTTGCCGCGCCCGAGGCGACAATGGCGTCCTTCATCGCACGCACCACACCGACGACGTAACCTGCCGCCTGCGGGTTCCCCGGCGCCCAGTAGGACTGCAGCCCGAGTGACCCGACCTCGTCATAGCCCGCCTCGTTGAAGATCGCGAGCAGGCGCATGCCCACGAACGGGTCCACATCGGCGTGTTCGAAGCCCGCTCTCAGCCACTCGCGGACGCGTGAGTACAACTCGACCGCGGGCAGAGCACGCGCGCCGCCCATGTCGTAGTCCACGGCGACGAAGACACCCCCCGGACGCAGGTTCTGCATCTGGTGGGCGAGCACGGCTGCGGCGTCGGGCAAATGCATCAGCAGCAGGCGGCAGACTGCGGCATCGAAGGACTCCGCGCCGACGAAGGTGCGGGCATCGCCCTGGCGGAAGTCGACGTTGCTCAGGCCGAGGTGGTCCCGTCGCCGTGTCGCCACCGCGATCTGCGCCTGGTCCTGCTCGACGCCGACCACGGAACCCGACGGACCGACGATCTCGGCGACCTGAAAGGCCACGTCGCCAGGGCCGCTCCCAAGGTCGAGGACTCTCATGCCGGGCTGAATTCCGCCGCGCACAAGAAGCGACGCTGTCGGTTCGGCTATGATTGCCGCCTGCGCCTGCAATCGCTCGATTTCGGCGTCTTCGCTACCCAGGACGTACTTTGACGTTGCCATGTGCCGACCGTAGCGCGATTCCAGCAAACACAGCTGCGTTCGACGAAACTGGCTGCGTCAGCGACGCAGGCCGAGGCGGTCGATCAAGGTGCGGTAGCGCGCCACATCGACCTGGGCGACGTACTTGAGCAACCGGCGGCGCCTGCCGACCAGCAGCAGCAGACCGCGCCGCGAGTGGTGGTCGTGCTTGTGCACCTTGAGGTGCTCGGTCAGGTCGGCGATGCGTTTGGTGAGCAGCGCGACCTGCGCCTCCGGCGAACCGGTGTCGGTGTCGTGAAGGCCGTACGAGCCCAGGATGTCTTTTTTCTGTTCGGCAGTGAGCGCCACGAAACAATCTCTCCATCAATCGGTCCGCGAGGAAGGGCGTTGGTGCCCCGAAAGACGTAGCCGCCGCGAACTGCAGCACACGCTTGGTCGGCGTGAAGTCTAGCAGCGGATCTGGGCCGAAGCCGAATCCTACTGCGCAGCGAGGATGGTGCGGGCCCGTTCTGTGTCGCCGCCCATGGCCGTGATCAGGTCCTCCACCGAGTCGAAGCGCTCCTGGCCGCGTATCCGGGCGATGAAGTCCACCGCCACGTGTTGCCCGTAGAGGTCCGCGTCGGTGTCCAGGACGAATGCCTCCACGGTGCGGGTGCGTCCGGAGAAGGTCGGGTTGGTGCCCACCGAGACCGCGGCCTGATAGCGCTCACCCGGGACGACGGTTCCCATCACGGACCCGTGGCCGAGCACCGTGAACCAGGCGGCGTAGACGCCGTCGGCGGGGATGGCGGAGTACATCGGCGGAGCCACGTTGGCGGTCGGATAGCCCAGGACTTTGCCGCGACCTTCGCCGCGGACCACCACACCCTCGACGCGGTGCGGCCGGCCGAGCGCCTCGGCGGCGGCGACGACGTCGCCCGCGTCGACGCAAGCTCTGATGTATGTCGACGAGAAGGTGACGGTCTCGTCGCGGTGATGCTCGGAGACAAGCGACATGCCCTCCACCGCGAAACCGAACCGCTCGCCCGCCTTGCGCAGCAGGTTGACGTTGCCCGCCGCCTTCTTGCCGAAGGTGAAGTTCTCGCCGACCACCACCTCGACGGCGTGCAGGTTCTCGACCAGCAGTTCGTGGATGTAGCGCTCGGGCGTCAACTTCATGAAGTCGGAGGTGAACGGCATGACCAGGAACACGTCGATGCCCAGCTCCTCGACCAGCTCAGCGCGTCGGGTCAGGGTGGTCAGCTGAGCGGGGTGACTGCCGGGGAACACGACCTCCATGGGATGCGGATCGAACGTCATCAGCACCGTCGGCACGCCACGGGACCTGCCCGCCTTGACCGCATGGTTGATCAGCTCGGCATGTCCGCGGTGTACCCCGTCGAAGACGCCGATGGTGATGACGCATCGCCCCCAGTCCGTGGGGATCTCATCCTGCCCCCGCCAGCGCTGCACAGTGGCAAGCCTACGGCGCGCAACGCGCTGCGACTGCGTCACATCCCCAGATCAAGTGACCATTGCCTAAACTTTGTCGTTGTGAGCCCGAACGGTAACCCGCGCGACCTGACCGCAGTCGCCCAGGATTACCTGAAGGTCATCTGGACCGCGCAGGAGTGGTCACACGAGAAGGTCAGCACCAAGATGCTCGCCGAGCGCATCGGGGTCTCTGCGAGCACCGCGTCGGAGTCGATCCGCAAGCTCGCCGACCAAGGCCTGGTCGACCACGAGAAGTACGGTGCGGTGACCCTGACGCAGGCGGGTCGTATGGCCGCGCTGGAGATGGTGCGCAGGCACCGGCTGATGGAGACTTTCCTGGTGCGGATGCTCGGCTACAGCTGGGACGAGGTGCATGACGAGGCCGAGGTGCTCGAGCACGCGGTTTCAGACCGCATGCTGGACCGCATCGACGCCAAGCTCGGCTACCCGAAGCGCGATCCGCACGGTGACCCGATCCCCGCCGCCGACGGCCACGTGCCGACACCCGACGCGCGGCAGCTGTCGGTGTGCTCCGACGGCGAGTCCGGCACCGTGGCCCGTATCTCCGACGCCGATCCGGAGATGCTGCGCTATTTCGACAGTGTCGGGATCACCTTGGACTCACGGCTGATGGTGCTCGCCCGTCGCGACTTCGCAGGCATGATCTCGGTCGCTATCAAAGGCGCCGACGCCAAGGAGGACGACCCGGGTACGACGGTGGACCTCGGCAGCCCCGCCGCCGAAGCGATCTGGGTCGTCGCCTAGCGCCGCTTCTGGCGACACGTGTGTCGACACGGCAATGGTGGCGTAGAAGTGCGAGTAACCCTCACCGTCAGTGCCATCTCAACGCGTCGGGACTCATAAGTAGTCGGGAGCGAAGATCGGCGGGATTGCAGTGGTGAGCTACTGCGCTCGTTTACCCCGCATGTGAGGAGGCTTCTCCTCGGCGGGACTCGACCACCAGACGCGGTGGGCCATCGTTTCCCCAGGATCCGCGGAGGACAAATGGCGAACATCGCGAAGCACATCGGTCGCATAGGTGCACTGGCGGTTGCGCTGGGGGTAGGAATCGCGGCTGCGCCGGTGTCGACGGCCTCGGTGTCGGACACACCGCCGCCGCCTGACACGACCGCCTTGATCCTGTGCGGGACGACCTGCCCGACACCCAACCAGTTCTGGATGGACTCCATCGTGAACAAGTTCGTCGCGCCGACCCATCCAGACCAGATCATCGCGCCGGTCAAAGTGACGGCGCCCATGGAGTTCTGGCCCATAACAGGGGTCTTCCGCGTCCTCGGGCTCGCGCTCGGGCCCGCGAGCATTTGGGGGCCGGGTGGACCAGGCTGGCCGGACGAGCCGCTGTGGAAACTCTCGGGGCTCTTCGACCTCACCGCGGATAAGTCGCTGGAGGGCGGGGTGGCCGGTCTGGAGGATGCGCTTGCCGCGACGCTTGCCGCGAACCCCGATGGCCCCGTGGTGATCTACGGCAACTCTCAGGGCGCGGGCATCGCGAACGTGGTGAAGAAAAGACTCGCCGAGCAATACCCGGGACCCGATGCCCCCGATATCGACTTCGTGCTGGGCGGTGACCCGAACCTGCCCAACGGCGGTCTTGCCGCCCGCTTCCCGGGCCTGCACATCCCGATCCTCAACTTGACCATGAACGGACCCGCGGCTACCGACACCCAGTTCGACACTGTGGAGATCAACGAGCAGTACGACGGCTTCTCCGATTTTCCGTTGTATCCACTCAATTTCGTCGCTGATTTGAACGCCGTTCTGGGCATCGTCTACGTGCACATGTACGGCCTCGACCTGAGCCTGCCCGCCGAAAACCCGACGGAATCGCCGGCATATCAGTACAAGCACGGCGACACCAGCTACTACTTCTTCGAGAATCCGGACCTGCCGTTGTTCGGTCCGCTGCGCACGCTGGGGGTGCCCGAGCCGGTGATCGATGTGTTCGAGCCGTTCTTCCGGGTGATCGTGGAACAGGGCTACGACCGCAGCATCCCGGCGTGGCAGCCCACCCCGGCACGGCTGATCCCCGAGTTCGATCCGGCCAAGTTGACCAGCGATCTCGTCGACGCGGTCGGCGAGGGGATCGACAACGCCGGTGCACTCGTCAAGCCAGCGGCATCGCTCACAATTACTGCACCATCAACGAATACAACCGTCGATGAGGATGTTCAAGTCGCCGAGTTGCAGACCAACGAATCTATCGGTGCAGTGCAGTCGGTCGACAACTTTGATACGACTGAGAAGTCGCAAGGCGACCGCAGCAACAACTCGACGCCCTTCACCACCGGCCCTACGCGACAAACACCTCTGCGCGATGCGGCCAAGAACCTGAGCAGCGGCATCAAGAAGGTCGTCAACGACGTATCGAACAACATCAAGAAATCGCTGAACACCCGCAAACGTGAACGCCTCGAGAGCCAGCATGAGGCCGACCGAGGCCAATCTGCTGACTCGACGACCTCCGCCTCGTCCTAGAGCGTTGCCGGACGCACGACCACCACCGATTTCGCCCGGTCGCCCTCGTCGCGAAGCAGCGAAATGACCTTGTCGCCGGGCGCCACCGCGGCATACACGCCGTCGATCCCCGCCGGGTCCAGCGGCCGGCCGTGCCGGGCGGCCTCGGCTTCCTGCGCGGTCAGGTCACGGCGCGGGAACGTCAGCAGACATGCCTCGTCGAGGCTGTAGGACAGCGCAGGCTTTTCGGCGAGCTCGTCAAGCGTGTGCGCCTCGCCGAGCCCGAAGCGGCCGACACGGGTACGTCGCAGCGCGGTGAGATGTCCACCCACACCGAGGGTTTCGCCGAGGTCGCGGGCCAGCGCCCGGATGTAGGTGCCTGCCGAGCAGTCCACCTCGACGTCGACGTCGACGACGTCGGCTGATCGTCGGACATCGCACACCTCGAAGCGGTCGATGCGCACCGGCCGCGCGGCCAGCTCGACGGTCCGGCCCTCGCGCGCGAGCTGGTATGCCCGCTTGCCGCCGACCTTGATCGCGCTGACCGCCGACGGGATCTGTGTGACCTGCCCTCGCAACGCGGCGACTGCGGAAACGATGGCGGCATCGGTGATCGCCGATGCCGAAACCGCTTGCAGCATTTCGCCTTCGGCGTCCTCCGTCGTTGTCGTCTGACCCAGTCGGATCGTCGCGGCATACGACTTGTCGCTCGTGGTCAGCAGACCGAGGATCTTGGTCCCCCGCTCGATTCCGACCACCAGCACACCGGTCGCCATCGGGTCCAGCGTTCCCGCATGTCCGACCTTGCGCGTCGCGAAGATCCGCCTGCACTTGCCGACCACGTCATGACTCGTCAGTCCCGTCGGCTTGTCGACGATGACAAGGGCCGCTTCGCTCACAGCACGATCGCCGTCAGCGCCAGCCCATCGCGCACCGACCAGCGGCCCCGCAGCGTGGTCAGCGGCGGCCCCGACCGGGCCGCCGGGTCGATGAGAATGGCCGATTCGAAGCTTCCGGTCGTCGCCCCGTCGTCGACGTCGAAGACGATGTGCGCGTCCTCGAAACCCAGCCAGCGCTGAGTGACCGGATACCACGCCTTGTACGTCGCCTCTTTCGCGCAGAACAGGATTCGGTCCCAGCGCAGTCCGCCGGGCAGAGCGGAGATCTCGGCCCGCTCGGCGGGCAGGCTGATCGCGTCGAGAACGCCGCGCGGCAACACATCGTGGGGTTCGGCATCGATGCCGACCGACCGCACCGCCTCATGTCTGCCGACTGCGGCGCCGCGGTACCCGTCACAGTGTGTGAGGCTGCCCACCACTCCGTCGGGCCAGCACGGTTCGCCCTTGTCCCCCTTCAGGATCGGCACCGGCGGCACACCGAGTTCCCCCAGCGCCAGGCGCGCGCAGTAGCGGACGGTGATGAACTCGTTGCGGCGTTTGGCGACCGACTTGGCGATCAGCGGCTCCTCTTCGGGAAGCGGCGCCAGATCCGGCGGATCGTCATACATCTCGGCGGCGGCCACTGTGCCCGGCAGCACGTCGGAGAGCAGGGTCGCGACGATCATCGAGACCGCGTCGCCTGCCGATTGGCGATGCGCTCCTGCACCTTTCGTGCGCTCGTGCGCATCTCCTCGGTGATCTCGAAATGCCCACCGAACTCGTTGAGGTAGCCGGGCGGATACTGCGGGTCGGGCAGCACCTGGCGAAGCCAGCGGTAGGGCTTGCGGCGCCGCCACTCGCGCGGATAGCCGACGGACACCTCCTCGAATCGCACGCCGTCATACCATGTCGTGCGCGGGATGTGCAGGTGTCCGTACACCGAGCAGATCGCGTTGTACCGAGTGTGCCAGTCGGCCGTCGCCGTGGTGCCGCACCACAGGGAGAACTCGGGGTAGAAGAGCGCGTCGCAGGGTTCGCGCACCAGCGGAAAGTGATTCACCAGAACGGTTGGCGTCACCCAGTCGAGGTCCTCCAGCCGCTTGCGGGTTACCTCCACCCGCTCGCGACACCACGCATCCTTCGTCGCGTACGGCTCGTTGCTGAGCACGAACTCGTCGGTGGCCACCACGTTGCGCTCCCTGGCGATGGCCAGCCCTTCGGCCTTCGTCGCCGCGCCCTCGGGCAGGAACGTGTAGTCGTAGAGCAGGAACATCGGCACGATGGTGGCCGGGCCGCCTGCGTCGGTCCAGACCGGGAAGGGATGCTCGGGGCTGACCACGCCGAGTTCGTCGCACATGTTGACCAGGTAGTCGTAGCGGGCGCGGCCGAACACCTGCATCGGGTCTCGGGTGGTGGTCCACAATTCGTGGTTGCCGGGCACCCAGATGACCTTGGCGAAGCGCTTGCGCAGCAGGTCCAACGCCCACCGGATCTCATCGGTGCGCTCGGCGACGTCGCCCGCCACGATCAGCCAGTCGTCCGGCGACGCCGGGTGCAGCGACTCGGTGACCGGCTTGTTGCCGGTGTGACCCGTATGCAGGTCGCTGATCGCCCAGAGTGTCGCCACAACCGACCAGCGTACTTGCGCGTCCCGGCCGCGACCGGCGTGCAACTAGAACGTGTTCTCGTTATCCGTTCCCGCGCCGCGGAGTGACTTGTATAGTCCCCGCAGGGGTCGGCGATCAGCGAGGGAATTTCATGACCACCAGGATCCGGTTGTTGGCGGCGTTCAGCGCGCTGGTAACGGCGGTGATTCTGGTAGGGCAGAGCGGACCGCCGACAGTGTCGGCACCCGACCAGGTGCAACTGCGCTCCACCTTCGCGCCGCTGCCGATCGCGACGACGACCATCAAATGGCCGGTGATCGACCTCACCGATCCCGACCCGTTCGACCCGTGCCGCGACATCCCGTTCGACGTTATCCAGCGCATCGGTCTCGCCTTCACCCCGCCGGAGCCGGAAGACAGCCTGCGTTGCCATTACGACGTGGGCAACTACCAGATGGCGGTTGAGGCGTTCGTGTGGCGCACCTACGAGGAAAGCCTGCCCGCCGACGCCATCGAACTCGACATCGACGGCCACCGCGCGGCGCAGTACTGGGTGATGAAGCCGACCGACTGGAGCAACCGGTGGTGGATCACCTGCGCGATCGCGTTCAAGACCGAATACGGGCTGATTCAGCAGTCGCTGTTCTACGCGCCGACCTACACTCCCGACGACGTCGACTGTCTGCAGACGAACCTGCAGCGCGCCCACGAACTGGCGCCGTACTACAAGTACGACAAAGCCACTACCGAGTGATCTTGTCCATCGGGCTCGAACGCTCGAGCATGCCGTAGGCCTCTTCGCCCTTCCACCGGTAGCGCACGCCCGCCTGCTGAAGCGCCGGGAACGTCCAGTTGGCCATCTTCGCCAGCAGCTCTTCAGCCACATCAGCCGGATCGGTGATGTCGTGGGTCGAGAGCACCGTATCGCCCTCGATCCGCTCGACACCGTCGGCGGTCTGAAGAACCAGCGATACGTCCTCGCCGGCCGGAAGCAGCCGAGTCAGCCACGGCGCCTCGACCACGCGCGCCGGTATGAGTTCGCCGCCCGCATCCGGGTCGAAGAGGTATCCCTCGTTGAACGTCGGTTGGCCGTCCGGACGCGGCGGGTAGGCGATGTAGCCGAACGCCCGGCCGCCCGGGAACAGCGCCGACTGCCAGCAGTGGCCCCAGAATCCCTCGAGCCTGCGCACACCCTGGCGCCTGATCCGCAGCCCGCTTCCTGTGAAGGTGTGCTCTTCGCCCGCGACGAGCACCGAACCCGTCGTCCGGAACAACTGCTCGTAGCGGTCGCCGCCCATCAGGTCGCCCTCGACGGAGGTCTGCAACGCCGACGCGGCGTCGGCCTGCAATGCACCCTGCACCCACGGCGGCACGGCCATGCTCGCCTCGACCTCGAAGCGCAGATCGACCAACGGACCGTTCTTGCGCCCGGCGGCGAGATCAGCAGACGTCGTCGCAGCGGCCTTACCGTGGAACGTCATCGTCCAGACCCCGAACGGCTCGACACACCTGAACCCCAGCGGGCCGCCGCCGAGCACGGCCGGATTACCCGCGCCGTCTTCGACCGGCCAGCTTCTGCCCTCGTCGCGTAACCGGTATGTGCGGCCGTCGGGGAACGCGACGTTGACCTGAATGCTGTGTTCGTCCCAGTTCGACGCCACCGCCTCCACGCCGACCCGGGGCAGACCGACCCGGCCGCTGTCGTCGAAGACCCACAAGCTCACCGAATCACGCATCTCTGGGTCGGCGGGCGGTTCGGCGAACATGTATTCGCGCGCGGGGTCGATACCGCCTGTCAAATCGATTGACATGTGTGCGTTCACCTTTCGTGGGTGATCCAGCGTCGGGAGTGCTCGACGTACTCAGCGAACAGCGGCCGGATCTCTTCGAGGTCGAGTCCGAAGGCTTCGGGATCGGCGTGCGTATGCGGTTCGCGGTTCTCGGCGTTGCGCGCCCACCAGGTGCGCATGCCGGCTTCGAACTCGTCGCTGACCGGTTCCCCGAGCCAGGCGTACAGCCTGCGCACCTCGCCGATCGGATCGGCCAGCATGGCGCGAAAGTCGATGTCGAAGAACCGGTGGTCGTTGCCGCCGGGCCGACCAGGACCGCGGAACCTCACCGCACGGTCGATGCCAACCGACCAGTGGGAAACGTTGAGCTCACCCAAGTAACGCCGGTCAAGGTGGTCGGTGAAACCGCCTGCGATATCGGCGTATACGTCCGCAACCGACAGCAGCACATCGGTAGGGTCACGGTGCGTCATCACGAATCGGGCGTCGGGGAACACGCGGTCCAGGTGCTCCATTGCGAGTATGTGCGCTGGCGACTTCAACCGCCACGGCCGATTCGGCTCACCCCACGCAAGAAGCTTGAGCACGCGCAGCTCGTAGGAGTAGGTCGAGGTGTAATCGGCCTTGTCGAGAAGCCATTCGGAGTATGAGGGCACTTGGGCGAAGGCCTGAAAGATCTGCGACTTGAAGTCGAGCGCCATCAGGTCCAGACACTCCATCGGGCCGTGGATATCGGTGGGCACGTGATTCCTGCTGCCCACCAACGCCGTCCGGTGCTCCGGTGGTATCCGCGGATCGTCGCCCACCACCGTGGACGGCGGGGGGCACGGCTGCGCGGACTCCCAGCTGCGGAGGTATCGGATGTGCGGATCCTGCGCGAGCAGAAACGACAACGCCGTGGACCCGGTGCGGGGCAGCCCTAGCCCGAACAGCGGCGCCTCGACGGGCACGTCGTCGATCTCGGGATGGCGGCGGTACCAGTCCTCGATCTGCAACCGCTGCCGGAGGTGCACGCCGATGCGCCCATACACGAAGGCTTCGCCGCGGTCGTTGAGCCTGGCCTCGTCGCGCAGCGCCTTGACGAGGATTTCCAAGCCTTCGCGGTAAGAGTCGTCACCGAAGTCCTCGTACCCGGTCCGCACGACGGCCGAAGCCATCAACTCGCCCGCTGATGCCACAGCGCACCTCCGCCGACATTCGTGACAGTACACTGTCATCATTGTGGGTGACCCGTCAAGAGGCAGCCAGCGCCGCTACGACAACAGGGCGCGGGCCGAGAAGGCCGCGCAGACCCGCGAGCGCATCGTCACCGCGGGCAGCGAGTTGGTGCACGGGTTCGACAGCTGGAATTGGCGCGACCTGACGTTTCGGTCCGTCGCCGAACGTGCCGGCGTCGGCGAACGCACGGTGTATCGCCACTTCCCCACCGAACGCCACCTGCACGACGCCGTGATGCAGCGGCTGGAGTCGGAAGCGGGCATCTCCTACTCCGATGTCGACCTCGACAACCTCGGTGAGGTCACCGCCCGCGTCTTCGCGTCGCTGCAGAGATTCGCGGTTCGCGAATCGGTCGACACGCCCCGTGATCCGACCTTCCTCGGCGTCGACGCCCGCAGACGGGAGGCGCTGCTGCGCGCCGTCGCCGCGTCGGCCCCACACTGGACCGACAGCGAACAACGCGTCACCGCAGGCCTTTTGGATGTGCTGTGGAACCTGCCCAGCTACGAGCGGTTGGTCGGGGTGTGGGGCGTCGACGGGTCGACCGCCACCGGCGCCGTGAACTGGTTGATGGCCAAGGTCATCGAGGCTGTCGCCGAGGGCGACCCGCCGCCTGCGTAGGCTGGATGCAGTGACCAAAGCCAAGACACTCATCGGTCGCACCCTTGGCCGCCTTCTGGGCCTGCCACCGCACACCTCCGAATACGACGTGATTCGCGGTCTGCGAGTTCCGATGCGCGACGACGTCGACCTGCGCGCCGACCACTATCGGCCACTGACGCCGAAGCCCGCGGGGACGCTGCTGGTCCGCACGCCCTATGGCCGCGGATATCCCGTCTCGGTGCTGTTCGGCAGCGTCTACGCGTCCCGCGGCTACCACGTCGTCGTGCAGAGCGTTCGCGGCACGTACGGGTCGGGGGGCGAGTTCAGCCCCTTCTCGAGTGAGATCGCCGACGGCGCCGACACCGTTGTGTGGCTGCGTGACCAGCCCTGGTTCACCGGCTCGTTCGGCACCATGGGCGCGTCCTACCTCGGCTTCACCCAGTGGGCGCTGCTGACCGACCCGCCACCGGAGTTGGCCGCCGCCGTCATCACCGTCGGACCGCACGATGTCAGCGGACCCCGTTGGGGCACCGGCACATTCGGGCTCAACGACTTCCTCGGCTGGAGCAACGACGTGGCTCACCAGGAGGATCCACGCCGGATCCGCGGCGTCATGCGAATGATCCGATCCCGACGGCTGCTGGCACGAGCGGCCTCAGACGTGCCCGCAGGCGAGGCGGGCCGGAAGCTGCTCGGCACGGGTGCGCCGTGGTACGAGCCGTGGCTCGAGCATCCCGAGCACGACGACCCGTTCTGGACGCCGACGAAACTGCAGGAGGCCCTCGAACACTCCGAGGTGCCCGTGCTGCTGCTCAGCGGATGGCAGGACCTGTTCATCGAGCAGACGCTGGAGCAGTACATGCAGTTGCGTCGCCGCGGCGCGCCCGTCGCCGCGACCATTGGGCCGTGGACGCACGCGCACATGTTGACCAGAGGCGCGCCGACGGTGCTCCGCGAGTCGCTCGCCTGGTTCGACAGCCACGTCGCGGGAAACAGGGGTGCGGAGCGCAGCCGGGTGCGCGTTCACGTCAACCACGACGGCTGGCTCGACCTCGACGACTGGCCGCCGCAGATGCCCGAGCAGGTGCGGTATCTGCAGCCGGGCGGGCGACTCGGGAACGCGGTGCCGCCCGACACGGCGCCGGTGTCGACATTCACCTACGATCCTGCGAATCCGACGCCGACCGTGGGCGGACGGTTGCTCTCCCCCGAAGGCGGTTATCGCAGGGACGACAGGCTCGCAGAGCGCACCGACGTGCTGACGTTCACCGGCGACACGCTGTCGCAGGACCTCTACGTTGTCGGCAGTCCGGTACTCGAGCTGTCGCACTCGTGCGACAACCCGCACAACGACCTCTTCGTCCGTGTCGGCGAGGTCGACGCCAAGGGGCGTTCCCGCAACGTCAGCGACGGATATGTCCGTCACACAGGGGATCAGGGAGCCATCACGATCAAGCTCGACGCCGTCGCGCACAGGTTTCGCGCCGGCTCCCGCATCCGGGTGCTGATCGCGGGCGGCTCGCACCCGCGGTTCGCGCGAAACCTCGGCACAGGCGAACCGCTGCTTACCGGACGGCGAATGCGGACCGCGACCCACACCGTGCGCCTCGGCGAAGGTGCGTCGCGGCTGCGGTTGCCCGCAGGGCGCCTGCCGTCAACCGACTGAGGCACGCACGCGCGCGGCGATGTCGTGCAGCGTCGCGTCGTCGTGCACCGGCGTCGACCACGTCGGGTTGACCGGCAACGGCACCCAGCTGATGCAGCCGGTGTACTCCGGCCTCCTGAGTAGCCGTTCCGGCACTGCCAGCGGGCTTACCTGGACAACCAGCACCGTCAGCCGGTGCTTCGGCCGGAAGTCCAGCCGATCGGCGCGTACCGACTCGGCAGTCCAGATGTGCTGAGTGGCAATCTCTTCCAGCCCTTCGGGCCGGTTCACCTCGACGGCGGCGACGACCTTTGCGCCCGCCCGAAGCACGACCTCGCTCTCGCTGCTGTCGGCGGCCGCGGGCTTCAGCAGGTCGCGATGCTCGGGACGCACCCGATGCGCGTGGCTGTGGGCGACGGTCGGAAAGAACAGGAAGTGCGGCGAGTCGAGGGTGAAGCGCTTCTCGTGGATTCCGCCCTTGCGCAGCAACACGGTCTGCCGGCCGTCGAGCATCGCATGCACCGCCGCGCTCCATTCCTTGAGCGCCGGCTGAGTCAGCGTCGTCGCGGTCACCCGGCGCTTGCGGTTCGGGCCTCGATGCGCGCCAGGACCTCGGGGCGCCGCAACGGCGGAACGGTCTTGGGTGGCTGTTTACGCGGCGGCAGGGAGGCCAGCAGCCGCGTCGTGGTGGCAGTGACCTCGGCGACGGCCGCCTCGAACGCGTCGACGTTGGCAGCGGTCGGTCGCGTCACGCCGCTGACCTTGCGGATGTACTGCCGCGCTGCGGCCTCGATCTCTTCGTCGGTAGCGGCCGGTTGCAGGCCGCGCAGCTCGGTGATGTTTCGGCACATGCGTCCACGATAGGTTCAGACCATGACGAACGCCCACGATGACGTGCTGCTCATCGAGACCGCAGACCGGGTGCGCACCCTGACGCTGAACCGGCCGCAATCACGCAACGCGCTGTCCTCCGCGCTGCGCAAGCAGTTCTTCGCCGCGCTACGCGACGCCGAGGCCGACGACTCCGTCGACGTCGTCATCCTGACCGGTGCCGACCCCGTGTTCTGCGCCGGACTGGACCTCAAGGAGCTCGGCGACACCACCGAGCTGCCCGACATCTCGCCGAAGTGGCCGCCGATGACCAAGCCGGTGATCGGCGCGATCAACGGCGCGGCCGTCACCGGCGGCCTCGAACTCGCCCTCTACTGCGACATTCTCATCGCCTCCGAATCGGCCCGGTTCGCCGACACCCACGCCAGGGTGGGACTGCTGCCGACGTGGGGCCTTTCGGTGCGGCTGCCGCAGAAGGTGGGCGTCGGCATGGCCCGCCGGATGAGCCTCACCGGGGACTATCTGTCGGCTACCGAAGCGCTTCGCACCGGGCTGGTCACCGAGGTGGTGCCGCACGACGAGCTGCTGCCGACCGCGCGACGGATCGCCGCATCGATCGTCGGCAACAACTCCAAGGCGGTCCGCGCGCTGCTGGCGTCGTATCACCGCATCGACGAGTCGCAGACCGACCAGGGTCTGTGGATCGAGGCGGCGTCGGCCCGGCAGTGGATGGGCACTGCGACCGGTGACGACATCGCGGCCAACCGCGCCGCCGTCATCGAGAGGGGCCGCGCACAGGTGCGCTGACCGCCTAGGAGACTGCTGAATTATTGCGGCGTGGCGGGGGTGCTTGTGCTGGGGTTTTCGGGATCATTAGATGGTGCAGGGTCGATCTGATGATCAGCGAGAGTTGTTGGATGCCGAGTCGGTGGCCGGGCATCTTCTGAAGTCCGACAGTGTGTTTGCGTTCCTGTCCGCACATCGGAGTGAGTTGTTTCCTGAGGAGATGTTCGCCGATCTGTTTCCCTCGCGGCGGGGTCGGCCCAGTGTTCCGGCTGAGGTGATGGCCAGCGTGATCACCCTGCAGGCGCTGCACGGCCTGTCGGATAACGAGACCGTCGACGCGGTCACCTTTGACCTGCGGTGGAAGGCGGCCTGCGGATTGCCGATCACCGCACCGGCGTTTCACTCCACGACGTTGACCTACTGGCGGCGCCGACTGGCGGCCTCAGCTCGGCCGAACCGAATCTTTGAGGCGGTCAAAGCCGTCGTCACCGAGACCGGCGTGTTGGCCAAGAAGACGCGGCGGGCGTTGGATTCCACCGTCCTCGATGATGCGGTGGCTACTCAGGACACCGTGACTCAGTTGATCGCCGCGATCCGGCGGGTCCGCCGCGAGGTTCCCGCCGCCGCAGCGGTGATCGAACAGCACTGCACTGCTCACGATTACGACGACCCGGGCAAGCCCGCGATTGCCTGGAACGACAAGGCCGCCCGTGACGCATTGGTAGATGGCCTGGTCAGTGATGCTCATCGAGTGCTCGGGCATCTACCCGAGCACGAACTCGATCCTCGGGCTGCTGAGGCGGTGGCGTTGTTGGCGCTGATCGCCGGCCAGGACGTCGAACCGGTCGAGGGCTCCGATGGCACCGACGGGCACTGGCGTATCGCGCAGAAGGTCGCCCCGGATCGGGTGATCTCCACTGTGGATCCCGACAGCCGCCACGCCCATAAGACGGTGCACCGCCGTCAGGACGGGTTCAAAGCCCACCTCGCGATCGAACCCGACACCGGGATCATCACCGACTGCGCGCTGACCAAAGCCAGCGGATCTGACAACCACGAAGCCGTCATCGGGTTGGCCCTCCTGGAGGACGAGCCGAGCCCGGTGCGAGTGCTCGGCGATTCGGCCTACGGCACCGGTGCGACTCGCGCTGCGCTCGCCGAGGCCAAGCACACCACGATCATCAAACCGATACCCCTGCGCTCCCCGGTACCCGGCGGATTCACCACCGATGACTTCACCATCGATTTCGACGCCCGCACCGTCACCTGCCCGGCCAACCACACGCTGCCGATTCCGCCCAGCGGCGGAGTCGGTTTCACAACACGTTGCCGCTCATGCCCTTTAGCGTCTCAATGCACTACCGCGGTTAACGGACGCAAACTCACCCTCAGTGAGTACGAACCGCTGCAGCGCGCAGCCCGCAGTCGAGCACGCGACCCCGAGTGGCAAGCCGAGTACCGCCAGCATCGGCCCATGGTCGAACGCTCCATCGCCTGGCTCACCCGCAACAACCGCAGAGTCCGCTACCGCGGCGTCACCCGCAACGACCACTGGCTGCACCACCGCAGCGCCGCACTCAACCTGCGTCGCCTCATCTCACTGGGCCTGACTCACACCGGAACTACCTGGGCTATCGCCTAACACAGTTGGATTCCGGCCTTGCCGACCGCGAGATCCAGTGTCACGCTCGATTTCGGCGGGGCGACCTCTTCTGTCGACCCACGGGTCTGACTTCACACCGCCGCACGACGGCTCGAGGCGCCCCGCCCCAACGCCACTAATTCAGCAGTCTCCTAGGCTGCCGACTGTGAACAAAGCGCATGAGATGTGCGGCAGCGACGAGTGGCGGCAGGCGATCAGGGATGTGATCCTGCCGTGGGCGTTGAAGGACACCGACCTCGGCGACGACGTGCTCGAAGTCGGGCCCGGCTACGGCGCCACCACCGATGTGCTCAGCCGGGCGGTGCCCCGGCTGACGTCGGTCGAGATCGACGACGAGCTGGCCGCCATGCTGACCGACCGCTTCGCCGACCTCCCGTCGGTCGAGATCGTCAACGCCGACGCGACCTCGCTGCGATACGACGACAACCGGTTCTCCGGCGCGGCGTGCTTCACGATGTTGCACCACGTGCCGACCGCCGAGTTGCAGGACCGGCTCTTCGGCGAGATCGCCCGCGTGCTGCGGCTTGGCGCCCCGCTCGTCGCCAGTGACAGCCTTGGCAGCGAGGAACTCGAGGCCCACCACGAGGGCGACACCTACAACCCGATCGATCCATCGACGCTGCCCGCCCGGCTCACCGTTGCCGGCTTCGGCGAAATCGACGTCCGCATCAATGAATTCGGTTGGGCCGTCGTCGCCCGGGTGGCCGGTTAGGGCTGCGGCCCGAACGCCATATCGACACGGATCAGCTGTGCGATACCGGGCTGGTCGGTCACCGGCTCGGAGGGGCTCGGCCCGAAGGTCGAGCTGGGGACTCCCTCCGGCCCGACGAACGCGACGTTGAACGCGGGCCTGACGGGTGCAGCCGTGATGTACATGACCTGACACGTGCCGTCCTTCACCCGCGACCGGAAGAACTGACCGACGGCGACCTTGGGAGCGTCCGCGCTGCCCGACGCTTCTGACAGCACCACCGACGAGCCACGGCGGACTGCCGCCAGCGATCCGGCACCGGTGCATTGATCGGGTTCGGGGATCTCGGTGTAGGACTTGTGGATCACCACCTGGACGGCGGTGCCGACGGTTCCGGCGTCCGGCTCTGCCGCGGCCGTCGACACCGGGACGAGGCACAGCAATGCCACGGCGCCGGTGGGGTACGCGAGCCTGCTCATCGCACTGATCCTTCCAAACCCGTCGCCGAGACTGCGGCCAGATCGCGATATCGCCCGAAAAGTCGATCTCCCAGCAGACTCCGAAGGAAAACAAACCCGACGGTGTCTAAGACGTCCCCGGCACCAACCACCGGCCGGAGAACGCACGCCAGCCGACGAAGACGAGCCTCAGCACCATGAAGGTGCTGAGGCCGGTCCATATGCCCAGCAGGCCCCAGCCGAAGATCAGCGACAACCAGATCAGAGGCAGGAAGCCGACCAGCGCGCTGGTCAACGTGGCGTTGCGCATGAACTTCGCGTCGCCGGCACCGAGCAGGACCCCATCAAGTGCGAAAACTATCCCGGCGACGGGTAATTGAGCCACCATGAACCACCACGGCACACCGATCGCGGCCAGTACGGAGCGGTCGTCGGTGAACACGGTCGGAAACACCGATGCGCCGACCGCGAAGACGCCGGCCAGCACCGCGGACGCGACTGCGGAGAAGATCGTCACCCGCCATGCGACGGACTTGGCGTGTGTCAACTCGCCTGCGCCGAGCGCGGCACCCACCAGCGACTGCGCCGCGATGGCCAACGAATCCAACACCAGCGCAAGGAAATTCCACAGCTGCAACACCACCTGGTGAGCCGCCACGGCCGCCGCACCGAACCGGGCGGCGACGGCTCCCGCCGAGACGAAGCAGGCCTGGAAAGCCAGCGTCCGCAGCAACAGATCTCGACCCATGGTCACCTGTGCGCGAAGCACTTCCGGCTGGATCCGCAAGGCCACCCGTTCCACCAGAAGCGCACGGCAGAACAGCAGAGCCGCGAGCCATTGGCCGATCAGGTTGGCGATCGCGGATCCGGCGAGTTCCAGCCGGGGCATGCCGAGCCAGCCGTACACGAGCAGCGGGCACAGCACAGCCGACATCGCGAACCCGAAAACCACATAGCGCAGCGGCCTCGCCGTGTCCTGCACCCCGCGCATCCAGCCGTTGCCCGCCGCGGAGATCAGGATGGCGGGCACACCGAAGATCGCGATCCGCGCCCACGGCAGCGCCGCGGCAGCGATGTCACCACCGGCGGCAAGTGCGGAAACCAGTGGCACCGCGACGATCTGGAAGATCGCGATGACCAACATCCCGATTCCCACAGCAAGCCAGGTCGCTTGAACCCCTTCACCGACCGCCGCCGCCCGGTTTCCCGCTCCGAAGAAGCGGGCCGAGCGCGCGGTGGTGCCGTAGGACAGGAACGTCATCTGGGAACTCAGCGTGGTCAGAATCAACCCGCCGATGGCAAGCCCGGCCAGGTTGAGTGCACCAAGCCGTCCGACGACGGCGAGGTCGAACAGCAGGTAGATGGGCTCTGCCGCGAGCACCCCGAGCGCAGGCAGCGCCAGTCCGGCGATCCGGCGACCGGTCGCCTGCGCGACAGGAAGTTCCGGTTCGGGGTCAACCAAGGCGCCGCTGGCGCCCGTCAGCCGAGAGCAACGGAGAGCGCCTGGACGACATCGTCGGCCGATCCGGACGTCGAGTAGCCGGCGGCGTGCGGGTGTCCGCCGCCCCCGAACTGGCTGGCGATGGACGTGAGGTTGAGCGACTTGGCCCGCATCGAGACCGACCAGCGTTCCGGTTCGATCTCCTTGAACACCGCGGCGACCTCGGCCTGCTGGGTGGTGCGCACGATGTCAACGATGCTTTCGACCTCTTCGGGCCGTGCCTCGGCCCATTCCTCGTGTCTGACAACGGCATAGACGAAGCCGCGGCCGTCGACAGCATCGGGCAGCAACTTCGCCGACGCCAGCACGCGCGACAACATCGGCAGCCACGCGAACGGATGACTGTCCAGCAGCGTGCGACTGATCGAGGCATTGTCGACGCCGAGCTCCACCAGCCGGGCGGCCAGCCGGTGGGCACGCGCGCTGGCCCACCGGAACGATCCGGTGTCGGTGGTCAGCCCGGCGTACAGACAGTGCGCCACCCCGGCGTCGATCGGCTTGTCCCACGCGTCGAGCAGCTCGGCGACAAGCATCGTGGTCGAGTCCGCTGACGCGTCGACGAAGTTGGCGCTACCGAACAGCTGGTTGGAGGCGTGGTGGTCGATCACCAGCACCTCGCGTCCCGGTTCGGCCAGCTTCTCCAGCGAGCCAAGCCGGTTCACGCTGGGGATGTCGACGGTGACCACCAGGTCGGCGTCGCGGCGCATGTCGGCGGGCGGAATGAGCAGGTGACCGCCGGGCAGCGACTGCAGGGATTCGGGCAGACCCGAGGGTTCGGCGAAGCTGACCTCGACGTCCTTTCCGGCATGGTCGAGGACGAGCGCAAGCGCCAGGCCTGCGCCGACGGTGTCGGCGTCGGGATAGACGTGACACACCACGCTGACAGAGCGCGCGGAATTCAGCAGGTCGGCCGCCCCGTTCGCGTCGACGCGCTGACCTACCAGGTCTGCGTCGATCTTCGGGTCAATCGCGGTCAACGGTGTCCTCAGCGTCTCGCTCGTCATCCAATTCCCCGCTGTCCTCCGCCCGATCCTGACGATACGGGTCGGACTCCCCTGCGTGCTTGGCACCCTGTCGAACTCTCGCCAAATCCTCATCTGCGGCGCGGGCGCGGGCGAGCAACTCCTCCATCCGGTTGGCCGCATCGGGCACCGTGTCGCGCGCGAATGCCAACGTCGGGGTGAAGCGCACGCCGAGCGCCGCGCCCACCTTGCTGCGCAGCACACCGGTCGCCTTCGACAGCCCGGCGGCCGCGCCGTCGTAATCCGGCTCTTCGTCGAGCGAACTGCCCAGCACCGTGTAGTACAGCGTGGCGTCGTGCAGGTCGTTGGTCACCTTGGCGTCGGTGATCGTGACGCCGGCCAGCCTCGGATCCTTGACCTCGTACTCGATCGCCATGGCGACGATCTCGGATATGCGCTTGGCCAGCCGGCGTGCCCGTGCCGGATCAGGCATTAAGTGCGTGCCTTCTCGACGAGTTCGTACGTCTCGATGACGTCGCCTTCCTTGATGTCGGAGTAGGTGAGCGTCAGACCGCACTCGTAACCGTCGCGGACCTCGGTGGCGTCGTCCTTCTCACGACGCAGCGAGGACACCGTCAGGTTCTCGGCGACCACGACGCTGTCACGCAGCAGCCGTGCCTTGGCGTTGCGACGGATGATGCCGGAGGTGACCAGGCAGCCGGCGATGTTGCCGACCTTGGACGACCGGAAGATCGCCCGGATCTCCGCGCGGCCCAGCTCCTTCTCCTCGTAGATCGGCTTGAGCATGCCCTTGAGCGCGCTCTCGATCTCGTCGATGGCCTGGTAGATCACCGAGTAGTAGCGGATCTCGACGCCGTCGCGGTTGGCCAGCTCGGTCGCCTTGCCCTCCGCGCGCACGTTGAAGCCGATGATCACCGCATCCGAGGCCGACGCCAGGTTGACGTTGGTCTCGGTGACGCCGCCGACACCGCGGTCGATGACACGCAGTTCGACCTCGTCGTCGACCTGGATGCCCATCAGGGCTTCCTCGAGCGCCTCGACGGTGCCCGCGTTGTCACCCTTGAGAATCAGGTTCAGCTGACTGGTTTCCTTCAGCGCCGAATCCAGGTCCTCGAGGCTGATCCGCTTACGGCTGCGCGCGGCCATCGCGTTGCGCTTGCGCGCACTGCGGCGGTCGGCGATCTGACGTGCGATCCGGTCCTCGTCGACGACGAGCAGGTTGTCGCCTGCACCGGGCACCGACGTGAAACCGATGACCTGCACCGGTCGCGACGGCAGCGCGGCGTCGACATCCTCACCGTGCTCGTCGACCATGCGACGGACACGGCCGTAGGCGTCGCCCGCGACGATCGAGTCGCCGACCCGCAGTGTGCCGCGCGAAATGAGCACGGTCGCCACCGGTCCGCGGCCGCGGTCCAGATGCGCCTCGATGGCCACACCCTGGGCCTCCATGTCGGGGTTGGCCCGCAGGTCGAGGGCGGCGTCGGCGGTCAGCAGCACCGCCTCTTCCAGCGCCGCGATGTTGGTGCCCTGCTTGGCGGAGATGTCGACGAACATGGTGTCGCCGCCGAATTCCTCTGGCACCAGACCGTATTCGGTCAGCTGCCCGCGGATCTTCGACGGATCGGCACCTTCCTTGTCGATCTTGTTGACCGCGACCACGATCGGTACATCGGCCGCCTGCGCGTGGTTGATGGCCTCCACCGTCTGAGGCATGACGCCGTCGTCGGCGGCGACCACCAGGATCGCGATGTCGGTGGCCTTGGCGCCGCGGGCGCGCATGGCGGTGAACGCCTCGTGGCCCGGGGTGTCGATGAAGGTGATCAGCCGTTCGCCGCCGTCGAAATCGACGGCGACCTGGTAGGCACCGATGTGCTGGGTGATGCCGCCGGCTTCCTCCTCGCGGACGTTGGCCTGGCGGATCGTGTCGAGCAGGCGGGTCTTGCCGTGGTCGACGTGACCCATGACGGTGACCACAGGAGGACGACTCTCCAGGTCCGACTCGTCGCCCTCGTCCTCGCCGTAGGTCAGGTCGAAGGACTCCAGCAGCTCGCGGTCCTCGTCCTCCGGGGACACGACCTGGATCTTGTAGTTCATCTCGCTGCCGAGCAGCTCCAGGGTGTCATCACCGACCGACTGGGTCGCGGTGACCATTTCGCCCAGGTTGAACAGCGCCTGCACGAGGGCGGCCGGGTTGGCGTCGATCTTCTCGGCGAAGTCCGACAGCGATGCGCCGCGGGCCAGCCGGATGGCCTCGCCGTTGCCGTGCGGCAACCGCACGCCACCGACGACCGGCGCCTGCATGTTCTCGTATTCGGCGCGTTTCGCCCGCTTCGACTTGCGGCCGCGCTTGGGTGCCCCGCCGGGACGACCGAAGGCGCCTGCGGCGCCGCCACGCTGACCGGGACGACCACCGCCACCTGGACGGCCGCGATAGCCGCCGCCCGCGGGTGCGCCGCCGCCACCGGGTCCGCCGCCACCGGGTCCGCCGGTGCGGTAGTTACCGCCGCCGCCACCGCCGGGACGTCCTCCTCCGCCGCCGCCGCCGCCGGGGCCGCGGCCGCCGGGTGCCGGACGGGGACCGGCTGGACGGCCGGTAGCGCCTGGCCGCGCGCCAGGTGGGCGGGGAGGCATGTTGCCCGGCGTGGCGCCGGGCCGAGGGCCGCCGCCAGGGCGGGGCGCGCCGGGCCGGGGGGCCTGAGGCCGGGGAATCGCACGTTCGACCGGCTGCGCCGAGGAGAACGGGTTGTTGCCGACGCGCGGTGTCCGCGGTGCAGGCTTGGGACCCGGCGTCGCAGGCCTTGGCCCCGGCGTCGGGCCGGGACGTGTTGGTGCGGGAGCCGGTGCGGCCGCCGCCGCAGGGGCAGGTGCCACAGGCTCGGCCGGTGCTGGTGCCGCTGCCGGCGCCGCAGGTGCGGCCGGCTTTGCCGCTGCCGGGGCCGCCGCCGCGGGCGCGGGTGCCGCCTTGGCCGGTGCCGCTTTCTTGGCGGGTGCGCCGTTGCCGTCGGCCTTGGCCTTGTCAGCGGCCGATTTCGCGCCACCAAGGGATTCGCGCAGCCGGCGCGCGACGGGGGCCTCCACGGTGGAGGATGCGGATTTAACGAATTCGCCCTGTTCACTCAGTCGGGCGAGTACTTCCTTGCTGGTTACACCGAGTTCCTTAGCCAACTCGTGTACGCGGGCCTTGCCTGCCACTTCTCTCCTGTCTTAGAGGCGACAGCGGTGGGAGGGCCGCGCCTCGGGTTTAGCTATGACGCATGGTCATCGTCTGGACTTCACGGTGTGCTCATGTTCTTCGCTGCCTGTTCTGTGCCGGGAGCCGACGCGCCTCGAGTGATGCTCCGATCAACTCCAAGTGCTTCGACACCGCGGATGTTTCCGGTGAACCGGTGATGCGCAACGCTCGAGCGAATGCTCGCCGCCGGATTGCTGCGTGCAGACACTGCTGGTCAGGGTGCAACCAAGCGCCCCGCCCAGGCAGGTTACCTGCTGCGTCAACGGTTACGGCGTAATTGCCATTCCCGCCGCCGCGAGCAACTACCCGAAGCAGTCCGGAGGCCAGCTCTCGCTTCCGGCAGCCGACGCATGTCCGTACGGGTCCATCCGTACTTCGATGCGGCGAAGCCGAAGTCTCGCGCTGGATCACGCCTGAGTCTACCGTCTGGGCCCTGACGATCCGAAACGGCCGATATCCGCTATCGGTTGTGAGGCACCCTCTGCGTCGCACCCGGATTCGGTGCGGCCTCCGGCGCGGTGGCCGCGTCGCTTCTGATATCGATCCGCCAGCCGGTCAATCGGGCCGCGAGGCGGGCGTTCTGCCCTTCCTTGCCGATGGCCAACGACAGCTGGAAGTCGGGCACCACGACTCGCGCCGCGCGCCCCGCCTCGTCGATGACCTGCACCGACACCACCTTGGCCGGTGACAGGGCGTTGGCGACGAACTTGGCCGGGTCCTCGTCGTAGTCGATGATGTCGATCTTCTCGCCCGACAGCTCACTCATCACGTTGCGCACCCGCTGGCCCATCGGACCGATGCACGCGCCCTTGGCGTTGAGGCCGGGCACCCGAGAGGTCACCGCGATCTTGGACCGGTGCCCCGCCTCACGTGCCACCGCGGCGATCTCGACGGAACCGTCGGCGATCTCGGGCACCTCGAGCGAGAACAGCTTGCGAACCAGATTGGGGTGCGTGCGCGACAACGTGATCAAGGGCTCGCGCGCGCCGCGGGTGACGCCGACGACGTAGCAACGCAACCGGTCGCCGTGTTCGTAGCTCTCGCCGGGCACCTGTTCGGCCGCCGGGATCACGCCTTCGGAGCCCTTCGTCTCACTGCCCATCCGGACGACGACGAGGCCGCGGGCGTTGGCGCGACTGTCGCGCTGGATGACGCCGCTGACGATCTCGCCCTCGCGGGTGGAGAACTCGCCGTAGTTCTTCTCGTTCTCGGCGTCGCGCAACCGCTGCAGGATCACCTGCCGCGCGGTGGTCGCCGCGATGCGGCCGAACCCCTCTGGCGTGTCATCCCATTCGCTGAGGACGTTGCCGTCCTCGTCGGTCTCACGCGCCAACACCTGCACGACGCCGGTCTTGCGATCGATTTCGATGCGAGCGTCGGCTTCATGGCCCTCGGTGTGGCGGTATGCGGTGAGCAACGCCGATTTGATGGTGTCGACGACGACCTCCACCGAGATGCCCTTGTCGGCCTCGATGGCGTGCAGTGCGGCCATATCGATGTTCATGCACCAGCCCCCTTCCCGGTTTGGCCCGTCAGCTCGACCTCGCGCTGGCTTGGCGGAGAAAACTCCACCTGCACAACGGCTTTGGCGATCTCACTGAGTGGCAGGTCGCGTACCGAGTAGTCCCCCCGACGCTTTTCGGCCACCACGACGCCGACGGCGCCGTCCCTGGTCTCGCCGAGCCTGCCCATCAGCTGTGAGCCGTCGGTCAGCGTGAACTCGACCTTGCGGCCGCGGGCGCGCCGATAGTGCTTCTCCTCGGTGAGCGGCCGGTCCACGCCGGGCGAAGTCACCTCGAGGACATACGGCGTTGCGGAATTCGCCGGGTCGGCGGTGTCGAGCAGTTCGGACGCGGACCGCGAGAGGGTGGCGATCGAATCCAGGTCGAGGCCCTCGTCGCCGTCGGCTATCACGGTGATGCGCGGCGGACGCGCGGCGGCGTCGATGACGACGTCCTCGATTTCGTATCCCGCGCGCGCGAACTCGCCGTCGAGTAGCTCGATCACCTGCTTCTGCGAGGGCAATCTCGCAGACCGCAGCTGCGGATCCGATGCCACGGCGAGCTCCTCATGTTGAATTGTTCCGACGGTGGCAACGATACGCCAGTGAACTGCAGGCGAACTGCAATCCCGCACCCACGCCCAGCGAATGCACAGACCCGCTTGGAGGCAATGGCAGGATGGCGCTGTGCCAAGCGCCCTTCCCGTCGTCAGCAGGCGGCGCATGCTGGTCGGGACCGCGGCTCTTGCGGTGGTCGGCGCCACCGGCGTCGCCTGCGGCAAGCCGGCGCCGCCGCCGGAGTTGGCCGAGTTGACGAGCCAGCTGGAGGCGGCCCACAGCGACAGCCAACTGGCCAGTGACGCCGCCGACGCAGCGAAGCCGCCGCAGCGTTCCGCGCTTGCCGCCGTCTCAGCGGAGCGGTCGAAGCATGCCGAGGCGCTGACAGCCGAGATCGCCCGGTTGACCGGCGAGCAGGCCACGTCGACGTCGGCGACCACGACCACCACCGCAATGCCTGCGCCCCCGCCGACAGCGAAGGACGT
Organism: Mycobacterium sp. ITM-2016-00318; assembly: GCF_002968285.2. Taxonomy (NCBI): domain Bacteria; kingdom Bacillati; phylum Actinomycetota; class Actinomycetes; order Mycobacteriales; family Mycobacteriaceae; genus Mycobacterium; species Mycobacterium sp. ITM-2016-00318. The sequence goes on along the minus strand of NZ_CP134400.1, from coordinate 2,199,039 downwards.
CGTCGCCGCACTGAAGAAGTCGGCCGAGAGCGCGGCGCAGTTGGCCGCCGAGATGTCGGGCTACCGAGCCGGGCTGCTCGGTTCGATCGCCGCGTCGTGCACCGCGGCCTACACGGTGTCGCTCGCGGCGCGGGAGGGAGCGCCGTGACATCTGCCGAACCCACCCCGACGACATCGGACGCCGCGGAACCGACCAGCCCGAGCCGACCGCCCGACTCCGACGCCGCGGCGCTTTTCGACGCGGTCACCACCGAGCACGGGGTGATCTACGGCTACGGGTTGGTGTCGGCGCATTCCACCCCCGACGACAACGACCTCGTCGCATCGTCGATGAAGGAGCACCGCCGACGTCGCGAAGCCGCGATCGCGATGCTCGACGGGCGCGGTGTGGACCCGCCGCTGCCCGCCGCCGGCTATCAGGTGCCCATGCAGGTCGACAACCCCACCGATGCGGGGAACCTCGCGGTGCGCATGGAGGAGGATTCGGCGGTGGCCTGGCGAGCGGTGCTCGAACAGGCTGCGACCGCCGAGGAGCGTGCTTTCGCGGTGAAGGCCCTGACCCAGACGGCGGTGACCGCCGCGCGCTGGAGCAAGGTGCTCGGCGTCTGGCCGATCACCGTGGCCTTCCCCGGCGGCAGCGAGTAGAACTAGCCGGTGAGTGCCCGCGCGATCTCGGTGGCCGCTCCGTTGACGGCGACCTCGCGCGTCTCGCCGGAGAACCGGTTGCGCAGTTCGACCACCCCGTCGGCCCAGCCACGGCCGACGACCACGATCCACGGCATCCCGATCAGTTCGGCGTCCTTGAACTTGACACCGGGTGAGGACTTGCGGTCGTCGAGAAGCACCTCGACGCCGAGCCCGTCCAATTCGGCGGCCAGCGCGTCGGCGCCCGCTCGCGCTGCCTCGTCCTTGTTGGCGATGACGACATGGGCGTCGAACGGCGACACCGACGACGGCCAGCGCAGGCCGAGCTCGTCGTGCTGCTGCTCGGCGATCACCGCAACCAGCCGGGACACCCCGATGCCGTAGGAACCCATGGTCGGGCGCACCGGCTTACCGTCCTCGCCGAGCACATCGACGGTGAAGGCGTCGGTGTACTTGCGGCCGAGCTGGAAGATGTGGCCGATCTCGATGCCGCGCGCCGACACCAGCGCACCCGCCCCGTCCGGCGACGGGTCGCCGTCGCGCACCTCGGCGGCCTCGATGGTGCCGTCGGCGGTGAAGTCGCGCCCCATCACAAGGCCGACAATGTGTTTGTTGGGCGCATCGGCGCCAGTGATCCACGATGTGCCGTCGACGATGCGCGGATCGACCAGGTAGCGAACGCCGTTCTCCCGCAAGCCTTTCGGGCCGACATAACCCTTCACCAGGAACGGGTTCTTGGCGAAGTCCGCATCGTCGAGCAACGCGTACTCGGCCGGGTCGAGCGCCGCGCCGAGCCGCTTCTCGTCGACCTCGCGGTCGCCGGGCACCCCGACCGCCAGCAGTTCCCATTCGCCGCCTGGCCGGCGGGTTTTGAGCAGGACGTTCTTCAGGGTGTCGGCCGCGGTGATCTCCCGCCCGAGGTCGACGGTGTTCGCCCAGTCCACCAGGGTGGCGATGGTCGGTGTGTCGGGGGTGTCGTACACCATGGCCTCGGGCAGGCCGTCGGTCGGCTGCGGGTCGGGAGCCGCGGTGACGACGGCTTCGACGTTGGCGGCGTAGCCGGAGTCGAGACAGCGCACGAAGGTGTCCTCGCCGATCTCACTCTCGGCGAGGAACTCTTCAGAGGCGCTTCCGCCCATCGCTCCCGACACGGCGGAGACGATGACGTAGCGGACGCCCAGAGTGTCGAAGATGCGCTGGTAGGCGTCGCGATGGCGGTGGTAGACAGCGCGCAGGCCGTCGTCGTCGACGTCGAACGAGTACGAGTCCTTCATCACGAATTCCCGCCCCCGCAGGATGCCCGCCCGTGGCCGCGCCTCGTCACGGTACTTCGTCTGGATCTGGTACAGCAGCACCGGAAAGTCCTTGTAGCTGCTGTACTCCCCCTTCAGCGTCAGCGTGAACAGCTCTTCGTGGGTGGGACCCAGCAGATAGTCGTTCTGACGACGGTCCTTGAGCCGGAAGACGCCGTCGCCGTATTCGGTCCACCGGTTCGTGGTTTCGTAAGGCGCGCGCGGAAGTAACGCGGGGAACAAGATCTCCTGCCCGCCAATCGCATTCATCTCATCGCGGACGACGCGCTCGACGTTGCGGAGTACCCGCAGACCCAGGGGCAGCCAGCTGTACAGACCGGGGCCGACGGGGCGGACGTAGCCCGCGCGGATCAGCAGCTTGTGGCTGGGGACCTCGGCGTCGGCCGGGTCGTCGCGAAGCGTGCGCAGGAACAACTCGGACATGCGGGTGATCACAGCCCGCTAGCTTAGGCGGTTCCTCAAGCCGCCTTGACCCGGAAGACCTCAGTGTCCTCGGGCAGTCCTTTCAGTCGGTGGAGTCCCAGGCCTTCGAAGACAAGCCCAGACCCTGCGGAGAGGTCGCGCACGGTGCGGCTGGTCAGCACCTCCCCGACCCCGGCGATGGCGCCGATGCGTGCGCCGACGTGCACGGCCATACCGCTCCACTCGTCGCCGCGCTTCTCACACTCGCCGATGTGCACGCCTGCGCGGATCGGTATGCCATGGGTGGCCAGAGCCGGTATCAGGTCGAGGCCGCACCGGGCGGCCTTCGTCGGACCGTCGAACAGCGCGAAGATTCCGTCACCGGTGTGCTTGGCGCGTCGACCGCCGTAGCGCGCCAGCACGACGTCGACCAGGTGGTCGTGGTCGTCGAGCTGCCTGCGCCAGTGGTCGTCGCCTTGCGCAGCAAGCATTTCCGTAGAACCGACGATGTCGGTGAAGAGAACAGTGCTCAACACCCGTTCGGCAGGAGCAGCATCTGCCTGTCGGCCAATGAATTTCAGCACTGCTTGTGGAAGCAGCTCGACAAGGTCGATAGCGTAGTGCTCGCCCGGCGGCAACTCCTGCAGCTCGGCATTCGGTATTCGGGCCGCCAGCTCTGTGGCGGACTCGAAGGGTGCGATGCGGTCTCCCCGGCGGCCAAGCACCAGGGTGGGTGTGCGGACGCTTTCCAGCACAGCCCGGATGTCCATGTCCTCTACCGCCTGCCACATCAAGCGCGCCATCATCGGACTTGCGGACGCCCGCTGCTCCCTGCCCCACATCTCTCGGACACCCGGTACGTCGGCGACAGGCCCGAAGAAGAAATCCGCCAACGCTCCCTCGCCCCAATTGTTTTCGATGTCTTCATGTCCCGCCACGAATTGTTCTGGCGTGAGCCCCCATGGGCGATCAGGCAGTTCTTGTGAGAACCTGGCAGTGGTGCCCATGAGCAACAGCGAACGCACTCGCTCCGGATAGGTTGCGGCGAACAGGAGGCTCATCGGGCCACCCTCCGAGATCCCGATCAGCGCCGGGTATTCGATGTCGGCCGCGTCCAACACGGCACGCAGATCGTCCATACGTTCGTCGATCGGCGGGACATGGGAGACAGGGTCCGACAGCCCCGTGCCGCGTTTGTCCCACACGATCAGTCGCACATGCCGGCTCAACCGCTCCGCGACTCCGGCATACAAGGTAGTGGGGTCGTCGTAGAGATCGACATTGCTGACCCATCCAGGGACCAGCACGACAGGGATGTCACCGTCGCCCATCACCCGATAGGCCAGCCGAATGTCCCCGTTGCGCGCGTATCTGACGCGACCGGTGCTCACGTCGCAAAGTGTGTCATCAGCGGTCGCTCGGCGGTCGCATTTCTTGCGGCTCGCCTTCCTCCAACTCGCCTTCCTCGAGTTCGCCCGCCTCAAACGCCTCACGGGTGTGCTGGGCGGCGGCGATCTGCCGTGCGGTGAAACCGATTCCGAGCGCCGCGGCGCCGACGACCACCGCGATACCGGCGACCCACAGCAGCGAGTAGGTGTAGCCGGCGTCGAGCGCGTCGAGCTGGGCGGGCGTCATATCGGAGACCGGTCCCGTGGTGCCGCCCAGATACAACGTGCGCGACGTGATGACGGCCTGGATCACCACGAGCACCAGCGGTCCGCCGAGGTTGTAGACCATCAGCTGGATCGCCGACACCGGCCCGATCTCACGAGGCCCGACATCGGCCACCGCGCACAGCGGCAGCACCACCGAGATGACGCCGATTCCGAAGCCGCCCACCACGATCAGCGCGACGAAGTCGGGGAAGTAGGAGATCGAGCGGTCCAGTGTGGAGCCGTACAACATCGCCGCGAGCACCAGCGTTCCGCATCCGATGATCAGCCATCGCGGCGCGATGTGCGGGGCCACGCGGGTGGCCAGCACGGTGCCGAAACCGAACGCGGCCGCGAACGGCAGGAAGGCGACACCGGCGCGCAGTGCCGAATAGCCCATCACGTCCTGTACGTAGAGACCGATGATCACGGTCGCGGTCAGCATCACGCCGCCGGCCATGAACAGCGATAGGAAGGTCATGACGCGGCTGCGGTTGTCGAACACCGTGAACGGGACGATCGGGTGTTCCGCGGTCCTCTCGACGAACAGGAACGCGGCCAGGAAGACCACTGCGGCGACACCCGCGCCGATCACCCACGGGTCGATCCAGCCGCGCGGCGGGCCCTGGGTGAACACCAGCACCGCCGACGTGCAGGCGAGCGTGGCCAGCGCCGCGCCTGCGACGTCGAGCTTGAGCCGTTCGTGGTTCGTCTCGGCCAACCGGGTGACCGCGACCCAGATGATGACGATGCCGATCGGGACGTTGATCAGGAATGCCAGCCGCCAGGACACGACGGTCAGCGCGCCGCCGAGCACCAGCCCAAGCACTGAACCCGACGCCTGCATGGCGGCCGAGACGGCGAATGCGCGGTTGCGGGCGTGCCCGACGGCGTAGGTGGTCGCGATCAACGCGAGTCCGGTGGGTGCTGCGATCGCCGCGCCGGTGCCCTGCACCGCCCTGGCGATGATCAGGGTGATTCCGTCGGTGGCCAGTCCGCACACCAGCGATGCGATCGTGAACACGCCGACGCCGGAGAGGAACGCGCGCTTGTGTCCGATGGCGTCACCGACCCGGCCGCCGATCAACAACAGGCCGCCGAATGTGAGCACGTATCCGGTGATGACCCAGCTCTTGGCCGCGTCGGACAGGTCGAGTTCGGCCTGCAGTCGCGGCAGCGCGACGATGACGATGGTGCCGTCGAGCGTGGCCATCAACTGCATGCCGGTGATCGCGAAGATCGCGATACCTAGAACATGCGTTGTCAGACGCGGTGCGGAGTGGTCGGTCGACCCGCTGGAACCGCCCGCCGCAGACATGGCTTGCCAGCCTACCCAGATGCGGGTTCTGCGTGCCCAGCGGCGCTCGGTACACCCAGCCGCGCCGAGATCGCTAGAGCTCGCCCTGGTCGATCGCGTCCTTGACTTCCTGGGCATGGGCGACCTGCTCGGCGGTGTAGCCGATGAACAGTGCGACCACGCCGACGCAAATTGCCACCGCGGCAATCCACAGCAGGCCGTACGCGTAGCCCTGATCCAGGGCGTGCAACTGGAAAGCGTCCATGTTCTTCACCGGACCCGTCGTGCCGCCCAGATACAGCGTCCGCGACGTGATCACGGCCTGGATGATGGCGAGCACCAGCGGGCCGCCGAGGTTCTGCAGCATCAGCGCGATAGCGGAAACGGGACCGATCTGGTCGAAGCCGACGCCTGCGATCGCGGAGATGGTCAGCGGGACGACGATCGTGCCGATCCCGATGCCACCGATCACGATCGGCGCGACGAGGTTCGGGAAGTACGGGATGCCCGCGTTCAGGGTGGACCCGTAGATCATGGCGCCGAGCACCAGCACGCCGCCTGCGATCGTCAGCACGCGCGGTGAGAACACCGACACCAGCTGCGAGGAGACGGCGAGGCCGACGCCCATCGCGAGAACGAACGGAATGAAGCCGATGCCTGCCCGCAGCGCGCTGTAACCGAGGATGTCCTGCACGTACAGCCCGATGGTGACGGTCAGCGTGAAAAGCACACCGCCCGCGAGGAAGACGGCGACGAAGGTGGCCACCCGGTTGCGGTCGGTGAAGAGACTGAACGGCACGACGGGGTTCTGCGCAGTGCGCTCGGCGATGAGGAACGCGATGAAGAAGACGCCTGCGGCGGCGACCGAGCCGAGCGTGATCGGCGACAGCCAACCCTGCTCGGGGCCCATGGAGAAGCCGAAGACTGCAGCCGTACAGGCAAGCGTGGCGAGGATGGCGCCGGTCGCGTCGAGCTTCATCCGCTCCTTGTGCGTCTCGCGCAGGCTGGTGCGGGCCAGGTAGATCATCACGATGCCGACCGGCACGTTGACCAGGAACGCCCATCGCCAGGACACCTCGGTCAGCGCGCCGCCGACGACAAGGCCCATCACGGAGCCGATCGCGGTCATGGCGCCGAACACGGCCGTCGCGGCGTTACGTGCAGGCCCCTTCGGGAAGGTGGTCGCGACCAGGGCCAGGCCCGTCGGCGAGGCGATCGCCGATCCCACGCCCTGCAGCAGCCTGGCGATCACCAGCGTGGTCTCGTCCCATGCGATGCCGCAGAGGACGGACGCGATGGTGAACAGCGCGACGCCCACGATGAAGGTCCGCTTGCGCCCGATGGTGTCGCCGAGGCGCCCACCGAGCAGCATCAGGCCGCCGAAGGTCAGCACATAGGCCGTGATGACCCAGCTGCGGCCCGCGTCGGAGAGGTTGAGTTCGTCCTGGATCTTAGGAAGCGCAACGATCGCGACCGTGCTGTCCATGGTTGCCAGCAGCTGCATGCCGCCGATCGCGATGACCGCGGCGATGAAGCGCCGAGAGGGCAGCCAAGCCGGGTACCTGCCGGTTTTCGACACCGCGGAGGGTTTCGCCTGCTCCGGGAGCGCCCGGGCCGTGCCGCCTTCTGCGTCACGTCGGATGGCGGCGCGCTCTGCGTCATTGAGAGCCGTCATAGGTGGTTACCTTACAGTAATCTTAAGATCCCTTTAACCGCCGAAGGCCGCTACGGGGCCGATCACGATGATCGCCGGTGGTCGGACGCCTTCCGACCGGATCGCCTCTGGCGCGTCGCCGAGCGTGGTCCGCAACGTCCGCTGCGCCGAGGTCGTGCCGTGCTGGACGACGAGCACTGGTGTATCCGCAGGTCGGCCGCCTTTGAGCAGGACTTCGGCGAATTGCTCGATCCGCTCGACGGCCATCAGCAAAACGACGGTGCCGGACATCGCGGCCAGCGCATCCCAATTCACTAACGATTCGGGGTGTCCCGGCGCAACATGGCCGCTGACCACCACAAACTCGTGCGTTATCGCTCGGTGGGTGACGGGAACGCCTGCCATTGCGGGAACCGCTATGGCACTTGTCACACCCGGCACGACAGTCACCGGAATGCCGGCATTGGCACACGCGATCACTTCCTCGTAGCCGCGCGCGAAGACGAACGGGTCGCCGCCCTTGAGCCGGACGACGAACTTGCCTTCTTTGGCCCGCTCGATGAGCACCGCATTGATCGCATCCTGTGCCATCGCCCGGCCGTACGGAATCTTCGCGGCGTCGATGACCTCGACGTGCGGCGGCAGTTCTGCGAGCAGTTCCGGCGGCGCGAGCCGGTCGGCGACCACCACGTCGGCGTTGGCCAGCAGACGTCTGCCACGCACCGTGATCAGCTCCGGGTCACCGGGTCCGCCGCCGACAAGGGCCACCCCGCCGTGCACGACGCCGGGCGCTTCGCCGGTGATCAGGCCCTGCTGGAAAGCCTCGTGTATCGCCGATCGGATGGCCGCCGAACGTCGGTGATCGCCCGCGGCGAGTACGCCGACGGCCAGCCCCTCGTAGTCGAATGTGGCGGGCGTCACCGCGGAACCTTCGCTTCCGGCGTCGGCACGGACGCAGAAGACTCGCCGCCGCTCGGCCCCGTCGACAACGGCCGCGTTGACGTCGGGGTCGTCGGTGGCGGCGATGACGTACCACGCGCCGTCGAGATCGCCGTCCTCAAAGACCCTGAGCGTCAGCGTGATTCCGCTCATCGCTTCGACGGCAGGAGTCGCGGACCTGGAGATGACGTGCACGTCCGCGCCGGTGGCAACCAGCAAGGGAAGGCGGCGCTGGGCAACCGTGCCACCGCCGACGACGACGACCTTCCTTCCGGCGAGGCGCAGGCCGACGAGGTAGGCGTTCTCAGAGGTCACCTCGCTCTCCCCCTGCCCTTCGGGCGGGCGGTACCCCTACGCGTGCGCGTCATCCGGCGAGCTTAGAGGTTTCTCGCCGCCTCGACGAAGCGTGCCGTCGCATGGGGGCGGGCCGCCGGATGGGTGTGCAGATAGCTGGCATGCACTCCGCCGTGCACGGCGCCGTCGCGGACGGCGGCGACGTCGCGGCCGCGATACACCCAGGCCGGGTGATAGCTGTCGGCGAACGTGACTGTGGTTCGGTGGAACTCATGGCCGATCGCGCGCTCCCCCGCCGCGTAGAGCGTCGAATCGGCGGTGGCGGCGGCTTCGCGGTAGGCCAGCGTGAGCCGGTCGGTGAACCGCGCCGAGCCCGAAAGCACACCGCACATCGGATAGCCCTCGAGCTCGTCGACGAGGTACGTCAGGCCGGCGCATTCGGCGTGCACGGGCGCACCCGTCGCGGCGAGCGCGGCGATCTGTTGTCGGACAGGTACATTGGCCGACAACTCGGTGCTGAACTCCTCGGGGAACCCGCCGGGCAGCACCAGCGCCGCGCAGCCCGCGGGCAGGCCGTCGATCAGCGGGTCGAACTCGACGACGTCGGCGCCCGCCGCCCTGAGCAGTTCTGAGTGTTCGGCGTAGCTGAAGCTGAACGCTCTACCCGAGGCTAGGGCCACCGTGACACCGCAGGCGGTGCGGTCGCCGACGGCGTCTTCCGCGCTCCACGGGTCCGCGGTGACGTGTCCGCCCGCGGCGGCGACGACGCCCGCCAGGTCGACGTGCGCAGCGACTAAGGACGTCATCGCGGCGACGGCGGCGCGGGCATGCTCACCGTGTTCGATGGCGGTGACCAGCCCGAGATGCCGTGAGGGCACGCTCAACTCGTCGAGCCGCGGCAACGCGCCGACAACCGGGATGCCAGCATGCTCGCACGCCTGCTGCAGCACCTCCGCGTGCCGCGGTGAGCCGACCCGGTTGAGGATGACCCCGGCAATCCTTGTGGTGTCGTCGAACGTCGAGAAGCCGTGCAGCAGCGCGGCCATGCTGTGGCTCTGCCCCTTGGCGTCGACGACGAGGATCACCGGCGCGCCGAGAAGGGCGGCGACGTGTGCCGTCGAACCCGTCGCCGGGCCGGTCATGGTGGGTTCGATGCGACCGTCGAACAGCCCCATCACGCCCTCGACCACGGCGATGTCGCACCCGTCGCCGCCGTGCCGGTACAGCGGGCCGATCAGGTCGTCGCCGACCAGAACCGGGTCGAGGTTGCGGCCCGGCCTGCCCGCCGCAATCGCGTGATAGCCGGGGTCGATGTAATCGGGGCCGACCTTGAAGGGGGCGACGCGGTGCCCAGCCTGTCGCAGCGCGCCGATCAAACCCGTTGCCACTGTGGTCTTTCCGCTGCCCGACGCAGGCGCGGCGATCACGACGGCAGGCACGCCCACCGTGCTCACGGCCGTTCCGTTTTCGCGCGAGCAGACGCAAAAGTGCCCGACACGCCGTCTAAATGGGCACCTTTGCGTCTGCTCGCGTAGGCCCAGCCCGCGAGAAGAACAGTCACCACTCGATGCCCTTCTGACCCTTACGGCCCACGTCCATCGGGTGTTTCACCTTGGTCATCTCGGTGACCAGATCGGCGGCGTCGAGCAGAGACTGCGGGGCGTCGCGGCCGGTGATCACCACGTGCTGGGTACCCGGCCGCGCAGCGAGCGTGGCGACCACCTCGTCGGTGTCGATCCACCCCCATTTGAGCGGGTAGGTGAACTCGTCGAGCACATAGAAGTCGTGCCGCTCCTCGGCCAATCGCCTGGCGATCTCGGCCCAGCCGTCGGCCGCGGCGGCGGCATGGTCGACGTCGGTGCCAGCCTTGCGCGACCACGACCAGCCGGACCCCATCTTGTGCCATTCGACGGGGCCGCCGACGCCGTGCTCGTCGTGCACCCGGCCGAGCTCACGAAAAGCGGCTTCCTCGCCCACTTTCCACTTGGCGCTCTTGACGAACTGGAACACCGCGATGTCGAAACCCTGGTTCCACGCGCGCAGTGCCATTCCGAAGGCCGCTGTCGACTTGCCCTTACCCGCGCCCGTGTGCACGGCGAGCAGCGGTGCGTTGCGGCGGACGCGAGTCGTCAGACCGTCGTCGGGAACGGCGAGAGGTTGTCCCTGAGGCATCTTCAGCCCTCCCTATGCGGCGGTGCGGACCACGGCGGTGAGGTTGTCGGCCCTCAGCTGCGCCAGCCGAACCGCGGGGGCACCGAGGTGACGCGCCAGGTCCTCGGCCAAACCGAGTCGCACGAAGGATGTTTCGCAGTCGACGACGACGGCCGCCGCGCCTTCTGCGAGCAGTCGCGCCGCCGCGATCCGCGCCCGGCCGAGCGGGTCGGGACCGCCGGTGGCGCGTCCGTCGGTCAGGACGACCACCAGGCAGCGCCGGGCCCGATCGCGCGCCTTCTCGCGCACGACCACATCGCGTGCGGCCAGCAGCCCCTGCGCCAGTGGCGTTTTCCCACCGGTGTCGAATCGGGTCAGCCTGCGCCCTGCTATGTGCACCGACGAGGTCGGCGGCAACAGCACGGTGGCGTCCTGCCCACGGAAGGTGATCACCGCAACCTTGTCCCGGCGCTGATAGGCGTCGCGCAGCAGCGAGAGCGTTGCGCCGCTGACCGCCGACATCCGGTCGCGCGCCGCCATCGAGCCCGATGCGTCGACGACGAAGATCACCAGGTTTCCTTCGCGGCCTTCGCGAATCGCTCGGCGGACATCGTCGGCTGTGGGACGGGGCCGACCCGGCCGCTGCTGCCGACGCGCAGCGGCCAGCAGCGTCGCGAAGACATGCAGACCGTGCCCCTCGTCGGGCTCTGCCGTCGACGAAACGGGCGTCCCGGTGCGGTTGCGCGCACGCGAGCGTCTACCGGGAGCGCCCTCCCCCACACCGGGAACCTGGAGGGTGCGGGTTCGGAAGACGCCCGACGGCGCCGCGCTCGGGCGCGTCGTGGGTGACGAATTGCCCTGCGGCTGGGGCCGATCCGAATCGGTGACCGGCGCACCGCCGCCATCGTCGGGTGAATCCGGGTCGGGCTCGGGGTTCGGGTCACCTGCCTGCTCCTGCGATTGCGCCATCGCATCGTCGAGCTGCTGGGGGTCAAGGCCGGGATCGTCGAACGGGTCGCGTCGCCGCCGGTGTGGCAGCGCGAGCTCGGCGGCCACGCGGATGTCGGTTTCCTCGACTACTCGCGACCCGCGCCACGCCGCGTGTGCGACTGCGGTGCGCGCCACCACGAGGTCGGCGCGCATCCCGTCGACGTCGAACGCCGCACACAGCGCGGCAATGCGGCGTAATTCGTTGTCCGGCAAATCCACATCGCCGACAGCTGCGCGGGCGGCAGCGATCCCGCGGGCCAGCTCGGCATCCTGTTCGGCGTAGGAAGCGGCGAACGCGGCAGGGTCGGCCTCGAACGCCATCCGTGCGCGAATCACGTCGGCTCGCACATCGACCTCGCGTGAGGCGTGCACGTCCACGGTGAGCCCGAACCGGTCGAGCAGCTGCGGGCGCAGCTCACCCTCTTCCGGATTCATGGTGCCGATCAGGACGAATCTCGCCTCGTGGCTGTGCGATATCCCGTCGCGTTCGATGTGCACCCGGCCCATCGCGGCGGCGTCGAGCAAGACGTCGACGAGATGGTCGTGCAGCAGGTTGACCTCGTCGACGTAGAGCACGCCGCCGTGCGCACGGGCCAGCAGACCCGGCGAGAAGGCGTGCTCACCGTCGCGCAGCACGCGTTGCAGATCCAGCGAGCCGACCACCCGGTCCTCGGTCGCCCCGATCGGGAGCTCGACCAGCGCCGAATCGGGGTCGACGGCCGCGAGCACCTGCGCGAGGCCACGCACCGCCGTGGATTTCGCGGTGCCCTTCTCGCCACGGATCAGCACGCCGCCGATCTCGGGCCGCACCGCGCACAGCACCAGCGCCAGTCGCAGCCGGTCATGCCCGACGATCGCGCTGAACGGATAGCCCGGGATCACTGTTGTTCGCTTCCGCCGCGCAGCATCGGCACGTGCGGAATCCCGTCGTCGAGGAACTCGTCGCCGTCGCGGACGAAGCCGTGCTGTCGGTACATGTCTTCCAGGTAGGTCTGGGAGTTGATGCGGCACGGGTAGTCTCCCACTTCGGCCAGCGCCGCCTGCAGCAGCCGATTCGCATGGCCGTGGCCACGCGCAGTGCGCTTCGTGCAGAGCCGCCCGACGCGGAAGCCCTTCGCGCCGCCCGCGTGCTCCTCCATCAACCGCAGCGTGGCGATGACATCGCCGTCGGAGCCCGCCAACCAGAAGTGACGGGTGTCTGCCGACAGGTCGCGCCCGTCGAGCTCCGGGTACGGCGTCGCCTGCTCGACGACGAACACCTCGACGCGCAGCTTGAGCAGCTCGTAGAGCGTTGGGGTGTCGAGATCCTTGGCCCAGGCGCGACGCAGAGAAACGTTCACGAAGTCGGCACCGTCACGGACACGGTGCCCAGGTTATCCCGCCGAGCGTCGGCCCGAAGCGGGCCACCTGCCCGCGGTTAAGGTAGCTGACGTGACCGCCTGGGAGCCCGATGTTCTGCCCGGCTACTGGCAGCACACCCTTGCCCTTGGGCCGGACCCCGACGGCGAAGGCGACCTGGTGGCCACCCTGGTTCGCGCAGGCGATCGGGAGCGACCCGTCGAGCACGCCGTGCTGCTGGTGCACGGGTTCACCGACTACTTCTTCCACACCGAGGTCGCCAACGCCTTCATCGACCGCGGTTTCGCCTTTTACGCCCTCGACCTGCACAAGTGCGGGCGATCCTGGCGCGAAGGGCAGACCCCGCACTTCACCACCGACCTGACCCGCTACGACGCCGAGTTGGACCGCGCACTCGCCATCGTCACTGCGGCCACCGGTGGGGCGAAGGTCCTCGTGTACGGGCACTCGGCGGGCGGGCTCGTCGTGTCGCTGTGGCTGGACCGGTTGCGGCGCCGCGGCGCCACCGCCGCCAAAAACCTCAACGGCCTTGTCCTCAACAGCCCGTGGCTGGACCTGCAAGGCCCGGCGATCCTGCGCACCGTCGGCACCGCCGCGATCGGCGCTGTCTCGCGCTTCCGTAAGAAGCTGGTGGCCCGGTCGCCGACGGAAGGCGGGTACGGCACCTCTTTGCACCGCGACTACCACGGCGAATTCGACTACGACCTCAACTGGAAACCGGTCGGCGGCTTTCCGGTGACGTTCGGCTGGATCAACGCGATCAGGCGCGGACACGCGCGCCTGCACCGCGGACTCGATGTCGGCGTGCCGAACCTGATTCTGCGCTCGGACCACAGCGTGCGGGAGGTACCCAACCCCGACAAGATTCAGCGCGGCGACGCGGTGCTCGACGTCGAGCAGATCGCGCGGTGGGCGGGCTGCATCGGCAACCGGACCACGATCGTGCCGATCGTCGACGCGAAGCACGACGTGTTCCTGTCGCTGGAAGAGCCGCGCGCCGCCGCATTCCGCGAACTGGGCCGTTGGCTGGACTGGTATGCCGACTGGTCACATTCGGCAGGTGCAGAAGCGCAATCGGAACAAGGATGACCTGAATGGAACATTTCGACATCGCGATCATCGGCACCGGCTCGGGCAACGCGATTCTCGACCAGCGCTACACCGACAAGCGCGTCGCGATATGCGAACAGGGCATTTTCGGCGGTACCTGCCTCAACGTCGGCTGCATCCCGACGAAGATGTTCGTCTACTCCGCGGAGGTCGCGCATACCGTCCGCGACACCGCCCGATTCGGTGTCGACGCGACGCTTGACGGTGTTCGGTGGAGCGACATCGTTTCGCGGGTGTTCGGTCGCATCGACCCGATCGCGATGGGCGGCGAGAACTACCGACGATCATCACCCAACGTCGTGGTGTACGACACCCACACCCGCTTCACCACATCCACGGCCGATGGTCGCTATCAGCTGCGCACCGAGAACGGCGAGGAGTTCACGGCGGACCAGGTGGTGATCGCGGCCGGCTCGCGTGTCTCGGTGCCCGACGCGATCAGGGACTGCGGCGTCGACTACTACACCAGCGACACCATCATGCGGATCGGCGAATTGCCGAAACACCTGGTCATCGTCGGGGGCGGGTTCGTCGCCGCCGAATTCGCCCACACGTTTGCAGCGCTGGGTACCCGGGTCTCGCTGGTGATCCGCGGTGGGACGCTTCTGCGGCACTGCGACGACACGGTGTGCGAGCGGTTCACCGACATCGCGTCGAAGAAATGGGAGATCCACAACCACTGCAACGTGGTCGGCGCCAGCCAAGGTAGCGATGGCGTCACTCTGACGATGGACAACGGAGCGACTCTGAAGGCCGATGTCGTGTTGGTGGCGACGGGCCGCGTACCCAACGGCGACCTGCTCGACGCCGAATCCGCCGGCATCGAGGTTCGTGACGGCAGCGTCGTTGTGGACGAGTACCAACGCACCACTGCCCGCAACGTTTTCGCGCTCGGCGACGTGAGCTCGGACTATCAGCTCAAACATGTGGCCAACCACGAGGCTCGCGTGGTCCGGGAAAACCTGCTGCTGGACTGGGACGACACCGAACACCTCAAGCAGTCCGACCATCGTTTCGTGCCGTCGGCGGTGTTCACCGATCCGCAGATCGCGATGGTCGGGCTCACCGAGAATCAAGCCCGCGCACAGGGATACGACGTCAGTTCGAAGGTGCAGGACTACGGCGACGTCGCCTACGGCTGGGCGATGGAAGACACCACCGGTATCGCGAAGATCATCGTCGAAGCCGAGTCCGGGAAGATCCTCGGCGCCCACATCATGGGCTATCAGGCGTCGTCGTTGATCCAGCCGATCATCCAGGCGATGAGCTTCGGTCTTGCCGGTCAGGACATGGCGCGCGGCCAGTACTGGATCCATCCGGCGCTGCCTGAGGTCATCGAGAACGCTCTGCTGGCGTTGTGCGGCGAACCGCCGTGGCCGCCCGCCCGCCGCCATTGAGTACTGACCATGCCGTGGGCTCGGTGGTCGACTCACGTTCTCTCAGCGCGTATTTCACGCGAGTCACTCTCGATGTGCCCGATGTGGAGCGGCTGAACCTGCCGAATTGTGCCGACACCGCTGTCGGAATCTATTTCGGCGGGGAGCGGTCCGCGCCGGGCCGGACCTACACCGTTCGACGGGATGTAGGCGGGGACGCGCGTCTCGTCGTCGACATCCTCATGCACGGTGACGGCGTGGGAACCGCGTGGGCAAGCCGTGCCGCCGAGGGTGACAAGGTCGTGCTGGCGCATGCCAATTCGTGGTACCGGCCACCAGCGACCACCGACTGGCAGTTGCTCGTTGCCGATATGGCCGGGTTGCCCGCGCTCGCCGCGATCCTGGACGATCCGCCACCGGTACCGACCACCGTGTTCGTCGAGGTGGTCGACGACGACGCTCTGGCCTACCTGCCAACCCAGCCGGACGTGACGGTGGTGCCCTCGTTCGACGGTGCCCTCCCCCAGCGGGTTTCGGCGTACACCCCACCGGAGGGGGCCGGTTACTGCTGGTTCGCCGGCGAAGCGAGCGATGCGCGCGCCGTACGCAAGCACCTGCGGAATGAACTGCATTGGGAGCTCGGCCAACTCGACGTCATGGGTTACTGGCGGCGGCACTCCGCTGGTTGGGATGACCGGTTCGCGCTCGTCGGCGCCGGTCTGTATTCGGTCTACGCCAAGGCGCTTGACGACGGCAAGAGCGCGAAAGACGCCATGGAGCAGTTCGATGAAGCGCTCGAGCAGGCCGGGCTCTAGCAACCCACGAGAAGGCTGATGATTCAGTCGGCCGCCGCCCACCGCTTCTCGACGTGACCGTAACGCCAGATGCCGAGGGCGATGAGCCATGCCGCGATGAAGAGGCCGACGATCATGAAGCCGACGAACTCGAGATTCGCCGAAGCGATCACCTCCACCGGCCCGGACTCGATGCCGAGCCGGTCGGCCAGCAGGCCGCTGAGGACGATGACGCCGATGACCAACGCGACGATGACCGACAGCACCGTCACCGTGAGGTTGTAGTAGACCTTGCGCACCGGCTGCAGGAAGGCCCAGCCGTAGGCGCGCGACATCAGGATGCCGTCGACCGCATCGAACAGGCTCATCCCCGCGGCGAACAGCACAGGCAGCACCAGGATCGCGTACCAGGGCAGCGTGAACGCGGCCGTTCCCGCCGCCAGCACGAGCAGCGCCACCTGGGTGGCCGTATCGAAGCCGAGGCCCATCAAGAGCCCGACCGGATACAGATGCCCCGGCTTGCTCACCCGGCGCATGACCCTGGCGAATACCCGGGCCAGCAGGCCTCGCTGCTGAAGTTGACGCTCCAGTTCGGCCTCGTCGAGCTCGCCGCTGCGCATGCGGCGGAACACCTTGGCGATGCCCACTGCGGCGAACAGATTCGAGAGCCCGATCAAAATGAGGAAGGTGCCTGCGACAAGGGAACCCACCAGGGCAAGGGTCTGCAGCATCGGCGATCCCTCGTCCTGCACCGGCCCGACGATCGCGCGCACGCCGATCGCCAACAGGAACGCCAGGCCGAAAACCACGCTGGAATGTCCTAGCGAGAACCAGAAGCCTGCCGACACCGACCGGGTGCCTTCCCCGACCAGCTTGCGGGTGGTGTTGTCGATGACGGCGATGTGGTCGGCGTCGAATGCGTGTCGCACGCCCAATAGGTAAGCCGTGACGCCCAGACCTACGCCGAAGACTCCGGCGGAACCGAGCGTGATGTGCTGTGGAGCCACGCCGAGTACCAGCACACCCCACCCGAAGACGTGGAGTGCGAGCACGACGGCGCCCATTGCGGTGATCGACATCCAGTCGGTTCGGTCGAAACGATTGGTACCGGCGGCTTCCGACTGCGTCGCGACACTCACCATGCCGACCCTAGAACCCGGGCCTTCATCTGTCTAGCTGAACAGATATTCAGGTGTGAACTGGCTCAGGCCCGAGTCGTGGCGAAGCCTCGAGTTGGCCAGGTGATCAGCCGTGCTGGGCGCCGATTCGGTGCAGCAACTCGTGGACGATCTCGTCCTCGAGCCGGTAGCTGACCTCTCGGCCGGTCCGCGTCGAACTCACCCAGCCCTGCTGCCGAAGCACCCGAAGCGCTTGAGACACCGCATTTTCCGACCGCCCGAGTGCCGCGGCGAGATCACCGACGCAGATCCCCGGCGCCCGGTGCAGGCACAGCAGGATCTCCAGCCGGTTGGGATCGGACAACAGGTCGAAACGCAGGGTCCAGCCGGCGGTGTCGACGTCGGCCAGCGCCGACGACGCACGCTCGACCAGCTGCTCTTTCACGGGCTTCTCCACTGCTGACAATGTAATCCAGCCACCGGGTACCCAGCGGCTGGATCACCCCGCGGCCCCTCTACCTACCGCTCGAGCTTCCGTGCGGTGACGAGCAGATACTCGGCCTCATACGCCGTCGCGCCGGGCTCCGTCGAGGAGTTCCATTCAGTGAGGAACGCCAGGAAGTCGCGGTCCAGAGCCGCAACCCGCTCGGCATCCTCGGCGTTGAACCTGTACGCCGCGATCGTCGGCCCGTAGTTGCGCTTCCAGTACTCGCGGAATTCCTCGGGCGTCGCACTGTGGTCGATGAGGACCTTCTGGCGACGCAGCTCGAGATCGGTCACCCGATCCCCGAGCAGTTCGCGGACGTGGTCCTCGTCGCCCCACAGTGGTGCGGGGCTGGCGCCAGGCGGTGGCGGCGGTGCGTACGGCTTCATCGTCTTGAACAGGTTGCCGATGAAGCCCTGCGGCGTCCAGTTGATCAATCCGATCGTTCCACCCGGACGGCACACCCTGATCAACTCGTCCGCGGCCGCCTGGTGATGCGGTGCGAACATCACACCGACGGATGACATCACGACGTCGTAGCTGTCGTCTGCGAACGGCAGAGCCTCCGCGTCGGCTTCCGCCCACTCGAGCTCGACACCGCGCGCGGCAGCGATGCGCCTGCCGGCGGCGAACAGCTCCGGCGTGAGGTCACTTGCGGTGACGATGGCGCCGGTCTCGGCGGCGGGAATGGCCGCGTTGCCCGAACCGGCGGCGATGTCGAGGACGCGGTCGCCGGACTTGACGCCGCAAGCGCGCACCAGTTCGGGACCGAAGGCGGGGATGAGCTCGGCGGCGACGGCCGGATAGTCGCCGGATGCCCACAGGGCACGGTGTTTGGCCTTGAGTTCACGGTCGTCGGCTTCGACGGTGGTCATCTCATGCACTCCTTCACGTAGGTGATTGACGTTAATAGCGTCGCCCCGCGGTGTTGAGCAAGGGTTCGCAGATCGTGAAATCTCCTGCTCACAGGACATATTCTGGCTTTTCAGGTGTGCCGCTCAAGTGTCGCAAGCGCCAGCGCCACGGCTTGGGCGCCGGACATGCCTGCCCCCTGGCGCGCGTCGAGGCCGACGAGCTGGTCTGCGCGCAGCGGCGATTCCTTGCCCGCGGCGACGAGCGCGTGATGCAGGCGCGTCGCATCCTCCTCGGCGCCGACCCTGAACAGAAATCGGGTGACGTAGCGGAGATTCAACCACTGCTGGCTCCAGTCTCCGACCCGGTCCCAGTGATCGATCACCTCGATCAGGGCATGCGCCGCGCTCGCGGGTTCGTCGTGGACGGCGCGGGTCGCCGCGGCCTCCATCGACGCGATGCCATGCCACCAGAAATTCTGCACCGATGCCGCCAGCTCAGCGGCCTCGTCGAACAACGCCAGGGCACGTTCGGGCGCCGACTTCTTGGACACCAGGCCGAGCGCATAACGTGCCATCGATCGCGCCGTCGGGTTGGCAGTCGTATCGGATACCGCGACCGCCTCCTCCGCGGCGGCGATGCCGTCGTCGGGGACACGCAGCGCGGCATGGCAGATCGCCACGTAGAACAGCGTCCACACCAGGCGAATCGGATCGTTCTCGGCGCGGGCACGCACCATCTCCGCATGGTAATGGCTGAGCGCGGCGCCCGGATCCCCTTCATACAGTGCAAGATCCGCGAGCACATCGCCGGGGTAGGCGACGCGGCCGTTGCCGCGGCCCGGGTCGCGCCCGCGGGCCAGGCTCGCCAACGACCGGGCCTGCTCGAACTCCCCCTTGTTCCACGCTCCCCGTGCGGCGAATCCGACGGCGGCGGCGTAGAGCCGGTGGTCGGGGTCGGTCAACTCGACCAGCCGCTGCGCCCAGCCCGAAGACTCGTATCCGATTCGGAGGTGGACGAATTCGGACAGCGACGTGACCAAACGCAGGGCGTTGTCGATGTCCGCCGCAGCGACGGCGTGCTCGAACGCCACCCGCAGGTTGTCGTAGTCGGGCGTCATCCGCTCGACCCACGCCCCTTCGTCGACGCCGTGCATGCCGGCCGCGGCGCGCTCAGCCAAACCGGTGTAGTACCGCGCATGGCGCGAAACGTTGTCCTCGAGAAGACCGCTGTTCCGCAATCGATCACGGCCGTACGCGCGCAGCGTTTCGAGAAGGAAGTAGCGGGCTCCGGTCGTGCCGGCGCGCATCTTCACCATGGATTTGTCGAGCAGCGCGGTGAGCAGGTCGAGGATGTCGTCTTCGGTGTCGGCGTCCGCACCGCATACGCCGTGGGCGGCGTCGAGGTCGAAACCGCCCGCGAACACCGAGAGCCGGACGAACAATGCCTGTTCCCGCTCAGTCAGCAGACGGTAGGACCAGTCGATCGTCGCGGCGAGGCTCTGCTGCCGTCGTGGCGCATCGCGTGTTCCGCCGCGCAGCAGCCGCAGCCCGTCCAGCCGGCGTGCCACGTCGAGGCTGCTCATCGCGCGCATGCGCGCGGCGGCCAGTTCGATCGCCAACGGAAGGCCGTCGAGACGCCTGCAGATCTCGGCGACTGCCCCTACGGGTTCCCGGTCGAGGTCGAAATCGGGTCTGCCGGCCTTGGCGCGCTCGGCGAACAGCGCGGTTGCGTCCTCGACAGGCAGCGCGGCCACCGGCACGATTCGCTCACCCTCGATGCCGAGCGCCTCGCGGCTCGTAGCCAGCACGACGACATCCGGGCAGTGCCGCGCGATCTCGTCCGCGAGACGCGCGGCGGCGGGCAGGACGTGTTCGCAGTTGTCCAGTAGCAGCAACATCCTGTGCGTGCGCAGGTAGTCGATGACGGTGTCCTCGATTCCGAGCCCCTGCTGTTGTTGCAGTCTCAGCGCCGCGGCGACCACGTGGCCGACCGCCGAACCGTCCTCCAGAGGCGCCAGCTCGCAGAACGCCGCACCGTGGTCGAATTCCGCCTGCAGCCGGCTGGCGACCTCGAGGCCCAACCGCGTCTTACCGACCCCGCCGACGCCGGTCAAGGTCACCAACGGGCTGCGGGCAAGGGCGTCGAGGACGGTGGATATGTCACGTTCGCGCCCGACGAAGCTCGTGATTCGCCTTGGCACTGTTGGGCGCGGGCGGGCGGTCACCGCAGCACGTGGCGCGGGCGTTGGCACCAGATGCCCTGGGTCGCCGTCGAGGATTTGCTGGTGCACCTGCCGCAGTCCTGGCCCGGGGTCCGTGCCCAACTCCTCCACGAGCCGTTCACGCATCGCGCGGAAGGTCTCCAACGCGTCGGCTTGTCTGCCACAACGGAACTGGGCGAGCATCAGCTGTCCGGCCAGCCGTTCGTCGAGCGGATGCTCCGACGACAATGTGACAAGGCCGGGGAGCAGCTCACCGTGCCTGCCGACCCGCAAGGCGGCGTCGTTGCCGTCCAGCGCGACCGCGAACCGCTCGGCCTCCAGTGCAGTCCGAACGTCGTTCATCCAGGGCGTGTCGAGCGACGCGAAAGGGACGCCGCGCCACATCGACATCGCCGCGTCGAACAACGCGTCGGCCTCGACGGCTTCGGCCGCAGCGCGCGCCCGGCGCGCCAGCTGCCGAAACGTGTGCAGATCAATCGACGACGGATCCGTCGTCAGCACATAGCCGCCGGGCTGGCGCGTGATCTGCACACCATGGTCGCCGAGCACATGCCGGAGCCGGGACAGATAGCCGGCCAGGGCGTTTCGCGCACGGTGCGGCAATTCGTCGGACCACACCCGCTCGATCAGTTGGTCGGACGGTACAAGGCGGTTCACGTCGATCAGCAGTGCCACCAGGACGCAGCGCTGACGCGCGGGACCGATGTCGAGCAACTGCCCGCCCGTACGCGCCTCCACGTCGCCGAGTAACCCGAACTTCACCGCCACCCGTACAGCATGAAGGCTTCGAGCGGCCTGAACTGCGAATTTCATAATCGCGACAGGCCTGCCGAAACCTCGCCCGGCACGGTTACACCGTCAACGACCGGGCCACCCGCGGCCCACGAGCACTGGAGAACCGATGAGCAGGCGTACGAAGATCACGACCTTGATGGGCGGAGCGGCCATGGTCGCCACCGTCGCCGGCATGACCCCGGGCCTTGCACCCGCATCGGCTGCCCCCGCGCAGTCACCGGAATCGCATCTGACCATCGTCGACCAGGACTTCACCGGCGCAGGTCAGAACCGGGTGATCGTGCAGGGTGTGTATCCGATGGAGAAGCCTGATGCTGTCGGCTATCTCAACAACCTGAGCGCCGGCTGCGGCGGCATGCACTACATCGTCTGGGGCGACGACGGCGGTGAGCAGTACCTGTCCGACCGCAACTACCCAGGAGTCCGCGAGGACGTCGACGGCTTCGTCAGGGCCACCGACCGCGGCCTTGAGTATCTGCAGCAGTTCGTCGTTCCGGCGAGTGTCCTCAACGAGGACAGCGACGGCACCGACGAGGTGTTCGTCCGTGCGCGCTTCGTCGACGGCGACTGCGGCAGCAGAGTCCAGAACACGAACGTGGTGGAGGGCGACTTCTGATCTCCCACGGCGGGCCGGCACAGCAGAAATTGTTGTGCCTAGCCCGTTTTCGTGTCAGCAGTAGGGGCGAAGAGCGGCCCTCGCGAACTCGACGACATCGGCCTCGGCAGGCACAGTGGCGCTTGCGTCCTCGACCCGCGCGGCATCGTCACCGGACAAGGGCGGTTCACGGCCCGCGTCGACGAAGAAGCGTTGCAGCGTTGCGGCTTCGTTCTCGGCCCCCAAGCGCACCAGCAGTCGTGCCACATGCCGCAGCGTGTCCCACTGCTGAGCGATGAGCCCGGGCCCCCCGTGCTCCCAGTGATCGAGCACCGGTATCAGTGTCGGCGCGGCCGCGATCGGATCACCGTGTACGGCGCGGATGGCCGCAGCCTCCATGCCTGCCATCCCGGTACACCAGTTGTTGTCGACAGACGCGCCGATCTCGTTCGCTTGTTCGAGCAGCGCGAGCGCCCGCGGCGGATCGGCGCGGGCCAGTGCCCGGCCGAGGGCGCAGCGCGCCAGTGACCGTGCCGTCGGAACACCCGCGGCGTCCGCGACGACGATCGCCTCCTCCGCATAGGGCACGCCCGCTTCGGGGGCGCCGAACGCCCGATGGCACATGGTGATCCGGTCGACGATCATCACCAACCGGATCGGATCGCCCGCACTGCGGGCACCTGGCAGCTCGGCCTCGTAATGCGCCAGCGCGGTCTCCGCATCACCGTCGTACAGGGCGATATCGGCGAGTACGTCGTCGGGATGAGCGAGGTAGCAGGGACGTTCGCCGGCAACCCGGCCAGCCGCCATGTCGGCAAGTGACCGCGCGTGCGGGAAGTCGCCGAGTACCCAGGCCGCGCGCGCCGCGACACCAACCGCCGATACAAACAGCGGATGGTCGTGGTCGGCCGAATCCACCACTCGGAACGCCCAGCGGGCCGCGTGGTAGCCCACGCGGTTCATCAAGTCGATCAAAGAGGTGACAAGCCGAAGCGCAAGGTCGATGTCGCCGTCCGACATCACATGCTCGAACGCCGTTCGGAGATTCTCGAAGTCGGGCGACGCGTAACGCGTGCCCGCATTGGGCGCCATCCGCTCGACCCAGGCCCGCTCGTCGGCGCTGTGCATACCCCGTTCGGAGCGCTCAACGAGCTCGATGTAGTAGCGCGCGTGCCGGGCTGCGATGTCGTCGGTAAGGGCCTTGTCCTGCAACCGTTCCCGTCCATACGCCCGCAGCGTCTCGAGCACTCCGTAGCGAGTCGCCATGCCGCCACTGCGAATGAAAACCATTGACTTGTCGACCAACCCGGTCAACAGGTCGAGGATGTCGTCCTCGGTCTGCCCCGCGTCGGCACACACGCCGTGCACCGCTTCGAGGTCGAACCCGCCTGCGAAGACGGACAGCCGGTCGAACAACGCCTTCTCCCGCTCGTCGAGCAGGTGGTACGACCAGTCGATGGTCGCCGCAACGCTCTGTTGGCGCGGATGCGCACCGCGGGCGCCGCCGCTGAGAAGGCGCAGGCGGTCAAGTCGGCGCGCGACATCGAGGCTGCTCATCGCGCGCATCCGCGCTGCGGCCAGTTCGATGGCGAGCGGAACGCCGTCGAGCCGTCGACAAATCTCCGCCACGGCACCGACCGGTTCGTTGTCGGCGTCGAAGTCCGGGCGCGCCGCCCGGGCCCGTTCGGCGAACAGTTCTGCGGCATCCTCGGCCGGCAGCGGAGATATGGGGGTGATCCTTTCTCCCTCCGTGCCGAGCGGCTCTCTGCTTGTGGCCAGCACCGACACCCGCGGGCAGTCGCGCACGATGCGGTCGACCAGCTGTGCGGCCTCGAACAGCACGTGTTCACAGTTGTCGACGACAAGGAGCAGCTCGCGGGCCCGCAGATAGTCGACGACCGCCTCGTCGGCTTCGTGGGGGCCCTGCTGAAGTCTCAGTGCCGATGCGATGGAGTGGCCGACGGCGGCGCCGTCGGCCAATGGCGCGAGTTCACAGAACCATGCGCCGTCAGCGAAGCTCTCCCTTGTGCAGTCGGCCACCTCGAGCGCGAGCCGCGTCTTACCGACTCCGCCGACGCCGGTCAAGGTGATGAGCGGACCGTCATTCAAAGCCTTGCGCAGCGACGCCACTTCGCGGTCGCGGCCGATGAACCGCTTCGTGCGACGCGGCACGTTCGTCTGGGCGGTTGTCCTACCGCCTACAGCCGACGACGGCGACGATGGCGGCCTTGAGGGCGCTGCAAAGGAATCGCTTTCGAGTATCTGCTGGTGGATCTCGCGCAGCGGCGGGCTGGGGTCGACGCCAAGCTCGTCGATGAGGCGCTCACGCATCCTGCGGTAGGTTTCCAGTGCGTCGGCCTGACGCCCGCAGCGGTATTGCGCGACCATCAACTGTCCGGCCAGTCGCTCGTCGAGCGGATGGCCGTGGTGTGCGGTGGTCATCTCGTCGAGCAGTTCGGTGTGCTGCCCGGCACGCAGCGCGACGTCATTGCGGTCCAGCACCACCGAGAGCCGTTCCGCCTCAAGCGAAGTGCGGTAGTCGCTGATCCATGGAGTGTCGAGGGCCGCAAACGGCTCGCCACGCCACAGATCGAGCGCGCGGCCGAACAGGCCAGTGGCTTCGTGTGGATCCGCGGTCGACCGCGCCTCTGCGGCCAGGTAACGGAACAGGTGCAGGTCCACCGAAAGCGCCTCGGCCGTCAGGGTGTAGCCGGCAGGCCCGCGGGTGATCTGCAGGGCTGAAGCATCGGCCAGAAGCGTGCGAAGTCGAGACAGGTAGCCCGCGAGGGCATTGCGGGCACGGTGCGGCGGCTCGGCGGACCACACCCTGTCGATCAACTGGTCGACCGACACCGGCTTGTTGACATCGACCAACAACGACGCGAGGACACACCGTTGCCGCGCGTGGCCGATGTCGAGCGGGTGGCCGTCCACGCAAGCCTCGACTTCGCCGAGCAACTTGAATTCCGCGGCCATGCAGTACAGCGTTCACCAAGTGACCGCGGTGTGTCCATCGAAACGCTGGGGTCACAGGCATACGCCTAGCGTTCAGTCACCGTTGTCGCCGTCGGTCCCGTTGCATGGCCTCGGCTGACTCCTAGTCCAGGAAGCCGTGCAGCAGCGCCGCCGAGCCCGCGACATGAGCCAGCATCGCGGCGGCGGCACCATCGCCGTCCCCGGCGAGGACGGCCATGACGATCGCCTCGTGCTGTTCGTCGGAGTGCGCGATATTGCGTGCCAGCAACGGGATCTGGTCGAGTAGACCGTTGAGCCGCATCCGGTTCTCGGCCACCAGCGTGACCAGCGACGGTGACCCGGCGGCTTCGGCGATGGCCAGATGAAACCTCGAGTCCAGCCGCCGGTAGTCGGCGGCGGGCGCCCCACGCACATCGGTCATCCGGGCCCACAGCACTTCTCGTTCCGCTGCGGTCAACGTCTGGCTCGCCGCCATCCGCGCGGCACCGACTTCGAGCACCTCCCGTAGCCGTAGCGCGTCGTCGATTTCGGCGCGCGTCACCCGCGGTTGGTCGCCCATATGCGTGGGCAGCGGTTCCGCCAGGAAGGTGCCGCCGTACCGACCGCGCCGCGGGACCAGGTAACCGGCGTCCGCCAACGACTTGATCGCTTCTCGCACAGTGTCGCGGCTGACGCCGAGGCGGGCCGCCAACTCCCGCTCGGGCGGCAACGATTCACCCGGTTGAAGCACGCCGAGCCGGATCGTCTGGAGAAGCCGTCCGACGGTGTCCTCGAAGGCATTCCCAGGTCGTACCGGGCGAAGCAGCGCTTCGCCCGCAAGCGGGACGTCCTGGCCTGCCGTCATGACTACAGCGGAGTGACGTAGTGGCCGGTTATGCCGCCGTCGACCAGGAACGTCGACCCGGTGATGAACGACGCGTCATCGCTGGCGAGAAACGCGACGGCCGCCGCCAGCTCCTCCGGTTCGGCGAACCTCCCGACCGGCACGTGGACAAGCCTGCGTGCAGCGCGCTCGGGGTCCTTGGCGAAGAGTTCTTGCAGCAGCGGCGTGTTCACCGGGCCAGGGCACAGAGCATTGACCCGGATGCCTTGTCGCGCGTACTGGATGCCCAGTTCCCGCGACATCGCCAGCACGCCGCCCTTGGACGCGGTATAGGAGATCTGCGATGTCGCCGAACCGTTCACCGCGACGAACGACGCGGTGTTGACGATCGACCCCTTCTGTTGCGGAACCATGTGACGCAACGCGGCCTTGCAGCAGAAGAACACCGACTTGAGATTGATGTCTTGCACGCGGTCCCACGCGTCGATTCCGGTCACCTCGATGAGGTCGTCCTCCGGCGGGCTGATTCCCGCATTGTTGAACGCGATGTCCACCGAACCGTGGGTCTCGGCGGCCGTGTCGAAGAGCGTGTCCACCGCGACCTGATCGGAAACGTCGACTTGGACGAAAGTGCCGTTCAGGTCGTCGGCGACCGTCTTGCCTGCGGCGGGGTCGATGTCCCCGATGACGATCGTCGCTCCCTCGGCGTGCATGCGTTTGGCGGTGGCGAGTCCGATGCCGCTGGCCCCGCCCGTGATGACGGCGACCTTGCCCTTCATCCGCTGGGTGAGATCCATCTAGCTCTCCTCGATCGCAAAGAAGACGTTCTTGGTTTCGGTGAAGTGCAACGGCGCGTCGGGGCCGAGCTCGCGCCCCAGACCGGATTGCTTGAAGCCGCCGAACGGTGTGTTGTAGCGGACCGACGAATGCGAATTGACACTCACGTTGCCCGTTTCCACGGCCCGAGAGACCCGGACGGCCCGAGAGAGGTTATCGGTCCAGATCGACCCGGACAGCCCGTAGGGCGTGTCGTTGGCCAACTCGATCGCGTCGGCTTCGTCCTCGAACGGCAACACCGTGACGACCGGCCCGAAGATTTCCTCGGTCACGGTCCGGTCCGTGCGCTGCGGGGTCAGCACCGTCGGCGGGAACCAGTACCCGGGCCCCGATGGTGCCTCGCCGCGGAACGCGACCGGTGCGTCTTCAGGTACGTAGGAGGCGACGCTGTTCCAGTGCGTCTTGGAGACCAACGGTCCCATCTCGGTTTCCTTCGACGAGGGATCACCGACGACGACGCCCTTGACCGCAGGCTCGAGCAGCTCCATGAACCGGTCATAGACATTGCGCTGCACAAGGATGCGGCTGCGCGCGCAGCAGTCCTGGCCCGCGTTGTCGAACACGCCGTGCGGCGCGGTGGCTGCCGCACGCTCGAGATCGCAGTCGTCGAAGACGATGTTGGCGCTCTTGCCGCCGAGCTCCAGCGTCACCCGCTTGATGTGCTTCGCGGCTCCGGCCATCACGCCGACACCGACTTCGGTGGACCCGGTGAAAACTATCTTGCCGATGTCCGGGTTGGTGACGAACCGGTCCCCCACCACCGAGCCCTTGCCGGGCAGCACCTGAAACAGATCGGCGGGAATGCCGGCCTCGAGGGCGAGTTCGCCGAGCCGGATGGTTGTCAGCGGTGTCCACTCGGCCGGCTTCACCAGCACCGCGTTGCCCGCGGCGAGTGCGGGCACGACGCCCCATGATGCGATCGTCATCGGGAAGTTCCACGGCGTGATGACGCCGACGACGCCGATCGGCTCGTTGAAGGTGACGTCGAACCCGCCCGCGACAGGAATCTGCTTGCCGGACAACCGCTCTGGGCTCGCAGCGTAAAACTGCAGAACGTCGCGGACGTGGCCCGCCTCCCACTCGGCGTTGCCGATCGGATGGCCGGAGTTGGCCACCTCCAAAGCGGCCAACTCGTCGACGTGCGCATCGACGACGGCGGCAAAAGCGCGCAAAGCGGCCGCCTTGTCCGCCGGTGCTCGCCTGGCCCACTGCCGCTGTGCGACTTTGGCTCGCGCCACCGCGTCGTCGACCGCCTCAGCGGTGGTCTGCTCGACCTGCCGCAACTCCTGCTCAGTTGCGGGGTTGACCAGGGTAGAGGAGGTCACGCGTCCACCTTTCCGGTTGCGTACCGCGCGGCGGCGTTCACCACTGCGGAGAACAGACGAAGATCGTCGAGTCGTTCCTCGGGGTGCCACTGCACTCCCAGAACGAAGTTCGGCCCTGGTATCTCGATGCCCTCGATCACGCCCTCGGCATCCTGGGCACTGACGATCAGGCCGTCGCCGAGCCGATCGATGGCCTGGTGGTGGTAGCACTGCGCATCGGATGTTTCGCCGATCAACGCGGCCAGGCGCGTGCCCGCGACGGTGCGCACCGACGATGTGGAGAAGACGGCGTTGCCCTGCTGATGATTGTGGTGGCCGAGCACGTCGGGCAGATGCTGGTGCAGCGTGCCGCCGAGCACCACGTTGATCACCTGTGCGCCCCGGCAGATTCCGAGCACCGGGATGCCGCGCCTGATCGCGCCGTGAACCAGGGCGTACTCCCAGGCGTCGCGCGCGCGCCTGGCTGCGTCCGGTTCGTCGGTCTTGGGATGCCGCGCCTGGCCGTAGGCGGCCGGATCGAGATCGGGTCCGCCGGTGATGATCACGCCGTCCAGCCCGTCGAGCACCCGGTCCGCCGCGTCTTCGGCCTGCGGCGGAAGCAGCACCACCGTGCCGCCCGCGAGGTTGACGCCCTCCAGGTAGATGGCGGGCAGGAAAGTCGCGTGCACATCCCACACACCTGTCTGCGCCTGCTGCAGATATGTGGTCATGCCGAGCACGGGGCTAAAGGCGCTCAAATCCACGCACCCTTTCCCAGTCGGTGACGGTCGAGTTGAACGCCTTCAGTTCGACGTCGGCGTAGTTCAGGTAGTGATCGATCACCTCGTCGCCGAACTGTTCGCGCGCGATCTCCGATTTGTCGAGGAGGTCGGCGGCTTCGGCCAACGTCGTCGGCAGATGTTCGGCGCCACTGGTATAGGCGTTGCCCGCCAACGGTTCCGGGAGCTCCAGCTCGTTCTCGATTCCGTACAGGCCGCCCGCAATCAGCGCAGACACCGCCAAGTACTGGTTGACGTCACCGCCAGGCGCCCGACACTCCATGCGCATTCCGTGACCGTGCCCGACGATGCGCAGCGCACAGGTCCGGTTGTCCATTCCCCACGCGATCGCGGTCGGAGCGAAACTGCCCTCCACGAAACGCTTGTAGGAGTTGATGTTCGGCGCGTAGAAGAGGGTGAAATCACGAAGCGTCGCGAGCTGGCCCGCGATGAAGCTGCGGAACATCGGCGACATGCCGTCGGATGCGTCCTCGTCGGCGAACACGGCGCTGCCGTCGGCGCCGCGCAACGAGATGTGGATGTGACAGCTGTTGCCTTCCCGTTCATCAAATTTCGCCATGAACGTCAGGCTCTTGCCGTGTTTGTCCGCGATCTCTTTCGCGCCGTTCTTGTAGATCGTGTGGTTGTCGCAGGTGACGCGCGCATGGTCGTAGCGGAAGGCGATCTCCTGCTGCCCGAGGTTGCATTCGCCCTTGACGCCTTCGCAGTACATGCCCGCACCGTCCATGCCGTTGCGGATGTCGCGCAGCAGTGGCTCCATCCGGGTGGACGCGTGCATCGCGTAGTCGACGTTGTAGTCCGTGGCAGGCGTCAGGTCGCGATAGCCCGCCGCCCATGCCGCCCGGTAGCTGTCGTCGAAGACGATGAACTCGAGTTCGGTGCCGATGTAGGGCACCAGACCCTTGTCGGCCAACCGGGCGATCTGCTTGTTCAAGATGCTGCGCGGCGCCTGGGTCACCGGCCTGCCGTCCGTCCACGACAGGTCGGCCATCGCCAGCGCAGTGGCAGGCAGCCAGGGCACCAGGCGAAGGGTGGAGAAGTCCGGCGTCATCACCATGTCGCCGTATCCGGTCTCCCAACTGGAGATCGCATAGCCGTCCACGGTGTTCATGTCGACGTCGACCGCGAGCAGATAGTTACAGCACTCCGCGCCGTGGGCGGCGACGTCTTCCACCCACAACCGCGCCGCAACGCGCTTGCCGATCAGCCGGCCCTGCATATCGCAGAAGGCGACGATCACGGTGTCGATGTCGCCTGCGGCGATCAACGATTCCAACTCGGTCTGCGACAACATTCCAGTCATGCCGAGAACTCAACCATCGGGACCCGCCTTCGGTCGTGGGCGACCACGTAGTTTTACCAAACCCTCACCGGTTAAAGGTGGGTAATTAGACCATTAGATCAGGCATATGCGTTCATGTCGGCGTCGGCCGGCCTACTGTCGCGCCCAGCTACCCCTCGCGGCCCCGAAATCGGCCACGGCCACGGACCGCGGAGTATTCGAGCGCAACCCCCGGGGTGAACCGCAGGTCACTCCCCATGAAGCAAGATTTACGCAGTCGTCATGGCCAAAGGTAGGACAACAGACCTTTGGCGCTTTATTGTGCCTATGCGAGTTCCATCCCCACCCCGCGAAGGAGAATCGCCGTGCCAGAGGGCCACGAACATCTAGACGACGACGAGAAACACCTCGCCAGCCTCGGCTATGTCCAGGAGTTGTCGCGGTCCTGGTCGGGTTTCTCGAACTTCGCGATCTCGTTCTCGATCATCTCGATCCTCGCGGGGTGTTTCACGTCGTTCGGGCTCGGGTGGAACAACGGCGGACCGGCGGCGATCGCGTGGGGCTGGCCACTCGTCTCCCTCTTCATCCTGATCATCGGGCTGTGTATGTCCGAACTCGTGTCGGCATTCCCCACTTCCGGCGGGATTTATTGGTGGGCAAGCAAGTTGGGCGGCCCCAAGGCGGGGTTCTACACCGGCTGGCTGAACCTGATCGGTTTGATCGCCATCCTGGCATCCGTGGCCTACGGCTGCGCGACGTTCCTGGACCTGACGCTCGGCACGTTCAGCGAAGGCTGGCTCGCGGGCTACAGCCTGACCCGGACGTTCATCCTGTTCGTGATCATCCTGGCCGCCTCGGCGATCATCAACATCTTCTCCAGCCACCTGTTGGCCGTTATCAACAACATCTCGGTGTGGTGGCACGTGGCGGGCGCCGCGGTGGTCATCCTCATCCTGTGGCTCATCCCTGAGCAGCACGCCAGCATCAGCGACGTCTTCGCCAAGACAATCAACAACAGCGGCATGTTCGGCGGCTCCACCTCGAGCATCGGCTTCCTGTTCTTCTGCCTGCCGATCGCCGCGATCCTCACCCAGTACACGATCACCGGCTACGACGCGTCGGCACACCTCTCCGAGGAGACGAAAAGCGCGGCCGACGGCGCGGCCAAGGGCATCTGGCGGTCGATCTTCTACTCGGCGATCGGCGGCTGGATCCTGCTGGTGACGTTCCTCTTCGCGGTGCAGGACTCCGACGAGGTGTCGGCCGGCGGCGGCGCGGTGGTCACGATCTTCACCCAGGCGATGGACTCCAAGTGGGTCGCGATAGTCCTGTTGATCTCCGCCGCGGGCCAGTTCTTCTGCACCACGGCCTGCCAGACGAGCGCATCGCGCATGCTGTTCGCGTTCAGCCGCGACCGCGCCGTACCCGGTCACCAGCTGTGGTCGGCGCTGAGTTCGAAGAGGATTCCCGCCAACGGCGTCATGGTCACCGCGATCCTTGCGGCGACCATCACCCTGCCCGCCCTTGTCGAGGTCGACATCAACGGCGCACCGGTTCCGGTCGCGTTCTTCGCGGTGGTGTCCATCGGCGTCGTCGGCCTCTACCTTTGCTTCGCGGTACCCATCTACCTGCGCTGGAAGATGGGTGACGACTTCCCGCTCGGTAGATGGAATCTGCGCGGGCACCACAAGTGGATGGCTCCCGTGGCCATCATCGAGATCATCATCACGTCGATAATCGCGATGTTCCCGACCTCGCTCGGCGGGATGCCGTGGGATCCGAGCTTCGAGTGGAAGTTCGTCAACTACACCCCGCTCCTGGTTGGTGGCGTCCTGATCCTGCTGTACATCTACTGGCACGCATCGGTGAAGAACTGGTTCACCGGGCCCGTCAAGCAGATCGACGAGACAGGCGAGTTGGAGGGCGTTTCTTAACCCCTCCCATCGGGCAATAAGCCATCCGTGCGCCCGAAGGGGCGCCGAACGGTAGGGTCGAAACGATGTGTGGAGCCACCGGCGAGGTGCGACTCGACGGCCGAACGCCTGATCTTGCGGCGGTGTCGGCCATGGCCGAGGCGATGGCCCCTCGCGGCCCCGATGCGGCGGGTGCGTGGTCGCAGGGTCGAGTCGCGCTCGGGCACCGCCGCCTGAAGATCATCGACCTGTCCGAAGCGGGCGCGCAGCCGATGGTGGACAGCGAGCTCGGCCTGGCCATCGCCTGGAACGGGTGCATCTACAACTATCAGCAGCTGCGGCATGAGCTGTCCGAACAGCACGGCTACCGGTTCTTCTCCCACAGCGACACCGAGGTGCTGCTGAAGGCCTACCACCACTGGGGTGACCGCTTCGTCGACCGGCTGTACGGAATGTTCGCGTTCGCGATCGTCGAACGCGACAGCGGGCGAGTCCTGCTCGGACGCGATCGGCTCGGCATCAAACCGCTCTACATCAGCGAGGACGCCCACCGCGTCCGCTTCGCCTCGTCGCTGCCGGCACTGGTGGCAGGTGGCGGCATCGACACCCGCATCGATCCCGTCGCGCTGCACCACTACCTCACCTTCCACTCCGTGGTGCCGCCGCCGCGCACCATCCTGCGCGGCGTCTCCAAGATTCCGCCCGCGACGCTGGTCGCCATCGAACCGGACGGCCGTCGCAGCGAGGTCACCTACTGGACGCCCGACTTCAGCCGCCGCGACGACCGCAAGGACTGGTCCGAAAAGGACTGGGAGGACGCGGTTCTGGACTCTCTGCGGGTTGCGGTCGACCGCCGAATGGTTGCCGACGTCCCGGTCGGCTGCCTACTGTCCGGCGGCGTCGACTCCAGCCTCATCGTCGGCCTGCTAGCAGAGGCCGGCCAGAACCATCTGTCGACGTTCTCGATCGGCTTCGAGTCCGTCGGCGACGTCGAGGGTGACGAGTTCACCTGGTCGGACATCATCGCCGACCGGTTCGGCACCGACCACCATCAGATCCGCATCGGTACCGATCGCATGCTGCCCGCGCTCGACGGCGCCATCGGCGCGATGAGCGAACCGATGGTCAGCCATGACTGCGTCGCCTTCTATCTGCTCAGCCAGGAAGTCGCCAAACACGTCAAGGTGGTGCAGTCCGGTCAGGGCGCCGACGAGGTGTTCGCGGGCTACCACTGGTATCCGCCGATGGGCGAGCCGGCAGCCGCCTCCCTCGACGGTGCGGTGGCCGCCTATCGGGGTGCCTTCTTCGACCGCGACCCTGTGGGTGTTCGCAGCCTCGCGGCGGCCAACTACATCGCCGACGACGACCCGAGCGGGCGGTTCGTCAGCGAGCACTTCGCCCGGGAGGGCGCACAGTCGGGCGTGGACCGCGCGCTGCGGCTGGACACCACCGTCATGCTGGTTGACGACCCCGTCAAACGGGTAGACAACATGACCATGGCCTGGGGTTTAGAGGGTCGAGTGCCTTTCCTCGACCACGAACTCGTCGAGTTGGCCGCCACCTGCCCGCCGGATCTCAAGACCGCACAGGGCGGTAAGGGCGTGCTCAAGGAAGCCGCGCGCAGGGTCATTCCGTCCGAGGTGATCGACCGCCCGAAGGGCTACTTCCCGGTGCCGGCACTGACCCACCTCGAAGGCCCCTACCTCGATCTGGTGCGCGACGCGCTGTACGCACCGGTCGCCAAGGAGCGCGGCCTGTTCCGGCCGGAGGCGGTCGATGCACTGCTGGCGGACCCCAACGGCAGGCTGACCCCGCTGCGCGGCA
The DNA here is from genome assembly GCF_002968285.2 of Mycobacterium sp. ITM-2016-00318. Classification (NCBI taxonomy): domain Bacteria; kingdom Bacillati; phylum Actinomycetota; class Actinomycetes; order Mycobacteriales; family Mycobacteriaceae; genus Mycobacterium; species Mycobacterium sp. ITM-2016-00318. Next base: position 2,165,236 of record NZ_CP134400.1, on the reverse strand, counting down.
ACGAACTGTGGCAGATAGCGCTGCTCGAACTATGGCTGCAGCGGCACGGCATCACGGGGGCAGCGGCGTGAGCGCGGCTCCCGGCGAAGCGAATGCGAAGGAGAATCGCAGCGAAGCGAGGACCGGTGGGCCCCGGCCCGCACGGCAAGGGACGAGCGGGAGCCACGCAACAGACATAGACCACACCGAAGCGATCACCTTGGGATTGCACGACGCGTCGCCGCCACATCTGATCGACGAGATGGCCGACGATGTCGTCCTCGAACTCGGCTGGGGGCGGCTCATTTTCGGGCAGACCTTCGCCGACGCCGAAAAGCTCGCCGAGGTACTGCGCGGCGAGACCCACGGCAGACGCGACATCTGCATCTACGCCCGCGAGCCACACGTGCTGGTGTCGAGAGCGCCCGCCGAACTGTTCATCGACCCCAGCCACACCTACCGGCTGCGCTTCTCCGAGGACGACGAGCCGACTTCCCCGCCCACCGGCTTCACGGTGCGCGCGCTGCGCGACGTGGCCGAAGCCGACGCGATCAACCAGGTCTATGTCCGCTGCGGGATGGTGCCCGCGCCGACCGACGTCATCTGGAAGAACCATCGCGACAGCGAATCGGTGGACTACCTCATCGCGGTACGCGCCGACGACGGCTCCGTGGTGGGCACCGTCACCGGCGTCGATCACAAGCGGCTGTTCGCCGACCCGGAGAACGGCACGAGCCTGTGGACCCTGGCCGTCGACCCGAGCATCAGCCTGCCGGGTGTGGGCGCGGCGTTGACCCGCGCGCTCGCCACGATCTATCGCGACCGGGGCCGGTCGTACATGGATCTGTCGGTGACGCACGACAACGTGGCCGCGATCGGGCTGTACGAGAAACTCGGGTTCCAGCGGGTTCCGGTGATGGCCGTCAAGCGCAAGAACGCGATCAACGAGCCCCTGTTCACCCATCCCCCCGAGACGGTCGACGACCTCAACCCCTACGCGCGCATCATCGCCGACGAGGCCATGCGCCGCGGCATCTGGGTCGAGGTGCTCGACGCCGGTGCGGGCGAGATGCGGCTGTCCTACGGGGGCCGCAGCGTGGTGACCCGGGAATCGTTGTCCGAGTTCACGTCCGCGGTGGCGATGAGTCGCTGTGACGACAAGCGGCAGACCCGGCGGATCGTCGGCGAAGCGGGCATCAAGGTGCCGAGGGGCAGGCTGGCCACCTTCGACGAAGGGGACCACGAATTTCTCGCCGAGGTCGGCGATGTCGTGGTCAAACCGACGAGAGGCGAACAGGGCAAGGGCATCACCGTCGGGGTCGCCGGCCCCGACGAACTCGACAGCGCACTTGCCTGGGCCCGCGAGCAGCATCCCGAGGTGCTCATCGAGCAGCGCGCCAACGGCGACGACCTTCGGCTTGTGGTGATCGACGGCAAGGTGGTCGCGGCCGCGATCCGCAGACCCGCCGAGATCGTCGGCACCGGACACCACACCATTCGTGAGCTGATCGAGACGCAGAGCCGGCGTCGCGCCGCCGCCACCGGCGGCGAGTCGCGCATCCCGGTCGACGCCGTCACGGAGTCGACCGTGGCCGAGGCCGGTTGGTCATTTGATGACGTGTTGCCCGAGGGGCAGCGGTTGCGCGTGCGGCGCACCGCGAACCTGCATCAGGGCGGCACCATCCACGACGTGACCGCCGAGGTGCACCCGGAGCTGTGCCGAGTGGCGGTCGCGGCGGCAGAGGCGATCGGTATCCCGGTCACCGGCATCGATCTGCTGGTGCCCGAGGTGACGGCGGACGAGTACGTGTTCATCGAGGCCAATGAGCGGCCGGGGTTGGCCAACCACGAGCCGCAGCCGACCGCCGCGGCCTTCGTCGACTACCTGTTCCCGACCACGCCAGGCCTGCCGCAGGCCTGGACCCCTACCGAGGCCCCTGAATAGCGGCTTCACCAGGTGCTGGTGCGCAACACGATCTCGGCGGCCAGCTGCGCCGTGGACTCCTGGGCGTTGCGCCGCCCGAGCAGTTCGACCAGCCGGAAGTCGCCGTAGACGAAACGCTGGCTTGCGCGGGCCACGGCCCGCGCCGCGGGCGTGCTGACCAGAGCGGTCGTGTTCATCTCCACCGGCGGGCAGTGCTCGTCGCGGATCACGCCGGACTGGTCGGCGACCCGAGGATGACCGCGGTCGATCACGACGAGGCCGATGAAGCGGTCCAGACGGGTGGCGGCCAGTTCCCACGCCATCTCGCCGCCAATCCGGTCGCCGACCAACAACCCCCACTGCACGTCGAGCATGTCCATGATGCCGACGACCGACTTGGCGGTCAGCCGCGGATCGGGGCCAACCACGATGGTCCGCAAGGACGCGGTGTGCAGCCGTTGGCACACGGCGTCATACGCCGATGCCGCCTGCTGCGCGGCGCCGAGCAACACCACGACGGATCCCTTTTCCGGGCCGGCGACATCGACGGGAACGGGGAAACCGTCGACGGTGACCATCGTCGAAGGCATTCGGTCACGCTACAACCCGGCACTGATCGGCGGGCGGTTTTGCGCGGCTCCCAACCGCTCATTCAGCCGTTTTGCAGCAAGCGGTCGGCCTGTTTGTCGTGGACGTCCATAAAGGTCTGCGGCAGCGGTCCTTTGACAGCGATCCCCGGATTCGGTGTGGGAAAAGCGATCCCGAACACCGCCATCGTGCCGACGTTTTCGAAGGAGAAGAACACACTGCTCTTCGCCCCGTTTAGGTCCATCGTCTGCTGGTAGGTGAGCGCGTCTCGTCGTGAAGTCTGGAGTTCGGTGGTGGTCATCGGAATGCCGTCCGACGACGGGTCGAAGAAGGTCTGGTACGACGCGCACCGCTGCGCCGTTGCTGAGAGCTCGTCCAGATCCAGATTCCACGTGAGCACCGTCATCACGATGCGCGCGCCGTCGTAGGCGACGTTGTACTTCGCCGCGCTGCCCGCACCGCGCTCCGCTGAAACGGCGATGACTCTGGTGAGCCCGTCGGAACACCCTTCGGGCTTCGACAGCATGGCGGGTGGCCCGCCTTCGCCGTCGGGCTGGCCGGGCTTGTCGACGATGCGGTCGTATTGCACGCCCTGGGGGAATTCCGCCGCGGTCAGGACGGTTCGGTCCAGTCGCGGGCCGGGCCACGTCGCGGTGCCTGCGACGGTGTTGGCGCAGCCGGCGGCGGCCAGCAGAAGCGTCAACGCTGGCGCCCCCACACACCGGCTGATCATGGGCCAAGGCTACCGACGCAGGGTGCTGACGATGGCCGGCCGCGCTGGCGGACCGTTCTCCAGCAGCCCGACTATCGCGTCGATGTCGACGTGGCCCGCCAGTAGATCGGCCATCAGGTCCAGTTGAGCGTCCCGCCGCGCCGAGACGTCGACGTCGTCTGCGGCGGTGAACCCGCTCCGCCCGGCGGCCGTGGCGGCGTCGGAGAGCCACCGTCTGCGTACCTCGTCGTTGTCGAGTAGGCCGTGCCAATGCGTGCCGTACACCGCGGCGTCGCGGATTCCCACGCCCAGCCACTCGTCGTCAGCGCATCGCGACACCTGGCCGTGGTGGATCTCGTAGCCGTGCAGCGGGGCGTCGTGGCGGCGCAATGTCTTTTCAGCCGCAAACTCGATGTCGGCGTCGAGGAGCCCGAGACCGTCCACCCCGCCAGCGCGGGATTCGACGGCGTCGTCGATGCGGCGGCACAGCATCTGAAAACCGCCGCAAATACCCAGCACCGGCCTGTCTGCGCGGGCGTGGGCGACGATGCCGTCAGCCAGCCCGCGTTCACGCAGCCAGCCGAGGTCGGCGACGGTCGACTTGCTGCCTGGGATGACGATGACATCGGCGTCGGGCAGGTCGGCGGGATCGGTCACCCAGCGCACCAGCACGCCGGGCTCGCACGCCAGTGCCTCCACATCGGTGGAGTTGGAAATGCGGGGCAGCCTGATCGCGGCGACGCGCAGCCACTGCTCCCCGACCGGCGGCTGCGGCTGTCCGACAACGCGGTGGGCCTGTACCGACACCGAATCCTCTGTGTCGAGCCAGAATTCGTCCTCGAACGGGAGGACACCGTAGGTGGGCCGGCCGGTCAGGTCCGCCAGTTGCGTCAGGCCCGGTGCCAGCAGTGCCGGGTCGCCGCGAAACTTGTTCACCACGAATCCCGCGATCAGCGCCTGGTCCTCCGGCGCGAGCACGGCGACCGTACCGAAGAGGTGGGCGAGCAGCCCGCCGCGGTCGATGTCGCCGACCAGGATGACGGGAAGATTGGCAGCGCGTGCCAGTCCCATGTTGGCGAGATCGGTTGCGCGAAGGTTGACCTCGGCGGGCGATCCAGCACCTTCGCAGATGACCGCGTCGAATTCGCTTCGCAGTTGCGCCAGTTCGCGGTTGACAACCGCGGCAAGGCGGTCGCGGTGGGTGAAGTAGTCGCCCGCGGCAACCGTTGCCGCGACGCGCCCCCGCACCACCAGTTGCGACGTGCGGTCACTGCCCGGCTTCAGCAGTATCGGGTTGAAGCGCACGCTGGGCGCCAACCCCGCAGCGCGCGCCTGCATCGCCTGCGCCCGGCCGATCTCCCCGCCCTCGACGGTGACCGCCGAGTTGTTCGACATGTTCTGCGCTTTGAACGGCGCCACGGCGACGCCCTTGCTGGCCAGCAGCCGGCACAGCCCGGCGACCACCATCGACTTTCCGGCGTCCGAACTGGTGCCTGCGACCAGAAGCGCCCCGCTCACTTTTTCCCGGCGAGCAGACGCAAAAGTGCCCTTTTTACCGCCGTTTGGGGAACGTTTGCGTCTGCTCGCCGGAAAAATTTCACGGCTGGGTGAGGATCTCGGCGCCGTCGTCGGTGACCACGAGCGTGTGCTCGAATTGCGCGGTCCACATCTTGTCCTTCGTGACGACGGTCCAGTCGTCGTCCCAGATCTCGTAGTCCAGCGCGCCGAGGTTGATCATCGGCTCGATTGTGAAGGTCATCCCCAGCTCGAGGATCGTCTCCACCGCGGGCTGGTCGTAGTGCAGGACCACGAGCCCGTTGTGGAACGTGGTGCCGATGCCGTGGCCGGTGAAGTCGCGAACGACGTTGTAGCCGAAGCGGTTCGCGTACGACTCGATGACCCGCCCGACGACCGACAGTGCACGGCCGGGACGGACGGCCTTGATCGCGCGCATCGTCGCCTCGTGCGTGCGCTCGACGAGCAGCCGGTGCTCCTCACTGACGTCGCCTGCCAAAAACGTTGCGTTGGTGTCACCGTGTACACCGTCGATGTATGCGGTCACGTCGATGTTGACGATGTCGCCGTCCTCGATCACGGTCGAGTCCGGGATGCCGTGGCAGATGACCTCGTTGAGCGAGGTGCAGCAGGACTTCGGATAGCCCTTGTAGCCCAGCGTCGACGGGTAGGCGCCGTGATCGACCATGTATTCGTGGGCGATCCGGTCGAGTGCATCGGTGGTGACACCCGGCGCGACGGCCTTACCCGCCTCGGCGAGTGCCCGTGCCGCGATTCGGCCCGCCACCCGCATCTTCTCGATCACCTCGGGCGTCTGCACCCACGGTTCGGTGCCCTCCCTTGCCGTCGCCTTTCCCACGTATTCGGGACGCTCGATCGACTTGGGCACCGGAAGGGTCGGCGAAACCACGCCGGGACGAAGTGCGGTGCGAACAGGCATCACGCCAGGATAGCGACTCGCGGGGAACGGGTCGCCGCTGTTCAAGCGCTAGCGGCGGTCGCGGCGCAGGAGCGACTTGCGCGGTCCGCGTATATCGACCGAGCCGCAGACCACTTTGCCGGTCAGGATGACGTGCGGTGTGCCCTCACCTGGCGCATCCCTTCGGTGATCCTTGGCACTTCCCACCACGACTTCGACGTCGTCGATCGAGGCGCTGGCGCCCTCGGGGAGCCGGAGATCCAGCCCGCCGAATTTCATGTCGAGTTCGACCACAACCATGGGACCGGCGAAGCGGGCGCCGGTGAGGTCAAGGTCGACGGAACCCATCCGCCGATACAACGCCAGCCGGGTCGGGACGGTCCATTCGCCTTGACGCTTGAGCGAGCCCATCACGCCGCGCAGCTCGACCTTGTCGGTGGCGGAGGTGACGATCGCGCCGGGCCCCGGCAGGTCGCCCACCAGCGTGTCCAGGTCGGAGCGCAGCCGGGCCTGCGACACCAGCGCCGAGCGCTCCTCGAACTCGTCGATGTCGATCAGCCCAAGGGCGACCGCGTTGTGGAGCCTGCGCAACGTGCCGTTGCGGTCGGCGTCGGATACGCGCAGCACCGCTGCGTGCTCGTTTGTCCCGGTCATGGCCCTTCCAAAATACCGCCGTCGCCACCGACAGCTCAGCGAGGCTACTGCGATGTTTGCGCCATTTCGCTGATGTTTCCGAACTTCAACCGCTCGATGCTGACTAGCATGATCGCATCCGAATGGACCGACCTGGTTGTAGGCGAGGTCATGGGCGAACTGCCGACCGGGACTGTGACGTTGCTGCTGGCCGACGTCGAGGGCTCAACGCGGCTTTGGCAGACCCAGCCGGACCAGATGACGGCCACCGTCGCCGCCCTCGACACCACCCTCGGCGACCTACTCGCCGTCCACGGTGGGGTGCGGCCCGTCGAGCAGGGCGAGGGCGACAGCTTCGTCGCAGCGTTCGCCCGGGCCAGTGACGCGGTGGCATGCGCACTCGATCTGCAGCGCGCACCGTTGTCGCCGATCCGACTGCGCATCGGTGTGCACACCGGCCAGGTCCAGCTGCGCGATGAGGGTAATTACATCGGCCCGACGATCAACAGAACGGCACGGCTGCGGGACCTCGCGCACGGCGGGCAAACCGTGCTGTCGGGCTCGACCGAGCAGCTGATCGCCGACTGGCTGCCCGACGATGCCTGGTTGATGGACCTGGGTTCGCACGAGTTACGGGATCTGCCTCGGCCTGAACGTGTTTCGCAGCTGTGCCACCCCGACCTGCACAACGAGTTTCCGCCGTTGCGAGTGTCGAAGAGCGCCGACACCCGAAACCTTCCCGTTCAACTGACGAGCTTTGTCGGCCGCGTCGTACAGATCACAGACGTTCGCCAATTGTTGGCTGACAACAGGATCGTCACATTGACAGGCGCGGGCGGCGCAGGCAAGACACGGTTGGCGATCCGGATCGCGGCCGACACCGCGCGCGAATATCGCGACGGCGTCCACTACGTGGACCTGGCTCCCGTCACCCATGAAGCCGTGGTGCCGGTGGCAGTGGCTCGTGCGCTCGGCCTTCCGGACCAGCCGGGCCGTTCGACGATGGAAACGCTCGTGAAGTTCGTCAGCGACCGGCAGACGCTGGTCGTGCTGGACAACTGCGAGCACCTGCTCGACGCCGCCGCGTCGTTGGCTGCAGAGCTGCTGGCGAGGTGCCAGGGCCTACAGATCCTGGCCACCAGCCGTGAGTCGACGGGTGTGCCGGGTGAGGTTACGTTCCAGGTGCCGTCGCTTTCGCTCGCCGACGAGGCCATCGATCTGTTCGCCGACCGCGCGCGGCGGGTCCGGCCCGATTTCACCGTCGGCGACGACAACGTCGTCACCGTCACCGAGATCTGCAAAAGGCTCGACGGCATGCCGCTGGCGATCGAGTTGGCCGCCGCACGCGTCCGCGCTCTCTCGCTGGAGGAGATCGTCGGCGGCCTGCACGACCGGTTCCGTCTCCTGACCGGAGGTGCACGGACGGCGGTGCGCAGGCAGCAGACATTGCGCGCCTCAGTCGATTGGTCGCATGCGTTGCTCACGGAGCCCGAGAGAATTCTGTTTCGTCGGCTCGCGGTATTCCTCGGCGGTTTCGACCTCGACGCCGCGCAGTCCGTCGCGGGCGATGCCGAGGTCGAGCGTTACCAAATCCTCGACCAACTGGCGCTGCTGGTCGACAAGTCGTTGGTGACCGCCGAAAACAGCGGCGGACGAACGCGGTACCGGCTGCTCGAGACAGTTCGGCAGTACGCGCAGGAGAAGCTCGGCGAGTCCGGCGAGGCCGAAGCCGTAAGGGTACGCCACCGCGACCACTACAACGCGTTGGCGGCCCTGCTCGACGCGCCAGCACGTTCTGACTATGAGCAGCGTGTGCAGCAGGCCGACGAGGAAATGGACAATCTGCGAAGTGCATTCGGCTGGAGCATCGAATCGGGCGAGACCGCGCGCGCACTGGAACTGGCGTCGTCGCTGATGCCGTTGTGGCTGTCGCGCAGTCGCATTCAGGAGGGGCTGGCGTGGTTCAATGCCGTTCTGGAGTACGGCACCCCAAGCCTCGGCGAGTTAACGCCACACGCGCGCGCTCGGGTGCTCGCCGACAAAGCCATCCTCGACGCGTGGGTCAACAACTACGAGTTGGAACACGCAGAGCAGGCTCTTGCGCTCGCGCGCGACCTCGACGACCCCCCACTCCTCGTCAGAGCCCTCACTGCATGTGGCAGCGCCGCTGTCTACGACACCGACGTGGCGCTGCGCTACCTTTCCGAAGCGATTGACCTGGCCCGAGCCCTCGGGGACAAATGGAGGTTGTCGCAAATTCTGGCTCAGCAAGCTCAATCCGCCTTGGTCACCGGCAATCCCATCGCATTGCGGGCCTCTGCCGAAGAAGGGCGCGAGATCGCCGAAGCCATCGGCGACCGCTTCGGATCACGCCAATGCGGGTGGCGGCTTGCAACCGCGTACGTGATGCAGGCCGATCTGACCTCGGCGATCGAGCTGCTGCACGGGGTGGTCGCCGACGCCGAGGCCCACCATGACGGTATCTCGCAGGTCACGGCTCTTCTCATCCTGCCGCAGGCGCTCGCATATCGGGGAGACCTGAGTACGGCGCAGGCATCCGCTGAGGGGGCGATTGAGTCCGCTGAGGAACTCGGCGATGTCTTCGTCGGTGCTGTCTACGTAGAGATCATGATCGCGCACCTTGCCGCTGGTGACATCGCACGGGCGTCAGACGCGGCTGCGGCTGCATGGTCCCACTTCAGTGGTCTTCAGGGGACCGCTAACCTCAATAGCCCGCTGATCGCCGAGGCCGCCCTGGCGCGCGGTGACCTCACTGAGGCTCGACGCCGGATAGATGATGGCCTCGCGGCTACGTCAGGGTGGAATCGAGCAGCGGCACTGACAACCCGCGCCCGCGTCGAAATAGCTGACGGCAACCCGGATCGAGCAGAGCAAGACGCCCACGGCGCCCTCGGGTGCAGCGTAGGCGTCGGAGCGTATCTAGGCGTACCCAACATCCTTGAGATCCTCGGTACTCTCGCGTGCCACACCGCCAGCCATTGCGAAGCGGCCCGGCTCGTCGGTGCGGCGGAGGGCATTCGGCACCGCACCGGCGAAGTCCGCTTCAAGATCTATGAGGCCGATTACCAAGCATTGCTGACAGAACTCCAAACTGCATTAGACGACAAGGATTTTCAATCAGCCTGGGCAGAAGGTGCCGCCCTGTCGACCGACGAGGCGATCGCCTACGCGCAGCGCGGCCGCGGCGAACGAAGGCGGCCGTCGAGCGGCTGGGCGTCGCTGACCCCGTCCGAGCTTGACGTCGTGTGGCTTGTCAGCGAAGGGCTCGCAAACAAGGACATCGCGCAGCGGCTATTCGTGTCGCCGCGAACGGTGCAATCGCACCTCACCCGTGTCTATACCAAGCTCGGCTTGACGTCGCGGGTTCAGCTGGCTCAGGAAGCGGCACGCCGGTCGGCGGGGTTAAATAACTGATTCGGCCATGGCGACAACAGCGATGTTGATAGGTGTGTCTTCATGACGCCGAATGACTCCAGAGCGCCCAAGACCGTCGAAGCATGGGCGTTCGTGCAGAAGATGATCGGCGATATCACCGCGATCGTGACGGAAGACGCGGAGAACGAACGCGAGCTGCGCGAGGGCCTCGCTGTCGTCTCCCGCGTCACCGCGCTGTGCTCGGAGTTATCCGTTGAGGCCGATCCCGACCTGCCGTGGTTCTTCGACATGTGCTCACCCACCCGGCTCGTCGGCGGACCCAACCCCGACGGCAGGTATCTGCTGGCGATGATCCGCGGCGACCGCGGCTATCGCGTCACGGGAACACGAGGCAGCACCGCCTATCTCGGATTTCAGGTGCTCGCGGGCACGGGTATGACGCCGCGACGGATGGCCGCCTACGTCAGCGACACCGACCTGAAGCTCGACGGCGGCGCGTTCGCGTTGGTGTTCTCCGCTGCGGAGCCGGCTGACCTCAACGGCGCGCAATGGGTGCAGATTCCCGACGACGCGACCTCGATCGTCGTGCGCGAGTACATCGCCGACGCCGATAGCGAACAGTCGGCGACGCTGCGCATCGAGCCGCTCACCGAGCCGCAATCGCCGCTGGCGCTGTCGGACGACGAAGCGGCAGAACAGTTCACCGCGATGGCGTGGACCATCATGAAGCTGACCACGCTGCACCGCACGATCAAACCCGAACTGCTGACGCAGCCGAACACCCTCGTCACCGCCGAACCCGCCGACCTGGGCGCCGCCGACACTACTCCGGACAACCTGTACATGATCGGCACCTTCCGACTGGCTCCCGACGAGTCGCTGGTCATCCAGTTCGAACCGCCGGACACCCGCTACTGGAACATCACGCTGGAGAACATCTGGCACGAATGCCTCGAGCCGCGCCGCAGGCACAGCTCCGTCACCAACAAGGGGGTGTCACCCGACGCCGACGGCGTCGTGCGGATCGCCATCGGCGCAAGGGATTTCGACCACGGCCACTGGTTGGACACCGGCGGACGGCACCGCGGCTTCGTGGTGTTCCGCTGGCTGGACAACCCCGATCCGCCGAACGTGTCGGTCGAGGTACGTCGCGGTGGGGCGGCGCGGTGAGCGCCGCCGACCGGTTCGACCAGGAGGTACTGGTCGCGCAGGCCTGCGAATGGGCGGGCAGCGACGACTTCGGCGCCGACTTCGACGAGAAGGAGACGTGGCGCGAGGGGCTGGGCCTGCTGTGCGAAGGGTTCGTCGCCGACGCGCGACTCAACGACCTCGGGGTGGAGATCGCCGCGCTGGATATCGTGCGCGCGTTGAAGAACCGGCTACAGGTCGTCGAGTGGCGCAAGGCGAATCCCGAGATCGCCGAGCAGAGGATCGAACGGCCGATCTTCATCGTCGGACAGCCCCGCACCGGAACCACGATCCTGTTCGATCTTCTTGCCAAGGACCCGCAACTGCGACCGCCGCTCACCTGGGAGGTCGACGCACCTCTGCCGGTGCCACAGCCCGACACCTACGACACCGACCCGCGGATCGCCGAAACTCAGGCCACGCTCGAGATGAGCGAACATATCATTCCCGGCTTCATGGACTGGCACCCGATGGGAGCGCAGGTCGGCCAGGAGTGTGTGCGGATCACCGCCTCGCAGTTCTGCAGCATGATCTTCTCGGTTCAGTACCGGCTGCCGGCCTACTACAAATGGCTTCTGTACGAGGCCGACCATCGGCACGCGTACCGGTATCACCGAATCTTCCTGCAGCACTTACAGTCCGGTGTCAGCGGTCAGTGGCTGCTGAAATCGCCCGCGCACCTGTGGACACTCGACGCGCTGGTGGCGACCTACCCCGACGCGGTGATCGTGCAGACGCACCGCGACCCGCTTAAGGTCATCTCGTCGGTCAGCGCGTTGACCAACCACCTGCGCCGGATGGCGTCGGATGAAACGTCGATTCCCGACTGCGCCGTGCAGTCCTGCGAGGAGATAGTGGTCGGGCTGGAGCGCGGGATGACACTGCGCGACTCGCTGTCGCCGGGCCAGGTGATCGACGTGCAGTTCGCCGATTTCATGCGTGATCCGTTCGCGACGATCAGATCGCTCTACGGCAGGCTTGACCGTGAGCTGACCCCGACCGCCGAACGGCGGATGCGCGATCACCTGGCGGCCCACCCCGGCGACGCCGGCGGGGGCCGCTACTGCTGGGCCGATACCGGCCTTGACGCAGACCGGTTACGCGAGCAGGTGGCGGGCTATCAGGAGCGCTATCACGTCCCGAGCGAGCCGCTGAAGTAATCCGCGTCGCGGCCCAAGCACTCGTCAACCGTTGCGTTGTTATCGCTAAGCGAGATAATCCGGCGGCAGGCCCTCGAGCATCCATCGCAGCATCCGCACCGCGTACTCCGAGCTGCCGCCCCCGACGATCAGCGCGGCGAACGCCATATCGCCGCGGTAGCCGGCAAACCAGGAGTGCGAACCGCCGTTGAACTCGGCCTCGCCGGTCTTGCCGCGCACATCGCCCATCCCGTTGAGATCCTTGGCGGTGCCGTTGGTGACCACGAGCTGCATCATCGGCCGCAGCCCGTCGAGCATCTTGGGTGTGATCGGAGACACGTCACCGGTGACAGCGGTCTGGCGACCTTCGATCAGTTGCGGCACAGGGGTTTTGCCCGCTGCGACCGTGGCCGCCGCCATCGCCATACCGAACGGGCTGACCAGTACCTTGCCCTGGCCGAAGCCGTCCTCGGTGCGCTCGGCGAGGTTCACCGTCGGCGGCACCGAACCGGTCACTGTGCTGATGCCCTCGATGTTGTAGTCGGCGCCGATCCCGTACTGGGCGGCGGCCTGGGTAAGGCCGCGCGGCGGCATCTGGCTGGCCAACTCGGCGAAGGTGGTGTTGCAGGAACTGGCGAAGGCCCGCGACATCGGCACCACCCCGAGGTCGAACCCACCGTAGTTCGGTACCGTCCGGTGCCCGATATCCACGGTGCCCGGGCAGCCGAGAAGCGTGTTGGGCGTTGCCATGTCGCGTTCGATGGCCGCGCCCGCGGTGATGATCTTGAACGTCGACCCCGGCGGGTACAGACCCGTTGTCGCGGCAGGCCCGTCGACGTCGGCGGCGGCGTTCTGTGCGACGGCGAGGATCTCACCGGTCGACGGCTTGATCGCGACGATCATCGCCTTCTTGCCGCCGATGCCGTCGACGGCGTTCTGGGCGGCGTTCTGCACGGCGCGATCCAGGCTGATGGTGACAGACGGCGAGGGCGCGGGCGCCACCTCGTTGAGGATGTCGGAGTCGACGCCGTTCTGGTTCACGCTGACGATCCGCCAGCCTGCCTGACCGTCGAGGTCGTCGACCACCGCCTTCTTGACCTCACCGATGATCGCTGGCGCGAAAGTCTCGTCGGTGGGCAGCAATTCGGCTTGCGGCGTGATGACCAGCCCGGGCCGCTCGCCCAGCACGGCGGCAACCTGGTCGCGGTCGGATTGCCGAAGGGTGATCAGGCTCAGCGGGCCCGGCGACGAACTCGCCTCCTCGGCGAGGCGCTGCGCGTCCAGGGTGTCGTCGAACGGCCGCAGCGAATCGACGACTGCGGTCGCCGTTGTCATCAGGTAGGCGCCCGCGCTCCTGGCATCCAACGCGAAGTGATACAGATTGCCGGGCACCAGTACGTCGCTGCCGCTGCGCTCGTTGACCGATGCCCGCCGCGGCGGGTCGGCACGCAGCGCGAATGTCTGGTGCTCACCGAGTTTGGGATGAAGGCCGGTGGTCGTCCACCGCACCTCCCAACGTCCCTCGTTGCGCACCATGCTGAGCTGGCCGTCGTAGGTCCAGGTTCGACTCTTCGGCAGGTGCCACGTGTAGCGGTAGGACACCGTGCCCGTGTCCTCGGCGAACTTCGACCCCAATACCTGTGCGTGCAGCGACGAGGCCTGCAGGCCTTTCCATGCCTGATTCAGCGCGGCCCTGGCGTCCTCCGGACGGTCGGTCAGTGCCGAGGCACCGCCGGTGTCGCCCTTGGCCAGCGCGAAGAAGAACTCTTGCGCCGCTGGTGTCGGCCCGTTCGGCTTGGGGGTGCAGGAGCTCAAAGATACCGACGTCACCACGACCGCAAGCAGGCCCGCCATACGCGTTGCAGATGTGAATAATGTTGCCATTGAGGCAAATGTTAAGAAACTGAGACCTCAAATCGGCGGAGGCGCGCCACGAGTCAGGCGCCGAAAGGTCCCGCAGCGGGTGCGCGGACGACCAGCGGCACCGCAGGGAAGTACGCCGCCATCTCCGAACGGGACTTCCGGAGCGCCGCAGTGCCGTAACCCTGCTTGCGGTGCGATGGGCTGATCCAGATGCGCACGTTGACCTCGCCGCCGGCCAATTCGCCGAACACCATGCCGATTTTCTCAGTGCCGTCGGTCGCCACCAGCCATACCGCTTCTTCGGCGTGCACCCGGCCGACGGCCGCGCGGATCTCGTCATCGAGATGGCCCGCGGGAGCGCCGGACCCGTCGCCTGCCGCGCGGACGTCCTCGGTGCGGGCGGCGAAGATGTCGCGGTCGGTGTCCGCCGAGAACGGACGAAGCTGCAGGTTCTCGCCCGGGCTCCGCTGCCGCTCCCCGATCATGAAGCTCAGCTCGTGGTTGAGATCATTGAGTTCGTCGCGGATCCGGCGTCGCGAAACCTTTGTCAGCCGATCGAACGAGAGTCGAAGGACCGCCTCGCCCGCGACGTGCGTCGTCGAGAGCATGGACGCGATCGCCCGGACCGCCGCGTCGTAATCCTCGGACTCGACGATGACGTCGAGGAGTTCGTGGCGCCGTTCGAGCGCGCGCACGAGCGCGTCGGCGATCTCTCTGCGTTCGGCTTTCTGCGCGTCGTCGGTCATGGCGTGAAGCGTAACCACCGCGCACGCGAGGAGCATAAAAACCAACCACCGCGCACGCGAGGAGCATAAAACTAACCCGCGCACGCGAGGAGCATAAGAACCAACGACGTGCCGGCGACTCAGTCCAGCAAGACGGTGGCGAAGGTGCCGACCTCGGCGAAGCCAATCCGGTCGTAGGTCGCGCGGGCGACGGTGTTGAAGTCGTTGACATACAGGCTCGCGATGCGCCCGCTGCGCACCACGGCGGCGGCCAGCGTGGCCGTTCCCGCCGTGCCAAGGCCCTGACCGCGCCAGTCGGGATGCACCCAGACGCCCTGGATCTGACCGACCGCTGGTGACTGCGATCCGACTTCGGCCTTGAACACCACCTGGCCGCGCTCGAACCGCGCCCATGCCCGCCCAGCCGCGATCAGCCCCGCGACGCGCCGCCGGTAGCCGCGGCCGCCGTCGCCGATGCGCGGATCGATGCCGACCTCCCCGATGAACATGTCGACGGCGGCGACCAGGTAGACGTCGAGGTCCTCCATGCGCACCGGGCGCACCGCAGGGTCCACCGGACACTGCGGTGCGGTCGCCAGCGCCATCAGTGGCTGGCGGTCGCGCACGTCGCGGGCAGGCCCCCACGCGTGTTCGAGCCTGCGCCACATCGGCAGCACCAACTCGGCACGGCCGACGAGCGACGAGCAGCGCCGCGCGGAGCTGACCGCCTTGTCGGCGAACGCGTGCAGGTCGGCGGCCACGCCGCGCAAGGGGATGAGATTGGCACCGGCATAGCAGAGCGATTCGGTGGCCCGGCCGCGCGTCCACAGCTCGCCGCCGATGGCGCTGGGGTCGACGCCGTGCTCGGCGACCCGGGAGTCCACCATGCAGCAACCGACCGGGTCGGCGTCGAGCACCTGCCGGACCGCCGCGACGTCGCGCACCACCGAGACCCGTCGCTCGTCGACGAAGCGGAATAGCGGCGGAGCCGACATCGGGACTCTTTCTGCGGCCTCAGGGCGTGGTGACTCCAGGCACAGGAATCACGTTCAGCTTACGGTGACCACGGGCGAACCGGCAGAATCTTCGACCCCCCGCTCCTCGGCGATTCGCATCGCCTCTTCGATCAGAGTCTCCACGATCTGGTGCTCAGGCACGGTCTTGATGACCTCACCCTTGACGAAGATCTGTCCCTTGCCGTTTCCGGACGCCACGCCGAGATCGGCCTCGCGCGCTTCGCCCGGTCCGTTGACCACGCAGCCCATGACCGCGACACGCAGCGGGACCTCCATCCCCTCGAGGCCCGCGGTGACCTCGTTGGCCAACGTGTACACGTCGACCTGGGCGCGCCCGCACGACGGGCAGGACACGATCTCCAGCCTGCGTGGCCGCAGGTTCAGCGATTCCAGGATCTGATTGCCCACCTTGACTTCCTCGATGGGCGGCGCCGACAGCGACACCCGGATGGTGTCCCCGATCCCCCGCGACAGCAGCGCACCGAACGCGACGGAAGACTTGATGGTGCCTTGGAACGCCGGGCCCGCCTCGGTGACGCCGAGGTGCAGCGGGTAATCGCACTGCGCGGCGAGCTGTTCGTACGCGGCGACCATGACCACGGGGTCGTTGTGTTTGACGCTGATCTTGATGTCGCCGAAGCCGTGGTCCTCGAACAGCGACGCCTCCCACAGCGCAGACTCCACGAGCGCCTCAGGGGTGGCCTTGCCGTACTTCTCCATGAACCGCTTGTCCAGCGATCCGGCGTTGACGCCGATGCGGATCGGAATGCCCGCCGCGCCGGCGGCTTTGGCGACCTCCTTGACCCGGCCGTCGAACTCCTTGATGTTTCCGGGGTTCACGCGCACCGCCGCGCAGCCGGCGTCGATCGCGGCGAAGATGTACTTCGGCTGGAAGTGGATGTCGGCGATGACGGGGATGTTCGCCTTGGCAGCGATCGCGGGCAGTGCGTCGGCGTCCTCCTGTCGGGGGCATGCGACGCGGACGATATCGCAGCCAGAGGCGGTGAGCTCGGCGATCTGCTGCAGCGTCGAGTTCACGTCGTGGGTCTTGGTGGTGCACATCGACTGCACCGCGACCGGGTAGTCGCTGCCGATGCCAACGTCGCCGACCATGAGCTGACGGGTTTTTCGCCGCGGCGCCAACGTGGGTACGGGTGGTGCCGGCATGCCTAAGCCGACGGACATGAGGTCTCCTACTCGAAAGGTTTGAGAGGGTTGACGAAGTCGGCGGTCACGGTCAGCGCCATGTACCCGACGACGAACACGAGGATCACGTAGGTCGCGGGCATCAACTTCAGGTAGTTGACCGGAGCCGCGGCGGCCATACCGCGTGCCTTGCGGATCACATTGCGAATCTTTTCGAAGAAGGCCACCGCGATGTGACCGCCGTCGAACGGCAGCAGCGGTACCAGGTTGACCGCCCCGAGCACGAAGTTCAGCTGTGCGAGGAAGAACCAGAACGCGAGGTAGAGCCCGCGTTCGAACGCGTCACCGCCGATGCGGGATGCGCCGACGACGCTGATCGGGGTTTCCGGATCGCGTTCGCCGCCTCCGATGGACTGCACCAGTGCGCCGATCTTGGTGGGGATCTTCGCCAGCGCCTTGCCCAGTTCGACGACCAGGTCACCGGTGAACGCCGCCGTGCCGGGGATCGCGGTCACCGGGTTGTACTGCGTGTACTCGACTGGCCCGACTTCGGACGCCGACACCCCTACCGCGCCGACCGTCGACGGGGTTGTGGCGGTGTCCGAGGTGAAGCGCTGGGTTTTGCCGACGTCGACGACCGTGCTGATCTGCTGACCGTCGCGCTCGACGACGAACGGCGTCGGGCCGCTGGCCTCGCGGACGGCGGCGACCATCTCGTCGGGGTTGGAGACATCGGTGTCGCCGACCTTGACGATAACGTCGCCCTGCTTGATCCCGGCGGCGGCGGCTGGACCGCCACCTGTGCACGCGGCGTACTTCCCTTTACTGATCTCCGGTGCGACACAGGAGGTCTGGCTGACGTAGGCGGCCGGCTGGGGGGTCAGGTTGGGTAGACCCCAATACAGTGCGATGCCGTAGAGGATCACAAGGCCGACGATGAAGTTCATTCCCGGACCGGCGAAGAGCACCGCGGCCCGTTTCCATGTCTTCTGCTTGTACATGGCATACGGGCGGTCTTCTGGCGCTATCTCGTCGATCGACGTCATCCCCGCGATGTCGCAGAACCCGCCGAGCGGGATGGCCTTGACGCCGTATTCGGTGGAGCCGAGCTTGTTGGGTCGGCGGGTGGACCACAGGGTAGGACCGAAACCGACGAAGTAGCGGCGCACCTTCATTCCCGTCGCACGCGCCACCCACATATGCCCACACTCGTGTAGCGCCACTGAGATCAAAATGCCCAGCGCGAACAGCACGACGCCGATGACCCACATCATTTTGTGGCGACAACCTCCCGAGAAACCGCGCCCCTTGCCCTGTCCCGGGCCCAGCGCTGCGCGTCAAGTACTTCTTCCACGGTAGCTGGTTCTGCGGCCCACTGGTCTGCGGCGTGCAGCACGTCGGCGATGGTTCGCACGATTCTGGGGAACCTGATCCGGCCGTCCAGAAAGGCCGCGGCCGCCTCTTCGTTGGCCGCGTTGTAGACCGCGGTCAGGCAGCCACCGCGCTGGCCAGACTCCCTGGCCAGTTCGACGGCCGGAAATACGGCAGCGTCCAGCGGCTCGAAATCCCAGGTCGAGGCGCTGGTGAAGTCGCAGGCCTGCGCCGCGGCGGGCACCCGCGACGGCCAGCCGAGGGCCAGCGCGATCGGCAGCTTCATGTCCGGCGGGCTGGCCTGGGCGATCGTCGAGCCGTCGGTGAACGTCACCATCGAGTGCACGATCGACTGCGGGTGCACGACCACCTCGATCCGCTCGTACGGTATGCCGAACAGCAGATGCGTCTCGATCAGCTCGAGGCCCTTGTTGACCAGCGACGCCGAGTTGAGCGTGTTCATCGGGCCCATCGACCAGGTCGGATGGGCGCCTGCCTGCTCGGGGGTCACGTCTTCGAGGCGCTCGGCGGTCCACCCCCGGAACGGTCCGCCCGAGGCGGTCAGCACGATCTTGGCGACTTCGTCGGGGGTGCCGCCCCTCAGGCATTGGGCGATCGCGGAATGCTCGGAGTCGACGGGCACGATCTGCCCGGGCGCGGCCGCCTTCAACACCAGCGGGCCGCCCGCAATCAGCGATTCCTTGTTCGCCAGCGCCAGCCGCGCACCGCTGGCCAGCGCCGCCAGCGTCGGCGGCAGGCCGAGCGCGCCCACCAGCGCATTGAGCACGATGTCGGCTTCGGTGTTCTCCACCAGCGACGTGGCGGCCTCCGCGCCGCTGTAGGTGACGTCGCCGACTTTCTCCGCCGCGTCGACGTCCGCGACGGCGATGTTCGTGACGCCGGTCTCCGAGCGCTGACGGGCCAGCAGATCGGGGTTTCCGCCGCCTGCGGCCAGGCCGACCACCTCGAAGCGGTCGGGGTTGGCGGCGATGACGTCGAGCGCCTGGGTGCCGATGGAACCCGTACTGCCGAGGATCAGCACCCGCAGGCGCTGGCTTGTTCTGCTCCTCGCGTCCGCTGTGCCTTCCGTGCTCCTCGCGTCCGCTGTGCCTGTTCTGCTCCTCGCGTCCGCTGTGCCTGTCGTGCTCCTCCCGTCCGCTGTGCCTGTTCTGCTCCTCGCGTCCGCTGTGCTCACCGCCCCATTGTGCCGCTGTTCGGCGTGCCCGGCCGAAAGTGACCCAAGTATGACGTGACCCGTCGCGCGCCCATCCGCGACCGGCCTGACGTCGAATGCACCCGTGTCATGCCAATGGGCGGCCACAACGTCCGTGACCAAGGAGTCAGAGCACCAAATGAGAAATGTTCAACGCAGCACGCTGACGGCAGCCACTATCGCGGCACTGGCGGTACTCGGCCTGTCGGCGTGTTCGACCGACAGCTCGACCGAATCCGAGACATCTTCTTCGGCGGCGGCAGAATCGTCCTCCGCTGCACCTGCGCCCACGTCGTCGGCGAAGGCCGATCCGGCGGCGAACCTCATCGGTTCGGGTTGTGCGGCCTACGCCAAGCAGGTGCCCGAGGGCCCCGGCTCGGTCGCGGGCATGGCACAGGACCCGGTGACTGTGGCGGCGTCGAACAACCCGATGCTCAAGACCCTGACGCAGGCGCTGTCGGGTCAGCTCAACCCACAGGTGAACCTGGTCGACACGCTCAACGGCGGTGAGTTCACGGTGTTCGCCCCGACCGACGACGCGTTCGCCAAGATCGACCCGGCGACCATCGAGAAGCTCAAGACCGACAAGGATCTGTTGACCGGCATCTTGACCTACCACGTGGTGCCCGGCCAGGCCAGTCCGGCGAAGGTCGTCGGCACACACAAGACAGTGCAGGGCGCCGAGGTCAACGTGACCGGAGAAGGCAACGGCCTCAAGGTGAATGACGCCGGGCTGGTGTGCGGCGCCGTCTCGACCGCCAATGCACAGGTGTACATGATCGACACCGTGCTGATGCCACCTGCGGCATAACCGACCGACGCAAAGGCCCCCGGCACTGCGAGTGTCGGGGGCTCTTTGTGCCTAGACCAATCCAAATGCGCTGCCGCTGCGAATATCCGACATGCTCACGCTGGTACTGATCGGCTGCTTGGGGGGTTTGATCACCGGCGTCTCGCCGTGCATCCTGCCGGTGCTTCCGGTGATCTTCTTCTCCGGCACGCACGGTTCCCGCTCACAGGACACCGACTCGGTCTCCGATGCGGGCGGCGGCACCGCTGTCGCCGTCGCGGCGAAGCCTGCGCTGTCGGAGCGGTTACGGCCCTACCGGGTGATCGGCGGTTTGGTGCTGAGCTTCAGCGTGGTCACGCTCGTCGGAACGTCTGCGCTGTCGCTGCTGCATCTCCCGCAGGACGCGATCAGATGGGCCGGCCTCGTCGCGTTGACCGCCATCGGCCTCGGCCTCGTCTTTCCGCGCTTCGAACAGATCCTGGAAAAGCCGTTCAGCCGTATCCCAACGCTTCACATGAGCGACGGCAAGAGCGGTTTCGGGCTGGGCCTGGCGCTCGGCGTGCTGTACGTGCCGTGTGCGGGCCCCGTGCTCGCCGCGATCGTGGTTGCGGGTGCGACCGGCTCGATCGGCCTCGACACCGTCGCGTTGACGATCGCCTTCGCTGTCGGCGCCGCCCTTCCCCTGCTGTTCTTCGCGCTGGCCGGTCAGCGGGTGGCCGAACGGGTCGGCAGCTTCCGCCGCCATCAGCGCCGCATCCGGGTGATCGGCGGCATCGTGATGCTGGTCTTCGCGCTGGTCCTGGTGTTCAATATGCCGGCCAAATTACAGCGGGCGATCCCCGACTACACCGGCTCGCTTCAGGACAAGGTCGTCGCGTCCGACGAGGTCCGAAAAAAACTCGATCTCGGCGGCCTGGTGAACGATCAGAACCGCGAGCTGTCGAACTGCACCAACGGCGCCGCACAGCTCGAACGCTGCGGTACCGCACCGGATATCAAAGGCATCGCCGGATACTTGAACACACCGGGCGGTGCTTCCGTCGACCTCGGCTCCTTGCGCGGCAAGGTCGTGCTCGTCGACTTCTGGGCTTACTCGTGCATCAACTGCCAGCGCGCCATCCCGCACGTGGTCGACTGGTACGCCAAGTACAGAGACGCCGGATTCGAGGTCATCGGTGTGCACAGCCCCGAGTACGCCTTCGAGAAGAACCGCGCCAATGTCGCCAGCGGCGCCGCCGAACTCGGAATCACCTACCCGGTCGCGCTCGACAACAACCTGTCGACGTGGACGAACTACCGCAACCGTTACTGGCCGGCGGAGTACCTGATCGACGCGAACGGCACTGTGCGCCATATCAAGTTCGGCGAGGGCGACTACGACGTCACCGAGAACCTGATCAGGCAGCTGCTACTCAACGCGAACCCCGATGAGGATCTGCCCGCTGCGACCGCTTCGGTCGATCAGACTCCCACGGCGGGACAGACACCCGAGACGTACCTCGGGGTGGGCAAGATGGTGAACTACGGCGGGCCCGACACCTATGACGAAGGCACCACAGACTTCGTCTACCCCTTGCGGCTCGCCGACGACACCTTCGCCTACCGCGGTCGTTGGAGGCTCGACTATCAGGGCGCGACGGCCGAGTCGGATGACTCGCGGATCGCGCTGAAGTACAACGCGAAGAACGTCTACATCGTCGCCGGCGGCGAGGGCACTGTCACCGTCATCGGCAATGGCCGATCGAGGACGGTGCCGATCACCGGCGCGCCGACGTCATACCAGCTCGTAGCGCGCGGCGACGTCGGTCGCGGAGAGCTCGAGGTGCGATTGAGCCGAGGTCTGCAAGCGTTCTCGTTCACCTATGGCTGACGGCGGATCGGGCCCCGATGTGAAACCGATTCGGCTCGAGACCAATCCGCACGTGTCCGGGCTCCGAATTCCTTACGGAAACCCGAACAGAGACGACAGCCGGTGTCGTCCGCTAACAGGAAGTGGATAACCGATGAAGAATGTGAAGAGGACCGTTGCGGTCGCGGGCCTTGCGGCAGCGGCGGCCATGGGCATGTCCCTGACCACCGCAGGCAGTGCGTCGGCCGAACTGGTCGGGACCGCCTGTACCGCCTATGCCGAGAAGGTGCCGACCGGTCCTGGCTCGGTCGCCGGGATGGCGATGGACCCGGTAGCGGTCGCCGCCTCCAACAATCCGATGCTGACAACACTCACGAAAGCGATTTCGGGGCAACTCAACCCGAACGTAAATCTCGTCGACACGCTCAACGGCGGCGAGTTCACGGTCTTCGCCCCCACAGACGACGCATTCGCCAAGATCGACCCGGCGACCATCGAGAAGCTCAAGACCGACTCCGCGCTGCTCACCAGCATCCTGACGTACCACGTGGTACCGGGTCAGGCCAGCCCGATGCAGGTCGTCGGCACACACAAGACCGTGCAGGGCGCCGACGTCAACGTGACCGGGATGGGCGGTGGCCTCAAGGTCAACGACGCCTCGGTTGTCTGCGGTGGCGTGTCGACCGCCAACGCGCAGGTGTACATGATCGACACCGTGTTGATGCCCCCGACGAACTAGGTTCCAGCACAGACGAATACGCCCGGCGGCCCGGTCTCTACGACCGGGCCGCCGCCGTCGGGTTAGACCGCTGCCACCGTGGCGCGTCGCACCGTCACGTCACCCGAGCCGGTCCGCACGTTGACGCCGAGAGTCTCCTCGGCCTGGCCGGGTCCGTCGGTCGACTCGAGGCCGTTCCTCACTGTCCCCGAATGAGTCCGCAGTTCGAGCCGGGCCACGGTGCCCTCCCCGATGCCGACCTCGACATCGCCGCTGGCGGTCTGCACCGAAATCTCACCGTTCACCGCTGCGGCCACTGCAACGTCGCCGGAAGCGGTCTGCGCGTTGACTGTTCCGCGGAGTCGTCGGACCGACAGCGAACCACTGGCCGCCCGCAACCTGACGTCACCGCTGACCTCACCGAAGGCAGCATCGCCCGACGCGGTCGACACGACCGCCACGCCGTCGAGCACGTCGACTGTGATGCCACCGGAGGCACTGTCCGCCTTCACGTTTCCGGTGACCGATTCGATGGCCACGTCGCCGCTGGCGGTGGCTGAGCGGCAGTCGCCGTAGACACCTTCGGCATGAAGTCGGGCGGATGCGGACGACACGTGGAGACGGGACCTCGACGGCAACTCGATCTCGACGACGACGGCACCGCCCCGACCGAGCGAGACGAAGCGCCTGCCCGCCGACACGGTGAGGGTGCCGTTGCGGAAGTCGACACGCGCATTCTCGGCTACGCGGACGTCCGCGGCGCAATCCGGGTCGCGTGGACTCACCTCGACGACCGTGTCTTCGCGGTCTGTCGCGACCACGTGCACGACACCGCTGACGATCTCGACGGAGGCCGTGATCGGCTGCGAGGTCGGGTATCTCGGCATGTTCTCTCCTCGGTTGTCTCTGTTGTCAGCGAACCCAGCCGCTGAAGTGCTTGTCGGTATCGGCGCGTGCACGGCGCCTGCCGCCGAGCGCCGACGCGACGGCACGGCCCAGCCAGGCATTCACCGATAGGCCCTCGGCGCGGGCGGCCGCGTCGACAGCGGACCGCAGGCTTTCCGGAAGCCGCAGTGTCACCCGCCACGTACCGCCGTCGTCGGTGGCGTCCGGGACCGGAGGCGCGTGGTCGGGCGAATCCTCGTCGGCACTGACAGTGAACTGCGGGTCGCGTCCGCGCAGTCGCACGTCCACCGATCGCGGCGCGAGTTCGCGGGTGATCTCCTCGGCCGCATCTGAAAGCGCCTCGAGCAAGGCAAGGCGAAGCGCCGAATCCAGCGGCGCGGTCAGGCGGTCGGCGAGAGCCTCCGCGTCGACTCCCCCGGCAGCGGCGGCGACACCAAGCTGATGACGCACCGCGTCGACGTACGGCTGCAAGTCCATTGTGTCATGGTGACATCACTTTGATGTCAGTGCAATGTCACGCCTGCTGTGCGGGATTCACCTGCACTTTTGGATGAAGTTCTCGGCGAAATCCTCGATCGCCGGCCGGTAGGCCTCCGCACCGGCCGCACCGGTCTCCTGACCGAACCAGGGCCGCACCATCACCTGGGTGATGCCCGCGTCTTCTGCGCGGCGATACACATCAACCGATGGCGGTTCGAGAAGCGCAAGCAGAATGTCGAACGGTTCGTCCTCGCGCCCGTACTCCCTGCGCAGCGCAGTCAGCCTCCCGGCGTATCCGACCGCGTCGTCGAATCCGTAGGCGTAGCCGACCCAGCCGTCGCACAACCGCGCGGCACGGCGCAGCGCGGCATCAGACTCCCCACCGCAGTAGACAGGTACGGGTGCCGGCGGGTGGGGTTCGATCATCATCTCGGGCACCTGATAGTGCTCTCCATTCCACGACACCCAGCCGCCCTTCCACAGCTCCCGCAGCGCGGGGATCATCTCGTCGAGCCGCTTGCCGCGGGTGGCGAAGTCCTGACCCATCAGGTCGTACTCCTCGCGCATCCAGCCGACCCCTGCCGCAAGCGCCACTCGCCCCTGTGACACGACGGCGGCCGCCGCGACGAGCTTGGCCACTTCGAGGAGAGGACGGGCGGGCGCGATGTAGACCGCGTTCGAGAAGCGCAGGCGGTGTGTCACCGCAGCCATCGCGCCGGTGAACACCCAGGGATCCGGCCACGGGTTGTCGGGTTCCCAGCCCGGCTTCCCAGTTTCCGAATCGGGGTACGGCGACGACAGCTCGCGCGGATAGATCATGTGATCCGAGGTGACGATCCCGTCGTACCCCGCTTCATCGAGCATCTTGGCGACCGGCACGGCCTCCAACGGGTCCATGAAAGCCGTACCGGACCAGAACTGCATGCGTCACCCTTCCGTCGGTTGTCCCCGTTTGCCTATCGCGAATTTCGGGCAGCATCAATCCCATGCCCACCCTGATGTGGTTCAGGCGCGACCTTCGGCTGCATGATCTGCCCGCGTTGCTGGACGCCGCGGACGCCGACGGCGAGGTGCTGGCCTGCTACGTTCTTGACCCGCGGCTGAAGGCATCATCGGGCCCGAGGCGCCTGCAGTACCTCTACGACGCGCTGCGCTCACTCGACGAGGAGCTCGACGGCAAGCTGATGGTCACCCGCGGGCGGCCCGACGAGCGCATCCCTGCGCTGGCCGAATCCGTCGGCGCCACCGCCGTGCATGTCTCGGGCGACTTCACCCCGTTCGGCCGCCGGCGCGACGAGGCGGTCCGCGACGCGCTGGGCGACATTCCGCTCGAAACGTCCGGGTCGCCGTATCTGGCCTCTCCCGGCCGCGTCGTCAAGGACAGCGGTGAGCCGTACAAGGTCTTCACCCCGTTCTTCGGCGCATGGCGGAAACACGGCTGGCGAGCACCGGCGAAGTCGGGTCCGAAGACGGCGAAATGGATCGACCCGGCCGGCATCACGGGTGGAGTCGAAATACCCGACCTCGGAGTGGAACTCGATCTGCCCGCGGGCGAGCAGGCCGCGCTGAAGCAGTGGAAGAATTTCGTGAGCGAGGATCTCGCCGGCTACGCCGACGACCGCAACCGGCCCGATTTGCCTGCCACCAGCCGGATGTCGGCGCATCTGAAGTTCGGCACCATTCACCCCCGCACCATGGTCGTCGACCTCGGCGGAGGCAAGGGTGCGCAGGCGTACTTGCGGGAGTTGGCTTTTCGCGATTTCTACGCATCGGTGGTCAACGAGTGGCCCGACAGCGTCTGGTGGAACTGGAACAAGAACTTCGACTCAATGAAGGTGAACGAAGACGCCGCGGCGAAGAAGACGTTCGAAGCGTGGAAGGCGGGCAGGACGGGTTATCCGATCGTCGACGCCGGCATGCGCCAGCTTTCGGAGACCGGCTGGATGCACAACCGTGTGCGGATGATCACGGCCTCGTTCCTCGTCAAGGACCTGCACCTGCCGTGGCAGTGGGGTGCGCGCTGGTTTCTCGAGCAGCTGGTGGACGGCGACATGGCCAACAATCAGCATGGCTGGCAGTGGGCGGCGGGTACCGGCACCGATGCCGCACCGTACTTCCGGGTGTTCAACCCGACCACGCAGGGCGACAAGTTCGACCCCGACGGGACGTACACACGACGCTGGATTCCCGAGCTGGGCACTGACGACTACCCCGCCCCGATCGTCAACCACAAAGCCGAGCGCGCCGAGGCGCTGCGCCGCTACAGCGCCCTCACTTGAGCGTCAGGCCGCCGTCCAGAGGTAGTGCGACACCCGTGACATGGCGGCCCGAGCGGCCGCAGAAGTACACGATCGCGTCGGTGACCTCCGACGGCTCCATCGGCGGCATGGACAGCTTCGGTCGCTGCGCCTCACCGAACTCGGGCTGATCGCCGACGAGAAGGCCCATCGCCTCGTTGATGATCATCGGCGTCGCGACGCCGCCAGGATGCACAGAGTTCACCCGAATGTTCTTCTCGGCCAACGATGTAGCGTAATGGCGCATCACCCCGATGACGCCGTGCTTGGCGGCCGTGTACCCCGCTGCACCGTGACTGATGGTGTCGAAGGTGGTGCTGACCGATTTGAATCCCGCCGCCGAGCTGGTGATGACGATCGCCCCGCCCTCGCCATGCTCCAACATCGCCGGCAGCGCCGCCTCGATCGTGAAGTAGACGCCCTTGAGGTTGACGTCGATGGCGTCGACGAAGGACGAGATGTCCAGTCGCTGCGGTCCTGCGGCCGGGAAGATGCCGGCGTTGGCGAGCACGAAGTCTATTCGGCCGAATTCGGCGACGCCGTTGGCGACGACGTCCTTGAGCCGTTCGAAGTCGCGCACGTCGGCCTGCTCGGCGACGATGCGTCGACCGGCCTTCTCGACGAGGTTGATGGTCTCGTCGAGGTCCTCGCGGGTCGGCATCGGGTACGCGACGCTGTCGAGCTGGTCGCACAGATCGACGGCGATGACGTCGGCGCCTTCCTGCGCGAACCGGACCGCGTGTGATCGGCCCTGACCCCGCGCCGCTCCGGAGATGAAGACCACCTTGCCCTCGAACTGTCCCGTCATGACGCACCACACTACGGCGACGCGTAGTAGCCCTATGAAAGAATGTCGTCAGCCAAACCCGACCGTGAGGAGCAGCCGTGGTGAGCACCGAGTTGGACAAGACCAATGGTGTCGACATCGAGGACGTGCCGTCGGCGGCATGGGGTTGGTCCAAGGAGAGCCACAAGGCGGTTCAGATCGGCGGCATTCTATCCGGCCTGTTCATCCTGGCGATGCTGAAGGGCAACCACGTCGGGCGCGTCGAGGACATCTTCCTGGTCGCATTCGCCATCGTGATTTTCGGTGTCGTCTTCCGCGACTGGTGGCTGCGCCGCCGCGGCTGGACCCGCTAGCGCCTCAGGTCGCCGCGGCCAGCGGCAACACCGCGCCCACCGGCGTCAGGTCGCCGGTGATGCCCGCTGCCTCGCGGATCTCGCTGAACGCCTCGAGCATCGCGTCGGTCGCCTCGTGCGGATCGTCGAGCGTGCGGTCATCGGTGAGCACCGAGATGGCGAGCTGGTCGACGTAGCTCCACACCGTGATGTTCATGCCGCTGCCCACGACGACCGGTCCCACCGAATAGATCTCGCTGACCGTCGCACCCTCGATGAAGCCTCGTTCGCGCGGCCCCCGCACGTTCGAGATGGTCAGGTTCATGACGCTGGCCGATTCCAGTCGCTGGGCCTGCTTGCGGAACACGGGCGGCGCGAGCGAAGGCGGAAGATAGGACAGCCACGCAGGCAGGATCGTAGGGCCGAGCAGTTGGTGGTTCTCCTTGGCGATGGTGGTCGACAAGGCGGTCACCCTGACCCGCTCGAGCGGGTCGGCGATGTGCACGGGCAGCGACGGCGTGATGTAGGTGAACTCGTTGCCCGCCAACCGCTCCGTCGACGGGTTGGTGCTGACCGGCACGCCGGCGATCAACGGGGCGTCGGCCTTGCCGTCGTACCGCAGCAGGAGCTTGCGCAGCGCTCCCGCCGACATCGCGAGGACGATGTCGTTGAGGGTGACGCCAAGGCGCTTGGACACCTCTTTGACGTCCGTCAGCGACAGCGGCGCGGTCGCGAAGCGGCGCCCAGGGGTCACCACATGGTTGATGAAGCAGTCGGGCGGGGAGAAATTACGCGCGAGATCGGGTTGCTCGCCGCGTTCCTTCGACCGGCGCCGCACTCGCGATATCCCCGACGCGGTCTCGTTGACCAGTCGGGGCAGCTTCCGGATCAGCCTGACGTGATCGCGCGCGGCCGCCTTGAGCAGCGCAGGCGAGGTGCGCGCGATGTCGGGCTCTTCGAATACGCCCATGATCCCCGACGGCACCTGCGACTGGATCGCCATCGCCATCTGGTTCGCCGACGCCGTCCCGTCAGCAAGCACATGGTGGACCTTGTGAATGATCGCGATGCGGTCGTCTGCCAAACCCTCGGCGACGTACATCTCCCACAGTGGTCGACTGCGGTCCAACGGCGTGCTGGCGATCTCGCCGATCAGCTGGTCCAGCTCACGACGTCCACCAGGGGCGGGCACCCGGATCGGACGGACGTGATAGTCGAAATCGATCTCTTCGTTGATCACCCACATCGGGTGATGCAGCTTCATCGGGATGTCGACGAGCTGATAGCGAAGCGGCGCCATGGCCGCCAGCCGCGGGAACGCGACCTGACGGAAAAGGTCGAAGCTGAATCCGCCCAGGCCAGACACATCGAGGATGCCGATCTTGAGCGTGTGCATGTGGACCTCGGGTGTTTCGATGTACAGCATCAAGGCGTCCACGCCGTTGAGTCGTTTCACGCCCACCCCAATCCGTCGTCAACCCCCGACACACCGACACATGTACCCCGCCATTTGACTCTCTATGAGGCCACCGCAGGCCGCTTCGGGGAAAGTGACACCCGGAGCGTGACGGTTGGCCGGTCTTTTGTCAGGCTTTGGGAATGAGTCTCGTCACCGGACGCGGTCCGTTGAGCAAGGATCCCGCCGGCTGGTTCGCACCGCCGCTGCCCGACGACGTGGTGTTCGTCGAACCCCACCCGCGTCGCGTCCAGGCGTTGCGCGACGGCTCAGTAGTGCTCGATACGGAACGGGCGCTGCTCGTGCATCGGGCCGGACGACCACTGCAGTTCGCGTTCCCGCCCGACGTGGTCGGCGGCCTCCCCCACGAACCCGTCGCGGAGGCGCCGGGATACGTGCACGTCGCGTGGGACGCGGTGGACACCTGGGTCGAAGAGGGACGCACCCTCGTCCACTACCCGCCGAACCCCTACCACCGAGTCGACTGCCGCCCGACGAGCCGCGCGCTGCGGGTCACCGTCGGCGGCACGACGCTTGTCGACACCTCGGACACGATGATCGTCTTCGAGACGGCGCTTGCACCGCTGCTCTACGTCGCGCCGTCACATGTGCGCACCGATGTGTTGCGACGTTCGGAAACCAGCAGCTACTGCAATTACAAGGGCTGGGCCACGTACTGGTCGGCGGTGATCGGCGACTCCGTCGTCGACGACGTCGCATGGAGCTATGACGATCCGCTGCCCGAAACCGAGCCTCTCAGGGGGCATTTCGCGTTCGACACCACCCGTGCCGACGTCGTGGCCGAACTCCCGAGCTGGTGATTTCGGCGCGCTGGGTCACGCTGAGCGTGACTGCGCGCGCCGAAATCGCGACTACCAGACGCGAATCCAGTCGACGAGCATCTGGCAGGGATAGGTGCCGCCGCTGGGGTCCCCGCCACCGGAACCGGCGATCGCGAGGTTCAAGATCGGATACAGCTTGTAGCCCGGGTTGTTGAACGCCCAATCCCCCAGCGAGTTCGCCGGAACGGTGAAGTACGGTGCCGCGCCCTCGGTGTAGTCCTGCCAGAAGCTCATGCCGGATTCGTCCCACTTGACTCGCCAGGTGTGCCACGCGGTGTCCACCGCGAGATTGTGGGTAGCGAACTCGGAGCCGTTGGCCAGGGTATGGACGGTGGTGCCGGACGCCCACTCGCCGTTGCCGTACCACTCGATGATGTCGATCTCGCCGTTGGCGTCACTGGACAACCAGAATGCGGGCCACGCACCGGGGGTCAGGCACTCGAACTTGATGCGGGCCTCCCAGGTGTGGCCGATGGTCCCTTCCCACCTGGTGTTGATCTTGCCGCCGTAATACGTGTTGCCCTCTTTGAACGCCTTGATGACGAGGTTGGACTTGCCGTCCACGTACACGTTGCGGCGGTCGTCGCGGTACTGGCCGACGTTTTCGGGCAACTCCCAGAACGTCGGGTCCTGCATCGACTCGCGGGCCTTGGAGATCATCCACTTCGAGCCGTCGGGCGCCGAACCCGCAGGTCCGTCGAAGTTGTCCTCGAATACGTAGGTCGAGGCTGCTCCAGCTTTCGGTAGCGGTACAGCCGCCGACAGGAGGCCGAGTCCCGACAGATACATCATGCTGCGACGGTCCAATTCAGGCATAACAAGATATGAAAGCCCGACATAGGCGTCCGGCGCAAATCGCGCATGAGGGTTTCAGGGCGGCTCTACGCCGCGTTCGCCCTGGTCATCGCCATGATCGCCCCTGGTGTCAAAATTTTTCGTCGGGCATGAGGTAGCGCTCGCACCGACAAATCAGGCCGCGGAGTCGGGTAGCTCCAGACCGTCCAGGTCGGGTAGGGGTCGGCGGCAGATCTCACGGGCCTCGTCGGCGGGCAGGCCGAACAGCCGCAGAACGTCCTCGGTCACTGCGTCGGCCGCGGCCCCGTCGTCGCGGTCGGGTTGATTGCGAAGCAAGTTGCCCAGCCCGAGAAGGGCACCGCCCGCGACCGAAAGCGCCAATTCGGGGTCGTCGATCGTGAATCGCCTCGCTCGCACGGCCGCTTCGATGTCACGCAGCGCGCGCGGCGCCAACCCGAGGTCCGACGACAGCAGCGCGATCCCGTTGGCCAGCAGGATCTGGCTCTCCTGCGGGCGCCTGCGGAAGAGCCGCCCGGTGAGCCGGAAACTGCTCGCGAAGGTCTCCGCGGGGTCGTCGATCGACGAGGTCAGGTGGTCCAGCAGCGCGCCGTGGGCATCGAGCACCTCGGCGACGGCGGCTTCGAACAACTGCTCCTTGCTGTCGAAGTGGTTGTAGAACGACCCCATGCCGACGTCGGCGGCCTGGGTGATCTCGAGAACCGGAACATTGACCTTGCCCGCGGCAATGAAGCTCTGAGCAGCCTTGACGAGCGCGGCGCGGGTGCGCTGCTTGCGGCGCTCGAGGCGGTTGACGGGCGCCTCGGACGGATCGGTCACCCTCCTACGGTAGCAGGGGTAGTCAGTTTTGAGGATTTCGTCAGAAAGAGTTGACTGATGCGATCCCGGCATGTGACGATTTCGTCAACTTCTTGAGGAGGTTCCGATGAGCGGCACCGTAGGCGCCCACAACGAGCTGCATAGCGAGCAGGGTGCACTACCCGGCGAGCACACCGGTCGTGGGCGCAATCCGGTCATCAAGGTCACCGACATCGCGTGGCTCGAGTTCGAGAAGCCCGACCTGGACGGCGCTGAGGCGTTCGCTCGGGCATTCGGCTTCACCACCGTGCTGCGCACGCCCGACGAGCTCCAGCTGCGCGGCACGGACGCCGGCACGCCGTGCGTACTGCTGCGACGCGGCGCCAGGTCGCGCTTCGTAGGAACGGCGTTCAAGGCGGTCGACGAGGTCGACGTCCTCCGACTGGCCGAAGCCACTGGAGCGGGGGCCACGCCAATGCCGGAATCGATCGGAGGCATCTCCGTCCACCTGATCGACCCGGGCGGCTTGCCGGTTCGGGTGGTCGCGGGCACACACGAGTTGCCCGAGCTCACCCCGCAGCAGCCGCTCGTGGTCAACGTCGGCCACCAACTCAATCGCACCAACGCCACCCAACGCCCGCCGCGGATACCCGCAGGCGTCCAGCGGCTCGGCCACGTCGTCCTGCAGACCACCAAATATCTTGAGGCGCTTGACTTCTACCTCGACACCCTCGGAATGATCGTCAGCGACTTCCTCTTCTACCCGGGCCAGCGCGCCCGCGGGCCGGTGATGAGCTTCATCCGCTGCGATCGCGGCTCGGTCCCCGCCGACCACCACACCGTCGCCCTGGCGTTGGGGCCCAGCAATCGATACGTGCACTCGGCATACCAGGTGTGCGATCTCGACGCGCTCGCCGCGGGCGGCGAATACCTCAGGGACAGCGGGTATTTCCGGTCCTGGGGAATCGGCCGCCACATTCAGGGCAGCCAGCTGTTCGACTACTGGCGCGATCCGGACGGCTTCCTCGTCGAGCATTTCGCCGACGGCGACATGTTCGACAACAGGCTCGAGCCCGGCTGGGCGCCGTTCACGGCCACCGGCCTCGCTCAATGGGGC
Organism: Mycobacterium sp. ITM-2016-00318; assembly: GCF_002968285.2. Taxonomy (NCBI): domain Bacteria; kingdom Bacillati; phylum Actinomycetota; class Actinomycetes; order Mycobacteriales; family Mycobacteriaceae; genus Mycobacterium; species Mycobacterium sp. ITM-2016-00318. Next base: position 2,132,724 of record NZ_CP134400.1, on the reverse strand, counting down.
CCTCCGGTCACCAAGGACTTCCTCGGTATTACGCCCAAGGCGCTTCCCCATGAAGCGCTCTCCGTCGTCAACGCACTCCGTAGCGACAACGAGTTCACCCTCACCCGCCTGCGCGGCCTTCTGAAAGTAGCCAGTTCGTGACCACTTCCATTCTCCGCACCGCCGACGCATGGTGGGCTCAAACCGCGACTGGCGCAGCACAAATCGCGACGACGGCGCGCACCACCCGTGAACTACTCACCGACCGGTCCGCCATCGAGGCCGCGGCGCATAGCAGCGACATCGTGCCCGTCGAGACGCTGGAGTTGCGGTCACCGGTCACTGCGCCGTGCCGCGTCGTGGCGCAGATGACGAACTACGCCTCGCACGTCACCGACGCCGGAATGAACCCGAAGTCCATCCCGTTGACGTTCTTCCGCAAGTCGTCCGGGTCGATCAGCGGGCCGCATGATGACATCGTCAAGCCGCCGCACGTCCGATTTTTGGACTACGAGGTCGAGATCGGTCTCGTGATGGCGCGCGAGCTGCCCGTTGGCGCAACGGTCACCGAGGCGAATCTGGCCGACTACGTCGCCGGACTCGTCGTCACCAACGACGTGTCCGCACGGGACATCCAACTTCCCCAGACCCAGTTCTACGAAGCGAAGTCCTACCCCACCTTCACGCCGGTCGGACCCGCGCTCGTCCTCCTGGATGCTGACGAGCTCAAGCGCTTCGGCGATCTGCGGCTGCAGCTGCGGGTCAACGGCGAGGTCCGACAGGACATGGTCGTCGACGGCGACATGATCTACCGCCCGCTACAGGCGCTGCAGGCGCTGACCCGATTCCAACCCCTCGATGCGGGCGATCTGGTGATGACCGGCACCCCGGCAGGCACCGCGCTCAGCGCACCTGCGAAGCCGATCGAGATCATCGGTAACCTGCTGCCACCCGCCGTGAAGTGGAAGGCGTTCTTCAAGCGCCAGGCAGGCAACACCAAGTACCTGCATGACGGCGATGTCGTGGAATCGGTGATCGCGACCGACGACGGCGCCATCGACCTGGGCTCACAGCGCGCCGTCGTGAGGTACGGGTGACGCACTCCCGCATCCCGGTCGTGATCGTCGGCGCGGGCCCGACGGGCATCACCGCCGCAACCCTGCTGGCGCAGTACGGCGTCGAGACCGTCGTGCTCGACCGATGGGCCGACGTCTACCCGCAGCCGCGCGCCGTGCACCTCGACGACGAGATCTACCGCATCGTCGCGAGGTTGGGCATCGCCGAGGAATTCGCCGCGATCTCGCGCCCGGCGCACGGTCTTCGACTGCTGGACAACACCATGCGCGTGCTGGCCGAATTCCGCCGCAACACCGCTCACAGTGTGAACGGATTCCCGCAGGCCAACATGTTCGACCAGCCGGAGTTCGAGGCGCTGCTGCGGACCAACCTCAAACGGTATCCGCGTGCAACTCTTCGTCCCGATGCCGAAGTCACCGGCATCGCCGATCACGAAGATGGCTGCGTGCGGGTGACGTACAGCGACCGCGTCAACGGTCACGAGCACACCATCGACGCCGCCTACGTGCTGGGCTGCGACGGCGCCAACAGCGTGGTGCGCGGCGAAATAGGCTCGTGTATGAGAGATCTCAAGTTCGAGCAACGTTGGCTCGTCGTCGACGTCGCCACCGAGGTCGACCTCCACCAGTGGGAGGGCGTGCACCAGGTGTGCGATCCGGTACGTGCGGGCACGTACATGCGGATAGGAGACACCCGCTACCGCTGGGAGTTCCGGTTGCTGCCCGGCGAAACCGTCGAGGACTACGCGAGCCTGACGCAACTACGACCGCTGATCGCACCGTGGACAGCTGTTGCCCGCGACGACCAACTCGACCTGATCCGTGTCACTGAGTACACCTTTCGGGCGCAGATCGCCGACAAATGGCGGCGCGACAACGTCTTCCTGCTCGGAGACGCTGCACACCTCACTCCGCCGTTCATCGGGCAGGGCATGGGTGCGGGGCTTCGTGATGCGATGAACCTGTCGTGGAAGCTGGCGGGTGTTCTCGCCGGTGAGCTTCCCGAGAACGTTCTGGACAGCTACGAGCAGGAACGCAAGCCGCACACCCGCGTCTTGATCAGGCTCGCGCTCAACGTCGGGCGGTCGATGACCGCCGGCGGCGAGTTCGGCGATCTGGTTCGGCGCATGGTCGTTCCGCGGCTGCACCACATTCCGGGCCTTCGCGACAAGGTCGTCGACAGCAGGACCCCGGCACTGCACCGCTCCGCAATGGTTCGCCCAGCACGCAGGCACGGGTCACTGACAGGCACCCTCTGCCCGAACCCGGTGCTGTCTGAAGGCCGTCGACTCGACGACAGTGTCGGAAACGGCTTCGCGCTCATCTCAGCTGTGCCCGTCGACGCCTCGCGACGCGCAGACCTCGAGAAGCGTGGCACGGTGGTTTATTTCGCGGCGGCCGGAACAGAACTCGCCGACTGGCTGCACCGCAGCCATTCGACGGCTGCGGTGGTGCGGCCGGACCGCACCGTGATGCGGGCAGGCCGGAACATCGACAGATTGTGTGGCTCAACACCGACATTCACGCCTGCCCGAGGGGAACGATGATGCGCATCACGGCGCCGAACGGCGTGCCGGTGTATCCGGCGAACATCTATACCCCCGCCGCGATCGTCGATCCATATCCGCACTACGCGCGAATGCGCAAGCAGGGTCCGGTGGTATGGCTGTCCAGGCACCGGCTCTATGCGCTTCCCCGGTTCGCCGAATGCAAGGCGGTTCTGCGCGACGACCAGACCTTCGTATCGGGCAAGGGTGTGGCGCTGAACCCGTTCACCAATCGGCTGTCCCGCGGCACGACGCTCATCAGCGACGGCGCCGAACACGATCGGCGACGCAAGCTGGTGGCCCACCGGATGCTGCCCCGCGCACTGCGGGACATCAGCGACAACGTCGACCAGCTCGCCGCCGATGTCGTCACCGCAGCCGTCGAGCGGGGCGAGGTGGACGGCGTCAACGACGTGGCCTCTGCGCTACCGCACGCGGTGGTACCCGACCTGGTCGGCTGGCCGCGCGACAAACGCGACAAGCTATTGCGCTGGGGCGCGGCCACTTTCGACGTCCTTGGCCCGTTGAACAAGCAGGCCGTGAAGTCAACCCCCGCCTCCCTGCAGATGCTTTGGTTCGCCAAACGGGTGGTCCGTCAACGGAGCGTGATCGAGGGCAGTATGGCCCATGAGCTGCTCATCGCCGCGGATGCCGGCGAGCTGTCGCATGATGAATGCGCGCCGCTGATGATCGACTACATCGCGCCGTCGCTGGACACCACCATCAGCGCCATCTCCAGCGCGCTGTATCTGTTCGCGACACACCCCGAGCAGTGGCAGACGCTCAAGGATGATCCCTCGCTGATCAACAACGCGGTCAACGAGGTCGTCCGATACGAGGCTCCGCTGCGAGCGTTCGCGCGTCACGCACGGTGTGACACGGAGATCGCCGATGTCCGAATCCCGGCGGGCGCGCGCCTTTTGGTGCTGTATGCGTCGGCGAACCGCGACGAACGCGAGTGGGACGACCCGGACACCTTCGACATCCGCCGCGACGCCAACCGCCATCTCGGCTTCGGGCAGGGAGCACACGCGTGCGCCGGACAGAGTCTGGCGCGACTGGAGACGTCGGCGATGCTGCGCGCGCTGCTCGAGCGCGTCGAACGGATCGAGCTGACGGCGGAGCCGACGTGGGCGCTCAACAATGTCATTCGGCGCCACGAACGCATGCCGCTCAAGCTCATCCCTTAGCGGCGACCACGTCGCATGGCCGACCCCGCAGAGTCGCCACGCCAACTTTACAATTGTCTAGCCAACTGTCACTCTCTGCTCATGGACGACGCCACTGCGCTGCTGGAGATCGAGGCGATCAAGCAGCTCAAGGCCCGCTACTGTCGGCTTCTGGACAGCAAAGACTGGGACGCGTGGCGGAAGTTGTTCAGCGACGATTTCCTCAGCGACACGTCGCAGGCGGGCGGCAAGATCATCCGCGGCGCCGACGAATTCGTCGCCTTCTCCCGCAAAGGCCTGCGGAACCAGGCCACGGTGCATCAGGTCCACGCGCCCGAGATCGAGCTGACGTCGACCACCAGCGCGCGCGGCGTGTGGGCGCTCGAAGATGTCGTCCGCTTCGGGCCCGCCGTGAACCTACGCGGCTACGGACACTATGCCGAGACCTACGAGAAACTCGAAGGGAAGTGGCTCATCACGAGCTCGACGCTGACCCGGCTGCGCGAGGACATCTTCAACGGCGTTGTCGCGGTGTATGTCTCGCCCCGGCTGCGGCGGTTGATCGGTAGGGCCGCCGGCCGGGTGATGAAATGACCGAAGCGCCGCTGCTTTACGGAACCAATACCGCCCTTGGCCGGTTCGGCATCGCCAACCTTGTGGACAGCCCCGATCCGTTCGTCAGCTCGATGCCGGTGAAGGGCTTGGTCAACCCGGCGACCTTGACACCGACCGCCGGACCGCTCGCGGTGTTGGTCGACCACGTCGCGGGGCTGGTCAACCACTACCGCCGCGCCGACGACGAGTGGACCGTGTCCAGCGAGTTGTCGCTCGAGCTGACTCCGACCGCGTTGACCGTCATCGCGCAAGGCCCCGACGTACCCGTGGTCGCCACCGGGCGGCCCATCGGCACAAGGGCCTCGTCCGCGTTCGGCATGTGTGAGCTCGCACTGGACGATGAGGTCATCGGCGTCGGCACGGTCCGGTCGGTTTACGTCAAACATCCAGGCGAATTTCCGCAGGAATGGCCCGAGCCCGAGACAGGTCAACGGCCGACCGAGCTCGGCGAGATCATGGCGCTGCGCCTCGGGCACGACAACGGCTCATCGGTGATTCACCAGCAACCCAATCCGGTGCTGAACAACAGCCTCGCGATCGTGCACGGCGGGGTGGCCGCGGCCGGGCTCGAGCTCGCGGCGTGCGCCGCCCTGAACGCCGACCGACCCGAACACCCCTTGAACACCGCGTCGTTACGGGTGAACTTCCTGCGGCAGTTCTTCAGCGGCGACCAATCGCGTTATGCCGCAACGGCGCTGCGAGTCGGCAGGCGCAGCGGGGTCGCCGAAGCGCAGGCGATCGGCGCCGACGGTCAGATCGCGCTCGTCGGCCGGGTCACCGCCTACCGGTGAGCGCTAGGCGGCCCGGATGACCGAGCTGCCGAAACGTTCGATGACATCGACCGCGTGCGCAAGGCTGTCGCCGGGCACTGTGACCTGCACCCAGGTGACCCCGACCGCTGCGAGCTTCTCGAGCGCCGACAGGTAGGCGTCGGCGTTGAAGTCGACGTCGGCCGGGTTGCCGCCGCCGATGTTGGTGAACGTGATGTCGATCGTCGACCAGTCCCGACCCGCGGAGTCCAACCGGCGCTTGAGGTCGTCGATGCCGTCGGCGAGCCCCTCCACCGACTCGAGCGACGCTGTGCGGGCTGTCTGAGCGAGCATCGCCGGCGCGGGGAACGGGCACCAGCCGTCACCGTGAACCGCGACGCGCCGACGGGCGGCCGCGGTGTTGCCGCCGATCCAGATCGGTGGATGTGGCGTACTGACCGGGCGCGGGTGGGCCGTGATGCCCTTCGCGGTGAAGTGGCGGCCCTCGTAGGTGAGGTCATCGGTGGTCCAGATAGCACGTATCACCTCGAGCGCCTCCTCGACGAGAGCGGCCCGTTCGTCGAATTCGACGCCGAGTGCGGTGAACTCGCGCTTGAGGTAGCCGACGCCCACCGCAAGGGTGAATCGACCGTCGGACAGCAGATCCAGCGTTGCGCCCGCCTTCGCGACCACGAAGGGATTGCGGTACGGCAGAACCACGATATTAGGGATCAGTCGCAGCGTCGTGGTGTGTGCGGCGGCGTATCCCATCGCGACGAACGGGTCGACGGCGTCGTGCCCGCCTGCCTCCAACCACCGTTGCGACGGGGCCGGATGGTCAGTGAAGCCGAATCCGTGAAAGCCCGCACTCTCGGCCGCGGCCGCGACGGCCGCGATTCCCGAGCCCGTGACCAGTTCGGGGTTGTAGGGGTGGCTGTGCATCGGGTGGGTGAACGTGAACTTCATCAGCCGCCGCCTTTACGTGAATTAGCTTCTCCAAAGTTGAGAATGTCGTTACCATGCCACTCATATGACGGTCAACCCTGCGCGACACGGCCCGTATCCCGGCCGATTGGCGCCGGACACCATCACGGCCTATGCCGCCGCCACCGGCGACGACACCGCTCCGGTGCTCGCGGGACGCGTGGTTCCCGCGACGTTCCCGGTGATTCTGGTGTTCGATGCCGTGAACGCCGTGAGGGGCGATGTGCCCGCAGAAGCCTGGGCGCGGGTCCGTGGCGGTGTGCATGGCGACCACGACATCGTGGCGCACCGCCGCCTCGAACCCGGCGAGTCGTTGACGACGTGGTCGCAGATCACCGGGATGCGGACGTCGCGAGCCGGCACGCAGGTCGCCGTGCATCTGGAACAGGTCGACACCGACGGCGTGGTCGCCGTAGAGCAGTGGTGGACGATGGTGCTGCTCGGACTCGACGGCCTACCCGATCTAGGGACCATGCCCGCTGGTCATCGCTTTCCCGACGCCGCCCGCCGAAGCGCTCTCGGGTCGACCACCGTCCACATCGACGAGCAGACTGCACACCGCTACGCCGAGGTCTCCGGCGACTGGTCGCCACACCATTTTGACATCGAGGTCGCGCGTGCGGCGGGCTTCGAGTTCGTCTTCGCACACGGCCTGTGCACCATGGCGATCTGCACGCACCGACTGCTCGCCCTGCTCGGCGTCGACGACCCGAGCCGCGTATCCCGGGTGGCGGTCCGGTTCGCCTCCCCTACACCGTTGGACTGCGAGCTGACGGTGAACGCCTATGGCATCGAAGACCGTTGCTTCGCATTCGACGCCGTCGCAGGCGGCGCCACGACCATCACTCACGGAAGGCTGGAACTTCACGCATGACAAGGGCCGAAATCGGGGTGTACCTACCCCAGATGGGATTCAGCTACGCCGATGTTCTCCACCGCGCACTGCGCTGCGAGGAACTCGGAATCGACTCGTTGTGGCTCTACGACCACCTCTACGGACCCGGCGCGCCCGACTATCCCTCGCTCGAGGCGTGGACTCTGGCAACCGCCCTGCTCAGCCGAACCGAGCACATTCAGGTCGGGCACATGGTTTTGTGCAACCAATTTCGCCATCCTGCTGTGCTGGCGAAGATGGCCACCACCCTCGACCAGATATCGGCGGGCCGCCTCCAACTGGGGATCGGAAGCGGGTCGATCGAGGATGAGCATGCGCGTGTCGGAATGGAATGGGGCACGTTCGCGCAGCGCTCAGAGCGGCTCGGCGAGACACTCGAGATATTGCAACAGGCCTTCACCGACGAGCGGATCGATTTCGCAGGCAAGCACTTCACGGTGACGGACATGCCGATCAAACCGGGACCGGTGCAACAGCCGCGCCCACCGATCGTGGTGGGCGGCGTCGGTGAGAAGTACACCTTGCCGCTGGTGGCCCGTTACGCCGATGTGTGGAACGTGCCGACGTACGCGCTCGGCGAACTCGATCACAAGATCGCGGTGCTTCGACAGCAGTGCGAAGACATCGGCCGCGACCCGGCCACCATTGTCATGTCGATCGAGGCGGTGATGGCGCTGGCGCCCGATGACGCGTCACTGCCCCGTGTCCGACAGCTCGCCGAAAAGCGTTTCGGGATTCCTGCTTTCGGGCTGCACGAAGGCGGTCTGATCGGCACGCCGCCCGCGATCGTCGATCGCCTCAACCAACTACAGGACATGGGCTTCGGTCAGATCGTGCTGTTCACGCATGACCGCGGCTCCGACGAGACGCTGGAATTGCTGGCGTCGGGGGTTATCGCCCGCCTCTAGGAACTGTTCCGCGCCGGCGGCGAGTAGTTCGGCCTGCCGAGGCCGAGTGCGTGCTGGGCGATCATGTTCCGGAACACCTCGAGCGTGCCGCCGTAGATGCCGGTCGGCCCGGCCAGCCGGAACGCGTACTCGGCGCCGCCGTCGCCGACGGCCCCCTTCTCATCCCCTGGCAGACTCGATGCCGTCCCGAGAATGTCCATCAGATCCGGTGAGACATCGCGCATGACTTGCGCATTTGCGACCCTGCCGAACATGTCCGGCGTGCTCATCGCGGCCTCCATGCGGGCGATACCGCGTCCGAGCCGGAACCTCACCGAATCCTCGTCGGCCGTAAGCGACGCGACCTTGTCGAGCGCCTCGGCGAGCACCAGGACGTGCTCAGACATGGCGGCGATCTTCTGCAACCCGTCATCGCCGCGCTCGACGGTGCCGTGTTCGTCGTTCAGCGCATCGCGAAGCACAGACCAGCCCGCGTTCGCCTCGCCGATGCGGTACCGGTCGGGAACGCGGACGTCGCTGTAGTAGGTGATGTTGGTGCGGTCACCGTCGACCGTCCGCAGCGCTTGAATCTCCACACCGGGCGAGTCGAGCGGAACGAGGAACATGGTGAGGCTCTGGTGCTTCGGTGCGTCCGGGTCCGTGTTCGTGATCAGGTAGACGTACGACGCGTTCTGCGCGTTCGACGTGAACATCTTCGAGCCGTTGATGACCCACTCGTCACCATCGCGGACAGCACGGGTCTTGGCGGTGGCGACGTCAGAGCCGCCCTCGGGTTCGGTGTAGCCCAAGCACAGCCGGAACTCACCGGCCAGGGTGCGCTCGAGCACCTCCTCCTTGAGCTCGGGTGAGCCGAACGCCTCGACAGCGCGCGCCACCATCGCCGTCGTCCCCCAGTGAAACCACGGGGTGTGGGCGCGGCCGATCTCCAGGTCCCAGATCCGTTTACGGATTCGACTGAAGCCGCCGTCGGTGCCGGTCTTGAAATCGGCGGCGAGGTAACCGGCCTTGCCGAGTGCGAGATGCACGCCCTCGTCGAAGTTCTCGCCGGTCGCGCGGTCACGCGCGAGGACCTCGTCGGTGACGATGTCGTTCAGGAACGACCTGAGGTCGTCCCTGAACGATTCGTCGTCGTCGGACAGTGCCACACGGGAGAAGTCCATCCCCGCTAGCGTGACACTTGCACGCCTACCTGTAAAGGCAGGTCAGTTCCCGAACTGCGCTCCGAAGAAGTTGAAGCAGGCCGGGCCCGTGCAGTTCTGGCCTGCGTTCGGGAAGATCGCGAAGTTGAAGCCGCCGCCCTCGTTGTTGCCGGCATCCTCGACGCCGCTTCCGACGAGCGCGAAGTTGAAGATGCCGAAGTTGTTACCGGATCCGTCAGCCCCACTGCCGATCAGCGCGATGTTCTGGGCGAACCCACCGAACGCGGATACGTTGGAGTTGTTGCCGGAATAGTCAGCGCCATCGCCTACCACCACGAAATTCTGCGCGAACCCACCGAATGGCGACACGTTGGTGTTGTTGCCGGATCTGGTGGCAGCGCTGCCGATAAGGCCCATATTGTTGGCGAAGCCGAATGCGCCGAGATTGAAGTTGTTGCCTGACTCGTTGCTGTTGTCTCCGATGATCGACATGTTGTTGCCGAGGCTGCCGATCCCGGTGACAATGTTGTTCCCGGCGCCGTCGGCATTGTCTCCGATCCAGTGCATGTTGTTGCCGGAGTTGCCCGCACCCAACATGATGTTGTTCGCGGTGCCGTCGTTGCCGTCACCCATGATGAAGGTGTTGTTGCCGTAGCTGAAGGGGCTGGCGACGATGTTGTTACCGGACGGCTCTAAAGCCAGAATCTCGAACGGGTTCAGGTTCAGCAGGTCGCCTGGGCTGTCGGGCAGGTTCAGATCAAAGTCACCGTTGTCGTCACCCATCCAGCCGAAGTTGGTGCCAAAACTCGTCGGCACGATCACCTGGTTACCCGCCAGGAAGTTACGGTCTCCGGCGACAACACCCTGAAGACCCGTGCCGATGTTGTTGGCGGTTAGAAGGTTGTTATCGCCGATGTTGAAGAAGTTCAGCCCGAACAGGTTATTGCCGTTGGTTGCTGCACCGAGGGGGCCGAAGAAGTTGCTGCCCTGGGAGCCGAAACCAGGCGGGATTCCGGGACTCGGCGTGGGCAGGGCGAACGTCGGCCCGTCCGGCAGACCCGGCAGAGTGACGTCCACAATGGGGATGGTCACCGAACCCGTGGCGTTGTCCGGAGTCGTGGGCGCCACGAGGGCGGGCGCGACAGTATTGCGTTGCGTATCGCCGGTGGTTTGCTGTGCCGAAAGCGTCGACCTCGGGCTGTTGGACTTGGGACGCAGTAAGCTGCCAGCGCCACCGGAGCCGACCTGCATTGAGTCCCGCGCAGCGCCCCGCACTGAGGAACCGACGTCGCGCGCCGTCTTCCGCACGGAGTCCACTGCATCTTTGACCGCGCCGGCCGTCCTGCTGACGGCATTCGAGCCGGTATCGGTGTCGGCGCCGTCGTCGGCGTAGGCAACCGGAGCCGCCCATCCCGCGAGCACGGTCGCCGCTGCCGCCGCGACCGCGATCTGCCCGCCCCGATTAATACCCCGCGGCTTGTTGTGCTTACCCATGACAGAACCCCTCCATTTGCCAATGCGACCCAGCTAACCCCCCGGTTGAGGCAAAGTTTTACACACGGATCGGGATTGGTAAAGCCATATCGAGAGAATGTTTTGTTTGCTCGGGCGGCCGGGAATACCGCAAGCCTTATTTACTCCGCCGACAATTCGATTGATCAAGGATTTCGCTAATTTGATCATGAGTCGGGCGGAGTTTAATGGTTAAATCAGCACTGGTCGCAGAACTCACCGAGCGTGATCGACAATTTGCCCGAAGGCCTGTGCCAATGCAGTTCCCTGTAACGCATACAGCTGTCGGCTGGTCTCCCACTCCGGCAAAAAAGAATCGAAGCCGTGACAGGTGCGCGCGTACACGTGCATCTCGGTCGCCACGCCCGCCTGCAAGAGACGCATCGCGTAGTCGATCGCTTCGTCTCGCAGCGGGTCCAGCTCCGAACAGGTGATCAGCGCGCTCGGCAGGCCGGCGAGTTCCTCGCTGCGGCCAGGGGCGGCGTCTGCCGAGCCCTCGGCGCCGGACAGATAGAGACGCCACATCGATGCGACGGCAGGCCCGTCGAATCCGGGCGTGGAGTCGAACTCCTCCGCCGAGGGGGTGGGCCGGTCGTCCAGCACGGGTTGATGTAACAGCTGGAACTGGATTCGCGAGGCGTGGCGCTGCGCGAGACAGGCCGCCAACGCACCACCTGCGCTGTTGCCTGCCACCGCCAGTCGATCGGTGTCGATCTGCAGTCGGCTCGCGTTGTCGGACGACCAGTGGAGTACCGCCGTCGCATCGTCGATGGCAGCGGGGAACGGATGCTCGGGTGCCAGCCGGTAGTCGACGGAGATGACGGTGCATCGGCCGCGTCTGGCGAGTTCCACGCACTGGCGATGGTCGATGTCGAGGTTGCCCACTACGAAACCGCCCGAGTGGCAATAGATCACCGCCGGGGCAGGCGACGGCCCGCCTCGATAGATGCGAACCGGCACGGAACCCGCCCGCAACTCCTCGATGGCGACGTCGGTGACGTCGATCGTGCGCATCTCGTCGCGCCGACGCCGGTTCAGTGAGTCGCGAAACACGGGAAGCACTTCGGCCGAGAGATCGACCCGCATCCCGGCGAGGTGACGAAGAGCGGGGTCGAGCCGCTCGGACACCGACGTGGCCACGGTGTCACCCGATCTTCAGGATCTGGCCACCGTCGATGACGAGCTCGGACCCGGTGATGAACGAGGCCTGCTGGGACGCCAAGAACGCTACGGCGTCGGCGACCTCGCGCGGTTCGCCGATCCGCCCGAAAGCCGCCGCCTCCGCGAGGCGCGCCTGCGTCGCGGCATCGAGCATCGGTGTCGCGATCGGACCAGGGAAGACGGCGTTGACGCGAATGCCCGCCGGAGCCAGCTCCGCAGCGGCCGCCTGCGTGAGCCCGCGCAGCGCCCACTTCGACGAGCCGTACGCGGTGTGATTGGGGAACGGCCGGATCGCGCCGGTGCTGCACGTGTTCACGATGGCCGCGCCGTCGGCGACGCGGAGATGCGCGAGGGTGGAACGGATTCCGAGGAACGGTCCCAGGCAGTTGAACCGCCAGCTGCCCTCGAAGCCTGCGGGAGTCTCGTCCTCAAGCGACGCCCGATGCAAGATGCCCGCGTTGTTGATCAAGGTCGTCAAGGATCCGAACCGCTCGACGATCTCGCGCACGGCGGCGTTCCACTGCTCTTCGGACGTGACGTCGAGCGACACCGCGGCCACCCCGTCAAGGCCGTCGATCGATGCCGCCAGCTCGTCGGCACGCACATCGCATGCGGCGACGAGATACCCGTCGTCGTGCAGCCGTCTGACGATCGCCGCACCCTGTCCTCGCGCGGCTCCGGTCACCAGCGCGACCCGGTCGGTCACTGCGCCTCCTCGAGGTGTTCGGCGGCGCCACGCCGCAAGGCCTGCGATTCCGATGCGAGGCTGATCATCCGAAAGCCCATGTCGGCCATGGCCTTCCCTGGCTTACCCGCGTTGGCGTGAATGGCGGGAACGAGGCCGGCGTCAGACACGGCGGACCGAATGCGCGCGACCGCGTCGAGAACGGCAGGCGTGGTCAGGCTCTCGGCCGGGCGGTGCCCCAGCGACATCGCGAGGTCGGCGGGACCGACATAGACACCGGTCAGACCCGGCACCGCGCAGATGTCGTCGAGCGCCGCAAGACCTTTCGCGGTCTCGATCATCGCGAAGACGCTCGTCCTCGCTTCGTGATCGGCAGGATCGACACCGAGGCTCGCGCGCAGGGGCCCGAAGCTGCGCACTCCCTCGGGTGCATACCGGGTCGCCGCGACGGCGGCGGCCGCCTGCTCGGGCGACTCGACCATGGCGATGATGACCGCGTCGGCGCCCGCGTCGAGCACGCGGCCGATCGGCGCCGGGTCGGCCGACGGCAGCCGCACCGCGGTGGCGATGGGAACGTGCTCGAGCCTGCGCAGCAGCAACGCGACGTCGACGTCGTCGAGATAGCCGTGCTGGATGTCGATCCCGACGTAGTCGTATCCGGCCGCAGCGAACTCTTCGGGTCCGATGTTGGTGGGTCCGACCACCCAGCCGCCGAATATCCGCTCCTTGGCGGCGAGGGCTTCCTGCAGCCTGCTGCGCATCATCGAACCAGCGCTATCTTGATGCGGTCCGGTGCCGGCCTGCTCGCCAGCTCGAAAGCCTGCTGTACGTCGTCGACGCTGAACGTGTGAGTGACATACGCGGAGAGTAACTCCGGATGGTCACGCGCGAACTCGCCTGCGGCATTCAGCATGCGGCGACGGTCGACTGTCACACCGGATTTCAGCGTCAGGTTGTTCCGCAGCATGGTGCGCATGCTGATCGGGTAGCTGTCGTCGTCGGCGACACCGAAGTAGAAGACGGTGCCCCCGAACGCGGCCGCTTCGATCGCGTGGCCGAGCGTGGCGACCTGATGACCGACGGCTTCGATCACGATGTCGGGCTTGTCGTGCGCATCGAGGTGGCTGACCCACCGGTCGCTCGTGGCGCGGACGACGGTGTCCACACCGAACTCCTTGGCGACGCGGTCGCGGTCGATCGGATCCACCCCGGTGACACGCCGCGCTCCTGCGGCCTTGACCGCATAGGAGAACAGCAGACCGATCGAGCCCTGGCCGATTACGGCGACGTGGCGTCCCGACAGCTCCGGAAGCTGTTCGATCGCATACAGCACGCATGCCAGCGGTTGCAGCGCCACCGCATGCTGTGGCGACAACGACGGGTCGAACGGCGCAAGGCCGTCACCGTCGGCGGTGATGTACTCCATCAACCCGTCGAAGCCTGATGCCCACCCGACGACGCGGTCGCCGATCTCGTGGCTGCTGTGCCTGCCGGCGACGACTTCCCCGACGATCTCGTGAATCGGGAAGCCGTCCATTTCGGCCGCGCTCGTTCCCACATCGCCGGGAAGCCGACCCTTGGCACCGCGGAAGCCGGGAAGGTCGCTGCCGCACACCCCCGCCGCCATGAACCGGACGAGCACCTGACCGTCGGCGAGCGACTCCGGCGTCTTCTCCGGAATGTCGGTCCGCTCAAGGGTGTACGGGGCCACCAGCCGATACGACCACACCTCAGCCGCCCTCCACCTGGACGTCGACGGGAACACGGTTCCAGCCCCACTGGAAGCTCGACGGCGGCCGCGACGCCGAGTCACGCAGGACCCGAAAGTCGGGCACCCGTTTGAGCCACTCGGTCACCATGACCGTGATTTCGAGCCGGGCCAGGTGCACGCCGAGACAGAAGTGCTGTCCGCGGCCGAATGCCAAGAGTCGCTCGATCGTTCGATCCCAGATGAATGCGTCCGGATCGGGGTACTCGCGCTCATCGCGGTTGGCCGAAGCGAGCAGCATGATGATTCGTTGACCCGGTTGGATGGTGGTGTCGCCAACGGTGAACGGTTTGCGGACGGTGCGGGCGAACCATTGGGCGGGCGCGCAGTAGCGGATCATCTCTTCCCGCACCTTCGGTACTCCTGCGTTCAGATCAGCACGGACGGCGGCCATCTGGTCGGACCGCAGGCCCAACTCCCACAGGCCGTGCGCGACGATCTTCGGCACGGTTTCGGTGCCGCCGATGAAGACGCCGAGCATCTGGGTGGCCGCCTCGATGTCGGACAACGGGGAGCCGTCAGGCAACCGGTAGTCGACGAGGTTGGCGGCGATCGGGAGGTCGTCACCGCCACCGCTTCGGCTGCGCTGCACAATCGGCACCAGATACTCAAGGTATCCGGGTCGGGCGTTGGCCACCTCGACTCCGCTTCCGGGCTGGGCGAGGCTGCCCGCGTTGACGGTGGCCAGTATGTCGGCGGCGAGATCGACCGGAAGGCCGAGCAATTCGCACACCACCGATGCGGCGACAATGCCTCCGTACTCCTGGGTGAGGTCGAAGGTTCCGCGCGGCAGCAGTTCGTCGAGGCGCTCGTTGGCCAGCGTACGAATGCGGTCGGCGAGCTTGGCGACAGATCTCGGACGGAACGGAACAGAAGTGCACCGCCGAACGCTGTCGTAGATCGGGCTGTCGAAGTTCGCGTGAAACGGCATGGGATGCAGCGGCGGATCGGCCACCGGGCCGTCATTGTGAGCAGCCAGAACCGTTGCGGCGGGCAGTGTCCCCTCCGATGCGACGAAGGTTCCGTCGTTGATCTCCAGCACCTCCCAGATGTCGGAGAACCGCGACAAGGCGTATGTGTCCCACTTCTCGATGTAGTAAACCGGGTGGTGGTCGCGCAGGATGCGGTAATACGGCAGCGGGTCGGCCATCACCGCAGGATCGAAAGGGTCGTATGAGAACTGTTGGCGCACGGGCGTGTTCATTGCAGCGGTGATGGGGGTAGCGCCTGCAGGATCGAGTCCTCCCATCCGTCGCGAAGTGCGGGCGCGACGCTCATCCAGGTGACGATCTCGGCGGGCGGACTGTCTTTCCAAGACGGGTAGTGGTTTTCGAAGCACGCCCAGTCGCCCTCGAGCGCCCAGTAGTGAATGACCTCGTTGAACCGGAAGGTCGTGATGAACGAGCCGAGCCACATCTTGCCGGTGCTCTCCGACCACGGGACATACAGCCGCTCCAACTCGCGGATGTAGTCGTCCTGGCGTCCAGGCTTGGTCTGCATGATCTCCTGGATGACGAGGCCAGCACTGAAGCCCGCGTCCTTCAGCTGCGCCAGCGTGTTGTTACTCCTGCCCGCGTACATGATGCGGCCCTCGCCGCGGGCTCCGGTCTCCGACAGGAACGCACGCCACGTGCCGAACGGTGCCTCGTGACTGCCGCCTCGTGACTGCGCCCGACCGATCCGCGCATAGTCGGCGAACGCGTCGATCTCCCAGACGACAGTCACCTGCGGCCAGTGCCCGTTGAACGGTGTCGTCCCCCAGATCGCGAACAGCCGCGCGCCGAGCTCTTCCATCATCGGCTGGTAGACGTCGCTGAAAACCTGGGTGAATATGTCTTCGCGCGAGCGCTCGTCGGCGGTGAACTGCTCGCTGCGCCCGGAGCCGAGATCGATGGTCTCGTGCAGGTACATGAGGGTATGGCTGTGATACTTCTTCATGTTCATGACCAGCACCTGTTTGACATCGACACGGTGCGAGCGTGACACTTACGACGTGTTTTGTAAAGGTACCGGATGAGCCTCACGCCCCTGGCGAACGGATTCTGCTTCGGGGAGGGCCCCCGCTGGTTCGAGGGGCTGCTGTGGTTCTCCGACATGCTCGGCGAGGCGGTGCACACCGTCGACCTGCAGGGTGATCTGACCACGCTGCCCCTTGTCGGACATGCCCCGTCGGGGCTGGGGTTTCGGCCCGACGGGTCGCTGCTGATCGCCTCCACCGAGAACCGCACACTGCTGCGCTATGACGGCGAGAGCGTGGACGCCGTCGCCGACCTGTCCGACATCGTGCCCGCGAGCATCGGCGACATGGTCGTCGATGAGCATGGCCGCGCCTACATCGGCTCGCAGGCGTTCGAAGGCGGCGTCATCGTGCGGGTGGACCCCGACAACGCTGTCAGCGTCGTGGCAGAGGACCTCGACTTCCCGAACGGGATGGTCATCACGCCGGACGGATCGACGCTGATCGTCGCCGAGTCGGTCGGCAGGCGTCTGACCGCGTTCGCTGTCGGCGGCGACGGATCGCTTTCGGATCGGCGGGTCTTCGCCGACGGGCTCGACGGGCCGCCCGACGGCATCACGCTCGACGCAGAAGGCGGCGTATGGGCGGCGATGACGCTGGCCCACCAGTTCGAGCGAATCATTGAGGGCGGCACGGTGACCGATCGCATCGACATCGGTGACCGCACTGCGATCGCCTGCACGCTCGGTGGACCGGAGCGCCGCACGCTGTTCCTGCTGTCGAGTACCGATGCCTATCCCCAACGGCTTCTCGGGACGAAACTGTCGCGACTCGATGTGACCGCCGTCGACATCCCAGGAGCCGGCCTGCCATGAGTGACTCGTACTACGAGCTTGTCGACGAAAACGACCCGCAGGGCGAAAGATTCGTCGCGACCGACCTGGTGCGCAGCACGTGGACGGCCGCGATCCAGCACGGCGCACCGGTCTCGGCCCTGTTGACCCGCGCGTTGGAACGCTGCGAGGCGCGCGACGACACCCGTCTCAGCCGGGTGCTGGTCGAC
This sequence comes from Mycobacterium sp. ITM-2016-00318, assembly GCF_002968285.2. Taxonomy (NCBI): domain Bacteria; kingdom Bacillati; phylum Actinomycetota; class Actinomycetes; order Mycobacteriales; family Mycobacteriaceae; genus Mycobacterium; species Mycobacterium sp. ITM-2016-00318. The sequence continues at coordinate 2,115,517 of NZ_CP134400.1, read as the reverse complement.
CTGTTGGGGCCCGTGCCCGCCGAAGGCGACATCTGGGTGCGTGCGCAGCGGGAGCGGTCCGGCAAGCAGATCGAGCTGATCAGCGCCGAGATGTTGGGAGTAGGACCCGACGGTCAGCCGCGTCCTGTCGCCAGGGCGAGCGGATGGCGGCTGCAGAAGCTCGACACCACTGGCCTCCTGCAGGCCCCTGCTCCCGCGCTGCGACCCGTCGCCGAAGCGTGGAGCCGCGACCTGAAGAAGGACTGGGATCGCAACTACGTGCACAGCCTAGATTGGCGATGGCTGACCGAGCCGCTGAACGAGGGACCCCGCGAATCATGGATCAAGCCGGAGGTCGATCTGGTCAAGGGCGAGAACATGACCGCGCTCGAGCGGCTGTTTGCGGTCGCCGACTGCGCCAACGGGATCGGGTCCAAGCTCGACATCCGGAAGTGGATGTTCATGAACACCGATCTGGTTGCGCATGTGCACCGGATTCCCGATGGGGAGTGGATCGGCGTTCGCGCCGAAACCAGCTATGGCCCCGACGGTATCGGCACCACTATCGGCACGCTTTTCGACGAGGCGGGCGCCATCGGAGCGATCCAGCAGTCCGTGCTGATGCGCCCCATGCCCGGCCGTTAGTAACTACCCGCGAAATAGCATTCCTGGTCGTGATCTCGCGCATTCCACAGCCGTGAATGCTATCTCGCGATCAATCCACCAGGCGCAGGGCCGCAGCGGGACACTGCGTTACGGCCCCCTGCATGCGGTCGCGGTCGGACTCGGGCCGCTCATCCCCCTCGATGCGCACCGTGCCGTCGTCCTGCACCTCGAACACGTCCTCGGCGATCGATTCGCAGATGCCGTGTCCCGTGCACCTGTCGAGGTCCACTTCGACCCGCATGATCCCTCCTGCCGAACGTGGGCGGCTGCCGAAACAGACTCAGCGTGACATTTCACTGGATTTTTGTAAAGCTATGCCGATGAAGGACGCGGCGGTCGAGGACGACAACTCGACGCGTCAACGGATCCTCGCCGCGACCGCTGAGGTGCTGGGCCGCAACGGCATGACGAAGTTGAGCCTGTCAGAGGTGGCGCTGCAGGCAGGTGTTTCACGGCCGACCCTCTATCGCTGGTTCGCGTCGAAGCGGGATCTGCTCGACGGCTTCGTGGTCTGGGAACGCAAGTACTACGAACGCGCCGTCGCCGACGCGACCGCAGGACTGCCTGCAGGCGAAAAGCTCGATGCCGCGCTGCGCGTCATCGTCGAGTACCAGCAGTCCTATCCCGGCCTGCGGATGATCGACATCGAACCGGCACAGGTCATCCGGCGACTGGCCCGTGCCATCCCGCTGATGCGCGATCGCCTCGAGCGTCTCGCGCAGGGGCCCGACGCCGCGCTCGCGGTGGCGACAGCAGTCCGAGTCGCGGTGTCGCACTACCTGGTTCGCAGCGATGACGACGACCAGTTCCTCGCACAACTACGCCATGCCGCTGGCGTCAAGCACGCCGCGACCTGAGCTCGGCGAGCACTTCCTCTGTGTGTTGGCCCACCGCGGGCGCGGCAGAGCGGGTCTCCCACGGGGTGCCGTGGAAGTCGGCGGGGGTGGCCACCATCGGAACGCTGGAATCGCCGTCTGGCACATACACGATGCCGCCGGCGGCGTGGAACTGCTCGTCGGCGATGACATCCTCGACCGAGTTGATCGGCGACCAGAAGAAATCCGGTTCAGCCGCAAACAGTTCCGCCCACTCGTCAAGTGGCCTGGTCGCGAAGATCTCGTCGAGCGCGCCGATGATCTCCACCGAGTTGGCCGCCCGGTCGCGTGGTCGCGGATAGGTGGCAAGCCAGTCGGGGCGTCGAACGACCCGGCACAGTGGCCCCCAGTGCCGATCGACCTCGAGGCCGACGATCCAGAACCGCTTGCCGTCCGCCGCGGCGTAGTTGTTCATGCAGGGGTTGGCCATGGACTCGCGCTGCCCGATCGCGATGGCGTGGCCTGTCATGAGGAACGTGTTCAGGTCGAAGCTGACGGTGTAGGCGCCCTGTCGGTACAGCGAGGTGGACACCAGTTGGCCGACGCCGGTGCGCGCACGGGCGACGAGTGCGGCGGATACCGCGGCCACCAACGTCATTCCCGCCGTGTGGTCCCCCATGCCGCCGCGCTGGAAGGGCGGAGTGTCGCCTGGGCGCGTCAGCAGATGCGCCAGCCCGGCCCGCGCCCAGAACGCTGCGACGTCGTAAGCGGCGCGGTCGGCGTCCGGCCCGGCCGTCCCGTAACCGGTGATCAGCCCGTAGATCAGACGGGGGTTGAGTTCGGCAACCGTCTCGAAGTCCAGTCCGATGCGGCCAAGCGCGCCAGGCCGGACGTTGGTGATGAAAACATCGGCACCGCCGACCAACTCGAGCGCGAGACCTCGATCGTCGTCGGTCGTGAGATCGAGCGCCACGCTGCGCTTACCGCGGTTGTCCATCTCGAACGGCGGGCTCGCGCCATCCTCGAGGCCCAGCATCCGGCCGAACATGCGAGCCGGGTCGCCCGTCGGCGGTTCGATCTTGACCACGTCGGCTCCCCAGTCGGCCAGGATGCCGCCCGCCGCGGGGCCCGCGACCCACACGCCGAGTTCGACGACTCGGATGCCCTCCAAAGGTCCGGCCATGTCGATCCCTCCTCCAGGGGTTTACAAACCTAGGCGAGTTTGTAAAGCTTGCCTGGCTCCAGACCAAGACTAGGAGGTGGCGGTGCCGCAGACAGCAGGCCGGGTCGGACCCGTCATCGGGCTGGCCGCCCATCTGGGTCGCGGTATGCAGAGAGTCGCGGCCGACCTGACCGTCGGACGCATGCGCTCGCTGCCCCGCACGATCGGTGATCTCGACGCCCGAGCTCTCTCACGGATCATGGGCACCACCGTGACGTCGGTGTCGGTCATCGACGGCGATGCGGGGACATCGTCACGCGCCAGGCTGGCCCTGACCGGAGACGGCGTGCCGGCGTCGGCGTTCGTCAAGATGGCAGCAGAAACCTCGGCGACCCGTCTCATGGGCGAGTTGGGCAGGCTGGCCGAGACCGAGACGCGGTTCTACCGAGAGCTCGCCCCGGAACTGTCCAACGTTCCGCGCTATTACGGCTCCGAGTTCGATTCGGTCACCGGCCGCTTCGTGCTCGTGCTCGAGGACCTGGCCGTCGACCACTGCGAATTCCCCGACACTCTTCATCCGCTCACCCCCGATCAGGTAAGCCAGGTGGTCGAGCTGCTGGCCCGTCTGCACGCGACGTACTGGGAGCGGGTGCCCGACTGGATCTACAGCATCTCGGCCGACACCGCGGCGCTCGTGACGGGCCCACTGTTGAAGACGTCGGTGCGTCGACTCGTCGAAAAGACCGATGTCCCCGTCGAGCACGGCCGGTTCATCGCCGACAACTACCGCGCGGTCGCCGCCGTCATGGACAGGACGCCGAACACCGTGACCCACGGTGACGCCCACCCCGGAAACATCTACTTCCGCAACGGCCAGGCGGGGCTGTTGGACTGGCAGTTCGTGCGACGCGGGCACCCCGGCCGCGAACTGGCCTACGCACTCGTCACGAGCATGACGACGGACGACCGTCGATCGCACCAGCGGGAACTGCTCGACAGCTATCGCCGAGCCCTGTCAGGCGCAGGCGGCCCCGAACTCGGTCGCGACGAGTTGTGGGACCGCTACCGCTCCGGCGCGCTCTATGCCTACGTCGCGCCGCTGATCACCGCGGGGATGGGTGGTATGCAGGCCGAGGCCATCGCGATGGAGGGCCTGCGGCGAGGCGTCGCCGCGCTCGAAGACCTCGACACGGTCGCACTCTTGGAGAAGTCACTGTGACCCAGGCTCTACGATCTTTGAATCCCGACGAGTGAGGCCTGACGTGAACGAACCGCTGCGCGACCGCAAGGAAGCACCGGGCGACGCCGAAGACACCTCGACCCGGCGCCGAATCCTGGTGGCCACCGCTGAGGTGCTCGGCCGCAGCGGACAGACCAAGCTCAGCCTTTCCGAGGTGGCGCTGCAGGCAGGCGTATCGCGTCCCACGCTGTACCGCTGGTTCGCCGACAAGAGCGAGTTGCTGCACGCGTTCGGCGTCTACGAGCGCGAGATGTTCGACACCGGCATCGGCCGCGCCACCGCGGGACTGCGAGGCACCGACAAGCTCGACGCGGCACTGAGGTTCATCGTCTCCTATCAGCACTCCTACTCGGGTGTGCGGCTGGTCGACATCGAGCCGGAAGTCGTCATCACGCAGCTGACGCGGATCATCCCGATCATGCGGGCCCGGCTGCGGAAGCTGCTGTCGGGAGCCAACAGCGATATCAAGGCCGCGACGGCCATCCGGGTTGCGATCTCGCACTACATCGTTCGCAGCGACGACGATGACCAGTTCCTTGCGCAGCTGCGTCACGCGGTCGGTATCAAGCCGGCCACCTGATGGCCTCGCAACCCGTCAGCGACGAACTCGCGATCGTCGCGCTCCTCAACAGATACGCGCGCGCCGTCGACACCAAGGATTGGGAACTGTACCGATCGGTGTTCACCGACGACGCCCACATCGACTACTCGGCTGACGTGTTCGTGGGCTCAGTCGACGAAGCGATCGAGTTCTTGACCGGCATGTTCTCAGAACTGGTCACGATGAGCATGCACTACATCACCAACGTCGAGTCGACCATCGACGGCGACACCGCGCGGGTCCGCGCGATGTTCTACAACCCGACGCGTTTCTCCGGCGTTGCCGAGACCGCCGTGTTCGGCGGCTATTACCACCACGACCTGGTTCGCACCCCGGACGGCTGGCGCAGCAGAAGCCTGCGCGAGGAGATGGTGTGGACGGCTGGCTCCCCGCGCGATGATCAGCTCTGAGCTGCCAATTGCCCACAGGCGGCGGCGATTTCGCGGCCACGGGTATCTCGCACGGTGCACGACACCCCGCGCTCGCGGACGCGCCTGACGAACTCGCGTTCGGCCGCCTTGGGACTGGCGTCCCACTCGCTGCCCGGCGTCGGGTTCAGCGGAATCAAGTTGACGTGCACCAGCGGACCCAGCGCGCCGTGCAGACGTTTGCCCAGCAGATCGGCTCGCCATGGTTGATCGTTGACATCGCGGATCAGTGCGTATTCGATCGACACCCGTCTGCCTGTCACATCTGCGTAATACCGTGCGGCGTCGAGAGCTTCGGACACCTTCCACCGGTTGTTCACCGGCACCAACGTGTCGCGCAGCTCGTCGTCAGGAGCGTGCAGTGACAACGCCAGTGTCACGCCGAGACGCTCGTCGGCCAGCTTGCGGATCGCCGGTGCCAGTCCGACCGTCGACACCGTCACCGAACGCGCCGAGATGCCGAAGCCGTTCGGCGGCGGTGCGGTGATGCGGCGAACCGCCGCGAGCACTCGGTTGTAGTTGGCCAGCGGCTCACCCATCCCCATGAACACGATGTTCGAGAGGCGGCCGCCGCGCGCGATCCCGTCGCCGTCGCGGTCGCGCAGTTCCACCGCGGCGGCACGCACCTGTTCGAGGATCTCGGCCGTCGACAGATTGCGCTTGAGGCCGCCCTGCCCGGTAGCGCAGAAGGGACACGCCATCCCACATCCCGCCTGCGACGAGATGCACACCGTGTTGCGCTGTGGGTAGCGCATCAGCACCGACTCGAACGTCGTGCCGTCCACCGCGCGCCACAGCATCTTGCGGGTCTCCCCCGCATCGCATTCGATCTCCTGCGCGGCGTCGAGCAACCGGGGGAACAACGCCTCGGCCACCTGTTCACGCGCCGCGGCGGGCAGGTCGGTCATGTCGCGCGGGTCGGCAATGAACCGGCCGTAATACTGGTTGGCCAGCTGTTTGGCACGGAACTTCGGCAGGCCGAGCTCAGCGACGGCGTCGACGCGACCGGCCTCGTCGAAGTCGGCGAAGTGGCGCGGCGGCATCGAGCGTCGCGGCGGATCGAAAATCAGCGGCAGAGAGGTTGGCATGGGCTTTTGTCAGTATCCCATCCACAGCTGGCGGAAATTGATTGGCGTGCGCGCGATCGGCAATTACGGCGCGGCGGCGGTGGCGATGCTGTTCGCGGTGATTCCCGCCGTTGCCGGGGTGCTCTCCTGGCTGATGCTCGGTCAACGGCCGGACATTGGAATCGCCGTCGGGCTGGGCGTCGGCGCGGCGGCGTGTTGGCTGAACGCTCGCGTGTCCCGTAAACAGCGTCAGGACGAAGGGTCACCGACGGCGGCCATCATGCGGCCGAGTTCTCCTGCGATATCGGGGCCTGCGGGCTGATAGACGAGCTCGGTCACGCCGCCCGCCTCGTATTCGGCGACGCGTGCCCGGAGTTGGCCGGCCGTCCCGCTGAAAGTGAACTGCGGAAGCAGGTCGGCCGCCAGCGCGACCGCCTCGGTGTCCACAGCGGTTAGCCGGACGAGATGACCTTCATGGGTGACGAGGTGACGTTCGGCGGGTGGAATCGCCTCGATGGCCCGCACCCATTCCTTGCCGCCGGGTAGCGCGCGAACGGCGTCGGGCCCGTTGCGTTCGAACAGGGCGTGAAACACCACGGCAAGGCCGTGCCCGGCGCGCTGCAGTACGCGCTCACTGTGGCAGTCTTCGCCGTCGTCGAGCACCGTGCCGAACTGCAGCAGCGAATAGGGTCTGCCCGCTGCCGCCGGGTTCGGCACGCCCGCGGCGAAGACCCCGTCGGCCACCCGTTCGGCGACCGCGGTGCCTTTGGGGCCGTCGGCTCCGATGAGCACCTCGACCTCGACGGGACGGTCGGCGACGAACCCCTCGGTGTGCAGCATGCGGATCGGGGCGTCTTCCCACTGCACGGTGTCACCGCGTAGCAACGCCCGCAGCGCGGTCACGTACCGCTCGACGAATGCCCATGGGAGCGGCCGTTTTCCGAGAATGTAGCGGCCGGTGAAGCCTGACCCGAGAGCGACCGCGACCCGGCTGGGCGCAAGCGCGGCGAGGGTGGCGATGGCGGCCGCATTCGTCATGGGGTGGCGCAGGCTCGGTACCAGCACTCCCGGTCCGAGGCCGATCGTCGACGTCCGCTGCGCCGCCAGCGCCAGCGCCATCCACACGTCTGAGGTGATCGCGGGCGAGTCGTACAGCCACGCCCGGTGGTAGCCGAGCCGTTCCGCCTCGGCGATCAGTTCCGGCGAGTCGACGGTGGTGACCAAGGCGCACGAAAGCTTCATGCGCGTAAAACCTACCGGCGCGCTCCGGGCCTCGATCAAGTCACGACCGCAGCTTGAGTTACTGGATGTGTCGGCAGTCGAATGTATGTTCGAACTATGTCAGCGGCTGCGGTACGAGAGGCGATGGCGAACCTGCGCGCCGCCTACGACGCCTTCGCCGCCTGCGACCTCGACGCGTTGAATCGCACCGAGTTGCTCGCGGTCATCGACGATTTCGAGACACTGACATGCCAAGCGCCCACTCAGTCCCATCGGCTGCTGACTCGGCTGCAGGCGGAGACCACGCCCAAGCAGATGGGCGCCAAATCATGGAACGAGGTGTTGCGCATCCGCTGGCGCCTCTCCTCGGCAGAAGCGTCACGGCGCCTGCATGAGGCGGCCGAACTGGGAGCCCGGAAAAGCCTGCTGGGGCAGCCCTTGGCGCCGGTGCTGCCCGCGGTCGCGGCCGCTCAGTCAGCGGGGCTGATCACCGGCGAGCACGTCTCCACGATCCGCGACGCCATCAAGCGCCTGCCGTCGTGGGTCGACACGATCACCACGGCGCAGTTCGAGGTGGACCTGGTCCGGGTTGCGGCCGGCGTCGGCCCCAAGGAGTTGCGCGAGACCGCAGCGCTGCGGTTGTTCCTTCTTGATCAGGACGGCCCCGAACCCGATGACGCAGAGCGTGAGCGCAAACGCAGGCTCTCGGCGGGCCGACAAGGCCGGGACGCGATGACACCGCTGACCGCCGATCTGACACCCGAGGCGTGGGCGGTGTGGGAGGTCATCTTCGCCAAGTACGCCGCCCCCGGGATGTGCAATCCCGCCGATGAGCAGCCGTGCACCTCGGGCACCCCGTCGCAGGCCCAGATCGACAACGACCACCGCACCCTCGAACAACGCCAACACGACGCGATGCTGGCGGTCGGCCGCATCGCCTTGATGAGCGGTGAACTGGGCCACCTCAACGGGCTCCCGGTCACCGTCATCATCCGCACCACCCTGCAGGACCTGGAAAGCCGCGCAGGCATCGGTATCACCGGTGGCGGCACCAAACTGCCCATCGCCGACGTCATCCGCATGGGCGCGCACGCCCACCACAACCTTGCCGTGTTCAACGGTGCGACCGGTCAAGCACTGGCGCTCTATCGCACCAAACGCGTCGCGTCCCCCGCTCAACGGATCATGCTCATCGCCCGCGACGGCGGATGCACCAAACCCTGCTGCACCGTCAGCGCCTACGGCTGCCAAGCCCACCACGCCTCGCAAGATTGGGCCCAGGGCGGCAACACCAACGTCGACGACATGACCCTGGCCTGCGGAACCGACAACCGTCTCGCCGACAGCGACGGCGGCTGGCAGACCACCATCAACACCCGCGGCGAATGCGAATGGCACCCCCCGCCCGACCTCGACCACGGCCAAACCAGAATCAACTACCTTCACCGCCCCGAAGCACTCCTCAGACCGCCCGACGACGAGGCGCCACCCGAACAGAAATCACCAGAACCGAACCGACGCAACGACACCGACTTCGCCCCGTGGGATCTGGGTACCAGCGAGGCACCCGGTGGGCCCGAACCACCCAACGATCAAGCAGCATGAATCCCGCACCGCCAGTCGAAACCTGACTGCGAAGCCGAAACTTAACGACCGACAGGGTGTTTGAGGTCGCGATCAGCGATCACACCGTGGACCCTGCGCGGCTATGCCAGCAGAGTCAACACGATCCAGCCGGCCGCCGCCGACGGCAACATCGCGTCGATGCGGTCCATGATGCCGCCGTGGCCGGGAAGCACCGTGCCCATGTCCTTGATACCGAGATCGCGCTTGACCTGGGATTCGACGAGATCGCCGAGCACACCGGTGATGACGAGGAACAGTCCGAGCGGCACGCCGACCCATGCGGGCCTGTCCAACAGGAACGCCACCGACAGCACCGCCGCGGTGATGCCGAAGAGGAGCGAACCGCCCAGCCCCTCCCACGACTTCTTCGGGCTGATCGCAGGCACCATCAGGTGCTTGCCGAACAACACTCCCGCGATGTACCCGCCGATGTCGGCGAACACCACGGTCACAATCACGGTGAACGTCCGAGCGCCACCGTGGTCCTGGAAGATCAGCAGCGCGCTGAAGCTCGCGAACAGCGGCACCCACGTCGCCAGCAGCACTGTGGCGGCCATGTCGCGCAGGTAGTTGACTGGCGCTTCCCGGATTCCATGGCCCACGAGACGCCACACCATGCAGACGACGATCGTGCCGCCGTAGGCGCCAAGCAGACCGGTCGGGCCGTAGTACGTCAGCCAGATCATCGCCACGCTGCCGAGCAGCAGCGGGATGACGGGCAACGCGTAGCCGGCTTCGCGCAGCCGTCGAATCACCTCGTTGACGGCTACGGGGATGAAGACGGTCAGCACCAGAAGCCAACCGATCGGCCAGAACAGCAGGACGCCGATCGCCATCGCGCCGAGCAGGACGCCGACGCCGATCGCGGCAGGCAGGTTTCGTCCTGCCCGCGATTTCTTCTGCGGTTCTTCGACCGGGGTGTCGGACACGGGATCGGCTTGCTGTTCGGCCATCAGACCTCCAGCAGTTCGCCTTCTTTGTGCTTGACCAGTTCGTCGATCTGGCTGGTGTAGGTATGGGTCGTCTTGTCGAGTTCCTTCTCGGCGTGTTTGACCTCGTCCTCGCCCGCCTCGCCATCCTTCTTTATGCGGTGCAGTTCCTCCATCGCCTTGCGGCGGATGTTGCGCACCGACACCCTGGCGTCCTCACCCTTGGCCTTGGCCTGCTTCACCAGCTCGCGCCGACGCTCCTCGGTCAGCTGCGGGATCGCGACGCGGATCACATTGCCGTCGTTGGACGGGTTGACGCCGAGGTCGGAGTTGCGAATGGAGTCCTCGATGGCCTTCAACTGTGACTGCTCGTACGGCTTGATGACGACCAGCCGGGCCTCCGGCACGTTGATGCTGGACAGCTGGGTGATCGGGGTCGACGAGCCGTAATAGTCGATCGAGAGGCGGGAGAACATGCCCGGGTTGGCCCGACCGGTGCGGATGGATGACAGGTCGTCGCGTGCGACGGACACCGCCTTCTCCATCTTCTCTTCGGCATCGAAGAGGGTTTCGTCGATCACGAATGCTCCATTTCGGGTCAGTCGGTGGTGACCAGTGTCCCAATCTTCTCACCTGCGACCGCTCGCGCGATATTGCCGTCGACAAGAAGGTTGAACACGAGGATGGGCATGCGGTTGTCCATGCAGAGGCTGAACGCCGTGGCGTCGGCGACCCGCAGGCCCCTGTCGATGACCTCGCGGTGGGAGATCGCGGTGAGCAGTTCGGCGTCGGGGTTGGATCTCGGATCGTCGGTGAAGACCCCGTCGACCGCCTTGGCCATCAGCACCACCTCGGCGCCGATCTCCAGTGCCCGCTGTGCGGCGGTGGTGTCGGTGGAGAAATACGGCAGCCCCATACCGGCGCCGAAGATGACAACGCGCCCCTTCTCCAGGTGACGAACGGCGCGCAGCGGGATATAGGGCTCGGCGACCTGCCCCATGGCGATGGCCGTCTGCACGCGGGTAGCAATGCCTTCGCGTTCCAGAAAATCTTGCAGCGCAAGGCTGTTCATCACGGTGCCGAGCATGCCCATGTAGTCCGAGCGGGTGCGCTCCATTCCGCGCTGCTGCAATTGGGCGCCACGGAAGAAGTTGCCTCCGCCGATCACGACGGCGACCTGCGCCCCACTGCGGACCACCTCGGCGATCTGGCGGGCCACCTGGGCCACCACATCGGGATCGAGGCCCACCTCGCCGCCGCCGAACATCTCGCCACCGAGCTTGAGCAGCACTCGCGAATACATCGGCCGAATCGGGGGTGCGACGCCGTTGGTGGTCGTGGGCTCCGCCATCCGACTCCTTCACCCGGCCCTCGCATGAGATCGCCATCCCGGAGCTCGCCGGGACGGCCAGCCCTAATCCTGCCTCATAGCGGCCACACAGCCGCTATGGGGTCAGTGCCGGAGCGGTTAGCGGAGATGCGCCGAGAGCAGCCAGGCGCCCACCGACTTGCGGCTGTTCGGCTCGTCGCGGACGTCGACGCCGCCGAACGCTTGGAGGAATCCGGCGTGCTCCTCGGGCACATACGCGTGGATGCGAGCGGGCCGGATCTCGTCGATCTCCCAGTACTTGGACACCACGTCGCGCAGCTCGTCTGAGGTCACCGCGTTGACCGGCGAATCCGCAGGCATCCCCGCAGCGTCGAACACCAGCACGTAGTAAGACGCGCCAGGGGCCGCGGCCCGCACGATGGACTGCTGGTAGCCCTCGCGCAGTTCGAGGGGCATCGAGTGGAACAGCGTGGAATCAATGATCGTGCGGAACCGGCCGTCGTAGCCGGTGAAGTTGCTGATGTCGGCGACCTCAAAGCTGGCCTTGGTGAGCCCACGCTTGGCGGCTTCCTCCTTGGCGAGCTTGATCGCGGTCTCCGCGGCGTCGAGGCCGACCGTGGTGAAGCCCTTCTCCGCCAGGTGCAGCGCGGTAGCGGCCTCGCCGCAGCCCGCGTCGAGAACATCCCCGTGAACCTTGCCTGCATCGATCAGCGCCTGAATCTCGGGCTGTGGCTCGCCGATGCTCCACGGCGGACGGAAGCCCTTGAACTCCTCGGATTCTCCGCGGTAGGCCGATTCGAACATCTCTTGTTCTGGTTGCGTGGTCATACCCCTGGTCTATCAAGTAGGTTGATACATGTCAATATGCTTGATATGAGTGAGTTCCTGGAAGAGCAGCCGCTCGGTTACCTGCTGCACAGGGTGGCCAACGCGCTGCGCTCCGAGGTGACCACAGCCGTTCTGGAACCGCTGGGTTTGGCCTTCCCCCAGTACATCTGCATGCGAATACTCGACCGCTTCCCGGACCGCTCTAATGCCGAGCTTGCGCGCGACACCAACGTGTCACCGCAGGCGATGAACATGGTGCTGCGGGGGCTGGAGGACCGCGGTCTGGTCACCAGGCCGGCAAGCGTGTCGTCGGGCCGGTCGCTTCCCGCCCACTTGACGCGCGAGGGCCGCGCGCTGCTCGAGAAGACCGATGCCGGCGTCAAGGCCGCCGAGCGCCGGTTGATGGCCGGTCTGACCAGCGAGCAGCGCCGCGAGTTCAGGCGGATGCTGATGATCCTGGGCTCGGATTCCGGCTAAGGCGCCTGGATACGCGGCCACGGCCGCGCCTCTTCCAGTTCGTAGGCGAGCTCGAGCAGGCGCGCCTCGCGGCCCCTGATCGTCGAGAACATCATGCCGACCGGCATGCCCGCTGCCGACTCCGCCAGCGGCAGCGAGATCGCCGGGTCGCCGGTGGCGTTCTGCAGCGGGGTGAACGCCACCCAGTCGATGAGCCGATCCATCACCTGCTCGTAGGGTGCGGTGGGATCGAGGTGTCCGATGCGCGGCGTCTCTTCGGCCAGCGTCGGCATGAGCACGGCGTCATAGCTGGCCGACAGGCGGGCGGTGATCCGTCGCGAAGCCGACAGCCGCGCGATCGCCGCGGGAAGCTTGTACAGATTGCGCGCCGCACCCGCATCAAGGCCGAGGGTCAGACTGTCCAGCTTCGCCCGGTCGAAACTCGGGCCGATCATCCGGCGCCCGCCGCGCACGATGGCGAATGCGAGGAACTGCCAGTACAGCAGGAAGTCGTCCTTGAAGCGGGCCGGCACCGGATTGTCGATCTCGGTCACCTTGTGGCCGAGTTCCTCGAGCAGCGCCGCGGCCTTCAAAGTCAGTTCGCGCATCTCCGGGCTGACTTGTCGCACAATGGACTTCGTACAGAACGCGATGCGCAGCCGCTGCTTGCCCGGTCGGCTGACGTCTCCGATCGGCGGCAGCTTCGGGTTGCGGTACACCCGCTCGGCTTCACGAAAGAACGCCGCGGTGTCGCGCACCGACCGGGTCAATACGCCGTTCGCGACGAGCTGCAGTGGCATGCGGGCGGCCTGCTCGTCGAGCGGAAGCCTGCCGCGGGTCGGCTTGAGGCCGACCAATCCGTTGACGGCAGCCGGTATCCGGATCGACCCGCCGCCGTCGTTGGCGTGTGCGATCGGCACCACGCCTGCGGCGACGAACGCGCCCGCCCCCGATGACGACGCTCCCGCAGTGCGCTCGGGATTCCACGGATTGCGGACAGGACCGATCCGTGGATGTTCCGCAGAACCGCTGAAACCGAACTCCGACATCTGCGTCTTACCGAGCGGCACAAGGCCGGTGGACAGGAAGAGACGCGCGAACCGGCCGTCGGCCTTCGCGGGCCTCGGATCCCACGCATCGGTCCCCTGCATCGTCGGCATTCCGGCGACGTCCACGTTGTCCTTGAAGAAAGTCGGGATGCCGTCGAAGTAGCCGCCGTACGGGCGCGACTGCCTCGCACGTTGGCGCGCGCGGTCGAAGGCCTCGTACGCCAGGCCGTTGAGATCCGGATTCACCGCCTCGGTGCGCGCGATCGCGGCCTCGACGAGTTCCGACGCGGTGACCTTGCCCGCGCTCAGCGCCTCGACCAAAGCGACCGCGTCGAGGTCTCCGAGGGCATCGTCACCGAAATCGAAGGCGCTGATGCGATTCACATGGCGAACCTACCAATACAAAAGTCCCCGCCACGACGAGCGGGCGGGGACTTCTGTGGCTCGGGCGGGTCAGCCCTGGCCGACCTCGAAGCGCACGAACCGTGTCACGGTCACGCCTGCATCGTCGAGCAGCGCCTTGACGGTCTTCTTGTTGTCGGAAACCGACGGCTGGTCGAGCAGCACGACATCCTTGAAGTACCCGTTGAGCCGACCTTCGACGATCTTGGGCAGCGCCTGCTCAGGCTTGCCCTCGCTCTTGGCCGTCTCCTCGGCGATGCGCCGCTCGTTGTCGACGATGTCGGAGGGCACCTCGTCGCGCGTCAGGTACTTCGCCTTCAGCGCGGCGATCTGCAGCGCGACCGCATGCGCGGCCGCCTTGTCGGAGCCCGTGAACTCGACGAGCACACCGACCGCAGGCGGCAGGTCCGCAGCGCGCCTGTGCAGGTACGTCTCGACGGTGCCGTCGAAGTACGCGGCGCGACGCAGTTCGAGCTTCTCGCCGATCTTGGCGGACAGGTCCGCGACGATCTGCTCGACGGTGGTGTCACCGACCTTGGCGGCCTTGAGCGCGTCGACGTCGGCGGCCTTCGCGGCAGCGGCAGCCGCCACGATCTGGTCGGCGACGGCTTGGAATTCGGCGTTCTTCGCGACGAAGTCGGTCTCCGAGTTCAGCTCGATCAGCGCGCCGTCCTTGGCGGCGACCAAGCCTTCGGCGGTGGCCCGCTCGGCGCGCTTGCCGACGTCCTTGGCGCCCTTGATACGCAGCAGCTCGACAGCCTTGTCGAAGTCGCCGTCGGCCTCGACGAGCGCGTTCTTGCTGTCGAGCATGCCGGCGCCGGTCAAGTCCCGAAGTCGCTTGACGTCGGCAGCGGTGTAGTTCGCCATATCTGCCTTTCTAGGGGTTCGTCGGGGGCTTGGGTTCGGTCTGAATCTCAGCCTCGGGGGTGCCCGGCGCGGCACCTTCGGCGGTCGGGCTTGCGGTAGCGGTCGCGCTGGCCAGCAACTCCTGCTCCCACTCGGCCAGCGGCTCGGCGCCATCGGCCTGCGGCTTGTCGCCGTTGCCGCCTGCGCCCGCGCGGGCCTTCAGACCCTCGGCGACGGCCGATGCGATGACCTTGGTGAGCAGCGCGGCCGACCGGATCGCATCGTCGTTGCCCGGAATCGGGTAGTCGACGAGATCGGGGTCGCAGTTGGTGTCGAGGATCGCGATGATCGGGATGTTGAGCTTGCGCGCCTCCGCCACCGCGAGGTGCTCCTTGTTGGTGTCGACCACCCAGATCGCCGACGGCACCTTCTGCATGTCCCGGATACCGCCGAGCGACCGCTCGAGCTTGTTCTTCTCGCGGGTCAGCATCAAGATCTCCTTCTTGGTGCGACCCTCGAAGCCACCGGTCTGCTCCATCGTCTCGAGCTCCTTGAGACGCTGCAGACGTTTGTGCACGGTGGAGAAGTTGGTGAGCATGCCGCCCAGCCAGCGCTGGTTCACGTACGGCATGCCGACACGGGTGGCCTCTTCGGCGATGGACTCCTGCGCCTGCTTCTTGGTGCCGACCATCATGATCGAGCCACCGTGGGCGACGGTCTCCTTGACGAACTCGTACGCCTTGTCGATGTAGGTCAGCGTCTGCTGGAGGTCGATGATGTAGATGCCGTTGCGGTCGGTGAAGATGAACCGCTTCATCTTGGGATTCCAACGACGGGTCTGATGCCCGAAGTGGGTGCCGCTGTCAAGCAGCTGCTTCATGGTTACAACAGCCATTCGGCCATGTCCTTGCGTTGTCGGTTGCCGCCCGGCGTCGGGTGATGCCGGGCCCTGGCGTCTGCTGCATGCCGGACCCGATCGGGAGTTCTCCGTTTCGGGACCGCCCGGCATGCGGATCAACCCTGAAAGAACGGGGCTGCGGCAGGCGCGCGAAGTCAATCCGCTGGCGCGAATTGCGGGTCTGAGTTTACACGCTGTCAGCAGGTGCTTTGTCCACACCGACGGCCTGATCCCCAGGTGAGCAGTTCGCACCTTCCCGATTCCGCCTCGCCGCGTTGAGCTGGGCGTATGCGTCTGGCGACGGCCGTTGCGGTGCTGACGCTGGTGTGCGCGGCGCCCGCAGCGGCCGACGAAGGCCGACTGAACTGGCCGCTGCAGCCGCGACCTGCAGTTGTGCGGGCCTTCGATGCGCCGTCGCCGGACTGGCAACGCGGCCATCGCGGTGTCGACCTGGCTGCAGTGCCTGGTCAGCCGGTGTATGCGGCCGGGCGGGGCACGGTTGCGTTCGCCGGTGACCTGGCCGGCCGCCCGGTGGTGTCGGTGGCTCATCCCGGCGGGCTGCGAACCAGCTACGAGCCCGTGATCGCCGCGGTGCGGCGGGGTCAGTTGGTTGGTGCGGGTTCACCGCTCGGCGAAGTGGTCGCCGGCCACGAAGGCTGCCCCGCGCCTGCGTGCCTGCACTGGGGTGCGATGTGGGGTCCGGCCGCCAACGCCGACTACGTCGACCCGATCGGGCTGCTGGCCGCCACCCCGCTCCGCCTCAAGCCCCTACACCGCTGACTTCGCCCGCGAGCACACGCGAAAGTGCGTGTCGCCGCGGCGTATCGGGTGCTTTTGCGTCTGCTCGCGCGGCAGGCCTCACTCACACGAACGCGACGGCGCGCACCGGTGCTCCGTCGGCGTCGATCGCCAGCGGGAAGAAGCCGATCCGGACATGAGTATCGAGGCCGTCGAGACCGCAGATGTTCTCGACGATCAGCGCGTCGGCGCCGAGCACGACCTGATGCACGGGGAAACCCGAGCCAGGAACACCGGTGGGATCTGGGCTCAGTGTGTCGACCGTCAGCACGTGCATGCCACGGCGGACCAGCTCGGTTGCGGCGTCCACCGACAACGCGGGGTGGTCCAGCGCAGCGCTGCTGCCGAACTTCGCGGCCCATCCCGTGTCGAAAACCAGGACAGGGGGCAACTTTCCCGGCAATCCGCCGTCGAGCGCCGCCGAGATCTCAGCCAGGCCGTAGGTGGCGCGGGGGGCTAACGGATCGAGGTGTACGACGAGTGCGTCCGCGACGAGTTCGTCCAACCCGATCGCGCCCGTTGTGCGACCGCCGGCAATGCAGTGCGATGGCGCGTCCAGATGTGTGCCCGTGTGCGAGCCGAGATGCAGGAGAGCGACGTCGACCCCGTCGCGCGCGAGCACCAGCGCCGGCCCGATGTCGACAGCGGGATCGCCCGGATACACCTGCATTCCCGGGGTGATCGGATGGCTCAGCTCACGCATCGGCAGGCTCCGCTGATGCGACATCGGCGAGATGCGTGCTGTCCTCCCGCGGGTGACGTGTCCGCTCACGCCACATCGCCAGGCCGTAGAGCACGAACGTGAGACGAAGGCCGGGATGGTCGCACCGATCGGGCTGCGCACCGCATACGTCCAGAGGTAGGAGGCCGCCGTCGTTCGACGCGAAAGCGTCGACGATCACGTCGGCGGCACGGACAACGTCGTCGGAAGTGGGTTCCTGGGTCGACATGGCCGCTCCTCGGGCCGCCGGGTTGGCAGCTCTCACTCTAGAGAGATCGGCGCGGGAATCCACTGTCCGTACGCTGGAGAGCGATGAGTGTCGCTCCCGAGACCACCGTCGCCCTCGGTAACCGGTTCGCCACCGAGTTGCCCGAACTCGCCGTGCGCTGGAAGGCCGAATCGTCCCCGCGGCCCCGGCTG
Source organism: Mycobacterium sp. ITM-2016-00318 (assembly GCF_002968285.2). Classification (NCBI taxonomy): domain Bacteria; kingdom Bacillati; phylum Actinomycetota; class Actinomycetes; order Mycobacteriales; family Mycobacteriaceae; genus Mycobacterium; species Mycobacterium sp. ITM-2016-00318. Next base: position 2,098,035 of record NZ_CP134400.1, on the reverse strand, counting down.
CTGGTGCTCAACGAACCGTTGGCCGCCGACCTCGGCCTCGACGGCGGCTGGCTCCGCAGCGCCGACGGCTTGGGCCTACTCACCGGCACGCGGGTGCCTGCAGGCGCCGAACCAGTCGCGCAGGGATACGCCGGGCATCAGTTCGGCGGCTGGGTACCCCGCCTCGGCGACGGTCGCGCCCTGCTCCTCGGTGAACTCGTCGACAGCCACGGGCGGTTGCGCGACCTTCATCTCAAAGGGTCCGGACGCACGCCGTTCGCCCGCGGCGGGGACGGCTTGGCGGCCGTCGGGCCCATGCTTCGCGAGTACGTCGTCAGCGAGGCGATGCACGCCCTCGGCGTCCCGACCACTCGCTCGTTGGCCGTCGTCGCAACAGGGCGGCCGGTGCAGCGCGAGACTCTGCTCGACGGCGCCGTGCTCGCAAGGGTCGCCGCCAGCCATCTGCGCGTGGGCAGCTTCGAATATGTCTCCGCGGCAGGCAAAGTCGATGTTCTGCGACGGCTCGCCGACCACGCCGTCGCACGGCACCACCCCGCCGCCGCCGACGCTGACAACCCGTATCTCGCTCTACTGGACGCGGTCATCGGTGCACAGGCCGAACTCGTCGCCCAGTGGATGCTTGTCGGGTTCATCCACGGGGTGATGAACACCGACAACATGACGATCTCGGGTCAGACGATCGACTACGGGCCCTGTGCGTTCATGGACACCTTCGACCCCACGACGGTGTTCAGTTCGATCGACTCGTGGGGTCGCTATGCCTACGGTAATCAGCCGACGGTGGCGGGTTGGAACCTCGCACGGTTCGCCGAGACGCTGCTGCCGTTGCTCGCCGAGGACCAGGATCACGCGATGGCGCTGGCGACCGAATCGCTGCAGGACTTCCCCCGGCGATACGCGGCCGCGTGGACCGCGGGCATGCGGCGAAAGCTCGGCCTCTCCGAGGATGTGGACGACACAGTGGTCGGTGAGATCGCCGACCAGGTGATCGAGTTCCTCGGGCGCGACCGCCTCGACTACACATCGTTCTTCCGTCGGTTGGCCGAAGCGGCGCGCGGTCAGGCGGGTCCGGCATCCGGCGACTGGGTGGCTCGCTGGCGCGCGCTCGGGCCCGACGCCGACGCGATGGACCGCGTGAACCCCGTCTATATCCCGCGCAACCATCTCGTCGAGGAGGCGCTGGCCGCCGCGACCGCAGGTGATCTCGAACCACTCGAGAAGCTGCTCGCGGCGGTGACATCCCCGTACGAGCCCCGACCCGGGTTCGAGCGCTACGCCGAACCCGCCCCGGAGGAATTCGGCGGCTGTTACCAAACCTTCTGCGGCACCTAAGTCTCATGGATTTCGGCGCGCTCACGTGCGCTGAGCGTCGGTTAACGCGCCGAAATCACACTCAGGCACGCGGGTGCGCCTGGTCGTGGACGGCGCGCAGCCGCGCCACCGTGACGTGGGTGTAGAGCTGCGTGGTGGCCAGCGTCGAGTGCCCGAGCAGCTCCTGCACGATGCGCAGATCGGCTCCGCCCTCAAGCAGATGCGTGGCCGCGCTGTGCCGCAAGCCGTGCGGGCCGATGTCCGGTGCTCCGTCGACGGCGGAGACCGTCTGGTGCACGACCGTGCGGGCCTGCCGTTGATCGAGCCGACGGCCGCGCGCGCCGAGCAGCAGCGCGGGTCCGGAATCGCCGGTGGCAAGGGCGGGCCGACCGTCGGTCAGCCACGCCGTCAGCGCGTCCTGCGCCGGCAAGCCGAACGGCACGGTGCGCTGCTTGTCGCCCTTGCCCAGCACCCGCAGCAGCCGCCGCGACATGTCGACGTCGTCGACGTCGAGGCCACACAGTTCGCTGACCCGGATTCCGGTGGCGTACAGCATCTCCACGATGAGCCGATCGCGCAGCGCCATCGGGTCACCCTGCTGCGCACCGGAATTGGCGGCGGCCATGGCGTCGAGCGCCTGATCCTGACGCAGAACCGCGGGCAGTGTCCGCCGCGCCTTCGGGACCTGCAGGCGCGTCGCCGGATCGGTGGAAAGTAGACCCCGTCGCGTCGCCCACGCGGTGAACGTCTTCACCGCCGAGGTGCGCCTGGCGAGCGTGGTGCGTGCGACACCCGCACCGGCCTGAGCCGACAGCCACGACCGCAACACCGGCAGGCTCAGGCCGCTCAGCCCAGCGCCGGGTGCACGCAGGGACATGAACTCGAACAGTGACCGCAGATCGCCCAGATAGGCGCGGCGGGTGTGGTCGGAGCGACCGCGCTCCAACGCGAGGTGTTCGTCGAACTGCTCGAGGATCGCCTCCACCCAGTCACCGTGGCAGATGCGGTCGCAGCGGCTCAGATGACGCGCCGGAGCGTGTCCGGGGTGAGATCTTTCAGCGTGCGGTAGCCGTCGACGGCCAGGGTGACGTCGGCTTCGGCCAGCAATGACCGCAGAACATGCACGATCCCGTCGACGCCACCCAATGCGAGGCCGTAGGCGTAGGGCCGACCGATCGCCACAGCCGCGGCACCGAGGGCGATCGCCTTGACGATGTCGACGCCGCTGCGGATGCCAGAGTCGAACAGCACCGGCAGCCCGTCGGCCGCAGCGACCACATCGGGTAGGCAGTCGATCGCCGGAATACCGCCGTTGGCCTGCCGTCCGCCGTGATTGCTGCAGTAGATCGCGTCCACGCCGCCGTCCCTGGCTCGGCGTGCGTCGTCGGGATGGCAGATGCCCTTCATGATCAGCGGCAGATCCGTCAGCGACCGCAACCAGGGCAGGTCCTCCCACGTGAGCGCGTTACCGAACATCTGGATCCACTGCATCACCGCGCCCTGCGGATTCTCCTCGGGCGTTTGAGGCAGCTTGTCGCGGAAGACGGGGTCGCTGGTGTAGTTGGCGAGGCAGTGCCCACGCAGGAAGGGGAAGTTCGAGGTGCTGAGATCGCGGGGTCGCCAACCGGGAATCCAGGTGTCGAGTGTGACCACGATGCCCTTGAATCCGGCCGCTTGCGCGCGGTGCACCAGGCTGGCCGCCACGTCGCGATCGGTGGGCGTGTAGAGCTGGAAAAACCCTGGCGTATCGCCTAATTCGGCGGCGACCTCTTCCATGGGGTCGGCCGACATCGTCGAGGCGATCATCGGCACACCGGTTCTGGCCGCCGCGCGGGCCGTGGCCAGGTCGCCGTGGCCGTCCTGTGCGCAGAGGGCGATGACGCCGACCGGCGCCATCATCGCAGGAGAGGGCAGGATCATCCCGAACAGATCGATGGACAGATCGCGTTCCTTCGCGCCGACGAACATCCTGGGCATCAGGCCCCAGTGGTCGAAGGCGGTGACGTTGGCCCGTTGGGTGCGCTCGTCACCCGAACCGCCCGCGACGTAGGACCACATGCCGGGCGACATCGCCGCCTGCGCCTTCGCCTCCAGTTCGGCGAAGGACATGGGCAGCGGCGGCAAGACGCCGGACAAGCCCTGAAGGTAGATCTCGAGTTGGTAGTCGCTGAACGCCATACGCGCTAGCGTGCCAGGCCGGTGCTCAGGCGTTGGCGCCTTGCTCCGCTTCGGCGAGTTCGCGCTTCCACTGACGGAACGTTTCCTCGGTGCGGCCACGCCGCCAATAGCCGGAGATGGAGTTCGCCCACTTGGCCTCCACGCCGCGTTCCTTGGGGATGTAGGGCCGCAGGTTGTGCATGACCGCCTGCGCTTCGCCGTGGATGAAGACCTGGACCTGGCCTGGCAGCCAGTCGGTCTCCTTCACCGCGGCGATGAGCGGCGCGTGATCGCCCGCCGCCTCGTCGGGAACCAAATCGGCGCGCCGCCGCGGTAGATCCAGTTCACCTCCACACCGGGGGGCGCCGTCAGCGGAATCTCGTCGTCGGGTCCGGCCACCTCGATGAAGACCTTGCCGATCGCGTTGTCGGGCAACGCCTTCAGCGCCACGCTGATCGCGGGGATAGCCGCCTCATCTCCTGCCATCAGGTGCCAGTCCGCCTCGGGGTCGGGCGCATAGGCCCCGCTGGGACCCATCAGGTAAGCGGGCTGCCCGGGTTTTGCCGCTTCCGCCCACGGACCTGCGACACCATGGCCGCCGTGGACGACGAAATCGATGGTGAGTTCCCGTTTTTCGGTGTCGGCGCTGCGCACGGTGTAGGTGCGGACCGTGGGCCGCTGCTCGACGGGCAACTCATTGAAACTGTCGAGCGTCAGCGGCTGAGGAAGCGCCGCCACGTCGATGTCGTGCCGAACGAACACGATCTTCACGTAGGAGTCGGTGAAGTCGTTGGGCTTGAACGTGTCGAAACCGCTGCCGCCGAGCACCACGCGCACGATGTGCGGCGGCGTCAGTTGCTCAGTGCGCAGCACCTCGAAGGTGTGCACCGGACGTCCTGCCACTGTTCCTCCAGCTGTTGTTCGTTAGCCAGTCTCAACAAGGATACGAGCGCGCGCTATTCCGTGGTCGCCTACGTCTTCGGCCTGCTCAGCTTCCAGTAACCGTCGGCTCGGGTGACCAGACCGCACACTTCCAGCATCGACAGCGGTCCCAGCACCTGCGTCGCCGGCAGTCCCGAGGCCACCGCGATCTGGTCGGCGGTGCGGCGCCCGCGGGCAGGCAGTGCCTCATAGACCCGCTGTTCGGCCTCGCTGAGACCGTCGAGCAGCGTTTCGGGCCGCTCCTCGTCGGGTGCGAGTTCGCCGATGTGTCCGATGAGCTCGACGACGTCGGCGGCACGCGTGACGAGGGTCGTGTCGTCGTCCCGCAACAACGCGTGGCAACCGATCGACGCCGCCGACGTCACCGGTCCCGGCACCGCGCACACCGGCCGCCCCAACGCCCGCGCCCATGCCGCGGTGTTCGCCGCCCCGCTGCGGGCACCGGCCTCGACGACAACGGTCGCCCCCGACAGCGCCGCGACCAGCCGGTTACGGGTGAGGAATCGGTGGCGGGCGGGACGCACGCCGGGCGGATACTCGCTGACCACCAGTCCGTCCTGTCCGATCCGGTGCAGCAGGCCGGCGTGCCCCGACGGGTAGGGAATATCGATACCGCCCGCGAGCACCGCGACCGTGCACCCGTCAGTGCCCAGCGTCGCGCGGTGCGCGGCTCCGTCGATGCCGTACGCGCCGCCCGAGACCACCGTCACATCGCGTTCGACGAGACCCGCGGCGAGGTCGGCGGCCACGTGCTCTCCGTACGCCGTTGCGGCCCTTGTTCCGACGATTGCGACGGCCCGCCGCACCACGTCGTCGAGCCGCGCGGTGCCGACCATCCACAACGCCAGCGGCGGATGAGCCTGTGGCCGTTGGCGGTGATCCACACGGGCGAAGCCGGTAAAGGACAGTAACGGCCACTCGTCGTCATCGGCAGCGACCAACCGTCCGCCGCGTCGATCGAGCAGTTCGAGATCTTCTGCCGCGCTGTCGATTTCGCGACGGGCGATGGTGTGGCGGCCAAGGTCATCATCGACATCGCCTGACTTGACGAGCGCGGCGGCCTGCACAGGCCCGACTCGGCGCACGAGCTCGATCAGCCCGGGACACGGCGGTTCAGCCACCCGGGACAGATACGCCAACGCCAGGCGCGCGTCGTCGCTCACCGCACTGCTCCGGCCGCGCGAAAGCTCAGTGCCGTTGTGACATCCTCTTTGCTCGGCGTCGTACGTCCACCCAGATCGGCAAGTGTCCACGCGACCCGCACAGTGCGATCGCAGCCCCGCAGGCTCAGCACGCCGCGGTCGACGGCCGTCCTCAAGGGGGCCATCACGTCCCGGCCGAGCCGGAACTGACGGCGCAGCAACACACCGCTGACTTCGGCGTTGGTCCGGATGCCGTATGGCCGCCATCGGTCGACGGCCGCCGCACGAGCCGAGTGCACGCGATCCCTGACTTTCGCTGTCGACTCCGCCGCCTCCACCTCGAAGGCTTGCGCCTTCTCGCGGTGCATCTCCACGCGCAGGTCGACCCGGTCCAGCAGCGGCCCTGACAGCTTGGTCAGATACCGTCGTCTCGCGGTCGAGGTGCAGAGGCATTCCTTCGGGTCGGTTGCCGCGCACGGGCACGGGTTCGCCGCGAGCACCAACTGGAAGCGCGCCGGATATGTCGCTACGCCGTCACGACGCGCCAGTCGAATCTCACCGTCTTCCAACGGAGTACGCAGTGCCTCCAAGGCACTGTTACCGATCTCGGCGTACTCGTCGAGAAAAAGCACCCCGCGATGGGCCCTGCTGACCGCGCCCGGCCGGGCCATGCCTGTACCGCCGCCGACCAACGCGGCGACACTCGAGGTGTGGTGCGGTGCCACGAACGGCGGCCGGGTGATCAGCGGCGTGTCCCCCGCCAGCAGGCCCGCCACCGAATGAATGGCCGTCACTTCCAAGGACTCGGATGCCGACAACTCCGGCAGCAGACCGGGAAGTCGCTGCGCCAGCATCGTTTTCCCCACCCCAGGAGGCCCCGTCAAGGTCAGGTGATGCGCACCTGCGGCCGCGACCTCGATGGCATACCTGGCGTGGATCTGGCCCACCACGTCGGCCAGATCGGTCGGCTGCTCGGGCCGCAGCGGCTGTGTCTCGATCCGCCCGGCCAGTTCGCCCTTGCCTGCGAGCCAGGAGTGCAGTTGTCCCAGCGTTCGGACACCGAGCACCTCGACCCCGTCAACCAGGCTGGCCTCACTCAGGTTGTCGACGGGAACCACCACGGTGGGCCACCCATGGCCTTTGGCCGTCAGCACGGCAGGAAGGACGCCCTTGACGGGCCGCACGCGGCCGTCGAGCGCGAGTTCGCCAAGCAGAACCGCCTTCTCGAGCCGTGGCCACTCCTTTTTCAGCTCGGCTGAGACCACGGCGCAGGCCAGGGCGAGGTCGTAGACCGAGCCCATCTTCGGAAGAGTCGCAGGGGAAAGCGCAAGCGTCAGCCGGGACTGCGGCCAGTTGTTGCCGCAGTTGGTGATCGCGGCGCGCACACGGTCACGCGACTCCTGCAGGGCGGTGTCGGGCAGCCCGACCAGATGGACACCCGGCAGCCCCGAGCTGATATCGGCCTCGATCTCGACGATTTCGCCCTCAAGCGCGCGCACCGCCACCGAGAACGCTCTTCCCAGCGCCATCAGCCGACCGCCTGCAGATGAGTGATCTCGGGCGTGCGCTGCCTGCCGATGCGCACACCGACGACATCAATCCGCACCGCCGACCAGTTTCCGCCGTGACCGGCGAGCCACAGCCCGGCGAGCCTGCGCAGCCGACGGACCTTTTCGAGCGTGACCGCCTCCTGCACTCCCCCGAACCGGTCGGAGGTACGCGTTTTCACCTCGACGAAAACAGCTGTGCGCGTTGCCTTGTGGGCGGCAATGACGTCCAGCTCACCGTAGCGACAACGCCAGTTGCGGTCGAGCACCTCCAGCCCGAGCGCCACCAGGTGCTCGACCGCCAGTTGTTCACCCAAAGCGCCGATCTCGGCACGGCTCCATGTGGTCATGCCGACACTCTGCAGACCGCAGCGGACACCGCGACGACAGCGAGGCCGAGTTATCAACAGTTGCGCGATTGCTCACAATTTGCGCGCTTCTTGCCTATTGCTCACGGGAAACGCATATCCTGTCATCACCATGACCACGGGAAATCAGATTTCTGAATCCCTGACCGAGGCATTGGCGAAGGCTCAGATCCCATCGGAGAACCACGAGTTCATCCGAAGAATCACCAGCGCGGTCGGCGTCGTCGAGTTCCACGCTGTGGTGACCACCAGCAAGACCTACATCAAAGCGGTGCGGCGTGACGGTCATCGGAACCTGCATATCAACTTCGGGTACACGAACGGATTCTCCGAAGACGAGCTCATCCGCATCGCAGGCGGCGCTACCCGCGGCGCCAGCACCCGGAAGGGCACGTGGTGGGTCGAGCATCCGGTAACCAAGGTCCGTCCCGGGTCGGCGCGCACACTCGACAAGCGCCGAGAGGGCGCCTTCTGCCCCTGCGGCATGCAGTTGTCTCTCACCGGAGCATGTGCGAACTGCGACTGACTCGGCGCGGAATCGATATCGTCATGCCTTGATGGCGACCTTCGTTCTGGTGCACGGCGGCGCTCACGGCGGCTGGTGCTTTCAGCCGCTGGCAAGCGTCCTTCGGGAAAACGGCCACGACGTCTACACCCCGACGCTGACAGGGCTCGGTGAGCGGGCCCACCTGTTCCGGGCCGACGTCGACCTCGACTGCCACATCACCGACATCGTGGCCGTCCTGCACTACGCGGATCTGCGCGACGCCATCCTGGTCGGTCACAGCTATGGCGGCATGGTCATCACGGGTGCGGCCGACCGTGCCCCCGATCGGGTCGGCCACCGGGTTTACCTCGATGCGAAGCCTCCACGCGACGGCCAGTCGCTGGTCGACGTCTCGGGCCCGTTCATGACTGCGGCCAGAGCGGACAGCCGAGTCATCGACGGTGTGGAGATGTGTCTCTTCCCGGGGGACGACACCCTGCCGTTCTACGGCGTGACGGATCCTGGCACCCTCGAATGGATGCGTGAACGGTTGACGCCCCATCCCTGGAGATGTTTCGAACAACCTGTGAAGTTCACCAACGAGACTGCGCTACAATCGATTCCGCAGTCGCATATCAGCACGACCGCGTTCATGTCCCTGCGCAACGTCGACCTCCTGCTCGAGCAGTCGGACGGCCGCGTGTGGGATGTCGACACCGGCCACGACCTGATGATCACCGAGTCGGCAAAGGTGGCCGAACTGCTCGGCCGCGTCGCCGCCCTCACGGCAGGCTGATCAAGACCACCCCGGCCAACACCACCGCTGCGGCCATCGCACGCTTCGCGCCGAGCCGCTCCCCCAGAAACACCGCGCCGATCAACGCGCCGAAGATGCGCCCACAGCACGATCGTGTAGGCGACGATCGAGATGGCGCCGCCAACGAGGCCGGGACCCGCCGAGGCCCGGACAGCGGCGGGCAGCCCGCGGCCGCGCCGGATCACCGCGAGCACCGCAATTGGTGGGTAGCTGGCGAGCAGGAGCAGGTTGTACACGACATGCAGCACCGCGGACGCGATGATGAACGGCCATGCGCTCGAGGGCGGCAGCCCTGCGAAGGCCACCATCAAGCCGCCGCCCAGCCCGTCTGCCACCCCGATCAGCGCGAAGCCCACCAGCCGATCAGAAACGGCGTGCGCCAACGAATTCCATGTCGCGTGCAACAACGCCGAGAAGAGCACGGCTAACACGATTGACAAGGTCACGCAGTAGGCTCCTCGGCCAGAACCCTACGCGCAGCACATTCATTCGTCGCAGGTGTTTAATCGACCCCCAGGAAGGATCTCGGCATGACCGAGTGACCCCGGGGTTTCGCCCACGTCAACAAAGGGGTACAAGCGTCGGCGAGGAGGTCGAATGACCAACACTTCAGTCCATGGAGCCGTCAACCGCGCGGCCGACAGCAAGGCATTCGAATACACCGCCCGAGCCGGCTTCGCGGCCAGTGGTGTGCTTCATTTGCTCGTCGCCTTCATCATCCTTCGGCTGGCGTTCGGGTCCGGCGGCGACGCCGACCAGTCCGGCGCACTCAGCACACTCGCCAAGCAACCCGGCGGCTCGGTGATGCTATGGATCGCCGCGATCGGCCTGTTCGCGCTCGGCCTCTGGCGCGTCGGCGAAGCCGTCATCGGCACCAAACCCGGTGAGAGTTATGGCGGACAGCAGCAGGACCACTCGCCGGCGTGGAAACGCGTTAAAGCGTTGGCACTGGCCGTTGTGAACTTCGCGATCGCCTTCTCGGCGCTCAAGTTCGCGATGGGCAGCGGACAGGCGAGCGGCCAGCAGAACAGCGGGCTTTCGGCCCAGCTCATGCAATCGGGATGGGGTAAAGCGCTTCTGATCGCTGTTGGGCTCGGCGTGGCCGCTGTCGGCGGCTATCACGTCTACAAGGGCGCGTCGAAGAAGTTCCTCAAGGACCTTCAGGTTTCCGGCGGTACCGCGATAACCGCTGTGGGCGTCGCCGGCTATGTCGCCAAGGGTGTCGTCCTCGCCGGTGCGGGACTGCTGGTCATCCTCGCGACACTGCAGGCCGACCCCGCGAAGGCGTCCGGATTGGATTCCGCCGTCAAGACGCTCGGTCAGGCGCCGTTCGGCAAGATTCTTCTGATCGTCGCCGCGCTCGGCATCGCCGCCTTCGGCGCATACAGCTTCGTCCGGAGCAAGCACGGCCGGATGTAGCGACCGGCCCGCCAAATACACGCGGGCCTTTGCACAGTTGCAGACCGCTTCATTGCCTTGACACCGCTCGGTTCGTTGCAGGCCAGCAGTGCTGAAAGTCTTCCACGTGGCAAGCCACGACGTGCCAACAGTTTCATAGGTTTCGGTTTCCGACGGGGCGGCAGTTCGGGCGGGCGGCAAAGGGTATCTTCATTTAGGTAAACCTCAGCTAAAGCGCCGTCAGGTGCGGAAGGGACGCTGGATGCGACCCCAGAGCCGGCTCGCCGCACTCGTGACGACGCTCGCCGTCGTGCTCGCAATGACCGCTTGTTCGAGCTCGGGTGAGGGCGACGATCTGCTCATTTACAACGCTCAGCACGAATCCCTGACCAAGGAATGGATCGACGCCTTCACCAAGGAGACCGGCATCAAGGTCACTTACCGGCAGGGCGGCGACACCGAGCTGGGTAATCAACTGGTCGCCGAGGGTGATGCCTCACCCGCCGACGTCTTCTTGACCGAGAACTCCCCCGCCATGGCGGCCGTTGAGAAGGCGGGCCTGTTCGCCGACGTCAACCGCGACACCCTCGATCAGGTTCCGGGCTCCTACCGGCCCGCCACCGGCAAATGGACCGGGGTGGCCGCGCGCAGCACCGTGTTCGTCTACAACAAGACCAGGCTGACGCCCGATCAGTTGCCGAAGTCGATGGCAGACCTGCAGCAGCCCGCCTGGAAGGGGCGCTGGGGCGGCGCGCCGGCCAAGGCGGATTTCCAGGCCATCGTCGCGGCGTACCTGCAGCTGAAGGGCGAAGCCGGGACCGCGCAATGGCTGGCGGGCATGAAGGCCAACGCCACGATCTACAACGACAACATCGCGACGATGAAGGCCGTCAATGCGGGTGAAGTCGACGGCGGCATCATCTACCACTACTACTGGTTCCGCGATCAGGCCAATACCAAAGAGGGCAGCGGCAATACGGCGTTGCACTACTTCAAGAACGAGGACCCGGGCGCGTTCGTCAGCCTGTCCGGCGGCGGTGTGCTGAAGTCGAGCGAGAAGGCCGAGCAGGCACAGCAGTTCGTCAAGTTCGTCACGGGCAAGGCCGGCCAGGAAGTCCTGGAGAAGGGCACCTCGTTCGAGTATCCGGTGGCCAGCGGCGTGCCTGCGAACTCCGCTCTGCCGCCCCTTGATTCGTTGCAGGCGCCGAAGGTCGACCCGTCGACACTGGATGCGCAGAAGGTGAACGATCTGATGACGAAGGCGGGCCTGCTGTAGGTGGTCGCTCCCCCAGTCTCGCGCCCCGCGGCACCGGCTCCGCGGTCGGATCCGGGCGCCCGTCCCGGTCCGCTGGTGTCGGCCACGGTCGCGCTCCTGGTCGCCACCACGGCGATCCCGCTGGGTTACGTGGTCTGGGGCGCGATCGACGTCGGCTGGACCCGCGCCTACGAACTGGTTGTCCGCCCTCGTGTCGCCGAGCTGCTCGTCAACACCGTCGCCCTTGTGGTGGTGACCGTGCCGCTGTGTGTGGTGATCGGCGTCGGGGTGGCGTGGCTCGTTGAGCGCAGCGACCTGCCGGGCCGGGCGTTCTGGCGCCCGTTGTTCGTTGCGCCGCTAGCGGTTCCGGCCTTCGTCAACAGCTATGCGTGGGTGGCCGCGATCCCGTCGATGAACGGTTTGTGGGCGGGTGTGTTGATCACGACGCTGTCGTATTTCCCGTTCATGTATCTGCCCGTCGCCGCGACGCTGCGCAGGCTCGACCCGGCCGTCGAAGAATCAGCGCGCACGCTCGGATCAGATACCGCCGGTGTGTTCTTCCGGGTGGTGCTGCCGCAGTTGCGGTTGGCGATCCTCGGCGGCGCGCTGCTGATCGGCGTCCATCTGCTCGCCGAGTACGGCGCGTTCGCCATGGTCCGGTTCGACACCTTCACCGTCGCCATCTTCCAACAGTTCCAGGTCACCTTCGACGGAGCCGCGGGCAGCATGCTGGCGGGCGTGCTCGTGCTGCTGTGCCTGGTGCTGCTGATCGCCGAAGCCGCCGCGCGCGGTCGGGCAAGGTACGCAAGGATCGGCGCGGGCGTACCCCGTGCCGCCGTGCCGGTTGCCCTTGGCCGCAACACGATCCCGGCGACAGTAGGCCTGTTGATGCTTGCCGTGCTGGCGATCGGCGTTCCGGTGTGGACCATCATGCGCTGGTTGTGGATCGGCGGCGCACGAGTGTGGGATATCGGCGAGATCGCCAACGCGCTCGGTCAGACGGTCGCGCTGGCGGGCGTCGCGGCGGCGCTGACGACGGTGCTGGCGTTTCCCGTCGCATGGGTGGCGGTCCGGTCGAACGGGGTGCTGGCGCGCGCGGTGGAGGGCGCCAACTACGTCACCAGCTCCCTGCCCGGTATCGTCACCGCGCTCGCCTTGGTGACCGTCGCGATCCACTTCGTCCGGCCCCTGTATCAAACCGTTCCGCTGATCGTCTTCGCGTACGTTCTGTTGTTCATGCCGCGTGCCCTGGTCAATGTGCGCGCAGGTCTGGCGCAGGTGCCGCCGGGCCTCGAGGAGGCGTCGCGGTCGCTGGGGCGTTCGCCGGGCGCCACCTTCCTTCGGGTCACCCTTCGGCTCACGGCACCCGCCGCGGCCGCGGCCGCATCCCTGGTATTCGTGGCGGTGGCAACCGAATTGACGGCCACACTGCTGCTGGCCCCGACCGGCACCCGCACGCTGTCGATGCTGTTCTGGTCCTTCAGCAGCGAGCTGGACTACGCGTCGGCGGCACCGTATGCACTCGCGCTCGTGGTGCTCGCCATTCCAGTGACATTGATCCTGTTCCGGCAGTCGACGAAGGTGGCCGCGCTGTGACCACCATGCTCGATATCCGCGGACTGGCGAAGTCGTTCAACGGCAACACGGTGCTCGACCACATCGACCTGCATGTGGAAGCGGGCAGCACGACCGCCGTGGTCGGATCGTCGGGCTGCGGCAAGACAACGCTGCTGCGGCTGGTCGCCGGATTCGAGACCCCCGACGCCGGAACGGTCACCATCTCCGACCGCCAAGTGGCAGCCCCCGATCGGTCGGTCGCGTCCCACCGCCGCAGCGTCGGTTACGTCGCGCAGGACGGTGCGCTGTTTCCCCATCTGACCGTCGGACAGAACGTGGCGTACGGGCTGGCGGGCTCGGCCCGCAGTCGCGAGGTTCGCAATCGGGTGGCCGAACTGCTCGAAACCGTCTCCCTTGACGCCTCATACGCGTCGCGCAAGCCGCATGAGTTGTCAGGTGGTCAGCAGCAGCGCGTGGCGCTCGCCCGTGCGTTGGCGCGCAAGCCGGTGCTGATGCTCCTCGACGAACCGTTCAGCGCGCTGGACACCGGACTGCGCGCGTCGACCCGCAAAGCGGTCGCCCGATTGCTGGCCGAGGCCGGGGTGACGACGCTGCTGGTGACGCATGACCAGGAGGAGGCGCTGTCGATCGCCGACCAGATAGCGGTCATGCGCGACGGACGTTTCACCCAGGTCGGCGCCCCGCAGGAGGTCTACCGCCGGCCCAACGACCGCTTCACCGCCGAGTTCCTCGGCGACTGCATCGCCCTGCCGTGCACCGTCTCCTCCGGTTTCGCCCACTGCGCGCTGGGCGGGGTGCCTGTGCAGACCTCGCTCGGCGACGGGCCCGCCACGCTTGCGCTTCGGCCCGAACAGCTTGTGGCGACGGTCATCTCCGACAGCGCCGCGCACGTGAGCAGCAAAGGACAGGAAGCCGACAACGGCATCGGCACGGTGGTGGCCACCGAGTTTCTCGGCCACGACGTGCTCCTGACGATCGACCCCGCGGACGACATCGCACCGATCATCGTGCGGCAGCACAGCCTCGACCCGCCGCCGATCGACGCCAAAGTGCGAATCGACGTGATCGGCAACGGGGTCGTGCTGAGATGACACTGCTCGTCGACCATCTGCGCAGCCACGGCGACGGGGTCGCTGTGCTGACCGACGCCACTTCGCTGACTTACCGTGAACTCGCCGACCGGGCGGCTGACATCGCAGCCATGCTGGGTCCGACCCGCAGGCTGGTCATGGTCGAAACCCGCAACGACCTGACCACGTTGGTGCACTATCTCGGTGCGCTCGCGGGCGATCACGTGGTGCTTCCGATTTCTCCCGGCCGCAGTCATTCTGCCGTGCTGCAGGCCTATGACCCCGACGTCATCGTCGACAGCGGCGGCTTCCACGAGCGGCGGCACGGCACTGCGCACCGGTTGCACCCTGACCTGGCGCTGCTGCTGTCGACCTCGGGCAGCACCGGCTCGCCGAAACTGGTCAGGTTGTCGCGCCGTAACCTGGTGGCCAACGCCGAGTCGATCGCCGAGTTTCTGGACATCAGCGAAATCGACAGAGCTGCAACGACGCTCCCGATGTCGTACTGCTACGGCCTGTCTGTGGTCCACAGTCATCTGATCCGCGGCGCCGGCCTCATCGTGACCGATCGCTCGGTCGTCGACGACGACTTCTGGTCGGTTTTTCGCGAGCACCACGGCACCTCGTTCGCCGGCGTGCCCTACACGTTCGAGATGCTCGACCGGATCGGCTTCGACGGCACCGATCTACCCGACCTCCGTTACGTCACCCAGGCCGGTGGCAGGCTGCCACCCGAACGCGTGCGCAGCTTCGCGGCCCTCGGGCGAAACAACGGCTGGCAACTGTTCGTCATGTACGGCGCGACCGAAGCTACCGCCAGAATGGCCTATCTGCCACCGGAACTCGCTGAGTCACAGCCCGCCTTCATCGGGCGCCCCATCGCCGGCGGCTCATTCTCACTCGAACCGCTGGACGGGTGGTCCGAACCAAACGTCGGCGAGCTGGTGTACCAGGGTCCGAACGTCATGATGGGCTACGCGCACAGCCCGGCAGACCTGGCGCTCGGCAAGACGGTCGACACGCTGCGCACCGGCGACGTCGCTCGACGCGCGCCGGACGGGCTCTACGAGGTGATCGGCCGAAGCAGCCGCTTCGTCAAGCTCTACGGATTGCGGATCGACCTGCAGCGGGTGGAGGCCGCGCTGCGCGAAGAAGGCGTGACGGCGTTCTGCGTCGACGACGACGAGCGCCTGGTGATCGCGGCCGTCAGCGGTGAGAGTGCTGCCGTGCAACGCATTACGGTGGCTGCATCCGGACTGCCTGCGACCGCCGTTCGGGTGATCTCCATGGCCGAACTGCCGCTGCTGCCGTCGGGTAAACCGGACTACCAAGCCATCCGAGACGAGGCTCACCGAACGGGCGAGACCGCAAAGTCCTCCGGCGACCTGCGCGCGTTGTTCGCCGACGTGCTGCAGATCGATGCCGGCACGATCCGCCCCGAGCAGAGCTTCGTCGACCTCGGCGGAAATTCCCTGTCCTACGTGGCGATGTCGGTTCGGCTGGAGCGGGCTCTCGGCAGGCTCCCGTCGGATTGGCAGCGACGGCCACTTGCCGAGCTTGAGCGCACCTCACCGCCGAGCCGCCGGTCGTGGCCGTGGCTCGGCGCGACGCTGGAAACCAGCGTCGCGCTGCGCGCGGCGGCGATCGTGCTGATCGTCGGCTCCCACGCCACGCTCTACGAGATGTGGGGCGGCGCGCACCTCCTGCTGGGGATCGCGGGCTACAACTTCGGCCGGTTCTGCCTGACGCCCGTTCCTCGTGCAAATCGTGTCCGACACCTACGCAAGACGATGACGTGGATCATCGTGCCCTCGGCGATCTGGATCGCGCTTGCGCTGGTCATCACCGACGACTACCACTGGACGAATCTGCTCCTGGTCGAGAAGTTCTTCGGCCCCGACGACAGCATGACCGCAGGCCGCCTGTGGTTCATCGAGGTGCTGGTGTGGATCCTGCTGGCGCTGACCCTTGTCGTCTGGCTACCCGCCGCCGACCGGCTGGAACGTCGACGGCCGTTCGCTTTCGCCGCCGCCTTCCTCGCCTTCGGGCTGGCGGTGCGCTACGACCTGTTGAGCCTGCACTTCGGTCGCGAGGCGTGGTTCACGATCCTGGCCTTCTGGTTCTTCGCGGTGGGCTGGGTGGCGGCGAAGTCGTCGACGGTGTGGCAACGGCTGCTGGTGACGGTGGTGCTGATCGTTAGTATGTACGGCTATTTCGAGAACACGCACCGCGAGATGCTGGTGCTGGCGGGTTTCCTGCTGCTGATCTGGCTACCCGCGATCCGCTGCCCGGCATGGTGCACGGCCGTGGCGGGAACCGTCGCGGAGGCATCGCTGTACACCTACCTGACGCACTACCAGATCTACCCGTTGTTCGATGCCCATCCGCTGCTCGGCGTCATCGGCGCGATCGTCGTTGGGGTGTTGATCACCCGACTGGTCAACGCGACGCGCACCCGCATCCGCGAGCGCAGCCGGGGCGCCGCTACTGCGGCTTCGGTTCCCGCTCTGCGATGAGCCCTTCCTGAACCAGCGTCGCAGCGACGACCCCGTCGGCGCGAACAAGGCTGCCCGTCACGACACCGCGTCCACGCGCGGCGGCAGGCGACCTGGTCTCCAGCAGGTTCCACTCGTCGGCGCGCACCGGCTGGTGAAACCAGATGGACGAATCGGTGGTGCCGCTGCGGTGAGTCCTTGCCTGCATCGAATGACCGTGCACAGCCAGCGCGGGGTCGATCATGTACACGTCGGTGACATAGACCGCGACCAGCGTGTGAATGAGCGGCTCGTCGGGGATGGGAACCGTTGCCCGCCACCAGAACCGCCGTACGAACTCGTGGCCGCTGTTGTCGTCGGCGATCCTGATGTCCAGCTCGTCGAGCGGCATCGACGGCGCGGGCCCGGCAGGCCCGGTCCTCGGCAGCGCATCCGGATCGCCCGGCATGACATCCCGACGGCCGTGCTCGGGTCCGGCAAGGTCCACCGCGAAGGACACCGACGACGTCGTCAGCAGCCGCCCATCCTGGCGGCAGTCGATCCGGCGGGCCGCCGCGGTCCGTCCGTCGAACACCGGTGTGACCGTGTACTCGACGGGATCGCCTGCCTGCCCACCGCGCAGGAACTGAAGGTGCATGTTGGTCGGCGAGCGGTCCGATCCGACGGTGCGGCAGGCGGCGGCCAGGCTCTGCGCGACGAACTGACCGCCGAAGGAGCGCTTGCCTTCCGGGCCGCTGGCCGGTCCGACCCACGTGCCGTCGTCGGGACCACGGTGAAGCTCCAGTAGTCGAAGCAGCCGGCTCACCGGACGGTCCCCGATTCTTTGATTGCCTCGACGTCACCCGCGCCGAGCCCCAGCCACTCGGCGAGCACCTCCGTGGTGTCCGCGCCGAGCTCAGGCGCGGCGACCGCGGGAGCGTAAACACCGTCGATCGCCACCGGCAGGCCCGGTGCGAGGTATTCGCCTATGCGAGGCTGGTCGAGCCGGGTGAACAACGGATTGGCCGTCACCCGCTCGTCGACGGCCACCTCGGCGAAGGTGCGGTAGCGCTCCCAGAGAACCGACGACGCCGACAGCGCGTCGGCGACGTCGGCGGCCGGGTGCGCGGCGAACCACTCGGCGAACAGTCCGCTCAGCGCGTCGCGGTGCCGGTACCGGTCACCTTCGTCGGTGAAGTCGGCGCCGAGTGATTCTTCCAACGCGGCAACGGCATTCGTCGTTCCGGTGAGTTCGGTGAGGTCCCGGAAGTGCCGCCGGGTGAGCGCGACGACCATGAACGACGTTCCGTCGCCGCTGGCGAACTCCTGACCGTACTGACCGTATATCGAATTGCCGATCCGTTGCCGCGTCTCGCCGTTCACCATCACCTCGGTGAGGAAGCCGAGGTTGCCCGCCGTCGCCAGCGCGACGTTCTCGAGCGGAATGGAGATCCGCTGGCCGCGTCCTGTGGTGTCGCGGTGTCGTAGCGCAGTCACCACCGACAGCGCCGCATACAGACCGCATGACACGTCCCAGGCGGGCAGCACGTGGTTGACGGGAGTAGCGAGGTCGGCAGGTCCGGTCACCAAGGGGAATCCCACGCCGGCGTTGACGGTGTAGTCCACGCCAGTGCCTCCGTCGGTCCGCCCCGACACCTCGACGTGGATCAGGTCGGGTCGCAGCTCGGTGAGCGTGTCGTAGGAATGCCATTCGCGTCCCGCGACATTCGTGATCAGCACCCCGGCGTCGGCGATCAGCCGCTGCACGAGCTCCTGTCCCTCCGGCGACCGGAAGTCGGCGGCAACCGACCGCTTGCCCTTGTTGAGCCCTGCCCAGTAGATGCTGGTGCCCTCGTCGGTGACCGGCCAGCGGTGGTAGTCGGCGGCCCCGCCGATCGGGTCGACCCGCACCACCTCCGCGCCGAGCTGACCGAGGGTCATGCCTGCCAACGGCACTGCGACGAAGCTGGAGATCTCGACGATCCGCACTCCGGACAGGGGTTGCGCGGCGCTCGGGACATCAGTCACCGGCTCAAGCTATCAAGCGTGATACCGACGCCCTCGGGTTGCTCAGCCTGCCAGTTTGACCGCCGCCGCCTCGATGGTCTCCTCGGACAGCAGCACCTCGAGCGCCGCGTCGCCGAGCGGAATGAAGCTGTCCGCGCTGGCGACCCGGGCCAGCTCTCCGGTATAGCCGTGCTCGAGCAGCGTGGCGATGACGCCCTCGCCGACTCCCCCGGTCTGCCGGGTTTCGTCGACGATCAGCGTCTTACCGGTGACGTTCGCCTCGCGCAGCATGTCCACGGCGGGCAGAGGCGCCAGCCACCGCAGATCGACGACGCGGGCCGCGATGCCACGCGCCTCGAGTCGTCGCGCGACGCGCAGGCTCATCCGCAAACCGTTGGCGAAGGTGAGGATCGTCAAATCCGTTCCCTCGCCGTAGGTTCGAGCTCTGCCCACGACCACCCCCGCGGCGGGATAGCCCGCGAGCCACTGCTCGTCGCCGTCGCAGTGAAGGTCGCGGGTGTGGTACAGCGCGATGGGCTCGAGGAAGATGCACACCGCGCCTGCTGTCTTCGCGGCGGCGGCACAGGTGTGCAGCATCGCCGCCGCGTCGTCGGGACGCGCGGGTGACGCGATCACCACGCCGGGAATGTCGCGGATGGCGGCGATCGAATTGTCGTTGTGGAAGTGCCCGCCGAATCCCTTCTGGTAGCCGTAACCCGCCACCCGCACGACCATCGGGTTGCGGTACTGCCGATTGGAGAAGAACTGCAGCGTCGCGCCCTCGCCGCGAATCTGGTCCGCCGCGTTGTGCAAATAGGCGAGGTACTGGATCTCCGGTATCGGCAGCAGTCCGGAAACGCCTGCGCCGAGCGCCAAGCCCAGAATCGACTGTTCGTCCAACAGCGTGTCGAACACCCTCGCCGAACTGGTCCGGTTGAGCAGGCCGCGGGTGACCCCGTAGACGCCGCCTTTGCGTGCGACGTCCTCGCCGAAGACGATCGCCTCGGGATGGCGGTCGAGGATGTCGGCGAGCGCGCGGTTGATCCCGATCGCGACGGTCATCGGTGCGTCGGGATCACCCGCCCGCACCGACGCGGCCAGCGAAGCGGGCGCCGCACCTGCCACGTCTGCCGCACCGAGCGCCAGTGGTGCCATCACCGCCTCCGCACTGTCGAGCTGTGCTGAGTCGGCGACATCGGCGGCCACCGCCATCACCTCGGCGCGTTTGGCCTCGTAGCGCTCGATCGCCTCGGTGGGCGTCAGCACCCCCGCCGACACCAGCAGTTCGGCGGTGCGCACCAACGGGTCCCGTTCGTAATCGGCGGCGATCTCGTCGGGCCTGCGGTAGGCCGGTTCGTAGTCGGAGCCGGCGTGGGCCATCAGCCGAACCGTGCGCAGATGCAGGAACGCCGGGCGGCGACGGGTGCGCACCCAGTCGGCGGCCGCGGTCGCGGCGTCGAACGCGTCGGGCAGGTCGCATCCGTCGGCGCCGAAATACGCCAAACCGTCCCGGTTTCGGTAGCTCTGCTCGATCCAGCCGCGCGGTGTCTTGACGCTGATGCCGATGCCGTTGTCCTCGCACACGAACAACAGGGGCAGCGGGACGCCCTGGTACGCCGAGTGCAGCGCAGCGTTGATCGCCCCGACCGCAGTCGAGTGGTTCGCCGACGCGTCGCCGAAGCTGCACACCGTCACTGCGTCGTCGGGCCACGCGCAGGCGACACCGAGTTTCTTCGCCCGCGCGATCGAGAACGCGACCCCCAGCGCGCGTGGCAGATGCGAGGCGATCGTCGACGTCTGAGGGATGATGTGGAGGTCATGGCGGCCGAACACCTTGTGCCGCCCGCCGCCGATCGGTTCGTCGGTGGCCGCGACCAGGCCGAGGAGCACATCGCGAAGCGGCTCGCGCCCGTC
The DNA here is from genome assembly GCF_002968285.2 of Mycobacterium sp. ITM-2016-00318. Lineage (NCBI taxonomy): Bacteria > Bacillati > Actinomycetota > Actinomycetes > Mycobacteriales > Mycobacteriaceae > Mycobacterium > Mycobacterium sp. ITM-2016-00318. The sequence continues at coordinate 2,077,568 of NZ_CP134400.1, read as the reverse complement.
GACCAGCACGCCGCGCGCAAGGAAGAAGGCACCTGAGCGGTAGTGCAGCAGCGCCGGGTCGGTGGGACGCAGCGCGGCGGCGACGGCGGCGTTGCCCTCGTGGCCGGACGACCCGATGGTGTAGTAACCCCTGCCCTGCGAACGCAACCACCGCGCGGCCAGGTCGAGATGCCGACTAACCACCTGAACGTCGAACAGCGCCAGGCAGACTCGCGCCGTTAACGACGACCCGTCGCGCACCGGTTGGTCATCCGGGCTTCGGCGCGTCGAGGAGTTCATCGCCGCGACGGCAGCGGTGAAGTGCTCGTCGATGTGTTCGGCCACGGGTCTCCTGGTTCAGCGACTGATCGTGGGGCGGGCCACTACGTTACGGATGAACGCGACGATCTGCGCGGCGCCCCTTGAGTCCGGATCCTGGTCGGGGTCGTAGATCGCGACGCTGCCGCCGATGCACGAGGCCGACGTGGTGAAAAGCGCCATCACCATGTCGGTGAGCTGCTCCCAGGTGAGGCCGCCGGGCTCGTCGGGAAAGTCCGGCACACCCTGGGCGGGAAACTCCACCGGATCGAGTACGTCGAGATCGATGTGCAGCCACCACCGGTCGACCCGACTGGCGAGCTGCTCGATGGCCCGGCGTCCCGCGCCTGCGGGGTCGTCGGCGACCTCGGCGAGCGGCGCCACCCAGACCCCGTTGTCGGCGAGCGTGCCGACGTTGAACTGCCGGCGCCACGCGTCGTCGCGAGGGCCCAGCACCACGAGCCGGTCACGGCGCAGCGCAGGCAGCCGGTCGCCGAGTCCCCCCGCCAGCGTGCGGCCCGTCAGCCCGAGCAGCAGCCCGAGTTCCGTGTTGGCCGCCTCACCGTCCTCGGACACATCGAGCGGCATGGTGTCCTCGTGGCCGTCGATGAACACGAGGCCGACGTCGCCGACGTGATCGCGCAGTGCGGTGACGATGCCGAGCAGTGTTGAGCAGTCGCCGCCGTAGACGATCGGCAACCTGCCCGCCGTCACCGCCGATCCGACGCGCTCGTTGAGCGCCCGCGTCATCGCCAGCAATGCCGCCTCGTTGACCAGGCTGGTCGGACCGCGGGCGGGGTCGCCTGCGGGCAACTCGAGATCACCGTGTCCTGCGACGTGATGGTGTTCGAAGGCGTCGAGCAGGCCGGCGTCACGCAGAGCGACCGCCGCCCGAGCCTGGTTGCCCGGTCGCCCGTAGCCGTCGAACGGAACTCCGATCAGTTCGATCTCGGCCATCGGCTAACCCTCCGTGATCAGCGCGCTGTCGTCCCTGCCGGTCAGCAGCACTCCGCGGTCCCCGTCGACGATCACTCCCCGAACATAGGTCGTGTATGGGGTGGCGCCGTCGAAAATCTCGTTCTTGGCCTTTCGGCCAGGACCTCTGGCGCCGATCGACGGAATCACACCAGCTCGATGGCTTCTGCGATGCTCGGCAGGATGCGGCTGGGCCGGAACGGATACCGCTCGACCTCGTCGCGCGTCGTCGACCCGGTCAAGACCAGGATGGTCTCCAAGCCGGCCTCGATTCCGGCCACGACATCGGTGTCCATCCGGTCACCCACCATGTAGGTGTCCTCGGAGTGCGCCTCGATGCGGTTGAGCGCGCTGCGGAACATCATCGGGTTGGGCTTGCCCACGAAGTAGGGCTCCCGCCCGGTGGCCTTGGTGATCATCGCCGCGACCGAACCCGTGGCGGGCGTCGGGCCTTCTGCCGACGGTCCGGTGACGTCGGGATTGGTCGCGATGAACCGAGCGCCTGCCAGGATCAGCCGGATCGCCTTGGTGATCGCCTCGAACGAGTAGGTGCGCGTTTCGCCGAGCACGACGAAGTCCGGCGCGACATCGGTGAGCGTGTAGCCGACCTCGTGCAGAGCGGTCGTCAGCCCCGCCTCCCCGATGACGTAGGCCGACCCGCCGGGCAGCTGGTCGCCGAGAAAGTCCGCCGTGGCCAGCGCCGATGTCCAGATCGCCGACTCCGGCACCGACAGGCCGGATCGGGCCAACCGCGCCGAAAGGTCGCGCGGGGTGAAGATCGAGTTGTTGGTCAGGACGAGGAAGGGGCGCTTCTTCTCCACGAGTCGTTGCAGGAACTCGGCGGCCCCCGTCAGAGCACGATCCTCGTGGACGAGAACACCGTCCATATCGGTCAGCCAGCAGTGGCGCGCGGATTCCACCCGCCTAGTCTGCCAATTCCGTTCGGCCGGTTCCGGCCTTCGCGACAATCAAGGAGCGGAGGTGCGATATGTCAGATGACAGGTCCACAGTCGATGTGCAGCGTGAACGTCGGTTGATGCGCGCCTTTCAGAACCCGGTGGTGTCCGCGCTACTGCGCAGGTTGGTCAATCCGCAGGACATCATCGAGAGCGGGATGGCGTTCTGGTCGTCGCGGCTGGTCATGACGGCCGTCGAGAAAGGCGTGTTCACGCTGCTGGCGCAGGGGCCGATGTCGGCGGGAGAGCTGACCGAACGACTCGGTTGGCACCCGCGGGCCGCAGCGACCGCACTCGACGCGCTGGTCGCCGCGGGCCTGCTTCGGCGCGACAGGGCGGGCCGATATGCGAACACGCTGCGGGCGTCGACGTTCCTCGACCGGCACAAGTCGACCTACATCGGCGGCTTGATGGAACTGTCGAGCACGCGGCTGTACGACCTCTGGTCCGGCCTCGACGATCTGCTGCAGACGGGTGTCCCCGCGGCCGTCGAGGAGCACGACGGGAACGAGTTCTTCGACGTCCTCTACCGCGACCCAGTCGCACTCAGGAGGTTTCTGTCCGGAATGACGGGCATCTCCACCGGGGAAGTCACGCTGCTGGCTGCCCGCTTTCCGTGGAAACGCTTCGCGACGTTCGCCGATGTCGGCTGCGCGCAGGGTGCGTTGGCGGTGCGGGTCGCACTGACCCACCCACACCTGCACGGCACGGGCTTCGACCTTCCCGTCGTCGAGCCGGTCTTCACCGACTACGTGAAGTCGTTCGGCCTTCACGACCGGCTCGGGTTCGCCGCAGGCGACTTCTTCGAAGGCCCGCTGCCGGCCGCCGACGTGCTGTCCTTCGGACACGTCTTCCACGGGCAGAGCCACGACGGCAGGCGCGAACTGGTGTGCAAGGCGCGCGAGGCTCTGCCTTCCGGAGGTGCGCTGATCGTCTACGACGCGATGCCCATGCCCGGCCGGTCGAAGAACCGCTTCCACAGCTTGTTGTCGAGCCTCAACATCATGCTCGAGACGCGTGACGGCTATGAATCCACCACCTCTGAGTGCGCGGAATCATTGCTCTTCAGTGGATTTCAAGACATCAAGGTGCGACACCTCATCGGTCCGACGTCGATGGTGTACGGCTTCAAACGCTGACCTCGCGACCCATCGGGATGGACAAATTGCATACCCGTGGTAGGTTATTACCTACCTAGAGTATGTATCATCGCGAGATCGGAGCCCTCATGTCCCCCACCGCCGCTGCCGCCATTGACATCAAAGCGACCTCCGAGCGCTATTTCGCCGCATGGGCGAAGCGCGATCCGGACGCGATCGTCGCCTTGCACACCTAAGACACCCGGTTCTGGACACACACCGGCGGCGATCCTGTCGACGGACGCGATGCCGTCCGCGCCACCTTCTCGCAACTGTTCGAGTTGTTCCCCGACTTCGCGTTCGAGACGTATCGAGTGTTCTACGGAGACGACCACTGGGTGCTTGACTGGGCGCTGATCTCGGGCGACATCCGTTTCGACTGCCTCGATATCGTCGTGGTCTCCCCCGACGGCCTCGTCGCGCGCAAGGACACGTTCATCGACTCGGTCCAACTGCAGGCCGCAATGGAGGCCGCGAACCGATGACCGCCATCGCCACCGAGAGTGGCAGCCCAGCCGAGCAGCTTCCACTGTTCGACCGGTTACCTGCCGAGCATCTCTTCGACATGCACGTCGATCTTCAACCTGCACAAATGATTCCAACGGCGGTGGGCACCAGGCTGACTTTCATCGCACGAGGCGGCGTCATCGACGGGCCGCGGCTACGCGGCGAGATATTGCCCGGTGGCGGGGATTGGCTGCTTGTGGGCACCGACCAGGTGGGCCGGATAGACGTCCGCGCGACGCTGCGCACTCACGACGGCGCCCTCATCCACTACCAGACCAGAGGTGTGATCAAGATTCCCGCCGACGGCCTCGAGCGGCTCGCGGCGGGCGAGGTGCTGGGATTCGAGCAGACCTATGTGCGCACGACCCCGAAGTTCGAGACCGCCGACGAGCGGTACACGTGGCTGAACGAGATTGTCGCCGTGGGCTACAACGTGCTGTCGCCCGATCACATCGACTACCGCATCTACCGGGTTCTGTGACCCGGCGCGGGTTGGAGCAGGCCGTTGCTGAGCAGCCGTTATCGTGAGTTCGTGCCGACCAAGCAGGCAAGACGAACTCAGTCGGAGCGCACCGAGGCGACGATCACCGCGCTCGTCGACGCCGCGCGCGAACTTTTCGCCCGAAACGGATACGCGGACACCTCGCTTGATGCGGTGGCGGCCAAAGCCCGCGTCACCAAAGGCGCCGTTTATCACCACTTCGAGGGCAAACCGCAGCTGTTCGAGGCTGTGTTCGCACGCGAGGTCGACCGCCTGTGCGCGGTGATGCCCGAGGTCTACGCGTCCAAGCGTGACCCGTGGGACGCGTTCGAGGCGTGCTGCCGGGCCTTCCTGGAGGAGTGCCTCGAGCCGGGACTGCAACGGATCATGCTGCTCGACGCGCTCGCGGCGGTGGGATGGGAAGGCGTGCGCCGCATAGAGGCCCCGATGATGGAGATGATGGAGACCGCCATCCTCCAGGCGGTGGAGGCGGGCCGGATCGCGCCACGGCCTGCCACACCCCTTGCCGTGTTCCTCTACGGCGCCCTGTGCGAGACATCGATGAACGTCGCGCGGGCCGACAACCAGAAGGCGGCTCACCGCAGGGCGCTTGCCGAGTTGAGCCACGTGCTGAACGGACTGCGGCTCGACTGACGCGAACCTCTCGGCAAATGCGTAACCGTCGGTGTGAGCGAGGTAACCCGAACCCTGGGCTGCACACAGTCGTCGTAGTCAGATGTGCAGACACGTTGGCCGGGCGCGCTCACGCGCTGGTGCGGGGACTGGTGGCGGTCCTTGCGCGCCGGCTTCGACCCTGACGGCGTCATGCGCGAGTGTGCGGAGCGCACCGAACCGTTCACCGTCATCTTTCCCGGCATGGGCCGTGTCCACTTCGTCGCGACAGCCGAGGGCGCGCGCGAGATCCTGACGTTGCCGCGCGATGTGCTGTGCGCGCCGACACCGAACCCCATCGAACCGATCGTCGGGCCGTCCTCGGTGATCCTGACCTCAGGTGAACAGCACCGACGTCAGCGCCGGCACCTGTCCCCCGCCTTTCGCGGTGCCCAGATACGTGATCGGGCTCGCGCGATGGCGCACGCCGTCGCGACTGACTCGCAGCAGTTGCGACAGGGCGATCGGGTGCGGCTTCACCACATCTCGCAGGCGATCACGAAGCGGATCATCATCCAAACCGTTCTCGGTGTCGCACCCGGCTCAGGCAGCGACGCATTCGAACGGGTGGTGTCGGAGTTGTTGAACGCCAACACCGCACCGCAAACTCGCGGAGCCGCGAACCGTCATCGGAAGGAAATGCCGGGCCGGCGATATCGTCGGACCGCCGTTCCTGCATTGCATTCCAACCCATCCATCTGGCGCGACCCGGAACGATTCAATCCCGATCGGTTCCTGGACCGCACCCCGACCCCTTCGAATACGTGCCGTTCGGCGGAGGTTACCGGCGCTGTCCAGGAGCGGCGTTCGCGCACAACGAGCTCACGATCGCGATCGGCACCATCATGGGTGACGTCGACCTGACGGTGTCCCGCACCGAACGAAGGCGCAAACCGCCCCGTGCTGTGCCCCGCGGCATCGCCACCCTTCCCCACCGGGAGATGACACTCCAGGTGTCGTGCACGCGCACACGCAACCCGCGCAGGTCTGTGCACCCACCGTCGGAAAAAGCGGTGGCCCGGCTGAGCAGCTGGGCCACTACAGTCGTCGCCATGGCTCTCGGAGGCGACACCGGACGGGTGCCGCCGGGCGTGACGCTGGCCAACTGGCAGTCGGCCCCCCAGCTGCACTGGGCGTTTCAGCACGTCGCCGAATTCCTGCCCACCGCGGTGATCTCCCGCGGGACCGGCCCGGTCGCCGAGATGTCGCAGGCCCCGACGGAGCTGGCCGGCATCCCGCTGTACGACCGGACGAACGGCAGGCGGACGACCGTCGGCGAGGTGATGGATGCGACCATCACCGACGGCTGGATGGTCACCCAGCACGGCAAGCTGCTCGGCGAGCACTACTACGGCGGCATGACGGCCGACTCGCCACACATTCTGATGTCGGTGAGCAAGACGCTGGTAGCGACGGTCGTCGGTGCGCTCGTAAGCAGCGGCGCCGTGAATCCCGACGCCCCGGTGACCCACTATGTGCCCGCGCTCGCCGAGTCCGGCTATGCGGGGGCCACAGTGCGCAACCTGCTCGACATGCGCTCGGGCATCAAGTTCTCCGAGGACTACCAGGACCCGATGGCCGAGGTGCGTCTGATAGAGCAGGCCATCGGATGGGCACCGCGAACGGTGGCCGACCTGCCGTCGACGATGTACGACTTCCTGGTCTCACTGCGGCAGAAGTCACCCCACGGCGGGCCGTTCGAATACCGGTCCTGCGAAACCGATGTGCTCGGCTGGATCTGCGAGGCGGCGGGCGGGATGCGCATGCCCGAGCTGATGTCGCAGCTGCTGTGGTCCAAACTCGGGGCGCGCATCAACGCGTCGATCGGCGTCGACTCCGTCGGCACCGGCATGTTCGACGGCGGCATCAACGCGTGCATGTCCGACCTGGTGCGAGTCGGTTCGCTGTTCCTCAACGGCGGCACATCGGCGACGGGCGAACGTGTGGTCTCGTTGTCGTGGATCGCCGACACGTTCGCGGGCGGGCTCGACTCACGAACGGCGTTCGCAGCCAGCCCGCGCGACACCGGAATGCCGGGCGGGATGTACCGCAACCAGGTCTGGTTCCCGTATCCGGGCAACAACGTGCTGGTGTGCACCGGGATTCACGGCCAGTTGATCTACGTCAACCGCGCAGCCGATATGGTCGCCGCCAAGCTGTCGAGCTGGCCGCTGCCCGAAGACCCTGGGAAGTTGTTCCCGACGATCGCCGCGTTCGACGAGATCGCCACCCAGTTGTCGTGACGATGCCCGACATCGCGCGTGTGCCTGAGGTCAGGAGTTCGGGCCTTTTCCGTACACAAGGCCCACGCTCGGCGTCGCCGTTAGATTGGCAGCGTGGACACCATCACGATCAACGCACCCGACGGTCCGATCGACGCGCTGTGCAGCGTTCCCGACGGAATGGGACCGTGGCCGGGCGTGGTGATCGTCCACGACGCGATCGGCTACGGACCTGACAACGAGCGAATCTCCCGAAAGGTGGCCGCCGCGGGGTACATCACGATCACGCCGAACATGTTCGCCCGCGGCGGGCGGGCCCGGTGCATCACCCGGGTCTTTCGCGAGCTGTTGAGCCAGCGCGGCCGTGCGCTCGACGACATCCTGGCCACCAGAGATCACCTGCTCGCCATGCCGCAGGCCACCGGCGCCGTCAGCATCGCGGGTTTCTGCATGGGCGGCCAATTTGCACTCGTGATGTCCCCCAAGGGCTTCGGCGCCTCGGCGCCGTTCTACGGCACGCCGCTGCCACGCAACCTGCGCGAGACGCTCGACGGGGCCTGCCCGATCGTCGCCAGCTTCGGCCGTCGCGACCCCATCGGTATCGGGGCGGCGGACAAACTGCAGAAGGCCGTCGACGAGATGGACATCCCGGCCGACATCAAGGCATATCCGGGTGCCGGACACGGCTTCGCCAACCAGCTGCCCGCCCAACCGCTCGTCCGCATCTTCGGGTTCGGCTACAACGCGGCGGCCGAGGAGGATGCCTGGTCGCGGGTCTTCGCCTTCTTCGGCGAGCACCTGCACGAGACCGAAAGCTGACCCGCTACTCGGGCAGCCGCAGCTCCGGCTTCTCGACCTCTTCGATGTTCACGTCCTTGAAGGTGATGACCCGAACCTGCTTGACGAACCGGGCGGGTCGGTACATGTCCCACACCCAGGCGTCGGCCAGCCGCAGCTCGAAGTACACCTCGCCGTCGGCGTTGCGGGGCACCAGCTCCACGCTGTTTGCCAGATAGAACCGCCGCTCGGTTTCCACCACGTAGCTGAACTGCCCCACGATGTCCTTATATTCGCGGTACAGCGAGAGCTCCATCTCGGTCTCGTACTTCTCGAGATCTTCGGCACTCATCGCTTCAACAGTCCTTCGTGATCGTTTAGAACCATCTTCCCTTACCCGAATTCGCCGCGCTGCTCCGGTAGGCAGTCACCCACGAGCTCGGTGACGACCTTGGTGCCCGTCGGCGTGGCCACCCTCCGAACGTTGATGAACGAGTATCTGTGCTGGCTGCACGGCCCGAGTCGGGCGAGCGCGGCCCCGTGGGCCGGCGTGCTGTAGCCCTTGTGGTCGGCGAATCCGTAGCCCGGATGTTCTGCCTCCATCTTCACCATCAGCCGATCGCGGCTGACCTTCGCCAGCACACTCGCCGCGGCGATGCAGGCCGCCGCCGCGTCGCCGCCCACCACCGGCAGGGACGGCGCCGCGAGGCCGGGTACCCGGAACCCGTCGCTCAGCACGTATCCCGGCCGCAGCGACAGCCCCGCGATCGCCCGTCGCATTCCCTCGATGTTGGCCACGTGAACCCCGCGGCGATCCACCTCGGCCGACGAGATGAACACCACGTGATACGCCACGGCGTACCGGCGGATGAAGGGAAACAGCCGCTCGCGTTCCTTTTCGGTGAGCTTCTTCGAGTCGTCAAGCGCGGCCAGGCTCTCCAGCCTGTTCGGCCCGAGCACGCACGCGGCGACGACCAGGGGTCCGGCACAGGCGCCGCGGCCGACCTCGTCGACTCCGGCCACAGGCCCGAGGCCGGAGCGGTACAGCGCCGACTCAAGCGTGCGCAGCCCGGAGGACTTGCGGATGACCGTTCGCGGCGGCCAGGTCGCAGGCACTACTGCGTCTGCGGATCCACCGAGCTAACCCCACCCCATCGCGATGGCGGCCAGGCGATGAATCGCGCCTTTCCGATGACGTTGTCCAGCGGAATGGTTCCGGCGTTCGGGTCACCGGTGCACTTGATCCCGCTCTGGAAGTCGGCCGGATTGTCGACGCAGTGCACCCGCGAATCGGCCGAATGCGTGCGGTTGTCGCCCATCACCCACACCCGCTCGTCGGGCACCTTGACGGGCCCGAACTCGAACCCGAAGCACCGGTATTTGTCGGGATCGGGCACGTTCATCGTCGCAAGGTCCAGATACGGCTCGTCGAGCCGCTTGCCGTCCACGGTCAGACCGGTGCTCTGACGGCATTCCACGGTCTGGCCGCCGGTCGCGATCACCCGTTTGACGAGGTCGTTCTCGTCCGGCGGGACGAAGCCGATGAACGAGAGCGCATTCTGCACCCACCGCACAGCGGGGTTGTCGGAGCGGATGGACTTGTAGCCGGCGTTCCAGTTCGGCGGCCCCTTGAACACGACCACGTCGCCCGGCCTTGGCTCGGTGAACCGGTACGTGAGCTTGTCGACCATGATGCGGTCGCCGACACATCCTGTGCAGCCGTGCAGCGTGGGTTCCATGGACTCCGACGGGATGAGATAGGGCCGGGCGATGAAAGTCAGCATGAGGTAGTACAGACCCACCGCGATCACCACGAGAATTGCGGCCTCGCGGAGTGCCCCGCCCTTGCGCTTCTTCTTGTCGTCGGCCTCGTCGGCCTGCTCGTCGGTCGCCTCGGCGTCGTTGTCGAGCGTGCGCTCAGCTGAGGAGTCTGGGGAGTCCGTGGATCCGCTCACGGGATCAGCGTAGCCACGACGCGTCTGACAACCGCGTGCGACGTCAGCGCTTTTCCTTGATCTTCGCCTTCTTGCCACGCAGTTCGCGGAGGTAGTACAGCTTGGCGCGACGCACGTCACCACGGGTGACGACGTCGATGTGGTCGATGTTGGGCGAGTGCACCGGGAAGGTCCGCTCGACGCCGACGCCGTAGCTTTCCTTGCGCACGGTGAAGGTCTCGCGGATGCCGCCGCCCTGGCGACGCAGCACGACGCCCTTGAACACCTGGATGCGCTCCTTGGCGCCCTCGATGACCTTGACGTGCACGTTGACGGTGTCCCCGGGGCTGAAGTCCGGAATATCGTCGCGCAACGACGACTGATCGACGAAGTCCAGCGTGTTCATCGGTGACTCTTCCTTGCTGTTCGCGGCTCTCGGCGGCCCCGCGGTGTCACGCGTCGCCGCGCCGATGGGTTCGGGCGTATCTTGTGCATCTCGCGGTTCACGGCCCGGCCGTGCCCGCATCCCGCACAGACAACTGGTCAATTGTGCCAGACGGGTCCGCATGCAGTGAAATCGCTCGCCTCGCCGGGGCGCACAGGCAACCGCCAATTGGTTAGGCTGACGACTACGGGCGGGCGGCGTCAGCCACGCCCGTTCCCCGCTTGAAGCACTTCTTGGAGGATTCGTATGCGTCGGCGGCCATCGAGGCTGGTCGCGGTGATCGCAGCGGCGCTTGCTGTGGCCGCGTGCGAGGCCCGGTCGTACGGCACACCGCCGTCGGCCAGGCCGGACCCACCTACCTTGACCGTCGTCGCGCCGCAGGGACCGCTGGCACCGCTGCCCGAGGCACCGCCCGACGAACCCGCCTCGTCGTTCAACGGACTCGACGACCGCACCACGCAGGCCACCGCGGACGCCGCCGCCAAGGGCGCCGACATCACCACGGTCGTGCTCGACCGGTCGACGGGTCAACGGATCACCAACGGCAACGGCAGAGGCATCGCGATCGCCTCGGTGGTCAAGCTCTTCATCGCCGACGACATGCTTCTGCGCGGTCCGCCGCTCTCGCCGGAGGGCCTCAAGTACTTCCAGTCGATGCTGCGGTCCTCCGACGACAGCGCGGCGCAGGTGTTCTGGGAACGCAATGGCGGAAGCGCAATCGTCACGCGGGTCGCGGCCCGCTACGGGCTCTCCGGCACCAGACCGAACGGACTGTGGTTCAACACCATCAGCACGGCGGCCGACCTGGTGCGCTATTACGACATGATGCTGTCCGGTGCAGGCGGCCTGCCCCGGGACAAGGCCGACATGATCGTCGACAACCTCGCGCAGTCCACCCCGACGGGAATCGACGGGATGATGCCGGGCGGCGTGTACCCGCAGCGGTTCGGCATCCCCGAAGGCCTCTACGCCGAACCGGTCGCGGTCAAACAGGGCTGGATGTGCTGCGTCGGCGCCGACTGGATGCATCTTTCGACGGGCATCATCGGGTCCGACCACCGCTATGTCATGGCGATCGCGTCGGACCAGCCTGCGACCCCGGACGCGGCCAGAGCGACCATCACCCAGGCCGTCAAGACGATGTTCCCCGGCGGGCGGATCTAGCCCGCCCTACTAGGCTGGGACCGCGCGGACGGCAGGTGTCGCATCATGGTTGGCGCATCGCCTCGCCGGGTAAAGACTTGTTCATCGTTCCTGTGAGGAGAGCTATGCGTGGGCAGCCGTCGAGTCGGTCGACGGCGATCGCGGCCATCATGTGCGCGGCGCTGCTCGTTGCCGGTTGTGAAGCGCAGGGTTCCGGCACACCACCGGATTCGGATGCACCGCAGGCGGCCATCGTCGAGCCTCAGAACAACACTCTGCCGATGCCCCAGGCGCCGCCGAAGGCACCCTCTGCGGGGTTCGACGGCCTCGACGCACGCACCCGGCAGGCCGTCGCCGACGCGGCGAACGCCGGCGCCGACATGTCGGTTGTCGTGCTGGATCGCAACACCGGCCAGACCGTCTCGGTAGGGAGCGGCTCATCGTTTCCGATCGCCTCGGTGGTGAAGCTGTTCATCGCCGACGAACTGCTGTTGAGGGACTCCAAGGGCGAGACGACACTGTCTCCCACCGACCGCAAGACCCTTGACGTCATGTTGCGGTCCTCCGACGACGGCGCGGCCCAGACGTTCTGGGACCGCCTCGGAGGCAACGCCGTCATCGCCCGCGTCAAGGCGCGGTACGGGTTGGGCGGCACTGCGGCGCCCTGGAACGGGCACTGGGATGTCACTACCAGCACCGCAAGCGATCTCGTCCGCTACTACAAGATGCTGCTGGACGGCAGCGGCGGCCTCCCAGCCGAACAGGCCGCCGTCATCATGGGCAACCTCGCACAGTCGACGCCGACCGGGATCGATGGCTACCCGCAGCGCTTCGGCATTCCCGAGGGCCTCTATGCCCAGCCCGTCGCAGTCAAACAGGGTTGGTTCTGCTGCTGGAACGGCGGCAACCAGTTGCACGTCTCCACCGGCGCGATCGGACCCGACCGTCGCTATGTCATGGCGATGGGATCGCTGGATCCGACCGGTGCGGCGGCGGCGCGCGACAGGATGACCCAGGCGGTCAAGACGATGTTCCCCGGCGGCAAGATCTAGTCGGGCCCGTCGATCAGATCCGGTCGGCGTTCGCGGGTGCGGTCCAGGCTCTGCTGCCGTCGCCACGCCGCGACCTTCGCGTGGTCCCCCGAGAGCAGCACATCGGGCACATCCAGGCCGCGCCAACTCGGCGGCCGGGTGTAACTCGGACCCTCCAGCAGACCGTCTGAGTGCGAATCCTCTTGGTGTGACGCGGGATTTCCCAACACGTCCGGTAGCAGGCGCACGACGGCCTCGATCATCACCAGCGCAGCCGACTCGCCGCCGGGCAATACGTAATCGCCGATGGAAACCTCTTCGACGCGCATCCGCTGCGCGGCGTCGTCCATCACGCGCTGATCGATGCCCTCGTATCGGCCGCACGCGAACACCAGGTGCGACTCCTCGCCCCAGCGTTGTGCCGTCGCTTGCGTGAACAGCCGCCCTGCGGGCGTCGGGACAACGAGAAGTGTTTGCGGCGAACATATTTCGTCGAGCGCGTCACCCCACACGGGGGCCTTCATCACCATTCCCGGCCCCCCGCCGTACGGGGAGTCGTCGACTGACCGATGCACATCATGCGTCCAGTGCCGCAGGTCGTGCACCCGAAGGTCGACGGTGCCGGCCTCGATCGCCTTGCCGGGCAACGACTGTCGCAGCGGATCCAGGTAGTCGGGGAAGATCGTCACGACCTCAATGAGCACGGTTGGCCATCCTCATTGAAGCTCCAGAAGACCTTCGGGCGGGTCGATCTCGATGGTCTCGTCTTGCAGCGACACCTCAGTGACGATGGCGCTGACGAACGGCACCAGCACTTCGGCGCCCGTCTCCGACGTCACCGACAACAATTCGCCCGCCGCGGTGTGCAGCACTTCGTTGACGTTTCCGACGAGCCGGCCGTCGATGGTCACCACCCGCAACCCCTCGAGCTGATGGTCGTAGAATTCGTCGGGGTCGTCGATCGGCGGCAGATCCTCGGTGTCGACGAGGAAGACGTTGCCGCGCAACGCTTCGGCACCGTTGCGGTCAGCGACGCCTTCCAATCGCACCAGCAGCCGCCCGCTGTGCTCGCGGGCCGATTCGATGACGAGTTCGCGCTGCGGCCCGCCTCGCGACGGTCGTGCCCGTAGTCGCGTGCCCGGCGCGAAACGCGTGTCGGGATCGTCGGTGCGAACCTCGACGACAACTTCGCCGGTGATGCCGTGAGCCTTCACGACACGTCCGACTACCAGGTCCATCGTGGACTGCTACTGGTCGGTGTCCACCACGTCGACGCGGATGCCCCGGCCGCCGATGCCCGCGACCAGGGTGCGCAGCGCGGTTGCCGTCCGGCCGCCGCGCCCGATGACCTTGCCGAGATCCTCGGGGTGCACGTGCACCTCAACGGTGCGGCCGCGGCGGGACGTCACCATGTCGACCCGGACGTCGTCGGGGTTGTCGACAATGCCGCGGACCAGATGCTCGACCGCGTCGACGACGACCGAACTCACGATTGGTCGGCCTGCTCGGCAGGCACCGTGGCGTCTGCGCCTTCAGCTGCCGGCTCGGACTCGTCCTTGACGGGAGCGGCCTCGGCTTCGACGGCCGGCGCCTCGGTGGTCTCCGCATCCTCTGATGTCGCCGACGCATCGGCTCCGGCGACCTTGGCGGCCTTCTTCGCGGGCGCCTTCTTCTTCTTGGCGGTGGTGGCCTCGGTGCTGGGGCCGCCGTCGGCCTCGGCGAGCGCCGCATTGAACAGATCGAGCTTGCTCGGCTTGGGCTCCTTGACCTTCAGCGTGCCTTCCGCGCCGGGCAGGCCCTTGAACTTCTGCCAGTCGCCGGTGATCTTCAGCAGCGCGAGCACGGGTTCGGTGGGCTGGGCGCCGACACTGAGCCAGTACTGGGCGCGCTCCGAGTCGATCTCGATGAGGCTCGGATCTTCCTTCGGGTGGTACCGGCCGATGACCTCGATCGAGCGTCCGTCGCGGCGGGTGCGCGCGTCGGCGACGGCGATGCGGTACTGGGGATTGCGGATCTTGCCAAGCCGGGTGAGCTTGATCTTGACAGCCATGATTAAGCGAACTCTCCTCGTGCAGTTGCCACGCTGCAATTCAGCGACCGCGGGCGGTTGCCCGGATCCGGTTTTGCCTTACGTGTGTGACCGCCGCGGGGCCGTGGTCCTGCGGCGGACAGCCGCCCATTGTGCCAGAACAGCCGCTACCGGGCGAAATCGTGCTGCGGCGGCCTCACAAGATTTTGTCGTAGCACTTGATCTCGACGCGGCGGGACAGCCGCCAGCCGGCGGCGGTGCGGACGAACTCGTCGTCGTACCAGACGCCGACCTGCATCACCTTGGGCTTTTCCCCTTTGAGGATCATCGGGTTGAAGCAGAAGGTGCGCGCGGTGGCGGTATCGCCTGCGAGCGTGATCGCAGGCAGTCCCAGCATGTGGGCGTTGCGCTCGAAATAGGTCGGCAGCGTCTCGGCCAGCCAGGCTTTGATCTGCGGATATCGGCCGTCGACGCCTCCGGTGTCGCGGTAGTCGATGTAGGCGTCTTGGGTGAAGATGTCGTCCAGCTCGTCGAATTCGCGACGGTCGATGGCCTCGGAATAGCTGATCAGCAGGTGTTGCAGTTCGAGGCGGTCGGAGATTTCTTCGAGGCTCAGCATGGGTCGATTGAACACCGGCCAGCGGCCACCCGTGGATCAGGGTTATTGTGCTAAACCCATGGGGAGGTTTTTCGCGGTCGTGGCCGCATGCCTGAGCATGCTCTCGTTGTCGGTGGCACCGTTGTCCGACGTGCCGATGGCCGAGGCGGAGCCCGTCGTCCAGCCGGTCGGCAACGTGTCGCCGCCGCCCGAGGGTCCCGCACCGGCGTGGATCGTCGCGGATATGGACACGGGGCAGGTGCTCGCCGAGCGTGAGATGAACGTCCCTCATCCCCCGGCCAGCACGATCAAGACACTGTTGGTGCTGACCGCGCTCGACGAGGTGACCGATCTCGATGCGACGGTCCTCGGAACCGAGGCGGACACCCAGGTCGAGTGCACGTGCGCAGGCGTCGAGCCGGGCCGCGCCTACACCGCACGGCAGCTGCTCGAAGCGGTCCTGCTGATGTCGGGCAACGACGCCGCCAATGCACTGGCCGACATGATCGGCGGCTACGACGTCGCGGTGGCCAAGATGACCGCCAAGGCCGCCGCCATCGGCGCGCTCGGCACCTACGCGTCGACACCGTCGGGTCTCGACGGACCGGCGGGCCCAGGGGCCACCACGCCGCGCGACCTTGCGGTCATCTTCCGCGCGGCGATGGCCAACCCGGTGTTCGCACGGATCATCGCCCAGCCTGCGGCCACGTTCCCGACGAAGACGGGCGACAGCCCCATCGTCAACGACGACCAACTCCTGCACCGCTATCCAGGCACGCTCGGCGGCAAGACCGGGTTCACCGACGCCGCGCGCAAGACGTTCGTCGCCGCCGCCGACCGCAACGGACGCCGGCTGGTGATCGCCATGATGTACGGGCTGGTCAAGGAGGGTGGCCCGACGTACTGGGATCAGGCGGTGAGCCTCTTCGACTGGGGCTTCGCCCAGGACACGCAGTTGAGCGTCGCGTCGCTGTAGCGATCGACGTTAAACAAACGTAGTCAAAAGTTGTTGATCCGCAACGGATCCGAGACCTGCGCGCGGCCGAAACCGGTGTTTGCGCAGGTTACTCTCGGCGTTCGTGCGAAATATGTTGGCAGCCTTGGCAACCGCGCTCGCTGTGACGGGCTCTGCGGTCGCCGCGCCGACCGCGTCAGCTGAGCCGGGTGTCCAACCGGCCGGCGCGGTCGCTCTCCCTGACGGTCCGGCACAGGCGTGGCTGGTCGCCGATCTCGACTCGGGACGCATTCTGGCGTCGCACGACCCGTTCGGGGAGCATGCGCCTGCCAGCACGATCAAGCCCCTACTCGCCATGGTCGTGCTCGACAATCTGCGGCCGGACAACTTCGCGCGCGCCAACCAATCCCACACCGAAGTCGAATGTTCATGTGTCGGGCTGGAACCCGGCCAGGTCTACACCACCCGGCAGCTGCTGGAAGCCCTGCTGATGGTGTCGGGCAACGACGCGGCGAACATGTTGGCCGACATGCTGGGCGGGCAGCAGGTCGCGGTCGCCGCGATGAACCGCAAGGCGGCCGCTGTCGGCGCACGGAGCACGCGTGCGTCGTCGCCGTCCGGCCTCGACGGCCCCGGATGGGAGTCGATCACCACTCCCCACGATCTCGCGGTGATCTACCGCACGGCACTCACCTATCCGCTGATCGCACAGATCTTCCGCGAGCCATCGGCAGCCTTCCCCGGTAAGACGATCACCGCGCAGAACCAGCTGCTGTCACGCTATCCCGGCACGATCGCCGGCAAGACGGGCTACACGAACCTCGCGCGCGACACCTTCGTCGCAGCGGCCCAGAGAGGTAACCGCAGGCTCGTCGTCGTCGAGATGTACGGCGACGGCGATCTGTACGGTCAGGCGATCAGCCTCTTCGACTGGGGCTTCGCGCAACCCTGAGCCTTATTTGCCCATCACCTCGGCAGGCGGCGGGCACGTGTCGTGATCCTGAAGGTCTTCGCCATGGCCGCTGCCTGGATCAGCGGCGTCGGCGCGTCCTGCGAGCAGAACGAATCCGGGCGCTCCGTCGACGCCGGTGGTCCCGACCGCCACCAGAGTCTGCGCCGCCATCACATCTCCGCCGGCAAGGCCGTCTGCAAGCAGCCGGAACGGGTTGACGCCGTCCAGCCCGTCGGCGGCCACCGCGATCGCGCGGTACTGCTGCCCCACCAACGGCACGGGAAACGCCGACCACGTCGGTCCGATGGCCCCGGCGTGCGTCGCCAGGGCCTTCCGGACGTCGGCGCGCACGCAGTCGACGTGGATGTGCAGCTGGTTCTGCGACCGCGCCGCAGCGGAGTTGACGGCCAGGCTCACCCAGTCGCGCGGCAGCCCGCGCCCTGCGCGCTGCTCGACATACGCGCGGGCGCGCCACGCATCGGCGAAGTAGTTCGGCGCATTCCAGGCGAGGACCTCAGGGCTTTCGATACCTGCTACGCGCGCGGTCGGGATCACCAGGAACTGCGTCGCGCCGACGAAGTCCTTCAGCACTGCGTAGCCGCCGCCCAGATCGACGTGTGCGCACGGTGCGGGCCGGTGCACCGTCAGCTCGGCGGGCACGCACTGGCCGTTGACGATGTCCCACAAGGCGTTGGGGTCGGCCACCGCGCACGGCGTGCCGGCCGCCAGCGCCAGCACCGTCAGCAGTGCGGCCGCGGCGCGCAGCCGCCGGGAACTAGTGGACGCGGCCACGCAGTATGACCACGTCCGGGTCGTTGATGACGGCTGCACCGGTGCGCGGGTCCTCGGCGTAGCAGACGAGATCCGCGGGGGCGCCGTGCTCCAGCGAAGGCCTGCCCAGCCAGCCGCGGGCGGTCCAGCTCGCCGCGCCGAGCGCTTCGGTCGGTGTCATCCCGATCCGTTTCAGCGCATCGATCTCCTCGGCGATGCGGCCGTGGGCGACCATGCTGCCCGCGTCGGTGCCCGCGAAGATCGGCACCCCCGCCTCGTGTGCGGCCGCGACCCGGGCGCCGCTCTTCTCGTAGAGGTCGCGGATGTGGCCGGCATACCGCGGGTACTTCGCCGCGCCGTCGGCG
Organism: Mycobacterium sp. ITM-2016-00318; assembly: GCF_002968285.2. NCBI lineage: Bacteria > Bacillati > Actinomycetota > Actinomycetes > Mycobacteriales > Mycobacteriaceae > Mycobacterium > Mycobacterium sp. ITM-2016-00318. The sequence continues at coordinate 2,059,319 of NZ_CP134400.1, read as the reverse complement.
ATCCCCGGGAAGTTCTCGATGTTGATCAGCGTCGGCACCAACGCGGTTCCGTGTTCGACCATCAGCGCGACCGTGTCGTCGGTCAGTCCCGTGCCGTGTTCGATGCAGTCGATCCCGGCCGTGATGAGACCGGGCAGCGCGTCCTCGCCGAACACGTGAGCGGTCACCCGCGCACCCTCGGCATGCGCCGCCTTCATCGCCGCCTCGAGCACATCGTCGGACCACAGCGGCGCCAGGTCTCCGACCTCTCTGTCGATCCAGTCGCCGACCAGCTTGACCCAGCCGTCGCCCCAGCGCGCCTGCTCGGCGACCGCCTCCGGCAGCTGCGATTCGTCCTCCAACTCGATCGCGAAGTCGCGCTGGTAGCGCTTCGGCCGGGCCAGATGGCGGCCGTGCCGGATGATGCGAGGCAGATCGTCGCGCTCGTCGAGGGCACGCGTGTCGATCGGTGAGCCGCAATCGCGCAGCAGCAGCGCGCCCACCCCGCGTTCGGTCTCGGCCTGCTCGATGCAGTCGTCCAGGTTGTCGAGCGGGCCGTGCTCGCCGAGGCCGACATGGCAGTGCGCGTCTACCAGACCCGGCACGATCCAGCCGCCGACACCGTCGGCACCGAAGACGGTCTGCGCGTCGGCGACCGGTTCGGCGCTCAGCACCCCGTCGACGATCCACCACTCAACCGGCTCGCCGTCGGGCAATCCCCGACCTCTGACGTGGAGGCGCTGCGGCGACGTCATCTAGTTCTTGGGGAACTTCAGCTTCGACAGGTCGATGTCGGCCAGGCCGGGCGGCAGCTCGTCGAGACCCTTCGGCATGTTCGACAGATCGGGGAAGCCCTCCGGCACACCGGCACCGGCGCCGAACGGACTCCTGACCTTCGGCGGTGTAGGACCCCGCCCGCCCTTCTTGCCCTTCTTCTTGCCCTTCGCGCTCTTGCGCGACGAACCCTTGCGGCCGAACGGCATTCCCATCTGGCCTGCCATCTGCGACATCATCTTGCGGGCTTCGAAGAACCGGTCGACGAGTTGATTGACCTCCGACACAGTGACACCGGAGCCGTTGGCGATGCGCAGCCGTCGGGACGCGTTGATGATCTTCGGCTCGGCGCGCTCCTGCGGTGTCATGCCGCGGATGATGGCCTGCACCCGGTCGAGCTGAGAGTCGTCGACCGCGGCCAGCGCATCCTTCATCTGCCCGGCGCCGGGCAGCATGCCGAGCAGGTTGCCGATCGGCCCCATCTTGCGGATGGCCATCATCTGCTCGAGGAAGTCCTCCAGCGTGAGTTCGCCCGAGCCGATCTTGGCTGCGGCATCCTCGGCCTGCTGCGCGTCGAAGACCTGCTCGGCCTGCTCGATGAGTGTGAGCACATCGCCCATGCCGAGGATGCGGCTGGCCATCCGGTCGGGGTGGAAGACGTCGAAGTCGTCGAGTTTCTCGCCCGCCGACGCGAACAGGATCGGCACGCCGATGACCTCGCGCACCGAGAGCGCGGCGCCGCCGCGGGCGTCGCCGTCCAGCTTGGTGAGCACCACGCCGGTGAACCCGACGCCCTCGCGGAACGCCTCCGCTGTGGTGACGGCGTCCTGGCCGATCATCGCGTCCACGACGAACAGCACTTCGTCGGGATCCACGGCCTCACGGATCGAGGCGGCCTGTGCCATCAGCTCGTCGTCGATGCCGAGCCGGCCCGCGGTGTCGACGATGACCACGTCGAAGTGCCTGGCCCTGGCCTCGGCGAGGCCGTCAGAGGCCACCTTGACCGGGGCGCTGGCGTCAGTGTCGACGGAACCGTCGGCCGACGCGCCGGGATGCGGCGCGAAAACCTCGACCCCTGCCTGGCCGCCGACGACCTGAAGCTGATTCACCGCGCCGGGGCGCTGGAGGTCACAGGCCACCAACAGCGGCGTATGGCCTTGTCCCTTCAGCCATTTCGCGAGTTTGCCGGCCAGAGTCGTCTTACCCGAACCCTGCAGGCCCGCAAGCATCACCACGGTCGGCGGGGTTTTGGCGAATGCCAGCTGACGGGTCTCCCCGCCGAGGATTCCGATGAGTTCCTCGTTGACGATCTTGACGACCTGCTGGGCCGGGTTCAGCGCTGCGGAGACCTCGGCGCCGCGCGCCCGCTCCTTGATGCGGCTGACGAACTCGCGCACCACGGGCAGCGAGACGTCGGCCTCGAGCAGCGCCAGCCGGATCTCACGGGTGGTCACGTCGATGTCGGCGTCGGTCAACCGCCCCTTGCCACGCAGGCCCGACAGGGCACCGGTCAACCGGTCGGACAGAGATTCAAACACGCAGCTAGCCTAACCGGCCTCGGACACCGGCTTCGCGGGCGGCGGCGCCGGCAGAACCTCATAGAGATCTTTGTCGAGCTCGTCGCGGACCGTCGAGCCGTCCGCTGCTTTCTCGGCAGGGATCACGATGCCGAACAGGTCGACAACCGACGAGCCCAAGGTGGTCACTTTCGCCCACGCGATGTCGACACCGTCGCGCTCGAACACCGCGGTCAGCCGCGCCAGCAGGCCCCCGCGGTCGCTGGATCGGATCTGCACGACGAGCTCGCCCGGTTCGGCACCCTCCGACCAGAGGATCTTCGGCGGCGCCGAGGCATGGTTTATCGGCACACCGGCGGGCACTTCGCCCGCGCGGGCCGTGCCGTACTGTGCGGCGTCCCGGTCGCGACGGTCCAACGACGCCAGCACGTCGAGTTCGCCGTCGAGGGCGAGGATGAGCTGTTGGCGTAACAGTTCGGCGGCTGGCGGCGAACCGAAGTGCGGTGAGACGACGAACGTGTTGATCGCCGAGCCCTCATGAGCGTTGACCGAAGCCGAGTGCACCCGAAGCGAATTCAGTGCCAATACACCGGCCGCCTTCGACAGCAGCCCGCGCCGGTCCGGTGCGATCATCGTGACGTCGTAGATGTGTGCGCCCTCACCCGGCGTCATCTCGACATGCACACCGACGGTTGAGGCGAGCGAAATGAAGCGGGGATCAAGGGGTTCCGGACGTGGCAGCGCCTCACCCGCCATCACCAGCCTGCACCGCTGCACGAGGTCGCGGATGAGGGACGCCTTCCAGTCGCCCCACACACCGGGACCGGTCGCCAGCGAGTCGGCCTCGGCCAGCACGTGCAACAACTCCAGCAGCACGGTGTCGCCGTCGAGTGTTTCGACGACCGCTTCAATGGTCTTCGCGTCCTGCAGGTCCCGGCGAGTTGCGGTGTGCGGCAGCAGTAGGTGGTGCCGCACCACCTTGGCGAGCAGTTCGATGTCGGACGGCCACAGCCCGAGCCGCGTGCCGATCTGCGTGGCGAGTTCCGCTCCGATCACGCTGTGATCGCCCCCTCGGCCCTTGCCGATGTCGTGGCAGAGAGCACCGAGCAGCAGCAGGTCGGGCCGGAACACCCGGGTGGTGAATGCGCTTGCCCGGGAAACGGTTTCGACGAGATGGCGATCGACGGTCCAGATGTGCACGACGTCGCGCGGTGGCAGGTCACGAACGGCGCCCCACTCCGGGAACAGCCGACCCCACAGGCCGGTGCGGTCGAGCGCTTCGATGGTCGCGACCGCCGACGGCCCTGCGGCGAGCATCACAAGGAGGTCGTTGAGGGCCTGCTGCGGCCACGGGGTGCGCAATTCGGGCGCGGTCTGGCCGAGCCGGGCGAGTGTGGACGCCGCCATCGGCAGGCCGGTGGTCGCCGACGCCGCGGCCACCCGCAGGATCAGCCCCGGGTCGCGCTCGGGCCGTGCCTCGCGGGCCAGGATGACCTCGCCGCCGAACTCGATGACACCTTCGTCGAGCGGGCGACGGACGGGGCGCCGCAGCGCGGCGAAGCCCCGACGCGGAAGAGCATTGGCGGCGGTGCGTATCCCGGCGTCGACATAGAAGCTGATCGTGCGCGCGGCGTCGGACAGCGTGCGCGCCAGGTCGAAACGGTCGCCGATGTGCAGCGCGGCACCGATCTCGTCGGCGTGCTGGGCCAGCACAAGGTCGCGGCCGCGGCCCGAAACCCGGTGCAGTTCCGTGCGCACGTTGAGCAGGGCGAGGTGCGCCTCGCCGAGTGTTTCGGTCGGTGAGGCCAGCGACCGGCTCGGGTACACGTCGGCCAGTTGAGCGATCGCCAGCGCATTGAGAAGCTGCACGTCGCGCAGGCCGCCGCGGCCAGCTTTCAGATCCGGCTCGGCGCGGTGGGCGATTTCGCCGCTGCGTTGCCATCGTTGCCTGGTGTGTTCGACGAGTTCGTCGAAGCGTGAGGCGATTCCGGTGCGCCACTGCCTACGCGCGCCGCCGACAAGCAGTGACGACAGATCGGCGTCACCGGCGATGTGGCGGACCTCGAGCATCGCGAGCCCAGCCGAGATGTCCTGTGCGGCAACCGTCATCGCCTCGGCTACGGTGCGCACGCTGTGGTCCAGCCGAATATTGGCGTCCCACAACGGATACCACAGGTTCTCGGCGACCTCGCTGACGACCTTCTTGGGCAGGTTGTCGTGCAGCAGCATCAGGTCGAGGTCGGAGAACGGCAGCAGCTCGCGGCGCCCGAGGCCACCGGTGGCGACGATCGCGAACCCGCTGGTTCGGGTGATCCCGATCTCGGTGGCCTTCGTCGAAAGCCAGAACTCGTGCAGTTCGACCCATGCATCGCGAAGCGCAGCGGCATCGAGGTGGTGGGAACCGGAGAGCAACTGGGCGCATGCCGCGGTCAGATCGGTCGCGGCCTTCGACGAAACCGCCGCCGGAACCCCCGATGGGGTGGGCCCACAGCTTGCTAGGGGAACGCCGGCGGCGGAATCTGGTTTTTGCTTTGTCATTTCGTGTCCTCCCCCGGCCCTTTACCTTTTAACGCTCACGTTGCACCGGGAGACGACGTCTCACTTCGCCTGGTTACAGGGCGTCCGACCCCCGCTCCCCGGTGCGGACGCGGACGACGGTGTCGACCGGGCTCACCCACACCTTGCCGTCGCCGATCTTCCCGGTGCGAGCGGCCTGCACGATCACGTCAACCACCTTGTCGACGGCCGAGTCGTCGACAAGCACCTCGATGCGCACCTTCGGCACGAAGTCCACGGAGTACTCCGCCCCGCGGTACACCTCGGTGTGGCCCTTCTGCCGTCCGTAACCCTGCACCTCGCTGACGGTCATTCCGAGGATTCCCGTCTGCTCGAGGCCGGTCTTGACATCTTCGAGCGTGAACGGCTTGACGATCGCAGTAATCAGCTTCATGTTCTCCCTTATCCCTCCACGCCGGGGTGACGGCCGAGTGTCGAACCAGCTCCGACCGTCGCGAAGTCGTAGCCCGTTTCGGCGTGCTCGGACTCGTCCGCTCCGGTGGCTTCATCTTCCTCGTCAAGACGGAGCCCCACAGTGAACTTCACTATCAGAGCCAAGATAGTGCTGGCAATCGCGCAGTAGAGGAAAACCGCACCTGCGCCAACCGCTTGGCGCCACAGCTGGTCGAAGCCACCGCCGTAGAACAGGCCCGCGACACCGTTGTAGGTCTCCGGCGCTGCGACCAGGCCGATCATCAAGGTGCCGATGAAACCACCAACGAGGTGGACACCGACCACGTCGAGCGAGTCGTCGTAGCCCAGTTTGTATTTCAGGCCGACCGCAAGAGCGCACAGCACACCGGCCATGAAGCCGATCGCCAGCGCGCCCACCACGTTGACCGAACCACAGGACGGCGTGATGGCAACCAGGCCTGCGACGATGCCCGACGCGGCACCCAGCGAGGTGGCCTTGCCGTCACGGATGCGTTCCGTGAGCAGCCACGCCAGCATCGCAGCCGCCGTCGCGACCGTGGTGGTGACCATCGTCGAGCCTGCGGTGCCGTTCGACGAGGTCGCCGAGCCCGCGTTGAAGCCGTACCAACCGAACCACAGCAGACCCGCCCCGAGCATCACGAACGGCAGGTTGTGCGGCCGCATCGGTGTGCCCGGCCAGCCCTTGCGCTTACCGAGGATGATGGCGAGGACCAACGCCGCGGTACCGGCGTTGATGTGCACCGCCGTGCCACCCGCGAAGTCGATCGCCGCGAGCTTGTTGGCGATCCAGCCGCCGGTTTCAGCGGTGCCACCGTCGAACGAGAACACCCAGTGCGCGACGGGGAAGTACACGAATGTCACCCACAGCGCCGTGAACAGCAACCAGCCACCGAACTTGATGCGGTCGGCGACCGCGCCGGAGATCAGTGCGACGGTGATGATCGCGAACATCAACTGGAACGCGACGAAAACCGTGGCCGGGAAGGTGAAGACCAGCGGGATGTTGATCGCGTCGGCGGCTTCGGTTCCCGCGGCCGCGTCGGCCACGACGGCCTCGGCACCGTTACCGCCGATCAGACCCTTCAGTCCGAAGAACTGCGTCGGATCACCGAACAGATTGCCGACGTCGTTGCCGAACGCCAGCGAGTAACCGTAGAGCACCCAGAGCACCGTCACGACGCCCATGGCACTGACGCTCATCATGATCATGTTGAGCACGCTCTTGGCGCGCACCATGCCGCCATAGAAGAACGCAAGGCCCGGTGTCATCAGCAACACCATCGCGGAGCTCACAAGCATCCACGCGGTGTCGCCGGTGTCCGGTATGCCCATAGTCGGGAATCCATCCACTCGCTGTTTCCTCCTTCGACAAGGCACGGCCGCAAAGGGTTTCCGACCGTTGCCTGGTCTTCAGACAATGCTGAGTGGTTGTTTCGTCTAAGACGCCTGTGCGTTTCGCTCGTGTGAACGGATGCGCTGGTTACGTTTCGCCGGTGTTACATCGAGCGGTTTTCAAAGATGGTATTCGTCAACCGAGGAGTGCGTCGACGAACGCTTCGGGCTCGAATGGGGCCAGATCGTCGGGGCCCTCGCCGAGACCGACCAGCTTGACCGGCACACCGAGTTCCTGTTGGACGCGAAACACGATTCCACCTTTTGCTGTCCCGTCGAGTTTGGTCAGCACGACACCGGTGATGGCAACGACGTCCGCGAATACCCGGGCCTGCGCCAGGCCGTTCTGTCCGATCGTCGCGTCGAGCACAAGCAGCACCTCGTCGACCGCTGCTCGCTTGCTCACCACGCGCTTGACCTTGCCGAGTTCGTCCATCAGACCGGTCTTGGTGTGCAACCGGCCCGCGGTGTCGATGAGCACGACGTCGGCGCCGGTCTCGATGCCCTTGTCGACGGCGTCGAACGCCACGGATGCGGGGTCGGCGCCCTGTGCGCCGCGAATGACCTGTGCGCCCACCCGGGACGCCCATGCCTGCAGCTGGTCGGCCGCCGCTGCGCGAAAGGTGTCCGCCGCACCGAGCACCACCCTGCGGCCGTCGGCGACTAGCACCCGCGCCAGCTTCCCGACCGTGGTGGTCTTGCCGGTTCCGTTGACCCCGACGACCAGCAGCACAGACGGGTGGTCGTCGTGCGGCAGCGCTCTGACCGAACGGTCGAGGTCGGGCTGCAGTTCGGCAACGAGCACCTCGCGCAGAACCGCGCGCGCGTCGGCTTCGGTGCGTACCCGGCCGCTGGCCAGCCGCCCGCGCAGCGCCGTCACCACCGATTCGGCCGTCACCGCGCCGAGGTCGGCGACCAGGAGCGTGTCCTCGACGGCTTGCCACGAGTCCTCGTCGAGGTCGCCGCCGCCGAGCAGGCCGAGCATGCTGCGGCCGAGCGCATTCTGCGACTTGGACAGACGCCCGCGTAGGCGCTCGAGGCGACCTTCCGTCGGTGCGATAGCGCCGATATCGGGGGCCGCGGGCGCTTCCTGTTCAACCTCGGGCGCTGCGGGCGCGCTGGGCGCTTCGGGCAGCGCCACGTCGGCGATGGGCCGCTTGGGCGCATCACGCGGGATGGTGGCGTCGTCGCCGACCGCGGGCAGACCGCTGGTGTCGAGGCGTTCCGGTGGCGCCTTGGTGGGCGGCGGGGCCGTCGCAGATGCTGACGATTGTGTGAACGTGATGGTCGAAGAGGCGGCGTATCCGCCTGACCGATCGACCGGTGTGGCAGTGTCGGTGCTGGTGGACGAGTCGAGCTTGATCTTGCCGCGGCGGTATCGGACGAGGCCGTACACCACGACTGCAGCGACGACCAGGACGGCGATGACCGCGATTGCGATCCACAAAGACTCGGACACGCAGTCATTGTCCCAATATGGGTAGACGGTGACGATGGACCCCATGGAGTCCCGCAAGGCCAAGCACATCGACGTGTGCTTGACCGAGGCCGTGGACTACCAGACCGTGACGACCGGTCTGGAGCGCCTCGTGTTGCCGTACAACGCGCTGACCCAGACCAGCCTCGGGGCGATCGACCTGCATACCGAGTTCCTCGGTGTCCGCCTGGAGGCGCCGGTGTTGATCGGGGCGATGACGGGCGGTGCCGAACTCTCCGGCGTCATCAACCGCAACCTGGCCGCGGCCGCCGAGAAGCTCGGCATCGGCATGATGCTCGGCTCGCAGCGCATCATGCTCGGCGACGAGGTGGCCTCGACGAGCTTCGCGGTTCGCGACGTCGCACCCGAGGCGCTGCTGATCGGCAACATCGGGCTTGCGCAGCTCTCCGACGAGCTGGTGGGAGAGCTTGTCGCGGCCCTCGACCGGGTCGGCGCGAATGCCCTTGCAGTGCATACGAATCCGTTGCAAGAAGCAATGCAGCACGAGGGTGACACCGACTTTTCCGGCTCCATCGGGCGGCTCCGCGACATCGCTCGCTCCATCGGCTATCCAGTGATGCTGAAGGAGGTCGGCCACGGTATCGGGGCGACGGCCGCAGCCGAGCTGGTGGACTGTCCGATCGCCGCGGTCGACGTCGCGGGCGCGGGCGGAACGTCATGGGCCCGCGTCGAGCAGTACGTCCGCTACGGCGAGATCCGCCATCCGACGTTGGCCGAATGGGGCATCCCGACCGCACAGGCCCTGACCGAGGTCCGCCAGACGCTGCCCGGCATGTCGCTGGTCGCCTCCGGCGGCATCCGGACCGGCATGGACGCGGCCAAGGCGCTGGCGATGGGCGCCGACGTCGTCGCGGTGGCCCGGCCACTGCTCGCCCCCGCCATCGACTCCGCTGCGGCGGTGCTGGACTGGCTTGCCAACTTCATCTCCGAGCTGCACATCTGCCTGCACGGCTGCGGCGCCGCCGACCTGGCCGCCCTGCGCCGCCGTGGCGTGCGCCCGTGCCCCTAACGCCGAAACCGACAAACAGGCGCAAAAGTGTGAGTTGATCGCGCCGAAACGTCGATCTCGGCATGGTCCCTCAGCCCGCGGTGACCAGTTCCTGTCCCCGCATGCGCTGCGAAATCACCGCGGTGATGCCGTCATCGCGCATCGTGACGCCGTAGAGCGCGTCGGCGACCTCCATCGTCGGCTTCTGGTGGGTGATGACGATCAGCTGCGAACGTTCCCGTAGCTGCTCGAACAGCGAGATCAGGCGGCGCAGGTTGGCGTCGTCCAGCGCCGCCTCGACCTCGTCCATCACGTAGAACGGCGACGGCCTTGCCCGGAAGATCGCGACCAGCATCGCGACCGCCGTCAGCGACTTCTCTCCACCGGAGAGCAGCGAGAGCCGCTTGATCTTCTTGCCCGGCGGCCGGGCCTCGACCTCGATACCGGTGGTCAACATGTCATTGGGGTCGGTGAGCAGCAGCCTGCCCTCGCCGCCGGGGAACAGCGTCGAAAACACTTGGGTGAACTCACGTTCCACGTCGATGAAGGCTTCGGTGAACACCTGCAGGATGCGGGTGTCGACGTCGGAGATGACGTCGAGCAGATCCTTCCTCGCGCCCTTGACGTCCTCCAGCTGGGTGGACAGGAAGTTGTAGCGCTCCTCCAATGCGGCGAACTCCTCGAGCGCCAACGGGTTGACGCGGCCGAGCTCGTTGAGTTCCCGTTCGGCTTTTTTGGCGCGTCGCTCCTGGGTCGGCCGGTCGAAGGGCATCGGCGCGGGCGCGGTGACCTGCTCGCCCCGCTCGCGGGCCTGCTCGTACTCGGCCATCTCCAACTCCGTTGGCGGTAGCGCAACGTCGGGTCCGTATTCGGCGATGAGGTCGGCGGTCGCCATCCCGAACTGCTCGAGGACCTGCTGTTCGAGCTGTTCGATCCGAAGTGCGGCTTGGGCTTTGGCGACCTCGTCGCGGTGCAGCGCCTCGGTGACGGCGGCGATCTTCGTGGTCAATTCGGTGACCTGCTCGCGAACTCCGGCCAGTGCCTCGATGCGTTGATGGCGCTCGCTGACCAGCTCGTCACGTCGGCGGGACGCGACGGTCACCGTCGAGTGCAGTCGGTTCGCGAGATGGCGTCCCGACTCGGCGACCGCTGCCGCGACAGCCGCGGCGTGTTCACGGGCTTCGCGAGCACGCTGGGCCCGCAACCTGGCCTCGCGTTCGGCGGTGGCCGCTCGGCGCAGCGAATCCGCCCGTCCCCGAACGGCATTCGCGCGTTCTTCAGCGGTGCGAACCGAAAGCCTGGCCTCCACCTCCGCGGCGCGGGCGGCCTCGGCCGCCGCGACGGTCTGCTGCCGGTCGGCGGGCGCCGAATCCACCAGCGGCGCCTGCTCGGCGTTGTGCAGCCGCTGCTCGAGCGCGGCCAGCTCCTCGACGGTCTGCACCCGGCCGGACTCCAGGTCGTCGCGTTGGCGGATCAGCCGCTGCCACTCCTCGTCGGCCGTGCGGGCCTCCTGGCCGAGCCTGCCGAGCTGTTCGTAGATCGCCGAGATCGCGGCGTCGGACTCGTTCAGCGCGGCCAGCGCCTGCTCGGCGGCGTCCTGACGGGCTTTCTGCTCGGCCAGCGCACCGGCCAGCGCGGCGCTGAGCTCGTTGACCTGGTTCTCGGCCTGTGCCAGCTCGGTGCGGGCCTTCTCCACCTCCGAGGTGAGCTCGAGCGTGCTGGGTTTGCGATCCGAGCCGCCGCTGACCCAACCGGCGCCGACGAGGTCGCCGTCGACGGTGACCGCCCGCAGCTCCGGACGGGCCGCCACCAGGTCCAGTGCAGCGGGCAGATCGTCTACCACCGCGACGCCGGACAGCATCGCGGTCAGCGCACCGCGCAGCCGAGACGGCATGTCGACCAGATCGGTCGCCCACTGCGCCCCCTCCGGCGGGGGCGTCGGCGGTGGCGCCTGAACGGGCCAGTCGCCCAGCACGATCGCCGCGCGGCCGCCGTCGGACGCCTTGAGTGCTGCGACGGCGGAGCGGGCGGCTCCGAAGCTTTCGGCTGCCACGGCGTCCGCGGCGGCCCCGAGCACGGCCGCGACGGCCGCCTCGCAGCCGGGCCGCACCTTGACGAGGCTTGCCAGTGAGCCGAAAAGGCCTGCGCCGGAGAGGTTTCGCTGCAGCCAAGCGGCGCCGTCCTTGCGGTCTAGGCCGACCGAGAGGGCGTCGATGCGGGCGCGCAGCGAGGCGACGTGCCGTTCGGCGCTGCGTTCACCGGCTTGCAGTTCGGCCACGCGTTCGTCGGCCAGCCGCAGCGCGGTCACGCTCCGGTCGTGCTGATCGTCGAGGCCGACCTCGCCCGCGTCGAGTTCGCCGACGCGGCTCTGCACCGTCTCGAAATCGGCCTTCGCCTGCTGCGCGCGGGTGCCCGACTCCTCGATGTTCTCGCTGAGGCGGGCCACGGTCTCGTCGATGGACTCGACCCGGGTGCGCATGGTGTCCACCTGGCCGGCCAACCGGGCCAGGCCCTCGCGGCGGTCGGCTTCGGCACGCACCGCCGCCAGATGGGCGCGCTCGGCCTCGGCGGCGACGCGGTCGCGTTCGGCCAGCTCGTCGCGTGCCGCGGTCAGCCGCTCGCGGGAGTGCGCCAGCTCGGACTGCAGCCGACGTTCGTGCGCGGCCACCTCGTCGGCCTCGGCCTCTAGCGCGTCGGGATCGGCTCCGCTTGACACCTCCTGCTCGGTGTCGAGGTGCTGGGCGCGTTCGCTGGCGATGCGTACGGTCGCGCTGACCCGCTCGGCGAGCGCCGACAATCGGAACCAGCTCTGCTGGGCGGCCTCGGCGCGCTCGCTGAGCCCGGCCACCGCGCTTTCGTGCGCGTCGAGCTCGACGGTGGCGGTCTGCAGCCGGGCGGTCATCTCGTCGTGCTCGCGGCGCAGCGCCGCCTCGGCCTGGTTGGTGTTGTCGAATTCGCCTCTGCGGCTGACCAAATCGTCCGCCGCGAGCCGGAGCCGGGCATCGCGTAGATCGGCTTGGATGGTCTGGGCGCGGCGCGCCATCTCGGCCTGTCTGCCGAGCGGTTTGAGCTGACGGCGCAATTCGGTGGTGAGGTCGGTCAGCCGCGCAAGGTTGGCCGACATCGAGTCGAGCTTGCGGACGGCCTTCTCTTTGCGTTTCCGGTGCTTGAGGACACCCGCGGCCTCTTCAATGAAGGCCCGTCGGTCCTCCGGCCGCGACTCCAGGATCTCCGAGAGCTTGCCCTGCCCGACGATGACGTGCATCTCCCTGCCGATGCCGGAGTCGCTGAGCAGTTCCTGTACGTCCATCAAACGGCAACTGCTGCCGTTGATCTCGTACTCGCTGCCGCCGTCGCGGAACATCCGGCGGGTGATCGACACCTCGGAGTACTCGATCGGCAGCGAATTGTCGGAGTTGTCGATGGTCACGGTGACCTCGGCGCGGCCCAGCGGCGGCCGCGACGACGTGCCTGCGAAGATGACGTCTTCCATCTTGCCGCCGCGCAGCGTCTTGGCACCCTGCTCGCCCATCACCCAGGTGAGCGCGTCGACCACGTTCGACTTGCCCGAGCCGTTGGGTCCGACGACGCATGTGATGCCCGGTTCGAAGCGCAGAGTCGTCGGCGAGGCAAAGGACTTGAAGCCCTTCAGCGTCAGACTCTTGAGGTGCACGATGGGCCACACTACAGCCGGAGGGGCTAACGCTCGGTGAAGCCGGTCATCGCGTCGCCGACTTCTGTCCACTCGGCGACAACTTTGGCGACGCGGCCGGGAGTGTTTCCGCTTTCCAGCAGGTCAAGCAGCCGCTGACACGTATCGCGAGGGCCTTGCGCGACGACCTGGACACGCCCGTCGGGCCTGTTCGACGCAAACCCGGTCAGCCCCAGTTCGAGGGCCCGAGACCGGGTCCACCACCGAAATCCGACCCCCTGCACGTGGCCGTGCACCCATGCGGTCAGCCGTACCTCAGCTAACTCCTGCATCACTAACCTCAAATGTCACTTGAGTCCCGGATTTGAGGGTGCGACCGACCGTGCAGACCTGGTCGATCGCACGTTGTACGACCGTGAGTACCCGCGCCCGCTCCTCGTCAGATAGCGCCGACAGGTCGAGTTCCATGCGCTCGTCGAGGTGCGGGTAGCGCTCCTGTTCGCGGTCGGCAACGCCCGAGACCCTGATCGTCGTCGCGTAGTCCTCGCCCAGCCGGCGCTGCAGCGGGAGATCGCTGGCCATGCCGCTGCAGGCGGCGAGCGCGATCTTCATGAGCTCGCCGGGGGTGAACACACCCTCGACGTCCTCGCCGCCGACGAGCACCTCCGCGCCCCGCGCGCTGCGCCCGACGTAGCGGCGCACACCGGTGCGCTCGACCCACAGTTCCGTCATGGCTTATTTCTACAACTATCCGCGAAACTGCATTCCAGCAGAGGAAGTGCGAGTGTCGGCCTGCTTGCATGCACTCTCGCGCGTATTTATGCCCGGCGAACCCGCGGGCGGGGTTGGCACCGCGGGCAGTAGAACGACGAGCGGTTCATGAAGCTCTCGCGCCGCATCACCGCACCGCAGCGTCTGCACGGCTCGCCCTCACGGCCGTAGGCGTCCAGCGAGCGGTCGAAGTAACCGGACTCGCCGTTGACGTTCACGTACAACGAGTCGAACGACGTGCCGCCCTTACCGAGCGCCTCGGTCATCACCTCGGCCGCGGTGTCGAGCAGTTCGGCGAGTTTCTTGCGAGGCAGTGACGACGCCAGCCGGGCGCCGTTGACCTTGGCCCGCCACAGCGCCTCGTCGGCGTAGATGTTGCCGATACCCGACACCACGGTCTGGTCGAGCAGCTGGCGTTTGATCTCGGAGTGCTTGCGGCGCAACACCGTGACGACGCCGTCGCGGTTGAAGTCCGGGTCCAGCGGATCGCGGGCGATGTGGGCGACGGGTACCGGTACGTCGGCGCCGTCGACGGTGACAAGGTCGGCCAGCAGCCAGCCGCCGAACGTGCGCTGGTCGACGAAGCTGAGCGCGGTGCCGTCGTCGAGCAGCGTCGCGATCCTCAGGTGCCCCTCGTTGGGCACGGGGCCGAGCAGCATCTGCCCACTCATACCGAGATGGACCACCAGCGCTGAGCCGTCGTCGAGCGTGAGCCACAGGTACTTGCCGCGCCTGCCGGTGCCGGTGATGGTGGTGTTCAGCAGTCGAGCGGCCAGGTCGGCGGGGCCTGCCTCGTGCCGTCGAACGGCCCGCAGATGGTGCACCCGCACGCCGGTGATGGTCTTACCCGTCACGTGCGCTTCGAGCCCCCGCCGAACGACCTCGACCTCGGGCAGTTCAGGCATCGACGTTCGAGGCGGACAGCGCCGTCCACGCTGCGGCGGCGGCCTTCAACTCGGCTTCCTTCTTGGTGCGGCCGACGCCCCTGCCGTATTCGGTGTTCATCACGACGACCGTCGCGGTGAACTCCTTGTCGTGGTCGGGGCCGGTGGCGGTGACCATGTACGACGGCGCGCCCATGCTGCGTGCGGCGGTCAACTCCTGCAGGCTGCTCTTCCAGTCCAGCCCCGCACCGAGCGTCGGCGCCGTCTCGATCAGCGAGTGAAACAACCGCAGGATCACCTCGCGCACAACCGCCAGGCCGTGTTCGACATATATTGCGCCGAGCAGGGATTCGACGCCGTCGGCCAGGATGCTCGACTTGTCCGCGCCACCGGAGTTCTCCTCCCCCTTGCCCAGAAGCAGGTGCGCACCGAGGCCCCCGTCGGACAACGTGCGACCCACGTCCGCCAGCGCCTGGGTGTTGACGATGCTCGCACGCAGCTTGGCGAGGTCGCCCTCGGAGCGGTCGGGATGGCGGTGATAGAGCTCTTCGGTGATCGTCAGCCCGAGGACGGCATCGCCGAGGAACTCGAGTCGCTCGTTGGTGGGCAGTCCACCGTTCTCGTAGGAGTAGCTGCGGTGCGTCAGCGCCATGGTGAGCAGCTCATCGGGAAGCTCGACCCCGAGCGCGGCCAGCAGTGCAGCGCGATCGCCCGTCACTTGTCGTCGGTCTCCAGCATCGAAGACAGCTTCGCCCAACGCGGATCGATCTTCTCGTGCGCGTGCCCGGGCTCGGCGGTCGCCATCGGGATTCCGCAATCCGGGCACAGCCCTTGGCAATCCGGCCCGCAGAGCGGCGAGAACGGCAGCGCGAGGCCGACGGCGTCGATGATCGGCTGTTCGAGGTCAATGGAGTCGCTGACGACGTGTCCCACCTCATCGGCGTCGGTGGTCGCCTCCGTGGTGCTGTCGGGATAGGCGAACAGCTCGGTCAGGTCGATGTCGACGTGGCCCGGCACCGGGGTCAGGCAGCGGGCGCACTCGCCCGTGGTCGGCGCCGACACCGTTCCGGTGACCAGGGCGCCTTCCGACACCGATTCGATCCGCAGGTCCAACTCGAGGGGCGCGCCTTCGTCGATCGCCGCCAGCTCGACACCGATGCGCGCCGGGCTTGGCACCGTCTCGTTGACGGTCATCATCGACCCGGGCCGACGGCCGAGTCGGGAGATGTTGATCACCAGCGGCGAGCGGGAATTCTTCGTCGCCATTCTGTAGATCGTACGGCGAGCCTTCCCGCGGGTAGCCGCGGTGGTCAGCGGGTGGCGTAGTCGTGCGTGCCCGCAGCGGTGCGCAGCTGATGGCGGCCGCGGCCCACCGAACGCAGGGTTCCGTTGAGGAACTCCTCGAATTCCGCGAGCTTGCTGTCGACGTAGATGTCGCACTCGCCGCGCAGCCGGTCGGCCTCGGCGTGAGCGGTGTCGATGAGGCGGGTGGCCTCGGCTGTCGCCGACTGCACGATCTCGGTCTGCGACACGAGGCGCTGCTGCTCCTTGATGCCTTCCTGGACGGCCCTCTCATAGGAGAGATTGCCGTTTTCGATCAGGCGGTCGGCCTCGGCCTTGGCGCGGCCTGCGCTGGCCTCGTATTCGCGCTTGGCCGTTGCGCTGACGCGGGCCGCCTCTTCGCGGGCCTCCCCGACCATCCGCTCGCTGTGCTGCCGCGCCTCGGCGACCATGCGGTCGGCCTGAGATTTCGCGTCGGCCAGCAGCCGGTCGGCCTCGGTACGGGCGTGGTTGAGCATGGAGTCGGCCTCTGCGTGGGCCGTCGCGACCATCGAGCCGGAGTGCTCCTTGGCCTCGTTGAGCAGCTGGTCGCGGGCGTCCAAAACATCCTGGGCGTCGTCGAGCTCGCCGGGGATCGCGTCCTTGATGTCGTCGATCAGCTCGAGCACGTCGCCGCGGGGCACCACGCAGCCTGCCGTCATCGGGACGCCGCGGGCTTCTTCCACGATTCCGCCCAACTCATCGAGCGCTTCAAATACTCGGTACACGGCACACCCTCCAGGCGTAGTTGTTGTTACCAGTGTGCCTGGTGTTATCCCTGTGACTCACTACCGCCGCCGGTGTGTCGCCGGTCGGGTTTCGCGGGTCCCGTCCCAGGCCAGGTCAACTTTTGGCTGACTACGTTCCGACGACATTATGTCAAGGGTGGCGCCGACGGCATATCGGCACATGCAAAGACCGCCCGCAACCGGCGGACGGTCTTCGCCGTGGGCGTCGAATCCGTTATCCGGTCGCAGCCTTGATCAGATCCCGCGCCCTGTCGAGCATCGACGCGAACGGGCCGACCGCGAAATTCAGCTTCGCCGACTCCACGCCGGCATGCGGCCGCGTCGGGGCGATCGCCTGCGCGGCCTGCAATGCCTTGGCCATCCGTTCGAGGTCGTCGGAACTGAGCTTGCGCTCCAACTTGCCGAATTCCTCGGATTCCTCGTGCTCGGCGTGATCAACGACGGCATCGCGGAATTGAGTCAATTCGGTGATGAACTCCTTGGATCCGATGTCCATCTTCTCCAGCTTCGACAACTGCTCCTTGGCCTCGTGCTCCTCGGCGAGCCTGGCGTCGACGATGGCGTCGCCGTCGCTCAGCTCGTGGCGGGCCCGCGGGTGGATCACCATCTCTTCGGCGGTCTCGTGCACCGCGAGCAGCTGCCGCAATTCGGTGAACGCCTTGTCACGTGCCTCGTCGCTGGAGGCGGAAAGCACCTCTTCGAACAAGTCCTTGATCAGATTGTGCTGGTCAGTCAGGAACTGGACAGCGTCGTCGGTCGATTGCACGAATGTCTCGACCATAGGAAATACCTCCGATATGTATTGGGGTTGGGCGCTGATGGGCTGTCGCGCCATCCCCTGGCTACCCGAGGTCGTCGGTTATTAACCCTTTAGTTTGTTTCGCAGGCGGGCGTTCACCGGCTCAGGCAGCAACTCCGAAACGTCCCCGCCCAGCAAGGCGACTTCCTTGGCCAGTGACGACGAGACGAACGAATACCGCGGCGTGGTCGCGACGAAAAAGGTGTCCACGCCTGCGATGTGCTTGTTCATCTGCGCCATCTGCAATTCGTATTCGAAGTCGGTGCCGGTGCGCAGGCCCTTGATGATCGCGGTCAATCCGCGGGTCTTCACGAAGTCGACGACCAGCCCCTGGCCGGACTCCGCGCGCAGGTTGGGCAGATGCGCCGTCGACTCGTCGATCATCGCGATCCGCTCGTCGACGTCGAACATGCCCTTCTTGTTCGGATTGACCAGCACGGCCACCACGACCTCGTCGAACTGAGCCGCCGCGCGCTCCAAGATGTCGACGTGCCCGAGGGTCACCGGGTCGAAGGATCCCGGGCATACCGCGCCGCTCATGAGGACCGACGCTATCAGGGCAGCTCAGGTCCTCTCGGCCAGCTCGAGGCGGGTGTCGCCGTAGCGGCGGGTCTGCCACGGCGTCCAGCCGTCCGGCCAGCCGAGGCCTGGTCCTGAGGCGCCGCGCTCGACGACCGCGACGCTGCCCCGCGCGGTCCACCCGCGATCGGTCAGGGCGACGAGCACCTCGTTCACCTCCGCGTCGCCGATGTCGTACGGCGGATCGGCGAAAACGAGGTCGAATGGGGTTTCGGTGCCCGCGGTCAGCACCGACGCGACCGACCCGCGGCGCAGTGTGGCTCCTCCGACGCCGAGCGCCTTGATGTTCTGGCCGATCACCGCCGCGGCCCGCTGGTCGGATTCGACGAAGACCGCCGTTTGCGCACCGCGCGACAGCGCTTCGAGCCCCAGCGCACCGGAGCCCGCATACAGGTCGAGCACGGCGGCGCCCTGCAGGGCGAAGCGGGCGGCCAGCACGTTGAACAGCGCTTCGCGCACCCGGTCGGTGGTGGGGCGGGTGCCGCGCGGCGGCACTGCGATCCGCCGTCCGCCGAAGGCGCCTGCAACGATGCGGGTCAGCTGACCACCACCAGGAGGTCACCGCCCTCGACCTGGGCGGTGTGCGACACGGCGATACGGCTGACGGTGCCTGCCCTTGGTGCGGTAATGGCGGCCTCCATCTTCATCGCCTCGATGGTGGCGACGGTCTGGCCCGCGTCCACCTTGTCGCCGTCGGCGACCGACACGGTGACGACACCCGCGAACGGCGCCGCGACGTGGTCGGGATTGGTCCGGTCGGCCTTCTCGGCGGTCGGGATGTCGCTGGCGATGCTGCGGTCACGCACCAGGACCGGGCGCAGCTGGCCGTTGAGGATGCACATCACGGTGCGCATGCCGCGTTCGTCAGGCTCGGAGATCGCTTCGAGCCCGATCAACAGTTCGACGCCGCGTTCGAGCCGGACGCGGTGCTCGTCGCCGGGGCGTAACCCGTAGAAGAACTGGTTGGCCGACAGGCTCGAGGTGTCGCCGTACTGGTCTCGGTGGGCGTCGAATTCCTTTGTCGGGGCGGGGAACAGCAATCTGTTGAGTTCGGCCTGCCGTTCGGGCCCTGCCGACGCGAGCGCGGCCTCGTTATCGGGCGTGAGCTCCTTGGCCGGCTTGGCAGGCGGCCGCCCGGCAAGTGCCTTGGTGCGCAACGGTTCCGGCCAGCCGCCTGGCGGGTCGCCCAGTTCGCCGCGCAGGAACTCGATGACGGAGTCGGGGATGTCGAACCGGGCCGGGTCGGCGGCGAACTCGTCCGCCGTCACACCCGCACCGACCAGCGACAGCGCGAGGTCGCCGACCACCTTCGACGACGGGGTCACCTTCACCAACCGACCGAGAACGCGATCTGATCCGGCGTACGCGTTCTCCACGTCCTCGAACCGATCCCCCAGTCCGAGCGCGATGGCCTGCTGGCGCAGGTTGGACAGCTGACCGCCCGGAATCTCGTGGCGATACACCCGGCCCGTCGGCGCGGGCAATCCAGACTCGAAGGGCGCGTACACCTTTCGCAGAGCTTCCCAGTACGGCTCGAGCTCACAGACCGCGGCCAGCGACAGCCCTGTGTCGTATTCGGTGTGCGAGGCGGCCGCCACGATCGAGCTCAGTGCGGGCTGGCTGGTGGTGCCCGCCAACGGCGCTGCGGCGCCGTCGACCGCGCTCGCCCCGGCCTGCCACGCCGACAGATAGGTGGCCAGCTGACCACCGGGAGTGTCGTGGGTGTGCACGTGCAGGGGCAGCTCGAACCGCGAACGCAGGGCCGACACCAACGCCGAAGCAGCCTGCGGGCGCAGCAATCCCGCCATGTCCTTGATCGCCAACACGTGTGCGCCCGCATCGACGATCTGCTCGGCCAGCTTCAGGTAGTAGTCCAGCGTGTACAGACTTTCGCCGGGATCGGACAGGTCGCCGGTGTAGCTCATCGCGACTTCGGCGATGCCCGTGCCCGTTTCGCGAACCGCGTCGATCGCAGGGCGCATCGATTCGACGTTGTTGAGCGCATCGAAGATGCGGTAGATGTCGATGCCCGTCGCGGTAGCCTCCTCGACGAACGCCTTCGTGACGAGCTCCGGATACGGCGTGTAGCCGACGGTGTTTCGCCCGCGCAGCAGCATCTGCAGACAGATGTTGGGCATCGCTTCCCGCAACGCGGCCAGCCGCTCCCAGGGGTCTTCCTTCAGAAAACGAAGGGCCACATCGTAAGTCGCGCCACCCCAGCATTCGACCGACAGGAGCTGCGGCATCATGCGCGCGACGTAGGGCGCCACCGTCACCAGCCCGTTGGTGCGCAGCCGCGTCGCCAGCAGCGACTGGTGTGCGTCGCGGAACGTGGTGTCGGTGACGCCGACGGCCGCGGAGTCGCGCATCCAACGGGCGAACCCCTCCGGGCCGAGCTCCACGAGGCGCTGCTTGCTACCCGACTGAGCAGGCGCCGTGAGATCGATGGGGGGCAGCTTGTCCTGCGGGTAGATCGTCGAGGGCCGCGGGCCGTGCGGTTGGTTCACCGTCACTTCGGCGAGGTAGTTCAGGATCTTGGTGCCGCGGTCGGCTGGTGTGCGCGCGGTCAAGAGATACGGTCGCTCGTCGATGAACGACGTGGTGATCCGTCCCGCCCGGAAATCGGGGTCGTTGACCACGGCCATCAAGAACGGGATATTGGTCGACACTCCCCTGATCCGGAACTCGGCCAGCGCGCGGCGGGCGCGCGCGATGGCCGCGGAGAAATCCCGGCCCCGGCAGGTGAGCTTGACCAGCATCGAATCGAAGTGCGCGCTGATCTCGGCGCCGAGGTTGGTGCCGCCGTCCAGCCGGATACCCGCACCGCCGGGTGAGCGGTATCCGGTGATGCGGCCGGTATCGGGCCGGAAGCCGTTGGCTGGATCCTCGGTGGTGATCCGACATTGCATCGCCGCTCCGTGCACCACGAGCTCGTCCTGCGACAAGCCCAGCTGCTCGAGGGTTTCGCCGTCGGCGATGCGCATCTGGGAGGCGACCAGGTCGACGTCGGTGATCTCCTCGGTGACAGTGTGTTCCACCTGGATCCGAGGGTTCATCTCGATGAAGACGTGATGGCCGCGCTCGTCGAGAAGGAACTCAACCGTTCCGGCATACGAGTAGTTGATCTCGCGCGCGAATGAGACTGCGTCCGAACAGATCCGCTCGCGCAGCTCCTCGGGGAGGTTGGGCGCCGGCGCCAGCTCGATGACCTTCTGGTGGCGTCGCTGCAGACTGCAGTCGCGTTCGAAGAGGTGCATCACGTTCCCGTGCGTATCGGCAAGGATCTGCACCTCGATGTGGCGCGGGTTGAGTACGGCCTGCTCGAGATACACCATCGGGTCGCCGAACGCCGACTCCGCCTCGCGGCTGGCCGCCTCGATGGCCTCCGGCAGCGCATCGGCGTCGGTCACCCTGCGCATCCCGCGGCCACCGCCACCGGACACCGCCTTGACGAACAACGGGAAGTCCATGCTCGACGACGCGGCGACGAGTTCGTCGACAGACGCCGACGGCTCCGATGACGTCAGCACAGGCAGTCCCGCCGCCCGTGCGGCCGCGATCGCGCGCGCCTTGTTGCCCGTCAGCTCCAACACGTCGGAACCCGGCCCGACGAACGTGATCCCCGCCTCGGCGCACGCCGCGGCCAGGTCGGGGTTCTCCGACAGAAAGCCGTACCCGGGGTAGACGGCGTCGCACCCCGCCTGCCTGGCCACCCTGATGATCTCGTCGACCGAGAGATAGGCGCGGACCGGATGGCCCGTCTCCCCGATCTGGTAGGACTCGTCGGCCTTCAGCCGGTGCTGGGAGTTGCGATCCTCGTAGGGGTAGACCGCGACGGTGGTGATGCCCATCTCGTAAGCGGCACGAAACGCACGGATCGCGATCTCGCCGCGGTTGGCCACCAGGATTTTGGAGATCACCAAGGAACCCTAACGCCATCCAGGGGCGCACCGACTAGACCAGGGTCGACCAGTAGTTCCAGAACCGCACCAGGATCATCAGGGTCAACGCCGTGAACCAGAGCGTCACCAACGACCAGCGCCATTGGTGGACGAAGCGCGCCACCCCGTACTCCAGGCGCGGCTGCAGCGCGATGGCAGCCACCACGACGAACAGCGGGACGGTGACCGCCCAGACCACCATGCAGTACGGGCACAGCGCGCCGATGCGGTACAGGCTCTGAAAGATCAGCCAGTGGATGAACGCGACGCCGAGCAGCGTGCCAACGGCCAGCCCACCCCAATACCACCGCGGCAGCCTGACCTTCGCGATCGCAAGCACACCGGTGACCACCACGACGGCGAACGACACGACGCCGATGAGCGGGTTCGGGAAGCCGAACGCCGAGGCCTGCGGGGTGATCATCACCGAACCGCAGGACAGCACCGGGTTGATGCTGCAAGAAGGCACATAGTCGGGATTGATCAGTATTTCGATCTTCTCCACCGTCAGTGTGATCGCGGCGGTCAGTCCGAGCACCCCGGCGATCAGCACCCACAGCGCGCTGGCGCGCCCCACCTCGACGCCCGGCCTCGCGTCGTCGACGGCGGGTTCGGCCGGGCGGTCGGCGGACTCGGCCGAGCTGTCGGCGGTGACGGTCATGGCGCGGCCGGCGGCGCCGGCGGTTGCTTTGGATCCGGATTAGGGGAAGCGGCCACCAGGCCGGGCACGTCCCCGACGATCTCCTTGATCTTGTTCACAAGGTCCTCGGGCGACTTGAGCTCGTAGTCCGCACCGTTGATGCGGATGGACGGAGTCGAGTTGACGCCGGTCGCCGAGGCCAAGCCCTGCGCCATCTCCTCGTAGCGGCCCTTGCTGATGCAGTCAGGCACGCCACCTCCCGCGCCGGCCAGGCGGGCGGTCTTGATCAGAGTCTCGTTGTCGGGGAACGGCCCGACGTTCTCTTCCGGCTGCTGGGCGTACAGGGCGGCGTGGAAGCGGCGAAACGCGTCCTTAGACTCGTCGGCCACGCAGTAGGCCGCGTTCGACGCCCGCGACGAGTAGCCGTCGCCTGCGCGATCGAGGATGGACACCATGTAGTAGTCGGCGGCCACGGCACCGCTGTCGATCAGGTTGCTCACCGTCCGGCCATACTCCTTCTCGAAGTTGCCGCATGCGGGGCAGAGGAAGTCCTCGTACAGCCCCAGCACCGCCTTCGGTTCGGAGGTCCCCTCTTTGGTGATGAGCTTGCTCGACGTCACTCGGATCGATTTGGCCTCGCCTGACTCCGGCTTCTTGTCGGCACCCATGACGATGTAGAGCACCAGCCCGACGCCGAGGAGCACGACGACCGCGGTCAGACCAATCTGAATCAGCATGTTGCGCCTGCGGTCGGCGGCGTTGAGGTCGTAGCTGGTCTTCTTGGATTTCGTGGCCACGGGGTCAAGGGTACCGGCGAGGTCTCGCCGGCTCGTCAGCTCCGGTGCAGATGCGCACGCAGGGCCGCGATGATGTCATCGGTCGCCACCGCCGCGCCGCCGCCCAGCCCGAAGAAGTTGGGAAAGGCGTGGATCATCGAACCGAACTCGAGCATGTCGACCGCGACACCGGCCGATGACAGGGCGGCCGCGAATTGGCGGTCCTGATCCAGCAGCGGATCGAAGCCCGCGGTCACGAGCAGGGCGGGCGGCAGCCCGGAGAGATCGGAGGCCAGCAGAGGCGAGACCTGCGGATCGGACGGATCGACACCGGAGCCGCCGACGTACTGCTCATGGCAGAAGTCCATGTCCCAGCGACGCAGGAAGAAGCCGTCGGCGAAGAGATCCATCGAGCGTGTGTGGGCGGTGAAGTCGCACATCGGGTAGAGAAGCAGCTGCATGAAAGGAAGCGGTGCACTCTCGTTGCGGGCGCGCTGTGTCACCACCGCGGCCAGGTTGCCGCCCGCGCTGTCTCCGCCGACCGCGACCCGGCCCGCGTCGGCCGAAAGATCGGCGGCGTGGTCGCAAGCCCACCGATAGGCGGCGTACGCGTCTTCGGCCGCTGCGGGCGCCTTGTGCTCGGGTGCGAGCCGGTAGTCGACGAACAGCACATGGATGTCCGCGCGGGCAGAGATGACCTCACAGAGGTTGCCGTGCGTCGGATAACCGCCGACGACGAAACCGCCGCCGTGGAAGTAGACCAGCAGCGGCGCGTGATCGCCGCCGCTCGTCGTCGGGCGGATGTGCACCGCTGGAATGTCTCCACCAGGTCCCGGTATCGAGACGTCCGACGTGGTGACGTCGGCATGCACCCGTGGGAACCTCGACGCCGTGGCGTCGAGGCGGGCGCGCGCGGTCGCCGGATCCTTGCTGAGTATCAGCCCCTCCCGGCCCGCAACCCGGGACGAGGCCAGCACGAGCTGCAGGGTGGTGTCCAGCGTCTTGCCGTCGATGGATATCGAGCGGCCCCGCAGCAGCACCCGTTTGGCGCGGTCGGGCATCCGGGAAATGGCCTGCATTGTCGGTGCGCCAACGACCTTCTGCAATCTGTCCCTGAAGTCGGGCCGGACCGCCGGATCAGCTGCAGCCATGGCTTCTCCTCGTCGACGGCTGATCACGAATGCGACAACTGCCGCGTGAAACACCATTGTCGGACATCGGGCGAAATGCCAGTCCAGGTACTGATTAGGTGGCGTATCCGGCTCGGCAATATAGTCATCGGCGAAGTCGGTGGTCTTTCGGTACCACCAACTCCAGTCAACTAGGCAGGGATAGGTGACATGACGTCGGCGGCTGCGATTCCTTCGGTCACTCTGAACGACGACAACACGATGCCGGTGATCGGTCTCGGCGTCGGCGAGCTGTCGGATGCCGAGACCGAGGAGTCGGTGTCGGCTGCGCTCGAGGCGGGCTACCGCCTCATCGACACGGCGTCCGCGTACGGCAATGAGGCCGCGGTGGGCCGGGCGATCGCGTCCTCCGGTGTGCCGCGCTCCGAATTGTTCGTCACCACCAAGCTGGCCACCTCCGACCAAGGTTTCCAGTCATCGCAGGATGCGCTCAAGGAGAGCCTGGAGCGGCTCGGTCTGGACTACGTCGACCTGTACCTGATTCACTGGCCCGCCGGCGAACAGGGGAAGTACGTCGACAGCTGGGGTGGGCTGATGTCCAGCCAGGGCGCGGGGCTCACCCGTTCGATCGGCGTCGCCAACTTCAACGAGGAACACCTGTCGAACATCGTCGACCTGTCCTTCGTGGCCCCCGTCGTCAATCAGATCGAGCTGCACCCCCTGCTGAACCAGGCCGAGTTGCGCGCGGTCAACGAGAGCCGCGGCGTGGTCACCGAGGCCTACGGCCCGTTGGGAGTGGGTCGGCTGCTGGACAATCCGACGATCGTGTCCATCGCCGAGGCGCACGGCAAGACGCCTGCGCAGGCACTGATCCGGTGGAGCATCCAATTGGGCAACGTCGTGATCCCGCGTTCGTCGTCGCCGGAACGGGTGAGGTCGAACCTCGAGGTGTTCGACTTCGAGCTGACCGACGACGAGATGGCCACGCTCAACGGGCTCGACGACGGCACCCGGTTCCGCCCGGACCCCGAGACCTACACCGGCACTTAGGCTTGGCCGCCTAGGGGCAGGTGATCTCGAGCTCGAAAGACTTGTACACCGGTCGCTCGGGCGGCGTTCCGACCACGGTCGCCTGCCCCTTGACCGTGTACGTGTTCCCCGCCTTCGTCGCCGTCGGCACTCCGGAGGTCCGGTAGCGCCCCGCCGAAAGCGCGACATCAGGCAGATTGATCGCCAGCAGCGAGACCGACGGCGCAGCACCCTTCGGGGTCAGGTCCAGAACCACGATGGGGTTCGGGCTCGTCGCACCGGGAGCGGTCCCCGGCGGATCCAGCTCGATGGACACCTCACCCGTCGGCCCGTCCATACAGACCGTCGTGCCGTCGACGGTTCGGGTCTGCCCCTCGACAACGATCCTGGCCGGGTTCGGGGCCGCGTCGTCGCGCGACTCCGACGACGAGCAACCCACCGGTGCCACGACGATGAGGCCGCCGACGACGATCGCAGCGCTTCGCCGCATCGGATTGCGCGCAGGCATGGTGACTTTCAGCTCGTCGGGCAGGTCGCCGCAGCGTCGCGCAGCACCCTCGCCGAAGCCACATCGATGGGCAGATCGTAGCCGCGCAGGACGGCGATGAACTGCACGGCGTACTGGCAGCGGAACGCCTCGTTGGGCGGCATCCACAGCGCGGGCTCGGAATCGCTCTTGTCCTGATTGGGCTCCCCCGCCACGGCGAGCAAGTTCGCCGGATCGTTGGCGAACCGCACGCGCAGGCCCTCGGGCCAGTCGCGGGCACCGAGATCCCATGCGAGCGCCAACGGAACGAGGTGGTCGATCTGCACCGATGCGCCGATTCGGTTGCCGCGCGTGAACACGACGACCTCATTGGTGTACGGGTCGTGCAGCGTACCGGCGGCAACGGCGTTGGGGCACCGCTTGATCGACACGTAGGTTTTTTCGACGAGGTCGCGGTCCAGGATGTCATTGCGGGTGTCGCACCCGTTGTGTCCGCCGGGAGCCGGGTTGTCGTCGGTCCATGAGTCGCCGAAGGCGACCCTGCGATAATCGAATACCCGTGTGCGCCGCGGTATCTGCGCCATTCCGGCCAGGACGTCGACGCCTGCGGCGACCCTGGGCACATCGGACTGTGCGACGAACAGCGCCGCGCGCTGGCTCGCCGAGGCGACGGTCTGGCATGCCACTGCAACGGCCAGCATGACCGCAAGGGCGAGATACGCCAACCGCTTGCCACTCATGTCTTGTCCAGGTACTCGACGCGCTCGGTATCGGTGAATTGGGCTGCCAGCAGAGCCATTGCGGGATCTGCGGAGGCCTTGTCGTAGTGCGACTGGCAGAAGGCGCGCGCCTCTTCGATGATCTCGCGATGCTCCAGGAGAGAAAGGAAGCGCAGCGTGATCGCGCGGCCCGACTGACTGTAGCCAAGCACATCGCCCTCACGGCGCTCCGCGAGGTCGAGATCGGCAAGCTCGAAGCCGTCCAGCGTGCCCGCCACCGCCGTCAGCCGCTCACCCGCCTTGGAGCCCTCCGGCAGCCTGGTTGCCAGAAGACACAGGCTGGCGTGTTCGCCGCGACCGATGCGCCCGCGTAGCTGATGCAGCTGACTGATGCCGAACCGGTCGGCATCCATCACGAACATCACCGTGGCGTTGGGGACGTCGACGCCCACCTCGATGACGGTGGTGCACACCAGGACATCGATCTCGCCCGCGCGGAACGCGGCCATCACCGCATCCTTCTCGTCGGCGGGCAGCTTTCCGTGCATCAGCCCCAACCGCAGGCCCGCCAGCGGGCCGCGGCGAAGATGCTCGAGCAGTTCGACCACTGTGGTCGCAGGCGGCCCGGCGTCCTCGCCGCCAGTCTTCTTGTCGTTCTCGTCGATGCGCGAAGCGACGATGTAGGCCTGCCTGCCGGCCCGCACTTCCTCGATGATGCGCGTCCAAGCGCGGTCCAGCCATCTCGGTTTATCCGCGATGAAGATCGTGTTGGTGGTGATCGGTTGACGACCGCGTGGCAGTTCGCGCAGCGTCGACGTCTCGAGGTCGCCGTAGACGGTCAGGGCCACCGTGCGAGGAATGGGGGTGGCGGTCATCACCAGAAGATGCGGCGTCAGGCCTGCTGGTGCCTTGGCGCGCAGCCGATCTCGCTGTTCGACTCCGAACCGGTGTTGCTCGTCGACCACGACCATGCCCAGCTTGTGGAAGTCGACGGTGTCCTGGAGGAGGGCGTGCGTGCCGATCACGATGCCCGCCTCACCCGAGGCGACCTCGTCGCGAACCTGCTTCTTCTGCTGTGCCGTCATGGATCCGGTCAGCAGCGCCACCCGGGTGGCGTTCTCGACACCGCCGAGCTGACCCGCCATCGCCAGGGGGCCGAGAACGTCGCGCACCGAGCGGGCATGTTGGGCGGCGAGCACTTCCGTCGGGGCGAGCAGCGCGCACTGATAGCCGGCGTCGACCATCTGGAGCATGGCCAGCACCGACACGATGGTCTTTCCCGAGCCGACCTCTCCCTGCAGCATCCGGTTCATGGGGCGGGTTTCTTGAAGTTCGGCCGACAGCGTTTCGAGCACCTCCTTCTGCCCCGCTGTCAGTTCGAACGGCAGCTGCTTCATCAGCGCCGCGAGTAGGCCGTCGTCTTTCCTTGCGGCACACGGACCAGATCCGCCGAGTTCACTGTTTCGGCGCGTCACCAGTGCCCACTGCAGCCCGAGCGCCTCGTCGTGAGTGAGGCGCTCGACGGCCTTGTTCCGCTCGGATTCGTTCTCCGACAGGTGAATGGCGCGCAGTGCCTCGTCCTCGGACATCAGATCACGCGGCCGCAGGGATGATTCCGGGAGCGGATCGGTGATGGGATCGAGCACGTCGAGCACTTGGCGCACGCAGGCGTAGATGTCCCAGCTCTGCATCTTGGCACTGGCCGGATAGATCGGAAAGAAGTCACGCGCGAATCCTTCGAGCAGAAGCTCGCCGCTGGTGTCTCTCGACGTTTCGGCGATCTTCGCCAACGACTTGGAGCCCTTGCCGGAGTCCAGGATCAAAAAGGCCGGATGGGTCAATTGCATTGTGCCCTTGAAGTATCCGACCTCGCCGGACAGCATCACGCGCAGGCCCTCTTTCAGGCTCCTCTTGATGTACTTGACGTTGAAGAACGTCGCGGTCACCTTGGGTCTGCGGTGTCCGAGCGTGATGACGAGGTACTCGCGCTTCGGCGTGCGATTCGTCAGTTTCAGTTCGTATTTCGTGATGGTGTCGACGAAGGTGATGTGCTCGCCTTCCTCCGGGGGTTCGTCATCATCCGTGTACACCGTCGACCCCGTTTCGTACCTGCGCGGATAGTGCCGCACGAGGTCGTTCACGGTGCGAATTCCGAAGTGTTGCTCGAGCTGACCGGCCGCCTTGGCGCCGAGGACGAATTCGAGCCGGTCAGAGAGCGCGACCACTACTCCACCCCGATCAGCAGTGCGTCACCGCGATGGCCTGTCGCATACGTCACCAACTCGATGCCCAGATGCTCGTTGTGCACATGTCGCTGAAGCGCTTCGCCCACAGCCGGCTCCACGCCTGCGCCACTGAGCACGGTCACCAGCTCGCCGCCTGCGACGAGAAGCAGGTCGATCATCCCGGCGCCCGCGGCGGTGAGGTCATCGGCGACGATCAGCACTTCGTCACCGGCGATGCCGAGGCCGTCCCCTGGCCGGCAAGTGCCTGCCCACGTCAGCGCCTCCTCGGTGGCGACCCGCACCGAGCCGTGGCGGGCGCCTGCCGCGGCGCGCGCCATGGTGTAACCGTCGTCGACGGCCTGCCGGTCGGCGTCGTGCACGGCAAGCGCCGCCAAGCCCTGCACCATCGAGCCCGCAGGCACTGGAACCACGTCGATACCCCAGCCGATCGCCGCGGTGCAGCCCGCAACCAACTCCTCTGCGGCCACGAATCCGTTGGGCAGCACCATGATCTGGGCTGCGCCCGCGTCGACGAGTCCGCGCAGCAGCTCCTTGGCGGTCACCGCCGTCGCGGGGTCCGTGGCGTCCGGATCAGGTCGCAGAACATGGGCTCCTTCGCCGGCGAAGAGCTCGGCGGCGCCGTTCCCGTCGACGACCGCCAGCACCGCACGCTCGCGAGTCCAGCCGCCGGGCGCATGCGCGGCGGAGCCACCGGTGAGTGCGGTGATCTGGATTCGGCTGAGCACGCCGAACGGCAGCGCAGCCTCGACGGCGCCGCCTGCATCGTCGGCATGCACGTGCACCGAGTAGCGCCCAACGCCGTCGGACCCCGACGCCGCGATCGCGACCGAGCCACCGATCTCGTCGAGCCGCTGTCGGAGGCGCTCCACCCCGTCGGGGCGACAGTCGCTCAGCAGGTACATCACCTCGAACCGCGGACCCGGTGCGGCAAGGGCGGTCTCGACGTGCGGCGGGGCGGGCACGTACTCCTGGCGGGCGGGCGCGCGACCGGACACCGTCTTGGCGAGGGCATCCAGCAGCACCAGCAGACCGCGACCGCCCGCATCCACCACGCCCGCATCGGTGAGCACAGCGAGTTGCTCGGTGGTTTTGTCGAGCGCGATCACCGCCGCATCCGACGCGGCCGACACCACACCACCGAGGTCGGCGGCGCCTGAGACGGCGCCCTCTGCGGCTTCGGCGGCCGCCTGCAGCACCGACAGGATGGTGCCGGGCACCGACTCGCCCATCGACGCCACCACAAGCCCGACCGCATGGCGCAGCGCCGCGGCCAGGATGGCGCCGTCGATGTCGGCGAGCTCGCCTCGGCGATCGGCGGCGGCCTCCGCGGTGACGTCGGCCAGGCCGCGCAGGATCTGCGAGAGAATCACCCCGGAGTTGCCTCTGGCGCCGTTCAGCGCACCGTCGGCGAGCGCGGCGGCCACTTCGGCAACGCCACTTTCTCCGGAGTGTGCGTCCGCCTGTGCCCAGGCCGCGCGCATGGTGAACAGCATGTTGGTGCCGGTGTCCGCATCGGCGACGGGGAAGACGTTCAGCCGGTTGATCTCGTCGGTGTGCGTGATGAGGTCGCCGACCGAGGTGTGGGCCCATTCGCGCAGGCCGGACGCGTCCAGCCGTCGACCATGCTCGGCCATCGGTCACCCACCTCCCTCCCGGACCAAGGGGACCCCCGGTGGGCGCCAGCCTATCGACTGCGCCGGACAACGCCTGCCACATCGACAGGCCCGGTCGCCCGCCGGTGGACAGCGTTTTGGCGTTCTCTTTGCCGCCCGGTATCCTGGTCAGGTTGTTGGGTCGGATATGAATAGACCCCCGAAGCACTGATCCAAGGAGTTCTCGAATGGCTGCCGTCTGCGATATCTGCGGGAAGGGCCCCGGCTTCGGCAAGTCGGTCTCGCACTCCCATCGCCGGACCAGCCGTCGGTGGGACCCGAACATCCAGAGCGTGCGCGCCGTGACCCGTCCCGGCGGCAACAAGAAGCGCATCAACGTCTGCACGTCCTGCATCAAGGCCGGCAAGGTCACCCGCGGCTGAAAACGCCCAAACCGACATTTGGGCGGATCTGTGTGAGAAGAACCCGCCACAACGTCGATCTCGGCAGCTAGGGCAGCCGCCAATCGATCGGTTCGGCGCCCATCTGCTCGAGCAGCTCGTTGGCGCGGCTGAACGGCCGCGACCCGAAGAATCCCCTCGACGCCGACAGCGGCGACGGATGCGCCGACTCGATCGCGACGCAGTCGCTGCCTTCGAGCATCGGCTTGAGCGTCGACGCGTCACGTCCCCACAGCACCGCGACCAACGGCTTCGAGCGCGCCACCAACGCCCGAATCGCGCATTCGGTGACGGCTTCCCAGCCCTTGCCCCTGTGCGACGCCGGAGCGCCTGGCCTAACGGTGAGCACCCTGTTGAGCAGCGTCACCCCGCGCTCGCACCATGGCGTGAGGTCCCCGGTGGCAGGCGCCGGATAGCCGAGGTCCTTGCGGTACTCGGCGAAGATGTTGTCGAGGCTGCGTGGCAGCGGCCGAACATCCGGGGCGACCGAGAAGCTGAGGCCCACCGCGTGCCCCGGCGTGGGGTACGGGTCCTGCCCGACGATCAGAACCCGCACCCGATCGAACGGAAAGGTGAACGCCCGCAACACGTTCTGGCCGGCCGGTAGATAGCCGTTACCCGACGCGATCTCCGCCCGCAGAAACTCTCCCATCTGCGCGACCTGGGCGCCCACCGGCTCGAGCGCCTGCGCCCAACCCATTTCGACCAACTCGTTCAACGGCCGTGCAGTCACAGGAGATGAACCTAGCCGCTCAGCTCAGTCGTAGGACTGCCAGCCCGGGCTTCCCGGCCACGTCTCGCCGTCGACCAGCACCCGCGACGGAGCGTCGATGACCGTGCCGATGGGCCGCCATCCCTTGGGCGGAACGCCGTGGAACGTCGCGACCAACGCATGGTCTTCACCGCCACCAAGCACCCACGTCCACGCGTCGACCCCTACCGCTTCCGCGGCCTCCGACAGCGCCTCGCGGTCGGCGGCCAACGCCGCGGTCGACACGTTGACACCGACTCCCGACGCCTGGGCGATATGGCTCAGATCCGCGACGAGGCCGTCGGAGACATCCGTCATCGCCGTCGCGCCGCCGTCCGCGGCGATACGCCCATGACCGTATGGCGGCTCGGGTGTCAGGTGCACGCGGCGCAGGTCCTCGAACCCGTCGATTGTGTTCTGCCACAAGTGATATCCCGCAGCAGACCGACCGAGCGTCCCCGCGAGGGCCAGGGTGTCGCCCACCCGCGCGCCCGAACGCAGCACCGGTGCGCGCTCACCAAGGGCGCCAAGCACCGTCACCGAGATCACCCACTGCGGGGCGCTGACCAGATCGCCGCCGACGACCCCCGCGCCGAGCTTGCGAGCCTCTTCCCACATCCCGTCGGCCAGTTCGACCGTGTGCGCGGCAGGCGTGTCTCCTGGCGCACCGAACGCCACCACGAAAGCGGTCGCCGCCGCGCCCATGGCTTCGATGTCCGCCGCGTTCTGCGCGATCGCCTTCCGGCCGACGTCATGCGGCGACGACCAGTCCAGCCTGAAATGCCTGCCCTCCACCAGCATGTCGGTGGACACCACGGTCCTGCCGTCGGCCGCGGTGACCACGGCGGCGTCGTCGCCGGGGCCGACGGTGACCACCGCGGGCTGATCACGGCCGGCAACCAGGCGATCGATGACGGTGAACTCGCCGAGGCCCGCCAGACTCTCCGCGGGCTCCTCGGTGGCCACGGCACCTCCTCACTGTGCTGCGATGCTCACGCTGGCTCTCGTCGGGCGTGCGCTGAACACCGAGCAATTTTGGTCCCTGCGGCGTGGAGTCTATGCAGCGAAGTAGAGGAGATACCGGGTGGTCGATGCTTTCATGCTGATCCAGTGCCGCGCCGAGGTCGTCAAGCAACTGGCCGCGCCGCGTTCAGCAGGTCGCCGGATCGCGACCTTAGAGTTGCCCTTGTGGCATCGCCAGCCGACGACGGCCCGGACGGGCCGCCGCGCGCACTCCTGATCGCCGCGATCGCAATAGCGGTCGCTGCGATCGTCGCCGTGCTGGTTGTCGCGGTGCTGCGGCAGACCCCGACCCAGCAGGAACCGGTCCCCATCGCGACGGTGCCCGCGCCGCAGGCGGGAAGTGCCGAATGCACGGCGTTGATGGCAGCACTGCCCGACCATCTCGGCGACTACCGGCGCGCGCCTGCGGCCGAACCGGCACCGCCGGGCACCGCCGCATGGCGGGCCGAGTGGGACACCGATCCGGTGATTCTTCGCTGCGGACTCGACCGTCCGCTGGACTTCGTCGTGGGTGTGCCCACCCAGGTCGTCGAACCCGTGGCGTGGTTCGAGCTGACCGAGGCGGACAGGAGCACCTGGTTCGCCGTTGACCGCCCCGTATATATAGCCCTGACACTGCCCAGCGGTTCGGGTCCGACACCCATCCAGGAGATCTCGCAGGCGATCTCGAGCGCGATGCCTGCCAGGCCGGTCGATCCGGCGCCCGCCCGCTAGCGCAGTCCGGTGCCCCGGGCCAGCGCGGTGTCCACCATCGCCGCCAGCAGGGTCGGGTAATCGACGCCGCTGGCCGCCCACATCCTCGGATACATCGAGATCGTGGTGAACCCGGGCATGGTGTTGATCTCGTTGACGACCGGGCCGTCATCGGTAAGGAAGAAGTCGACGCGGGCCAGGCCCTGGCAGTCGATCGCGCGGAACGCCCGGATCGCCAACCGCCGTACTTCGTCGGCGATGTCGTCGTCGACCTTGGCGGGCACGTCGAGTTCGGCGGCGTCTTCGAGGTACTTGGTAGCGAAGTCGTAGAAGCCGTCCTCACGTCCCCGCACGCCGGCCACGCGGATCTCGCCGACCGTGCTCGCCTCGATCCTGCCGTCGGGTAGTTCCAGTACGCCACACTCCAGTTCGCGTCCGGGCACGGCCGCTTCGACGATCACCTTTGGATCGTGTGTGCGTGCATCGGCGATCGCGGCGGGCAACTCATCCCATGCCGTGACCCGGTTGACCCCGATCGACGACCCGCCGCGGGCGGGCTTGACGAAGACCGGCAACCCGAGGCGTTCACGATCCTCCAATTGCAGAGACTCGTTCTGTGGCCGCAGCACCACATGATCACCGATGGGCAGCCCGTCGGCCGCCAGCAGCTTCTTGGTGAACTCCTTGTCCATCCCCGCCGCGCTGGCCAGCACCCCGGCGCCGACATACGGCACGCCGGCCAGTTCGAGGAGCCCTTGGATGGTGCCGTCCTCCCCGTAGGGCCCGTGCAGCACAGGAAAAACGACGTCGACCGACGCCAACAGCGCTCCTGGGGCGCCCTGACTCAGTGACAGCAGCTGACCGCCTCGGCCGTCGGCGGGAAGAGCGAGCGCCGTCCCCGAAGCACCGCTGACCTCAGGCAATCGACCGTCGGCAATCGCGAGGGTGTCCGGCTCCGCGTTGGTCAGCACCCACGACCCGCCCGGCGTGATGCCCACAGCCACCACTTCGAAGCGCTCGGGATCGAGGTGGCGCAAGATGCTACCCGCGGAAACGCAGGAGATCGCGTGCTCAGAGCTGCGTCCGCCGTACACGACGGCGACACGGACGCGACCGGCTGAGCCGGGCTGGTGGCGGGCAGTCACAACCTAAAGAGGCTACCGCCCCAGCCGAAACCCACACGATCTACCGTTGCGACCCGGCTCGTCAGCGCAGCGCCTGCTCGATATCGGCGACGAGATCCTCGGTGTCCTCGATCCCCGCGGAGATGCGTGCGAAGCCCTCACCGACCGGATCGCCCCAGCGCGCCCGGCGATCGATCGAACTGTGGATGCCGCCAAAGCTCGTCGAGGACACCAGTAGGTTGCTGTTCTGCGCCAACGCATGAACGGCGGCGGCGTCGGACAGTTCGATCGCCACGATTCCGCCGAATCGCTTCATCTGCCGGTTCGCCACCTGGTGCGACGGGTCATCGGGCAGCCCCGGGTAGCGCACCGACCGCACGGCGGGATGGGCGCGCAGCGCCAGCGCCATCGCGAGGGCGTTCTGACACTGACGCTCGTACCGCAGACCCGCCGTGCCGATACTTCGCAACACAAGCCACGCCTCGAACGCGCCGAGGATGGGGCCGGCCAGCCGACGTTCATGCTCGATGGCTGCCATCTGATCCGCGTGACTGCCCGCCACGTAGCCTGCGAGCAGATCGTGATGACCCGAAAGCGATTTGGTGGCGCTGGCCACCACGAGATCAGCGCCGAGCGACAACGGTTGTTGCCCCAGCGGTGTCGCGGTGGTGTTGTCGACGACAAGGAGCGCGCCGCGCTCACGGCAGTTCAGCGCGAGCCTGTGCAGGTCGACGACGTCCAGGCCCGGATTTCGACGGTGTTTCCGCGAGCACCACGTCGGCGTTCGATGCAGCGTCGATGATGTCGGCGCACGTCGCCTCGATCACTGTAGTTCCGTGCGGTGCAAGGTATTCGGTTGCATAGCGGCGAACCTGGTAGTAACCGTCGGCGGGCACGACGACGGTGGAGCGCGGCTTGACGATCGCCCGCAGCACCGACGTGATCGCCGCCATGCCCGATCCGAACGTCAACGCCGATGCGGCGCCTTCCAGGTCGGCCAGCGCCGACTCGAGTCGGCGCCACGTGGGGTTGTGATACCGCCCGTAGCTGTCGAGTGAATCGTCTTCGTCGGCTGGGATGTGATACGCGGACGCCAGCACCGGCGGCTGCGCAATGGGTCCTCCCGGCAACGCTTCAGTCCCAGTTGCTTTGACGCTTCTGGTCGAGTCGCCGTACAAGCCGGACATGCGGCTACTCCGGTTTCGTGCTGCGACCGAGCAGCAGCGCGACCGCCTCGGGCACCGAGAACCCTTTGTGGCATACCCGGTGAACCGCGTCGGTCAACGGCATCTCGACGTCGTAGCTGCCCGCGAGCGCCAGCACCGACTCGCACGACGTGACGCCTTCTGCGACGTGCCCGCCGCCTGCCAGCTTTGCCGCCTCCAACGACTCCCCTCTGCCGAGCCGGGTGCCGAAGGTGCGATTACGCGAATGGGGCGACGTACACGTCGCGACGAGGTCACCGACCCCGGCCAACCCGGCCAGGGTGGCGGGTTTGGCGCCCAACGCGATTCCCAATCGCATGATCTCGGCGAGACCCCGGGTGATGATCGCGGCCACCGAGTTCTCCCCCATCCCGACACCAGCCGCCATGCCGCAGGCAAGCGCGATGACGTTCTTGCACGCGCCACCCACTTCGGCGCCGATGACGTCGGCGTTGGTGTAGGGACGGAAGTACCCGGTGGCCATCGCTCGCTGCAGGGTCACCGCCCGACCGGAGTCGGAGCAGGCCACGACGGTGGCAGCGGGTTGTTGCTCGGCGATCTCGCTGGCCAGGTTGGGGCCGGTGACGACAGCCACCCGCGCCGGGTCGGCGCCCGTCACCTGAATCACCACCTGGCTCATCCGCATCAACGAATCCAGCTCGATGCCCTTTGCGAGGCTGACCAGCGTCGCGTCCTCCTTGATCAGCTCGGCCCACCGCGAGAGATTGGCCCGAAGTGTCTGCGAAGGAACCCCGAATAGCACCGTGCAGGCGTTCGACAACGCCTCGGCCGGGTCGCTGGTAGCGCGGATCGATGCAGGCAGTTCGACGTCGTCGAGGTATTCGGGGTTGCGATGGGTGTCGTTGATCTCGTCGGCCAGCTCCGTGCGCCTGGCCCACAACGTGACGTTGTTACCGGCGTCCGCCAACACCTTGGCCAGCGCTGTTCCCCACGCACCGGCCCCCATTACCGCCGCCTCCACCACGGCTCAACCCTAGCTCGCGCGGACTGGCAGGATGGAAACCTATGAGCGGCACGCAGACCGGCGCGCCCGCTGACGTCGGATTGGTCATCGCCGTCAAGCGGCTGGCCGCCGCCAAGACGCGACTCGCCGGGGTGTTCTCCGCTGCGACCAGGGAGGCCGTGGTGCTGGCCATGATGGTCGACACCATCAAGGCCGCGCTCGCGGTTCCCGCACTGCAAACGGTCACCGTCGTCACCCCGGACCAGGTTGCCGGGGAGACCGCCCTGGAGTTGGGCGCGCAGGTTCTGTCCGACCCGACACCCGACGGCCACCGCGACCCGCTGAACAATGCGATAAGGGCCGCAGAGGATGTCATTCGTGACTCGACGCCGAACATCGTTGCGCTGCAGGGTGATTTGCCCGCATTGCAGCCGCAGGAACTCGCCGAGGCGATCGCTGCCGCCCGCGGATACCCACGCAGCTTCGTCGGGGACAGGCACGGTACCGGGACCTCGGCGCTGTTTGCCTTCGGTGTCGCGTTGGCGCCTGAGTTCGGACCGGATTCCGCCCGACGCCATCAGCATTCGGGGGCCATCGAGCTCACCGGGCCGTGGCCCGGGCTGCGCTGCGATATCGACACACCCGACGACCTGATGGTGGCCCGCAGGCTCGGCGTCGGGACGGCGACGACGCAGGCCATCGGCAGGCCAAGGTGAACAGCGGTTGAGGATATTGCCCGTCGTTGGCCGCTGCGCTCGGCGATGAGGAATGATCGGTTGGATGACCGAAGCCGAGACTCGTGTTCGACAGCAGGGCACCATCGCGGTGCCGGGTGATTCGGGGTCCGCGCGCGAGGAGGACAGCAGAACTCCGGAGGCACCACCAGCGGCGACGGCGCCTGCCGTCGACAACGCACTGCCCGAGGACCGATATCTCAACCGCGAACTGAGCTGGCTGGACTTCAACGCGCGCGTGCTCGCGCTGGCCGCCGATCCGTCGCTTCCGCTCCTCGAGCGCGCGAAGTTCCTCGCGATCTTCTCCTCGAACCTCGACGAGTTCTACATGGTCCGGGTGGCAGGGCTGAAACGTCGCGACGAGATGGGATTGTCGGTGCGTTCCGCCGACGGGCTGTCACCCCGCGAGCAGTTGCGCCGGATCAGCGAGCGCACGCAGCAGATCGCCAGCAGACACGCGCATGTGTTCTCCGACGCGGTGCGCCCTGCGCTCGCCGAGAAGGGCATCGTCATCGTCACCTGGGCCCAGCTCGACGACGACGAATGCGAGCGGCTGTCGACCTACTTCCATGAGCAGGTCTTCCCGGTGCTCACACCGCTGGCGGTCGACCCCGCCCACCCGTTCCCATTCGTGAGCGGGTTGAGCCTGAACCTGGCGATCACCGTCAAGCATCCCGATGACGGCGGTCAGCATTTCGCCCGAATCAAGGTGCCCGACAACGTCGACCGCTTCGTGGGACTCGACAGCCGGAACGGCGAATTGCGCTTCCTTCCGATGGAGGAGCTGATCGCGGCGTTCCTCACCGTGCTCTTCCCCGGCCTGGAGATTGTCGAGCATCACGCGTTCCGGATCACCCGCAACGCGGATTTCGAGGTCGAGGAGGACCGAGACGAGGATCTGCTGCAAGCGCTCGAACGTGAGTTGGCCCGACGGCGTTTCGGTTCTCCGGTGCGTCTCGAGGTCGCCGACGACATGACCGAGAACATGTTGGAGCTGCTGCTGCGCGAGCTCGACGTGAACCCCGGCGACGTCATCGAGGTGCCTGGCCTGCTGGATCTTTCGTCGCTGTGGCAGATCTACGGTGTCGACCGTCCTGAGTTGAAGGACCCGCCGTTCGTGCCGGCCACCCCGCCCGCGTTCGGTGAGCGGGAGACGCCCAAGAGCATCTTCGCGACGCTGCGCGACGGCGACGTTCTTGTTCACCACCCGTACGATTCGTTCTCCACCACGGTGCAGCGGTTCATCGAGCAGGCCGCCGCCGACCCCAATGTGTTGGCGATCAAGCAGACCCTCTACCGCACGTCGGGTGATTCCCCGATCGTCAACGCGCTGATCGACGCGGCTTCGGCGGGTAAGCAGGTCGTGGCGCTGGTGGAGATCAAGGCGCGCTTCGACGAGCAGGCCAACATCAAGTGGGCGCGAGCACTCGAGCAGGCAGGTGTGCACGTCGTCTACGGGTTGATCGGGCTCAAGACCCACTGCAAGACCGCGCTCGTGGTGCGGCGCGAGGGGTCGGCCATCCGGCGCTACTGCCACGTGGGCACCGGCAACTACAACCCGAAAACCGCTCGGCTCTATGAGGACGTCGGCCTGCTGACCGCCGCCCCCGACATCGGCGCCGACCTCACCGATCTGTTCAACTCGCTGACCGGTTATTCGCGCAAGGATTCCTACCGCAATCTGCTCGTCGCCCCGCTCGGGGTGCGCAGAGGGATCATCGAGGGAATCGAACGGGAAGTCGCCGCAACGCGCGAAGGCGCCGAGGGACGAATCCGGCTGAAGGCGAACGCTTTGGTCGACGAGCAGGTGATCGACGCGCTCTATCGGGCGTCGCAGGCCGGTGTGCGGGTCGAGGTCGTGGTTCGCGGAATATGCGCGCTACGCCCGGGGGCCGCAGGCTTCTCGGAGAACATCGTGGTTCGCTCGATACTCGGACGCTTCCTCGAGCACTCGCGAATTATTCACTTGCGCGCCATCGATGAGTTATGGATCGGCAGCGCGGACATGATGCATCGTAATCTCGACCGCCGGGTCGAAGTGATGGCCCAAGTGAAGGATCCGAGGCTGAAAACGCAGCTGGATGAGGTGTTCGAGTCGGCGATGAATCCGGCCACCCGCTGTTGGGAATTGGGCGCCGACGGGAGTTGGACCGCCTCCCCGCATGAAGGCCAGACCGTCCGCGATCATCAAGTGTGGCTGATGGAACGCCACCGACATCCTTGAGAGTTCCCGCGGTTGAAAATGACCGGCAGGAGTTGAGGTGCCGAAGAAGTCCTCCCGTGACGCGGTGCCCGCGAACAAGGCGGTGCTCGCAGCGGGTGCTGTGCTGTGGCGATTCAGCGATGACGGGGGTGAGCCCGAGGTCGCGGTGATCCACCGGCCCCGCTACGACGACTGGTCGCTGCCCAAGGGCAAGGTCGAACTCGGGGAGAGCGAACCGTTGACCGCGGTACGCGAGGTGCACGAGGAAACCGGCTATGCCTGCCACCTCGGCCGCCGGCTGACGTCTGTGAGCTATCCGGTCGAGAAGCAGGGCATCAAGAAGGTGCGTTACTGGGCGGCACACATCGTCGACGGCGACTTCACTCCGAACGACGAGGTCGACGAGTTGAAATGGCTGCCCGTTTCGGCGGCGGTCAAGCAGCTGCAGTATGCACACGACCGGAAGGTGTTGCGCCGGTTCGCCAAGTTTCCGCCGAACACCAAGACCGTACTGATCGTTCGGCACGGCACGGCGGGCAGCAAGTCGAGCTACAAGGGCGACGATCGGCTGCGCCCACTGGACAAACGCGGCCGGGCGCAGGCGGAGTCGCTGGTCGGTCAACTGCTGGCCTTCGGTGCCGACACCTTGTATTCGGCCGACCGCACCCGCTGCCACCAGACCATCGAACCTCTTGCCGAGGAGCTCGGCGTCGGAATTCAGAATGAACCGCTGCTCACCGAGGAGGCCTACGCCGACGATCGCAAGGCGGCGCGGCGCCGGATACTCGAAATCGCCGCGGCCGACGGCACACCGGTGATCTGCACCCAGGGCAAGGTCATCCCGGATCTCATCGAGTGGTGGTGTGCCCGCGACGGCGTGCGTCCCGACAAGTCACGCAACCGCAAGGGCAGCACATGGGTGATGTCATCATTGCAAGGCACTTTGGTAGCGGCCGACCACATCGGTAGTCCGCTCGCCCCCACCAAGAAATAGCCGGCGCTCGCCGGCGAAGCTGGAAAGGACACCATGCCCGCCGACGCGCCACCCAAGCTCCCGCCGGTTCGACTCGCCCGCACACTCGACGCAGTTCGGCGCCGCCTGCGTCGAATCGAACGCACGATGCAAGCACCGTTCGCGACGATCCTCGAGACGATGACTGGAGCCTTTGTGGCGCAGGGCGTGTACGCGGCGACCAAGCTCGGCATCGCGGACGCGTTGCGTGACGGTCCACTGACAGCCGCAGCCATCGCGGACCGTGTCGGTGCCGACGCGGACAGCGTCAATCGGCTGTTGCGCGCGCTCGCCAACCGTGGAATCTTCTCCCAACGTCGTGACGGCCGCTTCGCACTCACCCCCTGAGTCAGTCCATGCGCTCCGACACTCCTGACTCCGGGAATGGTGCTGTTCTGGGGCGATCCGATGCACTGGAAACAATGGGGTCAGCTCTCGTACTCGGTGCAGACGGGGCGGTCCGCAATCGAAATGCTGAGGGGCAAACCGGCCTTCGACTGGCTTCCCGAGGTGCCTGAACTCGGTGCGGTGTTCAACGACGGGATGACGAGCATGTCGACGATGGAGACACCGTTGGTCGTCGCCGCCTACGACTTCTCCGGCTTCGACACGATCGTCGATGTCGGCGGCGGGCACGGCATGCTGCTGAGCGCCATCCTCGCGAAGACGCCGACGGCGCGCGGCATCCTGTTCAACTTCGACCATGTCGTCGACGGTGCGTCCTCGGTGCTCGCGGCCACCCGTGTGTCCGATCGCTGCGAAACGATCGGTGGATCGTTCTTCGAGTCGATACCCACGGGCGGCGATGCCTACATTCTCAAGCACATCATTCACGACTGGAATGACGATGATGCCGTCCGGACCCTGCGTAACGTGCGCGCCGCGATGAAACCGGACGCAACGCTCTTGCTGGTCGAGATGGTGGTGCCGGATGACGAGCGCGAGCACCTGTCGAAGATGCTCGACCTGGAGATGCTGGTTCACTGGCGGGACGGGAACGCACCGAGGCGCAGTACGCCGATCTGTTGAGCCGGGCGGGTTTCCGTTACTCCCGCACGGTCCCCACCGTTGGGCCTGCGTCGGTCATCGAGAGCGCGGCCGTCTAGGCTCGGGGCTCCTCAATACGCAGATACGCCGTGGGTCTCGATGACCCACGGCGCGTCTGTCTGAAGGTTACCGACGACCCTTCTTGGCCGGCGCCCTGCGCGCGGTCTTCTTGGCTGCGCCGCGCTTCACTGCCTTCTTGGCGGCGGTGCGCTTCACTGCCTTCTTGGCTGCGCCGCGCTTCACTGCCTTCTTGGCGGCGCTACGCTTCACTGCCTTCTTGGCTGCGCCGCGCTTCACTGCCTTCTTGGCGGCGCTGCGCTTCACTGCCTTCTTGGCGGCGCTGCGCTTCACTGCCTTCTTGGCGGCGCCGCGCTTCACTGCCTTCTTGGCGGCGCCGCGCTTCACCGCCTTCTTGGCCGCGGCCTTCCGCACGGCCTTTCGAGCTCCGCCACTACCACTAGCTCCACGCTTCACTGCAGGTCCTTCCGCCGGGAGGCGCTGTGCGCCAGAGACAACCGCTTTGAACTGAGCGCCGGGCCGGAAGGCCGGCACGGACGTTGGTTTCACTTTTACTGTCTCGCCGGTACGCGGATTACGCGCGACCCGGGCTGCACGACGGCGTTGTTCGAAGACGCCGAAACCGGTAATGGTGACGCTGTCACCCTTGTGTACCGCACGCACGATTGTGTCGACCACACCCTCAACCGCATCGGTTGCCGAGCGACGGTCGACGTCGAGTTGCTTCGTGAGTACGTCGATCAGCTCTGCTTTGTTCATGCAAAACCTCCAGACCAGTGATCCACCTTGGACCAACTAGAAAGACACGGTAATACGACTTACCACTGATTTCCAAGAGCCACGCGCAATTTCAGGCGTTGCTGTCACGTATTTCTGGAATCCGGTTGCCGCGCATGGCCGCTGGCGAGGGGGCCGGAAGGGCCCTTTGTGAACCCTTAATTTCCGTTGCTTCCGCGGCTATCCGGGTATCGGCAACGTATGCGGTTTCCAGTCCGGGCGGTTGGATTCATACAACTCGATGTCATCGAGTTTCCGCAGGGTAAGGCCTATATCGTCGAGACCTTCGAGCAATCGCCAGGCGGTGTAATCGTCAATCTTGAACGGCACCATGACCGTTCCCGCGGCCACGTTGCGATCTTGAAGATTCACAGTGATTTCCAGTCCGGGCTGCTGCTCGATGAGCTTCCACAGCAGTTCCACATCATCTTGAGAAACTTCTGCCGCCAGTAGGCCCGACTTGCCCGCATTCCCGCGAAAAATATCCGCGAACCTTGACGAGATGACGACACGGAAGCCGTAGTCCATGAGCGCCCACACCGCATGTTCGCGCGACGAACCCGTGCCGAAATCGGGTCCGGCCACCAATACGGAGCCCCTGTCGAACGGGCTCAGATTCAAGACAAACGACGGATCGTTGCGCCACGACGCGAACAACCCGTCCTCGAAACCCGTTCGGGTGACCCGCTTCAGATACACCGCAGGAATGATCTGATCGGTGTCGACATTGGACCGGCGCAGCGGAACTCCGATGCCGGTATGCGTACGGAAGGGTTCCATGGTTCGTCTCCTCTAGGTACTCAGGTCTGCGGGTGAGGACAACGCGCCGCGCACCGCCGTCGCCGCTGCCACGGCCGGTGACACCAGATGTGTGCGGCCACCCTTACCTTGTCTGCCCTCGAAATTTCGGTTCGAGGTCGACGCGCACCGCTGACCCGGCGACAGCTGATCGGGATTCATGCCGAGACACATCGAGCAGCCCGCCTGTCGCCATTCCGCGCCGGCGTCGGTGAAGATCTCGCCGAGACCTTCTGATTCGGCCTGGGCGCGAACCCGCATCGACCCGGGCACCACAAGCATCCGCACACCGTCGGCGACCTTGCGGCCGCGGAGAACGTCGGCCACCACACGCAGATCCTCGATACGACCGTTGGTGCACGAGCCCACGAAGACGGTGTCAACCGCGATATCGCGCATGGCTGTGCCCGGCCTGAGATCCATGTAGGTCAATGCCTTCTCGGCGGACTGCCGCTCATCGTCGGAGAGCATCAACTCGGGATCAGGCACCGACGCCGACAGCGGCACGCCCTGGCCCGGGTTGGTCCCCCACGTCACGAACGGGCTCAGCATCGTCGCGTCGATGTACACCTCGGTGTCGAATTCGGCGCCGTCATCCGTGCGTAGGTTCTCCCACGCTGCGACCGCCGCATCCCAGTCCGCACCTGTCGGAGCATGCGGCCGTCCGCGCAGAAACTCATACGTCGTCTCGTCGGGTGCGACCATGCCCGCACGCGCGCCGGCTTCGATGCTCATGTTGCAGATCGTCATCCGACCTTCCATCGACAGCGCTTCGATGGCGCTGCCGCGGTATTCGATGACGTGACCCTGACCACCGCCGGTACCGATCTTCGCGATCACCGCGAGGATGATGTCTTTGGCGCTGACGCCCGCGGGCAGTTGTCCGTCGACATTGACGGCCATCGTCTTGAACGGACGAAGGGGCAGCGTCTGCGTGGCGAGCACATGCTCGACCTCCGACGTGCCGATGCCCATCGCAAGTGAACCGAATGCGCCGTGGGTCGACGTGTGGCTGTCACCGCAGACGACCGTCATGCCCGGCTGGGTGAGACCGAGTTGCGGTCCGATGATGTGCACGATGCCTTGTTCGGCGTCGCCCATCGGATGCAGCCGGATGCCGAACTCCTCGCAATTGCGTCGCAGCGTTTCGACCTGAATGCGGGAGACCGGGTCGGCGATCGGCTTGTCGATGTCGATCGTCGGCACGTTGTGGTCCTCGGTGGCGATGGTCAAGTCCGGTCTGCGCACGCCGCGATCCGCGAGCCGCAACCCGTCGAACGCCTGCGGGCTGGTCACCTCGTGAATGAGATGAAGGTCGATGTAGATCAGATCGGGTTCCCGGGATTCACCCGTGCCGCCGCCGAGAGCGACGACGTGGTCGTCCCAAACCTTCTCCGCCATGGTGCGCGGCCTGGTGTCGGTGCTCATGCTTGACTATCTCACAATCTGGAACGCTAGTATCTCCTTGTGAGACAGGATAGCGGTATCGGCGTGCTCGACAAAGCGGTGGGGCTGCTGCACACGATCTCCGAGTCGCCCTGTGGTCTGGCCGAACTGTGCGAACGGACCGGTCTCCCGCGGGCTACCGCCCACCGCCTCGCCGCGGGCCTGGAGGTACACCGTCTGCTCGCGCGCGACGCCGAGGGCCGCTGGCGCCTCGGGCCTGCGCTGGTCGAGTTGGCCGGACAGGTGAACGATCCCCTC
This sequence comes from Mycobacterium sp. ITM-2016-00318, assembly GCF_002968285.2. Taxonomy (NCBI): domain Bacteria; kingdom Bacillati; phylum Actinomycetota; class Actinomycetes; order Mycobacteriales; family Mycobacteriaceae; genus Mycobacterium; species Mycobacterium sp. ITM-2016-00318. The sequence continues at coordinate 2,014,352 of NZ_CP134400.1, read as the reverse complement.
TTGGCCGCTGGCGCGGCTGTCCTTCCGCGGTTGCGCGAAATCACCGGTGAAAGCGTGCAGCTCTACCGGCGTGAGGGCACGTCCCGGATTTGCGTGGCAGCGTTGGAACCGCCTGCTGGACTCCGCGACACGGTTCCGGTCGGAACGCACCTTCCGATGACGGCGGGGTCGGGGGCGAAGATCCTGTTGGCGTTCAGCGACGCTGCCACCCAGCAGGCGGTATTGCCCGCGGCGAAATTCACCGACCGCACACTGGCCGACGTACGCAAACGCGGTTGGGCGCAGAGCGTCGCCGAACGGGAGCCGGGCGTGGCAAGTGTGTCCGCACCGGTACGGGACGGCCGGGGCCAGGTCATCGCGGCGATATCGGTGTCCGGCCCGATCGATCGGATGGGCCGCCGACCGGGAACGCGATGGGCGGCAGACTTGCTGGCGGCCGCTGATGCATTGACCCGACGGCTCTGATCGACTGCTAGGTATATCCCCGATGGTGGGTGCAGTTCGAACGTGCATAGGCGTTAGCCCGACGGATCGATATAGCCCTCCCTCGCTTGTGCCAATTCAGCTCAGATTGCGCCGCAAGGCTTTCGACGATAATCGGGGAGCGCGGACTGTGCGCTGACTCGCGTGGGTGTGCGGGAGACCGGTGTCTATCCTCGGCTGACCGAAAAGTGCCGGTAAGCAGCTTGCCACCATAGCTACTGAGATTTTCTGTGTCACTTGTCTGAAGGCTGCGCCGAGGTCCACTGTGCGGAAGTAACCTCTGAACACAATGGTGCTCCTGCGTGCGTGCGAGAAGAGATCGTCGTGACCGAGCTGCAAGGCGTGCTCGACGATGTGCGGCGCGGAATGATTCCGGCGCACATATATAACGACAGCGCGATCTTCGAACTCGAAAAGGAGCGCCTCTTCAGCCGAGTCTGGATCTTCGTCGGACATGAGTCGGAAATTCCCCAACCCGGCGACTACGTGGTCCGTCGGGTACTCCATGACTCGTTCATCGTCATCCGCGACGAAGAAGGCGTCGTCCGGGTGCATTTCAACATGTGTCTTCACCGGGGCATGCAGGTGTGCCGCGCCGAGATGGGCAACGCGTCGCACTTCCGTTGTCCGTATCACGGTTGGTCGTACCGCAACGACGGCAGCATCGCGGGGCTGCCGTTCCACGAGGAAGCCTACGGCGGCGAAGCGGGATTTAAACGCACGGGGCAACGGCTGCTGCCGGCACCGAATATCGACATCTACAACGGGCTGATCTTCATCAGCCTGGCCGCCACGGCGCCTCCGCTCGATGAGTATCTCGGCGACTTCCGGTTCTATCTGGACTTCTATACCAAGCAGAGCAGTAGTGGAATCGAAATGCACGGCCCGCAGCGTTGGCGCATCAAGGCCAATTGGAAGATCGGCGCCGAGAACTTCGCCGGGGACATGTATCACACTCCCCACACGCATTCGTCGATCGTGGAAATCGGCTTGTTTCGGGAACCCAACGCACAGAAACGCAAAGAAGGTGTGCTCTATTGGGCGGGCAACGGCGGAGGCACCACCTACAAACTGCCGGACGGCTCGCTCGAGGAGCGGTTGCGGTACGTCGGCTATCCCGACGAGATGATCAGCCGGCTGAAGCGGTCCTGGTCCGTCGGGCAACTCGACGTGATCGGGCGCGACGGCTACATGTTCAGCGCCGCGTCGCTGTATCCGAATCTGTCCTTCGTCCACAACTGGCCGAAAGTCGCGGCCTCCGACGGTGTGCTTCCCTTCATCAGCCTGCGGCAGTGGCAGCCGGTCAGCGAGCACGAAACCGAAGTTCTGTCGTGGTTCGCCGTCGACAAGCAGGCGCCTGAAGAGTTCAAGGCCCTCTCGTACAAGGCCTATCTGATGTGCTTCGGCAGCACCGGCATGTTCGAACAGGATGACGTCGAGAACTGGGTGTCGCTCACCAGTACCGCCGGAGGCTCTATGGCCCGCCGCCTGCTGCTCAACAGCAGGATGGGACTGCTCGAGGATGACACCGAAGTCACGCCGCCGCTGCCGCCCGAGCGGTTCTGCGGCCCGGGCCTCGCGCGGAAAGGATATAGCGAGTTCAACCAGCGGGAGTTGTTGCGGCGGTGGGCAGACGACCTGGAGCGAGGCGCTACAACATGAATAATGCCGATGTCACGCATTCGAGCGCCTCCCGCCTCGGCAAGACCGCGTCGAGGATCACGCGTAGAGGCACCAGCCTGCGCTTCGACGACGAACGCCACCTCGAGTTGCACCGCTGGCTGGTCGACGAGACGTACCTACTCGACGCACAGGCCTATACCGACTGGCTGGATCTGCTGGCCGACGACATCCACTACCTGATGCCGGTACGGGTCACCACCGCGCGGAACGCGGGATACGATACGGCGCCCGGGATGGCACATTTCGACGAGGACAAATACTCGTTGTCGCGCAGGGCTGCTCGTTTCCTCACTGAACATGCATGGACCGAGGATCCGCCTTCGCGGTTACGGCGTCATCTGTCCAACGTCCGCGCGTTCGCGACCGAAGATCGCGACCACCTCATCGTCGACTCGGCGATGCTCCTCTTTCGCAGCAGAGGCGATGTGCAGGAAGGAGCACTTCTGTCAGCGGGTCGCGAAGACCTGCTCCGGCGAGAGGGGGAGCGTTGGAAGCTCAGGCGCCGCACGATTCTGGTCGACGAGTCGGTGATTCGGATGCAGAACCTGGCGATCTTCCTATGACCGGGCAGGGACCATGACATCTCCGCGACCGGATCGCCCGCATGCAGTCGGCGAACCGGTCACCATCGGAAACGAATTCGCCGAGGTGCGTGTCGCTCGAGTCGAGACCCGCAACGGTTCGCGACTGCTCATCGAGTCCAGTACATCCGGGCAGTGGGTGTCGTTGTGTCCCATGGAACTCGAGGCACTGACCTGGCAGACTACCGCGACGTTTTCGGCAATGATCAGCCATCCGCACGAATCACTCGTCGACGACGACTCCGGCGACCCTCCTGCGGAACCGGGTAAGCACTGACGTTGCAGAGTCAGCTTTCCTGAAGTACTTCGTGATAGTGGTCTTTCATCCAGGGATGAGCCGTCGATCTCTCCAGCCTGTCGAGGAACCACGCCCGAGCGGCCGATCGGTCATTGAAACGCATGAGATCGACGAATGCGGCCGTGATTTCGTTCGGCTCCGGTGCTCCCAATAAGAGATCGATACAGGACGCCCTGTCGAATCCCGCCTCGAAACCGATTCGGGCCAACCATGCGGCCCGAACGCGGTCATCCCCGCACGGGGTCTGTTCCGAACGGGCGGCGATGCCCGGCACGCCAAGTACTCCCAGTGCCGTCTTCGATAGGAGATAGGCCTCAAATCGCCGATCGTGAGTCTTCGGCAGGAATCGGATCAGTTGTCCAAAACTGAGGAGGCTGGACGCTGATCGCTCCATCGACAGCGTCGGATCGAAGTGCAGAACGGAGATACGGATGTCCCACCCTCGGCTCGCGAGCGCGGCCGCCACGTCTGCCTCCCACGCGTGCGGACTCCTTCCGTCGTCGTCGATGAGCAGGTCGACATCGCTGAATGTGACTCGACCGTCGCGAGCGAGATGGAAATCACCGTGAACGAAGGAACCCCTTATACGCATTCGGCTGTCGACCCCGTACACCGCCTCGCGCACCGCGTTACGAAGGGTTCGCCGCCTGGCGTCCCACTCCGGCTTGGCGAGGGCGGTCGTCATCGAGTTGCCGCTTCTCTGTCGATGGCTCCTCCCATCGACGCACGTTAACACTCATGTCGCGGACCTCCTGCAGGAAAGCTGCGACTCCACCGCAGCTGACCGGGTTTTGACAGCCTCTTCCTTGGTGGGGCGATGACCCGTGCAACGAGTCGGCTCTCCGATCTGTCGGTCCGAGTGAGTTCCCGAACGGCGGCACCGCCGACAATCCGAAGATGTGCGTCGTGCCTGCGGGGGCGCGCGCAGAAAAAGCCCGAACCCTGGCGAGGGTTCGGGCGCTCCATGTTCGACACGCAGGGTACCCCCGATGGGATTCGAACCCACGCTACCGCCGTGAGAGGGCGGCGTCCTAGGCCGCTAGACGACGGGGGCCAGAACTTTCCGAAGGGCCAGCATAGCTCAGGTGCCAGAGCCGACCATAATCACTACTGCTGCTGGGGTACCAGGACTCGAACCTAGAATGGCGGTACCAGAAACCGCTGTGTTGCCAATTACACCATACCCCATCGGCCACCTGTAACCGCTGGTCACAGGCCCTTTTCCGGCCAGGCAGACAGATGAGACGACACGATTGGTGTCTTGCCGGGCCGACGTGCAGATTACCAAAGATTTCGCGTCGTCTTCTCACCCGGCGGTCGCCGCGGCCGCCGCGTGGTCACGACCGGCGCGCAAGCGCGCCAAGCTGCGCTCGCGTCCGAGCAGCTCGAGCGATTCGAAGAGCGGTGGGCTGACCGTCGATCCTGTCGCAGCCACCCGGATCGGACCGAACGCCTTGCGCGGTTTGAGCTCCAGTTCATCGAGCAGGGCGCCTTTGAGTGCCGCCTCGATGTCGGCGGACTTCCAGTCGCGGACGCCGTCGAGCGCGTTCAGCGCGGCCTCGAGCACCTGGCCCGCATCGGCGCGCAACTCCTTCGCCGCCGCCTTCTCGTCGAGGGCGAACTCGTCGTCGTTGAGAAACTTCAGCAAATCCCACGCATCGGCAAGCACGACGATTCGGGTCTGCACCAACCGGGCGGCCTCGGCGAACCCATCGTCACCGAGGCCGGTGTCGTAGGCGTGCACACCGAAGTACGCGCGCAACCGTTGCGTGAAGTCTTCCTCGGTCAGCAGCCGGATGTGGTCGGCGTTGAGCGCGTCGGCCTTCTTCTGGTCGAAGCGGGCCGGATTGGAGTTGACGTCCGTCACATCGAAGGCCGCGACCATTTCGTCGAGACTGAACACGTCACGGTCGTCGGCGATCGACCAGCCCAGCAGCGCCAGGTAATTCAGCAGTCCTTCCGGAATGAAACCACGGTCACGATGCAGGAACAGATTCGACTGCGGATCGCGTTTGGACAGCTTCTTGTTGCCTTCGCCGAGCACGGCGGGCAGGTGGCCGAACTGCGGGATGGCATCGGTGACACCGATGCGCATCAGCGCCTGATACAGGGCGATCTGCCGCGGTGTGGACGACAGCAGGTCTTCGCCGCGCAGGACGTGGGTGATCTTCATGAACGCGTCGTCGACCGGATTGACCAAGGTGTACAGCGGGTCTCCGCTGGCGCGGGTCAGCGCGTAATCCGGAACAGAGCCCGGCGCGAACGTCGTCTCGCCCCGAACCAGGTCGTGCCACGTGATCGGTTCATCGGGCATCCGCAGCCGCAAAACCGGGCGCCGGCCGTCCCTCCGGTGCGCATCGCGTTGCTCGTCGGTCAGGTCGCGATCGAAGTTGTCATAACCCAGCTTCGGGTTACGGCCCGCGGCGATGTGACGGGCCTCCACCTCCTCGGGTGTGGAATACGCCTCGTACACCACCCCAGCGGCCACGAGCCGCGCAACCACGTCGCGGTAGATGTCGCGGCGCTCGGACTGCCGATACGGGCTGTACGGTCCGCCGATCTCGGGCCCTTCGTCGTAGTTGAGGCCGAGCCAGTTCAGCGAGTCGAGAAGCGCGAGATAGCTTTCCTCGCTGTCGCGTTCGGCGTCGGTATCCTCGAGCCGGAACACGAAGTCGCCGCCGGTGTGCCGAGCGTAGACCCAGTTGAAGAGCGCGGTCCTGATCAAACCGACGTGCGGCGTGCCCGTCGGCGAAGGGCAGAACCGCACCCGGACACGGGCCCCGCCATCGTGGCTCTTCCCGAGTGCGGTCACGGTTTTCCTTTGCGTACAACGGGATTGGTGAGGGTTCCGATACCCTCGATCGTGATGCTCACCGTGTCGCCGTTCTCGAGCGGACCGACACCGTCTGGCGTTCCGGTCAGGATGAGATCGCCCGGTAGCAGCGTCATCACCGCCGAGATCCATTCGACGACGGCGCCGACGTCGTGAATCATGTTCGACGTCCGGCTGTTCTGCTTCACGTCGCCGTTGACTTCCGTGCGGATCTCGAGATCGGAGGAATCGACGTCGGTGACGATCCATGGGCCGACGGGACAGAAGGTGTCGTGGCCCTTGGCGCGGGTCCACTGGCCATCCTTCTTCTGCTGATCGCGTGCGGAGACGTCATTGGCGATCGTGTAGCCGAGGATGTTCTCGGCCACCCGCGACGCGGGGACGTCCTTGCACGGCCTTCCGATGACCGCGGCCAACTCACCCTCGAAGTGGACGGGGTCAGCGTCCGCGGGCAATTGAATGGGAACGTTCGGCCCGACGATCGCGGTGTTCGGCTTCATGAAGATGATCGGGTCTGCGACCTCCCCGCCGTCGCTCGTGCTGCTCCTCGCGTCCTCAGCCATCTCCGCGATGTGCGCGGCATAGTTCTTGCCGATGCAGACCACCTTGCTGGCAAGGATGGGCGCCAGCAATCGGACATCGGCCAGCGGCCACTGTCGTCCGGTGAAGGTCGGATTGCCGAACGGATGCTCGGCGATCTCCCTGACAACGGCATCCGACTGCTCGGGGGACCCCTCGATGCTGACGAAGGCGACCCCGTCGGGGCTGGCGATACGGCCTAGGCGCATCAGCCCAGCCTAGTGGGCGGCATTGCGGCCGCTCGAGGCAACTCCCGCCGATCTGCTTCTCATAGCATGAGATTCCTGTTCAATATGTTGAGACGGCTGTGCAACGATGGGCTCCATGACGGCGGGTCCGATCAGCACCGTGCGCCGCTGGTCGATGCTCGTCATAGCGCTAACGGCGACCCTCTTCGCAAACGTGTTCATCAATGGCGCGGCATTCCTCATCCCGACGTTGCACACCGAGCGCGGCCTCGACCTGGCCGCGGCGGGCCTGCTGTCGTCGATGCCGAGCTTCGGAATGGTCCTCACCCTCATCGCATGGGGTTATGTCGTCGACCGGATAGGCGAACGCACCGTGTTGGCGCTCGGCTCGGCGCTGACCGCGGCCGCGGCGTTCGCAGCGGCCTCCGTGCACTCGCTGTTCGCGGTCGGCGCATTCCTATTGCTCGGCGGAATGGCCGCGGCCAGCAGCAACACCGCGAGCGGCAGACTCGTGGTGGGGTGGTTCCCGCCGGATCAGCGCGGGCTCGTCATGGGCATCCGGCAGACGGCCCAGCCGTTGGGAGTCGGCCTCGGTGCCTTGGTGATTCCGCGGCTGGCGGAGAACTACGGCGTGTCGGCGGCACTGCTCTTCCCCGCCGGGGTCTGCGCGGCGGCAGCCGTCATCTGTGCGGTGGCGGTGAAGGATCCGCCCCGTCCGCCGCGCGCAGAGGCCGACGAGAGCGATCTAGCCAACCCCTACCGGGGGTCGGCAACGCTGTGGCGCATCCACGCCGTTTCGGTGCTTCTGGTGGCACCTCAGGTGATGGTGTCGACCTTCACGTTGGTGTGGTTGATGGCCGAGCGCGGATGGTCCGCGGCGTCCGCCGGTCTGCTGGTGACGCTGGCCCAGGTGCTCGGCGCCGCCGGCCGAATCGCGGCGGGCCGGTGGTCGGACATCGCCGGCTCGCGGCTACGACCGATCCGCGTCATCGCGCTGGCCGCCGCCGCGTCGATGGGCCTGTTGGCGCTGACCGACTGGCTCAACTCGCCGATCAGCGTGGCGATGGTGATCGTCGCGTCGGTGATCACCGTGTCGGACAACGGATTGGCCTTCACCGCGATCGCGGAGATCGCCGGACCCTTCTGGAGCGGACGGGCGCTCGGCACACAGAACACGAGCCAGTTGCTCACCGCAGGCATAGCTCCACCGTTGTTCGGCGGGTTGATCGGCGCCGCAGGCTACGCGGCGGCGTTTGCGGTCTGCGCTCTCTTTCCGATCATCGCGATCCCCCTTGTTCCGCTTGAATCAGACCCCCTGAGTGGCGATCACGCCGGATCGTGACCGAAAGCCGCGCAGGCAGTACGCGGGTTGTGCCACAGTTTCTGGGCTGACGCACACGTACAGGGGGTGCCCGATGCGGCGACTTCTCGGATCGGCACTGTGGGTCGCCGCATCGGCCGCCACTGTGGCGGCCTGTTCCTTCTCCGCCGGCACGAGCGTCTCGGTTGACAACGACGAGCTCGCGAAGGAGATCTCGGCTCAGTTGGAGAAACAGGTCGGGCGCGCGCCGGAGTCCGTCGAATGCCCCGACAACCTCAAGGGTGAAGTCGGCGCGACGACCCGCTGCACGGTCAACGACGCGGGCGATACCTACGGCGTCGACGTGAATGTGACCAAGGTCGAGGGCACCGACGTCAGATTCGATCTGAACTTCGACGACGAACCGCGATAATGGTGCGGATCCGCCGATCAACGAGGCGTCAATTGGCAAGTGATCGATCAGATCAAGCCCCGAGCCAAGGGCTAGTTTGCCGAACAGCCGACGACGGCCTATCCCCCACGTTCAGGGCTGCGATGCGCCGTAGGCGGCAGCACCAGCAGCCCAGCCGCCAGAAAGCACAGCGCGCCGATGAACGTACCTGCGTTGGCGAGCACGGCATCGGCGGTGACACCGGATCCGGTGACGAACGCACCAAGGGCGGAGACGCCGAAGGCAATGCATCCGATCATGTTGATCCCCTCGGCATGCCAGTCGCGAGCCTGCAGATCGATCAGCCCGACCACCGCCGTCACGGCCACGATGCCGAGCGCTCCACTGATCAGGAAGCCGACCGATCCCAGCAGGTCGGGCGCCCACACCAGGCGCCGTTCCGGCTTGACCGCATGCGCCAACAGCGCCGATCCGGTGCTGATGTTGAACAGTATGGTCCCGACGAATTGCGTTGCCGCCGAGTACCAGCCGACACCGAGTGCAGGCCGCGCGAGTACCAGTTGCATCCACCCGGCGGTGGTGAAGAACCAGGAACCGATGAAACACAATGGATTCGGAAGGCCGGCGCTTGCGGTTGCCGACATACCCGGCACGGTCGCGACCGCGAAAACGCCGAACCGATCCCTAATAGCCAGCACTGCCGCCGCAGTGTCGCCACCGGGCGGCCTACAGGCTCGCGATGATCCGTTCGCCGACCTCCATCGTCGACAGCTTCGCCTCACCGCGCGTGGCCAAGTGTTGCTCGACGGCCTTGTCGACACGCGCGGCGGCGTCGATCTCGCCGACGTGGGACAGCAACAGCGCAACGGACATGATCGCCGCGGTCGGGTCGGCGATGCCCTGCCCGGCGATGTCGGGGGCGCTGCCGTGCACCGGTTCGAACATCGACGGATTGGTCCGTGTCGCATCGATATTGCCGCTGGCCGCCAAACCGATGCCGCCGGACACCGCGGCGGCCAGATCGGTGATGATGTCGCCGAAGAGGTTGTCGGTCACGATCACGTCGAACCGGCCCGGATCGGTCACCATGTGAATCGTGGCCGCATCGATGTGCTGGTAGGACACCTCGACATCGGGATAGTCGCTGCTGACCTCGTCGACGACCCGCGACCACAGCTTGCCCGCATACGTCAGCACGTTCGTCTTGTGCACCAACGTGACGTGCTTGCGCCGCTCGCCGGCACGTGCGAACGCGTAGCGGGCGACGCGTTCCACCCCGAACGCGGTGTTCAGGCTGACCTCGGTGGCCACCTCGTGCGGCGTGCCCGCGCGGATGACTCCACCGGTGCCGGTATACGGCCCTTCGGTTCCCTCGCGCACGACGACGAAGTCGATCGGCGGATTACCGGAGAGCGGGCTGTCGACACCCGAATACAGCCGCGACGGGCGCAGGTTCACGTGGTGGTCGAGTTGAAAGCGCAACGTCAGCAGTAGCCCGCGCTCGAGCACACCGCTGGGTACCGATGGATCGCCGATGGCGCCCAACAGAATCGCGTCGTGACCCTTCAGTTCGTCGACGACGCCGTCGGGCAGGGTCTCCCCCGTCGCGTGATAACGCCGGGCGCCGAGGTCGTACTCCGTCTTGTCAACGCCGGGCAGCGCCGTGTCGAGGACCTTGAGCGCCTGTGCGATGACTTCGGGCCCGATGCCGTCGCCGGCGATGACGGCCAGTTTCATGTCAGGTCCACCACTTCGAGCAGGTTGGCGCCAACGGCGTCGGCGATCTCGGCACGCAAGTCCTGCGGCACGTTGCGGTCGATGCGCATCAGGATCGTCGCGCTCGGCCCTTCGGCGTCCTCGCTGAGTTGCGCGGCGTGGATGTTGACCCCCGCGGAGCCGAGCAACGTGCCGATCTTGCCCAGCGTTCCCGGCTGGTCGGCATAGTTGATGATCAGGTTGATGCCCTCGGCGCGCAGATCGAAGTTGCGGCCGTTGATCTGGACGATCTTCTCGACCAGCTGCGGCCCCGACAGCGTGCCCGCCACGTTGGCGACCTGACCGTCGGAGCACACCGCGCGGACATCGACGACACTGCGGTGGTTGGGGCTTTCGGTGGCGGTGCTGATACTCGCCTCCACGCCGCGTTCGGCGGCAAGCGACGGAGCGTTGACGAACGTCACCGGATCCTCGATCACCGAGGAGAACAAGCCGCGCAATGCCGAAAGGCGCAGCACCTCAACATCTTCGGAGGCGAGCTCGCCTTGCACAGACACAGAGATGGACACCGGCAGCTCGGCGGAAAGCACACCGATCAGCAACCCGAGCTTGCGCACGAGATCGAGCCACGGCGCGACCTCCTCGCCGACCACACCGCCGCCGACGTTCACCGCATCGGGCACGAACTCACCGGCGAGTGCCAGCTTCACACTCCCGGCGACGTCGGTGCCCGCGCGGTCCTGCGCCTCGGCGGTCGACGCGCCGAGATGCGGGGTGACGACCACCTGCGGTAGTTCGAACAGGGGGCTCTCGGTGGTCGGTTCGGTGGCGAACACATCGAGTCCCGCGGCGCGCACGTGTCCGCTGGAAACAGCCTCGGCGAGCGCCTCTTCGACGATCAGGCCGCCGCGCGCGGCGTTGACGATGATCACGCCCGGCTTCGTTTTGGCCAGCGCCTCCTTGCCGATCAGGCCGGCGGTCTCGGGCGTCTTCGGCAGGTGCACGGAAATGAAATCGGCCCGCCCCAGTAGTTCATCGAGCGTCAGCAGTTCGATGCCCAGCTGTGCGGCCCGGGCAGGTGACACGTAGGGGTCGTAGGCGACGATGTGGGTGCCGAACGCGGCGAGGCGCTGCGCGACGAGCTGGCCGATCCGGCCGAGCCCGACCACGCCGACCGTCTTTCCGTAGATCTCCGTGCCGGAGAACGACGACCGCTTCCAGGTGCGTTCGCGAAGCGACGCGTCGGCCGGCGGAATCTGCCGAGCGGCCGACAGCATCAAGGCGATCGCGTGCTCGGCGGCGCTGTGGATGTTCGAAGTCGGCGCGTTGACGACCAGTACGCCGCGGGCCGTGGCGGCGTCGACGTCGACGTTGTCCAGGCCGACACCGGCGCGCGCCACGATCTTCAGCTTGGGCGCCGCGGCCAGCACCTCGGCGTCGACGGTGGTTGCGGAACGGACCAACAGCGCCTCGGCCTCCGGCACGGCGGCCAGCAGCTTTTCGCGGTCGGGGCCGTCCACCCAGCGGATCTCTACCTGGTCACCGAGCGCAGCAACGGTCGATTCGGCCAGTTTGTCGGCGATAAGTACGACGGGGAGACTCACCCGGCCAGACTAATGGGCTTGAATGACGGGGTGGAGGGCGGGAGAAACCCAGGCGTGGACGTGACCGTCGTCGGCAGTGGACCCAATGGCCTGGCTGCCGCTGTCATCTGCGCTAGAGCAGGGCTCGCGGTGCGGGTGATCGAAGGACAGCCGACCGCGGGCGGTGGCGCACGCAGCGCGCCGGACCCCGATTTCCCCGGCGTGCTTCACGACATCTGCTCGGCGGTCCATCCGCTCGCGATCGCCTCGCCGTTCTTCGTGGAGTTCGATCTGGCCGCACGCGGGGTCAAGCTCGTCGCGCCGGAGGTGTCGTATGCGAATCCGCTGCCGGGACGACCCGCCGCGGTCGCATATCGATCGCTGGACCGCACCTGCGACGAGCTGGAGGTCGGCGCGTCGTGGCGGCGACTCTTCGGGCCGCTGACCGAGAACGTCGACGGCGTCGTCGAGTTCTTCCTCGGCGACAAGCGGTCGCTGCCGCCGGACCTCCTCACCACTGTGCGGACCGGCCTGCGGGTGCTGACCCAAGGCAGCCCCGCATGGGGCCTGCTGCGCGGAGAAGACGCCCGCGCATTGTTCACCGGTGTTGGCACCCATGCCATTGCGCGGATGCCGTCGCCGGTTAACAGCGGCGCCGGGCTGATGCTCGGCACAGTCGCGCACACCGCGGGCTGGCCGGTGCCAATCGGCGGCACCCAGGTCATCTCCGACGCGCTGATCGCCGATCTGCGCGCCCACGGGGGCGAGTTGATACTCGGCGAACCCGTGACCGCCTCGCCCGGTGGCGTGGTCATCTACGACACAGCCCCGACCGCGCTGCTGGACATCTACGGCGACGCCGTCCCCGCGCGCTACGCGAAGGCACTGCGCGGCTACCGATTCGGCCCGGGTGTGTGCAAGGTCGATTTCGTGCTGTCCGGCGAGATCCCTTGGCGCGACCCGAGAGTGGGCGAAGCGCCGACAGTGCACATGGGCGGGACCAGAGCGCAGATGGCGCACTGCGAACGCGAAGTCGCCGCGGGACGGCATGCCGAGCGGCCGATGACGCTGGTTTCGCTGCCGCACCTATCGGACCCGTCGCGCACCGACGATCAAGGCCGCCGACCGTTGTGGACCTATGCCCATGTCCCCGCGGGCTCCACCGCCGACCTCACCGAGACGGTCACCGCGATGTTCGACGATGCCGCCCCCGGCTTCCGCGACCTCGTGGCCTCTTCGCGCTGCGTGCCTGCGGCGCAGATGTCGGACCACAACGCCAATTACGTGGGCGGCGACATCATCGTCGGCGGCGCGACACTGTTCGCCGCCATGGTCGGACCCACACTGCGGCTCAACCCGTGGACGACGCCGATCCCGAAGGCGTACCTCTGTTCGTCGGCGACACCGCCCGGCACCGGGGTGCACGGCATGGCCGGTTACTACGCCGCACGCACGGTGCTGCGCAGGGAGTTCGGCTACAAACAGCTGCCAAGGCTGTCGCCGTGAGAGAAGACCGCGAAGAGCTCTCCTGGGAACTGTTCGGCTCCGCCGCAGATGAATTGGCGGGCCGCGTCGCAGCCGACGGGTTCGCACCCGAGCTGATACTCGCCGTCGCGCGGCGGTCTGTTCGTCGCAGGCGCGCTCGGCTATGCGCTGGGCGTGAAGAACTTGGCGGTGATCAACGTCGAGTTCTACACCGGCGTCGACGAGCGCTTGGACATGCCGGTGGTACTTCCTCCGGTGCCCAACGCCGTCGATCTGGCCGGGGCCCGCGTCCTCATCGCCGACGACGTCGCCGACACCGGCGAGACACTTCGACTGGTGCGCGATTTCTGCGCCGACCACGTCGCAGATGCCCGCTGCGCGGTTCTGTACCAGAAGCCGCAGTCAGCCGTCGACTGCGAGTACATCTGGCGCAGAACCGACCGATGGATCGACTTCCCGTGGTCATCGCCGTCCCAGTAGCGATTTCGGCGCGCTGAGTTACCCTCAGCGTGACTCAGCGCGCCGAAAATCGCAAAAGACTAGGCCGTTTCGGTGATGGGGCGGTCGACCCAGCTCATCAGGTCGCGCAGATTCTTGCCGGTCACCTCGATGGGATGTTCGGCGTTCTGCTTGCGCAGATCCTCGAGCTGCTTGTTGCCGCCCTCCACGTTGGCCACCAGCTTCTTGACGAAGCTGCCGTCCTGGATGTCGGAGAGGATGTCTTTCATCCGCTGCTTGGTGTCGGCGTCGATGATGCGCGGGCCCGACAGGTAGCCGCCGAACTCCGCGGTATCGGACACCGAGTAGTTCATCCGGGCGATACCGCCCTCGTACATCAAGTCGACGATCAGCTTCAGCTCGTGCAGCACCTCGAAGTACGCCAACTCGGGCTCATAGCCGGCCTCCACCATCACGTCGAAACCGGTCTTCACCAATTCCTCGGTGCCGCCGCACAACACGGCCTGCTCGCCGAAGAGGTCGGTCTCGGTTTCGTCCTTGAACGTCGTCTTTATGACACCGGCCCTGGTGCCGCCGATGCCCTTGGCGTAGGACAGCGCGAGCGCCTGCCCCTCACCCTTCGGATCCTGTTCGACCGCGACCAGACACGGCACACCCTTGCCGTCGACGAACTGACGGCGCACCAGGTGGCCCGGCCCCTTTGGGGCGACCATGCCGATGGTGACGTTGGCGGGTGGCTTGATCAGGCCGAAATGGATGTTCAGGCCGTGCCCGAAGAACAGCGCGTTGCCGTCGGCGAGGTTCGGCTCGATGTCGCTGGTGAAGATGTCGGCCTGTGCGGTGTCGGGCGCGAGCAGCATGATGACGTCGGCCCACTTGGCGACCTCGGCGGGCGTGTCCACCTCGAGCCCCTGCTCGGTGACCTTGGCCCGCGACTTCGAGCCCTCCTTCAGGCCGACCTTCACCTCGACGCCGGAATCGCGCAGGCTCAGCGAGTGTGCATGGCCCTGGCTGCCGTAGCCGATGACGCCGACCTTGCGTCCCTGGATGATCGACAGGTCCGCGTCGTCGTCATAGAACATCTCTACTGCCACTGTGTTTCCTTCTCTTCTTCGATCTCGCCTGATTATGGGGCTTTACTTGACGCCGATGCCGCGCGGCCCGCGCGACAGCGACACGACTCCGGACTGCACCAACTCGCGAATACCGTAGGGCTCCAGCACCCGCAGGAACGCTTCGAGCTTGGCGGGCGTGCCGGTCGCTTCGATCGTCAGCGACTCGGTCGACACGTCGACCACCTTCGCGCGGAACAGGTTCACCGCTTCGATGACCTGCCCACGGGTGGCGGCGTCGGTGCGCACCTTGATCAGTGCCAGCTCGCGCGACACCGAGTTGTCCTCGTCCTGCTCAACGATCTTGATCACGTTGATCAGCTTGTTGAGCTGCTTGGTGATCTGTTCCAACGGCGACTCGTCAACGCTGACCACGATGGTCATCCGCGACATGTTCTTCTGCTCCGTCGCGCCGACCGCCAATGACTGGATGTTGTAGCCGCGACGCGAGAACAGCGACGCCACGCGCGCGAGAACACCGGGCTTGTCCTCGACGAGCACCGAAAGCGTATGCGTAGGAATGCTGCTCATGATGTCTCGACTCCCACTCGTCCCCTGCCCTGCGGGCGTGGGCCCACCGGTCCTCGCTCGTACCTCGTCCCCTGCCCTGCGGGCGTGGGCCCAGCGATCCTCACTCGCGCTCGTCTTCGGGTCATCACGCGTGTCCTTCTTCGGGATCGTCGAACAGCGGACGGATACCACGGGCCGCCATGATCTCGTCGTTGCCGGTGCCCGCGGCCACCATCGGCCACACCTGCGCATCTGCGCCGACGACGAAGTCGATCACCACCGGGCGGTCATTGATGGCTCGCGCCTGGTTGATCACGTCCTCAACGTCTTCGGCACGCTCGCACCGCAATCCCACGCAGCCGAGCGCCTCGGCGAGCTTGACGAAGTCGGGGATGCGATGGCTGTGCGTGGCCAGATCCGTTTGGCTGTACCGCTCTCCGTAGAACAGCGTCTGCCACTGGCGGACCATGCCGAGGTTGCCGTTGTTGATGATCGCGACCTTGATCGGTGCGCCCTCGACCGCGCAGGTGGCCAGCTCCTGGTTGGTCATCTGGAAACAGCCGTCGCCGTCGATCGCCCACACCTCGGCGTCCTGGCGGCCGAACTTCGCTCCCATCGCGGCGGGAACGGCATAACCCATCGTGCCGAGACCGCCCGAATTGAGCCATGTCTTCGGGTTCTCGTAGGAGATGAACTGCGCAGCCCACATCTGGTGCTGCCCAACGCCTGCGACGTACACGGCGTCGGGACCGGCGATCTTGCCGAGCTGCTCGATCACATACTCCGGAGACAGGCTGCCGTCACTCTGCGGCCCGTAGCTCAGCGGGTAGGTGGACTGCACATCGCGCAGGTACTCCCACCACTTGTCCATCGGGATGGGGGTGGTGTCGTCACGGCGCAGCGCCTCGATCAGGTCGGTGATGACCGCCTTGACGTCGCCGACGATCGGGACGTCGGCGTGCCGGTTCTTGCCGATCTCCGCCGGGTCGATGTCGGCGTGGATGACTTTGGCCTCCGGCGCGAACGAATCCAGCTTGCCCGTCACCCGGTCATCGAAGCGGGTGCCCAGCGCGATCAGCAGGTCGCTGCGCTGCAGCGCGGCCACCGCGGCGACCGTGCCATGCATCCCCGGCATACCCATGTTCTGCGGGTGACTGTCCGGGAAGGCGCCGCGGGCCATCAACGTCGTGACCACCGGGATGCCGGTCAGCTCTGCCAGTTCCCGAAGCTGCTCGGTCGCCTCACCGCGGATGACGCCGCCGCCGACATAGAGCACCGGCTTGCGCGACGCCGCGATGAGCTTGGCGGCCTCACGGATCTGGCGGTTGTGCGGCTTGGTGTTCGGCTTGTAGCCCGGCAGTTCGAAGCGCGGCGGCCAGCTGAACGTGCACTGTCCCTGCAGCACATCCTTGGGGATATCAACGAGGACGGGTCCAGGCCGTCCGCTTGATGCGATGTGGAACGCCTCGGCCATCACACGCGGGATGTCGTTGCCGTCGCGCACGAGGAAGTTGTGCTTGGTGATCGGCATCGTGATACCCGAGATGTCCGCCTCCTGGAAGGCGTCGGTGCCGATCAGCCCGCGACCGACCTGACCCGTCACCGCGACCACCGGAATGGAATCCATGTGCGCATCGGCCAGCGGCGTCACCAGGTTGGTGGCGCCGGGGCCCGACGTCGCCATGCACACTCCGACCTTGCCGGTGGCGTGAGCGTAACCACTTGCCGCATGTCCAGCGCCCTGCTCGTGGCGGACGAGGACGTGGCGGAGCTTCTGCGAGTCGAAAAGCGGGTCGTAGACCGGCAACACGGCACCGCCGGGGATCCCGAAGATGACGTCGACGTCGAGCTCCTCCAACGACCGGATGACCGATTGGGCTCCGGTGAGTTGTTGTGGGGCAATCTTCTTGGGGTGGCTTGACTGGCCTTGACCGCCCGCCTTCGCCGCGGATTGCGCGGCGTTGGCCTCGGCCAAATCCCCGTACGGCGGGTTCGCCGACCGTTCCGGGGGTCGCGTGGTTGGTGCGCTCACGATGTCCTCATTTGTCTGAATTGTTTTGTGGGTTCTCAAATCACTGCTGGGGCAACAAAAAACCCCCGTCAGCGAGGCCGCTGTACGAGGGTTGCGCGTCGATACTTGTGACTATGCCCGAGTCAGGGCAAGCGCGGTATCAACGCGCAACCCAATTACTACGAGCAAGCCAAGGTTCTCCACAACAGACGACGGTAGTCTCCGCACTGGTCAACCGTCAAATTCCCTTACCGGCGCTGCGCAGTGCGACGATGGCAGGCGTGACTTCCCCATCGGAGCCCGCCCCCGCCGAACCGGCCGTGATCAGAATCTCGCCGATGGCTCATTTCGCGGTCGGTTTTCTGGCGCTGGGCATCTTGTCGCTGGTGCTGGCGTCGCCGTGGTTCGCACCGCTGCTGATCATTCCCGTGGTCCTGTCGGCCTACATCGTCCGACTGCGCACAGTGGCGCGGGTCGACACCGTCACCGCGCGCAGCCTGCGCGGCAGCGAGACCGTGCGCTGGGAGGACATCGACGGGCTGGCCTTCAACAAGGGGTCCTGGGCACGGGCCCAGTTCAAGGACGGTCGCGAGCTGACACTGCCCGCGGTCACGTTCTCCACGCTGCCCCGGTTGACCGAGGCCAGTGCCGGTCGGGTCCCCAATCCCTACGGCTGAGCTCAGCCCGTCCTGCCCGTCCGCGTCCGCGTCAGGACAGCGGGTTGCCGCCGTTGAGGAGCACCCACAGCGCGATGCCGCCGCCGACACCGAGCAGCAGCGCGGCGGAAGAACCGATGAACGGCCTGCGGGCCCAGCCTCGGCCCGCGTCCAGCCCGTACCGCCCCGGTCCGGCGAGGATGATCGCGACGACCGCGACGATCAGGATGACTTTGTACTCGTGCCCATCGGTCAGGAAGTCGCGCAGCCTGGCCTCGTTGTGGGCGGCCATCGCCTCCACGAGCAGGCCGTTGACCAGGTACGCCAGCGCACCGGCCGCGGCCAGCGGGGTGAAGAGGCCGAGGATCAGCAGCAGGCCCGCGAGAATCTGGGCGCCGGTGCCGATGTAGGTCAGCATGTCGGCGTGCTGGTAGCCGGCCTCCTTGAGCCGGTCCTCGAAGCCGTCCAGCCCTGGGCCGCCGAACCAGCCGAACGCCTTCTGAAGCCCGTGAACGACCAACAGCGCGCCGACTGCCCAGCGCAGCAGCATCAGGCCGAGGTCCTGGGTGCCGCGTCGATCGTCGACCTGCCGATCGTCGTAGCCGGGACCGATATCGGCGGGCTGCGCGTAGGGGCTCATCGGCTGGCTGTCGACTCCCTGCCCATACGGCAGCGGCTCGGGCTCGCCGATAAGGCCGTATCCAGGCTGCGAGTCGGTCTTGTAGTTCGGGATCGCGGTGGTTTCGAAGTCACCGGCGTAATTCGACGAGGGCAGATCGTCTTCGGGGTCGACCAGGCTTGCCGACGCGGGCCGGCCAAGGTCGTCGGGCCGCTGCCACTGGGGATTACTGGTCACCTGCTCAGGGTAAGTGCTCATGATTGGTGAATCGAGGATTGGCGCGGCGCTTTCGGCGTCGTATTCACCGGCGCCGTCGAGGTTCGCCGAAGCACCGGCGTGGCGCACATCGCGAAACGATCCGTAACCTGGCGGGCATGAATCTGCGCGGGCCGTTGCGGGGTGTCGTCGCATTGTCCTGCGCGGGGTTGCTCGCTCTCTCCGGATGTGCGCGATTCGACAACGCACAGTCGCAGCCGTTCACCGAAGAGCCTGAACTGCGGCCGGGGCCCAGCTCGAGTCCCCCGCCGCCGCCCCCGCTGCCTGCGAAGCCGTTCCCGAAGGAGTGCCCGGCGCCCAATGTGATGCAGGGCTGCCTGGAAAGCACGAGCGGGTTGATCATGCTTCCCGACAGTCAGTCGGCGTTGGTCGCCGAACGCGTCACCGGCGCGGTCAAAGAGGTGTCGGTGCGGGCGGAACCCAAGGTCAAGACTGTCATACCTGTCGACGGCAGCGGTGACGGCGGGCTGATGGACATCGTCTTGTCGCCGACGTACTCGCAGGACCGGCTGATGTACGCCTATGTCAGCACGCCGACTGACAACCGGGTGATCCGCATCGCCGACGGCGATGTCCCTAAGCCGATCTTCACCGGCATTCCCAAGGGCGCCACCGGCAACATGGGCGCCCTGCAGTTCACCAGCCCTACCACGCTGGTCGTCCTCACCGGCGACGCCGGCGACCCCGGCCTGGCTGCCGACCCGGCTTCGCCTGCGGGCAAGTTGCTGCGCATCGAGCAGCCGACGACGGTCAACCAGGCACCGCAGACCACGGCGATGTCGGGGCTGGGCTCAGGCGGCGGCCTGTGCGTCGATCCGTCGGACGGCTCGCTCTACATCGCCGACCGCACCCCGACTGCCGATCGGCTGCAACGCATCGCCAAGGATTCGAAGACCTCGACCGTGTGGACCTGGCCCGACAAGCCGGGGGTGGCGGGCTGTGCGGCGCTGGACGGCACCGTGCTCGTCAACCTGATCAACCCCAAGCAGACGGTCGCCGTGCGACTGGCTCCCGACACCGGCTCGGTCACCGGCGAACCCGAGGTGGTCCGCCAGGACGTGCACGGTCACGCGTGGGCGCTGCAGACCTCGCCGGACGGGAACGTCTGGGGCGCCACGGTGAACAAGACCACAGGTGACCCGGAAAAACTCGACGACGTCGTCTTCCCGGTGTTCCCGTCGGGCGGCGGCTTCCCGCGCAACAGAGCCGACAACACCTAGATCTGCCCGCCGCAGCACTGGTCAGGCGAAGTAGCGCACGCGCGTGATACCCCGCGTCGTGCGGGCCACTTCGCAGAACACCACACCACGTCCCGACGGCGTGTCGACCGACGCGCTGACGGTGTCGCCCGCCGCGATCATCTTGAACCAGCGGCCGCCCCGCACACGGTCGACGAACTGGCCCACCGAAATCGCAGTCTGCTCGCCGACGCTCACCGATGCCCCGCCGCTCATCGTGCGCCTCGACGACACCTCATCCCCGGTCACGGCCGCGTCGAGAAATGCTTCGACACAACGCTTTTGACGGCGGCTCGGCCGCCGGAAGCCGGATATGAAACCCGCCGTCCCGCCGAGCCCCTGATTACGCAACAACTCTGCGCCCAATCGCGCGGAAACCGGCAGTGCCTTGCAGCCCCGGCGCAGCATCTGCGCGACCATGGTCGGCAATTCCCAATGTGCGCGCAGTCGCTCGATCTCCCAGTCGCCATCGAGGCGCCTCAGGTCGTAGCGCAGATGCATCGGAACGTTCAGCGTCACTTCCCGACCCATCGCGATCTCCAGCGTCAGATCGCGCACCACCGCCGCATCGACGGCGACATCGACGTCGCGGTGGAAGACGATCCGGCGGGGCGCGATGAACGTGTCGTAGAACCGAGCGATGTTCTCCTGTCCCACATGGGGACGCGACCCGTACGGGTCCTCGACGCGCCCGTCGGCGGCGAACAGCCCGACCCAACCGGCGCGGTCGTGCGCGTCGGTGGCCGTCGGCGAACGTTCGACGACCGCCAGCAGTTCAGCGTCGACCCCTGCCATCTAGGTGCAGGCCGCCAGCACCAACTCGCGCACACGTGCGGCATCGGCCTGACCCTTCGTCGCCTTCATCACCGCGCCGACGATCGCACCGGCCGCCTGCACCTTGCCGCCCCGGATCTTTTCCGCCACATCGGGATTGGCGGCCAGCGCTTCGTCCACTGCCGCCTGCATCAGCGAATCGTCGCGCACCAGTTCGAGGCCGCGCGCCTTCATCACGTCAGCCGGCTCGCCTTCACCGGCCAGCACACCCTCGACAACCTCGCGGGCCAGCTTGTTGGACAGCTTGCCCTCGTCGACCAGCGCCACCACCGCGGCGATCTGTGCGGCCGTGATCTTCAGCGCGTCGAGTTCGACGCCTGACTCGTTGGCCTTCTGGACCAGGAAGTTTCCCCACCACGCCCGAGCGGCCTCGCTGGACGCCCCCTGCGCGACGGTCGCGGCGATCAGGTCGAGCGCGCCGATGTTCACGAGGTCGCGCATCACCTCGTCGGAGATGTTCCAGTCCTCTTGTATCCGTTTGCGTTGCAGCCAGGGGTATTCGGGGATGGTCTCCCGCAGCTTCTCCACGAACTCGGCGTCGGGCGCGATCGGCTCGAGGTCGGGTTCGGGGAAATACCGGTAGTCCTGCGAGGTTTCCTTGCTGCGGCCAGGCGAGGTGTAGCCGTCCTCGTGGAAATGCCTGGTTTCCTGGTGAACCTTCTCGCCTGAGTCCAGAACAGCTGCCTGCCTGCGCATCTCGTAGCGGACCGCGACCTCGACACTCTTGAGCGAGTTCACGTTCTTGGTCTCGGTGCGGGTGCCGAACTCCGTCGCGCCGGTCGGCATGAGTGAGACGTTCGAGTCGCATCGCATCGAACCCTGATCCATCCGCACATCGGAGACACCGAGAGCGCGCAACATGTCCCGAAGCGCCGTCACATATGCGCGGGCGATCTCGGGAGCGCGTGCGCCGGTGCCCTCGATCGGCTTGGTGACGATCTCGATCAGCGGCACACCGGCGCGGTTGTAGTCGATCAGCGATGTCGTCGCGCCCTCGATACGCCCGGTCCCGCTGCCGAGGTGGGTGAGCTTGCCGGTGTCTTCCTCCATATGGGCGCGTTCGATCTCGATCCGCCAGATGCTGCCGTCGTCGAGCGGAACGTCGAGGTAGCCGTTGATGGCGATCGGCTCGTCGTACTGGCTGATCTGGTAGTTCTTCGGCATGTCCGGATAGAAGTAGTTCTTCCTGGCGAACCGGCACCACGACACGATCTCGCAGTTGAGCGCCAGCCCGATCCGCATCGCGGACTCGACGGCGGTCTGGTTGAGCACCGGCAGCGAGCCGGGCAGGCCGAGGCACACCGGACACACCTGCGTGTTGGGCTCCGCGCCGAATCGGTTGGCGCAGCCGCAGAACATCTTGGTCGCCGTCGACAGTTCGACGTGCACCTCGAGCCCGAGCACCGGCTCGAAGCGTGCGACGACGTCGTCGTAGTCGACCAGGTCAGCGGTGGAAACAGACATGGTTCCGATCCTAGTGGGTCACTTTTCCCCGCTTACCGGGCGAAAATCAGCCGAAGAACTCGGCGGCGTCGTCGTAGCGGCTCTGCGGCACCAGCTTCAACTGGCGGACGGCGTCGGCCAGCAGCACGCGGCCGATCTCCTGTCCCCGCAACGAGACCATCATCCCGTACTCCCCGGCGTGGGCGGCGTCGGCGGCATTGACGCCGAACCGGGTGGCCAGCACGCGGTCATACGGGGTCGGCGTGCCACCACGCTGCACGTGACCGAGGACGGTCACCCGCACCTCCTTGCTGATCCGCTTCTCGACCTCGCTGGCCAACTGCTGCGCGACGCCGGTGAACTTCTCGTGACCGAACTCGTCGATCCCGCCTTCGCGCAACTTCATCGAGCCCTCGGCGGGTTTGGCGCCCTCGGCGACCACGCAGATGAAGTGCGCATCGCCGCGCACAAACCGCTGCTTGATCAACCGACACACCTCTTCGACGTCGAAGGGCTGCTCGGGGATCAGCGTCATGTGCGCACCGGAAGCCAGCCCCGCGTTCAGCGCGATCCAGCCGGCGTGGCGTCCCATCACCTCGACGAGCATCACCCGCTGATGTGACTCGGCCGTGCTGTGCAGTCGGTCGATGGCCTCGCTGGCGACCCCGAGGGCGGTGTCGTGGCCGAACGTGACGTCGGTGCAGTCGATGTCGTTGTCGATGGTCTTGGGCACCCCGACGACGGGCACGTTCTCCTCGGACAGCCAGTGCGCCGCGGTCAGCGTGCCTTCGCCGCCGATCGGGATCAACACGTCGATGCCGTTGTCGTCCAGCGTCTGCTTGATCTGGTCCAGGCCGGCCTTCAGCTTGTCCGGATGTACCCGCGCAGTGCCCAGCATGGTGCCGCCCTTGGCGAGCAGACGGTCGTTGCGGTCGTCGTTGCGCAGCTGGATGCGACGGTCTTCGAGCAGGCCGCGCCAACCGTCCAGGAATCCGACGACCGACGAGCCGTACCGCACATCGCACGTACGCACGACCGCCCGTATCACCGCGTTCAACCCGGGACAGTCACCGCCGCCGGTCAAGATTCCGATCCGCATCTGCCTCTCCTGCTCCTCGCGTGCGCTGGCTCCATCCTCCCCTGTGTCGCCGTTGCAGGCACGGTGTCGGGCTACACCGCCGTCGGCAGTGCCCCTCGGGCCGCCTCATAGGCGGCGCCTACCCGGTAGAGCCGGTCGTCGGCGAGGGCCGGCGCCATGATCTGCAGTCCGACCGGCAGATTGTCGTCGGGTGAGAGGCCCGAGGGCACCGACATACCGCAGTGTCCGGCCAGGTTCAGCGGCAGCGTGCAGAGGTCGAAGAGGTACATCGCCAGCGGATCGTCGACCTTCTCCCCCAGCGGGAACGCGGTCGTCGGGGTTGCAGGCGATATCAGCACGTCCACCTTCTGGTACGCCTCATCGAGGTCACGGGCGATCAGCGTGCGCACCTTCTGGGCGTGGTTGTAATACGCGTCGTAATAGCCCGCTGACAGCGCATACGTACCGATCATGATGCGGCGCTTGACTTCCGGACCGAAGCCGGCAGCCCGCGTGATCCCCATGACCTCTTCGGCGCTGTGCGTCCCGTCGTCACCGACACGTAATCCGTAGCGCATTCCGTCGAATCGGGCCAGGTTCGACGACACTTCAGACGGCAGGATCAGGTAGTAGGCGGGCAGCGAGTAGTCGAAGTGCGGGCAGTCGACTTCGGACACGTCGGCACCCAGCTCGGTCAGCGTCTCCACGGCGGCGGTGAACGACGACAGCACACCGTCCTGATAGCCGTCACCGCGCAACTGGCGGACGACACCGACCTTCAGACCGCGCAGGTCGCCGCCGGCGCCCGCGCGCGCCGCGGCGACGATATCGGGCACGTCGGCGTCGATAGACGTCGAATCCCTCGGGTCGTGTCCGGCGATCACCTGGTGCAGCAGCGCAGTGTCGAGCACCGTGCGCGCGCACGGCCCGCCCTGATCCAGCGACGACGCGCACGCGATCAGTCCGTACCTCGACACCGTGCCGTAGGTGGGTTTGACGCCGACGGTCGCAGTCAGCGCGGCGGGCTGGCGGATCGATCCGCCGGTGTCCGAACCGATGGCCAGCGGGGCCTGGAACGCCGCGAGCGCGGCAGCACTGCCGCCGCCGGATCCGCCCGGCACCCGCTCTACGTCCCATGGGTTGCGCGTCGGGCCGAACGCCGAGTTCTCGGTGGACGATCCCATCGCGAACTCGTCCATGTTCGTCTTGCCCAGGATGGGGATTCCCGCGGCACGTAATCGGGCCGCGACCGTCGAGTCGTACGGCGACGTCCAACCCTCGAGGATCCTCGACCCGCAGGTGGTCGGCATGTCGGTGGTGGTGAAGACGTCCTTGAGCGCCAGTGGGACCCCGGCGAGCGGCGACGGCAGCGCCTCTCCCGCGGCGACCGCGGCATCGACGGCCGCGGCTGCGGCCAGCGCCGCGTCCTCCGCGACGTGCAGGAACGCCTTGTACTCGCCGTCGGTGTCGGCGATTCGGTCCAGGCAGGCCCGGGTGACCTCGACCGACGACACCTCTTTGGCCGCGATCTTGGCGCCGAGCGTCGCGCCGTCCAGCCTGGGGAGATCGCCAGAAGCCGTCATTCCGGCTCCCCCAGGATCCGCGGCACCGCGAAGCGGCCCTCGGCCGACTTCGGCGCCTGCGCCAGCGCCTGCTCTTGCGACAACCCCGGCTCGACGACGTCGGGACGGGTGACATTCACCGACGTCAGCGGGTTGTCCGTGGCCTCGACGTCGGTGACGTCGACGGCCTGGATCTGGCTGACGTGCTCGATGATGGCTCCGAGCTGGCCTGCGAAGCCGTCCAGCTCGTCGTCGCTCAGTGCGAGCCGAGCCAGGCGGGCGAGATGGGCTACCTCATCTCGGGAGATCTGGGACACGACATGCAAGCCTAGTCAGGCGTCACCCCGGCCCGTCGGCTCCTCCCGCAAGCGGTCGTCGCATCGGCATGCCGACCCCGCTGCCCTGTGAAACAGTGTTGCGCGTGCCTTCGTTCATGCTGCGGGTCCAGCTGGAAGACAGGCCAGGCAGCCTCGGCTCCTTGGCGGTGGCGCTGGGTTCGGTCGGCGCCGACATCCTGTCCCTCGACGTGGTCGAGCGCGGCACGGGCTACGCGATTGACGACATGATCGTCGATCTGCCCCCTGGCGCGATGCCCGACATGTTGATCACTGCTGCGGAGAACCTCAGAGGAGTGCGGGTCGACAGCATCCGGCCGCACACCGGTCTGTTGGAGGCGCATCGGGAACTGGAGCTGGTCGACCACATCGCTGCCGCGCCGGGCAAGCCGGCGAAGCTTCAAGTACTGGCCGACGAGGCGCCGCGGGTGTTGCGCGTCGGTTGGTGCACCGTGGTGCGGCTGACCGAATCGGGCATCGACCGCATGGTGGGCAGCCACGGAGCGCCAGAAACCCACATCAACGAAGTGCCGTGGCTACCGCTGGACACCGCGAAATCGCTTGACGGCGAAGCTGATTGGATGCCGCAAGTGTGGCGGGACATGAACACCACGCTGGCCGCCGCACCGTTGGGCGACCAGCACACCGCGGTGGTTCTCGGCCGACCCGGCGGCCCGGAGTTCCGGCCGTCGGAGGTGGCTCGCCTTGGCTACCTCGCGGGGATCGTCGCCACGATTCTGCGCTGACGCGTCAGCCGCCTGCGGGCACCGGCCAGCGGTCGTTGACGTCGGCGCTGCTGTCCTTCCTGGCACAGTGCGCGCAGCAGAACATGCCTTCGTCGGTCTCGATGCCGTGCCCGAGGATCCGGCATCCGCAGTGGGCGCATTCGGGCGCCAGCTGGGCTGCGGCGCACTCGACGCTGTCGAAGTTCTCGCTACGGCCGTCGGGCCAGGTCACGGTGAACGCCTTGTCGTAGTCGTTACCGCACGTCGCGCAGATCGTCATCGGTTCACTCCCTATGATTCGGTTCTGCGAACGCATTCCCGGCCGAAGCGGGCGACAAACTCGAGGGTCAGACTGCGTCCGGACCGTTCTGAAGTAGCCGGCTGAACCCGTCCTCGTCGAGGATCGGGACACCCAGCTCGACGGCCTTGTCGTACTTCGAGCCCGGTGAATCTCCCGCCACCACATACGCGGTCTTCTTCGACACCGAACCGGCCGCCTTGCCGCCGCGCGCGACGATGGCCTCTTTGGCGTCGTCGCGAGAGAATTCCGTCAACGATCCCGTCACGACAATCGACAGGCCCTCCAGCGTCCGCTCGATGCTCGCGTCGCGCTCGTCGGCCATCCGCACTCCCGCGGCGCGCCACTTGTCGATGATCGCGCGGTGCCAGTCGACGGTGAACCACTCTGTGACCGCGGCGGCGATGGTGGGTCCGACGCCCTCGACGACCGACAATTCATCTTGGGAAGCCGCCATCACCGCGTCCAGGCTGCCGTATTCGGTGGCCAGCGCGCGCGCAGCCGTAGGGCCGACATGACGGATCGACAGCGCGACGAGCACACGCCAGAGCGGTTGGGCCTTGGCTTCGTGCAGATTCACCAGCAGCCGCTTCCCGTTGGCTGACAGCTCCCCGCCCTTGGTCCTGAACAGTTCGGTGCGCAGCAGGTCTTCGCTGCCCAGCGTGAACAGGTCACCCTCGTCGGTGATCACTCCGGCCTGGAGAAGTGCAACCGCGGCTTCGTAGCCCAGTCCTTCGATGTCGAACGCACCGCGGCCGGCGACGTGGAACACCCGCTCCCGCAGCTGTGCGGGACACGACCTGGTGTTCGGGCAGCGGATGTCGGCGTCGCCCTCCTTGGCCGGCGCGAGCGTCGTTCCGCATTCGGGACACGTTGTCGGCATGACGAATTCGTGCTCGGAGCCGTCGCGCAGGTCGACGACGGGCCCGAGCACCTCGGGAATCACATCGCCTGCTTTGCGGATGACGACGGTGTCGCCGATGAGGACGCCCTTGCGCTTGACCTCCGACGCGTTGTGCAACGTGGCCTGGCTGACCGTCGAACCGGCGACCTTGACGGGTTCCATCCAGGCGAACGGCGTGACGCGCCCGGTACGCCCGACATTGACCTTGATGTCGAGCAGCTTGGTCGTCGCCTGCTCCGGTGGGTACTTGTAGGCGATCGCCCATCGCGGCGCCCGTGACGTCGAGCCGAGCCGCCGCTGCAGCGCGACCTCGTCGACTTTGACCACCAGGCCGTCGATTTCGTGTTCGACGTCGTGGCGGTGCTCACCCCAGTAGGCGATGCGTTCGGTGACCGCGTCGATGCCCTGCACCCTCGTGGTGTGGTCGGGGACCGGCAGCCCCCAGGACTTGAGGGCGCGATAGGCGTCATGCAGCGTCTTCGGGCTGAAGCCCTCCGCCTTGCCGAGGCCGTGGCAGATCATGCGCAGTCGGCGTCGCGCGGTGACGGCCGGATTCTTCTGTCGCAGCGATCCGGCGGCGCTGTTACGCGGATTGGCGAAGGGCGGCTTGCCTTCGGCGACGAGGCCGGCGTTCAGATCCTCGAAATCGGCGACCCTGAAGAAAACTTCGCCGCGCACTTCGAGCACTTTGGGCACCGGGAATTCCTCTGAACCGGTGAGTTTTTCCGGGATGTCCTCGATCGTGCGGGCATTGAGCGTGACGTCCTCACCGGTGCGGCCGTCACCGCGGGTCGCGGCGCGCTGAAGCTTGCCGTCGCGATAGACCAGCGCCAGCGCGACGCCGTCGATCTTGAGCTCGCAGAGGTAGTGCGCATCGTCGCCGATCTCGCCCTTGATGCGGCCGGCCCAGGCGGCCAGCTCATCGGGGGTGAAGACGTTGTCGAGGCTGAGCATCCGCTCGAGATGTTCGGCAGACGTGAAGTCGGTCGCGAACCCCGCGCCGCCGACGAGCTGGGTCGGCGAATCGGGCGTCCGCAGCTCGGGGTGATCGTCCTCGAGGGTCTGCAGCTCGCGTAGCAGCTTGTCGAATTCGGCGTCGGAGATGACCGGCGCGTCGCGGACGTAGTAGCGGAACTGGTGCTCACGCACTTCGTCGGCCAATTCCTGCCAGCGACGGCGCAGGTCGGCGTCGGGCGCGTCCTCGGACTGTTCGGCGAGCGCCTGCCGCGCCTCCGTTGCCTTCGGGCTCACCCACGCAGGCTATCGGAGGACTAAGACAGGCTCGGCGACGGAAAGGCATGCAGGTTTGACAATAGGCAGGTATATGCCTGCATAATGGTCGGATGGCGGATGACCCGGCGGATCTGGTGTTCAAGGCGCTGGCCGACCCGGGTCGTCGCCTGCTGCTTGATCGGCTGCGGCAGGACAACGGGCAGACACTCGGCCAGTTGTGCGAGTACCTCGAAATGGCGCGGCAGTCGGTCAGCCAGCATCTGGCGGTGCTCGAGGCGGCCAACCTCATCAGCACCGTGCGACATGGGCGGCTCAAGCTGCACTACTTGAATCCCATTCCGCTGCACGAGATTGGCCATCGCTGGATTGAACAGTTCGAATATTCGCGTCTTCACACGCTGCGTGCGGTGAAGCAACAAGCAGAGGAGACGGACATGACCGCAACGGACGACAAGCCGTCGTTTGTGTACGTGACCTACATCCACAGCACGCCGGAGAAGGTATGGGAGGCGCTCACCGACGCCGACCTCACCGCCAAGTACTGGGGTCACAGCAATGTGTCCGACTGGCAGCCGGGCTCGCGCTGGGAGCATCTGCGCACCGACGGTTCGGGGATCGCCGACATCGAGGGCGAGGTGATCGAAGCGACGCCGCCGCGTCGACTGGTCATCACGTTCGGCGCAGATGAGGCGGGCCTGCCGTCCGTCGTGCGTTTCGACATCGAACCGCACCATGACATCGTCCGGCTGACGGTGACCCACACCGACATCCCTGACGCATCGAACCGCGACGTGGCCGCGGCGGGCTGGGCGGCGGTCATGTCGAACTTGAAGTCGCTGTTGGAAACCGGGCATGTGCTGCCCCAGGCTCCGTGGGAGATGCATGCCGACGTGCGGGCCCAGCAGATGTCGCGCAACGGGTAACTTGGCACCAATGCCGCACCCGATCATGTTTCACGACGACGATCCCGTTCTCGCCGAGGTGCGGACGATCACCTTGGGCTTTCCGGAGGCGTACGAGAAGGTGTCGCACGGAAGGCCCTCGTTCTTCGCAACGAAGATCTTCGCGATGTACGGGGGCAGCGCCAAGCCGTCGATCAAGGGCGGCGACTACATCCAATATCCGCGGTCGATCATGGTCAAAGTCGACCAAAGCGACCGCAGGGCACTCGAGCAGGACACCCGGTTCTTCTTCCCCGCCTACCTCGGATCGGCCGGCTGGCTCGGGCTTGACCTCACCGCCAGGAAGAAGGTCGACTGGGGTGAGGTGCGCGAACTGGTCGACGCGTCCTACCGAATGGTCGCCCCCAAGAAGCTGGTCAAGCAGCTCGACGGCGGCTGACCCACCGGCGCGTCGACATGGTTCGATCGGAACCATGAGTTTCGCCAGTCCATTCCCCGATGTCGACATTCCCTCGGTCAGCGTCTACGACTATCTGTTCGGCAATCTCGACGCCGCCGACGGCGAGCGTGTCGCCCTGGTAGATGCGAAGCAGGGCACCGAAGTCAGCTACCGCGATGCGGTCGGCAAAATCGATTCATTCGCCGGCGCCCTCGCCGATCGCGGTGTTGGCGTCGGCGATGTGGTCGGCCTGCTCGCACCCAACAGCACGGCGTTCGCCATCGCCTTCCACGGCATCCTGCGCGCAGGGGCGACGGCCACCACGATCAACGTGCTGTTCACCGCGAAGGACATCGTCAAGCAGCTGACGGACTCCAAGGCGACGATGCTCATCACCGTCAGTGCACTGCTGCCGGCAGCCAAGGAGGCGGCCGCGGCAGTGGGCATTTCCGACGACCGACTGGTCGTCCTCGACGGCGCGGACGGCCACCCGAGCGCCGAGGATCTACTCGGCGCCGGTTTCCCGGCGCCGAAAGTCAGCTTCGACCCGGCCACCCACCTCGCCGTGCTGCCCTACAGCTCGGGCACGACCGGCAACCCCAAGGGTGTCATGCTGACCCACCGCAACCTGGTCGCCAACGTCGCGCAGACACGGCCGGTGCAGGACGTGGGCGCCGACGACGTCGTCATCGCGATCATGCCGTTCTTTCACATCTACGGAATGACGGTGTTGCTCAACGCCGTCCTACATGCTCGGGCACGTCTGGTGATGATGGGAAGCTTCGATCTCGAGGAGTTCCTCGCCACCATCGCCAACCACAAGGTGACCGTGGCCTACATCGCCCCGCCCGTCGCGGTGGCCCTGGCCAAACATCCCTTGGTCAACTCCTACGACATGTCGACCCTCCGCGCGGTACTTTCCGGCGCGGCGCCGCTCGACGAGGAACTCGGTCACGCGGTCGCCGATCGCCTCGGGTGTCGAGTCGTGCAGGGGTACGGCATGACCGAGCTCAGCCCGGTCAGCCATTGCACCCCGTTGGACGGCGGCGAGCGTCTCGTCGGGTCGGTGGCGCCCATCGGCGCCGCGGGGTGGACGGCGGCCAATTCGTCGTCCAGACTCATCGACCCTGCGACCGGCGACGAAATCGAGGTGCCCGCAAGCGGTCTCAGCGAGACGGGCGAGTTGTGGTTCAAGGGCCCGAACGTGATGGCCGGCTACCTCAACAACGAGGTGGCCACCAGGGAGACCATCGACGACGACGGGTGGCTGCGCACCGGAGACCTGGCCAAGGTTGATTCCACCGGTTGTGTGTACATCGTCGACCGGCTCAAGGAACTCATCAAGTACAAGGGATACCAAGTGCCCCCCGCCGAGTTGGAGGCGGTGCTGCTCACCCATCCCGCGATCGCCGACGCCGCCGTGATCGGCGTGCGCGACGCCGAATCGGGTGAAGAGGTGCCAAAGGCGTTCGTGGTCAAGCAATCCGGTGCCGAGCTCACTGAAACCGAAGTGATGGAGTTCGTCGCGAGCGAGGTCGCGCCCTACAAAAAAGTGCGTCAGGTGGCGTTCATCGACGCGATCCCGAAGTCGTCGGCGGGCAAAATCCTGCGCAAGGACCTACGTACGGAGTGACTCCCGCAGCGACTGCGCGGCGCGGGCCTGCCGGTAGCCGAGAACCGCCCCGATCGCGGGTATCAGGAACAAACCGGCGACACCGGCCAGCGGATCGGTGACCGTGTCCGTAGTGCCGTAACCGAACTGCCCCACCACCAGCTCGGCGGCCCCGATCCGCTCCACCGGCGGCAGCGGCGGCGGAAGCGGCGGAATGTTGATCTCGATCGCTGTGGGAAACGCGGGCGCCGCGGGGACCCCCTGGACGGCATAGGCCAGTACCGGGTCAGGGCCCTGGGGCGGCTGGGCGACGTGCGTGCCGGGCGTGCGGCCGTTGCCGATCGTCACGCGCGGCGCTTGGAACGCCGACACCGGCTGACCCGAGTAGCCGGACCCACCGCCGCCTGGAACGGCCACCGCGAGGTTGTCGCCGGCAGGCGCTTCCGCCACCGCCGCCGACCGCATGGCCATCTGGCCTTCCGGAGCGAAGCTCTCCGTTACGAGGTCCTCGTTGTCGCTGCCGAGATCCATCTTGCGCGGATCCGCATCTGGCTGCGAGTCCCTGCCGGCGTCCGGGAAGCTGCTGATGCCGTTGATGGCGTCCTTCACAACGTTCGAGGCATCGCGTTTCGCGTAGCCGTTGTTGCCGTAGTCGTCACTCGACCAGCCGTACTTGTCGGCGAACGCGGGCGCAGGATTCGGGCCGACGATCAGAAGGGAGGCTGCGACAACGCCGGCACCCGCCGCAATGCGAACTGTCGAGTACGCCACGATCCCTTCCCGGACCAACCGGGCAAACCGACCCAGGGTCCCGCGCAAGCATTGTCGCACAGACCTTTGCCTGGCAAACACTAATTCATGACCGCTGCCGGGTCGTCGGCGATGGCGTCGGCCGCCTTCTGAGACAGCTCGATCGCGCTGCGCGCCCACTGCGGGGTCGCTCCGGCCATACCGCACGACGGAGTGACGCCGATCCGGTCCGGCAGCAGCTTGCGGGGGAAGCCGAGGCGATCGGTGACGTCGACGACCGACCGGGCCACCTCCTCGGCGGACGGCCGGTTCTCGGGGGCGGTGACGGGTACGACGCCGAGCAGGACCGTGCGGCCTGATTCGACGAATTCGCCGACACCGTCCAGCGACTCCGCCGTCACCGTCGACAGATCGAACGACAGCGCGCTGAACGTGCTGCGTTGCAACAGCGGCCACGGCAGCCCGCCCGCACAACTGTGCAACGCCACCGTGCCGCCCACCACCGCCACGCACTCATCGAAGAGCGTGGCCGCGACGGACTCGTCGACCGGATGCACCGGGGACAGGCTCGACACCCCGGTCAGTCGCCCCTCCAGCGCGGCGGACAGCGACGGTTCGTCCAACTGCACGACGACCGGGCAGTCCAGCCGCCGAGCAACCTCGGAGCGGTGCGCCGCAACGCCTTCGGCCAGTGAACGCGCGAGGTCGCGAACGGCGCCGGCATCCGTGATCGCCCGATGCCCGTTGGACAGTTCCAGATGCGCCGCGAGCGTGATGGGGCCGGGCGCCTGCACCTTGATGGTCCGGTCCGCGCCCCGCAGGCCCGCCTTCTCCCAGGCCTCCTCGAGGGCGTCGACGTCTTCGGCCAGCAGGCTGACCGCTCGCCGGGTCACCGCGCTGCGTCCTGCGGCGATCCGGTAACCGCGGGGGACGGTGTCGATCGTGATGTCGACCAGCAGTGCGCCCGCCCGGCCGATGAGGTCGGCACCGATGCCGCGGGCGGGCAACTCGGCCAGATGCGGCAGTCGGTGCAGCTCACCGACCACGATCTCGGCAGCCTCACGCGCCGACGTGCCCGGCCAGGATCCGATGCCGGTACCGGCGGCGAAGGCGTTCACTTCACCAACACTATTCGCCACACGAGCCACACGCGTTAGTCTGCGACACAGGAAGGAGCCGACACATGTCCTCAGCGGCTGGCCGACTTGCGGTGCTGTGTGCTGTCGCGCTGTTGACCGGTGGCTGCGCACAGACCATCGCGGGCACGGCGACGCGGACGGCTCCTGGCATCGACGACGAATCGCGGTCGCCGGTGGATGTCGAGTCGGTGATGCTGGATCAGGCCCAGATGCAGGCGATCACGGGCGCAGGCGACGCCCTGACGATCGTGCCGAGCATGGACGGCAAGATCCCGGTCGATGTCAGCGACCTGATGACTGGAACACCGCAGGAGTGCCAGTGGTACTTCGCCGAGACGCAGACGTTCGGCAACGAGGTCGAAGAATTCCACAAGACGACATTCCAGAATCCGCCCGACGGCGGCCTCATCTCCGAGGGCGCTGCCGCATACCGCGACCAAGAGACCGCCCGGCACGCGTTCGCCGATCTCGTCGGACAGGTATATGACTGCGGCTCGACCGAACTCGGATCGACATTCATCGGCGAGTGGACCGCCGACGCGGACACGCTGACCATGCGCTCGCCGGGTACGTGCGGCCGCGACTATCGGCTCAAGAACGTTGTGCTGGTCGAGGTGTCCTTCTGCGTGTTCCCGGATTCGGTGCCCGGAATTGTCATGACGAACATCATCGACAAGGTGCCCGACTAGACGCTGCGCGCGATCGTGGCACTCGCGACCACTTCGTCGCCTCCGGCGTCGGGACGGTAGAGAACCATCGTCTGGCCAGGCGCCACGCCGTGCAGCGGAGACCGCAGATCGGCGACGAGGTTGCCGTCGCGCGCCTCGGCGACGGCGTCGGCGATGCCGCCGTGAGCCCGCACCTGCACCACACCCTCGAGCGGCCTCCGCAGCACGGCGCCCGAGGTGAACACGGGTTTCTCGCCCGTCAGCGTCCACACCTCCAGGTCGGCCAGGGCGCCCACGTGCACGGTCGCGGTTTCGGCGTCGATGGACGTCACGTAACGCGGTCGCCCGTCGGCCCCCGGCCCGGCGATGCCAAGACCCTTGCGCTGGCCGATGGTGAAGCCGTGTACGCCGTCGTGTTCGGCGAGCACCGTTCCACCCGCATCGACGACGGTGCCGCGGCGCACACCTATGCGGCTGCCGAGAAACGCCCTCGTGTCACCGGACGGGATGAAGCAGATGTCGTGGCTGTCCGGCTTATCGGCGACGGCCAGGCCGCGGCGAGCGGCCTCCTCGCGAATCTGCGGCTTGGGGGTGTCACCGATCGGGAACAGCGCGTGGCGCAATTGCTCGGCGGTCAGCACGCCGAGGACATAGGACTGGTCCTTGTCGCTGTCGACGGCGCGTCGCAGCCTGCCCTCCGACAGCCGGGCGTAGTGCCCGGTGGCGACCGCGTCGAAACCCAGCGCGAGTGCGCGGGCCGACAACGCCGAGAACTTGATCCGCTCGTTGCACCGCACGCACGGGTTTGGGGTTTCGCCCCGCGCATACGACGACACGAAGTCGTCGATGACGTCCTCTTTGAACTTGTCGGCGAAATCCCAGACGTAGAAGGGGATGTCGAGGATGTCGGCGACTCGGCGGGCATCGCCTGCGTCTTCCTTCGAGCAGCACCCCCGCGATCCAGTGCGCAGTGTCCCCGGCGTGGCCGAAAGCGCCAAGTGCACGCCCACCACGTCGTGACCGGCGTCGACCATCCGGGCGGCGGCGACCGACGAGTCGACACCTCCGCTCATCGCGACAAGAACCCGCACTACTCGACAACTCCCGAACTGGCCAGCGCGGCTTGCCGCGCCCGTTTCACCGCTGTTGGCAGCACGTCGAGCGCGGCGTCGACGTCGGCTTCGACGCTGGTGTGGCCGAGCGACAGCCGCAACGACCCGCGGGCGCTGGCAGGATCGGCGCCCATCGCCGTCAGCACGTGGGAGGGTTGCGCCACACCGGCCGTGCACGCCGAGCCCGTCGAGCACTCGATTCCCCTGGCGTCCAACAGCATCAGCAGCGAGTCGCCCTCGCAGCCGCGGAAGGTGAAATGCGCGTTGCCGGGCAGTCGCTGCGCGCCCGTCGCGCCGTTGAGAACGACATCGTCGATGCTCGCGAGCACCCCGTCGACAAGCCGGTCCCGCAGGAGGGCCACCCGCGCACTGGTCGTCTCCATGCCCTCGATCGCCACTTCGGCGGCCGCCGCCATCGCCACCGCGCCTGCGACATCCGGTGTGCCCGAACGGACATCGCGTTCCTGGCCGCCGCCGTGCAGCAGCGGCACGCACGCCGTGTCGCGGCGCAGCAGCAGCGCGCCCACTCCGGTCGGGCCGCCGAACTTGTGCGCGGTGATGCTCATCGCCGACAGCCCGCTCGCGGTGAAGTCGACCGGGATCTGCCCGATCGCCTGCACGGCGTCGCTGTGCATCGGTACATCGAATTCGGCGGCCACCGCGGCGAGTTCGGCCAGCGGCATGATCGTGCCGACTTCGTTGTTGGCCCACATCACCGACACCAGCGCGACGTCGTCGTGTTCCTGCATTGCTGCGCGCAGGGCGGCGGGCGAGACAGACCCGTCGGACGCGGTGGGCAGCCAGGTCACCTCGGCGCCCTCGTGTTCGGCGAGCCATTCGACGGAATCCAGGACCGCGTGATGCTCGACCGCGGTGGTCACGATGCGCCTGCGACGGGGTTCGGCGTCCCGACGCGCCCAGAAGACGCCCTTGACCGCCAGGTTGTCGCTCTCGGTTCCGCCGGCGGTGAAGACCACTTCGGACGGTCGCGCACCGAGCAGCCTGGCCAGCGTCTCGCGCGACTCCTCCATCCGGCGGCGCGCGACACGGCCCGTGCCGTGCAGCGACGACGCGTTTCCGACGGTCGCCAGCACGGTCGTCATCGCCTCGATGGCAGCGGGATGCATCGGAGTGGTGGCGGCGTGATCCAGGTAGACCGACTTGTCAGTCGTCATAACCCGTCTATTTTAGCCGCCGGGCCGCGGCCGCCCTGATTCCCGGTCAGGCGACCAGTGCGTGCCCGTGTGCCCGTCGTCCCAGATCTCCCCGGACCGCCTCCTCGCAACGCGCGGCGAGGTCCCGTCGATCGGTTCCCGGCAACTGCAGCGACTCGACTTGCACACCCACGATCGTGCGGTGGGCGGTCACCAGGCGGCGGATCGACGCGATCAGGGTGTCGTCGCCGACGTAGGCGGCGACGGTCGACGGTGTGCCGTCGCGGTGCTGGTAGCGCAGCCGCAGCGGTTGCACCGGCCTGCCCGCGTCGACGGCGGCCTGAAACATCGCGGGCCGGAACCGGCCGTACGCCAGCCCGCACCACGTGGTGCCTTCGGGGAACGCCACCACGGTCTGCCCGGCGTGCAGCCGAGCGGCGATCATCTCGACGACCTCGGGCAGCCGGCGCAGGCTCGCCCGCTCGATCGGGATGACCTTCATCAGCCGCGCCGCGACACCCAGGCCGGGCCAGCTGATCATCTCGGCCTTCGCGACGAAAGATCCCGGCATCACCGCGCCGATCGCGAAGATGTCCACCCAGGACACGTGACCGCTGACGACGAGCACGCCACGGAGGTTGCGAATAGGACCGCCGGACACCGTGATTCGCACACCCAACGCGCGCAGCATCATCGTGCAGTAGCCGCGTTGAACGTGCGAGCGGCCCGGCATCGGGATCGCCAGCAGCGGAACGGCCGACAACAGGATCATGGCGAAAGTGACCCGCACCGCGACGCGCACCGCCACCACGACCGGTCGCCCGGCAGGAGCCGCCCCTGCGGCGACACACGACGCGTCACACGTCGCCCGCGGCACCCAGGGACTGTCGACACTCGCCGCGTCAGCGGTGTCGGTCACCTTTCCATCCCGTCTGCCATGTCGCTCGCCGCCCCGACTGACCTCAGCCGTTTCAGATATCTGACGTCGGCCCTGCGTTTGTCCAGCAGCGCCGGGAAGTCACCGACGCCGAAGTCCGGGTCGTGGGCGGGTGCACCGCACACCTGGGCGCCGAGGCGCAGATATCCGCGCATCAGTGGCGGGACCGAGACCCGCGCGGGCGGATCGACGTCGTCGAGGCCCTGTCCGTCGACGATCACCGGACGATACGGGTACACGGTGTATGCCGCGGGTGCGGCATGCCTGCGCAGGACGAAGTCCCGCACACCGCGAATCTGGCTGCCCGGCGCCGAATCGGAATCGGCAACCGGCACCGAGACGCAACCTGTGACGTAGTCGTACCCGCACCGGTCCAGGTAGGCCAGGATGCCCGCCCACATGAGCAGCACGACACCGCCGTTGCGGTGATCGTCGCGAACCACGGCACGGCCCATCTCCACCAGAGACGGACGCAGCCGGTCAAGGCCGGTGACATCGAATTCGGTTGCGGCGTAGAGCCCTCCTGCCGCGATGGCTGCCGGCGGCGGCAACATCCGGTAGCAGCCGACGAGCTCGCCGGTGTTGTCCTCGCGGACCAGCAGGTGATCGCAGAACTCGTCGAAACGGTCGGCATCGCGACCGTCGATCGCGCCTGTGAGCGCGAATCCGGGCTCGGAGGTGAAAACGTCATGACGGAGTCGCTGCGCGGCTTCGATGAGAGCGGGGTCGGTGGACAGCAGCAGGGTGTAACGCGGCGCCGACGGCGAGGTGGTCGGACCGCTCGGTTGGTCGGCGGCTATCAGAACTGAAGCGGTGCTCACGACTGCACGGTCGCGTGCCCGTCTCTCGAAACGGCATCGTGACGGTGACGTGTCCGTGAGCGCTCGGTGAACGTCGCGCACAACGCGAAAGCCCCCGACCACGCAAGCGTGTCGGGGGCCTCGGCGGTTAGTAGCCGGCGGATTAACCCTTGCGGGCCTTGACCGCCTCAGTCAGCTGCGGGGCGACCTTGAACAGGTCGCCGACGATGCCGAGGTCGGCGATCTCGAAGATCGGCGCCTCTTCATCCTTGTTGACCGCGATGATCGTCTTGGACGTCTGCATACCCGCGCGGTGCTGGATGGCGCCGGAGATGCCGAGGGCGATGTACAGCTGCGGCGACACGGTCTTGCCGGTCTGGCCCACCTGGAATTGGCCCGGGTAGTAGCCCGAGTCCACCGCGGCACGCGACGCACCGACGGCGCCGCCGAGCGAGTCGGCCAACTCCTCGACCACCTTGAAGTTCTCCTCGCTGCCGACGCCGCGGCCGCCCGACACCACGACGGTGGCCTCGGTGAGCTCGGGGCGATCGCCCGCGACAGCGGGCTCGCGCTTGGTGATCTTCGTGGCGTTCTCTGCCTGAGCGGGCACCTCGACCTTGACGACTTCACCCGCGCCGTCGGACGGCGCGGCATCGACGGCACCGGCACGTACGGTGATGACCGGAACGTCACCGGTGGCCTCCGCCTCGACGGTGAACGCACCGCCGAAGATGGAGTGAATGCCCTTGGCGCCCTCCTTGACGTCGATGACGTCGCTGAGCACTCCGGAGCCGATCCGGGCGGCCAGCCGGCCCGCGATCTCCTTGCCGTCGGCGCTGGACGACAGCAGCACGGCCGCCGGGGAGGCCGACTCCACCAGCGACGCCAGCACGTCCACGTACGGCGTGATGAGGTAGCTTTCCGCCTCATCGGACTCGGCGACGTAGATCTTGGCCGCGCCTGCGGCCTTCAGTCCGTCGACCAGTGGATCGGCGGTGCCGGGCTTGCCGACCACGACGGCCGACGGCTCGCCCACGACGCGGGCGGCGGTGATGAGTTCTGAGGTGACCTTCTTGATGGCACCTTCGGCGTGCTCGACGAGCACAAGTACTTCAGCCATGGGTTGTTTGCCTCTGTGTTCTAGGGGTTCGGTCGCAGGAATTAGATGATTTTTTGAGCCACGAGGTACTCGGCGACCTTGCTGCCGCCGTCACCCTCGTCGGTGACCTTCTCGCCTGCCGTCTTCGGCGGCTTGGGGGTCGACGACAAAACCTTTGTTCCCGCGTTCGCCAGGCCGACCTCGTCCCCCTCGACCCCGATCTCGCCGAGGGTGAGGGTGGTGACTTCCTTCTTCTTGGCGGCCATGATGCCCTTGAACGACGGGAAGCGCGGCTCGTTGATCTTCTCGGTGACGCTCACGACCGCGGGCAGTGACGCCTCGAGGGTGAACACGCCGTCGTCGGTCTCCCGCTCGCCGGTGACCTTGCCGTCTTCGACGGTGACCTTGCGCAGGTGCGTCAGCTGCGGCAGGCCGAGGTACTCAGCGATGATCGCGGGTACTGCGCCGCCGGTACCGTCGGTGGCCTCGTTGCCCGCGATCACGAGCTCGGTGCCCTCGATGGTGCCAAGCGCGCGCGCCAGTGCCCACCCGGTCTGGACCATGTCCGAGCCGTGCAGTCCCTCGTCGAGCAGGTGCACGGCCTTGTCGGCGCCCATCGACAGCGCCTTGCGGATCGCCTCGGTGGCGCGCTGAGGACCGGCGGTCAGTACGGTGACCGTCGAGTCGCCGCCTTGCTTCTCCTTGATCAGCAGCGCCTCTTCGACCGCGCGCTCGTTGATCTCGTCGAGCACGGCGTCGGCAGCCTCGCGGTCAAGGGTGTAGTCGCCGTCGGTCAGCTTTCGCTCCGACCACGTGTCAGGGACCTGCTTGATCAGGACCACGATGTTCGTCATGAGTCTGGTTCGTCCTCCTCGAAAGAGACCGGCGGTCGGCCCCATTACCACGTTTGAAAGAGTCGCCACCATGTTACTCGCCGGTAACTTAAGGTGGTCGTAGGAACACCATAGCGGGTCGAAGTTTGTGCTCTGACGTCCCCTTAGGTGTCCTGAACCGGCCCAACCGTTCGCGAACCGGCCACCAACCCTTCTCCTGGGTTAGCCTCCTTCTGCAATGAGCTCATTTGTTACCCACGGTCCGGCCGGGCCGGAGGGCGCCCT
Organism: Mycobacterium sp. ITM-2016-00318; assembly: GCF_002968285.2. Lineage (NCBI taxonomy): Bacteria > Bacillati > Actinomycetota > Actinomycetes > Mycobacteriales > Mycobacteriaceae > Mycobacterium > Mycobacterium sp. ITM-2016-00318. The sequence continues at coordinate 1,974,188 of NZ_CP134400.1, read as the reverse complement.
GCCGCTGACCGGGGAGCGCACAGTTCCCGGGCTGGCCGAGGAGAACTACTGGTTCCGCCGCCACGAGGTGGTCTACCAGCGCTTACGCGACCGGTGCGCCGGCCGTGACGTACTCGAGGCCGGGTGCGGCGAAGGGTACGGCGCCGACCTGATCGCCGATGTGGCACGGCAGGTGATCGGGTTGGACTACGACGAGGCCACCGTCGCGCACGTGCGGGCCCGCTACCCACGGGTGGACATGCGCCACGGCAATCTGGCGCAACTCCCGCTGCCCGACGGCTCGGTTGACGTGGTGGTGAACTTCCAGGTCATCGAGCATCTGTGGGATCAGCCACAGTTTGTCGCCGAATGCCTGCGGGTGCTGCGGCCAGCGGGCCTGCTGCTGATGTCGACGCCAAACCGCGTCACGTTCTCCCCCGGTCGCGAGACACCGCTCAACCCCTTTCACACGCGCGAGCTCAACGCAGGCGAACTGACCGAGCTGCTCGAGACTGCGGGCTTCGCGCTCGATGCCATGCAGGGTGTCTTCCACGGCCGGGCACTGGTGGAGATGGACGCCAAGCACGGCGGCTCGATCATCGAGGCACAGGTCGCTCGCGCACTCGCCGATGCGCCGTGGCCCGAAGAGCTGCTGGCCGACGTCGCCTCCGTCAGCGCCGACGACTTCGACCTGACCGACGCGGCCGACCGCGATATCGACGAAAGCCTTGACCTGGTAGCAATCGCGGTGCGGCCATGACCGGGTCAACTCCCCGGTCTGTTCACTCCGGCCCGCCAGAGCGGGTGCCAGGGCTATTCACCCTCGTGCTGCACACCCATCTGCCGTGGCTGGCCCATCACGGGCGCTGGCCAGTCGGCGAAGAATGGCTCTACCAGTCGTGGTCGGCGGCCTACCTGCCGTTGATGCGCGTGCTGCGCAAGCTCGCCGACGAGGACCGCCGTCACCTGCTGACGCTCGGCATGACCCCGGTGGTCACCGCGCAGCTCGACGATCCGTACAGCCTGACGGGCATGCATCACTGGCTGGCCAACTGGCGGTTACGCGCCAAAGAGGCGACAACCTTACCGGAACCGTTGCGGCAGTTCGGTATTCGCGAGGTCGCCGAGGCCGATCGCGAGCTCGACGAGTTCACCACGCTGTGGCGGCATGGCGCCAGCCCGCTGCTGCGCGAGCTGATCGACGGAGAAACCATCGAGCTGCTCGGTGGCCCGCTGTCGCACCCGTTCCAGCCGCTGCTGAACCCGCGGTTGCGCGAGTTCGCGCTGCGCGAAGGTCTGGCCGACGCCCACCAACGCCTGGCTCACACTCCGACGGGCATCTGGGCGCCGGAATGCGCATACGCGCCGGGAATGGAAATCGATTACGCGGCAGCCGGTGTCGGACACTTCATGGTCGACGGCCCGTCCCTGCACGGCGATACGGCGTTGGGACGGCCGGTCGGCCAGTCCGACGTCGTCGCGTTCGGCCGTGATCTCCAGGTCAGCTACCGGGTGTGGTCGCCGAAGTCCGGTTATCCGGGGCATGCGGCGTACCGCGATTTCCACACCTACGATCACGTCACCGGTCTCAAACCGGCTCGCGTCACGGGTCGCAACGTCCCTTCGGATGCCAAGGCGCCCTACGATCCCGAACGCGCCGACCGTACCGTCGACGGACACGTCGCCGACTTCGTCGACGTGGTGCGCCGACGGCTCGTCAGCGAAAGCGAGCGGATCGGCAGGCCGGCACATGTGATCGCCGCATTCGACACCGAACTCTTCGGCCATTGGTGGTATGAGGGTCCGGTGTGGCTCGAACGGGTATTGCGTGAACTTCCTGCCGCAGGCATCCGCATCGGCACGCTGTCCGACGCCGTCGCCGACGGCTTCACCGGCAGCCCCGTCGAATTGCCGCCCAGCTCTTGGGGTTCGGGCAAGGACTGGTCGGTCTGGTCCGGCGAGCAGGTGGCCGACCTGGTGCAGCTGAACAACGAAGTGGTCGACACAGCGCTCAGCACGGTGGACAAGGCGTTCGAACAGAACGCCTCGGTGGGTGCTCCAGTCGCGCGCGACGTGGTCGCGGATCAGATCCTGCGGGAGACACTGCTGACGGTCTCCAGCGACTGGCCGTTCATGATCAGCAAGGACTCCGCGGCCGACTACGCCCGCTACCGCGCACATCTGCACGCGCACGCCGCCCGCGAGATCGCAGCCGCGCTCGCGACCGGTCGCCGCGAGCAGGCCGAGAGGCTGTCGGCGGGCTGGAACCGCGCGGACGGTCTGTTCGGCGCTCTCGACGCGCGAAGGCTTCCCCACGCATGAAGATCCTGATGGTGTCGTGGGAGTACCCGCCGGTGGTGATCGGCGGGCTCGGCCGCCACGTCTACCAACTGGCGACGGCGCTGGCCGCCGCGGGACACGAGATCGTCGTGCTCAGCCGCCGCCCGACGAACACCGACCCGAGCACCCATCCGTCGACCGACGAGGTCAGCGAAGGCGTGCGGATCGTCGCGGCCGCCCACGACCCACACGAGTTCGACTTCGCCACCGACATGATGGCGTGGACGCTGGCCATGGGTCATTCGATGACGCGCACCGGGCTGGCCATCAAGTCCGAGGGCACACGACCCACGCCGTGGCGGCCCGACGTCGTGCACGCGCACGACTGGCTGGTGGCCCATCCGGCCATCGCCCTCGCCGAATTCTGCGACGTGCCACTGGTTTCCACTATCCATGCCACCGAGGCAGGACGGCATTCCGGCTGGGTCTCGGGCCCGATCAGCCGACAGGTGCACGCCGTGGAGTCGTGGCTGGTGCGCGAATCCGACGCCCTCATCGCGTGTTCGAGGTCGATGAGCGACGAGATCACCGAGCTCTTCGGCCCCGGCCTTGCCGAGATCCGGGTCATCCGCAACGGAATCGACGCGGGCCTGTGGCCGTTCGCGCGGCGGCGGTCGCGCAAGGGACCGGCGCAGCTGCTTTACCTGGGCAGGCTCGAATACGAGAAGGGCGTCCACGACGCGATCGCGGCGCTGCCGCGGATCCGGCGCACCCACCCAGGCACCACGCTGACGGTCGCCGGTGACGGAACGCAGTACGAGTGGCTGGTCGAGCAGGCCCGAAAGCACAAGGTGCTCAAGGCTGTGACGTTCGTCGGACGAGTCGATCACCGGGGACTCGTACAGTTGCTGCACAGCGCCGACGCGGCCGTGCTACCGAGTCATTACGAACCATTCGGCATCGTGGCCCTGGAAGCAGCGGCCACGGGCACGCCACTGATCACCTCGAACGTCGGCGGTCTCGGGGAGGCTGTCATCAACGGCCAGACCGGAATTTCGTTCCCTCCGCGCGATATCGCGGCGCTGGCGGCGGCGGTTCGTGCGGTGCTCGACGACCCGCAGGCCGCGCAGGAATGGGCGATCGCCGCACGCGAGCGGTTGACGTCGGACTTCGACTGGCACACCGTCGCAAGCGAAACCGCGCAGGTCTACCTCACCGCCAAACGCGGCGTGCGACAACCACATCCGCGTCGCATGATCGTCGAGCACGCACTCCCCGACCGCTGAATCGACACTGCAATGACGGCGCAGGCTACTCGCACTTCTCCGCCCTGAGTGCAGCATCAACGCAAACGAAGCTAGCGGGATGCCTTCTTGCGTTCGATGTCGGCCAGGGCGGCAGCGAGCTTGGCACGCTCGGCGGCCGAGGTGTCCCAGGCGAGCTTGCGGTTCTTCACGACCTTGGCCGGCGCACCGACGGCGATGGAGTAGTCCGGGACGTCGCCCTTGACCACCGCATGCGAGCCAAGAACGCAGCCGCGTCCGATGGTGGTGTTGCGCAGGATGGTGACCTTGGTGGCGATCCAGGTGTCAGGCCCGATCCGGACCGGGCCCTTGAGAATGCCCTGATCCTTGATCGGCACGTTGATGTCGTCCATCCGGTGGTCGAAGTCGCAGACGTAGACCCAGTCGGCCATGAGCACCGAATCGCCGAACTCGATATCGAGGTAGGTGTTGATGACGTTGTCGCGGCCGAGCACCACTTTGTCGCCGAAGCGCAGCGAACCCTCGTGGCAACGGATGGTGTTCTTGTCCCCGATGTGGACCCAGCGACCGATCTCCATCGTCGACAACTCGGGGGTCGCTTGGATCTCGACGCCCTTGCCGAGAAAGACCATGCCCCTGGTGATGATGTGCGGGTTGGCCAGCTTGAACTTGAGCAGCCGGAAGTAGCGCACCAGATACCACGGGGTGTAGGCGCGGTTGGAGATCACCCATCTCAGCGATGCCATCGTGAGGAACTTGGCCTGGCGCGGGTCGCGGAGCCGGGAGCCCCGCCAGCGCTTGTGCAGCGGCGCTCCCCACATCGTCGTCATGGCCGGAAAGCCTACGCGAGCGCTCCTATCCCGAACGGTTACCCTCACGTGGGTTTACCAATAGGAACGGGAAAGGACCGCGTGTTCCGGCGACTCATCGCAGCAGCCTCAACAGCGCTGATCACGATCGTTCTGGCCGGGTGCGGCAATACCGACTCCTGGGTCGAGGCGCACGCCTCCGACGGCTGGGCCGCCCAGTACGGCGACGCCGCCAACAGCAGCTATACCGATGTGTCAGGTGCCGACACGCTCGAGCTCGAGTGGACCCGCTCGGTCAAGGGTGATCTCGGCGCCGCCGTGGCGCTCGGGTCGGGGCGGTATCTGGCTGCCAACGGGCAGACCCCGGCTGGCTGCTCGCTGATGGTGTGGGAGGCCGACAACAACGCGCGGCAGCGCTGGTGCACCCGGTTGTGGCAGGGCGGTGGTTCGTCAAGCCCGTTATGGGACGGCTTCGACAACCTCTACATCGGTCAGCCCGGTACGATGCTGTCGTTTCCTTCGACGCAGTGGTTCCGGTGGCGGCGACCGGTCATCGGGATGCCGACCACTGCAAGGATTCTGGCACCGGGTCATCTTCTCGTGGTGACACACCTCGGCCAGGTGCTCCTTTTCGACGCCCACCGAGGCACCGTCATCGGCACGCCTCTGGACCTCGTGGAAGGCATCGACCCGACCGATTCACAGCGCGGCCTTTCCGACTGCAGGCAGGCGCGACCCCGCTGCCCCGTCGCGGCTGCGCCCGCGTTCGCCGCCACGACGGGCATGGTCGTTATATCCGTGTGGCAGCCCGGCGCCTCCGCGTCGGTGCTCGTCGGCCTGAAATACAATCCCGACCGCAACCCGAAGCTGACGGTGGCGTGGACCAGCGACGCGGTCAAGGCGGGCACCACGTCAAGCCCGGTGGCCTCTGCCGACGGTTCGACGGTCTACGTCAACGGTCGCGACAACCGGCTGTGGGCCATCGACGCGGTTGACGGCAAGCCGAAGTGGTCGACACCGTTGAAATTCCTCTCGCAGACGCCGCCGTCGGTGACACCGAGCGACGAGATCATCGCGGGCGGTGGCCCTGACACGAAGCTGGTCGCCATCCGCGACCGCGGCGACCACGCCGACGTGGTCTGGACCCGCGACGACGTCTCCCCATTGACGACATCCAGTCGGGCTGGCGGACACGTCGGCTACACCGTGGTCGAGGACGGCGAGAACGGCCAGGCGCTGATGGTGTTCGACCCCGTCGACGGCCACACGGTGAACAGCTATCCACTGCCCGATGCGACCGGTTTCCCGGTCGGGGTGTCCATCGGGCACGACGGCCGAGTCGTCGCTGCGACGAGCGACGGCCAGGTCTACGGCTTCGCGCCTGCCTAGCGGCTAGGCGATCATCCTGTCGACCGGCCCGCGCGGGATCGGCACCGTCAGCGCACCCGCCGACTCCGGCACGATCGCGCCCTGGCCGAAGAAGAAGACCAGGTTGTCGTTCTGGATCGCGAAGTTCTCATATGTGGCCGGATTCAGCCCGACTGCGGGCGATATCGCCGGCTTGGTGCCCATCTGCTTCTCGAGTTCGGCCTCCACAAGCGGGAAGATGATCGGCCATGGATTGGCGCCCGGCTGGAACAGCGGCTGAGTCTTCTCCTTGCCGCCGGTGTCGAGCACGATGGGCCAGCGCAGCGTCTGATCCCAGTTGAACGCCTTGAAGAAGGTCTGCGGCTTGGTGCCGCCGACATCCTGGTACACCTTGAACACCAACGACTGCGTGCCGCGCGGCGGAACGGCCGAGTTGTACTCGGTGGGGGTCACTTCCAGCTGATAGGGCGTGGTGCGCGCGCCTGTGCCTTTCGCGACGTTGACGAAGCCGTCCCGGGTCTGCTTCACCCAGTCGAAGACCGCCTGCACGTCCGGATAGTTAGCCGGATAGCTGATCTTCAGGTTGTAGCCGGTGTCGGCTTCATGGATCACGCAGTTCTGCCCGACGAGGGCGCCCTTGAGATCAGAGCACTTCGGCGGCGCTGCTGACGCCGGTACCGCGGCGACGCTGGAGAAACCGACGAGCACAGCCGCCGTGGCAGCGAGAATTGACGCGGAGAGACGCATGGATGATTCCTCTTCAGGCCAGAGCGGCACGGTAGCCGCCGACGCCACAATATACAGGCGGCAGCAGAACCAGATTTTGCCGAAGACGAGTGCGGGTTGAGCAGTTTCAGCGTGACGGTCGGCAGATGAACGCCGTTGCGCGGCTTGCCGCGCCGGAGCCGATGCGCGTGATCACCACCGACACCTGCTGCGAGCCACGCAACTTCAGCCGCCTGCGCAGCGCGTCCGGGTCGACATCGACGCCGCGCACCAGGATCTCGACAGCACCCGCGTCATGCATCGACAGCGCCTGACGCAACCTCTTCTCGCTGAATCCGATCTCGTCGAGCACCTCGAAGCCGCGGACACCGTCGGGCAGCCGGTCGCCCGAGAGGTAGGCGATGTCCGGGTCGAGCTGCCACAACCCATGCCTGGCGGCGTAGTGGCGGACCAGCCCGGCGCGGACCACCGCACCGTCGGGGTCGACGATCCAGCGGCCCGCCGACGCGACCGGGCAGTCGTCGGGCTCGGCATCGGTGATCTGTTCGGCACGGTCCAACACGGTGGCGCGGCGTCGCACACCCGACCCCGCAAGCCCCGCCGACCACAGACACGCCTCGCGTACGCTGCCGTGCAGTGACGTGATCTCAATCTCGCCGCTGAAACCCAGCCGCTCGATCTCACCGAAATCGATTCCGGGCGCGCACTTTACGACGAGGTGCCGACCGCTGTACACGTCGAGTAGTTGGTTCAACGGCGGCGCGTAGTCCAAGGGGTCGAACCGTCGGCGTCCTGATCCCCTACGCGCTGGATCGGCGAGTACGACGGCGTCACGGGTGACGGGCCGTATGGCGTCTGCTCGGCAGAGCGGCACATCGCCCACGTTGTGCCGTGCCATCGCCAACCGGTTTGGATCGATGTCGCTGCCCACCAGGTAGCGGACCGAGTTCCGCAGTGCCGCAAGCTCTGTGCCGACCGAGCAGGTGACGTCGTGCACGACTGCGCCCGTGAGCCGCGCCGCCCGGTGTTCGGCCACCCGCTGTGCGGTCGCCTGCTGCAGCGCCTCGTCGGTGAACAACCAGTGCGACGGGTCATCGAACTTGGTTGTCGCCCTTCTGCGCAGCAACACCGTCTCGACGAGAATCGCCGAGTGCTCGCCGAACTGCTTCCTGATCGCGGCGATGTCGGCGACGCGGGTGGTGTCGATCAACCGGTAGCCGTCGACGTCGCGCAGCGCCTGCGCACCCGCCGCGCTGCTGAGATAGGCGACGGCAGCGGCGCTGAAATCTACGACGGTTTGACCCCGGTGACCATGACGTTGTAGAACCAGCCCTTCGGCACGACGCGGCGCCACACGTTGTGGTCGACCCAACTCAGCGTCATCCAGCTGGAGAACGCGAACCTGGCCCAGCCCCACCCCAGCCGGCCCGGCGGCACCGCGGCCTCGAACGTGCGGATCGGCCAGCCGAGCATCGCAGCGGTGAACTCCGTTGTCTGAGTAGCGATATCGACGGCACCCGCGCTACGCGCCATGCGTTCCAGGTCGCCGGGCGAGAACGTGTGCAGGTCGACAATCGCCTCCAGCGCGGCCGCCCGCGACGACTCGTCGAGCTCGGCCTGCGGCCGCCGCCAGCCGGAAAGCCCCGGCAGCCGGGTCACGTTCGTCACTGCCCGCCACGTCAGCGTCGACAGTGGACGGGCGTAGTTCTCACCGGAGTTCGTCGGCTCGCCGGCGAACACGAACCGGCCGCCGGGCTTGAGCACACGGACCACCTCGCGCAGAGACAACTCCACATCGGGAATGTGGTGCAGCACGGCGTGGCCGACGACGAGGTCGAAGGTGTCGTCGTCGTAGGGGATCCGTTCGGCGTCCGCGACGCGGCCGTCGATCTCCAAGCCGAGGTTCTGGCCGTTGCGGGTGGCGACCCTGACCATCCCGGGCGACAGGTCGGTGACCGATCCGCGCCGCGCGACACCGGCCTGGATCAGGTTCAGCAGGAAGAAGCCGCTGCCACACCCCAGCTCGAGCGCGCGGTCGTAGGGCAGCTTGCGCTGCTCCTCGGCGGGCACTGTCTCGTCGAACAGGTCGCGTGCATAGTCGACGCAACGCTTGTCGTAGGAGATCGACCACTTCTCGTCGTAGCTCTCGGCCTCCCAGTCGTGGTAGAGCACCTGGGCGAGCTTGGAGTCGTGGCGCGCCGCCTCCACCTGCTCCGCCGTGGCGTGCGGGTTCGGAGCGGGGTGGTCGGCGACGTCGGGCCCGGCGTCGGATTGCTCGAAACTCATGCAGGGCAGCCTAACGGGCTGGCCCGAAGGAGGCTTTCGCGGCGGCCAGGACCTGCGGCGGATGGTCCACCAGGCGCTGCGCCCACGCCATCGCGGCGTCGTACACCGCGTCAGGCTCCACCATCTCGTCGATCAGCCCGAGTGCCAGCGCCTCCTTGGCGTCGACGAAGCGGCCGGTGAACACGAGATCCTTGGCCTTGCTCTCCCCGATCGTGCGCGCCAGCCGACCCGTCTCAACGGGCGGAAAACCCGACAGGATCTCGGTCGCCCCGACCTTGACGTTGTCGCCGGCCACCCGCCGGTCCGCGGCAAGAGCCAGCGTCAGCCCGCTGCCCAGTGCGTAACCGGTGATCGCCGCAACGGTCGGCTTGGGAAGCGCGCTGAGAGCCTCGACGGCATCTCTGCCGACCTCAGCGGCCCCGGCGACCTCGTGTGCGTCGAACGTCCGCAGCACGGTGACGTCGTCGCCCGCGCAGAAGATCTCATGCCCGCCGAACAGGATCACCGCGGCGATGTCGTCGCGCCCACCGAGTTCCGCTGCGGCGGCGATGATTTCGCGACAAACCTGACGTGTCAGCGCATTGGTCGGGGGCCTCGACAGCAGCAGCGTCGCGATGCCGGGGTGTTCGTCGAGGGTGTGGATGCCGACGAACTCCCTCACGGGGTGCGCCCCCCGAGAGCCTGGTTGTAGCGCTCGCCGTCGAAGAACTCGAATTCCAGATTCCCGTCGGTCATGCTCATGTTCGGCGAGATGGGAACGATCCGCCGTTCGACGGCGAGGATCTCGGCGACGGTGCGACCGGCCAACGCGTCGAGCTGGGTCCACGTCGGCGGTAGCAGAAAGCTGCGCTGCGCCGAGAAATCGGCGAGGGCGGCCTCGGGGGCTATCCAGTCCGCCTGGTCGGATTCGGTGTTGTCCCCGTCGGCCAGCTGACCCACGGGGAGGGCGCCGACGAAGAAGTAGGTGTCGTAGCGCCGGGTGCGTTCTTCCTTCGGAGTGACCCAGTTCGCCCACGGCCGCAGCAGGTCGGAGCGCAGCATCAGCTTTTCGGCCTGCAGGAATTCCGCGAACGACAGCTCCTTGCTGACCAGCGCGGCGCGCTGATCGCGATAACTCGACGCGTCGTCGACGAGCAGGTCGGGATCGTCGGCCGCGCCCGCGAACAGCACGCCGCACTCCTCGAACGTCTCCCTGGCCGCCGCGCAGACGAGCGCCTCGGCGAGGTCGGCGTCGGTGCCGAGCCGCTCGCCCCACCAATTCTTGTCCGGGCCGTGCCACGCGATGTCGGCGTTGCGGTCGCGGTCGTCGACGCCGCCGCCGGGGAAGACCATCACGCCGCCGACGAAGTCCATCTTCCGGTGCCGCCGCATCAGGAACACCTCGATTCCCCCTGGCTGGCCGGCGCGATTGTCCCGGATCAGCATCACGGTGGCGGCCGGCCGAGGGAACAGCGGTCCTTCGCTCATCATCGCCTCCTGTGCGCGGCTCGGCTCCTGGTGCGCCGGGCGAAGTAACGGCCGTCGATGACATCGAGGGCGATGGACTGGCCGAATGCCTTCGACAGGTTCGCGGCGGTCAACACGTCAGTCAGCAGCCCGCCGTCGACGATTCGTCCCTCCGACAGGATCAGGGCGTGGCTGAACCCGCGCGGGATCTCCTCGACGTGGTGGGTAACCAGAACGATCGCCGGTGCGTCCGGATCGGCGGCGAGGTCTTCCAGGCGGGCGACGAGCTCCTCGCGTCCGCCGAGATCGAGTCCGGCGGCGGGCTCGTCGAGCAGCAGCAGCTCGGGGTCGGTCATCAGCGAACGGGCGATCAGCACACGTTTGCGTTCGCCTTCCGAGAGCGTCTCGTAGATGCGCTCGGCGAGGTGTTCGGCGCCGACGCTTTCCAGCATGTCGATCGCCTGGGTGTAGTCGACGTCATCGTATTTCTCTCGCCACCGGCCCAGCACCCCGTATCCGGCCGACACCACGAGGTCGCGCACCACCTCCCCCTCGGGTACGCGCTGCGACAGCGCCGAACTGCTCAGCCCGACCCGTGCGCGCAGTTCCGACATGTCGGTACGGCCGAGCCGTTCGCCGAGCACGAACGCGGTGCCAGAAGACGGGTATTCCATTGCAGCGGCGATCCGCAGCAGCGATGTCTTGCCTGCTCCGTTCGGACCGATGACCACCCAGCGTTCGTCGAGTTCCACCGACCATGTGATGGGCCCCACGAGTGTCTGGCCGCCGCGCCGCAGCGCGACCTTGGCGAAGTCGATCAGCAGGTCTTCCTCGACGCTGTCGCTTCCGGAGTCGGGCACTCGCCCATCGTATTCGTGAAGCTCGCCTCGGCGACGGACGCCCATCCGCTGTGTGCCAACAGTCGCTTCGGCGCGATCCGGACGAAGAACTGCACGAGCGGACCGATGCCGAACGCATACAACACCGTGCCGACGCCGACGGTACCGCCGAGGAGCCAGCCGACGGCCAGCACGGTGGCCTCGATGGAGGTCCGGACGAGCCGGACCGAGAGGCCGGTCCGGACGACAAGACCGGTCATCAGGCCGTCGCGCGGCCCAGGACCGAGGCCCGCACCGATGTAGAGCACGGTGCTCATCGCATTGAGGACGACGGCGCCGACCATCATCGCGATCCGCACCGGAAGCGCTGTCGGCGTTGGCAGTAGCGCCAGTGACGCGTCGACGGTCACCGCGATCACGATGACGTTGGCGACGGTGCCTATACCGGGCCGATTCCGCAGCGGGACCCAGGCCAGCAGCACCGCCACCCCGACGACGGCCGAAGCGATGCCGATCGTCATCGGTGTCCGCAGCGCGAGCCCCTGATGGAAGACATCCCATGGGTCGAGCCCGAGTCCGGCACGCACCATCATCGCCATCGAGAAGCCGTAGCCGATCAGCCCGAGCAGCAGCACGCTGCCGCGCGCCGGCGCGCTAAGCATGGTGCGGGAAGCGGATCCGTATCAGCTCGAGCTCGTTGCGCATCCGTTCGGCGTCTCGATCGAGGAACTCGGCAGGCATGCGTTCGGCGGGACGGAAGAACCGGCCCCACGTGGGGGTCATTCTGGATGTCCAATTTGTACTCATAATCAGATAATGGGACTGACTGGCTTGTTATTCCATAGCCAGTTAGCGCATACTGGCCTGCGATGACGGTCGAAATGCACGCAAGAGCCCTCGATGTGGACCTTTTGGCTCGGGAGCTCGGCAACTGGCGGACGTCCAGTCGCAGTGGCCCGGCCTACCACGGCCTTGCCGACGCCATCCGGCTGCTGATAGTCGACGGCCGCATCCCTGTCGGCGCCCGGCTGCCGAGCGAACGGGCGATGGCCGACACGCTTCGGGTCTCCCGCACCACCGTCACCGCCGCCTACACACAACTGCGCGACGACGGCTACCTCAATGCCCGCCGGGGCGCCCGCAGCACCACCGCCCTGCCTGTCGCACCGGCCGCACGTGTCGAAATCGCCGCACCCGCAATGAGTCTCGCCGCCGCTGCGTTGTCGGCGCCGGCCGCGGCGGTCAGCGAGGCATTCGTCGATGCGACACATGACGTTACGCCCTATCTGCACAAGGTGGGTCACGAGCTCGTCGGCGTGGAGGTGCTCCGCGAAGCCATCGCCGATCGGTATTGCGATCGCGGTCTTCCCACAGAACCTGACGAAGTGCTGGTGACAACCGGGGCGTTGCACGCGATAAACCTGATCCTGACCACCTACGTGCAGCCCGGCGACCGGGTGCTAGTCGAACAACCCACCTATCACGGCGCGTTGTCGTCCATCGCCACCGCAGGCGCGCGCCCGGTTCCGGTGGCGATGACAGAGGACGGCTGGGAGCTCGATGCGATACAGGCGGCGGTGCAGCAGCTCTCGCCAAGCCTGGCATATCTGATTCCCGACAATCAGAACCCGACCGGTTTGACGATGTCCGCGCAGGACCGAAAGCGGTTGTCGGACATCATCACCGAAACCAGGACGCGCACCGTCATCGACGAGACCATTCTGGACATGTGGCTCGGTGACGGGGTGCCCGAACCGATGGCTGCGGCGATGACGTCGCGACGGGACCTCGTGCTGACGATCGGTTCGATGTCGAAGTCGTTCTGGGGTGGTCTGCGGGTGGGCTGGATTCGCGCCGAGCGCGCCACCATCGCGACGATCGCCGCACTCCGTCCGTCGGTCGACATGGGCACACCCGTCCTCGAACAGTTCGCCGCCGCAAGGCTTCTCGCGCAGCGCGATCAGTTGCTTCCCGAGCGGCGGGACATCCTCCGGGCCCGGCGGGCGTTTCTGCTGTCACTGCTGGAGCGGCATCTTCCGGACTGGGCGCCGGGACCGGGTGTCGGCGGCATGTCGCTGTGGGTGCGATTGCCCGCGCCGATGAGCACTGCCCTGTCGGCCGCCGCCTCCCGGATGGGATTGGAGTTGCCCGCAGGCCCACGGTTCGGCGTCGACGGCACCTTGGAACGCTTCGTGCGCGTGCCCTATGCGCTTCCCGAGGACGAGCTGTCGGCAGCCATCGAGCTGCTGGCCCGAGCCTGGCACAGCGTCACCGGTTCCACCGCCCCGGAACCGACCACGATCGTGGTCTAGTCGTCCGGTATCTCGACCCGGCGTAGCGTGCCGTCAATCGAATCGGCCGCCTCGATTTCTCCGCGGGTGATGCCGAGGATGAACAGCACGGTGTCCAGATACGGGTGGCTCAGCGACGCGTCGGCCACCTCGCGCAACGCCGGTTTCGCGTTGAAAGCGACCCCGAGTCCGGCCGCGGCCAGCATGTCGATGTCGTTGGCGCCGTCGCCGACGGCAACCGTCTGCTCCATCGGCACGCCCGCCTGCTGCGCGAAATCCCGCAGCGCCTTGGCTTTTCCCGGCCGGTCGATGATCTGTCCGACGACGCGGCCGGTCAGCTTGCCGTCGACGATCTCGAGCTGGTTGGCGGCGACGAAGTCCATCTCCAGCTCGTGCGCGAGCGGCTCGATCACCTGACGGAAGCCGCCGGACACGATGCCGCAGTGAAAGCCCAAGCGGCGCAGCGTGCGGATCGTGGTGCGCGCGCCGGGGGTCAGCTCGATCTGCTCGCCGACCTCGTCGAGCACCTCGGCCGGCAGACCTTCCAGCGTAGCCACGCGGCGGTTCAGCGACTCGGCGAAGTCCAGTTCGCCCCGCATGGCTGCCTCGGTGATCTCGGCGACGGCCGCGTGCGCGCCGACCCGGTCGGCCAGCATCTCGATGACCTCACCCTGGATCAGGGTGGAGTCGACGTCGAAGACGATGAGCCGCTTGGCCCGCCGCGACAGGCTGTAGTCCTCGAGCGCGATGTCCACACCCTCGTTGACGGCCACCCGCGCCATCGCGGTCTGCAACCGCTGATGAGCATCCCCGGGCGGCACCGACACCCGCAGCTCCAAACCCGTCACCGGATAGTCGGATACCCCGCGGATGAAATCGATGTTGACGCCGAGTGCGGCCACCTCGCGGGCCACCACGCCGAACGCCTCTGCGGTGATCGGCCTGCCCAGCACGACGATGGTGTGGGTGGACGGTTCCCGCAGCACGGGCATCTGATCGCTGCGCTCGATCGTCACGTCGAGCCCGACCTCGCCGATGGCGTTCTCGACCTCACCGCGCAGTTCGGGGCCGCCCGCGACTTCCGCGGTGCCTGACACCAGTACACCCAGCGTCAGGCGCCCCCGAATGACAACCTGTTCGACGTTGAGCAGTTCGACCTTGTGCCGCGAAAGCACCTCGAACAGCGCAGAAGTCACACCGGGTTGATCGACTCCGGTGACGGTGATCAGAACCGAAACCTTTGGCGTGTTCACGCCCAGACGCTCACGACCTAGGTGCGGTCAGGTTCGGTGCGCGGGCCGAAGCCTTCGATCGACTCCCCCGCAGTAGCGTGACGGCCGATGTGCGCCTCGGCGCGCATTCGGTCCACCATGTGCGGATAGTGCAGCTCGAACGCGGGTCGCTCCGAACGGATCCGGGGCAGCTCGGTGAAGTTGTGCCGCGGCGGCGGGCAGCTGGTGGCCCACTCGAGCGAGTTGCCGTAACCCCACGGGTCGTCGACGATGACCGGCTCGCCGTAGCGCCAGCTCTTGAACACGTTCCAGACGAACGGGATCATCGAGATCCCGAGCGTGAACGCGCCGATCGTGGAGACGACGTTCAAGACGGTGAATCCGTCCGACGGCAGATAGTCGGCATACCGGCGCGGCATGCCCTCGTCGCCGACCCAGTGCTGCACCAGGAACGTGAGGTGGAAACCGATGAATGTCAGCCAGAAGTGCAGCTTGCCCAGCCGCTCGTCGAGCAGTCGGCCCGTCATCTTCGGGAACCAGAAGTAGATGCCCGCGTAGGTGGCGAACACGATGGTGCCGAACAACACGTAATGGAAGTGCGCCACAACGAAATAGCTGTCAGTCACATGGAAGTCCAGCGGTGGGCTGGCCAGCAGCACACCGGACAGGCCGCCGAGCAGGAACGTGACGAGGAAGCCCACCGAGAAGAGCATCGGTGACTCGAACGTCAACTGGCCCTTCCACATCGTGCCTATCCAGTTGAAGAACTTGATCCCTGTAGGCACGGCGATCAGGAATGTCATGAAGCTGAAGAACGGCAGCAGCACCGCGCCGGTGGCGTACATGTGGTGCGCCCACACCGCCACCGACAACGCCGCGATGGACAACGTCGCGTAGATCAGCGTGGTGTAACCGAAGATCGGCTTGCGGGAGAACACCGGGAAGATCTCGGTCACGATGCCGAAGAACGGCAACGCGATGATGTACACCTCTGGGTGTCCGAAGAACCAGAACAGGTGCTGCCACAGCAGCACACCGCCGTTGGCCGGGTCGTAGATGTGCGCGCCGAGGTGGCGGTCGGCGGCCAGACCGAACAGCGCCGCGGTCAGCAGCGGGAATGCCAGCAGCACCAGGATGGAGGTCACCAGGATGTTCCAGGTGAAGATCGGCATCCGGAACATCGTCATACCCGGTGCCCGCATGCACACGACCGTGGTGACCATGTTGACGCCGCCGAGGATGGTGCCAAGACCACCGACGGCCAGACCCATGATCCACAGGTCGCCGCCCGCTCCCGGGGAGTGGATGGCGTCGGTCAGCGGTGTGTAGGCGGTCCAGCCAAAATCGGCGGCGCCGCCGGGGGTGATGAAGCCGGCGATCGCGATCGTCGCGCCGAACAGGAACAGCCAGAAGGAGAGCGCGTTGAGCCTCGGGAACGCGACGTCGGGGGCGCCGATCTGCAGCGGCAGCACCAGGTTGGCGAAGCCGAACACGATCGGCGTCGCGTAGAACAGCAACATCACCGTGCCGTGCATGGTGAACAGCTGGTTGTACTGCTCATTGGACAGGAACTGCAGGCCGGGCAGAGCCAGCTCGGTGCGCATGAACAGCGCCATCAACCCGCCGATGAAGAAGAAGACGAAGCAGGCGACGCAGTACATGATGCCGATCAGCTTGTGATCGGTCGTGGTGATCAGCTTGTAGATGAGGCTGCCCTTGGGGCCCAAGCGCGCCGGGAA
Organism: Mycobacterium sp. ITM-2016-00318; assembly: GCF_002968285.2. Classification (NCBI taxonomy): domain Bacteria; kingdom Bacillati; phylum Actinomycetota; class Actinomycetes; order Mycobacteriales; family Mycobacteriaceae; genus Mycobacterium; species Mycobacterium sp. ITM-2016-00318. Next base: position 1,957,928 of record NZ_CP134400.1, on the reverse strand, counting down.
CGGACGGCGGGCCTCGAGTTCTCCGACCGGGGCGGGCGCTTCGGCTACCAACTCGTCCTCCAAACGTCTCTCGCGGGCGTGCCCGCAACTGTTCTGTCCGAATCCTATCTGTGAGAACCGGCCAGTGTCGGCATGGGTCCTACAAACGGTCGTATTTGCTTTACCGAGTCGCCAGCTGTGGCGTTTGTTGCGGCAAAAACGCGGGTGGCGGCCGCAACAAACGCCGCAAATGCGGCTGGCTGTTACCGTCGGCTCCGTGCTGATCCGCCGTCTGGGACCCGGCCCGATCGCAGCCGCGGCTGCCCTCCTGACCGCCGTCGTGGTGACCGCCGTCGGCGGCTGCGGACAACTCGGCGACGGGACGACTTCCCCGGCTGATGAGCCCTCGGTGATCACCAGCACCACGAAGATCGCCGGAGCGGGTGTGCTGGGCAATCAACGCAGGCCCGACGAGTCGTGTGCACCCGATCCGGCACCCGTCGGTCCCGGCGAGGGCGACCGGGAGGTCCGTCACGCCGCAGGGAGCACCGTCGTGCGAGCGGAACCGCAGAAGATCGTGGTGCTCGCCGGCGACCAGCTCGATGCGCTGTGCGCGCTTGGTCTGCAGTCGCGCGTCGTCGCCGCCGCGCTCCCCGACGGTTCCGACGCGCAACCGTCTTACCTGGGAATGGTCGTGCACAACCTGCCCGCAGTCGGCACCCGCAGCTCGCCCGATCTGGAGAAGATTCGCGCGGCGCAACCCGATCTGATCCTCGGGTCGGCGGCCCTCACCCCCGACGCGTACGCGGAGCTGTCGGCGATCGCGCCGACCGTCTTCACAGGTGCGCCGGGCGCCGCCTGGGAGAACAGCCTGCGAACGGTGGGCGCGGCAACGTGGCGCGCGGACGCCGCGAACGGGCTGATCGACGGCTTCACCGCGGCCGCCGACAAGACCGGGACCGACAACGACGCGGCGCATTTTCAGGCGTCGGTCGTTCAGCTCACCGACACGACGATGCGAGTGTTCGGGCCAAACAGCTTCCCAGGCAGCGTGCTCGCCGACGTCGGCGTGGAACGGCCTGCGGCACAACGTTTCACCGACAAGTCGTACGTCGAGGTCGGGACCACCGAAGAGGATCTCGACAACTCCCCCGACTTCTCCCTCGCCGACGGCGACATCACCTACGTCTCCTTCGCCTCGCCCGCGGCCAAGGATCGCGCTGCCGAGGTGATGAACAGCGATGCCTGGAAGAAGCTCTCCGCCACCCGCGACAACCGGGTCTATGTGGTCAACAACGAGGTGTGGCAGACCGGCGAGGGCATTGTTGCCGCCAGAGGAATACTGAGCGACCTGCGCTGGCTCAACGCGCCGATCAACTAGCGTCGGCAGCGTGATTCACGTCTTGAAGTCGACGTATCTGCAGTCGCCCGATGTCGTCGAGCGGATCCGTCCGGCCCACCTCGAATTCCTGAAGGGCGAGATCGCGGCAGGGCGGCTCCTGCTCGCGGGCCGGCAGGAGGACGGTACGGGCGGAATGCTGATCACCGCCGATATCAGCGCCGAAGAGGCCGACGACATGATCGCGCGCGACCCCTACACGCCGGCCGGTGTCGCCGAGTACGAGCGAACCTCGTTCAACGGTGCTTTTCGGTCGCCCGGCCTGTAAGAGATTCCTCACAGAAGCGCCGGGGATTACTGCCGGGCGATTCCCGGTTGCACTGTCCAGCCGCAGGGTCGCGGCGAATTCACCTGCTCAGAGAGCGTGTTCACGCATGCCCTGAAGTGGATCGAAGAGGGATCACATGACGACCGCTGTAACCGCATACGCCGCCACATCTGCCACCGAACCGCTGACCAGGACGACGATCACCCGCCGCGACGTCGGGCCCAACGACGTCGCGATCCAGATTCACTTCGCCGGGATCTGTCACTCGGACATCCACACGGTGCGAGGTGAGTGGGGCGATGTTCAATACCCGATGGTTCCCGGCCACGAGATCGCCGGAATCGTCAGCGAGGTCGGGTCCGCCGTCACGGCCTTCACGGTGGGCGACCGCGTCGGCGTCGGCTGCTTCGTCGACTCCTGCCGCGAGTGCGAATACTGCCTCGCCGGCGAGGAGCAGTACTGCAACAACCCCGGCATGGTTGGGACCTACAACGGCGTCGGCCGCGACGGGCAGCCCACGCAGGGCGGCTACAGCGGCGCGATCGTCGTCGATGAAAACTACGTATTGCGCATCCCCGACGCGATCTCACTCGACGCCGCTGCCCCGTTGCTGTGCGCGGGAATCACCACCTACTCACCGCTTCGGCACTGGAACGCGGGCGAGGGCACGAAGGTCGCCGTCATCGGACTCGGCGGTCTCGGACACCTTGCGGTCAAGTTGGCCGTGGCGCTCGGCGCCGAGGTGACGGTGCTGAGCCAGACCCTGAAGAAGATGGAAGACGGGCTACGGCTCGGCGCCAACGAGTACTACGCGACCAGCGACCGCGACACGTTCAAGAAGCTGGCTGGCACGTTCGACCTGATCCTCAACACGGTGTCGGCGAACCTGAACATGGCCGATTACCTCGGTCTGCTGACCCTCGATGGGACGCTGGTCGAACTCGGCATGCCCGAGAACCCGATGCCGGTTCCCGCGGGCTCCTTGATCTTCGGCCGCCGACGTATAGCGGGCTCGCTCATCGGCGGAATCGCCGAAACCCAGGAGATGCTCGACTTCTGCGCAGAGCACGGTGTCGCTCCTGAGATCGAGGTCATCGAGCCGACCTACATCAACGAGGCCTACGAGCGGACGATCGCCAGCGATGTGCGGTACCGGTTCGTCATCGATACCGCGTCGCTGCGTTGAGGCTGGGCGTCGGCCAGGATGGCGTTGCCTGGATCGACGGCCGCTGACTGCTGCGGTGCTTGTAATCTCACCTTGCGCGCAGTGACCTACGAGTTAGGGGCCTATCGTTTTCGCCTGGTGGGGTCGGACGGTATATCGCTACCGATTCGTCGTCGTCGCAGTCATGGTGGCGCTCTGCCTCGGCAGCGGCATCTACGGCAGCAGCCTCGGCCAGCACGTCACGCAGAGCGGCTTCTTCGACGACGGCAGCGAGTCGGCGCAGGCCTCGCGACTCGGTGATGAGCACTACGGCCGCGACACGTCCAGCCACATCGTCGCCATCTACACCGCTCCCGTCGGCAAGACCGTCGACGACCGGGCCTTCCGCAAAAAGGTGCTCGACAATCTCGCGCAGGTCCAAGAGGACCACCCGGACCAGATCCTGCGCTCCATCGGCTACTTCAAGACTCCTGACCTTCTCCGCAACATGGCCGACGCGTCGAAGAAGCACGCGTTCATGTCCATCCAGCTCAAGGGCGACAACGACGACGACATCCTGAAGAACTTCAAGGCCGTCCAAGAGGATCTGTACAACCCGGGCGTCGACGTGCAGTTGGCCGGGTTGCTGCCGTTGGCCAATGAGCTGACCGGAACCATCGCCACCGATCAAAAGCGAGCAGAGGTGCTCGCCATGCCGTTGGTGGTGGTTCTGCTGTTCTTCGTGTTCGGCGGCGTAGTTGCTGCTTTCCTGCCCGGCATCATCGGCGGGCTCACCATCGCAGGGGCGCTCGGCATCATGCGGTTGACCGCCTTGTCGGTGCCGGTGCACTACTTCGCGCAGCCGGTCGTCACGCTGATCGGCCTCGGCATCGCCATCGACTACGGCTTGTTCATCGTCAGCCGCTTCCGCGAGGAGATCGCCGAAGGCTACGACACCGAAACGGCGGTGCGTCGCACGGTGGTGACCGCCGGGCGGACCATCGCGTTCTCGTCGGTGCTGATCTCGGCGTCGGTCGGCGGCCTGCTGCTCTTCCCGCAGGGCTTCCTCAAGTCGCTCACCTACGCCATGATCGCGTCGGTCACGCTGGCGGCGATCCTGTCGATCACCGTGCTGCCTGCCATTCTCGGCATGCTCGGCCCGAACGTGGACGCGCTGAATGTCCGCACGCTGCTGCGAATCCCGTTCCTGCGTAACAACGACAAGACCAGCCGACTGATCAATTGGCTGGGCGACAAGCTGCAGAAGACAAAGACCAGCGGCGAGGTCGAGAACGGGTTCTGGGGCAGGCTGGCCGAACGCGTCATGAAACGGCCGGTGCTGTTCGCGGCTCCCATCCTTCTCGTGCTCATCATCCTGATCCTCCCGTTGGGCAACATCGCGCTGGGCGGCATCAGTGAGAAGTACCTGCCGCCAACCAATTCGGTGCGTCAGGCACAGGAGGAGTTCGATAGAACCTTCCCCGGGTTCCGCGTCGAGCCCATCACGCTGGTGATCAAGAGCACCGACGGCAGACCGGTCACCGACGCCGAGGTTGCGCAGGTTCGCAGTGAGGCGCGCGCGATTCCTGGATTCACCGAGCCGAACGACGACCCGGCCAAGATGTGGCCGGAGCGGCCGTATCTCGACGGTGCCTCGAAGGACGAGTCGGTTCGGGTGATCCAGAACGGCTTGCAGAACCGCCTCGACGCAAAGGTCAAGGTCGACGAGCTGAGATCGATTGCCAAGCCACACGACCTCGAGTTGTATGTAGGCGGCACTCCAGCGCTCGAACAGGACAGTGTCCGAACGATTTCGGCGAAGCTGCCGGCGATGATCCTCATCGCGGTCTCGACGACGACGATCCTGATGTTCTTGGCGTTCGGGTCTCTCGTGCTACCGATCAAGGCCGCGTTGATGAACGCGTTGACGCTGTGTTCGACGCTGGGCGTGCTGACGTGGATCTTCGTCGACGGGCATTTCTCGTCGTGGCTGAATTTCACGCCGACACCGCTGACGGCGCCGGTGATCGGGCTGATCATCGCGGTGATCTTCGGCCTTTCAACGGATTACGAGGTCTTCCTCGTGTCGCGCATGGTGGAGGCTCGGGCGCGTGGGATGACCACCGAGGAGGCGATCCGCCACGGCACCGCGACCACCGGCCGTCTGATCAGTGCTGCGGCGCTGGTTCTCGTCGTGGTCGGCGGGGCGTTCGCCTTCTCCGATCTGGTGATGATGCAGTACCTGGCGATCGGGCTGATCACTGCGCTGCTGCTCGATGCGACCGTGGTCCGGATGTTCCTGGTGCCGTCGATCATGAAGCTGTTGGGCAACGACTGCTGGTGGGCGCCGCGGTGGATGAAGCGGCTGCAGGAGCGGATCGGCCTTGGCGAGATCACCCTCGAGGACGAGCGCAGGAAATCCCAGGCGGTACCCGAGCAGTTGGACCAGGCGATGGCGTTCGGGACGGTCGTCGGGGTGCCGACGTGGCAGAAGCCCGTCCACGATCCGTCGCGTCCGGCGGCGGCGGCGTTGGCTCCCTTGGGATCTGCCACCGCGGTCGCGCTGGCCGACCCACCGCCGTCGGTGCATGCGACTGGTGGCGGCGATGACGTTGCGTCGGATGAGTCGGTAGGCGAGGACGGCGACGGGAGCCCACCCGACGAGTCAGCCAACGACGACGACACGCCTGCGGAAGAGCCGGTCGACGTCGAAGCGGCGGACGACGGCGAGGCAACCGCCGACGAGGCTGGGGCCGAGGTCACTACCGCGAAAGTCGAGCCCGCCGACGACGCTTAGATCGAGACTGCGAGGAGATCGAGATTTGAAGGCCTTCGACGATCTGTGCGCAGTCTCAGCGACGCTTTCGAATCGACGCCCGCCGAGTCAAAGAATGGTGCGATCGGCATCTTCGCCGGCATCTTCACGGCGGTCGCCAACGCCGCTCCGAGAAGTCCCAGCCCGGTCAGCCGTTCTTATTGCTTCCGTTGGGGCCGTTTGTATTCCGATTGGTCGGCCCCGGGCTAGGGTTCTGGTTACTTGCTCCGGGACTGTCGGCGGTCTGTTTGGCTGCGCCGATGCTGCGGCCGTTCGGATTGTCTGCTCCAATAAAGACGTCGTTGGGATTCGTCCGCAGGCACGCCGAGGAAGTGCACTCGTCTTCGAGAATCTCTCGGGTACAGGTCTCGGGGTCACCACTGAGAGCACATCTCCTGAGTACGTCGTCGATCCCCGACTCAGGGTTCGGATCAGTGGCCGGGGCGGCGTTGACCGGCGCAGCAATCAGGATACCGGCTGCAGCGGCGGCGATGATCGCGCTCGAAAATGGGCGGACGAACTTTCTCATAAACCCCTCGCAGTTCTGATGGGCGAAACTCCAAGAACGGATACGTTCCACGTGGTGGGCAGGAATCCGCAACCCTAGCAAAAATTATCGCACGCGTGAAAAAGTACTTCCCGACGCAAGTACGCCCCGAGGAAAGCCGTTGTTTCTGCTTCACGCTACGGGCAAGAGCTAAGCTTCGAACAATCATTCAGTAGATTGCCTAAATTTCTGCGCCGTCGTATCGGCATGTGATGAGAAAAGAACCCACCATGGGTACTGCAAAGTTCATCGCCTACCCGGCAGACGGCGTTGACCACACCTTGTCGACGCTGATCTTCAACCGCGTGCTAAACGCGGCCAGATACTCCTCGCCCATCCCGATGCTGCTGGCGTAGTCGTGGTACTTGGCCTGATATTGCTCGTCTGCTAGCGAATCGGCCCCGACCGCGTCGACTCTGGCAGCACCGGCGATTACGACGGTCCCCCTACCGTTGCCATCGGAGTCCAAATTCAGGCTGACCTGCGGGCGGGCCTTGATGTGCGCGATCTTCGCGGCTTTCGGCATCGAATACACAGTCACCTCCTTGCCGTCGAAGAAGAACCACACGAGTCGGGGTACAGGCTGGCCGGATTTCGCCACGGTGGTCAACCACACGTAGCGATCCGATTCGAGCCTGCGGGAAACGTCTTGCGTCAGTTCGGCTGTCATGATCGCGAATGTAGTCCTAACCAGTACTGTTCGGTTCCGATCGCGGAGTGGTCGGCGTGACCGGTCGCCGGTCTGCTAGTACTGCCCGAGGCCTAGCGACGAGGTCGGGATCATCTAAAGACGGCCCTGGCCGGTGTACCAGGACCCCAGTGGCCTTGCGGGTCAGCGTTATTCCGACGGTCAGCGGTGGACTACCACTTCACGCGCGCCTGCCGTTTATGCCGACGCCCGCCACGGCGATGGAGGTGGCACAGAAAATCTTCTCACCACCAAGAAATCTAGAAGTCCCAGTCCTCGTCTTCGGTGTTGACGGCCTTGCCGATCACGTAGGACGAACCCGACCCCGAGAAGAAGTCATGGTTCTCGTCCGCATTCGGTGAAAGCGCCGACAGGATAGCGGGATTCACATCGGTCTCGTCGCGCGGGAAGAGCGCCTCGTAGCCGAGATTCATCAGCGCCTTGTTGGCGTTGTAGCGCAGGAACTTCTTGACGTCCTCGGTCAGGCCGACCTCGTCGTACAGGTCCTGGGTGTATTCCACCTCGTTGTCGTAAAGCTCGAACAGCAGCTCGTAGGTGTAGTCCTTGAGCTCGGCCTGCGTGGCGGCGTCCTCCATCGCCAGGCCGCGCTGGTACTTGTAGCCGATGTAGTAGCCGTGCACTGCTTCGTCGCGGATGATCAGCCGGATCATGTCGGCGGTGTTGGTCAGCTTGGCTCGGCTGCTCCAGTACATCGGCAGGTAGAAGCCGGAGTAGAACAGGAAGCTCTCCAGCAGCGTTGAAGCCACCTTCCGCTTCAACGGCTCGTCGCCCTTGTAGTACTGCATGACGATCTCGGCCTTGCGTTGGAGGTTCGGATTCTCCTCCGACCAGCGGAAGGCGTCGTCGATCTCGGCGGTGGAGCACAGCGTGGAGAAGATGTTGCTGTAGCTGCGGGCGTGCACCGACTCCATGAACGCGATGTTGGTGTAGACGGCCTCCTCGTGCGGGGTCAGCGCATCCGGAATCAGGCTGACCGCGCCGACCGTGCCCTGGATGGTGTCCAGCAGCGTCAGGCCGGTGAAGACCCGCATGGTCATTTCCTTCTCGTGGGGCGTCAGCGTGCCCCACGACGGGATGTCATTGGACACCGGCACCTTCTCCGGCAACCAGAAATTGCCGGTCAGCCGGTCCCACACCTCAGCGTCCTTCTCGTCCTGCAGCCGGTTCCAGTTGATGGCCGAAACACGATCGATCAGCTTCATGCCATCACTCACGAGAACCCCATTTCACCTGCAGTTTGATTGACCTATAGCCGTTCTACAGCCTGCCACCGACACTACCCCTGGGGTCCGGCTTAGCACCGCAACACAACATGATGTGTCGAGCGTGTCGCCCAAATCGGACGACAACTAGACAGCTACGGGCTGGCCGACCCCGATGAACGTGTACTCCTCGGGCTTGAACTCCCTGGTCGCCAGCCAATACTCCGACGCCAGACCGGACCACAAGGACCGGTTGACGCCTTTGGCGTCGAGATACCAGCTATGGCAACCACCGGTGTGCCACACCGTGGTCGACAGGTCGTCCTGCAACTTCTCGTTGAACCGGTCCTGGGCGGCGCGAGTCGGTGCGATCGCCGCGGCGCCCGCCTCGTCGGCGGCGGCGATGGCGTCGGCCACATAGCCGATCTGTGCCTCGATCATGAACACCACGGAGTTGTGCCCGAGACCGGTGTTCGGCCCGAGCAACAGGAACGCGTTGGGCACATCGGCGACGGTGACGCCGCGGTGTGCCATCACGCCCTCGCGGTTCCAGCGATCGCCGAGGTCCTCGCCGCCCGCACCCTTGATGTCGAGGTAGGTGTACCAGTCGGTGACATGGAAACCGGTCGCGCAGACGATGGCGTCGACCTCACGTTCGGTTCCGTCGACGGTGGCGATGCCCCGAGACGTCACCCTGTCGATTCCCTCGATGATCAGCTCGCACTTCGGATTGGCGACGGCTTGATAGAAGTTGTCCGAGATCAGGATTCGTTTGCAGCCGGGCTTGTAGTGGGGGGTCAGCTTCCTGCGCAGCTCGGGATCCTTGACGTACCGGTACATGTTGGCCTTGTACATCCAGGCTGCGACGTTCATCAGTTCCGGGCGCTTAGCCAGCGCGATCGCGCGGCTGTCCATGGTCGTGTAGGTCACCGCGCGCAACGCCTTGCGCAGACCGGGCACGAAACGGAACGCGCGTTTGACCGCACCAGGGAACGCGAAGTTGATCCTCGGCTTGATCCATGCGGCGGTGCGCTGATAGAGCTGCACCTGCTCGGCGATCTTGACCAGCTCGGGCACCACTTGGATGGCGCTGGCGCCGGTACCGATGACGGCCACCCGCTTCCCCGTGAGGTCGACATCATGGTCCCACCGCGCGGTGTGGAAGACCGGGCCCCCGAAGTCGTCGAGACCAGGAATGTCCGGCAGGGACGGGATGTGCAGCGCGCCGGCCCCGGAGATCAGGAACTGCGCGACGTACTCCTCGCCGGTCTCGGTGAACACGTGCCACCGGTATTCGGCGTCGTCCCAGGCGGCGCGCGTCACCTTCGAGCCGAACACGATGTTGCGGCGCAGCCCGTAGCGGTCGGTGACGTCTTTGAGGTAGTCGAGGATCTCGGGCTGGTAGGAGAACACGTAGCCCCAGTCCGGTTTTGGCGCGAACGAGAACGAATACAGGTGCGACGGCACATCGCAGGCCGCGCCCGGATAGGTGTTGTCGCGCCACGTCCCGCCGACCTCGTCGGCCTTCTCCAGAATCAGGAAGTCAACACCCTGCTTCTGCAGCGCGACACCCATGCCGAGCCCGGAGAACCCGGTCCCGATGATGAGTGCGCGGGTGTGCACTGGCTCCGTCATGAAGTCTCCCCTTGCCGTCGGTGAGCCCTACCCGGGATCGGCGGTACCGGGTAATCGTCGGCATCAGGGTACCGCGCGCGATCCAGCCATCCCGGGCGTGCGCGGACCCGCGAGACGCTTGTCCAGCCATCTCGCGGGCACCGTCGCGCTACTGCGTCACCGCCTTGATGCGCCTGGCGTGGAGCGTCGGCGCAGAACCCACACCGTCGCCACCGTCAGGACGACGGCGAACGTTGCCAGCGCTATCAGGTTGGCCGCCGTGCCACCGCTGAAGGTGTCACGATACGCGGACATCGCAGGCAACGAAGTGGTGAACCGGTCGAGGTCGAGATCGCGGCCAAGTGCCTCGAACGCGTGACGATTGGCCAAGCCGAAGCTCATCAGGCGTCCCGGGGTTGCCATATCGTCGACGGGAACGATGGCCCCACCGAACAGAACCTGTGGGAAGCACAGCATCGGCAGGGCCAAGGCCGCCTGCGCCGCGTTGGAGACGGCAGCCGAGGCCAGCAGTCCCAGCGCCAGCGCGGACGTCGCCTCGACCACAATCGTCACGAACAGCAAGGCGTACACATGCCAGCTCATCGCGGGAAGGCGCCCGAGCAACCGAAGCACCCCGAGCAGCACCGCACTCACCAATGCCAAGACCGGAAGCAGCGCAGTGACTTTGGAGGCCACGTAGGCCCCGACGCTGAGGCCGGCCAACCGCTCCCGCCTGAACACCGCCATCTCGCCGACGATCTGCAGCAGGCCGTACGTCAGGCCGAAGAAGAAGCCGTCGAACGCGATCCAGAACACGATCTGGGCGGGCCCGATGTCGGCCGCACTGCTCGGGTCGAAGGCACCACGCTTGAACAGCGTCGCCATCATCACCGTGACGAGCACCGGCGAGCCGAGCAGGATGGCGAGGGTCAGCCGGTTGCGAAAGAGGACATCGACATTGCGCCGCGTCAGGAGCCACCACTGCCGGATTACGCCCGCGCTCTTGACGTGTGACGGGTGAGCCGGGATGGGTGTTAAGTCATGACCGTTCTGCATTCTGGGCGAGCGGCTTTCGGTGAATCGGTTCGCCCAGATCGGGGGGCTGTGCTCGTTGGCGAGCTTGTCGTAGATGTCGTCGAGATCCCGGACGTCGAAATATCGCCGCGCGTCGGCCGGACTTCCGGCGAAGGCGAGATGTCCGTCGCGAGCGAGGAACACCACCCGATCACATTTGTCGATATCGGTGGGCTCGTGCGTCGTCACAACCACCGTGACTCCCCTTCGGCTCAGCCCACGCAGCAGACGCATCACGTCGGCTGCGGTCGACGGGTCGAGCCCCGAGGTCGGTTCGTCGAGGAAGAACAGACTCGGGCGGGTCAGCAGTTCGACCGCTATGCTGGCCCGCTTGCGCTGGCCGCCCGACAGCGCACGGACCGGTACGTCAGCCCGGTCGGCCAGGTCGAGATCCCTCATGGTCTCCTCGACCACACGGTCCGCCTCGGCCGCAGAAGTGCCTGCAGGCAGCCGCAGTCGGGCCGCATAGCGCAGCGTCCGGCGAAGCGGCATCTCCAGATGGATGATGTCGTCCTGCGGCACATACCCGATGCGGGCGTCGATGCTCGCCCGGGTTCCGCGAACGACGCCGTCGTGCCAGACCTGACCGCTGGACGGCGGCCGAAGTCCCGCGAGTGTCTCCAGCAGGGTCGTCTTCCCCGCGCCGCTGCCGCCTGCGAGGGCGACCAGCTCACCTGGATTCACCGTCAGCGACAGCTTCTGCAGGATTTGCCGGCCGCCGGCATGCCTGCGCACGTCGATTGCGTCGATTCGCCCGCCGCGCTGGGTATTCGGCACCACCTCAAGGGGTGTGCCCAGTGCGATTCCGGTCATGATTGAGGCCTCCGTAATAGCCAATGGCTGATGTGAGGCCCTGATCATCGACGCGCGGGATCGGCTATCGCATGGGGCGTTTGCCCCAAACAGCGCGACCTACGTCGCGGCCTGCACCGAGGAGCCCGCCAGACCGCGGTCGATCGCCGCCAGCGTCGCCTGCGTACGGTTGTTCACTCCCAGCTTGGCGTAGATGCGCTCGACGTGGTTGCGTGCCGTCTTCTGCGCAATGAACAACTCATCGGCGATCTCACGATTCGACCGGCCCTGCGCGACGAGTCGCAGCACCTCGACCTCCCGGGCGGTGAGGCCCGCCGAGAAGGGCGCCCTCTTCGGGGACCGGTGACCGGCGGCGGTCAACACCGCTTCCACCGACTCGGCATCGTGATGTCCAGCGCGTGCCTCTCGTCGCAATTCGTCTGCGGCGTCGCCGGAGTCGAGAGCGGCGCGGCCGGGACGTGTTTCCCGTAGCTGCTGATAGGCGACCGTCGCGGCGAGCATCCGGTCCTGTGCCGTCAGCTCTGCACCGGCCAAGCCTCGGGGGAAACCCGACCCGTCGATCCGTTCCTCGTGCTTGGTCGCGAGGGACACCACCGAGTCCAGGCCATCGACCCGGCTCAGGATCCGCCCGGTCAGATACGGATACATTCGCATCCGCTCCGACTCGGCGGTGGTGAGCGTTCCCGCCTTCTCCCAGATGTGGTTGGGCACACCCAGTTTGCCAAGACCGTGCACAAGGCCTGCCCGGTAGAGCCGGGTCACCTCGGTGTCGGGCATCCGCCGAATCCGGGCGGCGGCAGCCGCCAATTCGGCGACTCCTCGCGAGTATCCCGGCGAGCTGGGACATTTGAGGTCGACGAAATCCGCCATGGCACCGAGTAGTTCGTCGATCTCGTTGCCGACCAGTGTCCGGCCACGATCCGGAGCCTGCGCCAAAGCGGCTGTCCAGACGTCGATCTCCAGCAACCCGTCGACGATGTCGGCGGCATTTCCCTCGAATACGTCTGCTACCTCGGGGCTGAACTGTGTGCCGCGTCGAGCGCGCACGACTTCGAGCGCCCGGTCGAAACCGCCCGTGCGGAGATGAACCTCGACGACATCGGCGAGCCGCACAATGTGGATTTCGAGCGGGATGTCCCCTTCACGAGCGCCGTTGGGCATACCCTTGCCGTCCCAGCGCTCGAAGATGAACGTCAACGCATCACTGACTTGCGGGTCCAACCCCATCCTGTCGGACAGGACTCCTGCCGACGAACAGTGCGAATTGATCAGCTTGGCAACCTGATTGCGGGCGGTGAGCACGAAGGCGGCCGAACGAATGCCGCGTTCCCACGCAGGCATCCCCCGGCCGACGTGGTTGACCATCAATCTAAGGAACGGCAGACCGGCCATGTCCACGTCGTAGGTGTCGGCCCGGAAGGCGATGTCATCTCCGAACAGCGCCGAGAGCTCGTGAGAATCCGCATGACAACCGATCCAGCCGACCAGATTGGCGTAGTACACCGTCGCCCGCCGTTGTGCGTCGAGTCCCATCTCTTCGGCGATGCGGCCCGCGATCAACGAGGACCGCAGCATGTGTTCCATCGGTTGTCCCAGCCCGAGGTCAATTGCCAGCGATATCGCGGCCAGCAACTCGGCTCTGCGCAGGCCTTTGCCGGGTTCACGCAGCGGCTGGGTGGGTTGCACACACTCATTTTCCACGCGAAACCGTCGATGTCCGCGCGAATGCGCCGTTCTATGGTCCCGGCTGAGCGCCTGCCGCCCGAAGTTGAGGCGCCTGCCTCATGTGCCGAATGCCCCTCGAAGTCGATCATCGTCGCCATGGATATCGCCAACGTCTCCAAGAGCCCCGGGCCTATGGCCGGACGAAACGAATGGGACATGGTGCTGACCGACGGCCACGCGTCGTTGGTGAAAGCGCGAAAACTGTTTCGCTATCTCCCATCGGAACCGCGATGCAAGGTCTGCAACAACCCGTTCGGCGGGCTGGCGGGGCGAGTTCTCGCCGCCGCCGGGTTCACCCCGTCGCGAAAGAACCCGAACCTGTGCAGTCGGTGTTGCGATGCGCTGCCCGCGGGCGGCATCGAAGTCGACATCGCGATTCTCTTCGCCGATGTTCGCGGATCCACCGTCCTCGGCCGACGCGGCGCTGCGACCGACTTCGCCTCGTTACTCAACCGGTTCTACATCACCGCGACGCGGACCCTCCTGCGGCACGACGCGGTGATCGACAAGCTCATCGGCGACGAGGTGATGGCCTTCTTCGTGCGCGGCATCAGTGGCCCCGAGTACCGAGGCCGCGCCGTCGAAGCCGGGATCGATCTATTGCATGCAGTCGGTTATGGCAGTGACGACGGGCCGTGGCTTGAGCTGGGGGTCGCGGTGAACGCGGGCGTGGCGTTCGTCGGCAACGTTGGCGGATCAGTGGTCGACTTCACCGCCCTTGGCGATCCCGTCAACGTCTCGGCGCGGATGCAACGACAGGCCGCAGGCGGTGAGTTACTCGTCGCATCGGGGGTCGCCGACGACTTGATGACGGAAGCGCCTCGGCGCCAACTCGAACTGCGTGGCTGCGGGCAGCCGGTCGATGCGTTCGTACTGACCGCCTGAGAACCGCAATCCGGTCAGGCAACTGGTTGTTGCCGACGCACCGCCGTGTGGATGGGCTGATCGGCTTCGATCTTCACGCCGAGCAGATCGCCGGTGCCGATGATCGCACCCATCATGATCGTCGCCAGGTGCGCGACGAACTTGTCGGGCGCCATCCGACGCGGGCTGTCGTTGTCGGCACCGAGCCACCAGTCCGTCGCCGAGGCCGCCGTGCCGAAAATCGCGAACGCCGCCAACTCGAACGACGCCGGGTCGAGCTCCATCTCCTCGAGCTCGCTGCTCACCATGTCGGCGATGGCGAGCGTGATGTCGCGACCCTTGTTGACCGTCGCCATCGCGGCCGCGGACTGGTCGGCGAATCGGCCCTGCAGCAAGAAGCGCACGACGTTGGGGTGCTGGTCGACCAATTCCACGTAGTGCTGGACACCGCGGCCGACGATCTCTCGAGCCGAATCGGTTTCCACGTTGACCGACGGGATGATCGCCGACCAGAGCATGTCGCGCATCCGCTGGCCGATTGCCTGGAACAGGTCCGACTTGTCGGTGAAGTGCCGGTAGATCTTCGGCTTGGCCGTCCCCGCTTCCTCGGCTATCTCGCGTAGCGACAGCTCGGGACCGAGGCGGTCGATGGCGCGAAAGGCGGCGTCGACGATCTCCGCCCGCACCTTCTTGCGATGTTCACGCCAGCGTTCACTTCGGGCGTCGACCTTGACGCCCGGTTCATGACCGGAGCGTGACTTCGGCCTTCCGCGCATTTGGATCACTGTACGCGCCTAGGGCTCTCTGACCTGCTCAGACCGTGGCGGAACACGCCGCTGGCACGCCTCGCCAGGGCACTTGGAGGGGGAGATGACCTGCGACGATTTGGGTAGTATCTCTGCGACAGCCAACCGATGAGACGAGAGTTATGACCCAGCGATACGACCTGGTCATTGCAGGGGGAGGCCCCTCGGGCTCGGCTGCCGCATGGCAGGCCGCGCAGACCGGCGCCAAGGTAGTGGTGCTCGACAAGGCGGAGTTCCCTCGAGCCAAGCCGTGCGGTGACGGATTGACCGCCCGCGCGGTGAGCTACCTGCAGAAGATGGGTCTGGCCGACGAGGTCGCCACGTTCCACCGGGTCAACCGTGTCACGGTGTTCAGCCCGAGCCAGTGGGAGCTGTCGTTCCCCAAGCGCCCCGGGATGCCGGATCACGGTCACACGGTCAGCCGCGAGCACCTCGACACCCTCCTGCTGAAGCACGCCGAGTCGGCGGGTGCCGAGGTACGGCAGGGCGCGGAGGTGACCGGCCCGGAGTTCGACGCGAACGGCAGCGTGGTGGGTGTTGTGCTCAAGAGCGGCGAGAAGGTGTACGGCGACGCGGTCATCGCCGCCGACGGGGCCTACTCCCCCATCAAGCGGGCGCTGAAGATCGATTCGGAGTACAACGGTTACTCGGCGATCGCCATCCGCTCGGAGATGCACGCGAACCGCCCCGATTCGGATTCGTTGGACATCTACCTGAAGCTGGAGTTCCAGGGTGACCAGCTGCCCGGCTACGGCTGGGTGTTCCCGATGGGCAACGGGGTCTTCAACATCGGCCTCGGCTACGTCAACAGCTACAAGAACTGGCAGTCGATCAACGCGACGCAGTTTCTGGGCGACTTCCTGCGCACGCTGCCCGGCGATTGGGAGCTGCCCGCGATCGAAGACCTGAAGAAGAACAAGAGCGTGCGGGCGTGGCGGTTGCCGATGGGCTTCACCGCATGGCCGCCGTGGCGGCCCGGTGTGCTGTTCACCGGCGACTCGCTCGGCGCCGGCAAGCCGGCGTCGGGTGCCGGTATCTCCAAGGCGCTCGAATCCGGTCTGGCCGCGGGCGAATGCGCGATCGCCGCGCTGACCAACGGCGGGCCCGACGACTTCACCAACTATGCGCAGCGAATGGAAGCCGCCTGGGGACGCGAGTACAAGCGCGGCCGCTATTTCCACAAGCTGGCGGGCATCCCGGTGGTGGCGAACACCGGCATCAAGTTCATCGACAACGCGTTCTTCCGCGACCGGATGCTCAAGGCCTTGTACAAGAAGGAACAGGGCCCGCAGCACAAGTACAAGTAGGTCCGCTCGGCACCAGTGCGCACTTTTGTACGCTGCGTGCGGCGTGTCGCGTACCCAACTGCGCGCTCGGCGTCCCCTATGCCCCTATCGCCGGCCGTCGCGGCGCCCCCTACTTGCGGGCACCCACTGCGGGCATGCGCCCCGTTTTGCCGAGCGTGTTTTCGCAGCACCCTGGCTGCATGAACATCAAGCGACTTCTCGCGACCGCCGCGATGACCTTCGGCCTAGTCACGGGACTCGTCGCGACTGCCAACGCGGCGCCGGTCAGCGACGACTTCTGGGAATGCGCAGCAGAGCATCCCGACACCACTGAGTTCGGCGTCTGCTGTGTGTTCTACGGCGGCACCTTCGATGAGAAGACGGGCGAGTGCTGGATCGACCACGAGCTGAAAACGGAGGACATATCCGGACCCAAGACCCCTCCGAAAAGGCCTGTGCTGACGCGCCTGCCCGACCTCCAGGCAGTCTCCGTCGCGTAGCAGGGCCGCCCGGCCGAGTGTGGGTATGACTGCACAGCGACTCCGCACCCCGCGTGCAGCGGACCCACACTCGGCCCCTGGGCCATCGTTTATCCGCTGGCGGTGCTAGGCCCCTCCTACAGCATGCAGGAGACGCAGCCCTCGACCTCGGTGCCCTCGAGCGCCATCTGCCGCAGCCGGATGTAATACAAGGTTTTGATTCCCTTGCGCCACGCGTAGATCTGCGCCTTGTTGACATCGCGCGTGGTGGCGGTGTCCTTGAAGAACAGCGTCAGCGACAGGCCCTGGTCAACGTGCTGGGTGGCCGCGGCGTACGTGTCGATGATCTTCTCGTAGCCGATCTCGTAGGCGTCCTGGTAGTACTCGAGGTTGTCGTTGGTCAGATACGGCGCCGGATAGTAAACGCGGCCGATCTTGCCTTCTTTGCGGATCTCGATCTTGCTCGCCACCGGGTGGATCGACGATGTCGAGTGGTTGATGTAGGAGATCGACCCGGTCGGCGGCACCGCCTGCAGGTTCTGGTTGTAGATACCGTGCTTCTGTACCGACTCCTTGAGCTTGAGCCAGTCCTCTTGCGTCGGAATGCGAATGTCCGCCTCGGCGAACAGATCGCGCACCTTCTCGGTCGTAGGCGCACACACCTGCTCGGTGTACTTGTCGAAGAACTCCCCTGACGCGTATTTCGACTTCTCGAAGCCCTTGAAGTGAGCGCCGCGCTCGATCGCGATCCGGTTGGATGCCCGCAGCGCGTGATACAGCACCGTGTAGAAGTAGATGTTGGTGAAGTCCACACCCTCTTCGGAGCCGTAGTGGATCCGCTCGCGCGCCAGGTATCCGTGCAGGTTCATCTGCCCGAGGCCGATCGCGTGAGAGTCGTTGTTGCCCTGCTCTATCGACGGCACCGACCAGATGTGGGTCTGATCGCTCACCGCGGTCAGCGCGCGGATCGCCACCTCGATGGATTGCGCGAAATCGGGTGAGTCCATCGTCTTCGCGATGTTCATCGAGCCGAGGTTGCACGAGATGTCCTTGCCGATCTTGGCGTAGGTCAGATCGTCGTTGAACACCGACGGCGTCGACACCTGCAGGATTTCCGAGCACAGGTTGCTGTGGGTGATCTTGCCCTCGATCGGGTTGGCCCGGTTCACCGTGTCCTCGTACATGATGTACGGGTAGCCGGACTCGAACTGCAGCTCGGCCAGCGTCTGAAAGAACTCGCGGGCTTTGATCTTCGTCTTTCGGATCCGCGCGTCGTCGACCATCTCGTAGTACTTCTCGGTGACCGAGATGTCGGCGAACGGAAGCCCGTAGACGCGTTCGACGTCGTACGGCGAGAACAGGTACATGTCCTCGTTCTTTTTCGCGAGCTCGAAGGTGATGTCGGGGATCACCACACCCAGGCTCAGCGTCTTGATGCGGATCTTCTCGTCGGCGTTCTCACGTTTGGTGTCGAGGAACCGGTAGATGTCCGGATGGTGAGCGTGCAGGTATACCGCGCCGGCGCCTTGGCGCGCGCCGAGCTGGTTGGCGTAGGAGAACGAGTCCTCCAGCAGCTTCATGATCGGGATGACGCCCGAGCTCTGGTTTTCGATGTTCTTGATCGGTGCGCCGTGCTCACGGATGTTGGTGAGCAGCAGGGCAACTCCGCCACCGCGCTTGGACAGCTGCAGCGCCGAGTTGATGGAGCGTCCTATGGACTCCATGTTGTCCTCGATGCGCAGCAGGAAGCAGCTCACCGGCTCGCCGCGCTGCTTCTTGCCCGAGTTGAGGAACGTCGGGGTGGCCGGCTGGAAGCGGCCGTCGATGATCTCGTCGACAAGCTTCTCCGCCAAGCCGGTGTCGCCTGCGGCCAACGTCAACGCCACCATCACGACGCGGTCCTCGAAGCGCTCGAGGTACCGCTTTCCGTCGAACGTCTTCAACGTGTAGCTGGTGTAGTACTTGAACGCGCCCAGGAACGTCGGGAACCGGAACTTCTTGGCGTAGGCACGGCCCAGCAGTGTCTTGACGAAGTTGCGCGAGTACTGGTCGAGCACCTCGCGCTCGTAGTAGTTCTCCTTGATGAGGTAGTCGAGCTTCTCATCGACATCGTGGAAGAAGACCGTGTTCTGGTTGACGTGCTCGCGAAAGTACTGATGCGCGGCCTCGCGGTCCTTGTCGAACTGGATCTTGCCGTCGGCGTCGTACAGGTTCAGCATCGCGTTGAGCGCGTGGTAGTCGACCTCGCCGACGCTCGAACCGGGCGTGCCCGGCGCGGCGGAGGTTACAGGCTCTGCAGCTGTGACGGTTGGTGACACGTCTGGTCCTTCCAGAAGTCGGCAAGTCCCGCGCGGACGGCTTCGACGTCGTCCGGGGTTCCCATCAGTTCGAATCGGTAAAGGTACGGAACGCCACACTTGATGGACACCACGTTGCCCGCGTAGGCGAACTCCGCACCGAAATTGTTGTTGCCGGCCGCGATGACTCCGCGGATCAGCGACCGGTTGTGCTGGTTGTTGAGGAAGGCGATGACCTGTTTCGGGACGTAGCCACCGTCATTGACGTCTGGGGTGGCGCGCCCACCGCCGTAGGTGGGCAGCACCAGCACGTAGGGTTCGTCGACCTCGATGCGCCCGTGCAACGGGATCCGGCTCGCAGGAACACCGAGCTTCTGGACGAAGCGGTGGGTGTTTTCCGACACGCTGGAGAAGTAGACGAGATTGCTCATCTGATTCTCCCTTCTGGCCGTCGGATGCCGATTAAGCGGTGAGTACCCCGGAACCGGCGAGCGCCTTGATGCGGTCGGGACGGAAACCCGACCAGTGGTCGTTGCCCGCCACCACGACCGGGGCCTGCAGGTAGCCCAGCGCCATCACGTAGTCGCGCGCCTCGTAGTCGAGGGTGATGTCGACCTTCTGAAAGGCGATGCCCTGCTTCTCGAGCGCCTTGTAGGTGGCGTTGCACTGCACACATGCCGGCTTGGTGTAGACGGTGATGTTCATCTGCGGTCGGCTCCTCTGCGGATGGAACGAATGACGGACTGGCAACTGATCGGGTACCGCGCCTCGCTGAAGTTCAGCGACCCTCCGGCCCTCAAAATTCCTGCCGTCCGGGCTGCTGGGCCGACCTGTCGGGAGACCGACTCCGCCGGGTTCAGAGCTCCGGCCGACCCGTGAAAGCTTGGGAACCGTGGGGGTCTGTCGGTGTGCAAAACACTACACCTGGTGTCCGACATTCAGAAGGGATACCACATGTTCTAAACAACATTTATGAAATTCCCTGGTCGTAAGGCCGATGCCCATTCCGTCCTCGGCGTGTCGCACGTCACATTTTGTTCGTGTCGCCCACTAGCATCAGGTCTACCAGGGGGCACCGACAGCGACTGGAGCCTGGATCGTCACCGTGACGTAACAGCAAAGCACCTAGGGTCAGGAAAGCCGCCCGACCGAGTCGGGCGTCTGCCTGTCCCCGAAGCCATCGGCAGCGACGCGCGCGTGAAGTCCGGCGCGAGGCCACTCCCCCGCTGTAGCCGTCAACCGACTTGGGCGGCGAGCTTGCCGATGATGTCGCGCAGGCTGGCGGCCACCTCCGCGTTTTCCCTTGGGTGCTTGCCGTCCAGCGACTTGGCCGGCACCGACAGCTTGAGGTCCTCGACGATGCACGGCCCGGCGAGGCCGAAGGACTTTCGAGTCTCGTCATGCGCCCATACGCCGCCGTACCGCCCCATTGCCGCGCCGATGACGGCCGTCGGTTTGTCTTTCAGCGCGCTGTTTCCGAACGGGCGCGACAACCAGTCGATCGCGTTCTTCAGCACACCGGGAATGCTGCCGTTGTATTCGGGAGTGACGACGAGGGCCGCGTCGGCCTCGGCGGCGGCCGTGCGCAGCGCGACGACGGAGGCCGGCGCGTTCTCGTCGTCGATGTCCTCGTTGTAGAAGGGTAGTTCGCCCAGCCCGTTGAAGACCGTGACCGAAACACCTTCTGGTGCCGTCTCGGCCGCCAGTCCGGCCAGTTGCCGGTTGATCGAAGCGGCCCGAAGACTACCCACCAGTGCCAGAATTTTGACTTCTGTCATCCTCGTTCCCTTCGATGAGTTCTCGTCGGATCTCCCAACGCCACAAACCGCGGTTGTCCATCCTTGCACGAGCCAACCGGACCATGGTCCGAATTATTCCGGCTGCGTTAAAGTGCAGAAATGAGCCTTCCGGTCACCGCCCCGCAGGAGCGGGGTGACGCCGCGCGCAATCGGGCGCTGCTGCTCGACGCCGCGCGCAAGCTCATCGCCGAGAAGGGCGCCGGCGCGGTTTCGATGGACGACATCGCGGCGGCAGCCGGGGTCGGCAAGGGCACGGTGTTCCGCCGGTTCGGTAGCCGGGCCGGACTGATGATGGTCCTTCTCGACGAGGACGAGAAAGCCAGCCAGGAAGCGTTTCTCTTCGGCCCGCCTCCGCTGGGTCCTGATGCTCCGCCGCTGGAACGGCTGCTGGCGTTCGGGCGCGAACGGCTGGCCTTCGCCCACAAACATCAGGCCTTGCTATCGGCGGCCAATCGCGACATGGCGACCCGCTACAGCGCGCCCGCGATGGTTCAGCACACCCATGTCCGACTACTGCTGGCCACTGCGGACACCACCGGTGATCTCGACGCCCAAACCGATGCACTGCTGGCACTGCTCGACGCCGACTACGTGCACCACCAACTCACCGATCGCGGCGAGACACTGAAGTCCCTCGGTGACAAATGGGAGAGCTTGGCGCGCAAGCTCTGTGGCACGTGACCCCCTGGGTGCTGCACGTTGACCTCGACCAGTTCCAGGCCGCGGTCGAAGTGCGCCGCAACCCCGAACTCGCCGGTCTTCCGATCATCGTCGGCGGCAACGGCGATCCCACCGAACCGCGGAAGGTCGTGACATGCGCGTCCTATCCCGCACGCGACTGCGGCGTCCACGCCGGAATGCCGTTGCGCACAGCGGCGCGCAAATGTCCCGACGCGGTGTTTCTGCCGTTGGACACCGACGCCTATGACGAAGCATCCGAGGAGGTGATGGGCTTGCTGCGCGATCTCGGTCATCCGGTCGAAGTCTGGGGCTGGGACGAGGCGTATGTCGGCGCCGAGGTCGATGACCCGATCGCGCTGGCCGAACAGATCCGCGAGGCCGTCGCGGCGGGTACGGGTCTGTCGTGCTCGGTGGGCATCAGCGACAACAAGCAACGTGCGAAGGTGGCCACCGGCTTCGGCAAGCCGTCGCGTGCGCGAGCAGCAGATCAAGCACCGGGGATCTTTGCGCTCACCGAATCCAACTGGATGGCTGTCATGGGCGACCGCGAGGTCGACGCGCTGTGGGGCGTCGGCCCGAAAACCGCTAAAAAGCTTGCCGGGCTCGGTATCACGACCGTTGCCGACCTGGCCGCCACCGATGCCGCGCTGCTGACGTCCACGTTCGGGCCGACCACCGGGCTCTGGATTCTGCTGCTGGCCAAGGGCGGCGGCGACACCAACGTCAGCGCAGCGCCGTGGGTGCCGCGATCGCGCAGTCACGTCATCACCTTCCCCGAGGACCTGACCGAACGTGGCGAGGTCGACGCCGCCGTCGTCGATCTCGCTCGCAAGACTCTCGCCGAGATCATCGATGCCGGTCGCATTGTCACCCGGGTGGCCGTGACGGTGCGCACCAAGACGTTCTTCACCCGCACGAAGATCCGCAAGCTTGCGACCCCGGGCACCGACGGCGACCTCATCACGCAGACGGCGTTGCAGCTGCTCGGCCAGTTCGAACTCGACCGGCCCGTCCGGCTGCTCGGTGTTCGGCTCGAGCTCGCGCCGCCGCCGGACGGCTACTGAGTCAGACCGGCGCAATATCCTCGGCACATGCTGCAGACGATCGCCATCAGGGGATATCGGTCGCTGCGCGATATCGTGCTGCCGGTTCGCCGGCTAACGGTCGTCACCGGCGCCAACGGCACCGGCAAGTCCTCGCTGTACCGGGCGTTGCGGTTACTCGCCGACTGCGGGCGCGGAGAAGTGATCGGGTCGCTCGCCCGCGAGGGTGGCCTCGACTCGGTGCTCTGGGCGGGCCCCGAGCAGCCGGCCGGGGCGCGCCGCACCGGGCGCATCGAAGGCACGACGCGCACCGCCCCCGTCGCACTCGAACTGGGTTTCGCATCAGACGATTTCGGCTATCTCGTCGACCTCGGCATGCCGCAGATGGCCGGACACAAGTCGCTGTTCACCCTCGACCCGGAAATCAAACGCGAGGTGGTGTTCGCAGGTCCGGTGATGCGCCGTGGTTCGACGCTGGTGAAACGCACCCGCGACTACGTCGAAGCGAGCGCGGAATCAGGCAACGGCTTCGACGAGGTGTCGCGATCCCTGCCCTCCTACCGGAGCGTGCTCGCCGAGTACGCCCATCCCGGCGCCCATCCCGAGTTGGCCGCCGTTCGCCACCGCCTGCGCACCTGGCGGTTCTACGACGGCTTCCGTGTCGATGCGACGGCACCATCACGCCGCCCGCAGGTCGGCACCCGCACACCCGTGCTCTCCGACGACGGCCGCGACCTGGCGGCCGCGGTTCAGACGATCCTCGAGGCCGGCTTCGACGACTTCGCCCGCGCCGTGGCCGACGCCTTCGACGGCGCCTCGGTGTCGGTCGCCGTGCACGACGGGTTGTTCGACCTCCAACTGCAGCAGAAGGGCATGCTGCGTCCGCTGCGCGCCACTGAACTCTCGGACGGCACACTGAGATTTCTTCTGTGGGCCGCCGCGCTGTGCAGTCCGCAGCCGCCGTCGCTGATGGTGCTCAACGAGCCGGAGACGTCACTACACCCGGACCTGCTGCGGCCGTTGGCATCTCTGATCGCATCGGCCGCCAACGTGACCCAGGTGGTGGTCGTCACCCATTCGAAGGCGATGCTGAAGTTCCTCGGTACCGCGAGCGTCGCCGATGCCGACGCCGATGCACCTGCAGTGGAACTCCCGCTTTACAAAGACCTCGGCGAGACGCGCATCGAGGGTGTCGGCATGCTCACTGCGCCGGCGTGGGATTGGGGTAAACGCTGACGGTCGCTACTGCAGTCCGGGCCGCAGCGCGCGGCTGAACACGGCGTTGGCCTGCCGCATCGCGACACTGTAGGGCCACCAGGCCGCACGCTTGAACATGTACAGCGCGCGGATGTCCGATGAGGTGTAGATGAGGAACCTGTTCCTGGCCACACCGCGCAGGATCCGGTCGGCGACATGTTCCGGCGACACGGCATGTCCGGTGAACCGGCTCGTCCACTTCTGCACGTCCGGGTGGTCGCGGTCCACGCCTGCGATCTGAACCGTCTGCACCAGAGGCGTTTTCACCGCACCGGGCACCACGACCGACACGCCGATGCGGTGGCGCGCCAAATCGAAACGCAGCACCTCGGAAAGCCCTCGAAGGCCGTACTTGCTGGCGCTGTAGGCGGCGTGCCACGGCAGTGCGACCAAGCCCGCCGCCGAGGACACATTGACCAGATGGCCTCCGCGGCGCGCCTGCACCATCGGCGGCAGGAACGACTCGATCACGTGAATCGGCCCCATCAGATTGATGTCGACCATCGAGCGCCAGTGCTCGTGGGTGAGCCGGTCGACGGTGCCCCACGCCGAAACGCCCGCGATGTTCATCACCACGTCCATGGCGGGGTGGCTGGAGTGGATGTCGGCCGCGAAACGGCTGACCTCGTCGAAGTCGGAGATGTCGAGCGCGCGGTGAGCGGCCACCTCAGCGCCGAGCGCGCGGGCGTCGGCGACCGTCGTCTCGAGGCCTTCGGCATTTCGGTCGGTGAGGTACAGCACGGCGCCCTGCGCCGCGAGTTTCAGCGCGGTTGCGCGCCCGATGCCGCTGGCGGCGCCCGTCAGGAAGCAATGTTTGCCGTCAAACCTGTTCTGCGCCATGGCGCTGACCTTACTGATCTAATTCTTCAGAAGGTATTCGCTACCCCAGATGGCGGAGATCCACAGACGCTCGAGCGCATCGACGGCACGGCCGGCGTCGTCGTCACGGCCGACGAACGCGCTGTCCTTTGTCAGTGTCATCGTCGTTGTGGCCGCCAGCGTGCGGACCAGAGCGGGCAGGTCGTCGGAGATGGGCCGAGCCTCGGAATCCTGCTCCAACAAGGTGATCAGCTTGTCGATGATGCCGTCGTAGAAGTCGTCCATCATCTCGCGAATCTGAGCATCGGTGTTGCGAGCCACCGCGCAGGCCCTCAACACGGGATCGTCGTTGGCGTACACGGCCGCCGCGCTTCCGACCATCCGCTTGGCGAAGGCCGCGGGCGTCTCCCCCGGCTCACGCGAGGCGAAATGATGCGTCAGGCTGTCGAGCAACTCGCTTGCATCGGCCAGGATCACCGCGAGCACTGCGTACTTCGAGTCGAAATAGAAGTAGAAGCCGGATCGTGCCACGCCTGCACGCTCGCTGATGGTGCTGACCGAAAGGTCGGCGAACGACCGCTCGTGCAGCAGTTCACGAACCGCCGAGACGATCGCATCGCGCTGCCGGTCCCCACGACTGCGGCGGATCCCCTGAGGTGCAGATTCAGCGGTCATGTCCATCAACCTTGGCATTACGATTCACCATGGCAAAACTTGACATGCGTCAAGTCTGCCATTCAGTATGAAGATAGGAGTGACAACGGCCACAGTCTTTTGCCCTCAGGAGCATCGCAATGCCGACGATCAGCACCAGTGACTACGTTCTCGACCAGGCCAGGCGGCGTATCACGACGTCGCCGATTCTCACGATCCCTGGCATGGGCCTGCTGGAGAAGCGTCTACTGGCCCGCGAGTGGCCACAGACGTCGATGGCCGAGCCGCCCGCGGGCAGCGACCTCAAGCAGGTCAAGGGTGACCTCGGGTTGCCGATCATCGGACACATGGTCGAGATGTTTCGCGGCGGCCCTGATTACTTTCTGCATCTGTACCGCAAGCACGGTCCGGTTTTCCTGATGGACTCGCCGTTCATTCCGTATGTGACAGCGCTGGGTCCCGACGCGGCACAGGCCATTTACTCCAACCGCAACAAGGACTACTCGCAACAAGGCTGGACCCCGATGATCGGGGCGTTCTTCAACCGCGGGCTGATGCTCCTCGACTTCGAGGAGCACATGTTCCATCGGCGGATCATGCAGGAGGCATTCGTCCGCACCCGGCTGGCCGGCTACACCGAACAGGTCGATCATGTGGTCTCGCAGGTCATTGCCAAAGACTGGGTCGCCAACGATGCGCGCTTCCTGCTGTACCCGGCGATGAAGGAACTGACCCTAGACATCGCGTCGATGGTGTTCATGGGTCACGAACCGGGCACCGACAAGGAATTGGTGACCAAGGTGAACCGGGCCTTCACCGTCACGACGCGTGCCGGCAACGCCATCATTCGCAAAGGCGTGCCGCCGTTCACTTGGTGGCGGGGGCTCAAAGCCCGCGAGTACCTGGAGAATTACTTCTCCGAGCGGGTGAAGGAGCGCCGCGGCAAGGACGGCAACGACCTCCTGACGGTGCTGTGTCATTCGGAGGACGAAGAGGGCAATAAGTTCTCCGACGAGGACATCGTCAACCACATGATCTTCCTGATGATGGCCGCCCACGACACATCGACGTCCACCGCGACGACCATGTCCTACTACCTGGCGGCCAACCCCGAATGGCAGGAACGGTGTCGCGATGAGTCTGACCGGCTCGGTGACGGCCCACTCGACATCGACGCACTCGAGAAGCTCGAGTCGCTCGATCTGGTGATGAACGAGTCCATTCGGCTGGTGTCACCCGTGCAGTGGGCGATGCGGCAAACCGTGCGCGACACCGAACTGCTCGGGCACTATCTGCCCAAGGGCACCAACGTGATCGCGTACCCGGGGATGAACCACCGGCTCGAAGAGATTTACCCCGACCCGTACAAGTTCGACCCGGACCGCTTCGCCGAACCACGCAACGAGCACAAGAAACACCGGTACGGGTTCACTCCGTTCGGCGGTGGGGCGCACAAATGCATCGGCATGGTCTTCGGCCAGCTCGAGATCAAGACGATCATGCACCGGCTGCTGCGCCGCTACCGCCTCGAGCTGCCCCGCCCGGGATATGAGCCGCGCTACGACTACGGCGGTATGCCGGTCCCGATGGACGGCATGCCGATCGTGTTGCGGCCCTTGCGTTGACGATGCGTCCGGCGCCGGCCGCTAGGGGGCAGACAACAGCCGGTTCGCGCACGCGATGACCGCCCGCAGCGCCGATTGTGTGGCGTCCTCTGCGAGCCCCATCGCCCATTCGTCGCGCGTACCGCTGGTGCCCCGGATGAAGGTAGCGGTTTCGCCCCCGGCGGGAAGTTGGTGAAACGACGTCATCTCCAGTGCGATGCCTTGGTCATGGAGCATCTCGGTGAGCGCGGCCACCGGACCCGACGCCGCAGCCGTCGCGGTGCTGATCCGGTCACCGATCGCCAGCGTCGCCTGATAATGCCGTGGTTGCGGACCCATTCGCGCCGCTGAGCACTCTTTGTCGGTACAAGTCCACTGGCCCAGCCGCAACGGACCCGAAATCGGGGCATAGGTGTTGCGGAACATGTCCCAGTCCATCGCCTCGACCTCCCTGCGCAGGCCCCGCGGCAACGGTGCGGCGAAGCAGTCCGCAACGGTCGCCGACGGCGGCGCTGCGCTGGTTGCGAATTGTGGTGAAGATGTCATGTGCCGGTGTCTGCCTGTTAGAAGGAGCGACCGACGACGTAGCAACGACCCACAGCGAGGGGTCGGTCAGGATCAGACCCCGCTGGGGAGTGCTACTACGAGTCGTCTCGGCACGTCCAAGACAGTAGTCCTGCTCCGCGAGCAGGTGCAACTTCGTTTTTCGGACCGTCGTGACCCGGTTCTTTTCGCTGCGTGCGCTGCTCGCGGACACCGCAGGTGGGATCCTTCCTCTACTTGAGCCGCAGGTGGACAGGGGTGGGCTGGCGTTGAGAAGCAACAGCGCTGACGTGGATGGAGCGCGGGTCATTCGGCCACGGGACCGGATCGGCGCCTTTCGCTACTACCGCGCCGACGACCGTTGGGAGTGGTCGGACGCCGTAGCGCATATGCACGGCTACGAGAGCGGCACCCTGCAGCCGACCACGGCATTGGTGCTGTCACACAAGCACCCGGACGACGCCGCGAAGGTTGCGCTCCTGATCGAGGCGATGACGGGCCATGGTCAGCCGTTCCGCAGTAGGCACCGAATCATCGACAAGTCGGGCCGCACCCGCAGCGTGCTCGTCGTCGGCGAACAACTTCGCGAGCCAGGCGGCCAGGTGGTGGGCAGTCAGGGCTTCTACGTCGATCTCAGCGATTTAGGAGAGGACTTGGACGTCGACGCCGCGATCGCGGATTTCACGGAGCACCGCTCGCAGATCGAACAGGCCAAGGGCATCCTGATGGCCGTATACGGGATTCCGGCCGAGCACGCGTTCGACATCCTGGTGTGGCGCTCACAGGAGACGAATACCAAGCTGCGCAAGCTTGTCAGCCAGCTCATCGTCGACTTCACCAGCCATCTGGACATGCCCGCAGCCATTCGCGAGCGCGCCGATCATCTGCTGCTCACCGCGCACAAGCGGGTCTGCCAACCGCTAGCCGAGCAGGCGAACGAATAACGGGACGAACGGCCGGTGATCGGCCCTGCCGTTGCGGCGGGTCGCCATGCTGTCGCGCGATGCCGCATACCACTCCGCACACGAGATGCTCCCGAAGTCGAGAAGGCGCCGGCGCAGCTTCGCGACCGTATGCATCATGAGCGTCCCGGGTTGGCGTTGGCCGTCAAGCTCGGGATCGACGCGTATCGCTAAGTCAGTTCGAAAGGGTTGTCCCCCTTGACGACCCGGGTACCGATGTCGATCAGGTGCTGAGCATTGGCGTGGAGGGCTTCACCGGCGTCGCGGCTCGCCTTGCCCATCAGATAGCGCGACCAGGTTCCCTCGATGACGACGCCGAGCTTGAAGCACGCCATCGCCATGTACCAATCCAGGTTCGAGGTCTCGCGTCCGCCCGCGGTCCAGTAGGCCTCGAGCAGTTCTCGCCTGCTGGCGAGCCCCCCAACCGCGGCCAGTGCACCGCCGGCGGTGATCGTGGAAGTGTTCAGCGGCCAGGTGATCAGCATCCAGCCGAGATCGAGAAGCGGGTCACCGACGGTGCACATCTCCCAGTCGACGAACGCCGCCAACTCGGGTTTGTCGCGGCGGAGCAGGACATTGCTCAGATGCGGGTCGCCGTGCATGACTCCCGGCTCGCTGTCGGGGGGCAGGTTGGCCTGCAACCAGTCGGCGAGGTCGGTGACGGCGAGCGATTCGGGCTCGTAGCGGTCGTGGCGGTAGCTTTCGAGCAGCCGGAGGAACTGCGGAACCTGGCGTTCCACGAACGATCCCGGCCGTTTCAGTTCCGCGAGCGGCTTGCCTTCCCACGCGGCATTGCCCAACCGCGCGAGGTTGGCGGCGTAGGAGAGGCCGACGTCGTGGCGCATCGTCTCGTCACGGACGTACGCCTCGGCCACCTCACTGCCGGGGTTGAAACCGTCGATCTCCTCCATGAGGTAGAAGACGACGCCGAGCACGTCGAGGTCTTCGCAGCCCGCGATGAAGCCGGGGTGCGGCACATCGGTGCCCGCCAGCGTGCGCAGCGCCGCGATCTCGCGCAGCATCGTCTTGTCGCTCGTCGGCCGCGGATGAAGCGGCGGGCGGCGCAGCACCATCGGCCGCCCATCGATGTGCACCCGCACCACGATGTTCTGGGTGCCGCCGGTCAGCGGTGCCACGTCGGTGACATCCGAACCGAGGTTCTGCTGTCGCACCCAGGTCTTCAGGGCGGCTCGGTCGGCCCTTCTCAGTGTCGGTAGCTGCTGCGCGTCGTCGGGCATGCAGACATCGTGTCAGGCCTTGCGCGCGGTCAACAGCAGATACTCCCACTGCATGGTGTCCCCGCCGTCGAAGAAGCCGTCGCCGATGCGGGCGATGTCGCTGTCCAGCGCCGAAATTCGGTCGGCAGCGCCCTCGATGTTGCGGTAGGCCGCAATCGTCGGCCCGTAGGCGTGCTTGAAGTAGTCCCGAAATGCCGCGCCGTCGGCGAATAGGTTCACAGCCAGCATCTGGCGCTCGGTGACCACGTCGGTGACGCGGTCGCCGAAAAGGGCGCGGACATGGTCCTCGCTGCCCCAGAGCGGGGGCGGCTGGGCCCCGAGCGGCGGAGGCGGCATGTACGGCTTCATGGTGCCGAAGAGTTGAC
Source organism: Mycobacterium sp. ITM-2016-00318 (assembly GCF_002968285.2). NCBI lineage: Bacteria > Bacillati > Actinomycetota > Actinomycetes > Mycobacteriales > Mycobacteriaceae > Mycobacterium > Mycobacterium sp. ITM-2016-00318. The sequence goes on along the minus strand of NZ_CP134400.1, from coordinate 1,927,942 downwards.
CGATGTGTCCTTCGGGTGTCCAGCTGAGCAGACCGATCCTGCCGCCCGGTTTACACACCCGGGCCAACTCGCCGGCGGACTGCTCGTGAAACGGCGCGAACATCACGCCGATGCACGACATGACGACGTCGAACTCGTTGTCGCCGAACGGCAATGCGTGGGCGTCGGCTTCCCGCCACTGCAGCTCGACGCCAAGTTCGGCGGCAGCGGCGGCGCCGGCCGCCAAGAGTTCGGGGCACAGGTCGCTGGCAACGACGTCGGCGCCGGCCTGCGCGGCACGAATGGCTGCATTGCCGGTTCCTGCCGCGACATCCAGCACTCGGTCGCCTGGACCGATCTGTGTCGCTTCGACCAGCACCGGGCCCAGTGGAGACACCAGATCGATGGCCATTTTGGGGTAGTCGCCGGTGGCCCACATGGCGCGATGTTTGGCGATCACCGCCTGATCGACGGTCGTTGGTTGACCAGTCATGTGCGTTCCTCCCGATGAGAGCCTGCGGTGGCCCTACATCTGTACCGCGATTGAGACCGGCGGGAGGAGGTACGGACAAACGCGAGGGCCTACCCCTGGTGTTGCAGGCACGCCTCGGCGCCGTTGATGACTCCTTCGCGGAAGGCGCGCACCCGCTCGAAGGCGGCCTGGCGCTCGACATCTCCCTCCACGCGGGACACCAACAACGCCTTCGTCGGCAGCCGCCGCGAAAGCGGCAGTCTCCTCGTGACGCACGTGGTCCCATGACATTTCGGGAGCCCGTCGGATCGTGTCGGTGAAGCCGTTGAGGCTGTCACCGGGCACCCGTAGATGCGGCGCACGCCGCTGAGTGCCAGTGCGGAAATGACGTGATCGGCGACGGTCAACACGCCGTCACCCTATGCGGTTTCGGCGCGCTGACAACGCCCGGCAGCGTCAGTTAGCGCGCCGACTTCACAACTACTTCGGGGCGAAGCGCTGGCCGCCGTCCAGTCGCAGGCACTGCCCGTTGAGCATTGCGTTCTCGACGATTGCGACCGCCAGCTTCGCGTACTCCTCCGGGCGGCCAAGCCGCTTGGGGAATGCGGCGTCCTTGGTCAGCACCTTGGCGAAGTCGTCGGGGATGCCTTCGGTCAATCCTGTCGCAAACAGGCTGGGGGCGATGGCGAGCACCCGGATGCCGAGGCTGCCGAGGTCGCGCGCCATGGTCAGGCACATCCCCGCGATGGCCGCCTTCGACGCCGTATAGGCGACTTGACCGATCTGGCCTTCGAAGGCGGCGATCGACGCGGTGTTGATGATGACGCCGCGCTCTTCGGCCTCGTCGTCGACCGGATCGTTCTTGCTCATCGCCCAGGCGGCAAGCCTGCTGATGTTGAAGGTGCCGATGAGGTTGAGGTCGATGCCCTTGCGGAACGACTCGAGGCTGTGCGGCCCCTCCTTGCTGATGGTGCGCTCCCCCGTGCCGCCGCCCGCGGTGGTCACGGCGATGTGCAGGCCGCCGAGCGCCTCGATGGCCTCGTTCAGCACCTTTTCGGTGCCCTCGAAGTCGGTTACGTCCACCTCGTGGAAGGTTCCGCCGATGGCCTCGGCGACTTCCTTGCCCTTGGACTGCGGCCGGTCCAGGATCGCGACGGCGGCGCCACCCTTGGCCAGCGCCTCGGCCGTCGCCTTGCCGAACCCGGATGCCCCACCGACGACGATGGCCTTCTTACCCGCGATCTCCATCTGGCTCCCTTTCCAAAAAGTGCTCGATTCGTAAAGCAACTTAACCGACGTCACTTTTCGTTAAGGCTTTCGGGTAGGCGGATAGGTAGCTTGGCGAGCATGGCGACAAGCAGCGCACGGGCGATGGCGGGTGTCGCCGCGGCCGCGGTCGCGCTAGGCATCACCCAACTGCTGTCGGCCTTCGTCGGCCAGGGTGCCGACTCCCGCACCGCGGTCGGGTCGGCCGTCATCGACCTCACACCGGGCCCGGTGAAGGAATGGGCGATCACCACCTTCGGCATGGCCGACAAGCTCGTGCTCTCGGTACTGGTCATTGCGGTCATCGCGGTCATCGCCGCAGTCGCCGGGTCGATGGAACGGCGCCGCGTCCCGATCGGCAGCGCGGCGATCGTCCTCGCGGGCGTCGCCGGATGCGCGGCAGTGCTGTCTCGCGACGGCGCGTCCTTCGGCGACGTCGTGCCCACCGTCATGGGGACCGTGTGCGGCGTCGCCGTCCTGCGGCTGCTGAATTCGGGACGGTGGACCGACGAACCCGCCGCCGAGGCCGACGAGACCGATGTGCCCGACCACGGCCGCCGGTTGTCGCTGCTGACGCTCGGGCTGTTGGCGGGCGGTGCGCTCACCGGTGTGCTCGGTGTGGTGCTGACGCGGGCACGGTCGTCTGTCGCAGGCGACCGCGAGGCGTTCGCGTTACCGAAGGTCGACGTCGGCGCGCCGCCGGTTCCGCCGACCGTGCAGCCCAAAGGTGTTGCACTGCCATCGTTCATCACCAGCAACGACGACTTCTACCGTATCGACACCGCCCTGAGCGTGCCGCAGCTCAGCCGCGCCGACTGGGCGCTTCGGATCCACGGCATGGTCGACCGCGAGATCACCTACCGCTTCGAGGATCTGGAGCGTTTTGAGGCGATCGAAAAGGTAGTGACATTGGCGTGCGTATCCAATCCCGTTGGCGGCGATCTGATCTCGAACGCCACGTGGACCGGATACCGGATGCAAGACCTACTGGCCGAAGCGGGTGTACACGCCGACGCCGACATGGCGTTGTCGAAGTCCAGCGACGGATTCACCGCGGGGACACCCGTCGAAGCGCTGACTGATGACAGGGACTCGCTGCTCGCCGTCGGGATGAACGGGCAGCCGCTACCGACCGACCACGGCTACCCGGCGCGACTCGTCGTGCCCGGCCTGTACGGCTACGTGTCGGCGACGAAATGGGTTGTCGACATCGAACTCACACGGTTCGACAAGGCCGAGGCGTACTGGACGCGGAGGGGCTGGTCGGCGCGAGGACCGATCAAGACCGAGTCCCGCGTCGACGTGCCACGCAGCGGCGAGGTCGTGCGCCAGGGTCCGGTGACGTTCGGCGGCGTGGCGTGGGCGCAGAACCGCGGCGTGAAGTCCGTCGAGGTGCGCATCGACGAAGGCCCTTGGCAGCAGGCACAGTTGGGAGCGACCTATTCCAACGAGGCGTGGCGGTTGTGGAGCTTCCCGTGGCAGGCCGGAGGCGCCGGCTCCCACACGATCACGGTACGTGCCACCGACAACACCGGAACGGTGCAGACCGAGCAGTGGGCCGACCCGGTGCCCGACGGCGCCTCCGGCTGGCACTCGGTGAACTTCTCCATCGCCTGACCGAAATTCAGATGCACTCCTTGCCGCTCGCGCGTACGTTGGCGCCCCGTGATGACTCAACCGGCCGAGGTCTGGCGCGCCCTCCTGCGCAGGTCGCTACTTACTGCGCGCAAGCAGAGGGACACCGCGCGCGTGTCGGCGTTGCGTTCAGTGCTCGGTGCGATCGACAACGCCGAGACGCCCGAAACCGTGGTGGTCACAGCGCAGCCGAGCGGGCCGATTGCGGGAGCCGTGGCGGGAGTCGGAGCCACCGAGGTGGCGCGCCGAGAGCTGTCGGATGAGCAGATTCGCCGCCTCGTGCAGTCCGAGATCGACGAACGGCGCAGCGCCGCCGAAGACTTCGCCGCGGGTGGCCGCAGCGATCGCGCTGCCGCGCTTCGCGCTGAGGCGGCGATCCTGGCCGACCTGCTGGGAGATGTCTGACTCTCGTGCCAGGCTGGGCATGTGCTGTTGATCGACGTCGCGACCGCATCAGCTGACGTGACCGCCTCGTCGGCGCGGCTGGCCAAGATAGCCCGCATCGCCGACCTGCTGACGGCTGCAGGGCAAGGCGGCGACGCGCGGCTGGTCGCCGTCGTCGTGTCCTGGTTGTCGGGGGAACTGCCCCAGCGCCAGATCGGCGTCGGTTGGGCGGCGTTGCGGTCGCTGCCGGAGCCGGCGTCCGACCCGACGCTGACCGTGGCGGCCGTCGACACCGCGTTCACGGAAATCGGGGCTGTCGCTGGCAAGGGTTCGCAGGCGCGCAGGGCGGCTCTCGTCGCCGACGTGTTCGCGGCGGCCACCGACATCGAGCAGACGTTCCTGCGCCGGCTTCTCGGCGGCGAGCTTCGGCAGGGTGCGCTGGCCGGCGTGATGGCCGACGCGGTCGCCAAGGCGGCCGGTATCCCCGCCGCCGCCGTCCGACGGGCGGCGATGCTGGGCGGCGACCTTCCTGCTGTCGCAGCGGCCGCGTTGACCGGTGGCGAGACGGCACTGTCGGACTTCACGCTGAGGGTCGGCAGGCCTGTCGGCCCCATGTTGGCGCAGACGGCCACCGGGGTGACCGAGGCGCTGGAGAAGCTCGGCGGTGAGGCGGTATTCGAGGCCAAGCTCGACGGCGCCAGGGTCCAGATCCACCGCGCGGGCGACGACGTTTCGATCTACACCCGCAGCCTCGACGACGTCACTGCCCGCCTGCCCGAAGTCGTCGAAGCGACGCTTGCGCTTCCGGTGAAAGAGATGATCGCCGACGGTGAAGCGATCGCGCTTCGAGCCGACGGCCGCCCGCACCGGTTTCAGGTCACCGCCTCGCGCTTCGGACGAGGTGGAGGTCGAGGTGTCAAGGACCGCAGCGTCGACATCGCCGCGGCCCGTGCGGCGCAGCCGCTGTCGGTGTTCTTCTTCGACATCCTGCACCTCGACGGCGCCGACCTACTCGACGAACCGGCCGCTGACCGGCTGTCCATCTTGGACGCCATCGTTCCGACCCACCAGCGCGTCGACCGCCTGAAGACCGCCGATGCGGCGGAAGCGCAGCGATTCCTTGAGGTGACGCTGGCCGCAGGCCACGAAGGGGTGATGGCGAAATCGCCATCTGCGCCGTACGAGGCGGGCCGACGCGGGGCGGGCTGGCTGAAGGTCAAACCGGTACACACGCTCGACCTGGTGGTTCTCGGCGTCGAATGGGGCAGCGGCCGCCGCACCGGCAAGCTGTCCAACATTCACCTTGGCGCCCGCGACCCCGCCACCGGTGAATTCGTCATGCTGGGTAAGACTTTCAAAGGGATGACCGACGCGATGCTGGACTGGCAGACCACACGGTTCACCGAGCTGGCCGACGGTCCCACCGATGGCTGGGTGGTGAAAGTGCGGCCCGAGCAGGTGGTCGAGATCGCCTTCGACGGGGTGCAGACGTCATCGCGCTATCCGGGCGGCATGGCGCTGCGGTTCGCGCGGGTCCTGCGCTATCGCGACGACAAAAGCCCTGCGGAGGCAGACACCATCGACACGGTTCGCGAGTTCTACGAGCGCGGCTAGCACCAATTTCGCCGTCTTTCCGGCAATCCTCTATGCCTTCGCGCGGCCTTTGAAAGGATTCGACAAGGTACCCGAGCTCCGCCGTATCGAGGGGAAACACTGTGGCTGCACCCAGCGCGCCGTCGACGGATCGCTTCGAAGAAACCGACGGCGATATCACATACGTCCGGACCGCCAGGGATCTGCCGCCGGTCGCCATCATCGACCGATCGCCGATCACCACACGTCACAAAATCGTCTTCGGGATCATCGCGGTCGTCGGCGCCATCGCGTGGGCCGTCATCGCCTTCTTCCGCGGAGAGACGGTCAACGCGGTGTGGTTCGTCATCGCCGCGATCTGTACGTACGTCATCGGGTTCCGGTTCTACGCCCGGCTCATCGAGATGAACATCGTCAAACCGCGCGACGACAACGCCACGCCCGCTGAGCTTTTCGAGAACGCTACCGACTACATGCCGACCGATCGCCGGGTGCTGTTCGGCCATCACTTCGCGGCGATCGCCGGGGCGGGTCCGCTGGTCGGCCCGGTGTTGGCCATGCAAATGGGTTTTCTGCCCGGCACGATATGGATCATCATCGGCGCCGTGCTCGCCGGTTGCGTTCAGGACTATCTGGTCCTGGCGATCTCCACCCGCAGGCGCGGCCGCTCCCTCGGACAGATGGCCCGCGACGAGCTCGGCACCATCGGTGGCATAGCTGCGATCGTCGGCGTGCTCGTCATCATGGTGATTCTGCTGGCGGTGCTGGCGCTGGTCGTAGTCGGTGCGCTCGCCGAGAGCCCATGGGGCGTCTTCTCGATCGCGATGACGATCCCCATTGCCATCTTCATGGGGCTGTATCTGCGGTTCCTGCGTCCCGGCCGCGTGTCCGAGGTGTCCCTGATCGGCGTCGTGCTGCTTCTGCTCGCGGTGGTCTCCGGCGGCTGGGTTGCCGAAACCGCCTGGGGTGCCGACTGGTTCACGCTGTCGAAGGTGACGCTGTCGTGGTGCATCATCATCTACGGCTTCGCCGCTTCTGTGTTGCCGGTATGGCTGCTTCTCGCCCCTCGCGACTACCTGTCCACCTTCATGAAGGTCGGCACCATCGCCTTGTTGGCCCTCGGCATCCTCCTGGCACGGCCGGTCATGGAGGCGCCGGCGGTCTCTCAATTCGCAGGCACTGGCACCGGTCCGGTTTTCGCTGGATCGCTGTTCCCCTTCCTGTTCATCACGATCGCCTGCGGCGCACTGTCCGGGTTCCACTCCCTGATCTCGTCGGGCACCACCCCGAAGCTTCTGGAGAAGGAAAGCCAGATGCGGTTGATCGGCTACGGCGGCATGCTCACCGAGTCGTTCGTGGGCATCATGGCGCTCATCACCGCGGCGATCCTGAACCAGCACCTGTACTTCGCCATCAACGCGCCTGCGGCCCAGACCGGAGCGACCGCCGCCACGGCCGCCGACTACGTCAACGGTCTGGGGCTCTCCGGGTCACCGATCACGCCCGAGCAGCTGACGCAGGCCGCCGAGGATGTCGGTGAGGAGTCCGTCGTGTCGCGCACCGGAGGGGCACCCACGCTGGCGATAGGTATCGCTGAGGTGCTTCACCAGGTGTTCGGTGGCACGGCTCTCAAGGCGTTCTGGTATCACTTCGCGATCATGTTCGAGGCGCTGTTCATCCTCACCACCGTCGACGCGGGAACGCGGGTCGCACGTTTCATGCTCTCCGACGGTCTGAGCAATTTCGGTGGCCCGATGCGCAAGCTGAAGGACCCGAGTTGGCGCGTCGGCGCGTGGGTCTGCAGCATCATCGTCGTCGCCGCATGGGGCGGCATCCTGCTGATGGGCGTCACCGACCCCCTCGGTGGAATCAATACGCTGTTCCCGCTGTTCGGTATCGCCAACCAGCTGCTTGCGGCCATTGCTTTGACCGTCGTCACCGTCGTGGTCATCAAACGCGGTCTGTTGAAATGGGCCTGGATTCCGGCACTTCCGCTGTTCTGGGACCTCGTCGTGACAATGACGGCGTCTTGGCAGAAGATTTTCTCTGCCGATCCGAAGCTCGGTTATTGGAAGCAGCACAGCGTGTGTGAGGCCGCGCAGGAGGCGGGCAAGCTGTGCCTGACGGCGAAGACTCCTGCCGACGTCGACAAGATCGTGCGCAACACCTTCATTCAGGGTTCGCTGTCGATCCTGTTCGCCGTGCTCGTGGTCATCGTGTTCGCAGCAGGGGTGATCGTGGCGCTGCGGACGATACGCGGCCAAGGCAGCCCACTCACCGAGGACGAGCCGGTTCCGTCGCGACTGTTCGCTCCCTCCGGGCTCATACCGACGAAGGCGGAGAGGGAGGTGGAGAAGCAGTGGGACGCGCTACCGAATTCGTCCGCCAAATCCGTTGGTACTGGGGCTCATTGATGGGTGACAACCACTACCGCCGCTACGTCGAGCACCGGCGACGCGCGCATCCTGGCGAGCCAGTCGTCTCGGAGCGCGCGTACTGGCGGATGCGCCATGACGCGACGGAGCGCAATCCGAACCCTCGCTGCTGCTGACAGGGGATTGACATCGACGACATAGCTCAGTCTTAACAGGCCTTCCTACCGTCGGAATCGGGTCGGGGGCGTCTCTCGACGCGGAAAGGCCTGATTATGAGAATCAATCAAATCGCTGCGACAGCAGTGCTCGGGTGTGCGCTCAGTGCAGCGGGCGTCGGTGTTGGGGCGGGCATCGCGAACGCCGCTCCCCCGTGCCCACCGGGAGTGCAGTGCCAAGGCGACCCCGGCGGCGGTCATGGTGGCCCTGCCGGCGGCCGCGGCCCCGGCGGACCGCCTGGCGACCGCGCACCTGGCGGTCCCGCCCGGCGACTTCCGAGGTCCCGGTGGTGCGCCGCCGCCTGCAGACTTCGACCGCCATGGCGGCGATGACTGGGGGCGCGGCCGGTTCCACGATGCTCCATGGGGCGACGGCCTACCGCCATGGGGCTGGGGCGCGCCTCCTCCGCCTCGATGGAACGGCCCGCTGCCTCCGGCGTGGGGCCCACCGCCGCCGCCCATCGACTACTTCGGCTACCAGGAGCAACCGGTGTGGGATCCCGGCTACAACCAGTGGGGATTCTGGTTCTTCGGGATCTGGATTCCGCTTCCCACCTGACAGACGATCCGGCGAGACGGCCGCCTCGGATGCTCCGGGGCGGTCGTCGACGTCAGCGCAGCGTGTAGCGGATCGGCAGATGTTTGAGCCCGCCGACGAACGTGGTGGCGACATGCTGCGGATCGCCGGCCAGTTCGACGGCGTCCAGTCGCGGCAGCAGTTCGGAGAAGAAGCTGTTGACCTCCAACCGCGCCAATGCCGCGCCGAGGCAGAAGTGCACCCCATAACCGAAGGCGATGTGCCTGTTGGGGTCTCGCGCGATGTCGAACCGAAACGGGTCGTCGAACACGTCCTCATCGCGGTTGCCCGAAACATAGGACAGCAGCAGCGAGTCGCCTGCCGCGATCGGCACACCGCGCACCGTGGTGTCTTCGTTCGCGGTGCGCATGAACGCTTTCACGGGGGTGACCCAGCGGATCATCTCCTCGGTCGCCAGACCCATCAAGGCCAGGTCACCCGCCAAACGTCGGCGCTGGTCAGGGTTCTCGATCAGTGCCAGCATGCCGCCGGAAATGGTCGCGCTCGTGGTGTCGTGGCCCGCGGCGGCGATGATCGCGTAGTAGGAGATGGTGTCGATATCGGATAACGGCTCGCCGTCGACCTTCGCGTTCGCAATCGCGGAAGCCAGGTCCTCCGTTGGGTTTTCCCGCCGCGACGCCGTCAGCGCCGTGAAATATTCGAACATCTCCAGCAGCGCCGATATCTGGTCGTCCCCGTCGACGCCGCGCTTGAACTCGTCGTCGTCGCTGCCGAACAACTCCTGGGTGAGCCGCAGCATCAAGGGGAAGTCCGACTCGGGAACGCCGAGCAGCGTCATGATCATGTAGAGCGGGTAATAGACCGCGACGTCCTGGACGAAGTCGCAGTCCGGGCCGATCGCGGCCATCTTGTCGACGTAGACCTTGGCGAGTTCGTCGGCACGTTCCTTGAGTGCGCGCATTGCCTTCGGGCGGAACCAGTTGGCGCCGATCGCCCGCACATCGCGGTGTTGCGGGTCGTCCATGTGGATCAGCGTGCGGACACCGACCGCAGCCTGGCGCTCGTCGTTCTCGGCTGTCACGAGCACCGGGCGCGGGTAGTTCGTGAACACATCGTTGGCTCGCTCGATGTCCATGATGTCGGCATGCTTGGTGATCGCCCAGAAGGGTTCGTAGGTCGGTACATCGACCCACGACACGGGTGCCTGGGCTCGCAGATGCGTCAGTGCCCCGTGCAGTTTCGGCTCGTCGGTATACGCCTTCGGCGTCGCGAACACCCGCGCGGCTTCGTCGATGATGGGCGTACTCAAGGGCTTCTCATCTCCTGCACCACGGCAGTGACCGTGTCGTCGTCTATTGATGCCGGAAAACCAACGAGCACACGGTCGATCACGCCGTCGCAGCGCTCGCGAACCTTCTTGGCGACATCGTGCACGGATGCGACCACGGCGAACTCGTTGAGGATCTCATCGTCTACCAGCGAGCCCATCTGGTCCCATTCACCGGCGTGAGACAGCCGATGCAACTCGGTCTGCAGGTCTCCCCAACCGTGCAATTCGAGCACTTTTCGATAGGCGGGCGTCGATGCGTAGAACGCGATCTGCTTACGCGTGCCCACCGCGTTGGCGGCGATCTCGGCGTCATCGTTGCCGGTCACCACGAACAGTGGACAGGACACCTGGAAATCCGCACGCTTGCGTCCGGACCGTTCCATACCGCGCATCAGGGCAGGCGTCGTCACCTCTTCGACGTAGCGCTTGGTCGTAAAAGCATGGGCCAGAAGGCCGTCGGCGACTTCACCGGACATCTCGGTCATCACCTCACCGACGGCGGCGACGAAAATCTTCGGGACATCGTGCGCCAGCGGCTCGGGCGTGAACATCGGCGTCATCAGCTTGTGGGTGTAGAAGTCACCCTCGAAAGACAGTTTCGTGCCGTTCTGCCAGCACGACCAGATTTCGTGCAGGGCGACGACGAACTCCCGCATGCGTGCGACCGGCCGGCTCCACGGCATGCTGAATCGGTTCTCGATGTGGCGTTGGATCTGGGAGCCGAGACCGAGGATGAACCGGCCCTGTGAGTACGCCTGCAGGTCCCAGCCGATGTTCGCGACGGTCATGGGAGTGCGCGCGAATGCCACCGCGATGCTGGTGCCGAGCTCGATAGTCGCTGTGTGTTCGGCTGCCAGCGCCAACGGCAGAAACGGGTCGTGGTTTATCTCGGCGGTCCAGCAGCAGTCGTAGCCGCGTCGCTCCAGGCGGGTCGCGGTATCTGCGGCGTCTGCAAGCTGGCTCGAAACGGCGCTGTCGACCTTGAGACCGCCGCGGTCACCCATACACGTGGACGCTACAGTAAGCAATTCAGTATGGTCAACGTGAGCACGCCGGTGCGACGATCGCCTTGCGACGACGGGAATTGCACATGACGAACGAGCCGGGCTGGCAGGAAACGCTGGAAGACCTCGGTCTGCGGCGGCAGCGCTCGCGGTCCATGGGCGGCGAGGAACGGCTGGCCAGACACCGCGGCAAGGGCAAGCTCGACGCCCGCGCGCGGTTGGAGCATCTGCTCGACAAGGGCACGTTCCGCGAGTTCGGGACCCTCGTCGGCGGCGACATCGCTGCCGACGGAATCGTCGCGGGCTCCGGATTGATCGACGGGTCACCGGTGATGGTCGGCGCCGAGGACTTCACCACGCTCGCGGGCAGCATCGGGCCGGGCGGCAACGCCAAACGCTATCGGCTAGCCGAGCTGGCGCTGCGCGACAAGGTGCCGCTGGTGATGCTCCTCGAAGGCGCCGGATTCCGGCCCAGCGGCGAGCATTACGGCCGCACCCCCACCGACCTGCTGGCGCAGGCGCGGTGCTCCGGCAAGGTCCCGACGGTCGCGGGGCTGCTCGGCCCGTCGGCCGGACACGGTGCGCTGGTCGCACCGGTCTGCGACTTCACCATCATGAGCCGGCAGGGCGCGATCTTCACCGCGGGCCCGCCCGTCGTCAAAGAGTCGACGGGCGAGGAGATTTCGAAGGAAGACCTCGGCGGACCCGGCGTTGCGCTCGCCAGCGGCGTGATTCACAACCTCGCCGAGGACGACGAATCGGTGCTCGACGACATCCGCCGCTACCTGTCCTACTTCCCGGCGAGTGCCTGGTCGTATCCCCCGCAGGTGACCGACGAGGAGGCGGGTGCGCCGCGACCGACGCCTGAACTGCTCGACATCGTGCCCCGCACCAACCGCCGCGTGTACGACATGCGAGCGGTGCTCGACATCGTCTTCGACCGGCAAGACTGGTTCGAGGTGCAACCGAAGTTCGGGCCCGCGATCATCACCGCGCTGGCTCACCTGGGCGGCCACCCCGTCGCCGTCGTCGCCAACCAGCCCAAGGTGCTGGCCGGCTCGATCGACGCCGACGCCGCCGACAAGGCCGCGCATTTCATCATGGTCGCCGACTCCTTCCACCTGCCGATCGTGTTCCTCGCCGACAACCCGGGCATGCTGCCGGGCAGCCGGTCGGAGAAGAGCGGTGTGCTGCGCAGCGGCGCGCGGATGTTCGCGGCGCAGACCGCGGCGACGACGCTCAAGCTTCATGTCACGCTGCGCAAGGCCTACGGGTTCGGCTCAATGGTCATGTCACTGTTGGGATTCGACAATCAGAGTGCGACATTCGCCTACCCCGGCGCCACAATGGGCGCGATGAGCGCGGCCGCGCTCAGCAAGGCCTCGCATGCCGCTGAGGATGTCGAGGCGAAGCTCCGCAAGGCAGAGGTGGAGGCATCCTTCCGGTCGGCGAGCCACCTGGGCTTCGACGACCTCATCCATCCGGAGGAGACCCGCGACGCTTTGCTGTCTGCGCTGCAGCGCGGGATCTACAGCAGGCAGGCCGCGGCGGAACCGGTCAGCCGCACCGTGATCACGCCGTAGCTTTAAGCGATTTCGGCGCGGTTGGTCACGCTGAGCGTGACTGCGCGCGCCGAAATCACAGGTACTCGGCGACGATCGGCTCGAGTTCGTCGGGTGTGGCGCCGTGCATGATCAGGGCGTCGGCGCCGTAATCGAACTCCTTACGGATGCGGTCGACGCACTGCCGCGCCGATCCGGTCGCCGATGGCTCCAGCCACTCGTCGGGGATCAGCGTCGCGATGTGCTCGATCTGCTCGGCCGTCGCCTTGTGGTCGATGCCGCCCGGTATCGAGGTGACCACCGAGTCCTCCCGGAAACGTTGCAGCACTGCGGGATCCCAGCCGTTCGTGGTAACCAGCAAGTCGCCGTAGCCCTGCAGATAGGTGGCCAGCCTGGCTACGGTCTTCTTCAGCCGCAACTCCTCGGGAAGGTGATCGCCGACCGTCGCGAAGCACGACCACACCCGGACACTGCCGGGGTCACGACCCGCCTTCTCGGCGGCGTCCTTGACGGTCTTCACCGCGCGCTGCAACGTCTCCGGGGTGAAATACGTGTGCAGGATGACATCGTCGAACGCGCGGCCGCCCAGCGCCAGGGTCTGCGGGCCGAACGCGACGATGGCCAGCCGGATGTCCTCTCGAAAGTCAGGATCGAGGAACAGCACCTGGTACTTACCGATCGGCCCGTCGTGGTTGAGGATGACCTCGCCGCTCCACAGCCTCCGCATCACAGAAGCGAAGTCCTCCATCTGTGCGGTGGTCACCGACGGGATGCCGAATGCCGCGTACATCGCCGCGACGCCGCGGCCGAGGCCGAGGGTGAACCGGCCGCCGGACAGCCGATGCATCGTCGTCGCCCACGATCCGGTGATCAACGGGTGCCGGGTGTTGTGATTGGTTGCCGCGGTCGCGATCTGCATTCGGTCGGTCACCGCAAGCGCGGCGCCCACAAGCGACGACGCCTCCTTGACGTTCCACCGCTCGGAGATGAACGCCGTGCCGAAGCCCATCTCCTCGCCCCTGCGTGCCTCGGTCGTCAGCGTCGCCGGTCCTTCTCCACCGGCACCGGCAAGTAGGTAGTAACCCAGCTCATCGAGCACCCGTTCAGTCACTCCCACACTCCCTGTTTGTAGCCGCAGTTCCAGACTTCGGTGATTCTGCCGTCGACGACACGGAAGATCTCCATGCTGCCGACGTCGGTCTTGGTGCCGTCCTTGAGTTCCATCGGCGACTGATACACGATCGCGACATGCTCGCCGTCGTCGCCCGCCACGACGAGCCGCAGATCGAACCGGATGGTGTCGAACATCGCCCAGTGGTCGACAATGCGTTGAACCGCCTGATCGTGGGTCAGCGTGATCGCATCGCCCACCTCGTGACGGATCACGGTTTCGCCCATCAATTCGTCGGCGAGTTCGAAGTCGCGCTCGTTCCACACCACGAGGTTGTAGGCCTCCACCACTTCGCGGGCGGTTCGGGTCACGCGAAGACCTCCAGCGCGTCGATCTCGTCGATGGTCGCCACCGCCCTTTCGGTCAGCGTCAGACACAGCGCGCGCGACCGCTCCGGCATGTCGTCCCAACCGTTGAGGGTGATCACCGGCAGCATCATCAGATAGGCGACCGCGAAGCGGTAGTGCCGCCACGCTTCATCGAAGGAGTAGTCGCTGACCCCGTGTGCCGCCAGACAGTCGAGATATTCGCCGACAAGTGCCTCATCGTGGCCGCGGCGAACCTCCGTGGGCAGCCCCTGGCTCACCAAATAGGCGATGTCAGCAGCGCCCGCGCCGAGCGAGGCGAACTGAAAGTCGACGACCTTCAGGCGATCGCCGAGGAAGAACAGATTGTCGGCCCTGATGTCGCCGTGTAGGAGCACCGAGCGCTCGGTCAACGCGGGCAACGCCTCGACGGCACATTCGGTGAATCGCTCGGCGAACCCATCGACGGCCGCCGACACCGGTGCTGACGACTTGTCCCGGTACACCTGCCATCCCGGCCCGAACGCGGGTACCAGCAGGTCGCGCACGATCGGGGTGTCGATGCTCGGGAACGCATCCAGTTGCGCAGTATTGACCGTCGACCACGCGTGCAGACCGGCCAGCGCATCGATGCACACCTCGGTCTGTCGCATCGACAACCCGGCAAGGTGATCGGCGTTGTCCCAATGCGCGAGATCCTCCAGTAGGAGCACGAAATCCGCTGTGCAGTCGACGATCTCGGCGGCATAAACCTGCGGCGTGCCCATCGGTGCGCAACCGGCGACCTGTTGATAGAAAGCCAACTCGCGACGATAGCCGCCGAGCAACTCCATTGCGCCGCGCGCTTCCGACTGGGCGGGCAGTTTGGCGATCACAGTCGCGGGCACGCCGTCGCCGGTCAGATGAAGCCGATACAGCAGAGACGAGAATCCGCTGTCCTGCGCGATCTGGTCGGCGCGCACGTCTGCTACCGGCCGGCCCAGCGCCGCGGTCAGCCACTGGGCCGTCACGTCGTGGATACCAGCAGGCACGTCGAGAATTGACACCAAACAAGTAAGTTAGTTGTCGAGCGTCTAATATGCAATAGTGCCCTCCCCCGAACGCGGGCTGACGCAGACGCGACGCGTCGAGATCTCCAATAGGAGGCTGATCGAGGCGGCCGCCGCGCTGATCGCCGAAAAGGGCTGGGAGGCAACGACGGCTGCCGAGATCGGCCGACGCGCCGGCTACAGCAGGGCAATGGTCCACGCCCGCTACGGGAGCAAGGACGCCATCCTCGACGTGCTGTTCTCGAGCGAATACGAGAAGAAATTGAGCCCTGTCGCCAATCCGAACTCGACAGGCCTGCAGCAAGCCCTAGCCCACGTCGATCGGATCACCGAACTCCACGCTGACGATCCGGACCTGTGCCGGGCGATTTTCGTGCTGACATTCGAAGGGGCGAAGGCGAAATCGCGATCCCATTCCTACATCCGGAAGTGGCTGAAGAGGGCTGCCGACGCCGTCGGCACCGGCTTGCGCAATGGGATCGCCGATGGGTCTGTGCGATCAGACATCGACGTCGACCGCGCGATCAACGACTTCGGGTCGACCGTTCTCGGCACCGCCTATCAATGGATCATGCAGGCCTACCCCATCGACATGGCCACCGAGATGGCCTACGTCCGGGCCCGGCTGGTTCAGGTTTACGGCACTTCGACCCCGGCCTGAGCCTGGCCGGCGTCTAGGCTGACGTCGATGGTGAACAGATCGGTTCGCAGTGAGGGTGAGCCCGCCTTCCTCGTCACCTATCCCATCCCGGAACCCGGGCTGAGTGCACTGCGCGCCGAGGGCCGGGTCCACATCCCCGCAGCTTCGCCGACGGCCGATGAATTGCGCGACGCGTGCAGCTCCGGAGAGTTCGCCGTAGTCGTCGCTCAACTGTCCGACCGGTTCGGACCCGCCCTGCTGTCGGCGGCGAAGCTGACCGGAATATCGAACTATGCGGTGGGCTACGACAACATCGACATTCCCGCCGCGACCGACAACGGAATCCTCGTCGGCAACACACCGGGCGTGCTCACTGACGCCACTGCGGATCTGGCAATGCTCCTCATGCTCGCGACCGCACGTCGTGCGATAGAGGCCGATCGGTTCACCCGGTCAGGGAAGTTCACCGGATGGAAGCCCGATCTTCTGCTTGGCCAGGATGTTTCGGGTGCGACGCTCGGGCTTGTCGGGTTCGGGCGAATCGCACGAGCGACCGCGCACCGAGCGGCCTCATTCGGTATGGACATCATGTTCTGCTCGCACCCGCCGGCAGGGCGAACAGTCGACGATGCGGACCTCGCCAACCTGCCTTTTTCGGTGCGCCAGGTTGAATGGAACGACCTCGTCGAACGCAGCGACTTCCTGTCCGTGCACCTCCCGATGGCGCCATCCACCAGACATCTCATCGACGCCTCCGTGCTCGCGGCGATGAAGCCGACTGCGATCCTCATAAACACCGCACGCGGTCCGATCGTCGACGAGGTCGCGCTGGTCGACGCGCTCGCGGGCGGACGTCTCGCGGGCGCCGGTCTCGATGTCTACGAGAACGAGCCGCGGCTCACGCCCGGCCTCGCCGAACTGTCCAATGTCGTGTTGCTGCCCCACCTGGGCAGTGCGACGACGAAGGTGCGGGCCCGGATGGCCGAACTGTGCGCCGACAACGCCGTCGCCATCGCACGCGGCCACATCCCTCCGCACTGCGTCAACCCGGAGGCCCGCTCGCAGTGAGCGCGCCGAGGAACTTCTCGGAGGCGTCCTGGACGCCTCTGGCGAAGAGGTGGCCGACATGGCTTCCCCTGTGCCAGAACAGTTCTCCGCCCCACAATTGGTGTAGCTGCTGGGCGGGCTCACGCATCGCCATTCGGTCGTGCCAGGCACCGACGATGAGCCGTGCGTGCGGCGGCGCCGTCGGCTCGACGACGGTGTGATCGACAGCCGAGGCCACCGCCGCCACCGTGTCGGACCCCAGCAGCGCGATCGTCTCGTCAACCGACGGGCCCCAACGCCCCAGGTGTTGGGAGATCATCGCGTTCAGCCCGAGGATCGGCGTGTACACGGCCACGCCATCGACCTCCTCGAAGTGCGAGACAAGCGCTGCCACCGGACTTCCCATGGATACACCCGCCACCACCGTCACCGTTGACTGCGGCCGCAGCCAACGCACAAGGGCGCGCACCTCCGACACGACGCGCATCATGCCGGCGACGTTGGTCAGCGGGTCCATGTTCGGATACGGCGGCCATGCACTGCGGCGCGACCCGTGACCCGGCTGGACGGGCAGCGCGATGTTGAAGCCGAGTTCGTCGCGAATGCGTCGGGCCCGCGAGAAGACCAGGTCGATCGGCTGGCCCTGCCCGGCGCCATGCACCCACACCAGCCACGGCCGGGCCTCGTCCTCGGTTCTGCACAGGTGGGCGACCGCCGTCGCAGGCCCACCGAGGCCGGCTCGTGCCAACGAATCCGGAAGCGCCGGTTCGTGTTCGAACTTCAGCCTCTCGTACGTCAGCCGTCCGAGCCTGCGGCGGCGAATCGATCTCACCTTCAGGGGTTCAGGGGCGGCATGCGCTCGCTCGACCCCCAATGCCGAGAGCTCATCAGCCGCCGCCTCACATGACGCCACCGTGCGCTCCAGTTTGGGCGGCGGCGCCGTCAGAGTCATCCCCGACAGTGCGAGTTCGTCGAGCATGACTTCGCCGAGCTGGCGTACGCCCATCGGCGACAACGGCTTCCAGTCGCCGGACCTGCTCAGCGCCGCATGGGCGCGAGGAAGCACTCCGGCGAAATCGCGGCCCACCCGATAGGCCCGTTCTGAGGTCTTCATCGGCTACGCGAGTTTGAATCCGGTGTAGCCGGCCTCGGCGACCTCGTCGCACCGTTTCCGGTACTCGGGTATGCCGCCGGTGTAGCCCATGTATATCTGCTTCTTTCCCGGCACGTTTCCCCCGTTGTACCAGGAGTTGCAGCTCGAGTGGACGAGCACTGTGGGTGCCACCAGCGACGTGATGTGTTCGAACCAGTCCTGCTGCGCCTCGGGCTGCGCTTCGATCGTCCGATAGCCACCTGTGCGCAGATGGTCGATGCAATCGCCGATCCACTCCACGTGCTGCTCGAGCGCCGCGACGAAATTGCTTGCCGGCGCCGGGCTTCCGGGTGCCTGGATGATGAAGAGGTTGGGGAAGCCCGCGACGGCGAGTCCCAGGTAGGTGAACGGGCCCTCGTCGGCCCAGAACTGCTTCAGTGAGACTCCGTCGCGTCCACGGATGTCGATTCGGCTGAGCGCACCGGTCATCGCGTCGAAGCCGGTGGCGTAGACGATGACGTCGAGGTCATACGAACCCCCCTCGGTGTCGATGCCCGTCGGCGTCACCGCACGCAGCGGCGTCTTGCGCAGGTCGACCAGAGTGACGTTGTCGCGGTTGAACGTCTGGTAGTAGCCCTGGTCGATGATCGGCCGTTTACAGCCGAAGGGATGGGTGGGCGTGAGCGACGCCGCGGTTCCGGGGTCGGCGACGATCCGTCCCACCGCCTCACCGTACAGTTTCGCCGCCAGCCGGCTGGACTCGATGTCGAAGAACACATCGCCCCAACTGAGCGCGCCCATGACACCGTTTTCCTCGATCGCGCGCAGCTGGTCTTCCCGCGACGCCGTCTTCAACGGTGGGTTGGCCATCATCTCGAACATCACCGAGAACGCCGACAGCCGGGCGGCCCCGATCATGTGTTCGCGTTGCAGCCTACGGATTTCGCCGTAGCGCGCCTTCATCTCGTCCAGCTCACCAGGCTTGAATTCGCGCACCTTCCACGGCAGCGTGTAGGCGGGCGAGCGCTGGAAGACGGTGAGGTGCTTCGCCTGCTCGGCGACGACCGGGATCAGCTGCACACCCGTCGAGCCGGTGCCGACGACTCCGACGCGCTGACCGCTGAGCTCGACGTCGTGCCTCGGCCAGCGGCTCGTGTAGAGCGAGGTCCCTTCGAACGTGTCCATTCCTGCGATGTCGGGTTCCAGCGGCGCCGAGAGGATCCCCGCGGCAGCCACCACGAATGGCGCCGTGAATTCCAGTCCCGCTTCGGTTTTGACCGTCCATGACGCGGCGTCCTCGTCGAACGCCATCGCGACGACGTTGGTGGTGAAGACGATGTCGCGGCGTAGGTCCAGCCGGTCGGCGACGAAGTTGAGGTACGCCTCGATCTCCGGCTGAGCGGGCATCGTCTCCGTCCACACCCACTCCTGCTGGATCTCGTCGGAGAAGCTGTAGGAGTACTCGATGCTTTCGATGTCGCAGCGCGCGCCGGGATACCGGTTGAACAACCAGGTGCCGCCCACTTCGTCGGCCCGCTCGAGCACGACGGCGCGCAGTCCAAGTTCTCGCAGCCGATGCAGCGCGTAGAGACCGGAGAACCCGGCACCGACGACGATCGCGTCGAAGCGACCACCTGACATCGCTACAGCCTCCTTGCGCTGCCTATCCACCCCCTACTGCCGAAAACTATACTGTAATATCTTCCGTTGGCTGGCTCGGCGTTGCAGGAGGCCCGTGTGAAAGTCCCCTTCACCTGGAAGGTCACCGGGTGGTTCATGGTCGGCTGGTCGGCCGAGTTCCGCCTGGGTGAGGTGAAGCCGCTGCGCTACTTCGGCGAGGATCTGGTCGCGTACCGCGACGAGGCGGGCGTACTCCACATGATGTCGGGACACTGCCGCCACCTTGGAGCGCACATCGGACACGGCGGCAAGGTCGTCGGCGACTGCGTCGAATGCCCTTTTCACGGGTGGCGGTGGGGGCCCGACGGCACCAACCGCTACATCCCGTATCAACCCGAACGCCCCAACAGGGCGCTGCGGTTACGGGTCTACCCGGTGCGCGAGCAGTACGGCTGCGTGTTCGCCTGGCACCAACCCGACGGCAAGGAGCCGCAGTGGGAACTGCCCGACCTGTTCGGTAAGTTCCCGCAATTCCCGACTGCCGAAGACGCGTATTACCGTCCTTACCCGGAGTTCTCGAGCCGCGCCGAGCGAGAACCCGTGCATCCTCAGATCGTCGCGGAGAACGGTCCCGACAGCGCGCACTTCCACTACGTGCACGGTGCAACCGTCACGCCTGTGTGTCTCGACTGGGAGGCCGTCGACGAGGAGTGGCGATTCCTCACCGGCTGGCCCGATGCCCGCAGTGACGACCCGGAGAAGATGGCGCTCTACATCCACAGTCACTTCTCCGGGCTCGGCTTCGCCATCAGCGCGTTCGAGGGCTCGTCGAACCACCGGCTGATCTTCGCCTGCACGCCCGTCGAGGACGGGTACAGCGACATGTTCTATTCGATCTGGTGGCCTCGGCTACCCGGCGACACCTCCGACGTTCCACCCGATGCCGTGCGCGAGCAGGTCGAGCGGCAGTTCATGGGCACGGTCTGGGACGACTTGAACATCTGGCGCTACCAGGAGTACGTCGAAAGCCCCGCACTGTCGAAGGTGGACGCGAAACCGTACATGGCGCTGCGTAGATGGGCCACCCAGTTCTATGAAGTTCCCGCCACCCCACCGGGCGAGATTCCTGCATCGGTATGACCATGGACCTCACCGAGATCGCGGCGCCTGCACATACCGCGATCGTGACGCAGGAACTGCAGGGCGCGGTCGTCGGACCCCACGCGGGTCTCGGCGCCCTTGCCAAGGCCGCGCAACGCCAGGCGCTGCCCAACATCGAACGACTGCTTCCCGTCGCGCGCGACGCCGAGGTACGGATCGTGCACTGCCTCGTTCAGCGCAGGCCTGACGGAGTCGGCGCCAATCACAACGCGCCGATCTTCGCGATGGGTAGCAAGCGGGTCGACATCGGCCCCGGCAGCGAGGGTGCCACGCTGCTCCCCCAATTCGGCCCCGCGCCAGCCGATGTGGTGTTGCACAGGTGGCACGGCGTCGGGCCGATGGGCGGTACCGACCTCGATGCCGTCCTTCGCAATCTCGGGGTGACAACGATTGTCGCCGTCGGCGTATCGGTGAACATCGCGATCACCAACCTCGTCATGGACGCGGTGAACGCCGGCTACCGCGTCGTCCTCCCGCGCGACGCCGTCGCCGGTATCCCCGCGGACTACGCCGAGGCGATCATCGACAACACCATTTCGCTGTTGGCGACGGTCACCACCACGTCCGCTCTGATTGCAGCGTGGACGTGACCGACACCCGGCACGAAACCCGTGGGCTCGCGACGGCACCGTACTATCCGAAGCGAACGGCCTGATGATCAGGCTGCTGCCGCACCAACCCTGAGAGGTTCGACGACATTCGATGACCGCCGCCACAAAGCAATTCACCGTCCCCGCCGCCGCGGAGGCCGTCGCCTCCGCCATCGGCGACCGGGAGTTCATCATCCAGGGCGACCGCCGCTACACCTATGCGCAGATCGTCGAGCGGTCGAACCGGCTCGCGGCCTACTTGCATTCACGCGGGCTTGGCTGCCACACCGAACGCTCGGAGCTGGCCGGCCACGAGGTCGGCCAAGACCTGCTCGGGCTGTACGCCTACAACGGACCTGAGTACGTCGAGGGGATGCTCGGCGCATGGCGGGCACGGGTCGCACCGTTCAACGTCAACTACCGCTATGTGAAGAACGAGCTGGAGTATCTGCTCGCGGACTCCGGCGCGACCGCGCTGCTCTATCACGCCAGTTTCGCGCCGCGCGTCAACGAGGTGCTCCCCCACCTGCCGCACCTGCGGGTGCTGATCCAGGTCGCCGACGACTCCGGCAACGACCTCGTGCACGGCGCCGTCGACTACGAATCGATCGTCTCGTCGGGTGCCGTTTCGCCGCCACCGGTGGAACCGTCACCAGACGACCTGTACGTGCTCTACACCGGCGGCACGACCGGGATGCCGAAGGGCGTGCTATGGCGTCAGCACGACATCTTCATGACGTCCTTCGGCGGCAGGAACATGTACACGGGCGAGACGGCAGGTTCCTACGACGAGATCGCCAGACGGGTCGCGGAGAATCCCGGCACCAAGATCTTCACCCTTCCCCCACTCATGCACGGCGCGGCGCAGTGGGCGGTCATGACGGCGCTCACCACCGGTCAGACGGTGGTCTTTCCCCCGACACAAGGCCGGTTTGACGCCGACGAGGTGGTCGCGACGGTCGAGCGGGAGAAGATTCTCACGATTCAGGTCGTCGGTGACGCCATGGCCCGTCCCATCGCGGACGCCATCGGACGGGGCACCGCCGACGTGTCGTCGCTCGCGGTGGTCGCCAACGGCGGCGCCCTTCTGACGCCGACGGCCAAGCAGCGTCTGATCGACGTGAAACCCGGCCTGATCGTGATGGACGGCGTCGGCTCGTCGGAGACCGGCATTCAGATGAGCCACATGTCCATGCCCGGAGCGGTGTCGACCGGAAAGTTCGACGCTGGGCCCGACACCAGTGTCGCGTCCGAGGATCTCGGCTCGATCCTGGAACCCGGTCACGAGGGTATGGGCTGGCTCGCGCAGCGGGGCTTCGTGCCGCTCGGCTACAAGGGCGATGCGGCCAAGACCGCCAAAACTTTTCCCGTGATCGACGGCGTGCGGTACTCGATCCCGGGCGACCGCGCGCGTCACCTCGCCGAGGGCGGCATCGAACTGCTCGGCCGCGACTCGGTGACGATCAACTCCGGCGGCGAGAAGATCTTCGCCGAGGAGGTGGAAAGCGCGCTGTTGTCGCACCCCGCGGTGGGCGACGTGGTGGTCTCCGGTCGGCCCAGCGAGCGGTGGGGCCAGGAGGTCGTCGCGATCGTCGCGCTCGTCGATGGCACGACCGCCGACGCACAGGAACTCATCGACCACGCGGCCGGTGTGATCGCCCGCTACAAGCTGCCGAAGGCCGTGGTGTTCCGGCCTGCCATCGAGCGCAGCCCCGCGGGCAAGGCCGACTATCGATGGGCCCGCGAGCAGGCGGTCAGCGAAGGCACCTGACCCGTCTCTACCAGCATTGAGATCGCTACTGTAATCTTTACAGTACCTATTGCAGTCTTTATCGGAATGGTGGAGATCAGACGTGGATACGCCAGTGCTGGATGTCACGCCCGATGAAGCGACCATTCTTCTTCGAGACCCGTACGCCATCTTCGAGCGCAGGCGGCACGACACCAACGGCGTGTTTCGTGGCAGCGTCATGGACTGGAGCCACGCTCCCGAGGAGTTCCGGCCCAAGGATCTCTACGCTGCGGTGTCCTTCGACGCGGTGAACCGGGTTTTCCGCGACAGCAAGGTCTTCAACTCACACATCTACGACTCCACCATCGGCCTTTTCATCGGACCGACCATCCTGGCAATGGAGGGCAAGAAGCACTGGGACCACCGCAATCTGGTGTCCGCAGCGTTCAAGACGCGCTCACTACAGCGGTGGGAGCCCGAAATCGTCCGGCCGGTGGTCAACGCGTTGATCGACGAGTTCGTCGACGCCGGCGAAGCAGATCTGGTGCGCGACTTCACCCTGGAATTTCCCACCAGGGTGATCTCAAAACTGCTGGGCCTCCCCGAGGAAGACCTGCCGTGGTTCCGCAAGCGCGCGGTCGAGTTGATCAGCTACAACGTCAAGTACAAGCGGGCGTTCGAGGCGTCGGATGCACTGAAGGAGTATTTCAGCGAACAGATCGCCAAGCGCCGGTCGAAGCCGACCGATGACATCATCGGCGACCTGGTGGCAGCGGAGATCGCCGGCGAGAAACTCACCGACGAAGCGATCTACTCGTTCCTGCGACTGCTGCTGCCGGCGGGCCTCGAGACCACGTACCGCTCGTCGGGCAATCTGATCTATTTGTTGCTCACGCATCCCGACCAGTTCCGGGCGATCCAGGACGACCGTGAGCTCATCGGTCCCGCCATCGAGGAGGGCCTGCGCTTCGAGACGCCGTTGACGACGGTCCAGCGCTACGCGTCCGAAGAAACCGAACTCGGAGGGGTAACGCTCCCGCAGGGAGCGGTGATCGACGTCTGCATCGGCTCGGCGAACCGCGACGAAGGCCGCTGGGAGCGCTCGGAGGAATTTGATATCGGGCGCAAACGGTTGCCGCACATCTCCTTTGCGGCCGGTGAACACACCTGTATCGGCCTGCATCTGGCTCGCATGGAGACGCGGGTGGCACTCGAATGCCTGCTGGACCGGTTGACCGACATCGAACTGCGCACCGAGGACGAACCGCACATCTACGGGCAGCCCTTCCGCTCCCCGACGGCGCTTCCGGTTACGTTCAACGCATGATCAAGGTGATGGAGGGCGTCCGCGTCCTCGAGGTGGCACAGTTCACGTTCGTCCCCGCGGCGGGAGCGATACTCGCCGATTGGGGCGCCGATGTCATCAAGGTGGAGCACCCGGTACGCGGCGACACGCAGCGTGGTTTCCTCTACATGGGCGGTATCCAGCTGCAGGCCGACCGCCACCCTCTGATGGAGCATCCGAACAGGGGCAAGCGCAGCGTCGGTATCGACGTCTCGACACCGGGCGGGCAGGAAGTCCTGTACGAGATCGCCAAGAGCTCCGATGTCTTCCTGACCAACTACATGCCCGCACAACGTCAGAAGAACAAGTTCGACGTCGAGCACATCCGCGCGGCCAACCCGAACATCATCTACGCGCGCGGCAGTGCGTACGGGGACAAGGGGCCGGAGCGAGACGTCGGTGGGTTCGACGGCACCGCGTTCTGGACCCGCAGCGGTGTCGGCCACGCCCTGACTCCCGAAGAAATCGGTGGCGCTCTGTCGCAAGGTATTCCGGCGTTCGGTGACTCGATCGGCGGGATGAACATCGCGGGCGGAATATCGGCCGCGCTTTTTCACCGCGAGCGCACGGGCGAGGCCGTCGAACTCGACGTGTCGCTTCTCAGCACGGCATGGTGGTCTGCGGGTGCCAGCATGACCCAGGGCATGGAGGTCGGCGAGACCATGCGCTCGCAGATGCCCGATTCCGTCGGCCCGACAGTCAACCCGTTCCTCGGCAATTACCTGACGTCCGACGGCGGCACGATCAACCTCTGCATCGTCAGCCCGACCGGCTACATCCGCGATGCGTTCACCCACCTCGGCCTGCCCGAGTTGGCCGACGATCCGCGGTTCAACGACGTGCTGCCCCTCATCGAGAATGCTGCGGCCGCAGCGGAACTCATCGCCGAGTCGATCCGCAGCAAGCCGTTCGACTACTGGCGTGAGCACCTCAAGACGATGAAGGGTCAGTGGGCGCCGTTCCAGAGCTTCCTCGACCTTGCCACCGACGAGCAGGCGATCGCCAACGACATGATCGTCGAGGTGGAAGCCGCGGATGGCGGCGAACCGTTCAAGGTGGTCCGAGGCCCGGTGCAGTTCAACCACGAGCCGCTGGAGACGACCCGCGCCCCGCAGGCCTCCGAGCACACCGAGATCGTCCTGATGGAGCTCGGCATGGAGTGGGACCGCATCGAGGAACTCAAGGACTCCGGCGCCATCGCCTGACCCTCAACTCCCCGCGAAAAGTCCCCGTGAAACGATATTCCAGCAGAGAAAGTGCGAATACGGCTCTGCTGGAACTCCGTTTCGCGGAAAGATCTAGGGACGCCAGCCACGCGAGACCATCGCGTCCCGCGCGCGACGCGCGATGGCGACAGGTCTGTCCTCTTTTATGACGCGGTCGACGATGAAACCGAGGCGCTCGATCTTGGGAATCACCCGCAAATCCTTGACGTACTGCGGCCGATCCGTCCGGTGCTGATCGCCGTCGTATTCGGAGACAACCTTGAATTCCTCCCAGCCCATATCGACAGTTCGCAACAACGTGCCGTCGGTAGCGAATATCGGTATCTGGGTTCTTGGCTTGGGTAATCCCGCATCGATGTAGATCAGCCGCAGCCACGTTTCCCGGGGCGACGCCGCTCCGCCATCGACGAGCGGCATCGCGTCCCTCAGCTTCTTGACGCCACGCGCACCCCGATACCGCTTTGCTAAAACCAACACCTCCTCGATCGAGAACGGCGCGGCCCGCATCAACGCGTCGAGGTGTGCGATGGCTCGATCGCGCGGCTGGTAACGGCCGATGTCGAGAGCCGTGCGCGCAATTGTCGTGACGGGAATCCCGTCGACCCAGCACATCTCATCGTCAGCGATGCGTTCACTGCGCGTGACGATCCCAGCGGGCGGGTAGGCGTGCGTGTGCTTGTAAATGAGCTCGATCGTCGTAGCGGCATCCACCCAGTCCGCGCCATGGATCGCCGAGGCCGCGACGCCGGTGACGATTGCCCGCCGTTTAGACCACAGCCAGGCTCCGACAGCGCGATCACGCAGCGTGAGCTCGTGGCCACGAAGCGCGTGAACATTCGGGAAGAACGGGCGATACCAGCGCGCAAGCTCGTGCCTGGTAACGACGCCGTTCGCCACTGCTTCACTGCCGACGAAGATCTCTCCCATGTCCACGTATAGACGTCGGGCGCCAGCTCTCCGCTCCATTCGCCGCGAAACGCCATTCCAGCAGAAAAATTTCGAGTGAGCACCTGCTGGAATATCGTTTCGCGAGAGCTAGTCAGAGCCGTTCGACGCGCACCGGCACACCGGTCAGCCAGGCCATCCCCGACAGCTGCTCGACGTCGTCGGGCTCGCTGGACGTCAGCCGGTTGACGTTGGCGCCACCCGCCTTGTTGGCCAGCTGCCACGTCCCGGTGCCCTTGTGGCCCCAGCCGTGCGGCACCGCGATCACGCCGGCCATCAGGTCCTTGGTCGCGGTCACTTCGATGGTGATGTCGCCGTACGGCGAGGAAACCCGCACCGCGTCTCCGTCGGAGATCTGCAGATCGGCTGCATCGTCGACGTGGATGAGTGCGCGCTGCACCCGCTCACCGCGCATCAACAGCGGAGCGTTGTGCATCCACGAGTTCTCCGAGCGTGCCTCGCGCATGCCGATCATTCGCAGCGGATAACCGTCGGGATGTGAGCCGCGCGTCAGCTTGTCGACCTCGTCGGCGATAGCGGGATGCACCAGCTTCACCCGGCGCGACAGATAGGCCACCGCGTCGCGCAGCACACCGGTGCGGATGTGTGGCGCGACGACCACTCCGTGCGGATAGTCTTCGATCAGGCGGCGCAGCGACAACCCACCACGACGCAGGCCGAACCGGTCACCGCCCTGCGACATCCGGACAAGGGCGTCCATCATGAGTCGCGGCGTCAAGCCAATACCAATAAAACGCAATACTTTTCGCACAAGCCCGAGTACGCGGAACACCGGCACGTCGCGGGCCAGGCGACGGGTCAGGTCGTCGACGATGTCCCATTCGGTGCGCGCCTGACCCGCAGGCGCGACGACGGCCTTTGTTGCCTGCCGGAACGGCGTCGCCTGGAAGGCCTGGAAGGTGAACGGGAAGTCGTCGCGTTCGTACATCGTCGTGACCGGCAGGATGTAGTCGCAGCGGCTCGTCGTCTCGGTGACATAGAAGTCGAGCGCCACCGACAGGTCCAACGTCTCGAACGCGGCCTCGAGCTCATCGCCGTTGGGCACCGAAAGGATCGGGTTACCCGCCGAGACGAACATCGCCTTGATCTGGCGGGCTCCGGGCGTGGTGATCTCCTTCGCCATCAGCGCGGCAGGCTCGGAGGTGATGGCGTTGGGAATTCCCCCGATACGCGACCGACGCCGATACGAGCGCCGCAGCGCGACACCCATCGCGGTGTTCTGCCACCGCTGGCCCGTGGTGTGCATAAGGCCGAACACGGAACCGCCTGGCACATCGAGGTTTCCGGCGACCAGGTTGACGGCGTCGATGAGGTACGCGGTCAGGGTGCCGTACCGGCCGACGCAGGTGCCCAGCCTGCCGTAGACGGCCGCGCGTGGCGTGCTCGCCAGATCGTGGGCCAGGCGGCGGACGCTGTCGGCGCCGACCCCGGTGTGTTCGGCGGTCCTCTCCGGTGTGAAGGGCGCGCACAGCGCGCCAAGCCATTCGAGCCCGTCGGCCTGCCTGCCGACGAGCGCGTGATCCACGAGTCCGTCGCCGAACATCACCTGCAGCACCGACAGCAGCAGAAAGGCGTCGGTGTCCGGGACGATGCCCAGCCATTCGAACGCCGCCGCGGTCTCTGTGCGGCGGGGATCGACCACAACGACCCGCCCGCCCCGCTTGACGATGTCGTGCATACGGTCCTTGATCCGCGGGGCGGTGAGGAAGCTTCCGTGCGAGACAACCGGGTTGGCACCCATCATCACCAGCAGGTCGGTTCGGGTCAGGTCAGGGATCGGCGTCGACGTCGGCACACCGTAGAGCAGTTGGCTGGCGATCAGCCTGCTGTTGGTGTCCTGCGACGAGGCGGTGAAGTAGTGCGAGTCGCGGCCGATGCCCTTGGTGAACATCAGCGCTGCGAACGTGTGCGCATAGCTGAACGCGGCGGGGTTGCCCATGTACCAGCCCACCGCGCCCGAGCCCTCGGTCCGCACGATCGCGCCAAGCCTTGCGGCGATATCGGACAGTGCCGCCTCCCACGTGACAGGCTCGAAACCGGTCGGCGTCCGGCGAAGTGGGGTGGTGACACGGTCGGGATCGTTGTGCACCTCGGTGAACGCGATTCCCTTCTGGCACGCGAAGCCCGAGGACAGCGGGTGGTCCTTGTCCGGGCGTAGCGCTACCAGTCTGCCGTCCTCGACGGTCGCGACCATGCCGCACAACGGCTCGCAGATCCGGCAAAAGGTCGTGTGCTCGGTCACGGAGGCCATCTGAACTACGATACTGTAAGAGTTACAGTTGCGATACACTCGCCGCATGAATGACGTGGCCATCATCGGCGTGGGGCTGCATGCGTTCGGCCGGTTCGAGGGCAAGTCAGCGATGGAGATGGGCGTCGACGCCATCTTCGCCGCCGTCGCGGACGCAGGAGTCGAGTGGCGCGACGTCCAGTTCGCCGCCGGTGGCAGCTGGACCGTGGCCAACCCGGACGCCATCGTCGGCATGGTCGGGCTCTCGGGCATCCCCTTCACCAACGTCTTCAACGCGTGCGCCACCGCGGCGAGCGCGGCCAAGGCGTGCGCGGACGGCATCCGGCTCGGCGACTACGACATCGGTGTCGCCGTCGGGCTCGACAAGCACCCGCGCGGCGCCTTCACCGAGGATCCCGCGCTTGTCGGCATGCCCAGCTGGTACGCCGAGAACGGTCAATACCTGACCACGCAGTTTTTCGGGATGAAAGCCAACCGCTATCTGCACGACCACGGGATCTCGCAGGCGACACTGGCCAAGGTGGCCGCCAAGAACTTCCGCAACGGGGTCCTGAATCCGAACGCGTTCCGCCGCAAGCCGATCGCGGAGGAGGAGATCCTCAACTCGACGATGCTCAACTATCCCCTGACCCAGTACATGTTCTGTGCGCCCGACGAGGGTGCCGCCGCTGTGGTGATGTGCCGCGCCGACATCGCACACCGCTACACCAGCAAGCCGGTGTACCTGCGCGCCGTCGAGGTCCGTACCCGGACCTACGGCGCCTACGAAGTGAACACCACATTCGCTCCGGTCGACGAAGTTCCGGCGCCGACGGTCTACGCCGCCGAGGCGGCCTTCGACAAGGCCGGTGTCGCACCTGATGACGTCGACGTTATCCAGCTGCAAGACACCGACGCAGGCGCCGAGATCATCCACATGGCCGAATGCGGCTTCTGCGATCACGGCGACCAGGAGAAGCTGCTCGCCGACGGCGCAACCGAGATCCACGGAACGATGCCGGTCAATACCGACGGCGGTCTGATCGCCAACGGCGAGCCGATCGGCGCCTCGGGCCTGCGCCAGATCCACGAGCTGGTAAGGCAATTGCGCGGTGAGGCAGGCGACCGCCAGGTCGCCGGTGAGCCGAAAGTGGGTTTCGCCCAGCTGTACGGTGCGCCGGGGACCGCGGCCGCGACGATCGTGACGCGCTAGCTGCGCAGGCCGGCCTGCTCGACGTAGAAGCGGGCCGCCCGTCGTATCGACTCTGCGGTCGGACGAGGCTGCCAGCCCAGTTCGCGTGTCGCCTTGCTGTGGTCGGCGGCAGACATGATGTGCAGGAGCCGGACACCGGTGACGTTCATCGGAAGGTCGCGGCGCAGCACCCGGCCTGCCGTACCCATGAGCCAACCGACGGCGTACAGCAACGCAAGCGGCACGCCGAACCGCGGTGGCTTCGCCCCGACGGCCGTCGCCGCCGTCGACAGCATCTCCCGCATCGGCATGAATGATTCGGAGATGATGTACCGCTCGCCGACGCGTCCGCGCTCGCCGGCGAGCAGGAATGCTTCGGCCACGTCTTCGATCCCGACGACTTCGGTGCAGACGCCTTTGACGTATGCCGGCATCTTGCCAAGCGCCGCGGCTTTGATCATCTGCCCCTGGCTGGGCTGCCAGTCCAGCGGGCCGTAGGGATTGGATACGCACATGGCGACGGCGGGCAGGTCGCGGTTCTTGGCGTAGTCGAGCACCATGTCTTCGGCTTGCCGACGTGACTCGATGTAGGGGCCGCCGACGCCCTCCCAGTTGAACGGCATGTCCTCCGTTGCGGATTCGCCCCGCTCGGCGATGGCGATGGTACCGATCGTGCTACAGAACACGAACCGGAACAGATCGGCTTGCGAAGCGACGTCGAGGACGGGGCGCAGGCTCTCGACGTTCGTGTCGAACAGCGGCGACGGATCGCGGAGGTAGAAGCGCGTGTCCACCACGCAGTAGAACACCACGTCGCGGTCGGCCATCGCCGCGCGCATCGCCTCCACGTCGCGGAGATCCCCGTAGCTCCGTTCGACGTCGAGGTCGTCGATCGCCACCGTGTTGCTGGACTTCCGCAGGTACACCCGAACGTCGTCGCCGCGCTCGACGAGCTTGCGGGTGACGTGCGAGCCGACGAAACCGCTCGCGCCCATCACGAGAACCTTGCGGCGTTGTGCCGGCTCCGGTGTCACGAAGCCTTCTTCCCCACCGGTGCCGAGTAATTGGGCTTGCCCAGCTCGAGCACGTACTGGGCGATCATGTTCCGGAACACCTCGAGCGTTCCGCCGTAGATACCGACAAGCGGTGCGAAGCGGTAAACATACTCGGCCGCACCGTCATCGGCGGCACCGTCGGTTCCGATGGGCAGCGACGCCGCCGTACCGAGGATATCCATCAGGTCCGGCGAGATGTCGCGCATCGTCTGGGCGAGCGCCACCCGTCCGAAGATACTGGTCGCCGACAGCGACGCCTCCATCCGGGCGATGCTGCGGCCCAGGCGATAAGCCACCGACCCGTCGTCGATGAGTCTGCGACCGTCCTGGCGTTTTTCGGCGACCTTGGCGGCGGCCGTGTCGGCCGCGGTGGCCATGAAGCTCGCCTGGTGCATCATGATCGATACGTCGGCCAGCCCGTCGGCGGCGGCCTCCACCGCGCCGTGCTCGACGTTGAGCGGCTCGCGCACCACAGTCCAGCCGTCGTTCACCTCGCCGAGGCGGTACTTGTCATCGACGCGAACGTCGCTGTAGTACACGATGTTCGTCCGGTCGCCGTCGACGGTGCGGATCCCTTGGACCTCGATGCCCGGCGAGTCGAGCGGTACCAGAAACATGGTAAGGCTCTTGTGCTTCGGCGCACCGGGGTCGGTGTTGGTGATGAGGAAGACGTACTGGCAGTTGTGAGCGCCGGTGGTGAACATCTTGGAGCCGTTGATGACCCAGGAATCGCCGTCGCGAACCGCGCGGGTCTTGCAGGTCGCGACGTCGGAGCCGCCCTCGGGCTCGGTGTAGCCCAGACACAGCCGCACCCGGCCGTTGAAAACCCTCGGCATCACCTCGGCCTTGAGTTCGGGGGAGCCGAACTTCTCCACCGAGCGGGCGATCATCGCGGTTGTGCCGAACGTCACCCACGGCACATGCGCGCGCCGCTTCTCCAGCTGCCAGATGCGGTTTCGAACCCGGTTGAATCCGCCGTCGGATTCCGGCTTCCATTCCTTGGTGAGGTATCCGGCCTCGCCGAGCGCCAGATGTACACCCTCGTCGAAGTTGTCGCCGGTCTCGCGGTCGCGCCGGATGACGTCCTCGGTGACGAGCTCACGCAGGAACGCGCGTGACTCGTGGAGGAAAGCCTCGTCCTCGTCGGACAGCTGAACGCGTGAGAAGTCCACTTACTTCACTCCTCCGCTTTCGCGCGCCGCGACGATCTCGGCGATGTATTTCGCGCTTGCGCCGGGATCGCCGCCTGCCAGCGCCCAGCCGCGCGCCCGAACCAGGTACGCGCTCGCAGCCGCTTCCGCGCTCACCCCGAGGCCGCCCTGCACCTGTACGCACATGGTGGCGGCCTTCGACGCCTCCTCGGCCATGAACACAAACGCCGACGGCGCCAACTCCGGGCGTTCGTCGGGTTCGTTGTCGAGGAACCAGGCCGCGCGGCGCGCCAGATTGCGACCACCCGCGACGGTGATGGCGATGTTGGCCAGCGGATGCGAGATGGCTTGCAGCGTGGAGATCGGCACCCCGAGCGTGTAGCGATTCTTCGCGAATTCGGCCGCGATCGTCATCGTCTCCTCGACGAGGCCGACCAGCGCGGCCCCGGTCAGCACCCGCCATTCATCCAGCGCGCGTTGATATTCGGCGAGCGCCTCGGCGCCAATTGCGATCACAGTCCTGCCATCGGCCGCCGCCGGATCCACCCATGCCATCGGGAGCTTTCCGATGTTGTCGACCTTGACAGGGCGCGTCCCGAAGGTCAGCGCCACAACGTCGGCGCCGTCGCGCACGAGAATCTGATCGGCGATCGAGCCTGCGGGGATCAGCCGCCGCCCTGAGACGCTGTCGTGCTGCGGGTCGAGGGCAGCCAGTTGTTTGCCGCTGACCAGGTCGGCGTCCAGCGTGGCACCGAGTCGCGCCAGCAGGCGCGACGCGACGACATGGTCGATCCACGGGATCGGCGCCAGCGACCGGCCGATCTCCTCGGCGACCAGCGTCAGGTCGACGAGTGTCGCCCCGTCCCCGCCCGCCGACTCGGGCAGCGCCATCGTGGTTGCGCCCATCGCGCACAGCCGCTCCCACAGGCTCTTGTCGAAGCCGGTCCCCTCCGCGGCGCGCACATTCTCGATCGGGCAATGCGTCCTGAAGAACTGTTTGTACGCCTCCTGGATCGCCTGGTGATCCTCCGACAGGCTGTAGTCCAGCCTGCGCAGCTCGTATCGGTCCATCGCGGGTGTTCCTATTCTCCGAAGAAGAATTCCTGAGCGTTGTTGTACAGGTAGTTGTCCAGCACGTCGGCGGGCAGGTCAAGGGCGGTCGCCTCCGGCACCACGCGGCGCATCCGCAGCACGGGCCAGTCCGACGCGTAGATCACCTTGTCCTTGCCGCGGGTGCGCATGAAGTGCAACAGGCTCTCCGGCAGTCGCTTGGGCGACCACGCCGACGTCATCAGCCGCAGGTTCTGGTACTTGATCATCAGCCGGATCGCGACATCCCACCACGGGTCTGCGCCGTGGATCATGCAGAGCTTCAACTCGGGGAAGCGCACGCACACCCGGTCGAGGTGAATCGGGTTCTGCACCTCACCGGGAATCGGCGGTCCCGGCAGGCCGGTGTTGATGCACAGCGGCAGCTCCATCTCGGCGCACTTGGTGTACAGCGGATAGTAGACGGCGTCGCTGGGCGGGTACTGCCCATCGCCCCAGAAGCTGGGACCCACAACGGCATACGCGACGGGAAGATCGCTGGCGACTGCGCTCAATTCGCGGAGCGATGGCATCGGCTTCAGGAGGTTGACCCCGCCCATCGCCAGCTTGAACCGGTCGGGCCGCGACTCGACGAATTTGCGCGCGGTAACCGACGGCTTCGTGAGGTTGTCCATCAGGATGGCCTTGGCCACCCCCTGCTCGTCCATTTCGTCGAGCAGCTCGGCCAGATCGACGGGGGCGAACATCGACTCCGGTCCCTTGAAGTAGTCGTCGCGCACCTTCAGCATCCAGTTCGGCTGCTGTTCGGTCTCCCCGAAGTGGACGTTGACGAGGCAATCAATGGCTTTGTTCGTCATGTCATCGCCCGTTGCGTCGCTTGGCTTTTCGCCCACCGGTAGTCGGCCTTGCCGTTACCGAGCCTGCGAACCGTGTCCACGAAGACGATCTCCTTCGGCGCCTTGAAGCGGGCGAGATGCTCGACGCACGTGGCGTGCAGTGATTCGACGTCGACGGTCGCATCCGGCCGAGTCTGGACGAGCGCGACGATCTCCTGCCCCCAGCGCTCGCTGTCGCGGCCGACGACCAACGCGTCCACCACCCCTGGATATGCGCGCAGCACCGCCTCGACCTCCTCGACGAAGACCTTCTCTCCACCGGTGTTGACCACAAGTGAGTCGCGGCCGTACAGCCGCAGGGTGCCGTCGGCTTCCAA
Organism: Mycobacterium sp. ITM-2016-00318; assembly: GCF_002968285.2. NCBI lineage: Bacteria > Bacillati > Actinomycetota > Actinomycetes > Mycobacteriales > Mycobacteriaceae > Mycobacterium > Mycobacterium sp. ITM-2016-00318. The sequence goes on along the minus strand of NZ_CP134400.1, from coordinate 1,893,753 downwards.
CGATGCGCGGTCACCCGACACCACGACACGCCGGCCCGCCACCACGGGAAAGGTGCTGCGGGTCGCGTCGGGGTCGTCGAAGTATCCCAGCGGAATCCGGCCGGTGCGAACCACCCAGCCGACCTCGGGTTCGCCCGCCGCGACGAACCGGGTCAGGTCGTCAGACACCACGGTGCCGCCTTCCCGCAGATCGAAGGTCTCGCGATGGGAGCCCCGCCGATTGTGGCCGAACCCCATGTTTCCGGTCTCCGACGAGCCGTAGCCGTTGATGATCGTCAGCGCAGGCAGCTTCTCCAGGAGCGCAGCGACATGCTTGGGATTGGTTGTGGCCCCGCCTGTTCCGATGGCGTACAGCGACGACAAGTCGTAGCTGGCACGGTTGAGCTCCTCGACCAGCGGCGCCACGTAGGCGTCCCCGACCATCGTCATCATGCCCACCTTCTCGCGTTCGGCCGTGCGCAACACCAACGCGGGGTCGAACTTGGTGCGATCGTCGTAGAGCACCACCGGCAGCCCGGCGAGCGTGCCGGAGAAGGCCGTCCACAGGCCCGCCGCATGCATCAACGGGGATACCGCGAACCAGGCCGGCCCTTCATTGCGCCTGACCTTGTCGTGTATCTCGGTGGCCGACTGGTGGTCGGCACCGACCATCGAGCACACGTAGGTGTCGCTCTGCCGCCACAGCACACCCTTTGGCCTGCCGGTCGTCCCGCCCGTACAGTACATGATCAGGTCATCAGGCGAACCGGAGATCCTGTGTTGCGGATCTCCCTGCGCCACAGCGTCATCCAATCGCACGGCGCCCGGGATATCGGGCGCGTCACTGCCGTCGTCGACGGCGATGAGCAGATCGGCGCCCAGCGACTCCAGCACGTCGGCGAACTTCGCGCCGTGAGCCAGGTGGTAGATCACGGCGCGCGGCTTCACGTAGTCGAGGAGGTCGGCGACCTCGCGCGGCGTGTAGTGGTGGTTGACGTTCACCGGGACCGTGCGGGCCTTCAGACAACCGATCACCATCTCCGGATAGCGATCGTTGAACATGATCAACGCAACCCGGTCCTGCCCGCAGTCCCAGTTGTCGAGCCGATCGCGATCCCGGTGTGCGCCGAATCCTTTGTCCGCGAGGAAGTTCGCCAGCCGACGGGTACGTCGGGCCATTTCGCCGTAGGTGGTGCGGCGGTCACCGCACACCGTCATGGTGCGATCTCCGATGACGTCGGCGATCGCGTCGACGACGTCGCCGATGGTCCACTCAGGCACCCTGGGCGCTCCTCACATCCGCGGTCTCATGCCGCAACGTTCACACCGAGCAACTCGAGTGCGTTGTCCCGCATCACCTTCCGGGTGTCCTCCGCACTGAATTCTGGGAATTGCGGAATATCGGCGGTGAACGCCATCGGATCGGCGAGCCCCTCGCCGTGCGGCCAGTCCGAGCCGAACAGGATCTTGTCCACGCCGATGGTCTCGGCGAGCAGTTTGACGTCGTCCTCGTAGTACGGCGCGATCCAGACGTTGTTGCGCAGCTGCTCTACCGGATCCTCCTTGTAGTGATACGGCGCGGTGTTTGCGGACTTCTTCAGCCGCTTGATCAGGCGGTACACGAAGTACGAGCCGTTCTCGATGCTGGCCACCTTCAGCTTCGGATGCCGGGTGAAGACCTGGTGGACGATCATCGACGCCATCGAGTCGTGGATAGCGCGGTCGTCGAGCAGCACCTGGTCCAGCGGGTCCTTCTTGCCGAACCCCTCGAACGTCGCCTGGCCGCCCCATAGTGCCGCGATCGCCAGGTAGCCGCTGTCGGACAGGTGGAACACCACAGGAACGCCCGCCTCGGCGAGCCTGGCCCACACCGGATCGTGCACCGGATCACCCAGCGAGCGCGGCTTGACCGTGCCCGGCACGGGCGCGGGCCGCACGCACACGATCTTGGCGCCGCGGGCCAGCACGAACTCCACTTCCTCGACAGCCTTGTCCGGGTCCGCCAGCGAGATGATCGGCGCCGAGAGGAAGCGGTGGTCGGGACGGTCGAAGCCCCAGTCCTCGTCGAGCCACAGGTTGAACGCGTGTACCGACGCCATCGTCGCCTCGATGTCGCGCTTGAGCGCCTCTTCGACCCCGCACGCGAATGTCGGGAGCATGAACGCGGTTTCGAGGTTCTGCTTGTCTAGGACCTTCGCCCTGGCGTCGCGATTCTGGTATTCGGGGTGGTCCGCGAGCCGGTCGACCTTCATCAGCGATGCCGGGTCGACACCCTCGGGGATCTCCCCTCGGAAGAGCAAATCCAAACAACCCGGCTCGATGATCGGGTCGAACGTCGGGTTCGGGATGAAGTGGTTGACGACGCCACCCATGACGGCGAACGTGCGCTTGCCCTCGGTGAGCATCTGCACGCCTCGACGTTTGAATTCCTTGGGAAGATGGCGGGTGAAGGAATCGATCGGCTCGTAGTAATGGTTGTCGACGTCGATCGCCCGATAGTCGAGCGTCATGGGGTGACCTCCTCCATTGGCTTGCCCGGCGGGAAGTTTGGCGTGCGCTTCTCGAAGAAGGCGGTGATGCCCTCGATGAAGTCGGGCCGTTGCATGGACTCGTGCATCAGCTTTTCGGCGCGGTCGCTGGCATTGAATACGTCACGCATGGTGTCCGCGTACACCTGTTGCTTGATGACCGCCAGAGAACTGGGCGCGCAGTTGGCGGCGATGTCCTCCGCATAGGCGATCGCCCGCGGCAGCAGCTCTGCTGGCGCCACCACATGGTTGACGAGCCCGAGTGCGGCGGCCTCCTCGGCGAGGAAGACGCGGCCGGACAGCAGCAGGTCCATCGCCACACCCCAGCCGACGATGCGCGGAAGTATCCAGCTGATGCCGTATTCGGCGATCAGGCCGCGACGCGCGAACGACGTGGTGAACTTCGCTCCCGCTGCCGCGAAGCGGATGTCGCACATCAGCGCCTGGGTCAGCCCGATGCCCGCGCAGGCGCCGTTGATCGCGGCGATGACCGGCTTGCGCAGCGTCGCAACGAAGTGCGGGTGACGTTCGCCGACCAATGTGCTGACATCGGTTTCGCCGTTGGTGTTGGCCTTCTCCATCGATGACAGGTCTCCCATGTCGGCGCCGACGCAGAAGGCCCGGCCCGCACCGGTGACGACGATCGCCCGCACGTTCGGGTCGGCCTCGGCTCCCTCGAGCAGCGTGTAGAACTTCGCGGCCAGGCCGCCGCCCCACCCGTTCATCCGTTCGGGCCGGTTGAGGGTCAGCAGGGCAACGCCGGTGTCACGAAGCTCGTAGAGGACCGGGTCGTCAGCACTCACAGGCACTTACTGTACACCTTTCGGTAGTGCTTTCCGCAACGGCCGGGCGGCTCAGCAGGAGAGCAGCCCGTACCGGCGATACGCAGCATCGATCTGCGCTCTGCCCTCGGCGGGGAACACCGCCTGGGGCGGGCGCGAGTGCGGGTAGTCACCGATGGGTAGACCGAGCACCGATGCCGCGTACTTGAACGCCCCGCCCCAGTGCGTGAAATAGTCCGGTCGACCGGGATAACACGTGAACCACGACGCCATGTCGATGCCGAACCGGTCCAGGCCGGACTTCTCGGCGTAGTCCATCGCCTCCACCAGATTGTCGTTCCACACCAGCTCCCAGTACTCGGAGATGACGGGCTGCTGCGGTGTTTCGTACAGATACCCGGCCGTGCCCAACTGGGCAGGACCGACGATGCCCGCGCGCAGCCAGCCCGCGCGATACACCGTCAGGTCGCACTCCCAGATGGTCAGGTCGGGGGCGAGTTCGTGCAGCATCCGGCTGCTGGCCGGCCGGAACGCGCCCTCCTTCGTCGCGCACACGGCGGGGATCTCGGCATAGATCCGTGCACTCTCGGCCGGCGTCAGCACGTAGCCCGACGACGGCGAGTTGAACATGCCGAGGGCGATGTCGGTGCGATCGGCGATGTAGCGGAAGAAGTTCAGCACCCCTTCCCCGCCGTGGGCCTCCATCATCGGCGTCTGGATGTAGGCGATGTCGGCGCCGGCCTCCTGCGCGTGCCGCGTCAGTTCCAGGCAGTCCTTCGCGGCTGTCGCGGCGGTGCAGGCTTGCACGACGGCATCGGGATTCGCCCGGCGGCCTTCGTCGATGGCTATCTCCAACAACTGCTTTCGCTCGGCGATGGTCAGTGCCCAGAACTCCGCGATGCCGCTGGTGCACCAGAGCATGGGGTGTTCGAGTTCGCCGACGCAGTAGCGCACCAGGGTGCGGTAGGCGTCCCAGTCGATGTCGTCGCCATCGGTGCCGCGAAACGGCGTGTAGAGGCTGTTGCCGATTCCGCGCAGCGAGGTGCGCGCCCAGTCCCTGGCTTCGCGTGCATTCGCCATGTCGCCTCCTTAGGTGAAGTCGCTTCCGCCGTCGACATTGATGTTGGCGCCGGTCATGTAGGAGTTGGCGCGAGAGACGAGGAACGCGACGACGGGGCCGATCTCCTCGGGTAGACCGGCGCGCGGCAGGTGCGCGGGGTGCCCGAAATGCTTTTCGATACCGGCCATCACGGCATAGGGATCGCTTCCGTCGATTCCGACGGAGTCGGCCCAACCTGCGAGCGACTCGGACAGGATGCTGCCCGGCGACACGACGTTCACCATGATCTCGTCGGGCGCCAGCGACAGTGACAGGTTCTTGGAAATGCTGGTGACCATCGCCTTTGCGGCCGTGTAGGCGGGCAGGATCACGCTCTGGCGCTGCGTCGAATGCGCGGAGAAGTTCACGATCCGGGCCCACTCGGCCTTGCGTAGCAGCGGAAGCGCGGAGCGGACGCAGTGCACCATGCCCATCACGCCTTCGTCGACGGCCCGCCGCCAGTCATCGTCGCCGAGATCGGTGAAGGTCCCGACGGCACCGGGACCCGCCACGTTGACGAGGATGTTGAGCTCGCCTCCCCACCTGTGACCGACCTCGTCGAAAACGCGTTGGGCCGCTTCGGCATCGGTGACATCGGCTACCAACCCAAGCGCATCGGGGCTGCCGCGGCTCGACAGCTCCCGCGCCGCCTCGTCGAGAACCGACCGGGTTCGGCCGACGATAGCGATGCGCGCATTGTCGTCGGCAAGGCAGCGCGCGGTCGCCAGTCCCATTCCGCGGCCGCCGCCGACGATCACCGCGGTGGCGTTTTCCAGCCCGAGATCCACGGCGCCACCACCCCTCAGGTCAAGCCGAATCTGCTGGAAAAGCTTACTATAGGCCTTACAGTAGGAGGGCGACACCGTGCTACCCCTCGCGGGTACATTCGGTTCGACCATTGATTCGACGGAGGTGCCCTTCAGTGGCCAAGCAGGCAACCACCGAAAAGCGTCAGCGGCGCGAACGTGGGTCGATCAATCCCGACGACATCATCAAGGGCGCCTTCGAGCTCGCCGAGGACGTGGGCATCGACAACCTGAGCATGCCGCTTTTGGGCAAGCATCTCGGTGTCGGCGTGACGAGCATCTACTGGTACTTCCGCAAGAAGGACGACCTGCTCAACGCGATGACCGACCGCGCACTGAAGCAGTATGTCTTCGAGACGCCGTATGTCGAGGCGAAGGACTGGCGCGAGACGCTGCGCAATCACGCGCGAACGATGCGAAAGGCTTTCCTGGGCAACCCGATACTGACCGATCTGATCCTGATCCGGTCGGCCCTGAGCCCACGGGCGGCCAAGCTGGGAGTCGTCGCGGTCGAGAAGGCCATCGAAAACCTCGTCGAGGCGGGCCTGTCCCCCGAGGACGCATTCGACACATACTCGGCGGTGTCCGTGCATGTGCGTGGATCCGTTGTGCTGCAACGCCTCTACGACAAGAACCGGGCCAACGACGGCAGGCCGGGCGATTTCGAGGAGACGATGGTCATCGACCCCGAGACCACCCCGCTGCTGGCGCAGGTCCGTCGGGAGGGCCACCGCATCGGTGCCGCAGACGATTTCAACTTCGACTACGGCCTCGAGTGCGTCCTCGACCGCGCCGAACGGCTGATCGAGACGTCCAAGAAGAAGTGATTTCGGCGCGCTCAGTCACGCTCACGATGACCCAGCGCGCCCAAATCGCTACACCTCGATGACGACAGCGCCGCCCTGGCCACCGCCCGCGCACATCGCGGCGACGCCGATGCCTCCACCGCGCCGCTGCAATTCGTAGACCAGTGTCGTGACCATCCGTGCACCCGAAGCGGCGATGGGATGACCGAGGCTGCAACCACTTCCCGAGAAGTTCACCAGCTCCTCGTCGAGGCCGTATTCCCTGCACGCCGCGATGGGCACCGAGGCGAACGCCTCGTTGATCTCCCACAGCGCGACGTCCGACGGCTTGAGGCCGGCACGGTCGAGCACCTTTCCGATCACCTTCACGGCACCGAGCCCGCAGTCACGCGGTGCGACACCGGCCGAGGCCCAGGCCCTGACCGTCGCCATCGTCGTCAGCTTCTCCGCGGCGGCATAGTCGCTGTCCACCAGTGCCACCGCTGCCGCGGCGTCGTTCGTTCCGCTGCTGTTGCCCGCGGTGATGGAGAAGCCCTCGATCTCGGGATGCAGGACCTTGAGCCCGGCCAGCTTCTCGACGGTGGTATCGCGGCGCGGATGCTCGTCGACGCTGAAGTCGACGACGGACCCGTCGAACTGCTGGATCTTCATCGGGATGATCTCGTCGAGGAACTTGCCCGCGTCGATCGCGGCGATCGCGCGCTGATGCGACCGCGCGGCCCACGCGTCCATCTCCTCGCGGGTGATGCCGACCGACTGCGCGGTGTTCCAGCCGACCGTGATCGACATGTCCTTGGCAGGCGCATCGGGCGTCTCGACATGCGTCGGCGGCATCCAGCGCTCCTCGAACTTCAGCTCGGGTCCGGGGATGCGCCAGTTCGTCAGCGGGGTCATCGACAGTGACTGCACCCCGCCCGCGACCAGCGCACGCTCCATTCCCGAGCCGATCTGCGCGGCAGCATTGCCGATGGCCGTCAGGCTGCCGGCGCAGTGCCGGTTCACCGACTGACCCGGAACGCTGTCCATTCCCGTTGCGGTCGCGGCGTAGCGGGCGAGATCGCCGCCGCCGTAGTGCGATTCGGCGACGATGATGTCGTCGAACGCGGCCGGGTCGACGCCGGACCGGCGAACGACCTCGGGAAGCACCGTGGTGATCAGGGTTTCCGGCGGGGTGTTGACCAGCGTGCCCTTGAAGGACCGGCCGATCGCCGTCCTGGCGGCGGCGACGATGACAGGTGTGCCCATGTTTGTTTGACCTCAGCTTTTGGCGTTAACGACGTTACAAAAGTAGCAGATAATGTATTGCATCAGTACGTGACCGGCCTCACTCCGGCTCAGGCACGTGAAAATGCTCGTCACGCAGGCGGAACGCTTCCTTCGTCCCGTGCGCCGCCCGCGTCTTGACGAAGTTGAACTCACCCGGCGCGAACTGCAGGTTCGTCCCGTACGCGTGAAACAGGTAACTCGCCACTTCCTCACCCTGGTAAGCCTGGCTCTGTTCGACGAGACGGAATGCCTCCTTGGCGATGACGACGCCGTCGGCCGGCATCTTCGCCGCCTTCTCCGCCCAGTATCTCGCCCTGGCGGCCACCTTCGCGGGCTCGCACGTATCGGTGAACACGCCGAGGTGCTCGATTGCACCGGCGGTGATGATGTCGCCGGTCAGCAGCAGCCGGCGGGCCAATACCGGGCCGAGGCGATGAAAGAACATGTGCAGGCTGCCCAGCGCGGGCCCGAGGAAGCGGGTGGCGGGCATCCCGATCTTCGTGTCGCGGCCGATGACCGAGATATCGGTCATCAGGGCCATCTCGAAGCCGCCGCCAAGCGCGTAGCCGCTGATTTCGCCGACCGTGACCTTCGGAAAGCCCATCAGGTTGTGATAGAAGCCGAATGTCTTGCGATCCACCGTCAGCCGACGGCGCTGGCTGGGTCGGCTCTTGCGCTCGGGTTCATCCTTCCCGTACCAGCCGTAGGCGTTGTTCATATCCGCGCCGGTGCTGAACACGCCGTCGGCCCCGCGCAACAGCACAACGGTGATGTCGTCGTCCTCGGCAACGTGATCCAGGCACCGGGCGAAGGCCTCACGCATGGCCGCGTCGTAGGAGTTGCGCTGTTTGGCGTTGTTGAACGTGATCGTCGCGATCCGCTTGTTTGGCTCGAGTTCGAAAAGCACGCGCTCGTCGGTGGAAGCAGTCATCAGTGGCTCCTCGAAATCAGTTTCGCCTCAATGGTTTTGTCCGCCCCTGCGGCCAGCGTGTTGCGCCGGGCCGCGGCAAGGTGGTCCTGGGCCAGTCGAACCGCACGTGCCGCGTTTCCGTCGCGGATGGCGTCCAGCAGCCTCTGATGGTCGCGTAAGGCGGCCCGCATGGTCTTGTGGTTCACGTCGTCGTCGCTCCACACCGAGGACTCGTGCGCCGACCAGATCAACTCGAGCGAACCGATCAACAGGATCATCGGTTCGTTGCCGCAGCGCGACACCAGCGCTTCATGGAACCGACGAGCGTTGGGCACATACGCCGAAACGTCGTCGAACTGTTCTGCCTGACGATCGATTTCGGCCTGCAGATACGGGACGACCTCGTCCATCCGGTCCTCCCGGGACGCACACATGCCCGCGCAGATCGGCTCCAGGTGCAGCAGCGCCTCGCTGACGTCGGCGGGCGTGGAGTCGCGGGTCTGCAGCACCATGCTGATCATGTGCGCGGTGCGCGCCGCCGAGGGTAGGTGAACCACCGCACCCCCGACGTTGCCGCGCCGCACCGAGATCAGGCCGTCGGTTTCCAGGATGTGGATCGCCTCGCGCAACGCAGGCGGACTCACCGAGAACTGTCCCAATAGGCTCTCCTGGGACGGTAGCTCCTTGAGCCGGCCGGCGAGGATCTCGTCGCGCAGCCGCGCAGCAACGATCTCAGCGACGCGCGGTTGGCGAATCCCCCGTAGTTCCACGAGATCAGGCCCGTCGCTTGCCGAAGTCGAATCCGGTGAGCTTGTCCGGGGAGAGAGCGAGCGTCGTGGCTTCCCCGATGCACAACACCTCGTCGCCGAGCGACAACCGCACCGTCGATGTGACGCCCCGCTCGACCTGTGCGCGCTCGATGTAAAAGTGCAGCTCGGTGAGGATGGGCGTGGGCCTGCGGAACTTCACGTTCAGTGAGCGGGTCTTGCCCGACAGCTCGGTCGCACAGTTCTGGTGCTGGATCACGCAGTCGAAGAACACAGCCAAGAAGCCCCCGTGCACCAGGCCAGGCGGGCCCTCGTAAACGACCGGGAAAGTGACCCGGCCCTCCGCCGTCTCGGCGTCGATGCGCTCGAACTCATAGGTGGGAAAGCACGGGTTGAACGCGCCGATGTCGAAAGCGTGGGACAGGTAGACCCGTTGGGTGTCCGCTCCCTTGCCGATCCGCGGGGCCGGGTCGGGCGAGACGGCGCCGGCCAGCTCCTTCTCCCATTTGCCGAGCGCCTCGAGCATGGCGTCCACCGCCGGGTGCGGCTGCTCCAGCGACAGCAGTTGGCCCGCCAGCCGCCGCAGTGCACCGGCGACGGCCACGGTCTGGGCAAGCGGTTGCTCACCGAACCGAGGGGTGTCAGCGTCTGCCATCGCAGGCCTTTCTTGTCTATCTTGTACAGGATAGAAATGGTTTAGCCTACTGTATGGGTATCCGTATAGGCTCGAGAAGGGACCCGGCAGTGAGTCAAGAGGTCGGCTCGGACGGCGCGGTCCGTGTGCACCTGGACGGCGCGATCCTCCGGCTCACGCTCGACCGTCCGGCTCGACGTAACTCACTGAGCCATCCGATGGTCGACACCCTCGTCGGCGCGCTGACCGAAGCGGCAGCCGACGACACGTTGCGCGCCATCCACATTCGCGGCGAGGGCGACGACTTCTGCTCGGGCGCCGACTGGGTGGCCGGCAACGCCGACGGAAAGCGGCCGCGCACCGGTGATCTTGTCCGCCGCATACCCCACACGTCGCATCGACTCGTCGAACTCGTCGGGACCATTCACCTGCCTGTGGTGTGCACGGTGCGCGGCTGGGCGGTCGGCCTCGGCTGCAACGTGGCGCTGGCCGCGGACTTCACGGTGGCCTCCAGCGACGCGGTGTTCTGGGAGCCGTTCGTGACACGAGGCTTCAGCCCTGACTCCGGCTCCACGTGGCTGCTTCCGAGACTCGTGGGATTGGCGCGGGCCAAGCGCATGCTATTGCTCGGCGAGAAGGTGACGGCATCGGACGCCGCGCAGTGGGGCCTCATCCACGACGCCGTCGATGCGTCCGTCCTCGACGCCGCCGCCGGGACGCTGCTCAGCCGGCTGGTCGAGGGCCCGACCGTCGCGATCGGCCTGGCCAAACAGGCGATTCACTACAGCCAGCACGCCACCCTCCCACAGGCGATGAACCAGGAGCTGTTCAACCTGGAACTCTCCTGCCGGACAGGAGATTTCAAAGAGGGCCTTTCGGCGTTCCGCGAGCGGCGCACGCCGGAGTTCCACGGCCGATGACCGACAACCATGCGACGAAGGGACCACCGATGGCCGTGCAGGCGTACGACACCATCAACTATGACGTCGACGGGCACAAGGCCACCATCACGCTGAATCGCCCGGAGGCCCTCAACGCGCTCAGCCCGTTCATGATCAGCGAACTGCGTGCCGCCTATGACGAGGCAGAGACCGACGACAACGTCTGGCTTCTCATCGTCACCGGAACCGGGCGGGCGTTCTGCACGGGTGCCGACGCCAAGCAGATCCCCGAGGACGGCAAGGTCATCAACGAGAAGGCCTACCTGTCGACCTACGACCAGTGGGAGGCGCCGCAGGAGGGCACGCCGCCGTTTCGCCGGATGGCCAAGCCGGTGCTTGCGGCGATCAACGGCATCTGCTGTGGCGCCGGGCTCGACTGGGTCACCACCGGTGACATCGTCATCGCGTCCGACAAGGCCACCTTCTTCGATCCGCACGTCAGCATCGGTCTGGTCGCCGGACGCGAGATGGTGCGGCTGGCACGTGTACTGCCCCGAAACGTCGCGCTGCGGATGGCGCTCGCCGGTAAGCACGAGCGAATGGACGCCCGGCGCGCGTACGAACTGGGCATGGTGAGCGAGGTAGTCGAGGACGCGCGCCTGCTCGAACGCGCACACGAGATCGCCGACATGGTGAACAGCAATGCGCCACTTGCGGTTCGAGGCACCCGGCTGGCCATCCACAAAACGCTCGACCTGCCGCTGCACGACGGCGAGATCCTCGCGGAGGCCTTCAGGGAGCGCAATCTGCATACCGAGGATTCCCTCGAAGGACCGCGGGCCTTCGTCGAAAAGCGCGCGCCGAACTGGCAGTGCCGATGAGCGAAGCCTTCGAGACCATCCTTCTCGATGTCGACGCCGACGATCGCGTCGCGACCATCACATTGAACCGGCCCGACGTACTCAACGCGTTCAACCGGACGATGTGCGAGGAGATGGCGCGCGCATGGCGGATCGTGAAACACGACGAGTCGGTCAACGCAGTGGTGCTGCGCGCAGCGGGTGATCGGGCCTTCAGCGCGGGCCTCGACGTGAAATCGTCCTACGGCCAACCCGACAACGTCTGGAACCACGAGGATCCCGGCGAGGCGCTCAGCCCCAAGTGGCAAAAGATGTGGAAGCCGGTCGTCTGCGCCGTCAACGGCATCTGCACCGCCGGTGCTTTCTACTTCGTCAACGAAGCCGATGTGGTCATCTGTTCGGACGACGCTACGTTCTTCGACTCGCACGTTTCCGCAGGCCTGGTATGCGCGCTCGAACCGATCGGCATGATGCGACGAATCGGTCTTGCCGAAGCCCTGCGAATCGCGTTGATGGGCAACGACGAGAGAGTCGCCGCCGACACGGCGTTGCGCATCGGGCTGGTAACCGAGGTCGTAGCGCGCAGCCGGCTGTGGGGGCGCGCGCACGCCATCGCGGCAACGATCGCCACCAAACCGCCGTCGGCGACACAGGGCACCGTGAAGGCGATCTGGGAGTCGCTGGACAAGCCGTACCGCGCGGCAATGGAGCAGAACCTCATCTATACCAGGCTCGGCAACCCGATCGGCACCGCCGAGCTCGCGCAGCAGGGCGGGCCGGTGAAGGCCGAGCCGAGGATCCGGTGATGACCGGCCACCCGTTGAGCCAACGAATCACGGCCGTGCTCGCCCTTGCGCCCGGCGCGTCCGCCGTCGAGTACGACGGTCACTGGTCCAGCTACGGGGACCTCGCGACCCTCGCTCGACGGATCGCAGCGGTGGTCGACGGCCGTGGCCAGGTCGGCATGCTGCTGCGCAACCGGCCGGCGCATATCGCCGCACTCCTCGGCGTGCTGCTGGCCGGCGGATCGGTGGTCGTCATCAACCCGTCCCGCGGCGACGACCGCACGAAGGCCGACATCGCCGCGCTGGACCTACCGGTGTTGATCGGCGCCGCCGATGATCTTCTTACGTTGGTGGGCAGCGGATCCGGGTCGACCGTCGTCTCGATCTCGACGCTCGCCGCCGAGCCGCAGGAGATGGAGGCCGGCAGGGGCCACGACGCCGTCCGCCCCGGTGTCGCGGTGCGCATGTTGACCAGCGGAACGACCGGACCGCCGAAACGCATCGACCTCACCTACGACATGCTGGCGCACAGCGTGCTGGGCCCGAAGCCGGCCAGCTCGAAGGCGCCCGCAGAGGTCCGCTCCGGCGTCGCGATCGTCAACGCACCGCTGGTGCACATCGGCGGCGTGTTCCGGGTCCTGCAATGCGTCGCTGAGGCACGGCCGTTCGCGCTGCTCGACCGGTTCGACCTCGACACGTGGGTCGACGCTGTGCGCAGGCATCGCCCCAGGGCGGTATCCCTTGTGCCCGCCGCACTGCGAACGGTGTTGCACTCCGCGTTGCGACGCGAAGACCTCGACAGCATCCGCGCCGTCACCTCGGGCACCGCGCCGTTGTCAGCCGACGACGCCGATGCCTTTCAGGAGAAGTTCGGGATCCCCGTGCTGACGTCCTATGCTGCAACGGAGTTCGGTGGCGGCGTCGCCGGCTGGACGCTGGCCGATCACCAGAAGCACTGGCAGGCCAAACGGGGCAGCGTCGGACGCGCAAACCCGGGCGCACAGCTGCGGGTGGTCGACGATGCCGGCAACCCGCTTGGCCCCGATCAACCCGGGCTGCTCGAGGTCAAACCGGGCCAGCTGGGTCCGTCGGCGGAGTGGATCCGAACGACCGACTTGGCGCGCATCGACGAAGACGGTTTCCTGTGGATCCTCGGGCGCGCCGATCAGGCCATCATCCGCGGCGGCTTCAAAGTGATACCCGACGAGGTGCGCGCGGCGCTGGAAAGCCACCCCGCGGTGCAGGGCGCCGCCGTGGTGGGCAGACCCGACGAACGGCTCGGCGAGACACCGGTCGCGGTGGTCGAGCTGAGGAACGGCACCTCAGCCAAACCCGCCGAGCTGGCGGAGTACCTGAGGAACCGGCTGGCGCGCTATGAGATTCCCACCGAGATCACGATCGTGGACACGATCCCCCGCACGCCGTCCGGCAAGCCCGATCTGAGCGCCATCCGTGCCCGCTGAAACCGAGACCATCGCCGGGCTTGTGCGGCGGCAAGCAGAAGCGCGGGGTTCCCATCCGCTGCTCGTCTGCGACGACGACCGGCTCAGCTATGCGGAGGCGCAGCGCCGCTCGACCGACCTCGCCCGAGGGCTGGTCGCCCTCGGTGCGGGCAAGGGCACACACGTCGGCCTGCTGCACCCGAACGGGTCGGACTTCGTGGTCGGGTTGTTGGCGATCGCCAGGATCGGGGCGGTGGTGGTTCCCTTCACCACGTTCGCAACTGCCCCGGAGCTGCGGGAGCAACTGGTTCACAGCGATGTCACGATTCTGCTCGCCACCTCGTCATACCGCGGAAACGACTTCGCGCAGCGGCTGTCTGATATCCGCGAGTCTGCCCCGCTGCTACGCCATGCGCTGTTCGATACGCTTCCGCCGCCGGGGATCGACGAGACGCTCCTGACAGCGCTGGAGGCGGACGTCGACGGATCCGACCCGCTGGCGATCGTCTACACGTCGGGTTCGACCGCCGCCCCCAAGGGCGTGCTGCACACCCAGGGTGCGCTGCTCGAACATCAGCGCAATCTGAACACCATTCGCGGCCTGACCGCACACGACATCCTGTTCTGCAACTCGCCCTTCTTCTGGATCGGCGGGCTCGCCTTCGGCCTGCTCGCCACCCTGGTAGCCGGATCGACGCTGGTGTGCTCGAACGCCACCGAGGCATACAGGACACTCGATCTCCTCGAGGCGCAACGGCCGACCATGACGAACGGATTCGTCGCGGGCATCGCCCATCTGGCCCGCGATCCCCACCTCGAGATGCGTGACCTGTCGTCGATGCGGCGCGGCAATCTCTATCCCGTCATGGCACCCGAGGTGCGCCCCCGCGATCCCGAACTACGGCACAACATGCTGGGGCTGACCGAGGCGGGCGGTGTCGTGCTGATCAGCGGAGACGAATCCGACCAGCCCGAACACCGCCGAGGATCGTTCGGCAAGCCCGCGCCGGGGTTCGAGACACAGATCGACGAGCACGGCGAGCTGTGCATCCGGGGGCCGTACGTGATGCAGCGCTACCACAAGCGCAGCCGCGAGGAATGCTTCGACGCCGACGGCTGGTTTGACACAGGTGATCTCGTGCGCGTCGACGCCGACGGCTTCTATTACTTCGTAGGTAGACGCGGATCGATGATCAAGACCGCGGGCGCCAACGTCGCACCCGCTGAGGTGGAGAAAGCGCTCGTCCGGATCAGCGGCGGCGCGACGGCGTACGCGTTCGGGATACCCGACTCCGATCGCGGAGAGGCTGTCGTCGCGGTGATCGCCACCGACGACCCCATCGACGAGGCCTCGCTGCAAAACGCGCTGAAGCGAGAACTCTCCGCCTACAAGATCCCGAAGCGGATCGTCGCGGTTCCTCCCGCACAGATTCCCGCACTGTCCAGCGGCAAGGTCGATATGAAAAGGCTTGCGGCGATGTTCGATGGCTGAGGCACCGACGACGATCGACGAACTACTCCGGCACCGCGCCATCGAGCACCCGGACAAGCCGATGGTCATCGACCAGACCGACCGCCTGACCTTCGCCGCACTCGACGCCTCGACGCGCACCGTGGCGGCCTCGTTCCTGGAAGCAGGCGTCACCAAGGGCACCAGGGTCGGACTGATCATGCCCAACGGTGCCCGCTGGGTGCAGACAGCGCTGGCGCTCAGCCGCATCGGCGCCGTGCTGGTACCGCTGAGCACGCTGCTGGCACCGCGCGAGCTGGTCGCCCAGCTTCGGGTCGCCTCTGTGCAGTACCTGGTTGCCGTCGACGAGTTCCGCGGTCACCGCTACATCGACGAGCTGAGGACAGCATGCCGATTACCGACGGATCTGCCTGCACTGCGCGCTGTTTCGACACCTGACGAATTGCCGCAGGCCACCGTCACCGACTCCATCGACGCCGTCAGCGCGACCGTGACGGCGGCAGACACGTTGGTCATCATGTTCACCTCGGGCAGCAGCGGACCACCGAAGGGCGTCATCCACTCGCACGGCAATGCGCTGAGCGCCGTCCAGTCCGGCCTTGCGGCCAGGTGCATCAACGCCGAGACGCGCCTGTACCTGCCGATGCCGTTCTTCTGGGTCGGCGGTTTCGGCAGCGGCATCCTGTCGGCGCTGCTCGCAGGTGCGACGCTGGTCACCGAGGAGATCCCCCGACCCGAGACCACGTTGCGCCTGCTGGAGCGCGAGCGGGTCTCGTTGTTCCGCGGTTGGCCGGATCAGGCCGAAGCGCTTGCCAGGCAGGCGGAGTCGATCGGCGCCGACCTCTCTGCACTGCGACCGGGCAGTCTGGAGGCGCTGCTGCCACCAGACCGGCGGGCGGCGCCCGGCGCGCGGGCCAAGCTGTTCGGCATGACCGAGGCGTTCGGGCCCTACTGCGGCTACCGTGCCGACACCGATATGCCGAAATCGGCATGGGGATCCTGCGGTAAGCCGTTCGACGGCACCGAGGTACGCATCGTCGACACCGACGACGGCTCACCCCTGCCCGCTGAAACGATCGGCATGATCGCGATCCGCGGACCGAACACACTGCGCGGCATCTGCCGCCGCAGCCGTGAAGAGGTGTTCACCGCCGATGGCTGGTATCCCACAGGCGATCTCGGCCACCTCGACGAGGACGGCTTCATGTTCTACCACGGCAGAACCGACGACATGTTCAAGGTGAGCGGTGCCACCGTCTATCCCACCGAAGTCGAGCATGCGCTCCGCAGCATCGACGGTGTCCGAAACGCCTTCGTCACCGATGTGACCGGGCAGGTGGGCGCCGCGGTGGTCGGCGATGGTCCCATCGATCGACTTCGAACGTCGGTGCGAAAGCTGTTGAGCTCGTTCAAAGTACCGACGATCTGGCTGCTCGTCGACTCCGATGACGTGATACCCCGCGGCGCAACTGGAAAGGTCGACGTCGCGGCGCTCAGACAGATGCTGGCCACTCAACAGGCGCGGTCACCAGAGGCCGACCGCTGAGGGTCGCTTCCTCTGCGCGAGCAGACGCAAAAGGACCCCTAACGCCACGGTTTCGGGTACTTTTGCGTCTTCTCGCGGGGTTAGGTGACAACCCCCCGCTGCTCGAGGTGATCGATCAACGGTTTCGCACCCGCCGAGAGATGCTCTGACATCGCGGCCCGCGCCTGCTCTGCATCACGCTTGGCGAGCGCCGCGACCACCCTGCGGTGGTCGCGCATCGACCGCTTCGGCCACCCTTCGACGGTCGGGAACACCGATTCCGGCGCGTAGCGGGTTATTTGGGACATCAGCTGAGCCAACTTCGGCGAATCGGCGGCGACGTTGATCGCACGATGGAAGTCATGGTTGAGCCGCACCGCCCGCTCATGATCGTCGCCGGCGTAGGCGCCCTCCAGCTGCAACTGGATCGACTCGAGCTCACACACCTGCTCGTCGGTGATGTTCGCGGCCGCCCTCGCGGCCAGCTCTCCCCCGATGTGCGCCTGCACATCCGATACGTCGGTGATATCGCGCCGGGTCACCGGCAGCACCACGAACCCGCGGTGCAGCTTCTGGTCCAGCAGGCCCTCGGCGCGCAACTGAAAGAGCGCCTCACGAACGGGTGTGACGCTGATGCCCAGCTCCGCCGCCAACTGGTCGAGCCGTACGAAGGAGCCCGCCGCGTAGGCACCGTCGAAGATCCGGTTGCGCACGAACCGTGCCACCGCTTCGGAAAGCTGTGGGCGGGTGGCGAACTCCGGAACGGCCACGGTCAGATCCGATAGTCGGCGAGCAGTCGCTTGCTGATGATGTTCTTCTGGATCTCGCTGGTGCCCTCGCCGATCAACAGGAACGGGGCATCGCGCATCAGCCGTTCGATCTCGTACTCCTTGGAGTAGCCGTAGCCGCCGTGAATGCGGAAGCTCTGCTGGGTGACCTCGGAGCAGAACTCGCTTGCCAGGTACTTGGCCATCCCCGCCGCGACATCGTTGCGTTCACCGGAGTCCTTGAGGCGGGCCGCGTTCACCATCATCAGGTGCGCGGCTTCCACTTTCGTCGCCATCTCGGCCAGCTGGAACGCGATCGCCTGATGCTCGGCGATCGGCTTGCCGAAGGTCTGGCGCTGCTGCGCGTACCGGACTGCGAGCTCGAACGCGCGGATGCCGACGCCGCACGCCCTCGCCGACACGTTCACCCGGCCGACCTCGATGCCGTCCATCATCTGGAAGAAACCCTGCCCCGGTGACTCGCCGAGGATGTCGTCGCCGTTAGCGACGTAGCCGTCGAAAATCATCTCGGTGGTGTCGATGCCCTTGTATCCGAGCTTGTCGATCTTGCCGGGGATCACCAGCCCGGGTGCGACCTCGCCGAAGCCGGTCGGCTTCTCGACGAGGAAGGCGGTCAGATTGCGGTGTGGCTTCTCCGCACCTTCGTCCGTGCGCACCAATACCGCCACCAGGGTGGAGCTTCCACCGTTGGTGAGCCACATCTTCTGGCCGTCGATGGTGTAGGTGCCATCGTCGTTGCGCTTGGCCCGCGTGCGTATCGCGGCCACGTCAGAACCGAGTTCAGGTTCCGACATCGAGAACGCGCCCCGCGTCTCACCGGTGGCCATCCGCGGCAGGAAGCGCTTTTTCTGCTCGTCGGTGCCGTGCTGGCGCAACATGTAGGCAACGATGAAGTGGGTGTTGATCACGCCGGAAACGCTCATCCAGCCGCGGGCGAGTTCCTCGACGCAGAGCGCGTAGGTCAGCAGCGACTCGCCAAGCCCGCCGTACTCCTCGGGAATCATCAAGCCGAACAGACCCATTTCGCGCATCTGGTCGACGATGTCCTGCGGATAGGTATCGGCGTGCTCGAGCTCCTGCGCGTTGGGGATGACCTCCTTGTCGACAAATCGCCGCACGTTGGCGAGGATCTCGGTCTGAAACTCCGTCAGCCCGAGCGTCTGCGCGATTCTGCTCATGCCCCAACCCTCTCGAACACCGCCGCCAGGCCCTGCCCGCCGCCGATACACATCGTTTCCAAGCCGTAGCGCGCCTCGCGCCGGTTCAGCTCCCTCGCCAGCGTCGCGAGCATCCGGCCGCCGGTCGCGCCGACCGGGTGGCCGAGCGAGATCCCGGAGCCGTGCACGTTCGTGCGTTCACGGTCGGCGTCGGAGAAACCCCACTCCCGCATCACGGCCAGTGCCTGCGCCGCGAACGCCTCGTTCAACTCGATCAGGTCGATGTCGCTGAGCTGCAGACCCGCCTTGCCGAGCGCGACCTCGGTCGACGGAACCGGACCGATGCCCATGATGTTCGGCGCCACCCCGGCAGAACCCCACGAGACGAGACGGACCAACGGGTCCAGACCGAGTTCGGCCGCCGTCTCCGGCGTCGTCACGATGCACATGGAGGCGGCGTCGTTCTGTCCGCTGGCATTGCCCGCAGTGACCGTTGCCTCCGGATCGCTCTTTCCCAGAACGGGTTTCAACATCGCCAGCGACTCGACGGAGGTGTCGGCACGGGGATGCTCGTCGGTGTCGATGATCTGCTCACCCTGCCGTGTGCGTACTGATACGGGAATGATCTCCTCGGCGAGGATGCCGTCCTTCTGCGCGGTGACGGCTCGCTGATGCGAGGCAACCGCGAGTTCGTCCTGCTCCTGCCGTGAGATGCCGTACTGGCGGCGCAGATTCTCGGCGGTTTCCAACATGCCGCCGGGGACCGGATAGTGCTGTCCGCCCGCGGTCGTGCGGCCACGCGCGAGCGCGTCGTGCACCGTGACGCCGGTTCGGCCCCCGCCCCAACGCATATCGGTGGAGTAGAAGGCGACGTTGGTCATGCTCTCCGCGCCGCCTGCGATGACGAGGTCGTTGTCGCCGCTGCTCACCTGAAGGCACGCCTGGATCACGGCCTGTAGGCCCGATCCGCAGCGGCGGTCGACCTGCATACCGGGCACGGTGACGGGCAGGCCTGCGTCCAGGGCGACCACGCGGCCGATGGCCGGCGCCTCGCTGTTCGGGTAGCAGTGGCCGAGGATCACGTCCTGCACCGCCTCGGGTGGGACTCCGGTTCGCGCGAGCAGTCCCTTGAGTGCCGTCACCCCGAGGTCGACGGCGGTCAGCGACGCGAACATGCCGCCGTAGCGACCGATCGGTGTGCGCACCGGTTCGCAGATCACCACCTCGCGTGCGCGCATCAGATATGCCTCCCACCGGTGACCTCGAGAACGGTGCCGGTCATGTACGACGACAGATCGCTGGCCAGGAACAGGGCCACCTTCGCCACCTCGGCGGGTTCGCCTGCCCGGCCCATCGGCACCTCCGCCAGCTTCTGGTCCCAAATGTGTGGCGGCATGGCCTCTGTCATCGCTGACCGGATCAGGCCGGGTTGGATTGCGTTCACCCGCACCCCGAGATGGGCGAGTTCCTTCGCGGCGGCCTTGGTCATGCCGACGATGCCCGCCTTGGCTGCCGAGTAGTTCGTCTGGCCGACCAGGCCGACCTTGCCGGAGATCGAGGACATGTTCACGATTGCTCCGCGCTGGTTCTCACGCATGATCGCGGCGGCCGCCTTGGTGCCGTTCCACGTGCCCTTCAGGTGCACGGCGATCACTTCGTCGAACTGCTGCTCGGTCATCTTGCGCAGCGTCGCGTCACGGGTGATGCCCGCGTTGTTCACCATGATGTCGAGTCCGCCGAAGTGTTCGACCGCCGCGGCGACAAGCGCGTCGACCTCGTCGGCCTTCGTGACGTCGCACCGCACCGCCAGCGTGGCGTCGTTGCCGAGGCGTTCGGCTGCGGCCTCCGTCGCGGCGAGGTCGAGGTCGCCGAGCACCACCTGTGCGCCTTCGGCGACGAAGCGCTCGGCGATCGCATATCCCAAGCCCTGCGCACCGCCGGTGACGACCGCCGTCTGATCTGTCAGCAATGACACCTGATCACCCATCCTCGGTTAATTGGCGACATCATATTTCATATATGATTCCGCCTCATGACCGCCACCGCCCAAGTCAGCGATGAGGACTTCCAGGAGATCCTGGCCCAGACCCGCCACTTCGTCCGTAGCGCAGTAGTGCCGCGCGAGCAGGAAATCCTCGCAGGCGACCGGGTCCCCGACGACCTTCGTGAGCAGGCCGCCAAAATGGGCCTGTTCGGCTACGCGATTCCGCAGGAGTGGGGCGGCCTCGGCCTCAACCTGGCCCAGGATGTCGAGCTGGCGATGGAGCTCGGGTACACATCGCTCGCGCTGCGGTCGATGTTCGGCACCAACAACGGCATCGCCGGTCAGGTGCTCGTGGGATTCGGTACCGAGCAGCAAAAGGCCGACTGGCTCGAGCGGTTGGCCACCGGCGAAGTGGCGTCGTTCGCATTGACCGAGCCCGGCGCCGGATCGAATCCGTCGGGTCTGCGCACGAAGGCGGTTCGTGACGGTTCACATGACGACGCGGGCTGGATCATCAACGGCGACAAGCGTTTCATCACGAACGCACCGATCGCGGACCTCTTTGTCGTCTTCGCGCGCAGCAGGCCGGCCGATGACAACGGACCCGGCATCGCGGTCTTTCTCGTGCCCGCGGACACGCCAGGCGTCCAGGTCGGCGTGAAGGACGCCAAGATGGGCCAGGAGGGTGCGTGGACTGCTGACGTCGCCTTCACCGATGTCAGGGTCCCCGCGGGCGCACTCATCGGCGGCAGTGAGGACATCGGCTACCGGGCGGCGATGACGTCACTCGCCCGCGGCCGCGTTCACATCGCCGCGCTGGCGGTCGGCATCGCCCAGCGCGCGCTCGATGAATCGGTCGGCTACGCCGCCACCGCCACGCAGGGCGGGAAGCCGATCGGCAGCTTCCAGCTGGTGCAGGCGATGCTCGCCGACCAGCAGACCGGCGTGCTGGCCGGACGCGCGCTCGTCCGCGACACCGCGCGGCTGTGGCTCACCGGTGAAGACCGCAGGATCGCGCCGTCGGCGGCGAAGTTGTTCTGCACCGAAATGGCTGGAAAGGTGGCCGATCTCGCGGTTCAGGTGCACGGCGGCAGCGGCTATATGCGCGACGTCCCGGTGGAGCGGATCTACCGCGATGTCCGGCTGTTGCGGCTCTACGAGGGCACTAGCGAGATCCAGCGGCTCATCATCGGGGGCAATCTGGTCAAGGGCGCACAATCGTGACCGGCAGACTGGAGGGCAAGGTCGCCTTCATCACCGGCGCCGCGAGGGGTCAGGGTCGCGCCCACGCCGTCCGGCTGGCTTCCGACGGCGCCGACATCATCGCGATCGATCTCGCGGACAAACTGCCGGCGTGTGCTCCGTATCCCTCTGCGACACGGGAGGATCTGGACGAGACGGCCCGGCTCGTCGAAGGCACGGGGCGTCGCATCGTCACCTCCGCCGTCGACACCCGCGACCTTGACGGCATGTGCAAAGCCGTAAACACCGGTGTCGCCGAATTCGGCCGACTCGACGTCATCGTCGCCAACGCCGGCATCTCCGCCCCAGCCGCGTGGAATGCGATCACGCCGGAGGCGTTTCGCGACGTGATGGACATCAACGTGACCGGCACGTGGAACACGGTGATGGCCGGTGCTCAGACCATCATCGACGGCGGCCGGGGTGGTTCGATCGTCCTCATCGGCTCCGCTGCCGGAGTGAAGCTGCAGCCGTTCATGATTCACTACACCGCCAGCAAGCATGCCGTCACCGGCATGGCACGGGCGTTCGCCGCCGAGCTGGGGAAGTATTCGATTCGGGTGAACAGCGTCCACCCGGGGCCCGTGGTCACCGAGATGGGTTCCGAGGGGTGGTCGCGGCGATCGCGAAGGCCGCCGAGTCCCACGGCAACCAGTCGCTGATGAACATGCTGACTCCGTTTCTGCCGAGCTGGGTGGCACAGCCGGAGGACATCGCAGCCGCGGTAGCCTGGCTGTCCTCCGAGGACTCGAAACTGGTCACCGCACAGGAGATATCGGTGGATCAGGGGTCGACGCGGTACTAGAACACGACCGTCTGGTTGCCGTACCGGATGATGCGGTCCTGGCAGTGCCACAGGACCGCCCGTGAAAGCACCACCCGCTCCACATCCGCGCCGAGCCGGGTCAGGTCTTCGACGGAATGCCGGTGGTCGACGCGCACCACGTCCTGTTCGATGATCGGCCCGTCGTCGAGTTCTTCGGTGACGTAGTGCGCGGTCGCCCCCACCAGTTTCACCCCCCGCTCCTTGGCCCGCCGGTACGGCGCCGCTCCGATGAACGCGGGCAGAAACGAGTGGTGGATGTTGATCAGGGGGCAGCCAACGTTCGACAAGAAGTCGTGCGTGAGGATCTGCATGTAGCGTGCCAACACCACCAGATCGGCGTTGCCGCGCAGCAGGTCCAGGTGACGTTGCTCGGCGTCCGCGCGGTTGTCTTTCGTCGCCGGGACGTGAATGAACGGCACGCCGAAAGGCCGGACCTGTTCGGCAAGATCGGGGTGGTTGGAGACCACCATCGACACCGACATGTCCAGCTCCCCGCGCCGGTTGCGCCATAGCAGATCGAGAAGGCAGTGGTCCTCTTTGGAAGCCAGGATCGCGACACGTTTCGGCTTGGCCGCCTCCGTCAGCCGGAAATCCATGTCGAACCGGCTGGCGACGTCCTGCGCGAAATCGCGTTCCAGCCCGTCGCGCGCTGCCGTGAGACCTGGCAGATGAAAAATCGTCCTCTGCATGAAAGTGCCGCCGGACTGTTCTGTCGCATGTTGGTCGAGCGAAACGATATTGGCGCCTGCCCTGGCCAGAAAGCTGCTCACCGCGGCTACCAATCCGGGGCGGTCCGCACACCGAAGGAGGAGCCGGCCGAGATCCGTTCGGGTGGACATCCCCTCAATCCTCCCTAGTCGGGTTCATCACATCCGGACTGCTTCAGGGTCTCATTCCGGCGATCTTCGGGCGGCCGACTGCGGCGGAAAGGCCCGCTGCGCGATGGCGCCGTCCTCCGGGAGCGCTCGCTGCCGCGTCATCGGGTCAACCGGGCCCAGACATGGCCTTGATTTACGGCAACGTAATGCATCGACGTCAGTTTCGGGAAGGAGTTCGCAGAACACAGCGGACACTCCTGGTTTATCTGCGGTTATTGACCAATGCGACAGTAGCTTAGCTATTTCGCGCGTCAATTTCCGCAAACAACATAGCCGATCGAGTAAATATTTGCCGGACAAGATCGCCTCGCTAGCTGGAATAACGGTCTTGGTAAGAGCAATACTCAAAGCCTGGGTATTCATATAGACCGCATGTGAATACCTCCCCGACAACCGCGACTTCTCCACGATTTGATCGCCATTGCCCGACCGATGGGACAAGAATGACCGTTCCTCTGCTGCGCGAGAACCGCCCGGAATTCACCGTTCGGCTCGACGAGGGAATCAGATGGTTCGATTCCGACACAAGCTGCACGGTGGTCGTCTCCACACCTTCGGCCGACGCTGGACTATGGGCCGAGTTCATCGAAGGTGCTGCACGCAGCTACCACAAGCACGGAATCGAACCGGCGCTCGACATGGACTCGCTGCTCGACGAGACGAATACCCAATTGTTCCACGCGGTCGTCAACGACGCGGGCGAAGTCATGGGTGGCATTCGCGCCAAGGGCCCACTCGGTTCGCCCGAGGAATCTCACGCAGTTGTGGAATGGGCCGACCGGCCGGGGCTGTCCACCGTGTACAAGATGCTGTCCGACCGGCTGCCGTTCGGAGTCGTGGAGATGAAGACCGCCTGGATGACCGACGATCAGAGCCGAAGCCGTGCGCTCGGCAGCACGCTGGCGCGTATGCCGTTCGTCACCATGGCGCTGCTGGCCGCGCAGTTCGTCGTCGCGACGGCGGGCTCGCACGTACTCAACCGCTGGCGCACGTCGGGCGGTGTAGTGGCGACGAAGGTTCCTGCGACGCCATATCCCGACGACCGTTACCGTACGAAGATGATGTGGTGGGATCGCAGCACCTTCACCAACGACGCGGCGCCTGAGCAGGTTTCGAAGATCTTCAACGAAATGGCCATCCTTGCGCGTCAGCTCGACCATGTCGGTGCTCGGGCGCTCGGAAGCGGCCTGTGACCCCAGGCGGCGGCGCCCCCTTCACCGCAACGGTCCTTGTTGAGACCGATCCGCGCGATCATCAACTGCTGGCGGAGTTGCAGACAGACTCCGGCATCGAACTCATCGACAGATGGGATGAGCAGCGCAATGAACTGCGCGCGCTGCGCCCTCCGGCGGCGTCTGCGATGCTTGCAGAACCCAAAGCCTGGGCCTATTACCCGTGGCGGCGAACCGTCACGAGCATCCTCGGACCGCTCGGCTTCCGCGAGGTGCGACTCAACCGCAATCGCAATCTGATCACCGCCGACGAGCAGGCAGAACTCGGCAGGCTGCGGGTAGGCGTCGTCGGGCTCAGCGTGGGCCACGCCATCGCCCACCTCCTGGCACAGGAGGGCTTGTGCGGGGGACTGCGCCTCGCCGACTTCGATGAGCTGGAGTTGTCGAATCTCAACCGCGTGCCCGCGACAGTGTTCGACCTCGGCACGAACAAGGCGATCGTGGCAGCACGACGGATCGCGGAGGTCGATCCGTATCTCCCGGTCGAAGTGTTCGACCGGGGCATCATGACCGGATCGGTCGACCGGTTCCTCGACGGTGTCGACGTCCTCGTGGAGGAATGCGATTCACTCGACACCAAGGTGCTTGTTCGGCAGGTCGCACGCACCCAGGGCATCCCGGTGCTGATGGCCACCGGCGACCGCGGCACGCTTGACGTCGAACGGTTCGACCAAGAGCCGGACCGGCAGATTCTGCACGGCCTGCTCGGCGACCTGGACTTCGCCGATCTCACCGGCCTGCCGAGCGAGGACAAGGTGCCCTACGCGCTGCGGATGATGGACGGCGCGCAGCTGTCGCCACGGATGGCCGCGTCCCTCATCGAGGTCGGAACCAGCCTGGCGACTTGGCCTCAACGGGCGGCCGAGGTCACCCAGAGCGCTGCCCTGATAGCCGAGGGCGTCCGGCGGATTGGTCTGGGCGAGGAGTTGAGATCGGGACGGGTGCGCGTCGACATCAACGGCCGCCTCGACACGATCAGTGAGCCGGGAAAACCCGATCAGGCCCTCGACGCCGCCGCGGACTGCCTCGACGACTTGGCACCGGTCGATTCGGTCGCACGCGCGGTCGCGGCCGCAGCGCGTGCACCGTCAGGCGGAAACGCCCAGCCCTGGCGTATTTCGGCGACCGATGAGGCCATCACCATCGCGCTCTCGCCGGAGTGCACATCGACGATGGACGTCGGACACCGCGCGAGTGCTGTCGCGGTCGGCGCTGCGACCTTCAACACCCGGGTCTCCGCTGCCGCGGACGGGATCCTCGGACCGGTGACGATCGAACCCGGGGACGGGTCGTGCCCGCTGCGGGCGGTACTGCGGCTCGGCGGAGACTCCGATCCCGACCTGGCCGTGCTGTATGACGCGATGCTGGCCAGAGAAACGAACCGCCACCACGGCAAGCAGGTCTCGTTACCCGACGACGTCGTCGAAACCCTCCATGGCGCCGCGCAACGCCAGGGCGCCCGCCTGCGTCTGCTGACCGCCTCCGATGAAGTGGCCGAGGCGGCGGACCTTCTGTCCGAATCCGATCGCGTCCGGTATCTGACCCCGCGACTACACACCGAGATGATCTCGGAGGTGCGCTTCCCCGGAGACCCTGGCCAGGACTCCGGAATCGACGTCGCCAGCCTCGAGTTGCCCCCCGCCGACCTGGTCAAGCTGGACGTGCTGCGACGCTCCGATGTGATGGCCCGCCTCGGCGAGTGGGGCCTTGGCGCGGCGCTGGGCTTCGACACCCGGGACCGCGTCCTGGCCAGTGCGTGCCTTGCGGTGGTGTCGACGACCGGCGCGGCGCTAACCGACTACGCACGTGCGGGGGGCGCCGTCGAAGCGGTCTGGGTGGTCGCTCAGAAGCACGGCCTCGCGGTGCAGCCGGTGTCGCCGGTCTTCCTCTACGCCCACGACGACACGGACCTGGAGACGCTGTCGCCGGCCTATGCGCCGACGCTGAAGCGGCTTCAGACGCAGTTCCGCGCACTATCAGCTATCGAGGCCGACGAATCGGTGGCGCTGGTGCTCAGGCTCGCTGACGCGCCCGCCACGTCTGTGAGGAGCCAGCGTCGAGCCATCGATACCAGTAGTCTTTCGCATAACAGCAGACCCAGGAGCAAACGTGGCTCGTAGCCTGGACGAAGTCGTCACCGCCGTCGCGACCGAACTGATGGCGGTCAACGCGGCGACCTCGGCGGCGGTGAGTCAGCGTGTGCTGGGGCAACTCGTCGGACACTTCGGCGTCGACTTCAGCTTCCTGCGGCACAACGACCACGACATCCGCGCCACGAAGCTGATCGCGGAGTGGCCGGTCCGGCCCGAAATACCTGATCCTGACCCGATCGGAGTCGTGTACTTCGCCGACGCCGACCCTGTCTTCGCCGCCGCGGAGACCGCGAAGGAGATCTCGGTCTTCCGCCCGGAACCTGCGACCGACGAGTACCAGAAGAAGATCGAGGAAGGGACCGGCATCCCCACCACGTCGATGGCGGTCGTCCCGATGCTGTCCGGCGACGTCACCACCGGATGCCTGGGGTTCGTCAAGATCGGCGACCGCGAGTGGACGCCAGAGGAACTCAACGCGCTGAAGGCGATCGCTTCGCTGTTCGCGCAGCTACAGGCCCGGATCGCGGCCGAGGACCAGCTGCGATTCCTAGCCGAGCACGATGACCTGACCGGGCTCCACAACCGACGCGCACTCCTCGCCCACCTCGACGACCGATTGGCGCCAGGCCGGGCTGGGCCGGTTTCGGCCCTGTTCCTCGACCTGGACCGGCTCAAGGCCATCAACGACTATCTGGGGCACACCGCAGGCGACTGGTTCATCCGGGTCTTCGCCAAACGGCTCGAGGACGGCGCCGAGAGCCCTAACCTGATCGCCCGCCTCGGCGGTGACGAGTTCGTCGTCGTCCCGGAAGTGCCGATGTCGGCCACCGAGGCCGAGGCTCTGGCCAACCGGCTGCAGGACACGCTTCGCGAGCGGGTGTCCATCGATGGCGAGATGCTCACCCGCACGGTCAGCATCGGTGTCGCGCTCGGGGTGCCGGGCCGCGACACCACATCGGACCTGCTGCGCCGCGCCGACCAGGCGCTGCTCGCCGCGAAGAGCGGCGGGGGAAACAAGATCGCGGTGTTCTCCGACGACATGTCGCTGAAGGGCGAGTTCCGCAACGACATCGAGCTGCATCTGCAGAGCGCGATCGAGAACGGCGCGCTGATACTGCACTACCTGCCCGAGGTCGACATGCGCACAGGCGAGATCCTGGCTTTCGAGGCGCTCGTGCGCTGGCAGCACCCGACGCGGGGGCTGCTCTCACCGAACGCGTTCATCGGCGTGGCCGAGTCGATCAACTTCGCAGGCGAACTGGGGCGTTGGGTGATGCGTGCGGCCTGCTCCGAGTTCCGCAAGTGGCGGTTGAAGGGAATCGGCGAAGACGCGGTACTGCGCCTCAACGTCTCGCCGGTCCAGCTGGTCACTGAGGGTTTCGTCGAGACCGTCGCAGGCATCATCGACGAGTTCGGCCTCGACGGCGGCTCGGTGTGCCTCGAGATCACCGAGAGCGTCGTCATGCAGGACATCGAGACGACGCGGATCACGCTGGCCGGCCTCAAGGAGGTCGGCGTTCAGATCGCCATCGACGACTTCGGCACCGGCTACAGCGTGCTGTCACACCTGAAGTCGCTACCTGTGGACACGCTCAAGATCGACAAGAGCTTCGTTCGCGAGCTCGGTACGAACCCCGGCGACCTGGCGATCGTGCGCGCCGTCATCGCGCTGGCCGAGTCATTCGGGCTGGAACTCGTCGCCGAAGGCGTCGAAACCGAGGAGGCCGCCCTGACGCTGCTCCGACACGGCTGCCATCGCGCGCAGGGCTTCCTGCTGTCGAGGCCGGTGGCGGGCGATGCAATGGAGTCTTTACTCGCCCAGCGGCGGATTCCGGTGCAGTTCTCCGCAGCGCCGGTTCGCTGACCAATCCCCGTTAGCAATGCACCATGGAATTGCCAAATCAGCATAAAGATGAATACATCGTGTTCATCCGCGCAGATTTTTCGGCACACTAATTGCTATTGCCAGCGCGGCAACAATGGCTGAAATAGCCATTCACCAATGGCGGATATTGGCGCGAGCATCGCTGGGCGCGAATGAAGATTACCTCAGTTGAGTAACTAGGTTTACTATGTGCTCACCAAGCGGAGGGGACATCATGGACCTGCAGTGGTCGGACGCGGACACCGCATTTCGAGACGAGGTACGCAGCTTCCTCGACGAGAAGCTGACACCTGAGCTGCGCACGGCGGGACGGCTGATGACCAGCGTCTACGCCGACCACGATGCGAGCATGGAATGGCAGCAGATCCTGCACGAGCGGGGTTGGGCCGCCCCTGCATGGCCGGTAGAGCACGGCGGCTGCGACTGGAGCCTGACGCAGCACTACATTTTCAGCAGGGAATCCACTCTGGCAGGCGCTCCGCCCCTGTCCCCCATGGGAATACGGATGGTCGCGCACGCGATCATCGCGTTCGGCACCGACGCCCAGAAGGGATTCTTCCTCCCTCGCATCCTCACCGGCGAGGTCTTCTTCTGCCAGGGCTACTCCGAGCCCGAATCGGGGTCGGACCTCGCGTCGCTGACCATGGCCGCGGTAGACGACGGCGACGACCTGGTGTGCACCGGCAGCAAGATCTGGACGACGCATGCCCGCGAGGCCAATTGGATGTTCGCACTGGTGCGCACGTCCCGTGGGGCGAAGAAGCAGCAGGGCATCACGTTCGTGCTCATCGACATGGCTTCGCCGGGTATCCAGATCCGGCCCCTGGTGATGACGTCGGGCGAGGAAGTGCAGAACCAGGTCTTCTTCGACGAGGTCCGCGTGCCCAAGGCCAATGTGCTCGGCGCCATCGACGACGGCTGGACCGTCGCGAAGTACCTGCTGGAGTTCGAGCGTGGCGGCGGCGCGTCTTCGCCCGCGCTGCAGGTCATGGCGGAGGAGATCTCGACCGTCGCCGCCGAGATGCCGGGCCCCGACGGCGGTCGCCTGATCGACGATCCGGCGTTCGCACGCAAGCTCGCCGATGCGCAGATTCGCACCGAGGTGCTCGAGATCCTCGAATACCGGGTACTCGCCGCGGTGTCGGAGGGAAAGAATCCCGGCAGCGCGTCCTCCATGCTCAAGGTGGTGGCGACCGAGCTGAGCCAGACGCTGACCGAGATGGCGATGGAGGCGGCCGGACCGCGCGGGCGTGCGTACCAGCCACACGCCACCCGGCCGGGTGGACCGGTCACGGAGTATGAGCCGCCACCGGACGGTTACGTCAGCGGCGAACCGTGGCAGGCGGTCGCGCCGCTGCGTTACTTCAACGACCGTGCCGGCTCGATCTACGCCGGCAGCAACGAGATTCAGCGCAATATCCTCGCCAAGGCAGCATTGGGGCTGTAGATGGACTTCAACCTGAGCAAGGAACAGGAACTACTCCGGGACGGGCTGACGAAGTTTCTGTCCACCCGTTACGACCTCGAGAAGAGCCGCTCAGCGGCCAAGACGGGCGCAGGCTGGCAGCCCGAGATCTGGCGGTCATTCGCCGACGAACTCGGGATCCTCGGCGCCACCTTCGGTGAGGACGTCGGCGGAATAGGCGGCGGCCCAGTCGAACTCATGGTCATCACCGAGGCGCTGGGCCACGCTCTCGTGGTCGAGCCCTACGTCGACGTGGTTGTCGTCTGCGGCGGCCTTCTGCAACGAGCGGGAGGCCAGAGGGCCACGTCGTTGCTCGAGGAGGTCGTGGCCGGAACCGCGATCGTCGCGCTGGCCGCGGGCGAGGCCGAGTCAGGCGACCGGTGGCAGGACGCCGCTACCACCGCGGAGCGCGATGGCGATGGCTGGGTCCTCAACGGCGGCAAGACAATGGCGATGACAGCGCCGCTGGCCACACATCTACTGGTCACCGCCACCACACCCGAAGGTCTCTCGCTGTTCCTCGTCGATCTGAAATCGGTGACGGCAGGTTTGTCGCTCGCCGGCTATCGGACCGTCGACGACCGGCGCGCTGCCGACCTTGTTCTCGAAGGCCTGCTTCTGCCCGCGGACGCACTGCTCGGAAAAGAGGGGCAGGCGTGGCCGTCACTGGAGCAAGCGCGCGACGAAGGCGCAGCCGCCGTCTGTTCGGAAGCCGTCGGGTGCATGCGGAAGGTGTTGGCCGACACCGTCGAGTACTGCAAGCAACGCCAGCAGTTCGGGGTGCCGATCGGCAGCTTCCAGGTGCTGCAGCACCGGATGGTCGACATGCACATCGAGGTGGAGCAGGCGTTCGCCGCGGTTCTGCTCGCCGTCCTGCACCTCGAGGACGAGCCTGCCCTGCGTGCGCGTTCGGTGTCGGCAGCCAAGGCGACCGTCGGCCGGGCGGCACGTTTCGTCGGTCAGCAGGCCGTGCAGCTGCACGGCGGAATGGGAATGACCGAGGAGCTGGCCATCGGCCACTACTTCAAGCGGCTGACGGCGATGCAATTCGAGTTCGGCACCACCGATCACCACATCGGGCGGTACGCGGCACTGTCGCGGCTCGACGCACCTGCTTGACAACACCTTCGGTGCTTGGCTTCACGGGGGAGTCATTGTCGCCGCCCCGGCCAGGTCCGTCGGACGTGACTCGTAGTGTGTTCGAAGTGAGTTCGCGGGGGTGGCTGCTGTTCATCGCGATGAGCGTCATCTGGGGTGTCCCCTACTTGATGATCAAGGTTGCCGTCGAAGGCGTCTCGGTTCCGGTGCTGGTGTTCGCGAGGACTGCGGTCGGCGCGGCAGTACTGCTACCGCTCGCCCTCTCCAGCGGTATTCCCGCGATGATCCGCAGGCACTGGAAGGCACTGCTCGGTTTCTCGTTCTTCGAGATCGTCGCGGCCTGGTACCTGCTCTCGGATGCCGAACGCCATCTGACCAGTTCAATGACCGGTCTGCTCATCGCCGCCTCACCGATCATCGCCGCGGTTCTGGACCGCTTCACCGGCGGCGAGCAGCGACTCGGCCTCCGGCGAGTCGTGGGCCTCGGCGTCGGACTCGCGGGGGTCGCGGTGCTCGCCGGTCCGCACCTGACGGGCGGCACCGCGTGGCCCATCGTCGAGGTGCTGATGGTGGCCACCTGCTATGCGATCGCTCCGCTGATCGCCGCCCGGCATCTCTCGGATGTGCCCGCCCTGCCGATGACCGCCACGTGTCTGGGATTCGCCGCGTTGGTCTATGCCGCGCCGGCCGCGGCGACATGGCCGAGCGAGATGCCGTCGACGCGAGTGTTGTTGGCGCTGGCGGGATTGGCGGTCATCTGCACCGCTCTGGCCTTCATCGTGTTCTTCGCGCTCATCCGGGAAGTCGGTGCCACGCGCGCACTGGTCTTCACGTACGTCAATCCCGCGGTGGCGCTACTGGCAGGTGTGGTCGTGCTGAGCGAGCCGCTCACCGCGTGGAACGTCGGTGCGTTGACGTTGATTCTGGCCGGGTGCGTACTGGCAACACACCGGCACGACGAACCGTCGCCGCCCTCGCCTGCCGAGGAGCCGGTCGCGAGGTAGCCCGCCTCACCAGCACCCATATCGGTGGAAATACCCCGATGGCATTAACTTGGTTGTGTGGAGATCACCGGGCCCGCCCGCGCTGGTCGGGTCGACGGCCGCGCGGACGTCGATTCGCAGACGCGGCGCGCGATGTTGCGGCACATGCTGATGGCGCGGGGTATCGACGAAGAGGCGAGCCTTCTGGAGAACCAGGGCGCGCTCGACCTGTGGCTGTCGTGCCGGGGCCAGGAGGCGGCACAGGTCGGTTCGGCGATGGCCGTCGGCGACGAAGCGGTGATCTTCCCGAGCTATCGCGAGCACGCGGTCGCCGTCGTGCGTGGCATCGATGCGGTCCCGTTGGTGGCGCAGTGGGCCGGGCGCACGTTCTGCGGCTGGAATCCACACGAGCACGGGTTTTTTCCCTACACCCTGGTGCTGGCGGCGCAGACTCTGCACGGCGTCGGATACGCGATCGGGCAGCGGTTGCAGAACATGGCCGAAACCGTTGTGGTCTACGTCGGTGACGGGGCGACAAGTGAAGGCGACATGTCTGAGGCGCTCAACCTGGCAGCGGTCGAGTCCGCGCAGGTTCTCTTCATCTGTCAGAACAACGGGTGGGCGATCTCCAAGCCGAGTCACGAACAGATGCTGACCTCCATCGCCGATCGCGCCATCGGATTCGGCGTGCGGTCGTGGTCGGTCTCGGCCGACGACCCCGACAGCACCTACCTCAGTTGCGTCGAAGCCAGACAATACGTCGAGACGTCGCTGTCTCCCGCCCTGATCGAGCTCAGAACCACCCGCATCGGTGGGCACACCACTGCCGACCCGCACACCAAGTACCGCGAAGCCGACGAGCTGGCCGCCGCGGTCGCCAACGACCCCGTCGAGCAGTACCGCAGGGCGCTGATCGACGAGGGCGTCGTCGACGACGAATGGCTGACGTCGGCCGACGCAGATGTCGTCACCGCACGGCAGGAACTGTTGAAAGCGTTCGCGAGGTGATCGATACGACGCCGAGTTGCCTGGCCGAATCCCTCAACGGTGCTCTGACCGAGCTGATGGACATGGACGAGTCGGTGGTGCTCGTCGGTCAGGACATCGGGCGCCTCGGCGGCGTGTTCCGGGTGACGAAGGGCCTGCAGGAGCGGTTCGGACCTCACCGTGTCCGCGACGCGATCCTGGCCGAGTCGTCCATCGTGGGACAGGCGATCGGGATGTCGCTGAGCGGGCTCAAGCCCGTCTGCGAAATCCAGTTCGAGGGTTTCATCTATCCCGGGATGAACCAGATCATCACCCAGGCGGCGCGAATCACGGCACGCTGGAACGACGAGATCGCGCTGAATCTGGTGATCAGGGTGCCGGTCGGTGGCGGCATCCGCGCCGTCGAACACCACAGCGAGTCGAACGAGGCATACTTCGCGCACGCGCCCGGCTTGTTTGTCGCTTTCCCGTCGTGTCCCACCGACGCCGCTGCGATGCTCACGTACTCCGCCTCACTCGGCTCACCGGTGATCTTCTACGAGCCGAAACGGCTGTACTGGAAGCGAAGGCAGCAGCCGCGCGACCCTGCCGAGCCGGAGTCGCCGCTGAGTGCACGCGTGGTGCGCCGCGGGTCCGATGTCACCGTCGTCGGTTGGGGCGCGGTGCTCGAAGAGGTACTGCAGGCGGCCGAGATGGTCGCCCCGACGATCGACGTCGAAGTGGTGGATCTGCGGTGGATCGCACCGATGGACACCGATACCGTGGTGAGGTCGGTGGCGAGCACCGGCCGCCTGCTGGTGGTGCACGAGGCGGTGGGCTTCGCGGGTGTGGGCGCCGAACTGGTGGCCACGGTGGCCGAGCGCGGCAGCGAGCTCCTGAGGTCACCGATGCGACGGTTGGCTGCGCCGCGGCGGCTGTACCCGCCCGCGGACTACGAAAAGCACTACCTGATAGGTGTACCCGACGTCGTCGGCGCTATCGAGGAGATGTGCGGTTGAGCGGTAGCGTGGACATCCTCGTACCGGAGTTCGGGCACGGGCTGACCGATGCGCTCGTCGTCGAATGGGTGGTATCGGTGGGAGACCACGTCCAACGCGGTGACGTGATCGCCGTGCTGGAGACCGACAAGAGCAGTGTGGACCTGCTGGCGGAGAAGACAGGCACCGTCGCCGAGATCGTCGTTGCCGCGCGATCGATCACCACCTCGGGTGCTGTCCTGTACAAGCTCGACGAGCGATGATGAAAGGCGAGATGTGATGCCGGCCGATGATGAGCGCATGAACTCGGTGATGTTGTCGATCATCCGGCGGCGGACGCCGTCCGCGGACGTCGCCGACTTCGACAAGCAGATCTACGACCTCGACATGGACTCGCTCGATGTGGTCGACCTCAGCCAGGCCTTGGAGAAGGAGTTCGGCGTAGAAGCCGACCTCGAGCGTGTCGCCGACTGTCTGACTCCTGCCGAGATCGGTCACTACTTCCGAGAACTGATCGGATCGCCATGACGGCGGGCATCGTCGACATCGCCACGGCGACGCCCGGAAAGCATGTCGACAACAGTCATTTCGACGATATCGGACTGACCGACGAGTGGATCCGGCGACGGACCGGAGTCTCCGCACGCTGGTGGATGGATCCCGACGAACCACTCGAAGACGCCGCTTCGCGGGTGTGCGCCCCGCTCGTCGAGCGTCACCGCGACCAGATGGACATCGCAGCGCTCATCGTCGCCAGCTGCTCGACCGGGGGGAAGGTGCCCGCTATCGCCCAACGGGTCGCCAAACAGTCAGGCCTGCCGACCGACGTCTTGGCATTCGACGTGAACGCCGCCTGCAGCGGCTTTGTGTACGGCCTCATCTCGGGGCTGTCGCTGTGCAAGCCGGGGCAGGCGGTGATCGTGTGTGCCGCCGAGGCGATGTCGCGCCTCATCGACAAATCGGATCGCAGCACCGGCCCGCTGTTCGGGGACGGTGTCGGCGCAGTGCTCGTAGAGGAGCGCCCGTCGTTTCGGGACTTCTACTGGCACGCAGGCAGTGACGGCGATCGGGTCGGCCTCATGACGGGTGAGATCGGCGGCGGCATACAGCTGGACGGAATGGCGGTCTACGACCGCGCGGTGAAGATGATGACGGACACGCTCGACCGGTTGCACACTCGAGGTTCTGCGCCTGACGTGATCGTGGGGCACCAGGCGAACTCGCGGATCCTGCAGAAGATAAGCGAACAGGTCGACGCAGGGGCCGCTGTCTTCGTCGACAGCGTCGAACAATTCGGGAACACGTCAGCGGCGTCGATCCCCTTGGCGTTGGGCACGTGTGTCGCACAGCGGTCCATTCCGGCGTCGGGGCGGATGACGTTGGTGGCGTACGGCGCAGGCGAGGCGTGGGGCGGCGTATCGCTTGACTATGACCTCGCCGACGCGATGGCCCGCGGCCTCTCGTGACCGACGTCGTTCTCGTCACCGGCGCTTCACGCGGTGTGGGAGCGCAGATCGCGACGCAGCTGGCGGACCCGCAACGGCATGTCGTCGTCAACTACCGCGAAAAGTCCAGGCGCGCAGACGCCGTGGTCGAGGCGGTTAGGGCGGCGGGCGGCGAAGCGTCTGCGGTTCAGGCCGACGTCAGCGACGCGGCGGCGACGGCGACGATGCTGGACGACATCCGCGAGCGGTTGGGCGGGCTGGATGCATTGATACTGAACGCCTCCGGAGGCCTGGAACCCGGCGCCGCCCCCGGGTATGCGAGGCAACTCAACTGTGATGCGCAGGTAGCGCTGGCCCGGCTGGCGCTTCCGTTGATGCGGGCGGGAGGCCGAATAGTGTTCGTGACAAGCCACCTCGCGCACTTTCACGGCCGTAAGACCGTGCCGACCGACTACTTGCCGATCGCGGTAAGCAAGCAGGCAGGCGAGGCGGCGTTGCGCGCCGAACTACCGGCGTTCGACGCGGCAGGATTGACGTTCGTGGCGGTGTCGGGTGACATGGTCGAGGGAAGCACCATGGTGCGCTTGTTCGAGCGGCGCGACGCCGATGCAGTGGCTGCGCGTCGAGTTGCGAACGGAGGCTTGCCGACGGAGGCGGAGTTCGCGAGCGCGATCGTGCGGGCGACCTACGAGCCCCACCGTAACGGAGACACGATCTACGTCGGCGGCTACGACTATCTGGACCAGGAGTGATGCCGTGTCCACGACTGCCAAGCGTGTGCTGATCCTCGGCTCGGGCTTCGCCGGTCTGTGGGCGGCGCTCGGCGCGGCCAGGCGGCTCGACGAACTCGGCGCCGAGGAAGAAGTCGACATCACTGTCGTCAGCTCGCAGCCCTACCACGACATCCGGGTGCGCAATTACGAAGCCGACCTCAGCGCGTGCCGAATCCCGTTGCAAGACTTACTCGAACCGGCGGGCATCAAGCATGCCGCCGCCGATGTGAGCTCGATCGACGCCGCTGCGGCGACCGTGAGTACGGCCGACGGTGCGACACATCGGTATGACCGCTTGGTGCTCGCGGTGGGCAGTCGGGTGGCCAAACCGGATCTGCCGGGGTTGGCCGAGTTCGGCTTTGACGTCGACACCTACGACAGTGCAATGAAGCTGCAGGCGCACCTTCGCAGCCTCGACGCCGGAGATCCCGCGGCGGCGACCGCGATCGTCGTCGGAGCGGGCCTGACCGGAATCGAGACATCGTGTGAGCTTCCGGCGATGCTGTCGGCTGCGCTTGGTGAAGGCGCCACGCCCCGAGTGGTCCTCGTCGACCACAATCCGCACGTCGGTTCGGATATGGGCGATTCGGCGCGCCCAGTGATCGAAGAGGCATTGGCAGCCAACAATGTCGAGACCATGACGGGCGTCGGCGTCGTGGCCGTCGACCGGCGAAGCGTGACCCTGTCGGACGGGCAGGTCATTCCTGCGGCGACGTTGGTGTGGTGCGCCGGGATGCGAGCCAATCCGCTGACGGCCGAATTCGGGGTGCCCCTCGACCGGCTCGGGCGGTTGTCCGTCGACGATTACTTGAGAGTCGAGGGTGTCGACGGCGTGTTCGCCGCGGGCGATGTGGCAGCAGCGAGGATGGACGACGAGCACCTGTCGGTGATGTCGTGTCAGCACGGCAGGCCGATGGGCCGCTACGCCGGCTACAACGTTGTCAGCGACCTGCTAGGTGTTCCCATGCTGTCGCTACGGATCCCCTGGTACGTCACCGTGCTCGATCTCGGGTCGGCCGGTGCGGTCTACACCGAGGGCTGGGGCCGCAAGGTCGTCAGTCGCGGCGACGAGGCCAAGGCGACCAAGCGGATCATCAACGGCGACCGCATCTATCCGCCCCGTACTGGTGACCGCGCCGCACTGCTCGCCGCGGCGGCTCCGAACCTTCAGGCTCCACCCGCATACGGGCAGTGAAATCAAACCCTGAGTCAGAACGGCGGCGGTTCATAGTTGGCGGCGAGCCATGCTTGGCGTTGCCGTTCCTCCTGCCCGTTGATCTGTTCGCGTTCGCGACGTTCTCTGGTGATGCGGTCTCGACGATCTTGTTCGCGGGTCTGTCTGCGCGTCGGCGTCATCACGCCGCGGTGCGGTGACTCCTCGGGGACGGTGATATCGCCGAGATTCGTGGTGGGTTGAGCGAGCACGGGAAACAGCGCTCCGCCATGGGCTTCCGTGCTGTAGGTGTGGCCGGTGGGCGCCGTGAAAGCGATGGTGCCGTCGGGTAGTTGACGGTCAGTCCAGCCGAAACCGCTGTAGAACGTTTTCAGCAGATGATCGGTACGGCAGTACAGCTTGGTGTTCGACGGGTGCGTCGGGCCGCAGGGGTAGGGCTTGGTGTGGTCGGTGTCGCAGACCTGCGCACGCTTGTCGCAGCCGGGGAAGCGACACGTCAGATCACGCCACTTCACGAACGTCTTCTGCGCCGCGGTCAGCCGATACCCAGGCGCCGACTCGGCACCCGGCATGGTCAGCGGCTTGCACTGAGCCCCTGCCGCGGCGAGGTCGCGCACCGACTCAGCGGGCAGGATCCCAAACCCTGGCAGATACCCCGGATCATCACTGGTCCCGTCCAGGGTGGCCTGCTCGGCAAGCACATGGATCAACACGCCCGTCGGCGCTTTCCGCTCAGCCGGAGCCGGACACTCCGCTCGCCCGCACCGGCACGCCAGCGTCGCCTCATACCGTGACAGCGGCCCGACCGCATCCGCGCGGCGTTGCTCGTGGGTTCGCGGATCCTCGTCGCACACCGAGGAGGCCAGCGCATCGAGTCTCGCGTCGAATTGGGCGCCGTCAGCGGCGTGGACGTTTCCCCAGATGCCTGCCATCCCCGCAGAGGTCTCCCCACCTCGATATTGCGACCGTTATCGATCGTCGGTGGCACCCGTTTGGCCAACGGGTCGAACTTGGTCACCCACCGATCGATGCGATCACGCAGCTTGGGCTTCGACAACCGCATCCACTTCACACAGTGCCGGGCGATCGCTGCATCCAGCTCCTGCGCACGACTGGGGTCGACGTTCTCGGTGCGTTCGATGATCATGGCGACCATCCGATAGTCGATTGCTCCGGTCGCGAACACTTTCGCCACACAGGGCAGATCGTCGCGCAGCGCACGCGCGAGGTGGATCTGGTTGCCCGCTCGACCCCGGCTGATGTTCTGCGCAGCCGAAACCTCAGCTGCCACCTCCTGGAACGGGTCGAGGGTCCACAAATTGCGTTCGGCCAACTCCACCGCACGCCGAGCGTCCAACTCCCCGACAGCAGCCAGTCGCTGGGCGATCATCGCTGACTCGTTGCGAGTGGCCTGAACCATCGCGTCGATCAGCTCTGCATCGCTCATTTCTTCGAACACATGTTCGATGGTACTCAAATCCAATGACTCAAACTTTCTGGCAGGGCTGCGTTATTCACAACGCGGCCACTGTTGAGGAGGTTGAGTGGGTCATGGTCAGATCGCGACGAACGAAGATTCCTGCCGAGGAGAAAACCCGACTGGTGTTGGCGGTGCTGGCCGGGGAAATGACTGGTGCCGAGGCAGCCCGTCGGTGCGGGGTGTCGCCTACCCAGGTGACCAAGTGGAAGCATCAGTTCCTTGAGGCCGGCGCCCAACGAATGCACGAAGTACCCAGCGGCGCGCCTGGACGTGCGGGCCTTCCCGAGCAGCGGCGTTTGCGCCGGGAGAACGAGGAACTCAAACTGGCCTTGGCTGAAGCCACGGTCCAGTTGCGGATCTGGCAGCGCGGAGCTGCCTTGGCCGACCAGGTCCCTTCGCGGACCTCGAAACCCTAAGAGAAGCAGCAGGTCTGCCGGTTTCGAGGTTTGCTGTATTGGCCGGCATTCCGGAGCGGACCTATCGACGCCGGCTGGCCCGCCTGCGCGCCGGTAACCCCGACAAAGGTCCGTGGCCTGCGCCGGTGGTCGACCGAATCGAAGCGACAGCGGCCAAATATGCTCAAGAGTGGCCAGCGTGGGGCTACCGCAAGATCGCCGCGCTGATGCGCGCCGATGGTCACGAGGTAACCAACTCTTCGGTGCAACGGGCGCTGCGGCGGCGTGGTCTGCTGCTCCCTCAAGGATTCCGAGCTGACCGAAAGTCCTGGGCTGCTCTGCGCCGCCGGGTATTTCACGACCCCCCGACACAACGCAACAGGGTGTGGCAGACAGACTTCTCAGAGTTTGAAACCGCCCACGGTGGGATCTGGCGGATCAGCGCTGTCATCGACTACGTCACCAAATATTGTTTCGCGGTCACTGTCACCCCCACCAGTCGCGGCCGCGACGCGGCGCACTGCATACGGCTGGCCGTCGAGGAAGCCACCCGCGTTCTCAACCTGACCGACCTGCGACTCGACCGCGGCGAAATGGATGTCCTCGACCACGAAGACAACGTCATCGGGCGAGCGCCGGCACCCATCGCCATCGTGTCCGACAACGGCCCCTGCTACCGCGGAAAAGACTTCCACACACTGTTCACAGGCCACGATCCACTCCTGCGCCACATCCGCACACGGATCAAATCACCCCAAACCAACGGCGTCATCGAGCGGTTCTTCGAGACACTCAAATACGAGCACCTGTTCCGCGGCTACATCGGCGACGGCGACGCTCTCGACATGGAAGCCCACCGCTTCCGCATCATCTACAACACCATCCGACCCCACCAAGCACTCGACGACCGCACACCCCAAGCCGCCTACCTCGCCGACCAACCCCATAAAAGCCTGCCAACTTCTTGACTCAAGACACAAATCACAAACTTCCGACAAGCATCGGAGCGCGTGAGCAGAACGCGCAGAAGGTGCAGATCGCCTGTTAGCGCCCCTTGTGCGCACAAGCGGGCTTTGACGCGCTCGGCTCCTTAACTTCGGTTACAGCGGCGCAGCAGATGCACCGGACACACGAACAAGGAGCACGAAATGACGACCTATCCCTCGAACCAGGAGTGGACCAAGACGCAGGCCGCCTCATGGCGGACCACGCCTGCCGATGTCCCGACCATGTCGGCCCACTACCCGCCGACGTCAGCGCGTCCCACCGCTCCGGTCCCGCAGCCTCCCGCGTACGGCCCGGCGTACGGCCCGCAGTACGCACCCGCCTACGCGTGGTCGGCAGAGCAGCCCGAGTTCAACTCGGCGCCCGCGGGTTATCCCGCGCAGCAGCCCTGGTACGCACGCCCCCGCGTGGTGGCTTTCGCAAGCGCAGGGTTCGTCGCCGCGGCGGCGGCCGGCCTCTTCGGTGCACTGCACGGCTCGTCGAGCAGCACCCCGGTGCACATGGCCACCCATAGCGCACCGGCGCCCGCAGCGGCTCCGGCTCCGGCCCCAGCCCCGGCTCCCGCGCCCACCGCCGCGCCGTCCGCGCCGAGCTACCACTCGTCGACGTCGAGCGGCAGCTACTCCAGGCCGGCCAGTCATCAAGCGCCCCAGCAGGCGCCTGCGGCTCCGCCTGCCCCTCAGGTGCAGCCGGATCACTCGGGGCAGTCGGATCCCTCGCAGTGGAACAACGGTGGCAACTACCGGTGGAACTACTCCGGTGACCACGACGGCCGATCGAACTTCTGGAGCCGCGACCACGACGATCGCTGGAGCCACGACAGCGACAGCAGCCGTTCGTCGGGTGACCACGACAGCGACAGCGACAGCGACAGCAGCTCGTCACACGACCACGACAACGGCAACAGCAGTTCCTCGAACGACCAGAACAACAACAACAGCAATTCGAGCGATTCACACGGAAGCGGAGACTCGAAATGACAGCAACACTGGTGCAGCCCGACCGCAAGGTCGGGCTGCACGCCATCGGCCGCCGCCTTGACAATCTGCCCGTCGGGCGCGTTCACCGCAAGATCGTCGTCGCGATCGGGCTCGGCCTTTTCTTCGAGGTCTACGAGATCTTCCTGTCCAGCACCATCGCCACCGCGCTGAAGGCGGAGTACGGGTTCGGCGGCACCGCGTTGGAGCTGTTGATGGCGTCGTCGTTCGTCGGAATGTTCGTCGGCGCAGCGGCATTCGGCCGCATCGCCGATCGCATCGGGCGCAGGAACGCGTTCCTCGTCAACCTGGTGTGGTTCTCGGTGTGGAGCATCATCGGCGCCATCGCACCGAATCCTTGGATGCTCGTCGGTGCACGATTCATGGCGGGAATAGGTGTTGGCGCGGAGTACCCGGTGGCCGACTCATACCTGTCGGACGTGCTCCCCAAGGCCCATCGAGGCCGCCTGGCGGCATGGACCTACACCTGCTCGTTCCTCGCCGTGCCGGTGCTCGGATTCCTGTCCCTTTCGATGAACGGTCGCAGCATCTTCGGCTTCGACGGATGGCGAGTCCTGTTGGTGCTCGGCGCAATCGGTGCGCTGTTCGTGATCGTGTTGCG
This sequence comes from Mycobacterium sp. ITM-2016-00318, assembly GCF_002968285.2. Classification (NCBI taxonomy): domain Bacteria; kingdom Bacillati; phylum Actinomycetota; class Actinomycetes; order Mycobacteriales; family Mycobacteriaceae; genus Mycobacterium; species Mycobacterium sp. ITM-2016-00318. Next base: position 1,851,746 of record NZ_CP134400.1, on the reverse strand, counting down.
CCGTGGCCTCCCCGAGTCGCCGCGGTGGCTGGCTAGTGTCGGCCGGACCGATGAGGCAGAAGCGGCAGTGCGAGTCTTCGAAGCGGGTTCGGCGCCCGCACCGGAGAGCACCACTGACATTGACGACGAAGACGAGGACGATACCGACGCGAAGCCGATGACCGCTTCGGCTGCGCTGACGCGGCTGCGGCTTTCGCCGTACCGGCAGCGTCTGACCGTGATGGCTGTTTTCCACCTGTTACAGCCCTTCGGCTACTACGGGTTCGGCACACTGGCGGCTCTGGTCTTGGTCAGCCGCGGCTATGACGTGACATCATCGCTGCTCTTCACCGCGGTGTCGTTCATCGGCTACCCATTGGGGTCGCTGGCGTCCATTCCGCTGCTGAAGAGGTTCGAACGCAAGTACCTGATCATGGTCACAGTGGGCATCATGGCGGTGTGCGGCGTGTTGTTCGCGACGGTGACCACCCCGGCGATGATCATTGTGTGCGGACTGCTGACCACCGCGGCGAGCAACGTTTTCTCGAACATCTATCACGTCTACCAGGCCGAGATCTTCCCGAGTGATGTTCGGGCAACAGCGGTCGGATGGACGTACTCGGTTTCGCGGCTCTCGAGCGCGGCACTTCCGTTCATCCTCATCCCTGTCCTGAATCATTATGGCGCCGCTGCGATGTTCACCGTCGTGCTCGTCGCGCTGGCAGGCGCGGTCGCCGTGCTCGTGCCCTTCGGTCCGCGCACCACCGGCAAGAGTCTGGACGAGATCAACCCGGTGTGATCACGAACGACAATGTGCCGGTCTCCCCAACGGAAGGCCGGCACGTTGTCGTGTGAGCCGGCGAGCGGACAACAGGTAGTCGACTACTCGTTCGGCCTACCTCGCAACCGCCTTACCTTGTCGAGTGACCGACAATGCCGATGGGAGCTGCTCGCCATGCGCCACATCAGAGCCATACCCCTACTCGTGGCGGCGCTTGCCGCGCTGCTGCTGTCGGCTTGGGGTTCGTCTCAGCAGGGCGCACGAACGACCTCACCCAGCTCACCGATGACGATCACCTCGCAGCGCCCACAGCCTCCAGCGCCGACCGCATCGAGGGCGTTCACCGCCGCACCACCTGCCCCAGCACCGCCCGAACCACGGGATACGTTGCGGCTTGATCACGCGCAACGCCGAGTGGCACGCACCGGCCTTCTTGGCGGAGGGCCAGACCGACACCATCGCGTTGAGCATCGGCGATGCGCAGCGCCTCAGGGAATTGATCGACGCCACCGTGCCGACCGACGTTCCACGGGCTCCGCTGCCGGTCAATGTCACCGTGGGGACGATCGTGCGCGCGAAGCTGTCCGTGATCTCCTCCGACGCGACCGTCACGCCACTGGACACCATCGACAAGTCCATCGGCGAAGACGTCAGCATCCTCTTCAGCTGGCAGGTGCAGCCGCACGTGTCGGGCGACCTCGAACTGCAGGCCGTGATCTCCTGCCCGGGAGTGGATGGGTGCGTCACGACCGAAACTGTGCCGCTGCGAATTCCCGTGCACCCTATGGCGAAGTCGGCTCCGGGTGTCGGCAGCCGGCTTTCGGGCCTGCTCGAGTCCGTGAAGAACTACTGGGTTCAGCTCACCGCGCTTGTAGGCGGCATCGCAGCAGCGGTCCGATTCGGCCTGCAGTGGTATCGACGACGCGGAGAGGCCGCCAAGAAGGTCGGCGGCCTCACCGAAGGCGCGGCTACCGCGGCCGCTGGTTCACGCCTAGGGCGTTCTGAGGTCGCGACCGGACACCCGAAGGTAGGTGGCGACGCCGAGACCGATGGCGAGCCAGATGATCCCGACGATCTTGGCGTTGATGTCGGCGTCCCACAGCGCGACGAGCAGGATCGCCGCACCGAGCAGCGGGGAAATCACATGGGTGAACCACCGCCTGCTTCCATTGCGCTTGAAGAAGTGAACGATCACGCTGAAGTGCATCAGGATGTATGAAAGCAGCGCTCCGAAGGTGACCAGCGTGGTGAGCAGGCTCGCCTGCCTGACCCCGAAGATGCCGATCGCCAATGCCAGCGCGCAGATCATGACCATCGCGTTCACCGGCACCTTGTGCTTGCCGCTCACCTTGGCGAACAGCTTGGGCAGGTGACCGTCGCGCGCCATGCTGAACACCAGCCGTGACGCGGTGGCGTTGGCTGCGGCCATGTTGCCCAGCGCCGCGAACAGGGCCGAGTTCAGCACGATGAACAACTTGAACTTGTTGTCCATGACGTCGCCGACGAGGTCGTAGAACGCGTTGTTGGCCGCGGTCCCGTCGGCATAGTGGGTTCCGTTCGGCACCAGGATGCACGCGAAATAGACCTGCACGACGAACAACAACGTCGAGATGTACATGACCAGCATGGTCGCTTTGGACACCGCCTTGCCTCCGCCCTTGGCCTCCTCGTTGAGGGTCGACACCGCGTCGAACCCGAGGAAGCTGAACGCAGCCACCGGGATGGCGCCCGCCACCACCGACCACGACGCGCCGCCGTGCGGGTGAAACGGGTCGAGTGTCAGATGTGCCTGCCCCTGCATGACCAAAACCGCTGCCCAGGTGAGGAACACGGCGAGAATGCCGAGCTGGATGTAGAGCGAGTACTTGTTCATCTTCGCGGTGACGTTCATCCCGAGCAGGTTGGTCACCGCCGTGACCGCCACGAAGAACACCACCCAAACCCAGGCGGGAATCGACGGGACGATGGTGGTCATCGCGCTCGCCGAGAGCACGCACAGCAGCGCAGGCAGCAACAGGTAGTCCAGCAGGATCGCCCAGCCGGAAACGAATCCGAGGAAGCGGTTCGTCCCGAGGCTGACGTAGCTGTAGGTCGATCCCGAGACGGGAAACACCTGGGCCATCTCCTTATAGCTGATGGCGCTGAACAGCATTGCGACGGCAGCGACGACGTAGACCGCGGCGACCGCCCCGGCCGACATGTTGTAGAGGATTCCGAAGACGCCGATCGGTGCCAGCGGAACCATGTAGATCAGTCCGTGTATCACCAGATCGCGCACCGACAGAGTGCGCGCGAGTTCTGGCTCGTAGCCGAGTTCGCGCAACCGCGCGGCGTCGGTATCGGCCTGCATCAACATTGCGGTCTCCTTCGGTTTCGACCGAAGTTACAAAGCTATCGACGTGGTGGCTCGCTTGTGTGCACTAGCCGCGCAACCGGCGATTTCGAGGTTTTGCGCATTGTGCTCAGCGCAGCACGTACGCTTCGTCCATGGTCCGGATGCGGCGCGTGGATCTACGCCTCGCCACCCAGGTGCTGGTGCTTCAGGTCGCGGTGGTGACGCTGACGCTGGGGCTGGCGGGCGGCATGCTCGCATTCTTCAGCCACGACCGCCTCGCCTCCCAATATGAGACGCAGTCGTTGGACGTGGCGCGCGCCGTCGCCTACGCACCAGCCGTCCGCGCCGACGTCGAGCGCTACGACGCCACCCCACTCACTCCGAGTCCCCAGCTCACCGAGGAGTTGGCCAACGGGCCGCTGCAGACGCTGGCCACCGAAATCCAGACACACACCCACCTGCTGTTCGTGGTCATCACCAACAATCAGGGCATTCGGTTGTCCCACCCTGTCCCCAGTGAACTCGGCAAGCACGTAAGCACCGATCCGTCGGAGGCGTTGGCAGGCCGGGAGGTGGTGGACCGCGAGAAGGGCAGTCTCGGCCGATCCGTTCGGGCGAAAGTTCCTGTGTACGCGCCGAACTCGGGCCGGGTGGTCGGCGAGGTCAGCGTCGGCATCTCCACTGAGACGGTGCACCATCAGCTGTGGTCGGATGTGCGCAGGGCAGCGATCCTGGTGGGTCTGGCGTTGATCATCGGCATCGTGGGCTCTGTGCTTCTGGCGCGACGGTGGCGTGGCCTGACGCTGGGCCTGCAGCCGTCGGAGATGGCCGAATTGATCCGCGGCCAGGCGGCGGTGTTGCACGGCATCGACGAGGGCGTGGTTGCCGTCGACACCCAGTGGAAGGTCACTTTCGTCAACGACCTCGCATGCCGGATGCTCGAGATCGACGGCGAGACGGGCAGGCTCGTCGACGACATCGGTCTCACGCCGCGTGTGCTCGACGTCTTCCGCGCTGCCGAGCCGACCCCCGCGATTGCCACCGTCGGCGAGCGGATCGTCGTGGTGTCGGCGCGACACGTGGAGCGGGAGGGACGAGCCCTTGGAACCGTTCTTGTGGTGCGTGATCGCACCGACCTCGAATCCCTGACCCGACAGCTCGACGCCGTGCAGTTGATGAGCACCGTCCTTCGAGCACAGCGCCACGAGTTCGCCAATCGCCTGCACCTGCTCAACGGCCTTCTGCAGAGCGGCCACGTCGACGAGGCGAGTCAATACGTGGAGGAGCTGTTGGGCTCGGGCCCGCTGGGGTCGGCGATTCCGGGTATCGACGCCATCCGCGATGCGTTTCTGCAGGCGTTCCTTGCGGCCAAGGCGGCCGCCGCTCGCGAAGCGGGCGTGACGCTGACGATCGGCGAGAACACCTGGGTGCCTGGCCGACTCGGGCTGCCGGTTGATGTGACGACCGTGCTCGGCAATCTGCTCGACAACGCGATCTATGCGGCGCGCACCGGTGCCGGCGAGAGCAAGATCGTTGAAGTCGAATTGTTACAGGATGATTCGACGCTGCACATCACCGTCGCCGACTCCGGCGACGGTGTGCCGCCCGATTTCGTCGAGCACGTGTTCACCGAAGGTAGGTCGACGAAGCCGGACTCCGGCATACCCGGGGGACGCGGTATCGGCATGGCGCTGTCCCGCCAGATCACCCGAGCGCTCGATGGCGACATCCGATTGTCGAGCCGCGGCAACCCCGACGCCGAATTGTGTGGCGCAGAGTTCATCGCCCGCCTGCCGGGCGTGATGGTAGAGGAGGAGGCCCAATGGGCGGCTCAGAACTGAAGGTGCTCGTGGTCGACGACGACTTCCGCGTCGCCAACATGCACGCGGGCATCGTCAACGCGCTGCCGGGCTTCACGGTGACGACGACCGCGACGACAATCGCCGCCGCACGGAAGGCGGACCCTGTCGACCTGGCGCTCGTGGACGTCTATCTGCCCGACGGCTCGGGTATCGATTTCGTCCGCGAGTTGCGCTGCGACAGCATGGTTTTGAGCGCCGCAACCGACGCACCCACCATTCGGGCGGCGATGGCGGCGGGGGCTTTGAGCTACGTCGTCAAACCGTTCGCGCCTGCAGATCTCGCCGCCCGACTGGGCGGATACGCGCGCTACCGCAAGATCCTGTCCGGCACCAACCTTGGCGGCAAGGAGGTGGACACGGCGCTGGACGCTCTGCGCCCGAAGATCGCGCAGGCCCAGTCCCCCACCGCCGTGGCGTCGCCGACGAAGGACCTTGTGCTGCAGGCGCTTCGCGCATCGGGGCAGCCGATGTCGTCAGCAGAGGTGTCGGCTGAGATCGGTGTCTCACGGGCGACCGCGCAGCGATATCTGTCGACGCTTGCCAACTCGGGTGAGATCAAGATCCAGCTCAGATACGGCACGACAGGGCGGCCCGAGCAGGAGTTCTTGGCTGTCGACAAACCGCCACCAAGGCCTCAGCGGTGACGGCCTTTCGGTGACGCCTGCGAGAACTTTTCGACAGCCTTGTCCGTCACCTTGCGCGGCATCCGGTGAACGAGTCCGAACAGCGTCCCTGTCGCGGGCGACGCCAGCAGCCGGCCGATGCCCCGCTCAGCGACTCCACTCGCCGCGGTTCCGACCGGGACAAGGCCACGGGGGTGCCCCGGACGCGTCGCGGCTGGACGACCGAGATAGGCGAGCGCCGCCATGCCTCCCATGGAATGGCCCGCCAGTGTCAACGGTCCCGTGATGAGTAGCCGGTGAGAACCGTCGCGAGGTCTGCGGCGAGTTGCTCGATGAGATAGGTCGGCATGGGCGCGGCGCTCGAACCGCCGTGACCGCGGTGGTCGTACGTGACGATGCGGATCCTGGTGCCGTACCGACGCCGCAGGCGGCTCACCCGCAGATTCCAGCTCTCCTGGCGGGCTCCTTGCTCGGTGTCGAGGTCGGGAGGTTTCCGTCATCTCGTCGAGCTTGAAAGTTACGGACCGCTGGGCCCGGCGGCTCGCTTGTGCGCACAAGCGGCGCAATCTGCGATTTCTGATGTTCTGCGCATTGCGCAGAGGTGTGGCAGACCGACGGAATGGGTAACAGACAGCAACCTGACCTCGACAAAGATGCAATAGTTGACGCGCAGGTAAACGCTCTGGGAGGAAGTGGGCACCGATGACGCAATCGCGTGACGATTCAGGCGGCGGCGGATCAGGACAGGTCAAGGTCGACGCCGCGGTTCGCGTCTATCCGGGCACTCCGCAGGAGGTTTACGGGTTCGTCGTCGAGGATTTCGGCGATATGTCGGGTGAGGCGGTCGACATCGGCGAGCACCACATTGTGGATGCGGCTCGTCGGTGGGCTGTCAGGCTCTCTGACGGCAGCCTGGTGTTCGTCGACGACGGCGACGTCGTGTCGATCGACTGACCGCGTCGCCGTCGGGGACGATTGGCGCTTCGTCGCGGCCTGCCACTATCTTTTCCGATTATGGCCTCAGCGACAGGCGCATCGCGCGGTGCATCGCCTTCTTCCTTATAGTTGCCGCCGTTTTCGGCATCGGTGTTTTCGTCGAGCCGGCGCAGGTCGGCCCTGCTCCGGCGGTCCGCCTGGCCGCCGACGCGAACCCGTTGGCCGGATCGCCGTTCTACGTCAATCCCAAGTCCAAGGCCAGGACCGCTGCCGACGGAGTCGACCCGCGTAGTCCCGAACTGGATTCCGTCGCCAACACTCCGACGGCGTACTGGATGGACAACTTGTCCACCCCATCAGTGGACGCGAAGTACATCGCCGACGCGCAGGCTGCGGGCACCATTCCCGTGCTCGCGCTATACGGGATTCCGCATCGCGACTGCGGGAGCTTCGCCGCAGGCGGCTTCGGTTCGGGCGACGCCTACCGGGGCTGGATCGACGGCGTGGCCGGCGCCATCGGTTCAGGACCGGCGGCGGTAATCCTCGAACCCGATGCGCTCGCCATGGCCGACTGCCTGTCGGGTGACCAGCGCCAGGAGCGCTTCGACTTGATGAGCTATGCCGTCGACAGACTCACAGGCAATCCGGCGACGGCTGTGTACGTCGACGCCGGCCATTCTCGGTGGGTCGCCGCCGACGACATGGCCAACCGGCTCAACCAGGTCGGCGTCGCCAAGGCGCGGGGTTTCAGCCTCAACACCGCGAACTTCTTCACCACCGAAGAGTCGATGGGTTACGGCGACGCGATTTCTCAGATGACCGGCGGGAAGCCCTATGTCATCGACACGTCGCGCAACGGCGCAGGCCCGGCGGACGGCGACATGTACTGGTGCAATCCGAGCGGCCGCGCGCTCGGGGCCGCACCGACGACGGATACCGGGAACGGGAACGTCGACGCCTTCCTGTGGGTAAAGCGTCCCGGCGAGTCCGACGGGTCGTGCAATGGCGGGCCCGGCGCGGGGCGGTTCGTGAATTCTTACGCCATCGAGTTGGCACGCAACGCGGGTCAGTAGCGGCCCTAACTCTCCTCGCCACTCTCAAGCAGCAGGAGTAGAAGGGGTCATATGCGGGATGCGACGGTTGTGATCATCGGCGGCGGGGTCATGGGCACCAGCACCGCGTACCACCTCGCTCGCGCCGGTGTCTCCGGCATCGTGCTGTTGGAGGCCAACGAGCTGGCCTCAGGATCATCGGGCAAGCCTCTCGGCGGCGTCCGGGCGCAATTCTCGGATGCAGCCAACATCGAGCTCGGTGCACGCAGCTTAATGGCGTTCGAACGCTTCACCGAGGAATTCGGCGTGGATATCGGCTACCAGCGGGTCGGCTACCTGTTCCTGTTCCGCGACGCTGCCGACGTCGCCCGCTATCAGGTGAGCATCGAGCTGCAGAACTCTCTCGGCGTGGACAGCGCAATGATCTCCGCATCCGCGGCCGCCGAACTCTCGCCGTACGTCGACGCAGGCACCGTTGTCGCCGCGGCGTGGTCCCCCACCGACGGCTTCGCGCGCCCGGGCGTCGTGGTAAACGCCTACGCTGCTGCTGCCGCCCGGCTCGGCGCCGAGATCTGCACCGCCTCCCCTGTCGTCGGGATCGAGGAAGCGCAGGACGGCAGGGTGGCCGTGCTCACCCGCGATGGGCGCAGGTATTCGACTCCGACCGTGATCTGCACGTGTGGTGCCTGGTCGAGGCAGATCGGCGCGATGGTCGACGTGGATCTCCCGATCGAGCCGCTTCGTCGCCAAATCGCCTTCACCGCACCGCTTTCCCCACGGCCACCGCGTATGCCGTTCACCATCGACTACAGCACGACCGCCTACTTCCACTGCGACGACGACGGATCGGGGCTTCTGGTCGGTATCGCCGACAAACAACAAGCGGTGGGATTCGACACGTCAGCGACCACCGACTGGCATGGCCTGCTTCGCGCTGCGCTCGCGCAGTTCGCCCCGACGTTGACCGACGTGCAGTTCACCTCCGGCTGGGCCGGGCTGTATGAGATGACGCCGGACTGCAACGCCCTCATCGGCGAAGCGGACACGGCCGGGTTTCGATTCCTGTACGCGGCCGGATTCTCGGGGCACGGCTTCCTGCAGGGGCCCGCGGTGGGAGAGGCGGTCCGCGACCTTTATCTGCATGCCAAGCCCGCCGTCGATGTCGCCGCCTTCGACGTCAGACGGTTCGCGGGTGAGTACAAACGCACTGAACTCAACATCATCTGAGGCAACCGGCAACGTCGACCGGCAGCGAAACGCCGAGGCTGTTCGGGCTTGACTGACGCGAACTCAGTCGACGAAGGTCGGCTGCTCGCCCGACATCCCCGCCACGACTGCCGCAACCTGGTTGGGCTTGCCGATCAGGCCGGCTTGCAGCTCGGACTCGCGAGCGAGAGCCGTCGCCGGGTCGCTGCTCATCCAGGTTTCGTTGTAGAGGCGCTTGGCGGCGCGGATGGCATCCGGAGATTTGTTCGCGATCTCATCCGCCAGCGCGAGCGCCGAGGCGAGCGGATCGTCGGCGCTGCGAGTGCACAAGCCGAGCGTCACGGCATCGGTCCCGGACACGATGCGCCCGCTGAACGTCAGCTCTTTCGCGACATCGATAGGCAGCAATCGCGGCAGGGTCTGCGTGATACCCATGTCGGGCACGAGACCCCACTTGATCTCCATGATCGACAGCTTCGCATCCGGCGCGGCGATCCGGATGTCGGCGCCCAGCGCGATCTGAAGGCCACCGCCGAAGCAATTGCCGTGGATCGCGGCGATGACCGGCGCAGGCACCATCGACCAGTCGTAGGTCACCCGCTGCGCGAAGTTGGCCAGGTGACCGTGCTCTCGGGCCAGTAGCACGTTCGTGCCGCCGCGGGCGTCCATGAAGCTGGCGACGTCAAGACCCGAGCAGAAGCTCTTGCCCTCGCCGTGCAGCACGACCGCGCGGACCGACGTGTCAGCGGTCAGCCGCCCGGCGGCTTCCTGCAAAGCCTCGAACATGGCCTGGTCAAGCGCGTTGTGCTTGTCGGCTCGGATCATCGTCACCGTCGCAACACCGCCGGACCCCGTCTGCACCCGAACTCTCTCTTGGCTCACGCTGGCAATCTACGGCAGTGGGTGGTCAGGAGTTCTGTTCGATGTAGACGTCGGCGTCCTTGTCGCGGTTGTCGATGCCCTGGCTTGACTCGTGTTCGGCATAGAACTTCAGCCATCGCATGCCCAAGTCGTGACGCAGCTCGAGAGACGCGCTCTTGATGAAGTCCGGCATGGCTTCGCGCTCTTCCTCCTCGAGATGCTCACCGTTTTGCTTGCGGGCTTCAATCACGGCCTCGAACCACTTGTCGGTGCCTGGCTCGTGCCGGCGCGCCGCGCGCACCGCCTCCCGTATCGCGTTGTGGTCGGTGATCGCGTCCTCGGTTTCATCCTCCGGGTCGCCTGCGGGATTGCCGGGGTCATCGCGACCACCGTGCTTGAGCAGCGCCGGATAGAAGACCCTCTCCTCGGCGTCGGCATGCGCGTCGAGACGCATGCGCAGAACATCCCATATCGCCGCGAGTTCGTCCGGAGATTTGGCGTCGTCGAGTCGGAAGAACTGACGTCGCAGCCAATCGTGGTCGGCGTAGACGAGATCGATGATGTCAGCCACTACTTCTTGTCGTCCTCATCGTCGTCGTCATCGTCGTTCCTGTCGTCGCGCTCCTTCTTGTCGCGATCGTCCTTATCGTCCTTGTCGTCGTCTTTGCCGTCGCGCTCCTTCTTGTCGCGCTGCTTCTTGTCGCGATCGTCCTTGTCGTCCTTGTCGTCGTCCTTATCGTCGTCCTCGTCCTTACCGGTAGACCGATCGTCCGGCTTCGACTCGTCGACCTTGCCTGCGTACTTCCTCAACAATTCCGCGAGGTGACGCGCTTCCTCTGGCGCCAACTGATCTTCGAACAACCGCTCGCCGTCATCGTTGAGGCGCGCGACGAAGATGACGTTGTCCTTGACGCCGACGTCCCACTGGCCACCCTCTTTTTCCGCCATTTGTGATTCCTCCCTTTTCCAGACATCCGGTCCTGCGTGTCAGGCCGTCGCCATCGCCCCGGTCTCTAGTTCGCGCAGCGCCGTCCTGAGGCCGCGACGCTTACCAGTGGCCGGGTCGACACCGAAGCTTTCCCGCATGCCGCCCCGGATGCGGAACTTCAATTCCGAGTTGGTCTCGGGCGCGTCGTCCGACGTGGCCTTGAGAAGCTTGTCAGGCAAAGCCAATTTCAGGATCGTCCAGAACGACTGCATGTACTGCCGTGGAAGCGAACCTGTTGTATATGGTAGGTCGTACTTTTCGCACAACGCGCGCACACGCTCACCGATCTCGGCGTACCGGTTGCTCGGCAGATCAGGGAACAGGTGATGCTCGATCTGATGGCACAGGTTGCCGCTCATGAAGGCCATCACCGGCCCGGCATCAAAATTCGCAGACCCCAGCATCTGCCGGAGATACCACTCACCCTGGGTCTCGTTCTCGAACTCTTGCTTGGTGAACTTCTCCGCGCCGTCGGGGAAATGCCCGCAGAAAATCACCATGTAGGACCAGTAGTTGCGGATCAGGTTCGCGATCGCGTTGGCCTTCATGGTGGACTTCCAGTTCTTCCCGGCCAGTGCGGGAAACACGACGTAGTCCTTGCCGACCTGCTTACCGACCTTCTTACCGATGATGCGCAGATCCTTGAGCACCTCGTCCTTCGACTTCTCGCCCTTGCGGAACTTGGTCGTCTCCAGACCGTGCGCGGCGACGCCCCATTCGAAGAGTGTTCCCAACGTGAGGTTTATGACGGGGTTGAAGATCATCCACCGTTCCCAGCGCTGGTCCCGAGTGAGGCGCAAAATGCCGTACCCGATGTCATCGTCCAGACCGACAACGTTCGTGTACTTGTGGTGAATGAAGTTGTGGGACTTTTTCCAGTGCACGCTCGGTGAGGTGGTGTCCCACTCCCATTCGGTCGAGTGAATCTCCGGGTCGTTCATCCAGTCCCACTGGCCGTGGGTTATGTTGTGCCCGAGTTCCATGTTCTCGATGATCTTGGCCGTTCCCAGCATCGCAATTCCGGCTAGCCGTGCGATCCGGTTGTGACTGAAGAACAGGGCGGCGCGTCCACCGACGGCCAGGCCGCGCTGCAGCTGGATCGTCCTGCGAATGTAGCGGGCGTCGCGTTCGCCTCGCGATTCCTCGATGTCGGTGCGAATGGAATCCAGCTCGTGGGCGAGGCTCTCGACATCCTCCGGGGTGAGATGGGCATACGCCTTGATGTCAGTGATGGCCATGAGTGCGTGTTCCTAAATCTTCAGAGTGCAGTCGCCAGAAGCGGTGGATATGCAGGTGTTGATGCGATCACCTGGACCGTGCTCATTGCCGGAGCGGAAATCACGGATATGCCCGTCCTCCAAGGGCAGCACGCAGGTTTGGCAGATGCCCATCCGGCAGCCGAAAGGCATCTGGATGCCGACCTGCTCGCCGGCTTCCAGAAGTGATGTGGCCCCGTCGATCTCGATCGTCTTGTCGGAGATGGCGAATGTCACGGTGCCGCCCTCACCGCCCTTGTCGGTTCGATCGATCGTGAACCGTTCGATGTGCAGACGGTCGCTGAGATCGGCCTCGTCGAAGACGCCCTCGATGTCATCCAGCATCGGCGTTGGCCCGCACGCCCACGTCGGTCTGTCCCGCCAATCCGGTATCAGGTCGTCGAGCTGCTGGAAGTCGAGGTGGCCGTCCGTCTCGGTCAGCTGAAGGTGCAGCCGGTAGCTGTGGTCGCTGTTCTCCAGCGCACGCAGTTCGTCGTGGAAGATCACACCATCTTTCGACGGCGCGGAGTGCAGATGCACGATGTCGGGGTTCTGCTCGCGGGCGGTGAGTGACCGCAGCATCGCCATGAGCGGCGTGATGCCACTGCCTGCGCTGATGAAGAGAATCTTCGGGGGCGGCGGATCAGGCAGTGCGAAGTCCCCTTTCGGGGTGGCGAGGCGCACGATCGTCCCTGCTTCTACACCGTTCACCAAATGTGAGGACAGAAAGCCTTCTGGAGTCGCCTTCACGGTGATCGTGATGTGCTTCTCGTCCCGCTGTGGAACCGAGGTGAGCGAGTACGAGCGCCAGTGCCAGCGGCCGTTGACTCGCAGCCCGATGCCGACGTACTGCCCGGGCCGGTAATCGGCCGAGAAGCCCCAGCCCGGCTTGATCGTCACCGTTGCCGAGTCCTCGGTTTCCTTCTGCACACCGATGACCTCCCCGCGGAGCTCGCGTGCGGTCCACAGCGGGTTGAGCATCTTCAGGTAGTCGTCAGGAAGCAGCGGAGTCGTCGCGCGAGCAGCCAAACCGCGCAAGACATTCACCTTGGGGCTTATCGCCGTCTCGACGTTCTTAGCAGGTTTGACACTCCATCGCGCGACGCTGCGCAGTGTCGGGACCATCAGTAAACCGCCAGTGCACACACCATCATGCGACTCGCTTACCCTGCCGAGAACGAATTCACACTTAGGGTCGAAGTGCTGCGGGGTCAGTCATGGTCAGTGCGGATGTCAGCGTTTAGCCAGTCTCCGCAATATCGATGAGTTTTGATATGGCTGTGCCGAATGCAACGCCACGGGACACGTCCCCGTTTGTGGTGTCCGACTGCTGCGTTGAGGGAATGACGCCCTGGTGAGCGCTCCGGCGATCGACGTCGCCCGCGCCGAAGAGCAGCGGAGATCGGGTCTGGCCCGCTGGATCCGGCGGCTGGCGGTCCCCATCATCATCGGCTGGATCGCTCTCATCGCGGTGCTGAACGTCTCCGTGCCGCAGCTCGAAGAGGTCGGCAAGATGCAGGCCGTCTCGATGTCGCCCAAAGACGCGCCTGCGGTCGCCGCGATGATGCGCATCGGCAAGGTCTTCGAGGAGTTCGACTCCGACAGCTCGGCCATGATCGTGCTCGAGGGCGACAAGCCGCTTGGCGAGGACTCCCACCGGTTCTACGACGACATGATCGCCAAGCTTCGCGCCGACACCAAGCACGTCCAGCACATCCAGGACTTCTGGGGCGATCCGCTGACGAGAGTCGGGGCGCAGAGCGAGGACGGCAAAGCCGCGTACGTGCAGGTGTATCTCGCGGGCAACATGGGTGAAGCGCTCGGCAACGAGTCGGTCATTGCAGCCCAAAAACTGGTCAACGGATTGACACCGCCGCCCGGAGTCAAGGTCTACGTCACCGGCGGCCCCGCACTTCAGGCCGACCAGGAAAACGCAGGCAACGCGAGCATCAGAACCATCGAGATCGTGACGGTCGGCGTCATCGTCTTCATGCTGTTGTTCTTCTACCGCTCGATCGTCACCGTCCTGCTCGTGTTGACGATCATGGTGCTGAGCCTGTCGGTGACGCGCGGGGTGGTGGCGTTCCTCGGCTACAACGACCTCATCGGACTGTCGACGTTCGCGACTCAGCTCCTGGTGACTCTCGCGATCGCGGCGACGACCGACTACGCGATCTTCCTGATCGGGCGGTACCAGGAAGCCAGATCGATCGGGGAGGATGGGGAGTCCGCGTACTACGTCATGTTTCACGGCACAGCCCACGTCGTGCTCGGCTCGGGAATGACGATCGCAGGCGCTACCTTCTGCCTTTCCTTCACCCGGCTGCCCTACTTCCAGACGCTGGGGATCCCGCTCTTCATCGGGATGGTCGTCGCCGTGGTCGTGGCGCTGACTCTCGGGCCCGCGATCATCACCGTCGCCAGCCGCTTCGGACTGCTGGAACCCAAGCGCGCGATGCGGATTCGATTCTGGCGACGCATCGGCGCCGCGATCGTGCGGTGGCCGGGTTGGATCCTGACGGCGACCATCCTCCTGGCCCTGATCGGTCTGCTGACCCTGCCGGGGTACCGGCCCAGCTACAACGACCGGGAGTACCTACCCGCCGATCTGCCCTCGCAACAGGGATTCGCAGCCGCCGAGCGCCATTTCCCGGTGTCCCGCATGAACCCCGAAATGCTGCTCGTCGAATCTGACAAGGACCTGCGCAACTCGGCCGACTTCCTCGTGATCGAGCGGATCACAAAGGCCGTGACGAAGGTGCCGGGCATCGGACGGGTGCAGTCGATCACGCGGCCAGAGGGTAAGCCCCTGAAGTTCAGCACGATTCCGGCCCAGATGAGCATGAGCGGCACACTTCAGCAACTCAATCGCTCGTACAGCGAAAGAACCATGGACGACATGTTGGTTCAGGCCAACGAGATGCAGACCACCATCGACGCGATGACGACGATGAACTCGCTGATGGGAGAGATGACCGCCGTCACACATACCATGGTGGCCAAGGTGCGGGAAACGACGGTCGATACCGCCGAATTGCGAGACTACATCGCCGATTTCGACGATTTCTTCCGTCCGGTGCGCAATTACCTGTACTGGGAGCCGCACTGTTACGACATTCCGGTCTGCCATGCGTTGCGCGCGATCTTCGACACCCTCGACGGCGTCGACATGTTGACCGACGACATCCAAGCCCTGATTCCGGATCTGGAGCGACTCGACTCCCTGATGCCGCAGTTGCAGGCGATGATGCCGCAGCAGATCGAGACGATGAAGACGATGCGGGACATGATGCTGACGATGCACTCGACTCAGTCGAGCCAGCAGGAACAGCAATATGCGGCGAGCGAGAACCAATCCGCGATGGGCGATGCGTTCAACGAATCCCACAACGACGACACGTTTTACCTGCCACCGGAGATCTTCGACAACAAAGACTTCAAGCGCGGTATGAAGAACTTCATCTCCCCCGACGGCCACGCTGTCCGTTTCATCATCTCCCACGAGAACGATCCGCTCGGCGCCGACGGCATCCAGCGGATCGACGCCATCAAGAACGCTGCCTTCGAAGCCATCAAGGGCACGCCGTTGGAGGGATCGCGGGTCTACCTCGGCGGCACCGCGTCCACCTTCAAGGATATGCGCGACGGAAACGCATATGACCTGCTGATCGCCGGCGTCGCCGCGCTGACGCTGATCTTCATCGTCATGCTGATCATCACGCGCAGTGTGGTCGCGGCGGGCGTCATCGTAGGCACCGTTGTGCTGTCGCTCGGTGCATCCTTCGGGTTGTCAGTTCTGTTCTGGCAGCACCTCATTGGATTGGACCTGGAGTTCATGGTGATGGCGATGGCGGTGATCATCCTGTTGGCGGTCGGCGCGGACTACAACCTGCTGTTGGTCGCCCGGATCAAAGAGGAGATTCCGGCGGGAATCAATACCGGAATCATCCGCGCCATGGGTGGCAGTGGATCCGTCGTGACCGCGGCGGGCTTGGTGTTCGCGTTCACCATGATGTCGATGTCGGTGAGCGCCATGGTCGTGGTCGCCCAGATGGGCACGACCATAGGGATGGGTCTGCTGTTCGACACCATGGTGATCCGTGCGTTCATGACGCCGTCGATCGCGGCACTGCTTGGCCGATGGTTCTGGTGGCCGCAACTCGTGCGTCCGCGGCCCGTACGCGCGAGATGGCCGAGCACTTCGTAATCGAAAGTCGTTTGCGGCGAGGCTATTTCGTCATGTCGCGCTCGTGGAGGCGAGCCCCGGGCTCGCGTTCGAATCGAACCTATGTTCTAATGGGGATGACTGCCGAAGCTCGCTCGATGCCGGCGATGATCAGAAGGAGCTCACCGTGACGATGACCGTGGACACTCTGCCAGCCAACGCGCTGGAGGCCGACTCCGACACACCCACCATTTCGCGAGCCGTCGTCGAAGACGCCCCTACGGGGACTTCACCGGCGCCCGACGCACCGGCCTCCGTCGCTTCCACCGGGCAGAAGCCGAAGAAAACTCAGGCCAAGAGGGTGACCGCCAAGAAGACCAAGACTCTCGAGCTGACTCTCACCGTCACCGGCAACGCCGACGGCGAGTGGCGCGCCGAGCTCAAGCAAGGATCCACCTATCTGGCACGCAACCTCGCGGTCGCGGCCGCCGCGGTCTCCCGCGCCGCCAAGGAGCTCCACGAGGACCTCTGCACCCCGATCGACGGGCTGATCGAGGAGGCGCGCTCCCAGCAGGCCGCCAGAGTCGCCGCCCTCGAAGCCGAACTCGAAGCCGCCCGCAAGGTTCTCGCGGATCTCGACTGAATCTGCGGCGCTTCGGCGGCGTGCGACGGTCGGCCTCAATCGCGGCGTAATTGCACGACGACAACGCAGACGTCATCTCGGCGAGGTCGCATGGCAAGCGTTTCTGTGAGTTGCCGACACCCCTTTGCCAACGCGGTGTCCGACTCCCAGCCTGCTATCAGCCGCTGCGCTTTGGAGATTCCCGTCTCGATGTCCCGGCCGGTTCCCTCGATCAGGCCGTCGGTGTACATGACCAGGATGTCGCCCGGCTCGAGCCGCACGTGGCCCTCGCTGTAGGTGGCGTCGCGAATGGGTCCGAGCACCGGGCCGTGACCGTCGACAAGTCGCACGACGTTTCCGTCGCGCGAGCGACGCAACAATGCCGGCGGGTGACCGGCCGAACCGTACGACAAGGTGCCGGTTCCCGGATCGAACACGGCCACGTACATGGTTGCGAACCTTCCATGACTGGCGTGGGCGGTGAAGGTGTTCAACTCGGCCAGCAGTTGGGCGGGTGGGAGACCCTGCAACGCCATGGCGCGTCCGGCGCTGCGCAACTGCGCCATGTCCTCGACGGCGGGCAGTCCGTGCCCCACCACGTCGCCCACCGCCAGGTAGGTCCGCTGCTTCGGCAGGGCCATCACGTCATACCAGTCACCGCCGAGCCCGTGCTCGCCGTCGGCCGGTTCATACGTGACCGCCACATCGAGGTCGGCGACGTCGGCCGGCTCGGCGGGCAGCACCGCGGCTTGCAGCACCGCGGCCCTCGCGTGCTCGTCGGCATACACCTGAGCGCGCACCAATCCTTGTCCGACCATGGTGGCGACCGCGGAGATGTATGCCATTTGGGCGGCATCCAACGGTTGCGGCGTCGTCCACATCAGGCCGAGCACACCAATCGGCGCGGCGCCGGAGGTCAGCGGCCAGTTGACCAAGGCCTCCGCCCCGGTCAGCTTCATCAGATCTGCGTTCTTGAAGTACCTCCGGTGGTATTCCGCCGCACTGCCGATCATCACCGGCCGGCCGGTATGCACCGCTTCGGTCGCAGCGGTGGGGTCATCGAGCGGGATTCCGGTTGCGAACTTGTCGCGCACAAGCTGCGGGTAGCCGGCTGCCTTCACCCACTCCAGCCGCTGCCCGTCAGGTGTCACCAGGCCGAGCGCCACCGCCTGTGCGCCCGCCCCCTTGTACAACTGGTTGACGACAGCGTCCCCGATCTGGCTGGGTGTCAGTGCAGCCGAGAGGAGCTGTGCCAGATGTGCCAGGACCTGTAGCCGGTCGCGTTCTCGCCGTTCGGCTTCCTGTGCTCTGACCGCCGCGACGCGTCCGGCGGCTTCCTGCGCGATCAGCATGGCCATCAACACGATCACCGCGATGAACACCTGCGTCAACGCGAGCCGCGCCGGCGCGGCAACAGTCAGTTCCGTGAACGGGCCGTGTCCTGAATGGGTCATGTAGTTGACGGTGGTGGCCAGCACCGCGCCTGCCAGTGCAGCCCCGAGCACGTCCAGCCGGAAAGCCGCCCATGCCATCACCGGCAGCAGGAGCAGTGACGGTGGCGCCTGCAACCAGAGCGCCGCCAACGACAGCAGCACGGTGACGACGAGTACGAGGGCAGTCTCGACCGATCGAGCCCGCAATATGTGGTGCTGCGTGGACCACAGGAGAATCGGTGCGCCCACCACCAAAGCACCGATCCCATCGCCTGCCCACCAGTGCACTACTGCAGTGGTCCAGCCGAGGTCGTAAGAGACGGCGCTGAGGGTGCCGCCGATCAAGCCGCCCACGAGCGGGCCCACCAGACAGGCCCCAGCCAAGAATTTCGCCAGATCACGGCGTTTTCGAAGATCGGGTGTCCCGTTGCACAACGCCAGCACCACCGACGCACCGACGACAGGCTCCACCGAGTTGGCCACGGCATAGCCCAGCGCACCCCGGGCGCCGACGCCGTAGTAGAGATCGACGGCGAGCTCGCAAGCAACGATCGCGGCGACGATGACTGCCCACCGGGAGCGTGGTGTCAGCAGCATCAAGGCCACCGTCACGCCTGCGGGTGGGAAGAATGCCGGCGTCCCCCCTTCGGCCCCGAACGATTGCCAAGCCAACGCCGCGCCCACCGAGTAGGCCAGCGCCACCGCCCCGAAGAGCGCGCCAACCGACCGCCAGTTCGGGCGTGCGCTGTCGCCCGACTCGCTCGGCGTCGTCAGTGGCCAAGACACCTTCATGAGGTTATCGACACCGCTGTCATTACGGCGAGTTACCGCAGTTTGACCGTTTTCGCCCGGCCGATCGTGGGCATTCCGATGCGCATGGACAAGCTCACCCGGCTTCGGCACGCGCAAGAGCGAATCGTCAGAGTTCAGCGACGAGTCTGGCTGGCTCAGATACTGGCGTGGCCGACAGTGGTCGCCGCCGGGTTGCTGTCAGCCGGCGGTGTTGTGTGGTTCGTGCGGCGCAGGCAGGCCCGTGGTCGCCATGAGATGCCGGATTCGCCTGGAGCCCATGAGGCGGGGACGGTGCACGTGGAGTCGAACGGCCAGATTTCCCGCATCTGAGAGTTCGCGTCGGCGCTGGCCCGTTGAACGCGGCCTACACCCCGCGCTCGACAGGAAGCAGTCCGCGGTCGACGGCGGCAACGAGGGCGGCGTGGTCGGCTTCGGTTTGGTCGGCGTAGCGCTGCGCGAACGTGCACAGCGCCTTGTCGACGCGGTCGGATCTCCCCATGTACCCGGCGATCATCGACGCGCCACTGGTCCTGGCGTGCCCCTTGGCGAGAAGCTGACCCACCACCCCGGCGTAGTCAGCCAGCGCCGCCGCATCCATCGCGTCTAAGGGAATGCGCCCCTTCATGTTTCGGAACTGACGTACGTAGTATTGGAGCCCGTCCATGGTGGTCCAGCCCAAGAGCGGGTCACTGACCGTCTGCAGCGATTGCTGGTACTCGACGACGCGCTGCCCCTGGTGCGCGTGCCATGCCGATTCGCCGTGCACGTACCGCGCCAATACCGAACGGCGGGCCTGTTTGAGCTGAAGGAAGACGACGTCGGATTCCGATGACCCCTCCAGCAGCGCCACGTAGGCGCGCAAGCCGACACTGCCCACGCCGACGACCTTGTGCGCGACATCAATCAACGTGTAGCCACCGAGGACGCGCCGCCAATACGAGGGCAGAGTGTCGAGATACTCGTCCAGTGCCTCCGCCAGTGACTCCGCTTCACGCGGCGGCAGCCGCGTGATCAAAGGCTGTTCCTCGATGATCCTCCGCTCGCCATCCACCTCATGGGTGAAGCGCGGCAGCGCCCGGTCGCCGGTCCGGTGACGCGCCCGCTTCGCCGACCGCTCCACCTGTTCGCTGAGCGGACCCGCCGTCTCGGCGGCCAGCCTGTCTACATCAAGCCGCACGAAAGATCTTGTGAACAAGGGCAAGTCGGCGAGCCGCCGCAACTCGGTGCGGTAGGAGGCGACACAGGACCGTACTGCACCGCCGCAGTGATCTTCCGAAGTTCCGTTGTGTCGCCCCGCCACCCAGATGCTCGCGGCCAACCGTCTCAAGTCCCACTCCCAGCCGCCTGGGTGGGCCTCGTCGAAGTCGTTCAGATCGATGACCAGATCCCGCTCGGGAGACGCGTAGAACCCGAAGTTGCCCAGGTGCGAGTCGCCGCACACCACCGGCGTGATTCCGGTTGCAGGCAGACGCGCGACGTCCTCGGCCATCACCACCGCGGTTCCACGCAGGAAGCCGTACGGCGACGCGACCATGCGACCCACCCGGATCGGAATCAGCCGGTCGACCCTCCCCTGGTGGCTGACATTGATGAGGTCCACTGGATCGGGGCGATCAGGCGGCGGCGCCCATTCGGCCAGTGACTTGCGCGGCACCCGCTTACGCAGGCCCTTGCCGAGGGCGTAGCGCTCAGCTCGGGTGACCGGCCGCTGCCGCAACGACCGGTAGGCAGTGCCGTCGGCCTCGGCGAGAACCGTGTGCGCGCTGGCACCTGCAACGCCGTCCATATCCGCTGGATACTCCGTTCCGCTGAAATAGTCCAGAGTCCGGCCGGTAAGTGACTCGACAGTGGCCGTTCAAGGTTTCATGGGTCACCGTCGAGAGGACGAGATTCCGCGTGCAATCAGCTGTTCGGTCTCTGCGGAAGCGGGAGCTTCGAGGAAGCCCGCCAGCCCGTCGACTACGCCACTGACGTACAGCGCGAATGGGACAGCTGCGTCGTTGCGGCGAATCGCACGCTCCCGCTCCGCGGCAAGGTGGACCGCGAGGTCTTGGGCCTGCTGAATTCGCATTGACCGCCCGGGTTCTGGGATGTGCGGCAAGAGCCGCTGCATCTGGGTGATGAAGTTCTCTTGAGATTTCAGAGCATCCGGCTGATGCACAAAGACATCGACCGCACCAGCACGCTGCAGTTGTTCGATGAACGAAACGTAAGAGCTGTCGGGAGATTCCGCCAACTCGATCAGCGGGAGGATGTGCGCTTCGAGCTGCGAGCGAAGATCATCGGGATTCGCGCGGGCACTGAGGAGAGCGCGGCGCTGTGTCAGATCCCCGAGGCGGTAGGCGAAGATCGCGCGCAGAAGATCTTCTTTCGAACCGAAGTGATATCGGATCGCCGAGTTGTTCGACGAGCCCGCCTCGAGTGAGATCTGGCGCAGCGATACGCCGGTGAGCCCGTGCTCGGCGAATAGCCGTTCAGCGGCCAGTAGCAGCTGCAGCGCAGTCGCCGGAGGAGGTCCGATTTGCGTGTTCACCATCGGATCATCGCTTATCCGGTCATGATTGCGCCGCGATGCTCGCCTGGATGTACGACTCGATGTCCTTTGCGCGTTCCAGCAACGAATCGTGCACCTCGGATGCGGTCACCACGAGAAATCGCCCCGCTTCGACGGCGTCGGCGGTCAACCGCCCGACCTCTTCTGCGCTCACCAGTGGGTGAGCCGGGGCGCGCGGTGTCGAGGTCGCCTCGCCGTAAACGGTGATCCCTTCCAGGATGTTCGTGATGACTCCGGACGGGCACAGGCATGTCACCCCGATTCCATTCGAGCCCAGGTAGGTGGCCAAGGCCTCTGACAGACCGACGACTGCATGCTTGGACGCGACATACGGAAGCCGGTCGAAGCCGTACGTGAGCAGACCTGACGCCGATGCCGTGTTGATCACGTGTCCGCTGCCTTGCGCGATGAGGCGAGGGAGGAACACCCGGTTGCTGCGGGCAATGCTGAGCAGATTGGTGTCGAGCGTGCGGGTCCACGCCTCGTCGGGGAGGGCCTCGGGCGCACCCATCGCGATCACCCCTACGTTGTTCATCACCACGTCGATTCGATCGAACCGCTCGAGCGCAGCGTCCCTGAGCTTCAACAGATCGGCTTCGACCGTCACGTCGGCGGTCAGCCCGATCGCCGGATGGCCGAGGCCGGTGATCTGGTCGACGACTTCGGCGACCCTGGCTTCCGACACGTCGCTCACGACGACGTTGGCTCCGCGCTCGGCGAACGCAACGGCGGTGGCGCGACCGATCCCGCTTCCTGCGCCCGTCAGGACGGTAACCGCGCCTTTGAGGTTGAGCCCCTTGCTCATCCGACGCCGACCGCCTTGGTACGGAGGAACTCGAACAGACCTTCCTGACCGCCCTCACGGCCAAAGCCCGAGATGCCGACGCCGCCGAACGCGAGCTCGCAGCCGACGACCGGGCTCGCCCCATTGACATAGACCCCGCCCGCTCGCAGGGCGCTCACCATGCGGTTCACTCGGTCGATGTCCTTGGTGAACAGGTAGGAGGCAAGCCCGTATTGGGTCGAGTTCGCCATCTCGATCGCTTGTTCTTCCGTCTCGAAGCGCATCAAGGAGAGCACCGGGCCGAACACCTCGGTCTGACCCAGTTCGGAGCCGGGGTCGACGTCGCCCAGCACGGTCGGTTCGATGAAGAACCCGTTCGGCAGATGGCCGGGAACGCGGCCGCCGGCCAGGAGCTTCGCCCCGTCGTCCTGGGCTCGCTCGATCATGGCAAGGATCCGTTGTTGGGCTTCGCGGCTGACGACCGGGCTGATGACGGTCGCGGGGTCGAACGGGTCACCGCATTGCATACCGGCGACGACAGCGAGGACACGTTCGACAACGTCGTCGTAGATGTCGTTGTGGACGATCATGCGCGACGGGATCGCGCAACCTTGCCCCGCCAGTGTGCCGAGGACGCTGAAGGCGTTGATCGCGACCGCCATGTCCAAGTCGGCATCGGGGAAAAGGACGTTCGCGGACTTGCCCCCTAATTCGAGCACTGCAGGCTTGAGGGACTCGGCGCACGCGGTGAGGATTTTCCTCCCGGTTGCCGGTCCGCCGGTGAAGCTGACTTTTTCGACGAGAGGGTGGCGCACCAGCGCGTCACCCGTCTCCGGCCCTCCGAGCACGAGGTTGACGACTCCGTCGGGCAATCCCGCCTCTTTGACGAGACGCATCACGTGCTCGGTTGCATACGGGGTCAACTCAGATGGCTTCACGACGACCGTATTTCCCGCCGCCAGGGCCGGGATCAGTTTCATGCCGACCGAGACGACAGGGCCGTTCCAGGTGAGGATTATTCCCACGACTCCGTACGGCTCGGGCATCGAGTAGGCCAGTTCACGCTGGTTCGCCGGGAACGACGTCACCCGCCCTTCGACCTTGTCGGCCCAGCCGGCGTAATAGGACGTCCAACTCGCCATGATGCTGACGAGTGGCTGGCTCATACCCGCCGACATCCCGTTGTCGAGGACCGACAAGCGGGCGATTTCGGCGGTGTCTCGTTCCATCAACTCACCGAGTCGGCGAAGGACACGTGCGCGCTCGGCCGGCCGCCAGGCGCGCCATTCGGGATATGCGGCATGCGCAGCCCGCACTGCCGCTTCTACGTCGTCGGTCCCGGCCAACGGCACCGGCCCATGGATCTCCCCGGTTGCCGGGTAGACGTGCTGGTGCTCACCGCCCGAACCGCTCGTTCGCGCCTCGCCTCCGATGTGCAGGTGCACCACGGGCACGCTCAGGTCAACGCTCATCATATGGTCCTCCGGCTTCATCGTGCCCAGCTTTTAAGATACATTACTTATTCCTAAGGCACTTGACTTCAATGGTCAAGTATGTGCGTAATGCAGGAGTGAATGTGAAGGAACTTTTCGACCTGACCGGCAAGGTCGCCGTGGTGACGGGCGGAGCGGGCGGTATCGGTGAGGTGTATGCGAAGGCGCTGTGCGAAGCCGGCGCTTCGGTCGTGATCGCCGACATCAATCTCGAAGCGGCGCAACGCTTCGCAGATGAGCTGACCGGCGAGGGGTCTTCCGCCGTCGCGGTAGAGCTCGACGTCACCTCCGCCGAGTCGGTCACTCGGATGGCGTCGGCGGCGACAGACGCGTTCGGCGGGATCGACATCCTGATCAACAACGCAGCCGTCATGACCGACCTGCCGCCGTACGGGCTGTCGAACATGCCGGTACCGGACTGGGATCGCGTCCTCAACGTGAATCTGCGAGGTCCGCTGCTGTGCACTCAGGCGGTCGTCGAGTCGATGACCGACCGCGGCGGCGGACGAATCGTCAACGGCCTTTCCGCCGGTGGTTTCATGCCCGGCGGCATCTACGGTGTGTCGAAGTACGCGCTGCACGGCTTGACGTGCAACCTTGCCGCTGAGCTCGGCTCTCGCGGCATCAACGTCAATGGGATCGCGCCGGGCCTTGTCGACAATGAAAGCGGCTATGTGAGCCTGCCGAAGGACTCACCGTTCCGCGAGATCCTCGGCGCGCAGATCCCCGGCAAGACATCAGGTCCCCCGCAGGACTTGATCGGCACGTTGCTTCTGCTGTGCTCACCGGCGGGCGAGTGGATCAACGGCCAGACCATCTCGGTCGACGGCGGCTGGATCATGCGGCTCTGACCGGCGCTACCCGCCGCCTCCGAAAGAAAGGACCCGCATGACCGAGTGGATGACTCGCGCACAACGGCAAGCGGCCGCAAGGGCCGAGTACGAGCACATCATGACAACGGCCAGCCCAGATCCCAGCGGCGCGTACATCGAATCCGGGGTGATCGGATACGTCTTCGGTGAGATGTGGCGCCGCGGCATTCTCACGCCCAGAGACCGGCGGTTGATCACTCTCACTTGTGTCGGCGCCGCCGGCTCGGTCACCCCGATCGAAACCCACGTCTACGCCGCTCTCAATAGCGGGGACATCGCCTACTCCGACTTCGACGAATTCGTCCTGCACTTCGCCACGCAGGCCGGCTGGCCCAAGGCGGCGGTGATGCAGATGTACGGCATGGCGGCCAAGTTCAAGATCGCCGAGGAGCGCGGCGAGGAACTCGAACCTCACGACTTCGAGCTCTGGGCGGAGCCGACGGAGGCCACTTCCCGCCGGCAACGCGGCGCCGCGACGTACGAGCAGATCCACGGCGCCACGGCGACAGAAGCGTCGACCGCGTATCAGGGTTGCGCCCGACTCGACTACCTGTACGGCGAGATCTGGAGCAGGCAAGCACATCTCACCCGTCGCGACCGGCGCATCGTGACCATCTGCAGCGCGGCGTCGGCCACGGTCGACGAAGAGGTCACAGAGCACCTGCGGGCCGCCCTCGCGCTCGGGGACATGACTCGCCAAGAACTCGAGGAACTCGTCGTTCACTTCGCCGTCTACCTGGGTTGGAACCTCGCGCGCCGCCTCGACGACCTGCTCGTTCGCGTAGCCGAAGAGGTTGGCGCAAGTCCTTCGGGCCCACCAGTTCGCAATGATTCGATGCCCAATGGAAGGCACACAAGGAATGTCTGACCTGGCGGACCTGGACTACTTCACCAACTCCGATATCGCCCAGGATCCCTACGCCTACTGGGAGTACTTGCGCAGCGAGGGACCGGTAGTGCCCGAACCCCACTACGGAGTCGTCGCGGTGACCGGCTACCAGGAGGTCCAGGCGGCGTTCAAAGACTTCGAAGTGTTCTCCGCGGTCAATGCCATCGGCGGACCGTTTCCACCCCTGCCCTTCACACCCGAGGGTGACGACATCA
Source organism: Mycobacterium sp. ITM-2016-00318 (assembly GCF_002968285.2). Classification (NCBI taxonomy): domain Bacteria; kingdom Bacillati; phylum Actinomycetota; class Actinomycetes; order Mycobacteriales; family Mycobacteriaceae; genus Mycobacterium; species Mycobacterium sp. ITM-2016-00318. Next base: position 1,826,048 of record NZ_CP134400.1, on the reverse strand, counting down.
GTGAACTCATCGACCGACACCGCCATGAGTTCCCCATCTTCGAGCACATGGTCGTCATGGATCCCCCGGAGCACGAAAAGGCTCGATCGCTGCTGAGCCGCCTGTTGACACCACGCCGCTTGTCGGAGAACGAGGATTACATATGGGGCCTTGCGGACAGCCAGTTCGACGAGTTCATTGCCAACGGGCGATGCGAGTTCCTCAGCGAGTACGCCAAACCGTTTGCGACACTGGCCATTGCGGACCTGCTTGGTGTCCCGCATGAAGATCGCCCTAAGGTCCGTCGCAACCTCGGGGCAGGCGGTGCGCCGGGTGGCCGCCCCGGCTCGCTTCACCACCAACCTGTCGGCAGTAACCCGCTGCAGTATCTCGACGACCTGTTCAGCGGCTACATTGCCGACCGCCGCATCACACCGCGCGAAGACGTACTGACCGGTCTGGCCACGGCGACCTATCCCGACGGCTCGGTTCCACCGCTACTGGAGGTCGTCCGGCCGGCGACGTTCCTCTTCGGGGCGGGCCAGGAGACCGTCACCAAATTGCTCAGCTCCGCGGTTCAGGTCCTCGGCGACCGGCCCGAGCTGCAGGACCAGCTGCGCGAGGACCGCACCCTGATCGGGCCATTCATCGAAGAGGCACTGCGACTGGAAAGCCCCACCAAGGTCGACTTCCGACTCGTCCGCAAGTCCACCACGCTCGGTGGCGTGCCGCTGAAGGCCGGAACCGTCATCATGCTGTGCCTGGGCGCAGCGAACCGTGATCTGCGAAAGTTCGACGACCCGAACGAGTTTCGACTCGATCGCAAAAACGTCCGCGAGCACATCGCCTTCGGGCGCGGTATCCACACCTGTGCGGGAGCCCCGCTGGCCCGGGTCGAGGGCCGCGTGACGATCAACCGCATGCTCGACCGAATGGCAGATATTCAGATCAGCGAAGCCGAGCACGGACCATCCGGTCAACGCCGTTACCGCTACGAGCCGACCTTCCTGCTGCGCGGACTCACTGAGCTGCACATCGAGTTCACTCCCACTCGCTGAGTGGCGCCCATCCGGCGTACCGTGTTCTGGTTCCGCCGACTACAGCGGTAACCTACTGGACTGAAGCGCCCTCCCGGCGGGAGGACACGGCCACGGGGGAATTGATGACTCGCTCTTCGAAGCTCGATTCTGCAGCTGCGGAGCGATTACCCGACCACGTTCGAGTCGCGATCGTCGGGAGTGGATTCTCCGGTGTGGGTGCCGCCATCAAGCTCGACGAGGCCGGCCACCACGACTTCATCGTATTGGAACGCGGTCAAGATGTCGGCGGCACGTGGCGCGATAACACATACCCTGGCGCGGCCTGCGATGTGCCGTCGCATCTCTACTCGTACTCCTTCGCGCTCAACCCCGACTGGACCCGATCGTTTTCAACCCAACCCGAGATCGAGGCATACATCCGCGGCGTCGCGCGCCGCTCGGGCGTCCTGGATCGTCACGTGTTCGGTTGCGAAGTGACGAGAGCGGCCTGGCAACAGCAGCACAACCGGTGGGAGCTTTCGACCTCGCACGGGCCGATGACCGCCGACGTCTTGATCGGTGCTTTCGGGGCTTTGGCTGAGCCGTCGCTTCCGGGCATCCCCGGCATCGACGATTTCGATGGCGAACTGTTCCACTCGGCCCAGTGGAACCACGGCGCAGACCTCGCCGGCAAGCGCGTCGCCGTCATCGGCACGGGCGCGTCTGCGATTCAGCTGGTTCCAGCCATCGCGGACACCGTGGCGCACATCGACGTGTACCAGCGCACCGCCCCCTGGCTGCTGCCGCGCTTCGATCGCGCATTCAGCCGCGTCGAGCGGTGGGCGTTTCGCAACATCCCTGCGACGCTGCGGCTGGCCCGCGCAGGCATCTACGCTGCGCGTGAGAGTCAGGTCGTCGGCCTGGCCAAGAACCCACGCATGATGAAGCCATTCGAGCTGATTTCGCGCGCCAAGATTCGCACCGAGATCAAGGACCCAGAGTTACGGCGCAAGGTGACACCGAATTTCCGCATCGGGTGCAAGCGGATGCTCATCGCCAACGATTGGTATCCCACTCTGGACCGCGAGCATGTTGAACTGGTCACTGACGGCATTCGCGAGGTCGATGGGCGTCGAGTCATCACTGAAGACGGCACCGCACGCGAGGTGGACGCCATCATCGTCGCGACGGGTTTCCACGTCACCGACTCCCCGATGTTCGATGTCGTATGCGGCAAGGACGGACGAAGCCTCAGCCAAACGTTCGCAGACAAGGGCATGCAGGCTTTCAAAGGCACGACCATCGCGGGGTTTCCGAACATGTTTGTGCTCGTCGGACCGAATGTCGGCCTTGGTCACACCTCGATGGTGTACATGATCGAATCCCAGATCAATTACGTCGTCGACGCCCTCACCACGATGAAACGTCACGGCCTCCAACGCGTCGACGTGCGACGAGACGCGCAGGACGCGTACAACGACCAACTGCAACGCAAACTCAGTGGATCCGTGTGGATGACCGGGGGCTGTGCCAGCTGGTATCTGGATGCCCACGGCAACAACACCACCCTGTGGCCCGACTTCACATTCCGCTTCCGCCGGCAGACCAAGCGCTTCGACATCGACGCGTACGAGACCGCGTCAGTACGAAATTCGGTGAGTCGCAAGGGCAACGGCTGATGAGTTCGTTCGACGGCAGGGTCGCAGTCGTCACGGGGGCCGGTTCGGGCATCGGCCGAGAACTGGCGATCGGCCTCGCCCTTCGCGGCTCCCGCGTCGCGATCTCAGACGTCGACGACGAAGGCCTCGACGGCACTGCCGAAAGGCTTGCCGCCCTCAATGCCGAGCCGCACGTCGAGCTTCTTGACGTCAGCGACCGTACCGCCGTCCAGGCCTATGCATCTTCAGTGGTCGCGCATTACGGCGTTGTGCACCAGATCTACAACAACGCCGGCGTCGCCGGTGGCGCGGCGCCCGTCATCGACTGCGACTACGACACTTACGAGCGCATCATCGCCATTAATCTATGGGGCGTGATTCACGGCACCAAAGAGTTCTTGCCGCATCTCATCGAGTCCGGCGACGGGCATGTCGTCAACATCTCCAGCCTGAACGGGATCATGGCACAGGCATCGATGAGTGCGTACTGCACAACCAAGTTCGCTGTCAGGGGATTCACCGAATCCCTTCGTGCGGAGATGCTTGCGGCCGGCCACCCCGTGCAGGTGACGCTGGTGCACCCGGGCGGCATAAAGACCAACATCGCCACAGCCGCGATCACCGAGGCCGAAAAGACCGGAGCGGAGATCACCGAACAACAACGGCAACGCGCAGAGGCCTACAACAAGAAGCTGCTGAAGATGTCGCCGCAACAGGCGGCCCGCATCATCCTCGACGGAGTGCAGGCCAACCGAAGCCGCGTGCTGGTCGGCAAGGATGCCAAGGGAGTAGACGCCTTGGTTCGGCTCACCCCCCGCTACTACACCAAGCTCGTAATGTTCTGGGACCGGCGGACATTCGGCGGGTCATGACCGTCGAACCGCGATCGGGTCAGGAGTAGAACGAGTCGAGCAGATCCTTTTGCTCGTCGGCGATCACCGACCGCTTCACCTTCAACGAAGGAGTCAGCTCGCCGCGTTCGATGGACAGGTCGTGATCGAGGATCTCCCACTTCTTGATGGTCTCCCACCGGTTCAGCTCGGAGTTGAGTCGCTGCACGTGCTCGCCGATCATGTCTCGTACCCGGTCTGACTTCGCCAAGTCGGCGTAGTCCTGATCGCCAAGCCCGTTTTCCTTGGCCCAGCCGCTGATCGCGTCGGGGTCCAGCGTGATCAGCGCGACGCAGAAGTTGCGTGACTCGCCGAATACCAGCATGTGGCCCGCGTAGGGGCACAGCGCCATGAACTTGCTCTCGATCGCCGGCGGTGCGACGTACTTGCCGCCGGAGGTCTTGAACAGTTCCTTGAGCCGCCCCGTGATCGTGAGGAAGCCGTCCTCGTCGAGCTGACCCTTGTCGCCAGTGCGCAGCCAGCCGTCTTCGGTCAGCGTCTCCGCTGTCTTGTCGGGGAGGTTGTGATAGCCGTCCATCACACAGGGGCCCTTGACCAGCACCTCGCCGTCGTCGCTGATACGTGTGTCGGTACCGTCGAACACCTGCCCGACGGTGCCCAGCTTGTAGTTCTCCAAGCGGTTGATGAATGCGCCGGCCGACGTCTCGGTGAGCCCGTAACCCTCCAGGATCAGCAGCCCTGCGGCGTGGAACCACTCGCCGATCTCGCGGTTCAGCGGCGCCGAGCCGGAGATCATTAACTTGATCCGGCCGCCGAACACGTTTCGCACCTTGCTGAACACCAGCCGGTCGAACAACCCGTGCGCGGCCTTCAACGGCAGCGGCACCGACTTGCCCGCCAGCCGCCGGCGGTCGACTTGCCGCCCGACCGCGAACGCGGCGTTGAACAACTTCTCCTTGGCACCCTTCTGGGAGGTGACGACCTTGGCGTGGGCCTTCTCGAAGATGCGCGGGGCGGCGCCCATGAACGTCGGCTTGACCGTGCCCATGTTCTCCACGATCTTGTCCACCCGGCCGTCGATGGCGCTGGCGAAGCCGCACGCGAGCTGGGCCGAGATCAGCACCTTGCCGAACGCGTGCGCGAGCGGTAACCAGAGCAGTTGCAGGTCGTCCTCGTCGAGGATCCCGAAGCCCGCGATGGCGTCGCCTTCGTACACCCAGGCTCGATGGGACAGCCGTACGCCCTTCGGCTTGCCGGTGGTGCCCGATGTGTAAATCAGCGTCGCCAACTGCTCGGCGGGGATGCCATCGGCGCGTTCGCGCACCGATTTCGGATGCTCCTGCAAGTGTCGGGTGCCCAACGCCGCGACGTCGTCGAGCGACAGCACCCAGTCTCCGTCACCCGCACCGTCGAACAGCACCACCTTCTCGAGGTCAGGCAGGTCGTCGCGACGTTCCAGCAGCTTGTTCAGCTGTGCGTCGTCCTCGGCGAATACGAACCGAGATCCCGAGTCGCGCAGGATGTAGGCGGTGTCATCGGCGTTCGTCGTCGGATAAACGGTGGTGGTTGCGCCGCCAGCACAGATGATCGCCAGGTCGGCCAGTATCCACTCATAGCGGGTACTCGACGCGATGCCGACCCGCTGCTCGGGTTCGAGGCCCAGTGCGAGCAGCCCGGCCGCCAGTGCTTCCACCTGTTCGGCGGCTTCGCGCCAGGTCAGCGAGGTCCATTTCCCGTCGACGAGTCTTCGGAACGCTTCCTTGCCGGCGGATGCCTCGACACGGTCGTAAAACATCGTCGCGAGGTTCTTGGCCGTCGAGGTTGTCGTGGCCGGTCGGGCACTGTTATCGATGGACATCGTTGTCTTTCGCGTCGGCTGGGCGGTACTTGTGTTCCCGGCTCAGATCCTTCTACACGCCGTTCACAACGAGCATGCCATCTCGAAGGGCGCGGAGTTCACACCTTGCCTGGCGGACAGCAAACCCTCTCCTTTCCGAGGTGGAATCTGGCTTCCCTGCGATTACCGGATCGCCGCGTGACCACGACCATTGATCACAAGCCGCACGCACCGGCGAAGCCTGATCGAAGTCAGCGCTTTCGTCGACTTACGGAACAAACAGACCATCGAAGGAGCGCATAATGAACGCAAACCGCCGCCCGATCCTCGGCTGGCTCACCAAGCAACTCGCTTCATACCTCGAGGTACCGGCGACCGCCATCAACCCCATGGTTCCCCTGGCCGAAATGGGCGTCGACTCCGTGCACGCCATCAGCCTCGTCGGTGACGTCGAACTGCATTTCGATATCGAGGTCGACCCGACGATGATCTTCGACTACCCCACCCTGTCGCGCATCGCCGACTTCATCGGCACCAGCGTCGCCGAGCGCGAGCAGGTGGCATGAAGGCGTCCTGGCCGCTGGCCCGGTAGAAATTTGCCAAGACGTCGATGACCAGTCCCGGGCACCGCTTGCATCTGACCAGGAACTCAGGGTTGTCAAACCGCGGCTTTGGGGTCACTATCTCAATGCACAGCTTTGCTGTGATCGGAGGGTCCGCCTCGTAGGTCGCGCTGTAGTCATCTCCGGCGACCGCCTTGGCGGTGACCCGAAGGAGTGGCGATGACCATGGATGACAACGGGAGCACTGCAACGCCCTGCGTTGCTCCCAAAGACCTCGTTTCGCAGCTGCGGTCGCAATTCGAGTTATTCGCAGATACTCGCTGTTTCACGTTCCTGAACGAGTCTGGCCGACGTCTCGTTCCCGAGGCGCTGAGTTTCGGCGAGCTCGACCGTGATGCCCGCGAGGTCGCCGCGTGGCTCAGTTCACGACCGGACACCGATCGTCCGGTGCTGCTCCTGTTCGAGCCGGGTATCGATTTCTGGCGCGCGTTCCTCGGCTGCCTTTATGCCGGAGTCGTCGCTGTGCCCACCCCGCTTCCCATGGATGAGCGGAGCATGAAGCGCGTCGCCGGGATACTTCGCGATGCGGACAGCAGCCTGGCGTTGACCACCGAGAAGCTGCGCGGACTGCTCACCGCGGGCATCGAGGGATTTGATCTCGAGCGCCCACTGCAGTGCGTGGCGATCGACAACGCGCCGCTCGCCGATGCGGACTCGTGGACGATGCCGCGTTTCGCCTCCGACATCGTCGCGTTTCTTCAGTACACGTCCGGGTCGACCGGAGCCCCGAAGGGCGTGGCCGTGACCCACGGCAACATGGTGAGCAACGAGACGGCAATGTCTGAAGCCCTCCGGGCAAGCAGCAAGTCGGTGCTGGTCGGCTGGATCCCGCACTTTCACGATATGGGCCTCATCGGCCAGTTGCTGGCGTTCTTCAACGGAGCCAACCTCGTCACCATGTCGCCGCTGGCGTTTCTGAAGCAACCCGTCAGGCTGCTGAAGGCGCTCAGCGATTACCACGGAACCATTACCGCGGCACCGAATTTCGCCTACGACTTGATCGCGCGGCGAGTGACTCCCGAGCAACTCGCCGGCCTTGATCTGTCTGCTTGGGAAGTCGCCCTCAACGGCGCCGAGCCCGTTCGCCGCCGCACCGTCGAGCGAATCACCGAAGTCCTTGCTCCGGTCGGCTTTTCGCCGTCGGCGATGCGCCCTGGGTACGGCATGGCTGAGGTGACACTGATGGCCACCGTGAGCCGCGGCGTTCCGCGCCACCTTGACGCCGACGCCGACTCCCTCGAACAGCACCGCTACCTACCCGCCAAGGACCGCGCCATCAGCCTGGTCAGCTCGGGCGAGCCGGCACCTGGAGTCGAGGTGCGAGTCGTCGAACCCGAGACCCTCGAGGCGCTCGCCGAAGACCGGGTCGGCGAGATCTGGCTGCGCAGTGCCAGCGTGGCAAGCGGTTACCACAACCGTCCTGCGGAGACGATCGAACGGTTTCGCGCCCACACTTCGGATGGAGAGCATCCTTATCTGCGCACCGGCGACCTCGGGCTACTCCATGCTGACGAGCTCTACGTCACCGGTCGCCTCAAGGATCTGTTGATCATCAACGGCCGCAACCTGTATCCACAGGACATCGAAGAGTTCGTACAGGACGTGCACCCCGCGGTGAGCGGTTCGCGCGGATGCGTGATTCCAGTCGACGTCGACGATGCTGAACGTCTTGTCCTGATTCAGGCCGTCAAGCCTGAGTTGCTCGGTGATATGAGCTTTCGCGAGCTCGCCGCCGCAGTCAAGGGCGCCGTCGCCCGCGCCTTCGAGGTCCCCGCCCCCGGCGTGGTGTTCGTCAACCGGGCTGGGATTCACCTCACCACCAGCGGCAAGGTGCAGCGGGCATCGATGCGGACCACGTACCTCGACGGCGAACTCACCGACGTTCTGCACCAGGAACACCTGCGATGAACTCCGACGACATCGCGATTGTGGGCCTGGATTGCCGTTTCCCGAAGGCGGACGATCCCGCCGCCCTGTGGAAACTGCTGCTCGACGGCGCAGACGCTATCGACGAAATCCCGGCCGAGCGCTGGAACGCGGCCGAATTGCACCGCGAGGGCGCCATCAACCATCTGGCCGGCGGGTTGATCAGCGACGCCGATGCCTTCGACAACGATTTCTTCGGCATATCGCCGCGCGAGGCGGCGGCGATGGATCCGCAGCAACGGCTACTCCTTCAGACGGTGTGGCGCGCGCTGGAGAACGCCACGCTCGACCCTCGCGGGCAGGCCGGTTCCAATACCGGGGTGTTCGTGGGTGTGATGGCCAACGAGTGGGCCCACCTGCACATGAGTGACTACCGCGCGATCACAGCGCAGGACGGTTCGGGCAACGGCTATTTCATGACCGCGAACCGGCTTTCCTACCAACTCGATCTGACAGGTCCGAGCCTCGCGGTGGACACCGCGTGCTCGTCGTCACTGGTTGCCGCGCATCTGGCCGTGGAGGCTCTGCGCAACAGGGGATGCGACCAGGCAGTCGCAGCCGGCGTCAACCTCACACTCACCCCTGCACTCAACGTCTTCTATACGAAGGCGGGCTTGGCGGCTCCGGACGGCCGTTGTAAACCGTTCAGCGGCAAGGCTGATGGAATCGGACGTGGCGAGGGAGTCGCCGTTGTCGTCCTGCGCCGTCTGGCGGACGCAGATGCCGAGGGCTTGCCGATCTACGCCACGATCAAGGGCAGCGCGGTCAACAGCGACGGCCGCAGCAACGGCATCACGGCGCCGAACCGCTGGGCGCAGCAGCAGGTCGTCGCCACCGCATGCCGAACCGCCGGGATTTCGCCCGAGCAGATCAGCTTCCTCGAAGCACACGGCACAGGGACCATCCTGGGCGACATGATCGAGGCGAAAGCACTTGCGCACGCTCACCGTTCGCGCCGCGACACCCCATGCGCGATCGGCTCGATCAAGGGCAACTTAGGCCACACCGAGGGCGCGGCAGGTATCGCAGGCCTTATCAAGGTGGCGCTCAGCATGCACCATCGAGTGGTGCCGCCGTCCCGCTTCGCCGATTCGGAGAACGAACAGCTTCGGCTCGCCGACGGTGGACTGCGGATACTGTCCGAACCGATGGAACTGCCGGCGACATCCGTTCATGCCGGAGTCTCCAGCTTCGGTATCGGTGGCACGAACTGCCACATGGTCCTCGCCAGCGCCCCGTCGGCCGAGCGCGCGCCGTCGTCGGACGCACCGTCGGAGCCCGGAATCGTCACGTTATCTGCAGATTGCCCAGAGGGGTTGCGCCGCAATGCTTTGCAGCTGGCCGGCGACCTCGAGAAAAACGTCGCTCCACTGGCGCAGCTGTGCTGGTCGACAAACCGGATGAAGGCCTCCGGCGAGTCACGGTTGGCGATCGTCGTCGGAGACCGCGCCGAGGCCGTCGCGGCGCTGCGGGGCGACCTCGAAATGGGAACCGCTGCTGGACTGTCGGCGGGCTGGCTGTTCAGCGGCCAAGGCACGCAATACCCCGGCATGGCGGCGGTCGGCGAGCGCAGCGCGGTTTTCTGCGCGGCGCTCGACGAGGTCGAGGAAGCGATGGAGCCGCACCTGGGTGCGCGCATCCGCGAGGTCATGAACGGCGAACACGTCGATCGCACGGAGTTCGCCCAGCCCGCGATTTTCGCGATGCAATACGCGCAGGCACAGGCACTGCGTCGGCTGGGCGCAGAACCGGCGTGGCTGCTCGGGCACAGCATCGGCGAGTACGCCGCGGCCGTCGTCGCCGATGTGTTCAGCTTTGACGACGCCTGCCGATTGGTAGTCGCCCGCGGCCGTCTCATGCAGCAGTTGCCTGCGGGCGGCGGCATGTTGGCAGTCCGCGCTCACGTCGATGAAGTGGCCGGCTTTCCACTCGATCTCGCCGCGGTGAACGGCCCGAGCGAGGTCGTGCTGTCTGGTGCAATGGAAGCGATCGACGACGCCGCACACGCCCTTGAACAGTCGGGGTTCACTGTGCGTAAGCTCAACGTCTCGCACGCGTTCCACTCACAACTCATGGATCCCATGACGGCGGAATTCGCGTCGGTGGCCGCGGAGTGCTCCTACCGACGGCCCGCATACCCGATCTTCTCCACGCTGCACGGCCGATTGCTCGGCGATGACGAACCGATGGACGCGGACTACTGGGCTGCCCACGTCCGCGCCACGGTTCGGTTCGCCGACGCAGCAACCGAAGCGATGCAGGCCGAACCGACACACCTCGTGGAGTTCGGGACCAAGCGCACGCTCGGCCCGATGATCACGCGATCGCACCAAAACGCCCCGCCTGCAATGAATGTCGCTGCCGATCCGCTCGGAACCGTCGCCGCACTTTACCGCGACGGTCTGAACCCGGAGTGGAACTTGCTCTACCCCAACGAAGCTCGAACCGGGCATCGGCTCAGCGGATACTCGTTCAGCACCGCAAACCGGTTCTGGATCAAGGAGGGCGCCGGAGCCGTCCGGCCGGCGACATTGAGTGCTGCCCCGAAGGCGGTTACCGCGAAAGACCCAACGAAGGATTCGACGATGAACGATCTCATCGCGTTGTTCCGCGAACAGGCCGCCGTACTCGCCGCGTACGGGCAGGGCAATCTCGCTGCCGCCACGCCGGCCGATGCTGAACCGCAAGCGCATTCGGCCGAGGACACGACCGCTATGGTGCGCTCTGAGATTGCGCGGGTCAGTGGATTCCCGGAACACAAACTGCGGCCGGCCCAGACTATCGTCGGGGACCTGGGGTTCGACTCCATCATGGTGGCCGACGTGTTCAGCGGCCTCAGCCGCAAACTCCCCGGGGTGACTTTCGACCCAGCGGGGTTCGGCGCGACCACCACAGTCGCCGACGTGATCAGCATGGCCGGCGGGCAGGCGCATCAATCTTCACCAGGGACAGCGCCGAACGCGTCGGCGGTCACCCCGCAGTTCCGGATCGGCGAGTTCGAAGAGGTGAAAGCCCTGGCCGACCGGTTCGCGTTCGGCGAGGCGATCGGCGTCGACAACCCCTATTTCAGAGTCAACGACGGCGTCACTCGCGACACCTCGATCATCGACGGTGCCGAGGTGATCAACTTCTCCAGCTACAACTATCTGGGAATGTCGGGCCACCCCGCGGTCTCCGAGGCGGTGTCGGACGCGGTGCGCCGGTGGGGCAGCTCGTGCTCGGCGTCCCGCCCGATCTCTGGAGAGAAGCCGGTCCACCGCGAACTCGAGCTCGAGCTGGCGAAACTGCTCGGCACCGAGGACGCGATCGCTCTGGTCAGCGGCCACGCCACCAACGTCACGGTGATCGGGCACCTGCTCGGCGAGGGCGATCTGGTAATCCACGACAGCCTCGCTCACGACAGCATCATGCAAGGCTGCATGCTCTCCGGGGCCACCCGCCGGCCGTTCCCGCACAACGACCACGCCGCCCTCGACGAGCTACTCGAAAACATCCGGCACCAGTACCGCCGGGTGCTGATCATCATCGAGGGCATCTACAGCCAGGACGGTGACATCCCCGATCTACCCGCCTTCATCGAGGTCAAGCGCAAGCACCGGGCGTTGCTCATGATCGACGAGGCGCACAGCATCGGCGTGCTCGGCGAAACCGGTGGCGGCATAGGCGAACACTTCGGCGTCGACAGAACCGACGTCGAGCTGTGGTCCGGCACGATGTCGAAGTCGCTGGCCGGCTGCGGCGGATACGTCTGCGGCAGCCGGGAGCTCGTCGACTTCCTCAAGTACACGACGCCGGGCTTCGTCTACAGCGTGGGCATGCCACCACCCACCGCGGCGGCATCGCTCGCCGCGATCCGCACGATCCGCAGCGAGCCGGAGCACCTGCAGCGGCTCAATGAGTTATCCGCGTTGTTCCTGGCGCTTGCCCGCGAGGCCGGCCTCGACACCGGCGACAGCGAGGGCACACCGGTCATTCCGTGCATCGTGGGGAGCTCGGCCACAGCGCTGAAGCTGTCCAATGCTCTTCTCGGGCGGGGCATCAACGCCAACCCGATCATCTACCCGGCCGTGCCGGAGGACAAAGCGCGCCTGAGATTCTTCGTTACCAGCTGCCATTCGGAGGAGCAGATCCGATACACGGTGAAAGCGATTGTCGAGGAGCTTGCGCTCCTCACGGAAGCCTCTGAAGGCGCGTGAAACGGTGCGGTTGTTCTGCTTCCATCACGCCGGCGGTGGCGGGGCGATGTTCAACGCGTGGAGCAAGGCGCTCGGACCGGGCGTCGATGTAGTTCCGGTCGAGGTCCTCAACCGTGAACGATTCGCGACGCTGCGCCATCTCGTGGGAGAGGTCAATGACCAACTGAAATCGGCATTCGACGATCCGCATGTGTTCTTCGGTCACAGCTTCGGCGCCCTGCTGGCATACAGGTTGGCGTGCCTACGAGCGGCGTCGGACGCTCAGTTACCTTGCGTTCTGCTGGTGTCGTCCTTTGCGCCACCTCATCTTCCGGCGCCGATACCAGCGGTTGACCACCTCGACGATCACCAGCTGACGGCGCTGTTGTCCGACTTGGGCGGCATCCCGCCGGAGCTCGCCGATTGGCCCGACCTGCGCGATCGAGCTGTCGCGACGGCACGAATCGACCTGCGCCTGTGCATGACCGATTCGGAAGCCGAACCGGTCGTGCTGTCCTGCCCGATCCACGCCTTTGGTGGCAGCAACGACCCGCTGGTGAACGAGTTCGATTTGCACGAATGGCGGTCGCGAACATCCGGCGAATTCTCCGTGCAGATCCTGCGGGGTGGTCACTTCTATCTAAGCGACGCGTCTCAGCTGTTGGCGACCCTGCGGCCCATGCTGTCCAGACTGCCGGTGGTGAGCGAGAAATGTTGAGCCGGTTGGCCGTTCTGACGGTACGGCAGCCGAAGATGATCCTCATCGCGGTCCTAGCTCTACTCGGTGTCAGCATCGTCTTCGGCGCCGGGGTGTCCGAGAAGCTTGGCGTCGGTGGTTTCGTCGACCCGGCCTCCGAATCGGCACAGGTCGCTGACTACCTCGACCAGAACTTCCCCTCGACACCCAACCTGGTGTTGGAAGTCGTCGCGCGTGACGGCGCTGTCGAGAATCCCGCCGTCGCGGCGGCTGCAGATCGAGTGCGGCAGCTTGTCGAGGTCGAACCCGCGGCGAAGGTGGTCGGATCGTTCACTTCCGAACCGGCCACGGATCTGCGCAGTGACGATGGTCGCTCCGGTCTCATCCTCGTGCATGTCGGCGGAACCACTGACGAGGCGACGAAGACGGCGATCCGGATCATCGACGCGCTGCCCACCGACGACCCGGCGATCGAAGTGCGTGCAGGCGGCCCGCTAGGCGTATCGGTAGAGATCGAGGACCGAGTCAAACACGATCTCGTCATCAGCGAGAGCATCGCTCTACCCATTCTGCTCGTCATGCTGATTATCGTTTTCGGCAGTCTCGTCGCCGCCTTCCTGCCTCTTGCCATCGGTATCACGTCGATCGTCATGACACTGCTGGTGTTGACGCTCATGGTCAGCGTCACCGATGTGTCGGTGCACGCGCTCACCGTGGCGACAGCGTTCGGTCTCGGGTTGTCCATCGACTTCGGCCTGCTGATGGTGTCGCGATTCCGGGAGGAACGCGACAAGGGCAAGGACCATCAGTCGGCCATCATCGCGACCGTGACGACCGCCGGTCGAACGATCATCTTCAGCGCAGCAACTGTCACCTTGGCAATGTCCGGACTTCTGGTATTCCCCCTCTACTTCCTTCGGTCGACCGCTCTCACCGCGAGCGCCGTAGTGATCCTGTCGGCAGTCAGTGCGATCGTCGTGTTGCCGGCGCTGCTGGCCCTGCTGGGAAAGCGAATAGATTCGCTTTCGGTCATCCGCCGAAAGGCTCCTCTCTCTGCAGACTCGGCGTTCTGGCGGCGTTGCGCCGAGGCGGTGACGAAAAGGCCGCTGCAGTGGGCCGTGCCGGTGATTGCAGTCCTGCTGGTGCTCGGCATTCCCTTCCTCGGCGTGCAGCTCGCCATGCCCGACGAACGAGCGCTACCGTCCGATTCCAATGGACGGTTGGTGGCCGAATCGCTGCGCGACAACTACACGACCGACACGTCGCAGGCGGTGACGTTGTTGGCCCGCAACGATGTCCGCGCGCTCGATGATCTTGCCGCTGCGGTGTCACTCATGGACGATGTGGTGCGCGTGGTTGCACCCGGTGGCACGTTCGAACGCGGCGAGCTCATCAGTGGCCCAATGCCAGGGTTCGAAAATGATGGTGCTGCCTATGGTTTGGTCTTTCTATCGGTAGGCGCGCAGTCGGACGCCGCTCAACAGCTCGTGCTCGCAATCCGTGCGGAGATCGATGACCACCAGGTGGAGGTCGGCGGTCCGACCGCCACACTCACCGACACCAGCGCCGCAGTCGGCGACCGGCTTCCGGTGGCAATTCTGCTGATCGCTCTGGCCACGTTCGTGCTGCTGTTCCTGTTCACGGGCAGCGTCGTGGTGCCGATAAAGGCGCTCGTCCTGAACCTGCTGATGCTGAGCGCGGTCCTCGGCACAATGGTCTGGATCTTCCAGGACGGACACCTGGCCCCGATCCTCGGAGTCACCCCCGCGCCGCTGAACCTGTCCATGGTTGTCCTGTTGTGCTGCATCGCGTTCAGCCTGTCCGTCGATTATGAGATCTTCCTGCTCAGCCGGATCAAGGAAGCCCGCGACGCGGGGCTGTCGAACAACGACGCCATCGTCGTCGGGCTTGGGCGGGTAGGCCGGATCATCAGCAGCGCCGCGCTCTTGCTCACAATTACGTTGTTGTCCTTCGCCAACGGGCTGTCCTTCATGAAGATGTTCGGCATCGGTACCGCGCTGGCCATTGTCATCGACGCCACCGTGATTCGCGGTGTCGTGGTACCCGCATTTCTGCGTGTCGCAGGCGACCTCAACTGGTGGGCGCCGCGGCCGCTGAAGTGGCTGCACGCACGCATCGGACTCAGTGAAGCCACGACCGAAACCGAGTGCCCGCCACCGACACGTCACGTGGAAGAAGAGACAGAGCGACTCTCGCCAATCCGCGCGCCAGAACCCGACACCGTCCGGCTCCCAACGCCGTCACTACAGCTGGATGAGGAGACACGGCGACTCGCACCGTTAAGCGCACTGGACGCCGACACCGTCCGGCACGCACATCCGACACCTGATCGAGACGAGGAAACGCAGCGACTCCCGTCGATACGCGCACCCGAGGCCGACACCGTCCGGCACGCAAAGCCCGGGATCATTCAAGGCCGTCAGCGGACAAGGCATACCAACCCGAAACCGCCGGGGCCGTAGTACACGGCTCGGGCGCGGATCGGGTTAACGGCGACGTTGGGACTCAGAAGTACGCCGTCGCCGTCGTGCTGGTGCCGTTGTCACACGTGATCGTGACGGCCACCAGTCATCTTGGACGTGCTCACTTTTTGTGCTCATCCCGCCGGAGCGGTCGGACGACCAGTCGGGGTTTCAGGCGATCCGGCGTGATCGAGGCGTTCGCGGCAAGGTCGTCGATCACACGCTCAGTCACGCCCTCATCGTGGCATCTGCTCAATGGAGAAGCGCGGCTGATCAGCGGCACTTCGACAGTCGAGTTGCCCGGAATCGAACCCCCGCGAAAGGCGAATGTGCGCTGGCTAGGTACCTGCGTTAGATCACTCAAGACGCGATCTAATCAGGCCGGATCGGGTACCCCACATGCATCCCCCGCGAAGGGTCGAAGCGGGCCGCGTCCCACGCTGGACTTCACGGTCACAACTAGAGAGCCAAAGAAAGGACTAGCGATGTCAGAAAAATGGGGAATATCCAGAGTCGGCAAGCCCGAGATCGTCGTAGGCGAAACACTGCAGCAAGCCATCATCCGGATTCAAATCCTGCCGCTGCCTCCCGTCGCCTGGACGGATTGCTTCCTGCAGACAGCTCGGGGGCATGCAGTCACCATCACGGGGACCGAAACCCATCCCGACAAGATTGAGGCAGCCACAAGTCCTGCCGATGCAGAGGACGTGCTCGGAAAGATCGATTCGGCGATTGAAACTGCCAACAAGTACGTCGAAAAGGTAGTGCATTTGAAGCGGCAAACTGAGGGTGACATCAACCCCGCTGAAGGCGAACAGAGGCAGCAATTGCAGGCCAAGCTAGACCAACTTGCCGAAAAGCTCTCCAATCCCGAGTACGCCGACGAGGCGCGAACCGTCTGAGTCGAGCAAGATGAGGGGTCGCGACGCCATCCCAGCTCGCTTAGGCGGGAACCCTCGGCGCCCGTGTGTGGTTTGGGTGGCGGGGTGATCGGTCAAAGCACGAACGATGCCTTCAGAAATCGGCGTGAGCGAGCACGCGGGCGGGTCACTATAGGCTTGCCGGCACCAGATAATCGCAGGTCAGCGCCATAACATGCTATGGTGAATACCTAATAGGAGCAGGAAAAATGAATAGTCGCCTTGACAGCATTTGGTACGCATTACAGCATCCGTTGGGACCGTCGCGGGAGCTGGGCACGTACGAAAATCATCAGAAGAGCGTGGAGAAACTCATACGCAAGATGAGAACAAGAGTTCATCCGGACTAAGTGTGAGTTGGGAAAGGGCTGCAGGACAAGCGATCCCACCGGTACGAAGCCCGGACAGCACCCCTGAAGCAATACGTGAAGATTGACTAGCTCATCACCGCCGGACGGGTCGAACGACCAGCCGCGGAAACTGCGCGGATAAATCTGGCAGACCACAGCAGACTTCCACCAAGTCTGTTGCGACAGTGTCATTTCCGGTTGTTGATGACGTCGCGGTATACCTCGATGTATTTGTCGATCATGGCGGCGGCTGTGAACCGGTCGGAGGCCGATTCGGCGATCGTGCGCCGGTCAAGCTCGCCGGTTGAAGCGACCGCGGCCACCGCCGAATCGATGCTGTCAACCAGAAAGCCGGTCACCCCGTGTGCGATCAGCTCACCCATCGAGCCTCTCGAGTTGGCGATAACGGGTGTGCCGCAGGCCATCGCCTCGATGACGCTGTAACCGAACGGCTCGTCGAAGTCGATCAGGTGAAGCAGTGCATGCGCGCCTGCCAGCACTTCGGCGCGCATAGAGGCGTCGACAGCGCCGAGGTAGCGCACCTGCTCGCCGTCAACATGCGGCGCGACCTCGTCTCGGAAGTACTGCTCATCCTGGATGATCCCGGCGATGTCGAGCCGACGGCCACATCGTCGGGCGACCTCGATCGCGTGGGCGGTTCCCTTGTCGGGGTGGATCCGTCCGAAGAACAGAAGATGCTCACCCGGACTGGGATCGATTGCGAACTCGTCGATGTCGATGCCGTGGTGGATCGTGGCGGCATAGTGCAAACTTGGGTGTCGATCGGAGTCGCTTATCGACACATACGCGATGGTGCTGTCGTAGCGCTTGTAGACGGGAATGATCCGATCGGACGAGAAGCCGTGGATCGTGGTAATCACCGGTGTCGTGACGAGATCGCTGTACGTGAGCGGCAAGAAGTCGAACCCGTTGTGAATGATGTCGAACTCGCCGGCGCGCTCGAATACCGAGGCGACGTGCAGGCACTCTGCGACCTTGGCGTCGATCGTCGCATCCTCAGACCAGCCACACGGCACCGTTGCGTGCAGGCTGGCCGCGGTGATCGAGTCTGCAGTGGCGAACAGGGTGACATGATGGCCGGCTGCCACCAGACCCTCGGTGAGAAGCGACGCGAACTGCTCCCACGGCCCATAGTGCCGAGGCGGTGTCCTCCACGCGATCGGCGAGAGCACAGCAACTCGGATCGGACTGTCAGCCTCGTGTTGGATGGGAATGTGATTAGGCTACTGTGCCGCGTTGAGCATCGATCCGAACGCACTGCGATCAGCTGTCACCCCGATCGAGACGCTTCCGTCACCCGCATAAGGCGAGCGCCCGCGAAGTAGATCGGATCGGTCGGGCCTGGCACGTTGCTCACTGTAGTATTGGCGATCGGAGGGCCCGAAACACGCACTGCCGTAGCGGCTTTCATGGTGACTCCGATCAGTGTGGTGGGCACTGTGCCCACCAGGTCCATCAACCGGGTGTTGCTGGAGGTATCGGCAGCGTCGCGAAACGCGGAGGTGTCGTCGACATCGCCGCCAGTCGTTCGAGCGGGTCTGCGATCGTGGTTTCGAGCGCGTGCAGCCGGCCGAACAGTCGGTTGCCGCACTACCGGTTTTGCTGCTGGACCGAATCGAGGCCGGGCATGTGGCAACGAGAGTTTCGTCGGGCAACTCTCCGTGGCTATTCAGATAACGGCGAAGCGCCCCTCCGACGGAGCAAGGGTTCGTCGTTGATGGGTCGGATTCGGCACACATGCCTTGATCCGCTTGAAATCGGCCAGTTCGTGAAAGCGTGCGTCAAACGCGCGGTGTGGTGTGGCCGCGCCGTTGAATCGCGTGCTCGGCGCAAAGTATGAGCCGATCCCGAGGCCAGCGCGGCCGCTACCCCGCCGGCAAGCTTGCCTGGCAGCTCTGTGATGTGACGCAGCGCGCCAAGAGCGCTGGGAATGAGGACCTTGCCCGCGCGCAGCGGATGGAGCGCACACCGTTGATCGCTGTCCGCCCGATGAGATCTGCCGTCGAGGGCAGGGGGCGGCGGCGCGCAAACATCATGTCGTCGGTCCAGCTCAGCTGATCCATTCCGTAGTTCCTTCCCCACGATCCCCCGAGCCACACGCAAGGCGCCGTCGCAGCTGTAAAGGATTACGCGCCATCCTCAGAAAGACCTTGACCGGCACCGGAGCAGCAAATCTCATTACGGCTTGGCCGATACCGTAGGCAGCAGTGTCTCTCGCGCGTACGCTGCAGCGATGCCTCGAGTCGACGCTGGACAGGCAGTTCGCACCGTCCGGTCCCAGCTCCGGTGGATGACTCGAGCAAAGCCAGGCGACTACTTGATTGCGCTGAGCGCCGTATCCGCGTCGACTCCGGTGATCGGGCGGCATATTCAGCCAATCAGCGGCATGGCAGCCCTCGGTGTGTGCGGAAGGACATATCTTCCCGGCATCGTCTCGGCGATGGCCAGCGCGCGTTTCGACCCGGGCGGCTACCAACTCCGACGTCAACAACTCGCCCTGACACCGACGGTATTGACGGAAGCGCTGCAGGGCATCGTGAGTGCCGACGACCTTTCACATCCGTGGCCGTCACATCCGCAGCGCGCTCCCCTGTGGAAGGCGGCTGGGCAGCGCCGCTACGTGCATCGGTCATCTGTGCACTACGGTGATCACCCCAGCCAGGTACTCGACGTATGGCGAAGCCAGGAACACCCAGGCACTCCCGCTCCGGTGCTCGTCTACATTCCGGGCGGCGCATGGGTCTTCGGAAGCCGGACACTGCAGGGCCATGCGCTGATGGCCCATCTGGTCAGGCGAGGCTGGGTCTGTTTGTCCCTCGAATACCGGACCAGCCCGCAACATCGCTGGCCGCGTCAGATGACCGATGTGAAAGCTGCGATCGCGTGGGCGCGCGCCAACGTCGCCCAATTCGGTGGAGACCCCGAATTCATTGTTGCCGCTGGGTGTTCGGCAGGTGGGCACTTGGCGACGCTGGCCGGACTGACCGCCAACGATCCACGGTGGCAAACCGAACTACCCGCTGACGCTGACACATCCGTCGATGCCGTCGTGAGCCTGTACGGTCTCTACGACTGGCAGGACCGCTCGACGGTGCAGCGCGCACGGTTCATGCAGTTCCTCGAGCGCGCTATCGTCAAGCGCTCGCAGGTTCGCCACCCCGAGGTGTTTGAAGCGGCATCGCCAGTGGATCGAATTCACGAAGCCGCGCCACCGTTTCTCGTGGTGCACGGAAGCCGTGACAGCCTCATTCCCGTTGGAGAGGCGCGCGCGTTCGTCGACAAGCTGCGATCTGTGTCCGCAGCGACCGTCGGCTATGTCGAGCTGCCAGGCGTCGGCCATGGTTTCGATCTGGTCGACGGTGCACGCACTGGCGCGGTTGTCGCCGCCATCGGACGATTCCTCCATCAGATTCACCAGAATCAATCGGGTAGCGCTGCGGGCGCGGCCGTCTAGAGCAACGGATTGTCACCCGCTCAACGCCCCAACGTCAGAGCGGGCTGCTTTCTTGGCACACGCGACTTCATCACTCCGCCGGCAGGCAGAACGCACGTGCGGTGGAGTCTGCCACTCACGAACTGATCAGGCCGGGCATGTTCAGGGCAGAGGAGCGCACCACTTCAACCTGGTCCCGCCCGCCGGCACAGCCTCAAGTGCGAATGAGCCGCCTACTTCTTCGGCGCGCTGACGTAGATTGGTGAGCCCGCTTCCTGTGACGTCACCTTTGATGCCGGAACCGTTGTCGACGACTTCGATGCGCAGCTCATCGTCAACGACGACGTTGATGGTCAGCGTGGTGGCTCTTGCGTGCCGAACAGCGTTGCTGATTGCTTCGCGCACAACAGCTTCCGCGTGGTCGGCAAGCCCAGCGTCGATGACTGAGAGCGGACCGGTGAACTGAACCGTCATGCGCATCGTCGAGTTGGCGAACTGTGCGATGGCTTCGTCAAGTCGTTGACGCAGCCTTGTGATCCCCGAATTGGCACCGTGCAGGTCGAAAATCGCGGTGCGGATTTCCTGGATGACCTCTTGAAGATCATCCACGCAATCGGTCAGCCGTTCCCGCACCTCCGGGACACGTGCGCGCGGAATCGTCCCCTGCAACGCCAGCCCGACAGCGAACAGACGCTGGATTACATGGTCGTGCAAATCCCTCGCAATGCGGTCGCGGTCGGTCAAGACGTCGAGCTCGCGCATGTGGCGCTGGGTACTCGCCAACTGCCATGCCACGGCCGCCTGGTCGGCGAAGGCGGCCATCATGTCGAGTTCGTCGGCCCTGAATGGTTGCGCTCCTGCTCGGCGAAGCGCAACCAACACGCCGGCCACCGTATCCGTCGCGCGCAGCGGCAGGACCAGGGCCGGCCCGGTTCGCGTAATCTGCCCCGGCGCGAGTTCCATACCGTCGAACCGCCCCGGTTTTCGCTGAAGATAAGCCTCACCCACGGCCGTCCCATTGACGGGAATGTGCGTCAAGGAGGAACCGTGGCCATCGCCCGCGGTCGCCGCGACGATGAGGTCGTTCTCATCTGTCCCCGGCGTTTCCGGGTCCTGCGGCACGGCGACCAAGGTCAACTCAGCGCCGCTGAGAACCCGGCATTCATCGGCTATCTGTCGGAACACCCGCGCCGGATCGGTGCCGGACAACAGTTCGGTCGCGATGTCGCGGGTTGCCTCGATCCACGACTGACGGATCTTGGACTGCTCATACAGCCGGGCGTTTTCGATCGCGATGCCGGCGGCGGCGGCCAGAGCCATGACGAGCACCTCGTCGTCTTCGCTGAACGGCTGCCCGCCCGCCTTCTCCGTCAGGTAAAGGTTGCCGAACACTTCGTCGCGGATGCGCACCGGAACTCCGAGGAAGGTCTTCATCGGGGGATGATGCGCGGGGAAGCCGACCGATGCGGCATGGTGGGCGATGTTGTCGAGCCGAATGGGCTTGGGATCGTCGATCAATACGCCGAGCACGCCTCTCCCCTCCGGCAAGTGGCCGATTTCTTCGCGCATCGCCTCATCGATGCCCTCGTAGATGAACTCGACGAGCTCATGATCATGACCGCGGACACCCAGGGCCCCGTATCGCGCGTCGACCAATTGGATGGCGGTGTGCACGATGGTGCGCAGGGTCTCGTCGAGTTCGAGACCCGACGTGATCACCAACATGGCGTCAAGGAGTCCGTCGAGCCGGTCACGGCCCTCGACGATCTGCTCGACGCGGTCCTGGACTTCCATGAGCAGCTCACGAAGCCGCAGCTGCGAGAGGGTGTCGCGGAGTGGTTGCGTAGCCGGCTCAAACTCCGACCCGGTCCCGTCGATCACGTCTCCATAGTGTCACTTACAGAGTCGGCGGACGAAGAATCGACCACAAATCGATGGCACTGTACGAGGCTTGGGACGCTCGGATCGAGCCGCCGCAAACGTCGCCTAGCGGCCACTTACTCAGTTATCTCGCGAATCAGGCACAGTTCATTCAGCTAGTCGTGGTTGCTCATGATCGCGCCCACGGAATCACAGAACTCCTCGGCCCTGCCGGCTGTAGTGCACTGCGTAGCACCAACTGTTCGGTGTTGATCTGCGAACCGCAGAACGTATTGTGAGCAGTTCCTGCATGGTCGACGGCGATTGGAGGACTTCACATGGTGAAAGTCTTTCTGGTGGACGACCACGAAGTCGTCCGGCGGGGGCTGATGGACCTGCTGACCGCCGATCCCGAGCTCGAGGTCGTGGGCGAAGCGGGTTCGGTGGCGCAGGCGATGGCCCGGATACCGGCTCTCCAACCCGACGTAGCGGTGCTTGACGTGAGGCTGCCCGACGGGAACGGCATCGAGTTGTGCCGAGACCTGCTGTCCCGGCTGCCGGACTTGCGGTGCCTCATGTTGACATCGTTCACCTCCGACGAGGCGATGCTTGACGCGATACTGGCCGGCGCCAGCGGATACGTCGTCAAAGACATCAAGGGGATGGAACTGGCCCAAGCGATCAAGGACGTCGGGGCGGGCCGTTCCCTCCTCGACAACCGGGCGGCGGCGGCGCTCATGGCCAAACTTCGCGGAGCCGCGGAAAAGTCGGATCCGTTGTCAGGCCTCAGCGAGCAGGAACGCGTGTTACTCGATCTTCTCGGCGAGGGCCTGACCAACAAGCAGATCGCCGCAAGAATGTTCCTCGCGGAAAAGACCGTCAAGAACTACGTGTCGCGATTGCTGGCCAAACTCGGCATGGAACGGCGCACGCAGGCCGCGGTATTCATCTCCAAACTGGACCGCCCACATCGGCAAGATTCCGAGCAATAGCCGTCCGCGTCTGCCATCGCGGCCATTCCAGTCCTTCCCCCCGCGGCCGACGAACATCGGCGAGCGGTCCGCTTTTCATAGCAACTTGGCCTCGGTCGCCCAAATAGCCTCGCGTGCAGTTGATTTAGAGCGATCGATGCCAATGACGACAGGGGCGATATCAGGTAAGTTCTCCATGGTGAGCTCCTTGGCTCAGCTCCGACTCGCAGATCCTTCAGCACCGTCGGCGCGGCAGACCATCACTGGGACGGTCGAATGGTGCAGCAGGTTGAGCGCGGTAGAACCCAATTCGAAAACTATGCAATGCGTCGAGTTCTCAGCGATGCCATTGGCCGATCACCCAGCGTCGCGAGGGGCCGGTGCTCAGCATTGAGGTTGGCCTCGCCTGCATCGATGATGCTGCCGTTAGTTAAACGCGTTGCCATCCAGCCGCTTCACGAACTCATTCAGCGGTCGTCTAGGTGTGCCGGGCAATGGGTCGGCGTTGACCGGCGCCCAGCCGATGCGTAACAGCATTTGCGGGTAGCCCTCCGCACCGAATAAGTCAGCCCCTACCGCTGCGCGTGTTTCCGGAATCTCCAGCGGCTCGGTGATCGGGCAGCTCGCCAGGCCGGCGGCCGTTGCGGTCAACAACACCAAACTTGTCGCTTCGCCGGCGCGAAGTTGCGACACCTTGTCGTCGGTGGCGGTACCCAGGGCGACTACCACCGCACTGTCATCTGCGGTCGCGTCGCCCGGCGTCTGAGCCAAGACTGGACCTGCGAAAGACCGCGCAGGCAACGCGGCATCCCAATCGGCTTCGGGAGTGCTGCGCGCTGGAACGCCTGCCGTGGACGCGTAGCGTCCGCTCCACGTTGTCAATTCGGTCAAATAGTCCGGATCGGTGATGTGCCGATGTGCCGCTTCCGCAACCTGGCTCTTGAGATTGGTCAGCGCATCGACTCGGCGCAGCATGACGCCCGCACGGGCGGCTCGAGCACCCATCAGCGCGATGTCTCGGGGCGGCACCGGCCACGCACTGTAATGGCGCCGATCGGTACGTCGGCGAGGGATGGCGGCGGCCAACGCAATGTCCACTTCGGTAGCCACATAACGATGAAGTTCTATGGACGCCAGATGATTCTGATCATCCGGGTTGGGAAACCGATGAGCCTTGAACTGCCATCCCAGGGCAGCGAAGGCAACCTGGCCGTGGTTCAGCGCCGCCCCGCAGCTGAGCATCCAGTCGCGACCGTCCGGGTCAGTGTGGGGCAGCCGTAGATCCGGGTTGGCGTAGAGATGAAGGGTTCGCTCTCCGACCCGCCACTGCCATGGCTGCGAGTTGTGCACTGATGGAGCGCGTCCGGCCAGCATCAGTGCCGCAAGGACGGTCTGGTTGTCAGGGAAATTTGCACTCATTGGTCTCTACACCTTCAGTCGAACAGTGATAAGTCACCTTCAGATTGCCGGTACCGCGCCAAGATCAAGAGGGCACAAAGACCCTGGATCCGAGTGACTTGGGCAGTCGAGGCTGGTGGTCAGGACTGTCGGGTCACGAGCTCGAGCGTGGAAGTTGTGGGCCGCCTGCTAACGGCGCCCAGAGGACGAAGGTCATTCCTGAAGGTGCCGTTTGACTCCCCCGCAGCGCTGCGCCGGTCTGCGACAGTCAGTCCATGACCTACGTGATCGGTTCGGCTTGCGTCGACGTGATGGACAAGTCCTGTGTGCAGGAATGCCCGGCGGACTGCATCTACGAAGGTGCGCGGTCTCTCTACATCAATCCCGACGAGTGTGTGGACTGCGGCGCGTGCAGATTGGTATGCCGCATGGAGGCGATCGAGTGGGAGACCGATCTTCCCGACTACGACCGCCCGCATCTTGCCGACAACGCGGCGTTCTTCCAGACGGTGCTGCCCGGGCGCGACGCGCCGCTGGGCTCGCCGGGTGGGGCGGAAGGCATCGGGCGTATCGGCGTCGATACGCCGTTGGTCGCCGCTATGCCGGTGAAGCCTCGTCCCGATCATTGACCTAGGGCACTACGGATCCCGAATCGGTGACCTATGCCCCCATGGCTCGCCCATCACGCGCACTGTCCGGTCGCGATAATCCATGACGACAGCCCGTCGGAGGTCGATCTACGCGCAGGCCCCGGTGCTTGTGGGCATCGACGGCTCGCCGGCGTCGGAAGCGGCAATCGAAATCGCGTTTGCGGAGGCCTCACGCCGGAACGTAGGTCTGGTGGCGTTGCACGCCTGGAGTGACGTGAACGTCTTCGACTCGGCCTTCGATTTTGGCGGTGCCCCGTGGCCCGAGCTGAAGGCGAAGGAAGACGAGGTGCTGGCCGAGCGTTTGGCTGGGTGGACCGAACGTTATCCCGATGTACCGGTGCGCCGTGTCGTTGTGCGAAGCGAACCAGCTCGCGAACTTGTCGACTTGTCGAAGGCTGCTCAACTCGTCGTGGTCGGCAGTCATGGCCGCGGAGGATTCGTCGGAATGTTACTGGGCTCGATCAGCGCGGCGGTAGTGCTGCTGACCCGCGTACCGGTGATCGTGGCACGCTCGAGATGACCTGATGCCTGCTGGTCTGGTTCGGCTTCAGCGTCCCAGGTGTCAAGCTCGGTGTTCTCGCTTTCAGTAGCGTCCTTCGCGTCGTCGATGTGAACACCTCTGCCCTGACGTGAACGCGGCGTCGCATAGCGACGATTGTCCGCGCTGGCTCTCCGGCCCCGTGCGTAAGCGCAGTGTGTGCCGTTCCGAGCGTGGCCGTCTAAGGGTTGCGCATCAATGTCTCTCGAGCGCAGACACCGAATTCATCGCCGATACTTCATCATGTGGAGAGCACCGATCCTGGTGTGGCAGCCACGCCAGTGACAGTGACAGTGACAGTGACGGTGGTGGCGCCCGGATCGGATGCGATGACGAGTCTTGGGTCATTCGGAGCGGAGACGACGTGACCACCGGTAACAGCGACCTTATATCCGTTGGGGTATTGGACAACCGGGGTTGAGATCGTGGTGAGCGAGCCGGCCGCGAAGTCACCGGATCCGTCGACCCTTGCGGTGGAGTACTTGAACTTGAACGTGCCGTCGTCATCGACCGTCCAGCCTTGGGGTGTTCCGGAGATCACCTGCGGGTATGGCTTGGACAGCACCTGCAAGTTGCTCGCGTTCACGTTGTCGCCGACGGGTGGCAGGGACGGGTCGTAAACCAAGGCTTGGTCTCTGGGGCTGGCAGCGCTGGTGATTTCGCCGACGCCCGAGTAGGCCCAGTTCGCCCAACTGATCTGGCTCGCATCGGCAGCTTGCGCTTCAGCCGAGAGCGAGGAGGCGTCGCTGGTGGCCCCGAATTCCCCCAAGAACGCGGGCATATCGTGGGCTGCACCATAGGCGGCGGCGCGACCCGAGAGGATCGGTCCGATGATGGAGCTCAGACTGATGCCGCCGAGGTTGCCGTAGCCGTGATACTCGAGGACCGTGTTCGGGTCGGAGATCGCGCCAAGTACGACGGGCTGGCCGAGAAGTATCGCACTGATTTCGTCGACCGCGGGAGTTGCCGGCGAGATGTACACGGGTGTGTTCGGGTCGACTGACCGGATTGCGGCGATCGTTTGATTGTATAGCGGGGTCAGCTGCTGAGTGCCGAAGAAGGAACCGTTCAAAATCGTAAGGAGCCAACTCGATCCGGGCCACGGCTCGTTGATGATGTTGTATCCGATCACATTGGGATCGTCGGCGAAGTAATTGGCGATGGCCTGCCAACTTTGCGCGTAGTGGTTCTGCAGCCCGACGCCGTCGGGTGCGTCGGAGTTCGCCCAGAACGCGTCCCATGCATGGTTCTGCGCAGGACTGAGGTAGTAGTTGACGGCGAATTGGCCAACAAGTGCACCCAGGTCGGGATTGGGGAGCCCACCGGTCTGGGTCGCCCATCCCGGTGCGCCCTCGCCGTGGAGCTCCGCGCTGTACAGATCTTGGTGCATATCGATGACCGTGTAGATGCCGTGGTCGCTCAAAGTTTGAACGGTTTGATCGATTCCGGCTAGATATTCGGTGTCGATGACACCCGGCTCGGGCTCTACCGCAGCCCAATCGACCCCGAGCCGAACGACGTTGAAACCGTTGTCCGCCAGGAACTGTGCGTCGTCGTCACTGAAGCCCATTGCTGAAGGGAGATACGGGGGCAGCTTGTAGACCACGTTGACCCCGTGCATGATGACGACTTGCCCATCGCTGTTGGTGACCCAGGTCCCCGTGGTCGTCAGCTTTTCGATGTTGCCGACGTTCGGCGGGAATCCGGCGATGGTTCCGAAGGCGCCGACATCGCCGTGGGTGCCGAAGAATCCCGCGATGCCGCCTGCGCCACCGAGCGCGACCAAGCCGGTTGCCGGGCCGCCGATCCCGCTGTCGCCGGTATCACCACCGTCGCCGCCGATGCCGAGGAACATCGAGCCGTTACCGCCGTCGCCGCCGATGCCACCCACCGCACCGTCACCACCGTTGCCGCCGTCACCGCCCAGACCGAAGAGCAGCCCGCGTCCACCGCCACCGACACCGCCTGCACCTCCGCGCGCGCCGGCGATTCCAGCTCCGCCGTCCCCGCCGAGACCGCCGATGCCCAGCAGGAGTCCTCCTCCACCCCCAGCACCGCCGGCTGCGCCGGCGCCTCCTGTTCCGCCGGGTCCGCCAGTGCCGAGCAGCCCGGCGGTCCCGCCGGCGCCGCCGGCCATACCCACCACCGTGCTGTTCCAGCCGGCGCCACCGTCGCCCAGCAACCAACCACCGGTACTTCCATCGGGACGCTCCGCAGTACCTGCCGAACCGTTGCCGATCACATAGGAGCCGGCCAGGGTGTTGATGACCCCGTTAACTGCTTGGCCGATCGGACTGGCGATCCACAATTGCGTGACGTCATGGAGGGGGTCGTACACGACGATGCCGACCAAGGCGGCGGGCGATGACGCCTGCTGCGCGGCCCCGAGTGCATCGGTTGCCGTGCCGCCGCCGATAGCGGGCGTCCCAAGTGAGGTGCGGTCGACGTCGGGCGACTCGACCGTGAATGCGTTCACGGCGGTGTCTTGACCGCCGAGCTTCGACTCGGCTCCGATCGCCCGACGGCTGGCCACGCCTAGCGCCGCCCACGTCAGCGGATCGGACCCGGACGGATTGGTGGGGTGTTTGATCGGCGACAAGCCATCTAGACCCAGCAACGCGGTGGTCGCCGTGATCGCCTGTGTCACCGCGTTGGTCGGCGCCATCGTCTGAGGTGCAGCGGAGGGCGCGTTCGCTGGCCCGATGTCGTGCGCCGCACCAACGACCGTCGTTGCCATTGAGCGGGTTCGGTTCACGTGGTCCGTACTGTCTCTCGCTGCCACGGCAAACTGAGCCCGACGTGCGGCGGGCATTCCAGCACCATTCGATGGCGGTGTCTTCACGCGATCGGACGGTGTCGACGATTCGACGGCTGCGCTTCTGACAGTGGCGCTGCCCGAGTCGGACTTTCGGTCAGAGTCGCTCCGATTCGACGCGGCGCCGCGGTTTCGGTTGCCGCGGTGAGACGCTGACCCGTTCTTAGAGTCACCTGCCTTCAATGAGCGGTTGAGGCTGCTCGGGGTCACACTCGGGTCGCCGTCCGTGGTTCCGGTGGAGGTCGTCGAGTCCGTGGCGCTGGACCCTGCAACCGACGACTCGGCCGATGCGCTTCCCGGCTGAGTCTGTGGCTTGCTCCTCGGGCCGGGTCGCTTGGTCGACGCGCCTGGGGTCGATCCGCTCGTGACATTGCCTGCTGTGGGCCCCTGCGTGCCGCTGCCGGTGGGGTCGCCCGTTTCTGCCGACGCCACCCAACTGCCAGAGGCGAGCACGGCCCCGATTCCCAGGGCGACCGCCAGTCCCCCAACGCGACCCACATACGCCGATGCCTTCATGCGGTCCTATCTACACGACCCGAGCTACTCGCAAGTCCGTATTGCTGGAGTCGGCTCGTTCCGAGAGTCCAGTGTGAAAACTGGGACAGAACGCCATGACCTCATGCTTGTCGTCATCCTCAAGCCGAGAGTGAGCAGTGGAGATGCCGCGCATCTGAATGCGCAACGGCGAAGCCCGGACGAAGATATTTCGCCTGGCATTTCAATGCCCGGCTGGCTGCACTCCTATCGTGAAGAGGAGATGGCCGCCTCGATGATGAACAGTGCTCCGCTGGCCGCATCCGCGAGCGACGATCTTCGCTATTTGTGCGCCACGGTGCCTGTGGTAACGGTGATCGAGCTCGGTGCGACGCGATTACTGGTCGGCGACCTGGTGGCTCAAGGTTATCTGTGGATGCACGCCACCGCCGCTGACTCGAAGACAATCGACGAACGATGTGACTGAGAACAAGGACCCTGAGTGGCCTACGAGCACTCTGAGACATGGGGCGTCGCCCCGGCGAAGATCGTCATCTCCGGCGGATTCGGGGCTGGCAAGACGACGTTCGTCGGCGCGGCCTCAGAAATCATGGCGCTGCGCAGGTTAGGCCGGTGCTGTCCGCGGATCAGGCGCGCGCTGTCGTGGACAGCGTGATCTCTGAGATTTCGGTGCGGTTGTTGCCGTCCGTGGCGCCGAGAGTGGAGATCCAGACGAGCACGGTACTGACCGGAGTTTGGGTGCTCAGCTCGATGCGGTTGGGGCCCGGCTGCAGGAGCGTTCGTGGGCTCAGTTCTGTTGTGTCAGCAAGAGTTTTCGGGTTTTCGTCAGCAGCGCTTCGGATCTCGGCAAAGGTGCCGGTGCTCCTGAGGTCGATGGTGAGTGAGCTGAGAACTGTAGGTTGCGGCAGCTCAAGCAATAGCCCGAGGCCCTGCTTGAACTTCGGGAAGGGATCCGCGTCGTAGTACCGGTCGGTAGACCAAGCCGTGGCGGGATCGCCGTCGATGGACTTGCCCACATCCTGAGGGTTGTCAGCCGATCCCCCTGGCGAGAAGACGACTGCTTTGACCGGGACGATAGAGGCTTCTGCGGCTGTCTGGCCCACTGAGTCAGGCGAGGACGGCGGCGCCGCGGCCGCGGAGCTACTTGGACTAAGACCGAGCCGGTCAGCATCCAGCGCAGCAACGTCATCTGAATCACCGAGCACACGATTCAGGGTCGAGCCCAGTGACATCACGGCAACGAAGAATATCGCCGCAGACGCCACGAGGATGGTTTTCATCATCTGCCGCCGTGCTTGCATAACCTGCGCGGCGGTGTCGACGTTGCGGAATGTCGCATAAGCGCCAGGAGGCGGAGGAGCCAGCACCGGCATGATGCGCAGGCGCGAATTATCTTGTGGCCTAGCAGGTGTCACGGCCGGGCGGCCGTGGCGCAGCAGACTCAGTAGTTCTGACGCGCTTCCGACGCCACTTTCATGACGGAGCAGGCCGACTGCGGCGATGGAGATCAGGAAGGGGATGCTGGGGTCGATGGCCGCTGGCTCCTTGGGCCAGCCGGCGTCCTCCAGGTCGACCGGCGGCCAGCCGCTGGGCATCGCCTCCTGGGGAGGCCAGCGGCCGATGAGCAGTGCGTAAAGGATGCCGCCTATCCCACGGAGATCATCCTGCGGCGTTGTCTCGGGCATAGTGGCGGCGTACGCCAGGACGGCATGACCGTCGGTGCTGATCCGGATGCGACTCGGGTGGCTGATGTTCAACGACACTCCGGCATCGCGGGCGAGCTCCGCGGCCACAATGAGCGACTCCAACGCCGCTGCAGCTGCCGTCGGGCTCGGGGAGGTGTCTGCGACCTCCCGCAGGGTACCGCCGGGAATCCAATCTGCTACTACGACACCGAGATCGCCGGTCTGGATGACATCGAGGATTCTTGCGACGCCGCGCACGTCGAACCCCCGCAGCCGAGACGTTCGGGAAAGAATTTCGTTGACTCGCTCGACTGGCAGTTCACCGGCGACGTCGACCAGGCTCAGTGCCACCAGACTGCCTGTCACGGTGTCAGTACCCTGCCAGAACTCCACATGATCTTCCGCCCCGACAATCGCCATGAGCCGGTATCGCCCGGCGATGACTGCTCCGGGTACCAGTGAGGTCGGCGCGTCGGTGTCGCCGCGCGATTTGACCGCCACGGGTAGCGGCGCCGTGTTTTCATCCGACTCACGGTCGGTCATTGTGATCGTCACACCTTTGGTTTCCGAGGGCCCCATGCGTACGCCACGCTTCGCTGAACCGCTGACTGATGAGCAGGCAATTACCCGCCCTGAGCTGCGAATAAACGCTGGCGAGTGAGATTCATCGGATGAGCTCGCCCATCTGGCGCCTGCGTGCTTCAGATGAGTTTCGACGGCGGCGACCGCAACTCACGCTGGCAGACCAAAGAATTCAAACGCGATCACCGTCATGATCGTTGCCGGCCGAGAACCCACAGAATGAGGACGCCGACCTTCGCGGGAGACAACGCCGGCGCCGCCAACATCACTGCCGGGCACGCCACAGCGACCGCTTTCCCTGGAATCCAGCCATCGGGCAAGGTATGCGCACGGCCGGGTTCAGATTCCGATGGCCGACCTGCCCGAAAGTGCGGGGCAGCAACACCACTTCGCTGCCGTCAAAGGGTTGTTTGCTGTCGTTGAAACCGTCGACAAGTGAAGACAATCGATTACATATGGCCCTCTGACCTGCGAAAAAGCGTGGAGCTAAGGGGACTCGAACCCCGGCGCTATGGTGCAAATAGCCCTTGAAGTGCATCGATGGTTGCCTGGTGTTATTACGTAGGTGCGCGCTGGCCTGCCGATACGTCTCGGGTGTTACGCGACGTAATAGTGGTGGCGTTACGTCGAGCGCGCTTGCCGGCTTCCGAGGTGCGGTGCGAAGGACAGCGCCGAGTCGCGGCGGCAGTGGCGGCCGTTGATTCCCCGTCGTCTCTCGGCGGTCAGCCCACGATCGAAAGCAACGGTGTGCTGGTTGCGCGGCGCCGAGCGCGACTCACAAGGACCGCTCACGCACGACCGTCGCGACGTCCATTCGCCCAAGCACGCGGAACGTCGGAATCTGGGTCAACAATGCCGCAATCAGGATCCCCACGACGACAAAGAGCGGCGTCGAAAAGTGCATCGCCAGATGCCATTGATATCCCTGGGTTATATAAGTGGACAAGAACCACTCAGCGAGCAGCATTCCGGCGATCAGACCGATCGGCAGACCGATCACGGCCAGCATCATGTTCTCCAATGCCACCAACCGACCCAGCATCCGGGCGCCCATTCCGACTGCATGCAATGTGGCAAGTTCGCCGGTACGTTCACTAACGTTGGCCGACATCGCGTTATAGAGCAGCGCCGCGGCCATCACAGCGGCGGACACCAGGGTCAGCGCAACCAGTACGTTATACAGCTTGAACGCCTTGCGTACGGCCGCCGACATCGAGTCTGTAGACAAGTAAGAGGTCACACCAGGCAGCACCGTCACCGCCTGCCGCTTTGCGTCCTGGTCAACGCCGGGGACCATCCTGAGCATGACGCCCGACGGCGGGAGGGCGGATAATTGCTCGGCCGCAATGTATATCACTGGGCTCATCGGCTCATCGACAAAACCGGCCACGGGTTGCTGAAGGCGGATTCCCTTGCGCACATCGGTGATTGAGATTCGGTCCCCTACGGCCACGCCGAGGATTGTCCGCAAGCCCTCTCCCAGCAGCACACCGTCGCGGGGAAGGCTGCGGCTAGATCGGGCCGATATGAAGCGGTGCATTTGGGTTGTGCGCGGCAAGCCGATGAGCAGGGTGTCGTAGCGGTTCCTCCCGCTCTGCACCGTGACATCCAACCGCGTGAATAGTTCTGCGGCGGCGACTTGAGGGTCGCTACGCAGAGTACGCGCGACGGAGTCGGCAGCACCCGCGGCGGTGAGGACTTGAGCGTCTTGACGTTCGATCTCTCCGTACTGTCGATCGATGACGCTATTGACGGTGTCGCGCATGCCGGCGAACACCATCACCAGGCACACTGAACTCGCCACCCCGGCAACGGTGAGGATGGT
Source organism: Mycobacterium sp. ITM-2016-00318 (assembly GCF_002968285.2). Taxonomy (NCBI): domain Bacteria; kingdom Bacillati; phylum Actinomycetota; class Actinomycetes; order Mycobacteriales; family Mycobacteriaceae; genus Mycobacterium; species Mycobacterium sp. ITM-2016-00318. The sequence goes on along the minus strand of NZ_CP134400.1, from coordinate 1,793,257 downwards.
CCGGCGGCGGTTGCGGGTGATGCCGCGCAACGTCATTCGCCAGCGTGTAGGCATCCGCCGCAGTGGTGGCAGCAGGCGTTCCGCGACGCTCACGAAGCCGCGTACGCCGGGCGGCGAGATTCTCATCGCTTGCGCCGGACTGATTCCAGATGCGGCGCGCGCCGGGGCCCACGCAGCGAGTGCGGCTGACGCCACGCCTACCATGGCCCCGATGATCAGACTGCTGGGATGCAGTGACGTCACCCGCAGCGGCAGTCCGAGCGCCTGAGTGTATTGGGTCGTGTACCAGCCGCCGAGAGCATAGCCGCCGATCAGCCCCGCCGTGGCACCTGCAAAACCGACCGCCATGCCGTAGGACAGGTAGTGGCGAATAATTGTTCGGCCCGACAATCCGTTGGCTGATAGCGTGCCAATCACCGCTCGCTGCGCGGAAACGAGCCGCGACAAGAGCACATAAGTGCCGACCACCGCTGCGACTAGGAACACCCACGGGAGCATCCTCGCGAACGTGCGCACTGATTCGACGCCCTCGTTGAGGAAAGTGTAGGACGGTAGCTCGTCGCGCGACATGATCACCGTTCCATACGAGCGCGCTAATTCCGTTGCTGCGGTGAGCAATGCCTGCGCTTGGTTACGATCGCGTGCGTATACCAACAACTGATCCGTCGGCTCGGCCGCGACCTGCGCCATATCGGATGCCGGCACAAACACCACGCCGAAATACTCCGGCGTGGTCAAGGTTTCCGCCCGCGAGCGGGCGGGCCACAAATACTCGGGCGACAAAGCAGACCCGGATACGACCACGCGGCGCCAACCGGACGGTCCGAGCAGTTCGACCTTGCTGCCCGGGCGCAGACCGTAATACTCGCTGAGGTGCTCTTCCACAAGCACCGACCCACGGCCGGGAAGATCACCTGATTGCAGCGCCAACTTCGATACCGCGGGTTGAGTCTCCGTTGGCACGCTGACCGCGCGGCCGAACAGGGTGCGGCCGTTGATGCGGATGGGCACGTCGGCCTGCTGGCGGAGCTCGACGATCGGGTTGCCTGGAAGGGCTCGAGCAGCCTCGTGGAGGCCGAACGTGCCGGGGCCGCTGAGCACGGCGTCTGGCAGCAGTTGCACGGCGTACGTCCGGTCGAAGGATTGCTTCAGGTTGGCGTAGGCGTCTGTGGCTGCGACGAACACCCCGACACCGATCGCGAGCACGACGACCGCCGCGAGGAATTGCCAGCGCCGCCGCCATAGATCACGACGCACCTTGCGAAGCAAGATGCGGCTCACCAGTCGAGGTACTGCGCCTGCACGGGGGCGGCTACCCGCTCCTGACGGGCAATCGTTCCGGAGTGCAGCCACACCACCCGATCGGCAATCCCGGCGATCGCCGAATTGTGCGTCGCCAAGACGACGGTGTGGCGCCCATCCCGGGCCAGCTCTCGCAGTACCGCGAGGACCTGCCGTCCTGTGGCCAGATCCAGGCTGCCGGTCGGTTCGTCACACAGCAACAAGGGCGGCTGTTTGACAATCGCACGGGCAATCGCGACCCGTTGTTGCTGACCGCCGGACATCTGGCCGGGAAATCGGTCGGCGAGGTCAGGGAGGCCGACTTCCACGAGCGCCTCGCGACTGCGCCGAGCGGAATCCTCGCCGGCGAGTTCGGCGATAATCTCGATATTCTCGAGTGCGGTCAGGGTGGGCACTAGGTTGAAGAACTGGAACACGAAGCCGACCCGATCTCGTCGGTACGCCGTCCGCTCCCGTGCGTTCAATGTGGCAATGTCTTTGCCTGCCACCAAGATTCGTCCATGGGTTGGTTCTTCGATACCGCCGGCCAGATTGAGAAGCGTCGTCTTGCCCGAACCAGATGGCCCGAGAAGGACGACGAACTCACCCGATCGGATGTCAAGGTCGACATCGTTGAGTGCGCTCACCGTTGTCTGCCCAGAACCATAAGTTCGCCCCACCGCCTCAAGCCGCAACGCGGAAAGCCCCGAATCTGCCGCAGCCTTGGCTACGCGCCCCTCGTCCTGCGACGCACTCGCCGTCGGGCGGTGCTCGGCGCTCATCGATTCCCGGCATCGGATGTTGGCAGCGAGTCGATCATCCGGTCCACCTCTTCGAACATCGTTTCTCCGAACGTCGTTGACGAAACAGTTAACATACGACCGAAGCGCTTGCTTCGAAGGCTAGCAAAGGGTTGCGCTTTGATCGATGAGCCGTCAAGTTTTGGGAAATATGATGGAATTGGATGATCGCGCGCTCCCCCTGACGCGAGGGCAATTAGACATATGGCTTGCCCAAGCCAGCGAACCTGGGACCGAATGGCAGCTCGGGCTATTCGTGAGAATCGAGGGGTTGGTAAACCGTCAGTTCTTTGAGATGGCGATTTGCCAAGCGCTGCACGAGGCTGATTCAACTAGAGCCGCGTTCTTCGAGGCGAATGGCCAAGTTTTCCAGAGGGTAATCGATTACCCGGATATCGAACTGGACTTCTACGACCTGCGCCACTCGGACCATCCGGCGCAGGAAGCCCAAATGATAGCGTCGTCGATCAAGCACACGCCGATGTCGATGACTGGGCCACTGTTCAAATTTGCGTTGTTCCAGACGCGGACCGATGAATGCTACTGGTTCACATGCTGCCACCATCTCATCACAGACGGAACGGGCATGGCGCTGATAGGCCGGCGGATTGCCGCAATTTACACTGCAATGGTTTCTGGGGATCCCATTCCTGCGGCCTTCTTCGGCAAACTGCAGGACTTGGTGCGCAGCGAGCTGGAATACGACGCGTCTATTGAATATCTACGCGATCAGTCGTACTGGAGAAACAGGCTGCCGAATGACAATGAACTGGATTTTCAGTCACCGCGGACTAAGTGCGAGATCGAGTCGTCCGGGCAGTCTGCCCCCGTGCAGTTGGACCCATTGGTCATCGCCCGCACGAAGGAGCTGTCCAAAGCGCTAGGGATCCGCCGATCGTCGGTTCCGGCAGCGGCATGCGCTCTTTTGGTGCACGGATTCAGCACCAAGGGGTCGCAGGTAGTGTTCGATTTTCCGGTCGGCCGGCGCCTACATCCAGCATTGAAGTTGCTTCCCGGAATGATTGCCGGAGTTGTGCCGCTCGTTTTGTCGGTGTCACCAAAAGCTTCAGTTGCCGACTTCTGCCAAAACGCTGACACACGAATCCGCGAGGCGCTGAAACATCAGCGCTTCCCGGTGTGGAATCTTGAGGGTGACGGTGACACTGGCAGTCGGAGGCCGGAATCGAATCGGGTGATGCTCAATTTCATCCCTACCAGACTCAGTTTGGACTTCGGCGGTCTAAAGGGAATGGCAACCTATACCAGTTATGGCCCGCAAAGTTACTTTGGCTTTCATTTCCTTGGAGTCGGTGAAGAGCAGGTTTTGAGCACCGCGGGCTCTGGGCGTCCGTTCTCGAGTTTTGACTCGGCGGATTTGGCGGGGCGATTGCAGCGCGTGCTGGCGGCGATGACCGATGACCCGAGTCGCTCATTGTCCTCGATGAATGTCATCAACTACCGTGAGGAAGCCCGGCTGCAGGCATGGGGTCATCGGGCCGTGTTGACTGGGCCGGCACCGGTGCGGGCATCAATTCCGGCATCGGTGGCTGAGCACGCGGCGCGCACCCCCGAAGCGGTCGCGATTCGCTGTGCGGGCCGGTCAATGACCTATCGCGAGCTTGATGACGCAGCGAATCGATTGGCATGGTTGTTGGCCGACCATGGGGCTGGCCGTGGTGAATGTGTGGCGTTGTTGTTCACCCGGTCCGCTGAAGCGATCGTGGCGATGTTAGCGGTGCTCAAGACAGGGGCAGCGTATCTGCCGATCGACCCGGCGCACCCGGCAGCCCGGATTGAGTTCATGCTCCGCGACGCGGCGCCGGTCGCGGTCATCACCACCGCCGAGTCAGCCGATCGACTCGACGGTTTCGAGGGCAGGGTCATCGACGTCAGCGATCCCACGATCGACACCTGGCTTAGCTGGCCATTGGCGGGCCCGTGTCCCGACGATATCGCTTACCGTATCTACACCTCAGGGACCACTGGGGTGCCGAAGGGTGTGGCGATCACTCACGGCAGCCTGACCCGGTTGGTGGCCTCGATGGATCCGGCTTTGGCGGGACCGCAGCAGGTGTGGGCACAATGTCATTCGTTGGCGTTTGACGCGTCGGTGTGGGAGATCTTCGGCGCTCTTCTGCATGGCGGTCGCCTGGTGGTCGTGCCCGATTCGGTGGTTCGGTCGCCGGATGAGCTGCATGCGCTGCTGGTCGCCGAGGGAGTGACGGTGTTGACTCAGACGCCGTCGGCGGTGAGGGTGTTGTCGCCGTCGGGGCTGGAGTCGGTCGCGTTGGTGGTGGCTGGCGAGGCGTGTCCGGTCGAGGTGGTGGATCGGTGGGCGCCGGGGCGGTTGATGGTCAACGCCTATGGGCCGACAGAGGCCACGATCTGCGCGGCGATGAGCGCGCCGTTGGTGGCGGGTTCGGGTGCGGCGCCGATCGGGGCGCCGGTGGCTGGTGCGGGGTTGTTTGTGCTGGATGGGTGGTTGCGTCCGGTACCGCCGGGGGTAGTCGGTGAGCTCTATATCGCCGGATCTGGCGTGGGCGTGGGTTATTGGCGCCGTAGCGGGTTGACCGCCTCGCGGTTTGTGGCGTGCCCGTTCGGCAAGCCCGGTGAGCGGATGTATCGCACCGGGGATCTAGTGTCCTGGGATGCCGACGGGCAGCTGCACTTCGTGGGACGTGCCGATGAGCAGGTCAAAATCCGTGGGCACCGCATCGAACTCGGAGAACTCCAGACCGCACTGGCCGCACTGGATGGGGTGGAGCAGGCCGCAGTAATCACCCGGGAAGATCATGCTGGCGACAAGCGCCTCGTCGGTTACATATGTGGCACAACAGATTCGGCCATAGCACGCGCGGCTTTGGCTGAGCAGTTGCCAGCCCACATGGTTCCAGCGGCGATCGTGGTCATTGACGCACTGCCGTTGACGGTCAACGGCAAACTCAACATCCGCGCTCTGCCGGCACCTGAGTATCAAGACGTCGATTCGTATCGCGCTCCAGTTGGTGCTGTCGAGGAAATCCTGGCTGGGCTTTATGCCGAGGTGTTGGGGGTGGGTCGGGTCGGGGCCAACGACTCGTTCTTCGATCTCGGAGGAAACTCATTGTCGGCGATGCGGTTGGTCGCGGCCATCAACGCGAGTCTGGCCGCCCGCCTATCGGTGCGCGCGGTATTCGAGGCGCCCACAATTGCCCGGTTGGCGCTGCACATCACCGGGCGTGAGGGGGAACTGGCGGCGCTGGAGCCGCAGCCGCGGCCGCAGGTCCTGCCATTGTCCTTCGCTCAGGAACGTTTGTGGTTTTTGAATCAGTTGTTGGGAGCCTCCTCCGCCGCCTACAACATGCCGGTGGTGCTGCGGCTTTGTGGGCGCCTGGACGTCGACGCCTTCGGCGCTGCGTTGGCCGATGTCGTGACCCGGCATGAAAGCTTGCGCACGGTGTTCCCTGCGGTAGCCGGTGTCCCCCAACAGGTGGTGGTCGGTGTAGAGGCTGCCGATTTCGGTTGGGCTGTTGTCGATGCCGCTGAGTGGTCGACCGAGCGGTTGACTGAGGCTGTCGGCGGGGTAGTGAGCCACGCCTTCGATTTGACATCCGAGATCCCCCTGCGTGCAACACTTCTCCGTCTTGATGAGGATGAACATCTGTTGGTGGCGGTGGTTCACCATATCGCTGCCGATGGCTGGTCGATCACGACACTGGCGCGTGATTTGGGCGTTGCGTATGCCAGCCGATCCACAAGTCAAGCCCCGGGGTGGGCACCTTTGCCGGTGCAGTATGTCGATTACACGTTGTGGCAGCGCGCCCTTCTGGGAGATCTTGACGATCCCGGTAGCCGACTGGCTGAGCAGCTCGGGTACTGGGTCGACGCGCTAGCTCATTTGCCGGATCGGTTGGCATATCCGACGGATCGGCCGTATCCGGCGGTTGCTGATCATCGTGGGGCCAGGGTGGAGGTGGACTGGCCTGCGGAGTTACAGAAGAAGGTCGCTGAAGTAGCGCGTGAGCACAATGCGACCAGTTTCATGGTGGTGCAGGCCGCTTTGGCGGTTTTGTTATCTCAGATAGGTGCGAGTTCTGATGTAGCGCTAGGTTTTCCGATCGCGGGCCGCGCCGATCCTGCGTTGGACGAGGTGGTCGGATTCTTCGTCAACACGCTGGTACTGCGGGTGGATGTCAGTGCAGATCCCACCGTTGGCGAGCTGCTGGCACAGGTTCGTCGACGCAGCCTGGCCGCCTACGAGCATCAGGATGTGCCGTTTGAGGTTTTGGTGGAACGGCTCAACCCCACCCGCACTCTGGCGCATCATCCTCTGTTCCAGGTGATGTTGGGGTGGCAGAACTACGCCCGACAGGGCAGTAACTCTGCGGCGAACTTGCAGCTCGGTGACCTGCAGGTCACCCCCCTGCCGACGGAAACCCACACCGCTCGCATGGATCTGGCATTTTCGCTGGACGAACGCTGGAATGAGGATGGTGAGCCGGCCGGAATCGTTGGGGCGGTGGAGTTCCGTACGGATGTGTTCGACTCGGTCAGTATCGAAGTATTGGTGAGGCGGTTCCAGCGAGTGCTGTCCGTGATGACCGCTGATCCGGAAGTACAGCTGTCATCGATCGACATAACTGATGAGGTAGAGCACAAACGCCTAGATGAGTGGAGTCACCGGGAGGTGTTGAACGAGCCAGTACCGTTCGAGTTCTCGATTCCGGCGCTGTTCGCTGCTCAGCTAGGACGGGCGCCGGACGCGGTGGCGGTGTCGTTCGAGGATTCGTCGCTGACCTACCGGGAGTTGAACGAGGCCGCCAACCGATTGGCGCACTTGCTGGTCGGACAGGGTGTGGGCCCGGGACAGCGTGTCGGGCTGTTAATGGCGCGTTCCCTCGCCGCGATTGTCGCGATGTTGGGAACGCTTAAGACCGGGGCCTGCTATGTGGCGATCGACCCGGTGTCGCCGGCTGCGCGATTGGAGTTGCTTCTCGCTGATGCTGCCCCGGTCGCGGTGATCACTTCTGCGGCGCTGCGACCGCGATTGGACGCGTTCGACGTCAATGTCATCGATATCGATTCGGCGCAGGGATATTCAGGTGCGGAGCTTAGAGGGCCGCAGGCCTCGCCGCAGGACATCGCGTATCTGATTTACACCTCAGGGACGACCGGGGTTCCGAAGGGTGTGGCGATCACTCATGGCAGCCTGACCCGGCTGGTGGCCTCGATGGATCCAAACTTGGTGGGGCCGGATCACGTGTGGGCACAGTGCCATTCGTTGGCGTTTGATTTCTCGGTGTGGGAAATTTGGAGCGCGTTGCTTTCGGGTGGCCGGCTCGTGGTGGTATCCGATTCGGTGGTTCGGTCGCCGGATGAGCTGCATGCGCTGCTGGTCGCCGAGAGAGTGACGGTGTTGAGTCAAACGCCGTCGGCGGTGGCCGCGCTCAGCCCGCAGGGACTGGAACCAATAGCACTGCTGGCCGGCGGTGAGATGTGTCCGGTCGAGGTGGTGGATCGGTGGGCGCCGGGGCGGTTGATGGTCAACGCCTATGGGCCGACAGAGGCCACGATCTGCGCGGCGATGAGCGCGCCGTTGGTGGCGGGTTCGGGTGCGGCGCCGATCGGGGCGCCGGTGGCTGGTGCGGGGTTGTTTGTGCTGGATGGGTGGTTGCGTCCGGTACCGCCGGGGGTAGTCGGTGAGCTCTATATCGCCGGATCTGGTGTGGGCGTGGGTTATTGGCGCCGTAGTGGATTGACCGCCTCGCGGTTTGTGGCGTGCCGGTTCGGCAAGCCCGGTGAGCGGATGTATCGCACCGGGGATCTAGTGTCCTGGGATGCCGACGGGCAGCTGCACTTCGTGGGACGTGCCGATGAGCAGGTCAAAATCCGTGGGCACCGCATCGAACTCGGAGAAATCCAGACCGCACTGGCCGCACTGGATGGGGTGGAGCAGGCCGCGGTAATCACCCGGGTAGACCGTGCTGGCGACAAGCGCCTGGTGGGGTATGTCGCCGGGAATGTCGATCCCGACGAACTGCGCACCGCACTGGCTCAACAGTTACCGGGCTACATGGTGCCGGCGGCGATCGTGGTGATCGAAGCGTGGCCGTTGACGGTCAGCGGCAAGCTCGATATTGCCGCCCTACCGGCGCCGGACTACTTCGGGGGCCATTATCGGGCTCCGGGCAGCCCGATCGAGGAACTTGTGGCTGGGATCTATGCCGACATCCTCGACGTGGAGCGGGTCGGTGTAGACGATTCGTTCTTCGAACTGGGCGGAGACTCGCTTTCGACAATGCGCCTGATCGCCGCCGTCAACACCACCCTCGACTACGACCTCCCAGTACGAGCTCTCTTCGACGCACCCACAGTGAGAGGCCTGATCCACCAATTGGGCACGCATGCCACCGCAATGGAGCTATTCGGCTCTGTGCACGGCCGCGATGCCGCCGAGGTACACGCCAACGACCTCCGGTTAGACAAGTTCATCGACACCGACATCCTCACCGCTGCAACGACACTACCCGGCCCGAGCGTCGAAGTGCGTACGGTCTTACTGACCGGCGCCACCGGTTTCCTCGGCCGCTACCTTGCACTAAAATTGTTAGAGCGAATGAACGAAGTCGACGGCACGTTGATCTGCCTGGTGCGTGCCGAATCCAACGAGCAAGCGCGGCAACGCTTGGACAAGACTTTCGACAGCGGTGACCCGCAACTAATCGCCCATTTTCAGAAACTGGCCGCTGATCATCTGCGGGTCCTGGCGGGCGACAAGGCCGAAGTCAATCTGGGATTGGACCAGCAGACATGGCAGCAGCTGGCTGACACCGTCGATCTGATCGTCGACTCCGCAGCCATGGTCAACGGCGTCCTGCCATACAGCGCGTTGTTCGGGCCCAACGTCGCGGGCACCGCCGAGCTGATCCGGATCGGACTCACCACAAAACTCAAGGCCTACAGCTACGTTTCGACAGGCAATGTAGGTGACCAGATTGAACCATCGGAGTTCACCGAAGATGCCGACATCCGGGTCATCTGCCCTACCCGCACCAACGACGGCAGCTACGTCAACGGTTACGGCAACAGCAAGTGGGCCGGCGAAGTGCTGCTCCGCGAGGCCCATGAAGCGTGCCGACTACCGGTCGCGGTGTTTCGCTGCGACATGATTTTGGCCGACACTACCTATGCGGGGCAGCTCAACGTGTCGGACATGTTCACCCGGATGGTGCTGAGCGTGATGGCCACCGGTGTGGCACCCGCCTCGTTCTTTCCACCCGACCCGGACGGCAACCGGCAGCGTACCCACTTCGATGCGCTGCCAGTCGAATTCATTGCCGAGGCTGTCGCAGCGCTAGGCGCTCAGGTGCTCGACGGATTCGAGACTTATCACGTCATGAACCCGCACGACGACGGTATCGGCCTCGACGAGTACGTCGATTGGCTGATCGAGGCCGGTTACTCGATCGAGCGTATTGACGACATTGGGCAGTGGGAGAAGCGGTTCGAAACAGCCTTGCGGACCCTGCCAGATCGCCAGCGCCTGCACTCGGTGCAGCCGGTGTTGGCGTTGCGTGATTCGGGCTATCTGGATTACTTGCGGCCCGTTTTCACCCCTGTCTACGACACTGTCGGAACGGGAGTCAAGGGCGAGGGGCCAGGTCCATTCTGCTTCCCCCAGACTGCGACCGCAGGCGCCTACGTCCTATTGGCGGTCGTCGGGCAGGGCGAGGGATCCAACTGTGAATTCTCGGCCGTGACGTACGGCGGCCACGCAATGACACCGTTGGGACAGGTCTATCTGGACAATGACTATACCCACGGCACATTGGAACTATTCGGACTTGCGAACGCGCCGGGCGGACAGCAGACCGTCAGTTTCACCGGGACCGCCGGTGGCTACGTCGTTGCAAACACAATTTCGTATCAGAACATCTCCTGGGCCTCGCTTATCACAAACTCCGCGTACCGGACGGGGGCGGGAGGGGCGCTATCGCAGACGGTAACCCTTGAATTCGGCCAGCTGATCGTGCAGGTGTTTGCCAACCAGGGAAGTGCCACCATGTGCTCCCCGAGCGGCGGTACTAATCGTTGGCTGCAAACCACCGTGTCGGATGCCAAGATCGGCCTCGCAATCAACGAGGCGACGGCTGCCACAACCTTCACGGCGGACCTCAGCGGCACGGACTATTGGGCCGGAATCGCCGTGCAACTTGGACGGCCGTCGATCGCAGAGCCGATGCGGGGATCCTATGGTCCAGCGGACCTATTCCGTGCCGCGGTGCGGAAAGCAAAGATTGGCCCCATTAACGACATTCCGCGCGTGACGCCGGAGGTGATCCTCAAGTACGTCACCGACTTACAGCTGCTTGGGCTGCTGTAACGGTCTTTTTCGGCAACCCCGGTCGCAGCTTATGACGGCGTGCGTCCGGTTCAGCGCGGAGTGAAGGCGACAGTTTGTGGTCGCGCACGCCCGCATCCGTCGGCAAGAGTGGGCAACCAGTCACATCCTGACTTTGCCGAGAAGCGCAATCGACCCGGTGGGCCTCTTGTATATTGACGACGCCGTTAACCACCGACGAAGTCCGAGCGATCAAGGGCCGCCAGGAGGAATGGAGAACCGTTGAGCACCAACCCGTTCGATGATGAGGATGGCACTTTCTACGTCTTGATCAACGACGAGGAACAACACAGCCTGTGGCCATCGTTTGCCGATATTCCAGCCGGCTGGCGGGTGTTATATGGCGAAGCGGCCCGCGGCGAGTGTCTGAACTACATCGAAGAGAACTGGACCGATATACGCCCGCGGAGTCTGCGAGAGAGGTCGGCGTCGGGCCGGGCTTGTGATGAGTAAGCCGTCGGGCTTGGAAGGTTCGTAAATGGAGTGGAGCTAAGGGACTGGAACCCTGACGCCCACACTGCCAGCACCAGGCAGAGGTTCGTGAACAGGCCGTTTAGCAGCCGCAACGACGTGTTGTTGGTGTAGTTGGGCACGCAACTGTCGTCACGGTTGTCGTCAAAAAACTGTCGTCGATGAAGCACCCGTGGTTCATGGCCGGCGACCCGCTCGGCACCGTCATGGTGGCCGCTTCGCGCCTGGCGACGAACACCTGCACGCCAGTCGTCTCGTGCAGGTTCGGCGAGGCGCCGTAGAACGGCCGATCACCGGCCGTTGGCATCATCGCCGGGAAGGCGCAAGATAGCCGAAGGCCCATGACGCGCACACGCGTCATGTCCAATCCGTGGCACCGTCGTCATTCCTGCGGCTCTGGGCACTGCTGTCTCATCGCTCGTCGCACAAAGTCGCAAGAGCACGTGTGGGAGAGTTGGCCCTAAGTCCATTGGTTGCCCGCTGCAGAGGATGGTCGCGCGCGATTAGTATTCCTGCAGGCTTTCCCGCAGCGTGGTTCCGGGATAGCGCGTGCGATACCGTCCGCGCCGCTGCAACTCAGGTACCAGTAACTCGGTCACGTCGTTGAAGCAGCCCGGCGTGTCGCTGGCGAGCAACATGAACCCGTTACAGCCGCCCGCGTCGAGGTACTGCGCCATCTGATCGGCAAACATCCGATGGCGTGCCGACCGCGACCGGCGCGCCCATCGACACACCGTAGATCTGCGCCGCCTCACGCACCGTCACCGGTGCACCGTCCTTGGCCTCGAGGATGGCGTCGAACAGCCCTCGGATCCCCTGCACGTCGGCGTCGACGACGTTGTCGTCCAGACGTGGATGCGCGGTACCAGCGCGGGCTATGTGACCAGTTCCGCTGCCTCACGTCGCTCCATATTCGATGGATGCTCCCGCGCCAGGGATCCGAGCAGTTCGCGAATCCCGCTGGCGAGACGAGCTTCACTCTTCGCAAGCCCACGGACAGCTAGCAGCGGCGCGATGAGGCCGTCAGACTGCATCAGATCAATCAAGCGATCAGTGCCCGCTTCACCAACAAGTAGCCCTGCCACTATCCCCAGAGCACTTGCCGAATAGCCCTGTATCTCCGAGCTCGGGTCGTAGCTCAGTTGCAGCGTCATAGCCATCATCCATGGCTCGGGTCACCGTTCACACAAGGTGGCTATCGTCCTAGCGGCTTGAATCCTGCAATCTTGATTTTCTGAGCCCGCCAGTCGGCTGATGCCCGCGAGTAAGTCTGTCTCGTCCAGCAGCCGATAAAAGCCCAAGAAGCGCAATAGGGCCGGATACGGAAGGCATAGTTCGCGCTCCACAGGCATAACATCCCTGCGCCAAAGAAGGTCCCGTCCGCGCTGCCTGAAATATTCGGAAGCTGTTCTGGCAATGCAATCTTCAGGGACACGAGGCGATCCAGCGCGGGATTCTTGTATCTTCTCGGTACAGCGTCATCAGCCAAGAACTCCAGCAACGGCTGCCAATGCGACTCGACGCCCAGATAGAACAACGAGACGGCAGAGGCCGCGGGTTCAATGCCGCCTGATCCAAAACGGCCTTAAGGCCAGAAATCATGGCATCAATCTCCTACCCTTCCCAGCATTAATCTCCTCCAGCTGTCAGCGACGTGCAGCCTCGCGTCGCCGCGTGGCAGCTCCCATTCACCGGGTCTACCGAGCGAAGAGCCTTCGCCTCGACCGCGTCGCCAATCGCCAATCGCTGAGGATAAGTAAACGAGGTCTGGGACGAGAAGTTGCAGTCGTACCAACTTTGGACTTACAGGCGATCGTGGGCGACTACGACGTAGTGGTCGAGAAGCTTCTCCTCCCGGCAATACGCAGCCTGTTCCCGGTGGACTGGCAGGGCGAGAACCTCACAATCACGCCACCTGAGTCCCAGCTCACTCCGGAACCAAACGGCCCTCGCGGACCTTCGTCAGTCTCTGTTCATGCAGGCGCTCACACCCTCGGACACCTCGAAACGAGGTAGCACTGCGATGGGCAGGTGTAATCGGAGTTCGGCGGCACATCGCCGGGCGACTCACGGCTTTGATGAATTGCAGCGTCGAACCGCGTAACGCGCCGTTGCCTTTACGCCCAACGATCCGGCCTGTGAGGCCCCCGCCGAGTACCGAGCCGCAGTCGTCCCGGCCGTGACGATCGGCGGCGAGTCTCGCGTAGCGAGACGAATCGTGCACCTCCGAGGAGCTTCGGCCCCGCCGTTGGTATTTCGCGCACGGGGAAACAGGGTTGATCCCCTAGTCCTCGAGGATGGGCGCCGGCGACGAGTACTGACCGTAACTACGCGCATCTGACACCGTAGGAGGCTCAACCTGAATCGCCACGTGACCGGGCCGCTGATTCGTGCTGGTCGATCCCCCCGTGTCGGGGTTGATGATTGCGCTTGCGGCGGTAGCACTTGGCGCCGCAGCGATCGCCGCAGTGGCAGCACCAGTCACGAACAGTGTTGCGATGTAATGCAGTTTCATGCTGCTCCTATTCCATAGTTGTGTGTCCGCACGGTGCAACGACGACGTGACGCTCGTGCCATCCCCATTTGGGGTGCACTGTCATTACCTGTATTGGTGGGACCCCGTAAGGGCCGAGTAAGCCGGACGAGGCGGTCCTCAAGGCGCATGGCCGTCCTGGTCATGTGCCGGGACACCGAGACGTACGCGCGTCGCTGATCGTGACTTGGCCGGGGTGAGTATGGAGTACTACGACCGCTCGAAGCACACGGTGACCGATCCCCGTGACGGTCAGATCGTCAATGCCAACCTGGTCGACTACATCGTCCCGGTGAGCGCCGTCATCCCGGACCTGCGCGCCATCTACCTCGGTGGCGGCAACGACCCGCACGTCAGCAACATAGCCGTCAAGGCCTAGGTGTACTGCCCAGGCAGGTTGGTTGAGAAAGTGTGACGACTCGCTGTAGCGATCGTTGATTGACGAAGGTCTCCCGTCGTGGAGTGGAGCTGCTTGGACACCCACTTCCAAGATGGTCGTCTGGGCAAGCCACTGCGGCACATGCGCTGTGCTAGCTACGGCGTGAAGATGCCGACCGTCTGCCCACCGTCGACGATCAGCGCGTGCCCAACGGTGAACGCGGCACCGTCTGAGCACAACCACAGCACCGCCGATGCAATCTCCTCCGGTCGGCCCATGCGGCCGATGGGTTCTTGCGCGATGACACGTCGGCGGCCTTCGGCGTTTCCGCCGGAGAACCGCTCCATCATGGGGGTTTCGATGATTCCGGGACAGATCGCATTGATGCGGATATTCGACGATGCGTAGTCCAAGGCCGCGGACTTGGTCAATCCGATCACCGCGTGTTTTGATGCGGCGTAGGCCGCTTGGCCGGCGATGCCGACCACTCCCGCGCCCGAAGACGTGTTGATGATCGCTCCGCCGCCGTTCGCCAGCATCAGGGGAATCTCGTACTTGAGGCACAGGAAGATGCCCCGCAGATTGATCCGCACGACTCGGTCGAATTCATCTTCGGTGATCTCTGCGGCAGTGGCGCTCGGCTGTTCCACACCGGCATTGTTGAAAGCGAAGTTCACGCGCCCGAAGCGTTCCACAGTACGGTTCAGCGCAGTCTGCACATCAGCGGAGTCGGTGACGTCACACGTCACCGCAAGCGCGCTGCCTCCGTTGGCTTCAATCAGCGCGGCAGTCTCCCGGTTGCCGTCGCCACTGATGTCGGCGACCACGACGTCGGCGCCAGCCTTGGCGAACGCCAATGCGGTGGCGCGACCGATTCCACTTGTGGCTCCGGTCACGAAGGCCACTTTGTCCGCGAAGGTGCGGTCGACTTCTGGCATGTGTTTTTTCCTTCTTTAGTTACTCGATGGCTTCACCGGACAGGCGGCCCGATAGGGTGGCGCGCACTCATTAGGAGAGTTCGGTGGTTGCGCTAAGGTCGCGGACTGGTCCTGATGTGCCGGTTCACGGATTGACGAGGACCTTGAGGCTCTTACGATTGGCCATATCCTGATATCCGGCGGGGACGCCGTCGATGCCGGTCGTCGCGTCGAAGACCTTGCCCGGGTTGATCGTGCCGTCGAGGATGTCGGGGATCAGCTCTTCGATGTAGGCCCTGGCCGGTGCGGGCCCCCCGGCCAGTCGGATGTTGCGTCCGAAGAGGCTGGCGAATCCGACTGGTGCGTCCTCGTATTGGGGGACTCCGACGCGACTGATCACCCCGCCAGCGCGGACGATTCCGACGGCCTGTTCGTAGGCGGGCATATGCCCGACGGCCTCGAGGACGACGTGGACGCCGTCACCCCCGGTGAGCTCGCGGACCTCGGCGATGCCTTCGTCGCCCCGAGCGGAGACGACGTTGGTGGCGCCGTACTCGATTCCGAGATCCGTGCGCTGCTTATGGCGGCCCATCAGAATGATTTGCTCGGCCCCCAAGCGTTTGGCCGAAAGCACTGCCATCAAGCCCACGGCGCCGTCACCGATCACGGCGACGCGGGTGTGCTGCTTGACGCCACCCATGACCGCGGCGTGGTAGCCGGTGCCGAACACGTCGGACAAGGTGAGCAGTGACGGCATGAGAGCCGAGTCCGCTGCGACCGGTAGCTTGACTAGAGTGCCGTCGGCCAGAGGAACGCAGATCGCCTCGGCCTGCGCGCCTTCGTCGGGGATGTTGTCCCAGAAGGTGGCCGCCGGATCGCTGCAGGCCGTCTGCAGGCCTTCACGGCAGAACTGACAGGTGTTGTCCGACACCGAGAACGGTGAGACGACGAGGTCGCCCTTCTTGACGGTCGTCACTTCGGGTCCGGTGTCCTCGACCACGCCAATGAATTCGTGGCCCATTCGAGCGGGGCCGTCGGCGGAGTTCATCGAAGAGTACGGGTGCAGGTCGCTGCCGCAGATACAGGACGCGGTGATGCGCACCAGTGCATCGGTGGGCTGCTTTATTGTCGAATCGGTGACGTCTTCGACGCGGACGTCGCCGGCGCCGTACATGAGTGTCGCGCGCATGCTGATTTCCCTTTCGTGGTGGTTTGCTTTCGGAGGTCAGCGTGGCCGGGTCGCGAAGACGTCTTTGAAGACGGGTAATGCGGAGAATACGGTTGGCCAACCCGAGTAGAACGCTAACTGCGTCAACGTTTCTGAAGCCTCGTCTTGGGTGAGTCCGCTGTCCATGGCGCGGCCGAGGTGAAAGGTGATCTGCCCGGTTTGCCCCGAAGCGACGAGCGCGCTGACCGTGATGAGACTGCGGTCACGCGGGGCCAACCCGGGACGCAGCCACAGGTCGGTGAACAAGACGTCGGTGGTGTACTGCAGTACACCGGGAGCGACGGCACCGTAGTTCTGTTCGTTGGTGGTCCGCCGCTGGTCTTCGACGGCCTGATTCAGTGGCAGCAGAGGCTCGTCGGCCGAGGGCAGGTCGTCAGTGTCGATGGCGCGGTGGGTGAACACGTCGTTGGCGGTGGCGACGGCCGACAGCGCGTTGGGCCATCCGGCGTAGAACGCCAAGTGGGTGATGATCTCCGACAGTTCGGCCGCAGTGACGCCGTTGTCCAGTGCGCGCTCGAATTGCGCTGCCATGTCAATGGATTGGTTGCGGGCGATTAGCGCGGCGACGGTGACGACGCTGCGGTCACGGGGAGAGAGGCCGGGCCGCTGCCATAACTCGCCCTCGATGACCCGGTCGCGGTAGTCATCCAGCGCAGGCGACACAGCCGCAACGTCCGCAATGGCCGCTGATGACGATCCGGCGGGTTGATCCGGACTGCTACATGCGGCGGTCCACACCGAGACCGATGTCATCGCCGCGACCATGAAGGTCCACTTCGGCAATCTCACCGCTCGGTCCTTTCCCTGTCTAGTTCGTGTATTGCTCGTCGGAGACATACTCGAGCCAGTTGACGGCAGTTCCGTCGACGTGTTCCTGGATGGCGATGTGGGTCAAGGCCGTGGATTCCGTGGCACCGTGCCAGTGCTTGACACCCGGTGGCGTCCACACCACGTCGCCCGGATTGAGCTGTTGCTTGGCCTGTCCCCACTCCTGAACCCAACCGGTGCCGGCCGTGACGACCAACGTCTGACCGGCGGGATGGGTGTGCCATGCACTGCGCGCGCGCGGGCTGAACGTGACTTCAGCCGCACTGCTGTTGCGCCTGTCGACGGTGCCGTAGAGCGGCTTGACGCTGACCTCCCCGGTGAACGTCTCGTGAGGCCCCGGCGTCGCTGGGCGGGTCTTTTCGCGGGAGATCTCCATGCGCTCCCCGTCGGCTCCCGCGGAGCCGCAGCCAAACAGGCTCAGTGGCAGCGCAGCTGCTACCAGTGCGGCCGTCGTCAAGATCTGCCTCATCGTCTGTGTCCTTATGTCGTCGGCATCGTCATCGAGCCCCCCACGTGCGGTCGCTCTACTGAACGAGCTCGAAGGTCGCGTCGAAATCGCCGGACTGTGCGGCAACGGCCTGCATGTCGCCGTCGAAGCGCCCGATGCGCATGATGCCGGTCCAGTAGCCGACGTCGCCGTAGTAGAGCACCAGGTTGCCGCTGGGCGCCCAATAGCCCAGATCGCCGATCTGCGGGTCGTCGCCGGCGGGCATGCCTTCCACCGACAGTTTGCGGGGCAGCGGCGCGCCCCTCTCCACACCGTGCAGGTCGGCGAAGGTCAGTGCCATCGGCAGTTGCGAGGCGAAGTCTCTGGCGGTGGCGTTGTCGAATAGGCGGCCGGTGAGCGTGGTGTCACCGATCACGACGCGAAACTGCGGTGCACTGTTTGGTGACGCGCTCATCGGCGCGGCCGAACTCCATGCCGACGCGGTGCCAGAGCCCGTGGCCGAATGGGTGTCGTCGCGTTCCGCTTGCCCGCCGCACGAAGCCAACAGCATTGCGCTGCAAGCCACGTGAACGATGCCGGCGATGCGCAGGGCGGTCGGCCGCCGGCCTTGACCCCGAGACGAGGGCCTCATATCAGCCTCGATGAGTGATCGACGTCGGCTGCGGTGGGCACCTGCTCGGCCGTCCACGACGCAAGCAGGTCAAGTGCGTGCGCGGTCGGCGAGGCGGGTTCGGCGACGTAGAGCGTCAGTGTCAACCCTGGATCGGAGATCATGTCGACGCTTTCGTAGAACAACTCCAGGTCGCCCACCACGTCGTGGTGGAACGACTTGGCTCCTGCGCCGTGGGTGCGGACGTTGTGTGCGCCCCAGCGGCGGCGGAAATCCTGGCTGCGGGTGGATAATTCGCCGACCAGGTCCTGAAGCAGGCCGTCGTGAGGGTCACGGCCTGCCTCGGTCCGCAGAATGGCGACGCAGATGTCAGCGGCTTCCTCCCAGTGCGGATAGAAGCGGCGCGAATCCTCGTGCAGGAAGGTGAAACGCGCGAAGTTCGGTGGACGGGTGGGATCGCTGTCGTACATCGACGAATGCATCCCGCGGCCAAGATGGTTGACTGCCAACAAGTCCATCCGGCCGTTGCGGACGATGGCCGGGGCGGTGAACTTGTCGAGGGCCCATCGCAGACTGGGCCGTGGAGCCCAGCGCTTGGCGGGACGCCGTCGTGGGCGCATGCCTGCACTGGTGCCGTCGGCGGCGTGCGCCAGGTGAAACAGATGGGCCCGTTCGGCGTCGTCGAGTTGTAGCGCCCGGGCGATGGCATCGAGGATCGACGCCGAAACACCGGCGAGCCCGCCGCGTTCGAGCTTGCTGTAGTACTCGATGCTGACGCCGGCCAGTGAGGCGACCTCCCCGCGGCGCAGTCCCGGGACTCGGCGGTTGCCGAACTCGGGTAGGCCCGCCTGCTGCGGCGTGATCTTCGCCCGTCGCGACATCAAGAATTCGCGGACCTCGGCACGGTTGTCCATATCGACCACGGTACGAGGGTTGCCGCCGATGTGGGATGCACTACCGGTACACCCTTCATCAGGGACTCCCACGACTGCGACCGGCAGTGTTGCCTGATAGATGACTGCAACGGCACGGCAGCCGTTCTTCCGCAAGAACCACTCAGGAGAGAATTCAGATGAACACGGCACTGGAGACCACCAAAACAAGGACACGACGGGACGGCAGCCGCCGTCGCACACTGATGAAGCTGGCCGGCGGTGCGGCCGCGCTGGGCGTGCTGGCCACCGCGGCATGCGCGCCCGCGGAACGCAGCACCGCAACGCCGTCGCCGACCCAACCGGGGACCAGCCTGCCGGCAGGGGACACATCCCACGGTGCGGACAACTTCTACAGCAGTGACCAGGTCACCGTGCAGAAGGTCACGTTCAAGAACCAGTATCAGATGAACGTCACCGGGAATCTCTTCGTACCCAACGACATGGACCGCAACACCACGAACCCGGCGATGGTCGTCGGACATCCCATGGGCGCGGTCAAGGAGCAGAGCGCCAACCTCTACGCCGCCAAGCTGGCCGAGCGGGGCTTCGTCACCATGTCCCTGGACTTGTCGTACTGGGGTGAGAGCGAGGGTGAACCGCGCAATCTGGTAGCGCCCGATGTCTACACCGAAGACTTCAGCGCCGCGGTCGATTACCTGCGCACCCAGTCCTTCGTCGACGCGGAACGCATCGGTGCGCTCGGCGTCTGTGGCAGCGGAAGTTTCGTGATCAGTGCCGCCAAGATCGATCCCCGCATCAAGGCCGTGGCCACAGTGAGCATGTACGACATGGGCGGCGCCAACCGCAATGGACTGCGCGGCTCGATGACCCCCGAGCAGCGACAGGAGACTCTTGCCCAGGCAGCGGCGCAGCGCGACGTCGAATTCGTCGGCGGCGATGTCGAATACGTGGGCGGCACACCGTTTGAGCTCACCGACCAGTCAACGCCGATCGACCGCGAGTTCTACGACTTCTATCGCACTGCCAGAGGTAACAGCCCAGCGACGAGCACCCAGCCGATGCTGAGCAGCAACGTTCGGTTCATGAACTTCTACCCGTTCGAGGACATCGAGACGATCTCCCCACGCCCCATGCTGTTCATCACCGGCGATCAGGCTCACTCTCGTGAGTTCAGCGAGCAGGCTTACCAATTGGCCGCCGAGCCCAAGCAACTGGTGATGATCCCGGGAGCGGGCCATGTCGACCTCTACGACCGGGTGGACCTCATTCCGTTCGACACGTTGGCCAAGTTCTTCCAGAACAGCTTGAACAACCAGGGGTGATGCCACAGCCGCGTCGTGGCCGACCGGTTAAGCAGAACGGATAGGCTCGGGCGCTCGCCGGCTCACGTCGGCGAGTGTTCGAGTCTTTCTGCCTCGATGAAGACCTGTCGCTCGCCGTGGCACAAATCGATGTCAAAGGACACCGCGCGCTGAGTCCATCCGCGCAGCCCGACCCGGACCACTACCTCCACATCGTCGACCGACGCCGACTCGATCACCGTGCGCGGAGCCAAGACTCACACATCATTTTCAGCCCACGCCGATGAACTTATCGTGCTACCACTTGGGCGATTGGCCCGAGGACGCCGATTACGCAGTGTCGTTTGCCATTCCCATAGACACGAAAGGCCTGTCGCTGTACGTGTCGCCCTACTCCGCGGGACACCGCAACAGCTTCACTTCCCCGGGGCTGAAACCGTCTCGAAGAATGGCGCAGCTCGCCGCCATGCGCGCTGCAGAAGGGGACGGCGGACTGTGGCTACCCGATCCACTAACCGTCAACATCGCCAAACAAGCCTTCGCGGCCGGCTACCACGACGCGACCGCCACCCCGATGGACTTGTCCGGCGGGTTGCTCGGCACCGGCCAGGCGAAGAAGACTGGAACACTCCCGGTATCCGTCCAATTCTCGAAAAGTACTACTCCGCAGCTGTCCGGCAGAGCAACAGATCCGAATACTGAACTTCATCGCCGACCTCACCGCCCGCTACTACGGCGGATACCAGGCCGTCCTTGCCACACACGCCGAAGGTTTTCTGGAAGCATTGAAGATGCAGATTGCACGCTCCTCCGACTCCTCTGCAGCCGTCAACTACGTCTTCAGACTAGCGGGAATTGAATGACACTCGCCCTCCGCCGATGGGCTGGGCGCAACCACCGCGCCGATGGATCTACACCGAAAGCGACTGGTTCCCGGCGAGGTACCGGTACACCGTAGCTCGGGAGACTCCAAGCATCTTGGCGATGTCGGTGGCGTTGTTGCCCTTCTCCCGCATGCAACGCAGGGTCTCGTCGAAGCCGGACCCGCTCAGCGTCCCTCCGGTGCGGCGACGCATGACCGCCGCCCACTCGCTGAGTTCATCAGCAGTCAGCGCGCCGAGCGCGATCGCCTGGCGGGCGACGTCGGCCTGTACGTCCCAGGCCGGGTCATCTGGCCCAACCACGGTGCCGAACAGTGCACGCAGCTCGGTTACCGCCTGCTGCTTGAGCACCGCCGGATCGAGCCGCCCCTCGGCAACGTCCTCCGCGAGGCCCATCGCGGCGTTGATGGCGTCGTGCTTGGTCATCGCGGTCATCTCGTTATTTCCTTCGTTGTCGGCATGTCGATCACCTCGGCATGGTGCCGGTTTCCGTCTCGAGGGAGGCGGAGGTTGACAACGGGTTATTGTCGAGGCTGCTGGGGTCGTGGTCAGCGCTCTGCGGTCAGTGCGATCGGGATGGGACAAGGTGGGATGACGCTACTTCCGCACCATCCGGGGGGGTCCTGGGCTGACCTTGACGGCCTCGTGCTTGGTTAGGGGTGGCGATTCACGAGCAGCTGCTTACCGCCGTCGGCGACCGGCGGGGCGTCAGGGCCGCCGATCGGCTGTGTGAGGCCTGCGTGGAATTGTTCGACATCGACGCGGCGGCAATTTCGTTGGTCTTCAACGGGATCAACGTTGGCACGCTGGGGGCCAGCGGGGCGTCGGCACGGGCGTATGACGAGTTGCAGTTCACCCTGGGTGAGGGGCCCTGCCTGGACTCGGTGGCACACCGCGCGCCAGTGATGGTGGCCGATCTGGCCGATCCCGATGTTGTTCGGTGGCCGGCGTATGGAACGGCGATGCTGGCGCATCAGATTCGCGGCGTTTACGCGATGCCGGTGGTGGTAGCCGGCCAATACCTGGGAGCCTTGGACCTGTTTCGGTCCGACCCCGATCTGTTGGATGCCGAGCAGCTGGCCGGTGCGCTGGTGGCGGCCGAGCTGGTAAAGATACCGCTGCTGGATCTCCTCGCAGAGGATATGCAGGCCGCGGTTGGCGACCCCGACAGCGATTCCTGGGCCGAGCTGACCACGTTGTCGCGGGCCGAGGTAAATCAGGCCACCGGGATGCTGGTGGCCCAGCTTGAGGTCGAGCCGACGGTGGCCCTGGTGCGGCTGCGCGCGCACGCCTATGTCACCGGCCGAAGCGCCACCAATGTCGCCCGCGACATCCTGGCTCGCCGACTACGCTTGCAGGCCGACTGATGTGCGGTCATCGCACGCCCGACACCAGTTCCGTTGCCGACGGGCGGTGACCGGCGCAGAATGGAGCCGATAGTGACCGAGATACCTCGTGAACCCCGCGTCCTGGACGCGGTGGTATCGCTGGTGGACAGTCTGCTCCACGACTACGACGTTGTTGACCTGCTAACCGAGCTCACCGAGCAGTGCGCGCAGCTGCTGGATGTCGCGGCGGCGGGATTGCTGCTCGCCTCCCCGCGCGGCCGTTTGCAACTGATGGCCGCCACCTCGGAAAAGCTCCACGACCTGGAGTTGTTCCAGCTGCAGTCCGACCAGGGCCCCTGCCTGGACTGCTACGCCACCGGGCAGTCCATCTCGGTGGCCGACGTGCACACCCAGGCGGCGCGCTGGCCGCGGTTCGTGGCGGCCGCCACCGACGCGGGCTTCCCCTCGGTGCACGCGGTGCCGATGCGCGCAGCCAACACCGTGCTAGGTGCCCTGGGCTTGTTCGGCACCAGCGTCGGGGAGCTCAACGACGCCGATCTGCTGGTGGCCCAGACGCTGGCACATGTTGCCAGCGTGGCGATCCTGGAACGCCCACCCGCCCCGGCGACCGTGCTCCCTCAGGTCAACGCCGCGTTGACCAGCCGGATCGTGGTCGATCAGGCCAAAGGTTTCCTCTCTCAGCGCCTAGAGATGTCGGTGGACGATGCATTCGCGCTGCTGCGCCGCTACGCGCGAACCCACGGCGAGCACCTGACCGAGCTGTCCCGTCGCCTGATCACCGAACCCGCGGGCCGCCAGACCATCCTGGCGGCGATGACGCAGATGGTGGGGGCGCCTCCATCGTGACGTGCGGCGGTCACGATGATTTCGACATGGTGGATGTCATCAGGCATTCCGAACAGTGATCAACGCCGTTTATCTCGTGAAATTTCTTGCCGATGTTGACCAGGACAAGTTCGCCAAGAGCTGAGGCGGCGGGGTTCAGCGTGCAGGAAGACTGGTCCGTGATTCCTGCATCCAAGAATCTGGCCAACACGGCTGCAGCCACGCCGGACTCAGCCGCCACGGCGTCGGAGTCGCGCCGCGGATCCAGCTGTCATTGATGCGCCGCGCATACGCGATATCGACCGTCGTCTGCGATCAGATGCTGCCCGCCTCCCGCATCGTCTAAGCGGTATCCGCCCAGCTCTTAATAGACGGAGACCTTCCCGCTGCCCGAAAATGGCTAACACAGCGGTTAACGGCCCTGCTGCGGTCCTAGTTCAGTCTCATTCTGCAGAACTATCGCCCTCGAGACAGCCTGTGAGACAGGCTAATTGATGCGATTACTGACTTTGAGGATAAGCAAAGCCAGACGTCTGCCCACGTCGACCGATAATCTCATGCCCCCGCGATGGCACAATCTCGTGCTAGCCAGTCGCGTGGACTGCGTACCGATAATCATCAACCATGTCGCGGGCCCAAGCGATGACCTGAGTTTGCGCCGCCGCCGTACTCATAGGCCCATGTCGCCAGGTCATTCGAATCCGACTGTCCAGTACTCAACCGACAATGTGGGGGTCGCGACATTCGCCTACTGTCGTCAGTAGCGGCTCTATTGTCGTCAAGAATGTAGACTTCGTCCTATAGAACAGCGCTCTGCCCTGCGGAAATAAGTGGAGCTAAGGGGACTCGAACCCCTGACCCCCACACTGCCAGTGTGAATCAGCGTGTGCTGGGCTGTGGCGCAGCGTCTACTGCGTGCGGATAAGTCCACGTCGGCGGGCTTGGTCCGTGCTCATGTGTCCAGTGCGTATTTGCCCGTGGTCGAGAGTCTTAGGACACGGCTAGGACACACCGAACGGGCGTTCGGGCTACCACGGCCAGCCTGAGCGCGGGACACGGCCACGCCGGTTTGTCCGAGGCCGTTCCTAGACTCCGGCTCATGGGCAAGTACCGAGGCGGGCCGACCTCGGGAGGATGCGACCGAAGGGGCGGTTGCTTGACGTGTCGATGTCTAGTTAAGTGTAGACTTACCGTTCGTGACCACTTACCAAGTTGCTGACCCCTGGGCGGCGCTGGCTGATGGCACCCGACGAACGATCTTCAGGCGCTTGGCGGCGGGACCGATGGCGGTGGGCGAGCTGGCCCGTGGGCTTCCGATAAGTCGGCCTGCAGTCTCGCAGCATCTAAAAGTATTGAAATGCGCTGGTCTGGTTGAGGATCGGGCTGCCGGAACGCGACGCATCTATCAGCTGAATCCGAAGGGCGTTGAGGCGTTAAGAGCGGAGTTGGACGTGTTCTGGAGCAAGGCTCTAGACGCATACAAATTGATTGCCAATGAAGAAGGAGGCGAATCGTGACGTCGTCGAAGGTAGAGCCGGTACGGAAAAGCGTCGTCGTTAGCGCTGGTATCGAGCGGGCTTTTGCCCTGTTCGTAGATCGATTCGACGCCATCAAGCCGCGCGAACACAACCTACTTGCGGTACCGATCGCCGAAACCGTATTCGAGCCGCGTGCAGGAGGCCACATCTACGACGTCGGGGTCGATGGCAGCCGGTGCGAATGGGCGCGAGTGCTCGTCTACGAGCCGCCATCTCGGGTGGTTTTTTCGTGGGACATCGGGCCGACCTGGCAACTTGAGAGCGATCCCGCCCGGTCGAGTGAGGTTGAGGTGCGATTTCTCGCCGAATCCACCGAGAGCACCCGGGTCGAGTTGGAGCACCGACACCTTGACCGCCACGGCGTCGGCTGGCAAGCCGTCGCCGACGGAGTCGATGGCGAAGCCGGGTGGCCGCTCTATCTCCACCGCTACGTCGACTTGGCAATGGCGGAGGCGTCGCGATGAGTGCCGACACGAAGTCTCTGATGCACATGGCGTATGAAGAGCGATCCGACCTCGCCTCGTTCCTTCAAACGCTGACTCCCGAGGAGTGGAACGCCGCCAGCCTCTGCGACAGCTGGACAGTGAAAGACGTTGTCGCCCATGTCGTCAGCTACGAGGAGCTAAGCATCCTCGGCCTGCTCGAGCGGTTCGCGAACGGCCGGGTCATCCATGCCAACGAAGTGGGAGTCAAGGAGTTCGCGCCGCTGTCAACGGACGACTTGATGGACTTCTTGCGCAGACATCTCCATCCCCAGGGGCTTACCGCCGGGTTCAAGGGAATGATCGCCCTTGTGGACGGCACCATCCACCACCAGGACATCCGCCGCGCCCTCGGCCGCCCGCGTACGGTGCCAGTTGATCGGCTCCAGCGGATCCTGCCGCTCGTACCTAGTAATCCCCGCCTGGGCGCTGGAAAACGCATCCGCGGGTTAAGACTGCAGGCGACCGACGTCGACTGGACTCATGGCAGCGGACCTGAAGTTGTCGGTTCGGGTGAGGCACTCCTCATGGCGATGACTGGCCGCCGCGCGGCCCTCGACGAACTGACGGGCGGTGGGCAAGCCACACTCGCCGAACGGCTCTGACTGCGATCACCCTCGTAGCGCATCGACGGCGGCGGATGGTGCAACCATTGGCACTTCAGTGAACGGTTTTGAATCTATCTGCAGCAGGGTGGGTCTCGTACATGCGCAGCGCAACAGTGAGCCCGGAGACGACAGTAATGGCGGCGGCGGCCCAGATCGCGATGCGCAGCCCCCACAGGTCGGCGGTGATGCCGCCGACCACGGCACCAGCTGCATATCCGCTGTCACGCCACAGTCGGTAGACGCCGACGGAGCGTGCCCGCCACAGCGGGTGTGCGACATCGCCAACGACCGCAAGCAGGGTGGGGTAGACCATCGCGGTACCCGCACCAAGGAGGGCGGTGGCCGCGAGCCACCAGGTGAACGAGGTGCCGGTGGCGATGAGCGCAAGTCCGACTGCCTGGATGAGCATCCCAGCGGTGATCAGGTGCTTACGGCCCCACCTGTCCGACAAGGCGCCGGTGGCCAGTTGCCCGACCCCCCACACCGCGGGGTAGACGGCGACCAGGATGCCGATGCGGTCGACCGGCATGCCGGTGGTGGCGAACAGGATCGGGAACAGGCCCCAGGACAGGCCGAAGTTGAGGTTGTTGACGAGACCGGCCTGGCTGGCCGAGGACAGTGCCGGTTCGGTGAAGCTGGTGCGCAGGAAGATCTGGCGGTTGGTCAACTCGGCGTCGGGGCTGCTGTTGTCGTAACGGGTGGCTTCCAGCTGGGCGTGACCGCGGGTCTCGCGGACGAACACAGCGCACAGGCCCAGGGCGACCAGCGCATACGACAGGCCGAGCAGGAACGGCGCGGGCCGCAGACCATAGTGGGCGGCGAGGTAGCCGGCCAAGACGGCGGTCAGCGCAACGGCGCCGTAGCCCGCGGCCTCGTTGAAGCCCATGGCGAGGCCCCGCTGTCTGGGGCCAACGAGGTCGATTTTCATGACCACCGTGGTTGACCAGGTCAGGCCTTGATTGATGCCTAGGAGCACATTGGCCGCTACCACCCATCCCCAGGACGGCGCCCAAATCAACAGCAGCGGAACCGGAATGGCGAGCAGCCAGCCGACCAACAACACGGGCTTGCGTCCAAAGCGGTCTGACCAGGTGCCGGCGAGGTAGTTGGTGGCGGCCTTGGTGATGCCGAATGCGAACACATAGGTGAGCAGGAACGTGTAGCCGGTCAGGTGGAATTCCTGCTTGGCCAGCAGGGGCAGCACGGTTTGTTCCTGGCCGACCATGCCTCCGACGAGAGCGTTGACTGCGACGAGCAGACAGAATTGGGATAGGTTGGCGCGCAACCCGAGTCGGGGCTCACGGTCAGTCGCGCTCACCCGCCGGTGTCCAAGTGGCGACCTGTGGCCGCGGCCCAGTCCTGGGGTCCGCCGTCGAGCACAACGAGACCGTGGTGGCCGGTACCTGCGAGCAGGCTGGCGGCGCCCATGGCACGTTCACCGTGCCCACACATGACCACCATGGGTTCGTCGGGTATCTCTGCTGCCCGGTGTGAGATGTCGCCGAGTTCGACATGCATCGCGCCGGGCAGATGTCCATCGAGGTATTCGGATCGCTGGCGGATGTCCAGGACGCGGCGGCCATCGATATGTCCGGCCCCGGCCAACGGGATGCTTGCCGTGTCGCGACCCGCTGCGGTCCACGCCGCCATTCCTCCGTCGAGTTCGCCGATGATGTTGTCGTAGCCGATTTTCGCGGCCTGCCAAGCAATCTCGGCAGGGTCTTGATCCGGGTCGCGCACGATGATCAGCGGACGGTCGGCCGGCGCGAGCCAGCCCAGCCAGGAGGCGAACACCGGCCGCAATGGTATGGAGATCGCCCTACCCACATGAGCTACGGCGAAGCGGTCGAACGGGCGGCCATCGATCAGAACCGCGCCGTCGGTCAACCTGACCCGCACTTCATCCACGCTCAGCGGCGCCAACCCGGGTTCACCCTCCAGCAGCGGCGGACCGAGGCGGTTGATCTCGCCGAGGCGGCGGAAGTAGGGTGGATAGCTGCCTAACGATCCGAGAAGCTGTGCCACAAAAGCGGTTTCGTCAGTTGCCTGCAGCAGCGGGTTGTTGGCCAGCTCGCTCGCGATCGTGCTGGTGCGTTCGGCGCCCGGCGGTGCCGAACAGAACGAACCGGCGCCGTGTGTGGGCCAAACCTGCACGTCCCCGGGCAAGCTAGCCAGCCGGCGCAGTGACGAGTATTGGGCACGGGTGAGTTCGTCGGTGCGCTCCTCCGAGATCAAATCGGTGCGGGCGGCCGAGCCCACGATGAGTGACCCGCCGGTAAACACTCCGACTTCGCGGTCACCGTCGAGAAGCAGATACGCTACGTGCTCGTGAGTGTGCCCGGGTGTCAACAATGCCCGCAGACGCAAGCCTCCCAGGTCAACCTCGTCACCATCGTGTAGACCCGCGTGCGCGAACTCGCGGTGACCTGCGGCCGATGCGAGCACCTTCGCTCCCGCGGTTGCCGCGAGTTGGTTTGCACCGGACAGGAAATCGGCGTGTAGGTGGGTATCGGCGGCGAACGCGACTGTCAAACCCCGCTTGGACGCGGCCTCATGAACGGCGCGTAAGTCGCGGCTGACGTCGACGACCAGCGCGCGCCCGTCACCCATATCAACGAGGTACGCCGAATTGCCCAGTCCTTCGTCGACCAGCGGTACCAGCTCAACCCCGGCCACCATTTACGCGCTCCGTTCCGCTGGTGCACTTCGTCGACCGACGACGGTGTTGTAAATGAACGACGGAATGCAGAAGTTCGTGGTGCTGGCAAGTCCGCCAACCAAAATCAGCAGGAAACCAAGCGTGATCCCGACGATGTCTGCGCCGATGTAGAAGGCCCAGCCCGTCGTCATCAGCCACACTGTCGCGACGACGAAAACGAAGTGGCGCTGCGGGCCCGAGTTGGGGAAAGGCCCCGTACGGGTCAGAAAGCGCATTCCGTAGTTGTAGAGAAGATCGAACGGGTGAAACGGGAGGAAGATGCCCACGGATGTGATTGCTGCAAGCACCCACAGCACAACTGGGGACGTCAACACCACACCGATCAGGGTGACCAGCGTGCCAAGCGTGTAGGTCCATCGCATCCACGGGCCAAGCTCGGCGAGCGTCTTGTCGTCGAGTCCACAAAAGCCTTGAGCTTCAAGACGACTGCGGACGGTTGGATTCACAGTCATTTCATGCCCCTATCGGTCGGACAGCCGCGTCGGGTGCGGTGTGGCCCCTCCGTCGGTGAAGCCCCGGGATGAGCATCGGCACGCGGCTGCGGTAGTCGCGATAGCGATCACCGAGTGCTGCGTTGAGGTCGTGCTCTTCGAGCTGTATGGCGATCAGGATGTAGGTGGTTGTCGCCACGGCGAACAGCAGATGGCCCACCGTCATCGTGGGCGTTACCCAGAACGCGACAATGAAGCCCAGCATGAGCGGGTGGCGCACGACCCGGTACAGGAGCGAAGTGCGGAATTCCAGGTCGCTATACGGAGTTCCGCGCCAGGCCAGATACACCTGCCTCAGACCGAACAGGTCGAAGTGGTTGATCATGAACGTCGAGAGCAGAACGGTGGCCCAACCCAATCCGAACAGCACCCACGTTCCGACCCGACCCGGCATCCAGGTGACGTCCCAGATGATCGCCGGCATCGTCCGCCACTGCCAGAACAGCAGGAAGAGCACCAAGCTCGACAGCAGGACATAGGTACTGCGCTCAATCGTCTTGGGCACCAACCGCGCCCACCAGCGTTTGAATGCCGGGCGCGCCATAACGCTGTGCTGCACCGTGAACAGGCCGAGCAGCAGCACGTTGACCACGATCGCTTCCGCGATTGGCGCGTCGATGGCGTGGTCGATCGTGCGCGGGACGACGAAGTTGCCCACAAAGGCGATCGCATAGAGGAAGGCCGCCAGGAAGACGACGTAGCACACGGCCCCGTAGCCGACGGTGAGTAAGCGCGTCATTGAGACCTCCTGATGTCGTGATCCGTTACCTGGCCGTGCGCACTGGCCGCCCCGAAAGCCACCACTCCGGGTAACCCTCGGTGAGACGTTGCGCTTTGAGCCCGTTTGCGCGCAGCACCGCGACAGCTTCGTCGGCGTACACGCAGTAGGGCCCGCGGCAGTACGCCACGTATTCCTTCTCGCGGGGGAGATCAGCTAGACGGGCCGATATGTCCGAAACGGGGACAGAGTGTGCCCCGGCGATATGTCCCGCCGCGTACTCCTGCTCGGGTCGCACATCTAGCACCACGACCTCACCGTTGGTCATCCGGCGCGACAGCTCGTCGGGTGTCACCGGTTCGAAGTCGTCGCGATCGCCGAAAAAGTCGTCCACGACCCGGTCGACCTCGGCGAGGTGTTGCTCGGCGGTATGGCGCAGAGCCAATATCAGAGTGATGACCTCGGGTCCGGTCAGCCGGTAGTGCACGAACAGTCCTTCGCGGCGTGTGAGGACGAGCTGGGCCTGGCGCAGTTGTTGCAGATGCCGCGACGCGTTGGCGATCGATAGGCCCGTCTCTGAGGCCACCGATTCGACCGTGCGCTCACCCTGCGCGAGCACTTCGAGGATTTCTAGACGGTGGGGGCTGGCCAGCGACTTGCCGATCCGAGCGAACTCCGCATAGAGCCGGTCCTTAAAGTCACGTTTGGCCGCAGACGCTGTAGTCACCTATTCAATATAGTTATTGAATGGCCTGCTGACAAGCCCTACTTATCACCCGCCGCGGTTACGACGGGCACTATGGGCTAAACGAAGGAGACCTGCAATGCCAACCGCAACTACTGGCGAAGCACGTGTTGAGATCGACGCAGCACCCCTGACGGTCTACCAATTGATAAGCGACATCACCCGCATGGGCGACTGGAGCCCGGAGTGCTATCGGTGCGAATGGCTCGACGGCGCTACCACCGCCGCGGTCGGCGCTCGGTTCAGAGGCCACAACCGTCTCGGCAAGGTCCGCTGGCACACCGATGCGGTCATCACGGCTGCCGATCCCGGGCAGGAGTTCGCGTTCACGACCCTACATAAGGAGGGCCGAGAAGAAACCGTGTGGCGCTACGAACTTCGGCACGTCGGCGCCGGCACCGAGGTGATTGAGTCCTACCGCTTTCTGTGGTGTCCGATCGCGAACCGGATAGCTGAAATACCTATTCCGCGCGACAAACAACTCCGCAGCGGCATCCAACAAACCCTGAACCGAATCAAGAACGCAGCCGAGCAGGGCGCGTGATCTAGCTCAGATCCTTGGCCCGGCATGGGCTTCGGTGTGTTTCCGCAGGGTCACCATCGCACTGGCAGTTCAGTTAGACCTCCAGTCAGCACGTGGATCAAGGCGCTGCACGCGGACCACTTGGGCGAGCGGCTCGCCGTAGGCCGACGGCTGACCGACGCAGACCTATTGTTGTCGCGCGCCGACGGCACCGCGCTGCCGGTGCGCGAGTGCAGCCGTGAGTTCGCCCCAGCGCGAGGCGGCGGGGCTCAAGCCGGTCACCCTTGGAACGCTTCGCCACCCCAACATCACTCGAATGCGGGAAGCCGGTATCCAAGCCGATGTCGTCGCCGTGTGGCACGGCCACACCGAGCGATGACGACGGCGGTCTATGGACGGGTGACCGACGAGCGGCTCGCCGCCGCGTCGGCGGTGTTCTCTTCGGTGATAGGTTCAGAGTTAGGACACTCGGCCTGTCGCGGACGCTTCCCCGCAAACGACGAAACCCGCCGCGGCCGATGTCAGAGCGGGTTTCAGTTTGTGGAGCTAAGGGGACTCGAACCCCTGACCCCCACACTGCCAGTGTGGTGCGCTACCAGCTGCGCCATAGCCCCTCAAGTTGTGCCCATCGAAGCTACACCACCTGCAGGAAGCGTTCAAAACCACTGGTCACGGCACTTCGCCGCCGGCCTCCGGGCCGATTGCTCTCATCGGCGTCGGTCGGACGGGCGGCAGCCCGCGAGTCTCCGGCGCGAACACCCACCCGATGGCTGCCGCCAGCAGGATGCCGCCGCTGACCAGGAACGCCGCCGCATACGACGCATGCTCGGCCACCTGCCCAACGGCCAGTGACCCGGCGATCGAGCCCAGATCGGCCATCATCTGAAACGTGGCAACGGCGGTTCCGCCACGGGATTTGTTGCCCACGATGTCGGCCACCGCCGCCTGCTGCGGAGAGACGAAGACACCGGTCGCCGCACCCGTCACGAAGGCCGCGGCCAGGAACACCGGCAGCGACGACGTATAGCCGACGAGCACCGTCGTCACGGCCGACACCGTCAGACCGACAATGAGCAGCTTGCGCCGCCCGACGCGATCCGACAGGTATCCACTGGGGATGACGGCCGCGATGTTCCCGATGGCGAACGTCGCCAGCGCCAGACCCGCGAAGCCCGCGCCGTATCCCAGGCCCTCGACGACGAACAGCGGCACCAGCGCGATGCGCAGCCCGAACGCCGCCCACCCGGTCGCGAAGTTGGAGAACAGCGCGGCGCGATACGCCCGGTGGCGCAACACCATTCGCACCGACACTGTGGGATCGGTGCTCGCTTCGGGTGCCGCGACCTCGGAGTGGCGCAGGCTGACGAACACCACCGCCGCGGCGACCATCAGTGCGGCGCCGTAGATCACGAACGGGGCGGCCAGGCCGAACCCCGCGGTCAGGCTGCCCAGCACCGGTCCGCCGACCGATCCGATGAGAAAGCCCGAGGAGAACAAGCCCGCCACCCGACCGCGCGCGTCGGGCGGGGAGATCCGGATCATCAGACCCAGCGACGACACCGTGAACATCGCCGACCCCAGACCGCCGAGCGAACGAAAAACCAGAAGCTGCCAATATGTTTCGGCGAACGCGCAGGCGCCGGTCGACAGCGCGACGATCACCAGGCCGGTGACGTACACACGGCGCTCCCCCACCCGTTGCACCAACAACCCCGCGGGCGGGGCGGCAACCAGTCGCATCAACGCGAAGGCGGTGATCACGAACGTCGCCGCGCTGATGCTGACGCCGAAGTGCCGCGCGTACTGCG
The DNA here is from genome assembly GCF_002968285.2 of Mycobacterium sp. ITM-2016-00318. Taxonomy (NCBI): domain Bacteria; kingdom Bacillati; phylum Actinomycetota; class Actinomycetes; order Mycobacteriales; family Mycobacteriaceae; genus Mycobacterium; species Mycobacterium sp. ITM-2016-00318. The sequence goes on along the minus strand of NZ_CP134400.1, from coordinate 1,760,498 downwards.
GCAGCACCGGCGCGACCACGCCGTAGCCGAGTGCGACGACGACGTTCGCCGCGATCAGCAGCCAGACTTCACGCGGCAGCTTCGCCTTCGCGGTGTCCGACGAACAGTCGCAGTCAGGGTTCACCCGATGACTGTATTCACCACTTCCTTGGCGGCTTCCTGCACCTCCGCCAGATGCTCGGGCCCCTTGAACGACTCGGCGTAGATCTTGTAGACGTCCTCGGTCCCCGACGGGCGCGCCGCAAACCACGCGTTCTCCGTCGTCACCTTCAACCCGCCGAGCGGTGCGCCGTTGCCCGGTGCCGTCGTCAGCTTCGCGGTGATCTCCTCCCCCGCGAGCTCCGTCGCCGTCACCTGTTCGGGGGACAGCTTGGCCAGCCGCGCCTTCTGCTCACGGTCGGCCGGTGCATCGATGCGCGCATACGTTGGCGCACCGAACTTTTCGGCCAATGCGTCATACCGCTGCGACGGCGTCGAGCCAGTGACGGCGAGGATCTCCGACGCCAGCAGCGCCAGGATGATGCCGTCCTTGTCGGTGGTCCACGTCGACCCGTCGCGACGCAGGAACGACGCGCCCGCGCTCTCTTCGCCACCGAAGCCGATGGTTCCGCTGATCAAGCCGTCGACGAACCACTTGAATCCGACCGGCACTTCTAGCAGCTTGCGGCCAAGGCCCGCGACGACGCGGTCGATGATCGACGAGCTGACCGCTGTCTTGCCGACAGCCGTCGACCCGGGCCACTCCGGTCGGTTGGTGTAGAGGTACTCGATCGCCACCGCCAGGTAGTGGTTCGGGTTGAGCAGCCCACCGTCGGGCGTGACGACGCCATGCCGGTCGGAGTCGGCGTCGTTGCCGGTCCCGATCTGGTATGACTCGCGGTTGGCGATCAACGAGGCCATCGCATTGGGCGAGCTGCAGTCCATCCGGATCTTGCCGTCGGTGTCCAGCGTCATGAACCGCCACGTCGCATCGACGAGCGGGTTCACGACCGTCAGCTCGAGCTTGTGCCGTTCGGCGATGGCACCCCAGTAGTCGACGCTCGCTCCGCCCAGCGGGTCGGCGCCGATGCGGATCTTCTCGGCGCTGACGGCGTGGACGTCGACCACGTTGGGCAGGTCGGCAACGTAGGCGTCCATGTAGTCGTGGCGCTGCGCGCTTTGCAGGGCGCGAGCCAGCGGAACCCGCTTCACGGCCTTGAGCCCGTTGCGCAGAATCTCGTTGGCGCGTTTGGCGATCACGCCCGTCGCGTCGGTGTCGGCGGGTCCACCGTTGGGCGGGTTGTACTTGAATCCGCCGTCGCGGGGCGGGTTGTGTGACGGCGTGACGACGATTCCGTCAGCGAGATCTCCCTCGCGGCCGCGATTGAACGAGAGGATGGCATGGCTCACGGCGGGCGTCGGCGTGTACCGATCGGCCGAGTCGATCATCGCCACCACGTCGTTGGCGGCCAGCACCTCCAGCGCCGAGGCCCACGCGGGTTCGGACAGTGCATGGGTGTCGCGGCCGATGAACAGCGGGCCGGTGGTGCCCTGAGCTTTCCGATACTCCGCGATGGCCTGCGTTGTCGCGACGATGTGCGCCTCGTTGAAGGCGGCGTCCAGGCTCGACCCGCGGTGGCCCGAGGTGCCGAAAACCACCTGTTGATCCACGTTGTCGGGGTCCGGTTCGACGGTGTAGTACGCGGTGACCACCGCAGCCACGTCGATGAGGTCTTCGGGCAGTGCCGGTTGTCCGGCGCGTGGGTTGGCAGCCATAGACCTGATTGTGCCCCGCTGCAATCCGTGCCGTATGCCGGTCGGAGAGCTGGACGGCGTTACTTTGGCTTGTGTTTAGTTTCGACGGGCGCGAACTGGCCGCGGTGTTCGCAGGCGGTGCAATCGGGACACTGGCCCGCGCAGGACTCGAGGCGTTAGCCGCGCCCGACCCGGGCCACTGGCCGTGGCCGACGTTCATCGTGAACATCGTGGGTGCATTGCTGCTCGGGTTCTTCGTCACCCGGCTCCTCGAGCGTTTGCCAACGTCGAGCTATCGGCGTCCGCTGCTTGGCACCGGCTTCTGTGGAGGCCTGACGACGTTTTCGACCATGCAGGTCGAGACGATCAAGATGCTCGAACACCGGCACTACGGACTGGCGGTCGGGTACACGCTCGCCAGCATCGTGGCCGGCCTGGTCGCCGTGTATGTCGCGACGGCGCTGACGCGGCGGGTCCGGGTGCGCCGATGACTGTGGCGATCTGGATCGGCGTGATGCTGCTCGGCGGCCTCGGCGCGGTGGCGCGCTTCTCCCTCGACCGCGCGGTGTCCAGGCGGGTCGCGCGGCCGTTTCCGGTCGGCACCCTCGTGGTCAACCTCACCGGGGCCTTGCTGCTCGGCTTCCTCGCCGGACTCGCCCTCAGCCCGCACCTGGCGCTGCTGGCGGGTACGGGCTTCGTCGGCTCCTACACGACCTTCTCGACGTGGATGCTGGAGACGCAGCGCCTCAGCGAGGAGCGGCAGGTCGTGTCGGCGTTCGCCAACATCGCGGTCAGCGTCGGACTCGGTCTGGCCGCGGCCTGGCTGGGTCAGACTCTCGGAGCGGCGCTGTGACCGATTACCTCAAGCTCACCTCCTACTTCGACGAGCGACTCCGGCATGGCGACCGCTTCTTGTCGGACGCGCTGCTCGGCCTCTACAGCGACAACGCTGTCGCCACCAGCGTCGTATTGCGCGGTATCGCGGGCTTCGGGCCACACCACGTGCTGCGCACCGACCAGACGTTGAGCATGTCCGAGAACTCTCCCATCGCCGTCGCGGCGGTCGATGAAGCCGACAAGATGGCCGGCCTGGCCGACCGGGTGTCCGCGATGTTGACCCGCGGCCTGGTCACGCTGGAACGCGCAAAGCTCGGCGGTACGAGTGCGGCGCCCGACACGGCGAAGCTCACGATCTACGTCGGCCGACAGGATCGCGCCGACGGGAGGCCTGCGTACCGCGCGGTGTGCGATGTCTTGCATCGTCTCGGGTTCGCGGGTGCTTCCGTCTTTCTCGGCGTCGACGGCACCGTCCGCGGCCACCGCAGGCGCGCCGAGTTCTTCAGCCGCAACATCGGTGTTCCGGTGATGATCATCGCGGTCGGGACGGGCCAACAGGTCGCCGCGGCGCTGCCCGAACTCGAAAGCTTGCTGCGCGAGCCGGTTTTCACCATCGAGCGCGCACAGCTGTGTAAGCGCGACGGCGACACGCTGACCCCGCCGCCTGCCCTGCCCGCGACCGATGAGCACGGCCGGGCGCTGTGGCAAAAGCTGATGGTCCACACCTCGGAGGCCGACATGTATGACGGCACACCCGTTCACCGCGCGATCGTGCGGCGGTTGTTCGACGCGCGGGTGACCAGCGGGGCCACGGTGCTGCGCGGCATGTGGGGCTTCCACGGCGATCATGAACCACACGGCGACAGGTGGATGCAGCTGGCCCGGCGTGTGCCAGTGACGACGATCGTCGTCGATGCGCCCGACCGCATCGCCGCGAGCTTCGGGATCATCGACGAGCTCACCCGTGAGCACGGCCTGGTGACCAGCGAGCTTGTTCCTGCCCTCGTGTCGATCGACGGTGAAGATCGCCGCGGCGGCACCGCGCTGGCGCGCCACGACTACTGATCCTGGGTTTAGCAAGTCGCGGTTGCGGAATCCTCGTGCGGTGTACGAGCTGCTCGAACGCGAGGACAAATGGGAGGTCGACGACCACTTCGTGGTCCCGGCCCTCGATGACCTGATTGACGACGGCGACGTCGATCGCAGCACCGTGCACCTGGAAAGCGAGTACTACGACACCGCCGACCACGACTTGAAGTCGCACGGCGTCGTCCTGCGTCGACGGACCGGCGACGATGACACCGGTTGGCAGCTCAAGGTTCCCGACATCGACGGCCGCATCGAAATCCGCACTTCGCTGGCCGGTGACCTGCCTTCGGAACTCGAAGGTCTGCTGACGGGACTGCGCCTTGGCAAGGAACTGCTCAGCGTCGCGACGCTGCGCACCGAACGCACCCGTTACCGCATCCTCCAACACGACCATCTGTGCGCCGAGCTCGCCGACGATCACGTCCATGCCTCCGTCGACCACCGGCTGCTTGCCTGGCGGGAGATCGAGGTCGAGTACGGGTCGAAAGCGCGCGGGCTGGCCCGTCGGCTCGCCAAGCGGCTACGCGCTGCCGGTGCGCGTCCCTCGCGGCACCCGTCGAAATTGGTGCACGCGCTCGGTGTCGACCCGACTCCGGATACCGACGGCGATGCGCATCGCGCGCTTCTCGATTACGTCGGCGAGCAGGTCGACGCGATCTTCGACGGCGATTTGCAACTGCGGCGCGGGCAGGAACCGATTCACGACACCAGGGTGGCGATTCGGCGGCTGCGCAGCATGATTCGAGTTTTCGACAAGCTTTTGGACTCGGCCGTGACCGAACACGTCGACGAGGAACTCAAGTGGTTCGCGGGCCTGCTGGGTGAGGTCCGTGACCGTCAGGTTCAGCGCAGACGCTTCCGTGAGGTGCTCGACCAGTGGCCACCCCAACTCGTCCTCGGACCTGTCGCCAACCGGATCGACACCGACCTGCAGTCAGAGCAGCTTCGCGCACGAGCGACCGTCACCGAGGCGATGGGCTCGACCCGATACCTCGAGCTCCTCGCGACTCTGCAGCAGTGGCGCAGCGCGATACCGGTGGCAGGTACACCGTCAATCAAGGCGTTGCGCAAGCGGGCGCTGCGTGCCGAGCGCAAGGCGGACCGCAGGCTGGCGGCTGCGGTCGACAGAGGCGACGACGCCATGCTGCATCGCGCCCGTAAGGCGGCCAAGCGCGCGCGGTATGCGGCCGAACTTCGCCGTTCCATCGACAAATCCTCCGCTGCGAAGAAATCGGAGAAGCACTACAAGCGAATCCAGCGGGTGCTGGGCGACCATCAGGACAGCGTCGTGGCCTCCGATGTTCTACGCAGGTTCGCGTTGATTGCCGGAACGACCGCCGGTGAAAACGGTTTCACCTACGGCTTGCTGTACGCGCGGGAACAACAGATCGCACACGACGCCCGCGCGCAGGCACGCGAACTCGTGCGCTAAACGAGTTTGGCCATCCATCGATCGGCGAGCCCCCGCACCCAATCGGCGGCGTCGCGCGCGTCGTCCGGCGGCGCCTCGACGAGCACCAATTCGTCGATATCCAGCGCAGCGAGTTTCGCTGCATCACCGGGCTTCGGGTCGCGCAGCGCAACAGCAAGCCGCAACTCGGCGGGATCGCGACGATGCTCGCTGCACTGCCGGCGAAGGAAGGCCACGCGTTGGGCTACCGCATCGACGCTGTCCAGGTTGAACCCGTACCAGCCGTCGCCCCATGACACGATCCGGCGTAACGCCGCGTCGCTGTTGCCGCCGAGAACGATCGGAATCCGGCGGTCTTGCAACGGCTTCGGGTTGACCCGGATGCCGGTGAAGCTGACGAACTCGCCATCGAACGACGCTAGGTCGTCGCGCCACAAGGTGCGGATGGCATCGACGTATTCCTCGGTGCGCGTTCCGCGGCACTCGAACGGGACACCGAGCGCGTCGAACTCCTCACGCGACCAGCCGATCCCGATGCCGAGCGAGAGCCTGCCGCCACTCAGGGTGTCCAGAGTGGCGGCCTGCTTGGCCACCAGCACCGGGTTGTGCTCGGGAAGCAGCAGGACACCTGTCGCGATCCGGATAGTCGAGGTGGCGGCGGCGGCGAAGCTCAGCCCGATCATCGGGTCGATCCAGTCGGCGGTTGGCACCGCTGCCGATGCCCAGTGCGTGCAAGCCCAGCCGCATCGAGCGATCGTCTCATGCGGCGAGCAGCATGACCCCCGCGATGAGCAAGGCGGCGACCTTCACCAACTCGAACCCGATGTACACGAAGTGCGCGCGTGAGCGGGGGCCTTCCTCCCCGGCGAGCACCGTATCCGAGCGCTTCGTCAGGTGCGGCCGCACGAGCAGCACCTGCACCAGCAGTGCGGTCACCGCGACGGCGGCCGCCACCATTGCCCCCGAGACGCTCGGCGGTCGGCCGATGAAGGCCGCCACCGTCCCAGCGGCCAACAGCAGTTCGACACCGTTGAGCGCGCGGAACACCAGCCGGCCGATGCCGAGGCCGACCTGCAGGGTGACGCCGGGCGCGCGGAACTTCAGCGGCGCTTCGATGAAGGAAATCGCGAGCACCATGCCGAGCCACACGAAGATCGCCGCAACCGCGATTGCCGATGCCGGATTCACGGGCCGAAGCCTACGACAGCGTGGAATCGTGTGGCCATGGAGAGCGATCGGGTCGCAGAACTTCAACGGTGGGAAGACAGCGGCGCCGTCTGGTCGGTGGTATCCCGCCGAGAAGGCCGGGTGACGGTGGCATTGCTGCGATGCGACGGCGGAGAAGAGGTGGACAGGTTCACCTCGGACGACCCGCGGCTGATCGACTACATCGGTCAGCGGTTCAGCAGCACGGACTGTTAGCTCCGGTTAGCTCGCGGTCACCACGAGGGCCGCCTCGTTGTACGGATGCAGGCGAAAAACCGTCCGTCCCCGCGTCACGAGACGCTCCGCATCCGCTTTGCTCACGATGCGCGCGTTGGCGACAGGCACCGATCGCCCTGCCTTATGGACCACAAGAGGTTTACCTGCCAAAGCATTTTGCACCCAATGTGATTCGAGGCCGTAGCCGATGGGGATGACAAACCCGTCGGCGGTTTCGAAGATGTTGAGCGGTGTCTCGAATCGCTTACCCGATTTGCGTCCGACGTGCTCGAGCGTTCCGTTCAAAGGTGCCCACCGGCCGAACCGGATCGCGAGCGGATTGGTGATCCGGCGATTGAATCTCGCCACCGCGCGAGGGACCCGCATTCACTGACCTCCCCTGTACTGCGCGCCGAGGATCGACGCGGCCGTCTGCCCTACCGAGCGTACGAAGGTGCGGTCGTCCATTTCGTCCAGGTCCGCCAATCCCGTCGACGCTCGCAGGAAATCGCCGAACAAGCACCAGCCGAGCTGCAGCGCGATGGCGTGCGCGGCGGCCAACCGGGCGCTCAGCTCGCTCGGATGCTGTGGCCGCACCGCGTCGAGTAGCACTCCCATCGTCGGGAAGCGGCTCTGCAGCTCACCGATCGGATAGCCGTCGAGGGACGCGTATGCGAGCACCCGCAGCTGCCGATCGACGGCGTCGGCGAACGCACTGCCATCGGCTCCATCGGCGAGGAGTTGGGCGAGGTGCTGCCCGAGGTGGTCGAGCACGGCGGCCACCAATGCGTCCTTGCTGCCGAAGTGCCGGTGGATCAGGCCGTGGTTGACGCGCGAGCGCGCGGCGACGTCGCGGATCGACGTCGCAGCCAGACCGCGCTCGGCGAACAGGTCGGCCGCCGATCGAATAACGGCCGCGACAACCTCGTCCTTGCCGACTGGTCCGTCGGCGCGTCCTGAGCTGGTGCTTGCGCGAACCGTAGTCACCTGACTACGGTACCGGCAGCGGGGGTCGCACGAAAGGGTTCAGCCCATGGCAAAGACGCCGTGCAGCCACTCCATCGACACGCACTACGGCCGGTTCATCGGCAGGGTCGGCGGACTGGCCGTTGCGCTGGGTATCGGGGTGGCGATCGCCAACAACCCGGGAATCGCTTCGGCCAGTGACGGCCAGGACGCGGGCTCGGAGAACACATCGGCTACGTCGGAATCCTCCGGCGCCCCGTCGTCCAAAAAAGCCGACCCGGTGATCAAACAGATCCACTCGCAGCTCAATGACGTCCGAGACAGAGTCGAGTCGACGCGAAGCGAAGTCAGGTCGGCTATCCGCGATGCGAGGAAGACGACGCGGCTGGCACTGAAGGCCAACGCAGGAACCAATTCGGCTGTCGCGCAGACGATCAAAAGCACACCAAAAGCGCCCAAGCCTGCGCCCAATCCCGCATTGGTCGCCGTTGCGGGCTTTGTCCGCCGCGAGCTCGAACAGGCCGTGACACCTGCGAGGGCACCGGAATCATCCACTTCTGCAGCGGCGGTCGCAGAATCGGTGACGACTCAAGCGGTCAGCCCCCTTGGCACGCCGGAACAACGCGACGCCGAGCAGACCGCCACTGAGACCGTCAACACGCTGCCGGTTCAGTTGACGAAGCTGGTCCTCAAGACCGGTTGGTATGTCACGGCGCTCGGCGAGTACAGCGAGGTCGGCGGCCCGGACGAGGACAACCTCGGGCAGCTCAGCAGAGCAGTCGACGAGTACGCGATGGGTGCGGCGTTTCAGCAGCAGATCCTCAATCCCATGACACCAAGGGCGGTCATGCAGGTGGCGCCGCCGCACACCTGGTACGGCCAAATGGTCGGCGGCTCGCGCATCCTCTACGACAACCCCGACACGATCTACCGATTCATGCCGGTGAACAAGACGTCGACCTATGTCATCAGGGGCAGATTCGAGAATTGGGATGCAACCCAGGGTTTCAACGGAACGAACCAGCCAACCGACACCACGTTCAGCCTGTTGACCGGGTTGTCCGGGAACACCGCAGCCGTTATCGGGCAGGACAAACTGAAGGTCGACGAGAACGGCGAGTTCGAAATCCTCGTCTCCGGTGACCCGCCGCCAGCCGGCTACCAAGGCAACTACCTTCAGCTGACGTCGGATTCGACTCTGATCGCAGCGCGAGACACGTTGGCCGACTGGAACGACGAGCAGCCGATGAGCTTGTCCATCGAGCGCATCAGCGGCCCGCCGAACAGCTTCCTCGCCCAGATGGGCATCTTCACGATTCCCCTCATCGGGCCCGCGGTGACCGACAGTCCATTGCTGACGCAGCTTGTGTCCATCGTCCCGCCGCTGCCTGAGCTGCCGATCGTGCGCGGTGCGGTCACGTCGGTGATCATGCTCCTCGGCCTGCAGATGGAACGCGACTACATCAGAGTCGCCACCGTCGACCCTGCGACGGGCGAGCAGCGCGAGCCCAACGTGGTGCCACAGCCGACGAGCAACGCGGCGTTCCTGTCGACTCAGTTGCAGAGCGCGGGCTACTTCCAGCTCGAGGACAACCAGTCACTGGTCGTGACAATTGATCCCGGCGACTCTGGGTACTTCGTGGTGCCGGTGACCAACGACTGGACGATCACCGACAACTACTGGGATCAGCCGTCGAGCCTGAACAACGAGCAGGCCCACAGAAACGCCGACGGGACCTACACGTTCGTGATCTCGCCGACCGACTCCAATACGAAAAACTGGGTGTCCACCGGCGGGTTGAACCAGGGCACGTTCTCGATCCGTTTCCAGGACCTGGGCACGACAGCGCCGAGGATTGTCAGTTACGAGGTCGTCGACAACGATCAGCTATCCAGCAAGCTGCCTGCGGACGCCTTCATCCCGGCGGGCGACCCCTACCGGCAGGACCAGATCGCCGACCGCCAGGCCGGTTTCAACAACCGGTTTGCGCCCTTCGTGCAGACATAACACGGCGAGATCTGCGCGGGGGCTGCGGTCTCCGCCGATCTACAGCCCGGGTGCAGAACTCGCCGTGCGTTCCCTGAAGGCGCCGACCAATTCCGCGAACTCGTCGGCCGCCTGCTGCGGATCGTCTGGCAGCGACCCGCCGAAGCGGACGTCGGTGGCCCCGGCCGCGACCTGCTTGGCAGCCTGCGCGATCGATGCATCGACGTCGAGCGAGCCGTCGTCGGCCCTCTTCAACAGCGCGGTGCCCTGGACCTCGAGATTGCTCGGGTCGCCGCCGGCGTCGACGATCGCCTGCTTCATCGCAGACACCGACTCCTCGAGGTTCGCGATCGCCGGTCCCCACGGAATCCACCGCGTCCCGAACGTGCTGAGCCGACGGGCCACCCGCTTGTTCACCGTGCCGCTGATCCACACCGGTATGCCGCCCTGCTGCAGGGGTTTCGGCATCTGGTGGATGCCGTTGAAGGTCAGTTCCGGCGACGAGTACGCGGCGCGCTGTTGGGTCCACAGCAGCTGGCAGACCTCCAATGTGTGATCGAGGAGACGTCCACGGTCCTCGAACGACAGGCCGACCGCTTCGTACTCTTCGCGTTGCCAACCAACGCCGACACCCACGTCGACGCGGCCGCCGGACAGCACATCCAGCGTGGCGAGCTGCTTGGCCAACACCGCGGGCCGTCGCAACGCCGCGAGCAGTACAGCGGTCCCGAGCCGGATGCGCGTCGTCGTGGCGGCCACCGCGGTCAGGAAGATTACCGGCTCGAGCCAATTGCCGTCGGGTCCGGTCGGCTGGCGCCCGCCCGCCTGGCCGCCGAGCGACGGGTCTGCGTAGGCGTCGAGATTCTCACCGAAGACCAAATGGTCCGATACGACGACACGGTCCACCCCCGCAGCGTCCATGGCCCGCGTCATCTCCAGCGTCGCGTTCCAGTCGTGGTTGGCATCGCTGCTGAAGGTGCGAAGGAGTATCGATAGCTGAGGCGAAACCGTCACGCGCTCATGATTCATCACCGGACGGCTCAGGGAAACAGTTCGTCGACGGTTCGCCGCTCCTGATCAAGCCACCGGGTGACCTGGCCACGGACCTCCTCGACCTCGTCGGGGCTGAGACGATGCGCCCCTTCGGGCGTGATCCGGCAGATGTCCATCGGTCCGCCGACGCTCGGTGATGACACGTCGAGTGCGTCGAGGACCCGCAATGCCGCCGCGACGCCGTAGTCGACCCCGCGCCGAGACGTCTGGAAACTGGCCAGCAGCGCATAGGCCTGTTGCGCCATCGGCGCGCCGCTGCCGACGGACTGGAAGCCGGTCTCCTCGTGGTGGCCGATCAACCCGTGTGGATCGATGTCCACGATGAAGGGCTTCCCGTCGGCATACCCCGCGGCGAGCACGAACGTGGCCGGGGTCGCACCGGACTTCGTCTCCGGCACATCGGAGATGAAGTTCCCGTAGTGGTGTTTGAAGATGGGCAGCACCCGCGCCTGCAAGGCGCGACCGACATCCTGGGCTTCCACGACGGCATCGGGTTCGGCATTGAGCAACTGCTCGATGTCATACAGAACGGCGCGGGACCCACTGCCACCCCAGGCCGCATTGCCGCCCAGTGGGTGCAGCTTTTGCGCGGGATAGCTCACGCCTCGGGCCGGATCGGTGATCTGCGAGTCCGAGGCGAGCACGATGCCGTCGGCGCAGCGCAAGGCGAGAACGACTGTCACCTGTTCATCCTGCCAGCCACGCCGCGACCGGCGCATTGTGGTGCGTGGCCTTCGCCGAACACCTGATAGGCCAGCCTGAGGTCGCCGCATGGCGCGTACGACGTCTCCGGCATGTCATTGAGCGTAATTGACACCCGTGCGACAGTTCGGGAGATGAACCGAAGCCGGAACGACACAGCGGTGATCGGTGCCGGGCCTGGCGGCCTGGTGACGGCTCGCTGGCTGCTGTCGCAGGGTTTCGAGCCGACGATCTTCGAGCAGACCCATTCCCTGGGCGGACAGTGGACAGGCTTGGCCGGCGTCAGCGGCGTCTGGCCGACCATGCACACCAACACGAGCCGCATCCTGACCTCGTTCAGCGATCTGGAACACGACAACGACCTCACGTTCCCGTCGAACCAGGACATGCTCGCCTACCTGCGCCGCTACGCCGACACCTTCGCGCTGACGCCACGCATCCGCTTCGGCAACCGCGTGGACCGGCTGAGCCGCGGCGACGGCGACTGGCTCGTCGGGCACTCGGGCAGGACGGAGGCCTTCGAACGCGTCGTCGTTGCCAGCGGTCGGTTTCAATCACCCTATGTGCCAATCATTCCCGGGCTCGAGACTTTCAGTGGCTCGGCAGGTGCGATGGCGACCTACCACTACCGCGAACCTGGTCAGTATCTCGGTAAGCGCGTCCTCGTCGCAGGTGGCGCCATCAGTGCGCTCGAAATCGCTTCGGAGCTGGCGCAACTCGGGGCTCCGGTGGAGGTCGCTCAGCGTCGCCAACGGTATGTGCTGCCGAAGTTCGCCGCGGGCGTGCCGTCCGATTCGAAAATCTTCACGCGGTACGGAACCTTGGCGAACGAGACCCTCCCGCCGGCCGAGGTCGACCGGCAGTTGAAGGAGATCGTCGTCGAAGCCGGTGGCAGCCCGGAGCAGTACGGCGCGCCTGCGCCTGATCCGTCCCTGTTCGCCGCCGGCGTCACCCTCGCCCAGCAGTATCTGCCTTTGGTGGCGGAGGGCCGAATCACGGTGCGGCCGTGGCTGACGTCGGTCGACGGACAACGGTTGACCTTCGCGGACGGCACCTCCGACGAGTTCGACGGCATCCTGTTCGGCACCGGCTTCGAAATCGATCTGCCGTTTCTCAGCGACGAGATGAGGATGATCGTCGACCTCGACACCGTCCATCTCGACGCCGACCGCTACACCTTCCACCCTGATCTTCCCGGTCTGGCTTTCGTCGGGATGTGGGACCAGTCAGGCGGACTCTTCGTGCCACTGGAACTTCAGGCCCGGTGGATCGCCTACGTGTGGGGCGGGGTCGTCGACGAGCCGAGCGAGCTGGAACTTCGGTCGGCGATCGGGGCGTACCGGGCCAGACGCGGGATGCCGCAGAAGACCCGGATGAACCTGGCGGCGTTGACTTTCGCCAGAGCGGCGGGAGTCGAACCGAACGTCGACGATTGGCCGCACCTGCGTCGAGCGCTGCTGTTCGGTCCGCTGGTACCGAGCAGCTTCCGGCTGCAGGGGCCGGACGCGCTGCCTGACGCGGCGTCCCGGTTCGCGCGGGACGCCGCCGCCTTCGGCGCGATCACGACCAACGAAATGACCGAACGCGAGCAGCGGTACCTGGCGCTGCTGGAGGACGCTCTGGTCAGGCGTTGAGCGCCCTTTCGCCGATCACGTTTCGCGCGCGCAATTCGGCGATCGCATCGTCGGTCAGGCCGAGGCGTCGTAGGATCTCGTCATTGTGTTGGCCCAACGTCGGCGGCGGCGACCGGTGGTGCTGACCGGGCCCGGGAGTGATGACGAACGGCCAGCCCGGATAGCGGTGCAAGCCGGTGACCGGATGCTCGATCCCTTGGTAGTAGCTCCGCGCATCGAGGTGCGGGAGGTCGTACATCCGATCGCTGGTCAGCACCCGCTCAGCCGGGACATGCTGTGCGGTGAGAATTTCGACCACTTCTGAGGGCTGCAGCGTGCGCGTCCACGCGGCAACGGCTTCGTCGAATGCGTCGTGGTCCAGCCCGAGGTCGTCGCCGATCGAGATCGCCACCCACTCGCCTTCCACGGCTGTCGGGTACACGCCTTGCAGGAAACCGCGCTGACGGTTGCCCTCGCGCGTCTGAACCGCACCGTTCATCGAGTACTCGATCACGGGTTCGGCGACCAACGACGCCGCGACTTCGATCTGCGCGATCTCGATGAGTTGGCCTTCACCGGTACGAGTCCGGTGCTCGAGTGCCGCCAGCAGCGCCACCGCGGCATGCACACCGACAATCGGATCGGCGGGGCCCTGGAGGACGCACGGCGGACCATCGGGATGCCCGGTGACTGCGGCCATCCCCGATGTCCCCTCGAAGTTGAAGGCCCAGCCGACGTAGTCGCGCCACGGGCCCTGTAGCCCGAACCCCGGCATGCGCACCTGGATCACGTCGGGGTTCAGCGCCACGAGCGATTCGTAGTCGAGTCCGAATTGTTCGACCACCCTTGGCGAGAAGTTCTCCACGACGACATCGGCATCGCCGACGAGCCGACGCGCGAGGTCGCGGCCATCGTCGGAGGCGAGATCGAGGGTGATATCGCGCTTGTTGAGGTTGGTCGCCTGCCACATTCCGCTGCGCTCGTACCACAGATCGCCCTCGTGGGCGTATGCCCCGGAGTAGCGGAAACCGTCGGGGCGTTGAATCGACTCGACCTTGGTGATGTCGGCGCCGAACGCGCCGAGATAGCAAGTGAGGTACGCGCCCGCCCAAAATGTCGACAGATCAAGAACTTTCACACAGTCTAACGGCATGGCTCGTTCGGCGTCGGCCTTGGGCCGTCCTCCCGTCACGCTTCCGTGGCGCTGACCGAGGCGCGGTGCCGCCCGAACCGGCAGGACCGGCGTTTTCGACAACCGGAACGGCGCACCGGGGCGGCGGAACCGCCATTCACCATCCCCGGCCTCAACGAAGAACCCACGATCTCGGTACTGCGGACACTGCAAGACGGTGGCGCCGTCGTTGACGGGAGTTGACGGAATGCGCAGGGCCTGGCTGAGTTCGACGATCTCGTCGACGGTTCGCTCCGAAAGCCACGGCTGAGCCTTCTCGTAGAATTCGTCGCGTTCGGGGCCACCGAGCATCACCGCGATCTGATGCTCGCCGAATTCCGGCAACCCGAGCATCGCGCAGACGTCGAGCCAATGCTGCCCCGTAAGACAGTTGATGCCGAGCCAGCCGTCCGCGGCACGCACGACGCCCATCACGGGGCCTGCCTTCGTGTTCGGGGGCAAGCCGAGACTGCGCATCTTCTCCGCCAACAACATCGGATAAGGAAGCGTCGACAACAACGACTCCATCACCGATACGTCGACCTCGACCACATGAGCTGTATTGGACGACACCGTCCTCAGTGCGGTGAGCGCGCCCAGCGCGGCGTAACCGCCCGCCACGTACTCGGCGATCCTGGCGCCTGCCTGTACCGGGGGACGGTCGGGATCGCGCAGGTTCACCCATCCCGAAGCCGCTTGTATGGTCAACGGCGTCACCTGCCGGTCGCGTAGCGGTCCGTGCTGGCCGAACGGCGATATACGGGCTACGACGAGGCCGGGACGCAGCGCTTCGAGTGCTGAGACGTCGAGTCCGGCCCGGACAAGCGCCCCGGGCGGCGTTCCATCGACGAGGAGATCAGCCGAAGCGATGAGCGATCTGGCTGCCGACAGGTCGACGTCGAGGTCCACTGTCACCGAATGCTTTCCGGCGTTGAGGTACTCGAAAAGTCCTGACCTCTCAACGTTTTGGATACCGTCGGGAAACGGCCCCCAGCGGCGAAGAGGGTCACCGGTCGGTGGCTCGATCTTGGCAACGTCGGCTCCGAGGTCTGCGAGGAGCCTGGTGCAGTACGGCCCTGCGATGTCACCGGCGATCTCGACGACGCGCAACCCCGACAGCGCTCCGGTCATCCCGGGATTCCGATGGCCTTCGGCTCCATGTAGCGGTGTAACCCGGTTAGCCCTCCGCCCTCGCGCCCCAAACCGCTCTGGTTGAAACCACCGAACGGCGCGTCGCCGGGGATGCACCCGTTGACGGCGATCTGGCCGGTCCGGACGCGGCGCGCTACGGCGACCGCGCGGTCGACGTCACGCCCCCACACCGCACCCGACAGCCCGTACTGCGAGTTGTTGGCGATGGCCACCGCATCGTCGTCGTCGCTGTAGCGCAACACCGACAGCACCGGGCCGAACACCTCCTCCTGCGCGATACGTGAGTCGGCGTCCACGTCGGTCAGAACCGTCGGCTCAAAGTAGAAACCGGTGTCGAGTCCCGCTGGCGGGCGACCGCCCGCCGCCAGCGTCGCACCGTCGGTGACCGCCGCCGCGACGAGGGCCGCGACACGATCTCGCTGCGCTCGACTGATCAGCGGACCCATCTGCACTTCTGGATCGGTCGGATCCCCCACCTGTAAGCTCCGCGCCAGCTCGACGAGCCGTTCGACGACCTGGTCGTGAAGACCGTCGGGAAGCAGGAGTCGGCTCTGCAGAATGCACGCCTGCCCCGCGTGCAACGAGCAGCCGTCGAACAGAATCCGCTGCAGCAGTTCGTCATTCACGTCGACATCGCCGAGAAGTATGCCGGCCGACTTGCCACCGCACTCGAGAAGGATCCGTTTCATCGACGCGCCGGCCGCCGACATGACTTCCCTGCCGACTGCCGAGCTTCCGGTGAAGCTGACCATGTCAACACGCGGATCTGTGGTGAGTGTCTTGCTGACTTCGACGCCGCTCGGCGTGATGACGTTCACCACACCCGACGGTATGTCGGTGTGCTCGTCGATGACGCGGGCCAGTGCGAGGCCGGCCAGGGGTGTCAGCGGCGAAGGCTTGAGCACGACGGTGTTTCCCGCTGCGAGCGCATTGGACACCTTCATCACGTTGAGGCTGTGCGGGAAGTTCCACGGCGTGAGCACGGACACCACGCCCAGCGGTTCGTGACAGAGCTGTGCTGCCTGCCGCCCCGTACGCATCGATCGGTTCGTCAGCCAGTTGGGCGGCCAGTTCGCCCGCGCGCAGCGCCATGAAGGCAGGCCCGTCGACCTGAATCAGCCGCTCATTGGCGACGCAGCCCCATTCGATCTGTGCCAGCGAGAAAAAGTCGTCGGCATGCGCCAAGAGTGCGTTGCCGAGCTGGGTAAGACACCGGCCCCGTTCCTCCGGGGTGGCCGCCGACCATGGTCCTTCGTCGAACGCGCGGCGTGCGGCACCGATCGCGGCGTCGACGTCGTCTGCGCCTGCGTCGGGCGCCGAAGCGATCGTCTCTTCGGTGGACGGCGAGATGTCGTCGTAGCGCCCCTCGCGTGGCTCGATCCACCGCCCGCCGATGTACAGCGAGTAGTCATCAACCAATCGAAGCGGGTCAGCCATACCGGCTCCTCACCGAGCTAGTGGACCAACACTTGGTCTACACCTGTCGGACATGGCTCGTCAATGAGGGGGATTGACAGCAATATCCGCGGCGAGTAGACAAGAGTCATCGGACACCCATCGTTGATCTGTCCGACGATGGTGTCGAGGAGGCCCTGGTGCCCACAACGTTTCCACTGCATTCCCCAGACTTCTTCATCGGAGATCCGTATCCCGCGTACAAAGAGCTGCGCGCCACTGCGCCGGTGTGCTGGAACGACGTCACGAAATTCTGGGCGCTGCTCAAGTACGAAGACATCCGGTACGTGTCGACGAACCCGAACACGTTCTCCTCCACCAAGGGCATCACCATCCCCGATCCCGTGATGCCGAACCCGGTGCAGGAGGGAAACCTGATCTTCACCGATCCGCCGCGGCATCGGCAGCTCCGCAAGTTGATCAACACGGGATTCACCCGGCGGCAGGTGTCGATTCTCGAGCCGAAGGTCCGCGAGATCGTCTACGCCGTCCTGGATGATGTCAGCTCCGGGTCCACCCATGAGTTCGCCGAAGAGCTCGCCGCGCCCCTGCCGACGCGGATGATCGCCGAACTGCTCGGCGCCCCGCCCGACGACTGGGAGCGGTTCCGCCGATGGTCGGACGCGTGCACCGGAAGCGCCGATCCCGAGATCGAACAGGATGCGCTCGTCGCCGTCGGTGAGCTGTTCGGCTACTTTCAGGAGTTGATCGCCGCTCGGCGCGCCGAGCCGCGCAACGACATGCTGTCGGTGCTCACCGCCGCCGAGGTCGACGGGGCGAAGCTGACCGACGAAGACCTGTTGAATTTCGCCTTCCTCCTGCTGGTCGCGGGTAACGAAACGACGCGCAACCTGATCGCGCTCGGCACGTTGGCCCTCATCGACCACCCGCAGCAGTGTCGGCAACTGGTCGACGATCCGTCGCTGATCCCCGGCGCCGTCGAAGAGATGCTGCGCTGGACGACGCCCGTGACACACATGGCAAGGGCGGCGACAGCAGACGTCGAGATCCGCGGACAACGAATTCGCGAGGGCGACGTGGTCGTCATGCTCTACGGCTCCGCCAACAGGGACGAGGAGATATTCGGGTCAAACGCCGAGGAGTTCGACATCAGGCGACACCCCAACCCGCACATCGCGTTCGGCTGCGGAGAACATTCCTGCATCGGAGCTCAACTGGCCAGGCTGGAGGCACGCGTCTTCTTCGAGGTGCTGCTGGGGCGATACCCCGAGCTGCAGCTCGTCGGCGATGTCGACCGGATGAGAGCCACCATGGTGCCCGGCGTCAAGCGCATGCCTGTACGGCTCGGATCGGACTGACACATGCATCTCGATTTCACCCCTGAACAGAAGCAATTGCGCAAAGAGATCCGGTCGTCACTGGAAGCCGTGATGTCGCCCGACCGCATCGCCGCGGTCGCGGACCGCATGGAAGGCGCGGACGCGGTCAGGGACTGCGTGCGAGCACTCGGAGCCGCCAACCTGCTCGGCGTCGGCTGGCCGAAGGAATACGGCGGCCGCGGGTTCACCGCACTCGAACAGTTCATCTTCTTCGAAGAGGCGCAACGGCTGAACACGCCCATTCCGCTGGTCACCCTCAACACCGTCGGGCCGACGCTCGCGCACTACGGCACCGAGGAGCAGAAGCAGAAGTTCCTGCCGTCCATTCTCGACGGCACAGTCGAGTTCGCGATCGGCTACTCCGAGCCGTCGGCAGGCAGCGATCTGGCGTCGTTGCGCACAAGCGCCGTGCGGGACGGCGACGACTACGTCATCAACGGCCAGAAGATGTTCACCAGCGGTGCGGCGTACGCGGACTACATCTGGCTGGCGGCGCGAACCGATCCCACCGTGAAGAAACACAAGGGAATCTCGATCTTCATCGTGCCGACATCGTCGCCCGGCTTCTCGTACAGGCCGCTGCACACCATGCCGGGAGTGTCGACGTTCTACACGTTCTACGACGACGTCCGCGTACCTGCTACGGCCATCGTCGGCGGCGAGAACGAGGGCTGGCGGCTGATCACCACGCAGTTGAACTTCGAACGCGCGGCGCTCGGAAACATGGGTGCGCTCGAGCCGCTGTTCGAGAAGACGCTGGCCTGGGCACAGGCCACCGAACTGGACGGCGCACGCGTGATCGACCAGCCCTGGGTGCAGCATGCGCTGGCCCGTGTCGAAGCACAGGTTGCCGCCTACAAGATCATGAACCTACGGGTCAACGCGGCGATGACCAAGGGCGAACTCGGGATGGGCGAAGCGTCGGCGGTCAAGGTGTTCGGCACCGAACTGACGCAGCAGGCGGCCCGCGGACTGCTGGAGGTGCTGGACCGCAGCGGCGTCCGACGGGGCGAGGACGCACCGCTGGGTGGCGCGCTGGAATCCGCCTACCGCATCGCGGTCATCAACACCTTCGGCGGCGGCGCCAATGAATTGCAGCGCGACATCATCGCGATGGCAGGCCTTTTCATGCCGCGCGCACCACGGGACCTTCGAGCGAATCAGAACGGAGACGCCAAGTGACGATGGACAGCACCGAGTTTCGCGAGAAGTTGGACGCGCTCATCGGCAAGCCGACGGGCGGATCCGGCAAGCCGACCGTTGCACCGGACCCGGTGAACCAACCGATGATCCGCCATTGGGCCCATGCGCTCGCCGACATGAACCCCGTTTATCTCGATCCGGAGTTCGCGGAGAAGTCGAGGTTCGGCGGCATCGTCTCACCGCCGGTGATGCTGCAGGCGTGGACCATGCCCGCGCCCAAGATCGAGGGAATCGCCGAGCGGGGCGGTGTTCCGATTGAAATCGACAAGGACAACAACCCGGCGGAGTTCATCAATGACGCGGGGTTCACCGGGATCGTGGCGACCAACTCGGAGTTCGAGATCGAGCGTTATCCGCGCCTCGGTGACGTCATCTCGGTGACGACAGTGTACGAGGACATCTCCGACGAGAAGAACACCTCGCTCGGTGCCGGCCACTTCGTCACGTGGCTGTCCGCATACACCGACCAGAACGGTGAAGTTCTGGGACGACAACGGTTTCGAGTCTTCCGGTTCAAGACGGGGGCCCCCGCCGGAACGGCTGGGGCCTGATGGCGACGAGACTGGCGCCGACGATCAGCCCGGATACCGAGTTCTTCTGGAACGGGCTACGCGAGAACAAGTTGCTGATCCAGCGATGCGCGCGATGTCATGCCTTGCGGCAGCCGGCCCGACCGATGTGCCCGGCGTGCAACTCCCTTGACTGGGACACCGTCGAGGCCAGCGGTCGCGGCACCGTATACAGCTACGTGATGCCGCAGCACCCGCCGATGCCGTTGATGGAATATCCGTACATTGTCGCGCTCGTCGAACTCGAGGAGGGCGTGCGGTTGGTGTCGAACCTGTGCGAGATCGCACCCGCGGACGTCGAGGTCGGCATGCCTGTCGAGGTGTTCTACGAGACATTCGACACCCTCGACGGAAAAGACCTCGTGCTACACCAGTTTCGTCCGGCCCGGTAGACGCTCATGGATTTCGCCTTCACGCAGGACCAGGAGACCGTTGCCAAGGTGGCGCGTCAGCTCTTCGAGCACCGTGCCACACCCGAACACCTCACCGAGCTGGAAGCCGGCGACGTGCGCCACGACGAGGCGTTGTGGCGCGAACTTGCGGCGGCCGACCTGCTGGGGATTTCGTTGCCCGAGAGCGTAGGTGGCAGCGGCCAAGGCTTCGTGGAGCTCGCCGTGCTGCTCGCGGAAGTGGGCTGGGCTGTTGCGCCGGTGCCCGTCTACGCGACCCTGCTGCTCGGTGCCGACACCATCGCCCGCTTCGGTGACGATGCCCAGCACAAGCGATACCTGCCCGCCGTCGTCGACGGGTCGTTGTTGCTCACTGCGGGCCTTGCGGAACCGGGCCGCTCCGACCCCACCGCGCCGGTCACGACCGCTCGGCGCGACGGCGATGGTTGGCGTCTCGACGGTGTCAAGGAGTTGGTGCCGGCGGCACAGCTTGCACAGACGATGCTCATCCCGGCTGCGCTTGACGGCGGTGAGGTCGGCGTCTTCCTGCTCGACACCGATGCCGCGGGCGTGGACATTCGGTCCGTCGTGACGACGAACGGCGAGCCGCACGCCGACGTGTTCCTGGACGGTGCCGTCGCAGCCGAGCGGCTCACAGGCGGCTGGGAAATACTCGAATCGCTGTATGCGCGTGCGCTGGTCGGGCTGTGTGCGATCCAACTCGGCGTCACCGAGCGCGCACTGAAGCTGGCTGCGTCCTACACCACCGAGCGCGAGCAGTTCGGCAGGCCGATCGGCAGCTTCCAGGCCGTGCAGCAGCGGATGGCAGACGCCTTCATCGACGTCGAGGCCATCCGGTGGACCATGTGGCAAGCCGCATGGCACCTCGACCAGGGCGGGCCGCCGGGCCGGCACGCCGCCGTCGCGAAATTCTGGGCGGCAGAAGCCGGTTCGCGGGTCACCGCGACCGCCCAGCAGGTGCACGGTGGAATCGGCATCGACATCACCTATCCCCTATCCCGGTACTTCCTGTGGGCCAAGCACAACGAGCTGACGCTCGGGTCGGCCTCAGCACAGTTGGCGCGCCTCGGCGCCTCATACGTAGGAGGACCAGCATGACGACCATCGAGTTCCGCACCACCACTCTGGACTGGCGCCACATCAACGTCGGAGACGAGGTCGTGCCGCTCGAGATCCCCGTCACCGCAACGGTCATCGTTGCGGGCGCGATCGCGTCGCGCGACTTCATGCCCGTGCATCACGATCCGGAGTTCGCGAAAAAGCAGGGCTCGCCGAACATGTTCATGAACATCCTCACCACCAACGGACTGTGTGTGCGGTTCCTCACCGACTGGGCGGGCCCCGAGGCGATGGTGAAGAAGCTCGCCATTCGGCTCGGCGTCCCTGCCTTCCCCAACGACCCACTGCGATTCACCGGCACCGTCACCGGCAAGACCGAGGGCGTCGACGGCGAGGGTCTCATCGAGGTCGAGTTCAGGGGCGCCAACAGCCTCGGCGACCATGTGTCGGGAACCGCGACCGTGAGCCTGCTCGAAAAATGAGCATGTCGGGAATGACCGCCATCGCGGGCATCGGCCAGACCGAATTCTCGAAAGAGTCGGGGCGCAGTGAACTCCGACTCGCCTGTGAGGCAGTCAAGGCCGCGATTGATGATGCCGGTCTCGAGCCCGCCGATATCGACGGCATGGTCACGTTCACGATGGACACGAGCGACGAGATCGAAATCGCCCGCAACGTCGGCATCGGTGACCTGACGTTCTTCAGCCGAGTCCATCACGGCGGTGGGGCGGCGGCAGGCACCGTGGTGCAGGCGGCGATGGCTGTCGCGACGGGCACGGCGAATGCGGTGGTGTGCTACCGCGCGTTCAACGAACGGTCCGGCTTTCGTTTCGGCGGGTCGACGGCGCGACCGACCGGTGAGACCCCGTTGTTCATGGCGAACTACGCACCTTTCGGTCTGCTGACGCCCGCGGCGTGGGTCGCGCTGCATGCACAGCGGTACATGTCCACGTACGGCGTCACCAACGAAGATTTCGGCAGGATTTCTGTCGTCGACCGCGCCCACGCGGCACGCAATCCCGACGCGTGGTTCTACGAGCGGCCGATCACACTCGAGGACCACCAGAACTCACGATGGGTCATCGAGCCCGTCCTTCGGCTGCTCGACTGCTGCCAGGAGAGCGACGGCGGCGTAGCACTGGTCGTGACGAGTGTCGAACGCGCGCGAGATTTGCGGCAGCCACCGGCGGTCGTCACCGCCGCCGTGCAGGGTGCGGCGGCCGAGGGCGAGATGATGACGAGCTACTACCGAGACGACATCACCGGGCTGCCGGAGATGGGTGTGGTCGCCGAAAAGCTCTGGCGCGATTCGGGTATCAAGCCGACGGATATTCAGACGGCTTTCCTGTACGACCACTTCACCCCGTTCGTATTCGCACAACTGGAAGAGCTCGGCTTCTGCGGGCGCGGGGAGGCGAAGGACTTCGCGACGATCGAGCGACTCTCGCTCGGTGGAGAGCTGCCGATCAACACCAATGGCGGCCTTCTCGGCGAGGCATACATCCACGGAATGAACGGAATAACCGAGGGAGTTCGTCAAGTACGCGGCACCTCTTACAACCAGGTCGATGATGTCGAGCATGTCCTGGTCACCTCGGGGACCGGGGTGCCGACGAGCGCGTTGATCCTGGCGACGGAATGACAGCCGTGACCTCGGCGTCGACCACCACGGATACGCGTCAACTCATCATCGAGTCCGCGTTCGACTGCTTCCGCAGGCACGGTCTGGACAAGACGACGGTCGTCGACATCGCCCGCGCCGCCGACGTCTCCCGCAGCACGGTGTACGAATACTTCCGCGACAAGGCCGAGATCGTCGAGGCATGTGCGGAGGGTGCTTCGCAGAAGTTCTACCGCGAGATGGCCTCTGCGATGTGCAAAGGCGAGACGCTGGAGGACCAACTGGTTCTCGCGGGAGTGTTCGTGACGAGGGCCCGGCGCGTCATCGAGCCGGAAGACTACTTCGACGAGGACGAAGTGAGCCTGCTGCTCACCAAGAACGCCGCCGTGCTGCTACGCGAGTGCACGGATTTTCTTGCCCCTTACCTCGCCGCGGCGAAGCTCACCGGCGAGGTACGTAAAGATCTTGATGTGGTTGCCGCAGGCGAGTGGTATGCGCGGATGTTGTTCTCGCTGTTCAGCACCCCGTCGGCGGCGTTGGATATGGATGACGCCCGCGTGGTCGGCGACTTCCTGCGCGCGCACGTTGTGCGTGGGTTCGCGCCGGACCGGTCGGGCCGCACGCGCTGACGTCCTACTCGCGCGCTGACTTCTGCTCGCCAGCGAAAGAACGCGCATCGGCGATGGCGACGACGAGTAGGGCCAGAAGTATCGCTGCGGCGATACCAGAACCGACGTACCAGGCGGTGCCGTCACCGCAGCGGCCGATGAGCTCGCAGCGGCCGCGCGCCACCACACCGATGATCACGGCCTTGAGTGCTACCACGATGGCCGCGAGGGCCACCGCTGTGCGTAACCGCATACACCCACGCTAACCGCCTGGGCGATGCACCTCCGCGAGCGCGTGCAGCTGTTCGAGGTAGTGCTCCAGCGAGTGGTGGACGAACCGCGCGGAAACGATCGTCGTTCCCGCCGCCTCCATCGCCGCCAGCGTCTCGGCCGTCGCCTCGGGTTCCTTCACTGGGTCGAGCGGCTGATCCGCAGGCAGCACCACCTCGAACCCCGGCGGAATCTCTCGCGCTTTCAGCCACTCGGCGGCAGTGTCGAGGGGGATGCCGAACGGACACCAACCTTCGGCCAGTGTGAGCGCGCGCCGCAGCGATCGTCGCGTGCGGCCGCCGATCCAGATCGGCATGTGCGCCTGCAGCGCGCACGGATCGACGGTGAGCCCGCCGAACTGGTAGTACTTGCCCGCATACACCGGTTCGTTGCTCGGCAGCGCGGCGCGCAGGGCGCGCAGCGCATCGTCGGCGCGTTCACCGCGGTCCTCGAACGGCGCGCCGAGGAGGTCGAACTCCTCCTTCAACGTGCCGACACCGACACCGAGGATGACGCGGCCGCCGCTGACGT
This sequence comes from Mycobacterium sp. ITM-2016-00318, assembly GCF_002968285.2. NCBI lineage: Bacteria > Bacillati > Actinomycetota > Actinomycetes > Mycobacteriales > Mycobacteriaceae > Mycobacterium > Mycobacterium sp. ITM-2016-00318. Next base: position 1,736,295 of record NZ_CP134400.1, on the reverse strand, counting down.
GATCGAGTGTGCCGTAGCGCTTCACGATCTCCAGCGGGTGGTGGTAGCCGAGCACCAGGGTCATCGTCGCCAACCGGATCTGCGTCGTGCGCGCCGACACGTAGCCCAGGGTGGCCAGCGGGTCCCAGTACCGCGACCCGCGTCGGCCGGACTCCGTTGCCGGCATACCGATGTGCTCGCTACACGTCAGGTGGTGATAGCCCAGATGGTCGGCAGCCTCGGCGATGCGGCCGATCTCCTCGATGGACGCGTCCTGCTCCCAGGTCAGAGGTGCGCCCGCAACGTTCGTGACGACGGGCGTGGCGATGCCGAGTTTCACTGCAGCGGTTCTTCGCCCGCGAGGATCGTGCGATGCATGAGACGTCCGCTGTCGGCGGCATAAGGGAGCACCCGGTGCATGGTGCCGGTGTTGTCCCACATCAGAAGGTCTCCCGGTTGCCATTCGTGGCGGTAGACGTACTGCGGTTGGGTAGCCCAATCGCGAAGACGGGCAAGCACAGCGCGGCTTTCCTCGACCGGCATTGAAATAACATAGTCCGCCGTCGCACCGAGCAGCAGCGATTTCCGCCCGGACTGATGGGTCCACACGATCGGGCAGGTCTTGGTCGGCGACTTCTGCCAGAAGGTGAGCTCCTCGTAGCTCATCTCGGGCCGGACGTAATACTGCGACCGTTCCGCGCTGTGCACCACCCGCAGGTCTGCGATCAGGTCCTTGTCCTCCTGCGGCAGATCGTCGTAGGCCGCATATGTGTTGCAGAATTCCGTTTCACCGCCGGAGTTCGACAGCGTGACGGCGCGCAACAACGTGGCCAGGTTCGGGTAGGGCTGCAAAGAGCCGTCGAAGTGCCAGAACATCGAGCCCTTCAGGTACTCCGCCCGCTGGTTGACGTTTTTGTCGAGCGAGATCTTGTAGATGCCGCCCTGGCCCTCATTCTCGGGAATCGCACCGAGCGTCTTGGCGATCGCGACCTGCTGCTCGTCGTCGATGTCGAGGCCGCGGAAGAACACGACGCCGCGCTGTTCCAGGGTGGCGCGGATGTTCTGCGCTTCGTTGCCGCGGAGCAATGTGTCGACGTCGGTTCTGATCTCGCTGCCGATCCTCGGAGTGAGGTCGATGACGTCGAGTTGTGCGGAGGTGAGTCCCATGGTCGTCAGCTCACTCTCGTGAGAATGGTGCTGGCGGAGTGCTTCACTCGCGGCTGCTTCCAAAGCTCCACCGCGAGTGAGACGGTGATCAACGAGTAGAGCAGATTACGGAGGTTCGCCACGTCGTCGGGAAGCGGTTCGGCGTAGTCGAACTTGTCGATGTATGCGACGGCTTCCTCGGCGAACGGGAACACCTCGTCGTAGAAGGCCTTGATCTCCTCCATCGAGCTGTTGACGCGCTTCACGTAGCGCTCGTGTCCGTCCTCGATGGCCCATTCCTCGACGAGGTGGTCCAGCTGCGAGAACCCCGGCGGCAGTAGCGTGTTCATCGTGCCGCCTCCCCTGCTTCGACGTAGTCCGCGACGGTCTTGTGCAGATGACGCAGCAGGATCTCCTCGTCGTTCATCGTGAAGTGTGTGAGGGCGCCGCTGTTCAGCATGGCCTGCAAGCCCTCCGAGGGGCTGGCGTCCTCGAGGATGATGTCGTTGAGGAACGTCATCGTCAGCTCCTGGCCCAGCCGCTCCTTGTGAGTGGTGGGCGGTTGGTAGTACGCCTCCGTCTCGAAGATGTGCGAATGCGGACCGGTGGGCCAGTGCGTGTGAACGGTGAACCCGGACGCGCCGAAGATCAGCACGAAGTTCGGGAAGAACTGATAGGAGTCGAAGCCGTATTTCTCCGACCCGGTGGGATTGATACCCGGCGGCATCGGCCCGCGATCGATCTTCTTGTTCCACGGACCCGCCGCGCTGGCCTCGAAAACGCACTCGATGGGCTTGGAGTACGGCGTCTTCTGCGACGGTTCACCGGAGAACGAGAACATCCGGTGCGGGCCCTTGAGCTGGTAGGCCAGCGCGTCGGTGAACGGGTTGGGTTGGTCGAAGGCCTCTCTGGCCTCCGCGGTCAGAGCACCGAATGACGACGCGTGCAGGTATGGACCGTGGTAGCTCTCGGCAAAACCGTCGAGGAAGATCTTCCAGTTGCACTGCAGTTCGGCCTTGAATCGGTACACCTGGTGCGGCCCGTGGAACGGATAGCCCTCGATGTCGTGCGCCAGCTCACCGACGAACGACGACAAAGGCTCGGTGTTGTGCGGGTTGAGGTTGACGAAGATGAAGCCTTCCCACACTTCACATTGCACGGCAGGCACCCGGCAACTGTCGGCGTCGAAGTCGAGAAGCAGATCCTTGCGGGTCGCCGAGTGCAGTGAGCCGTCCAGCTTGTAGCGCCAGCCGTGGAAGCGGCAGTACAGCAGCGGCGCGCGACCCGACACCTCCTTGAAGGGATCGTCCTCCCACAGCAACTTGTTTCCGCGGTGCGGGCAGATGTTGTGCATCGCGCGGATCACGTCGTCCTTGCCGCGCACGATGATGATCGAAGTGTTGAGGAACCGCAGTTCGCGGGTGAAGTAGCTGCCCGACTTGGGAACCTGTTCGACCCGGCCCATGTAGAGCCAGGTCTTGCGGAAGACGTGCTCGCGTTCCTTCTCGTAGAACTCCGTCGAGACACAGTCCTCGAGCGAGACCGGCCCGCGGCCCAACTCCGGGTAGGCGTCGGTCCAGTGTCCGCTTTCGGGTTTGGTCACCAGGCTGTTGTGACTCATGAGGCTTACCTCCTTGCCGAAAACTACATTCGCGGAAATTGCGAAAACAGATACATGGGCGCAACACCCTGTTGCATATTTGGAACGACGCCTTCCGCATCGAGTCTGCTAGCAGATCGTCGTCTGCGTCGAAGTTGCGATCTCACCGCAGGATCGAGTAGGAGGAGCTCATGGAACAGAACCCGCCGTTCGACCTCGACGCCCTGCTGGTATTCGGCAAGGTCGTCGAATGCCGGAGCCTGTCGAAGGCGGCCACACTGCTCGGCATGCCGAAGTCGACTGTGAGCCGCAAGCTGACCAAGCTCGAATCCGACCTCGGCATCAAGCTGTTGCGCAAGAACACCCACCAGCTGACCGTCACCGACCTCGGCGAGAAGATCTACGCGCATTCCGTGAACATCCTGGCCGAGGCCAACGGCGTTCGCGCCCTGGTCGAGGGCAGCAGGCAGGAGCCGCAGGGCGAGCTGAGGGTCGCGATACCGGTGTTCGTCGGCATCGACTACGCGTCGAGAGTCGGCGCCACGTTCCTGGCGCGCCATCCCAACTCACGGCTGGACATCCGGCTGGTGGACAACATGGTCGACCCGATCAGGGACGGGTTCGATGTGGTGTTCGGGACGGGGCCGCTACAGGATTCGACACTCATCGCCAGGAAGGTCTTCGACCTGGAACTGTTCCTGTGCGCGTCGCCGGACTTCGTGCGAAGTCTGCCGGAACCAGTCATCGCCCCCGCGCAGTTGGACACCGTGCCGTTCATCGACTTCGGCTTCGCGGGCCCGCGCAAGCTCACCCTCTCGAAGAACAAACGATTACATGAGCTGTCCCCACAGGTTCGCGCCCGCGCCAACAACTTTCAGGTGTGCAAGCAGTACATCCTGCAGGGGCTTGGCATCGGGACGATGCCGACGCAGATCATCTGCACCGAGGAACTGCGCGTGGGCAGCATCGTGCCGGTCCTGCCCGAGTGGCAGCTCGAACCGCTCGAAGTGCACATGATCTACCCGTTCGAGCTGTCCTTCTCGACCCTCATCAGCGCTTTCTACGAGGCGGCCTGCGAGATCATCGTCGAGAACATCGCCCGCGCTTAGCGATTTCGGCGCGCTTGGTCACGCTCAGCGGTACTAAACGCGCCGAAATCGCAAGAGCACGACGCCCGTCATGAGCTCCCAGACGACGATCGAGTAGACGGATCCGCGCTCGAGGACGCCGACGGGTATGAGCCGTGAACCGCTGGCGCCGTCGATGATCAGTGCCGTGAGACACGCAAGGCCAACGGCTCCGATGACGATGCTTGCGCTGCTGTACCGACGTGATGCCTCGCGACTGCCGATACCGGCGATGACAACCGCGACATTGCCGCCGACGATCGCCAGTCCTGCGCCGAGCACATGCCAGTGGTCACCACTCCTGAAGGCGCCGACGAGCGCGTTGCCGATCGCATTCGCCGCCGCGGCAAGCACGAAACCCCAACCGGCCGCACCGATGTCTCGACAGGCACGCGATACGACGATGGCGCCGAGCAGGAACAGTGCGCCGTGCATGGTGAACCCGATGTTCATGATCGCGTACACGCCGAGGTCGCTGATGTAGTCGTCGATATAGCTGTAGCCGGGGTATCCCGCAGCGGCGACCGCCTCGCACACGAGGTACACCGCCGCACCCGCCAGCCATATCCATGCGGCGGCTACGCGAATTCGGCGCGGAAATCCACGCTCAGCGTCGGTAAGCGCGCCGAAATCGCTAATGGGTGACCCACGACCCGCGACGCATGACGGCCGACACCGCGAGATCGGCGTCCAGTACCACCAAGTCGGCTGGCGTACCGGCGGCGAGCTCTCCGCCCGGTAACCCCAGCGCGCGAGCGGGATTGCTCGACGACTGCCGCATCGCGGCCATCAGCGCCTCATCACGCGGCAATCCACTGTGCTGCACCGCGAACCGGAACTGGTGATCCATCGTCGCGGTGCTGCCCGCGATGGTCTGGCTGTCCGCGACGCGGGCCACCCCTCCGACGACGTCCACAGCCAGCGGTCCGAGCCAGTACCGACCGTCGGACATCCCTGCCGCCGCCATCGCATCGGTCACCAAGGAAACGCGATCCGGCCCGACGCTACGCACGACATGCCGGTACAGCGCGGGATCGACATGGACGCCGTCGGTGATCAACTCCACTGTCACCCTCGGGTCTTCGAGCAACGCGATGACCGGACCGGGTTCCCGGGTGTTGATCGGCCGCATGGCGTTGAACAGATGCGTGCCGACCGTCGCACCGGCGTCGATGGCCGTTCTGGTCTGTTCGTAGGTCGCCTCGGTATGCCCCACGGCAGCAACCACTCCCGCATCGACAATCTGTCGAATCGCAGCCAGTGCACCCTCGCGTTCCGGTGCGATGGTGACCATCCGGATCGCTCCGCCGCCTGCCTCGAGGACGCGGTCGATCTCGCCGGGATCGGGATCCCGCATCAGGGACGGCTGATGGGCCCCGCACCGCAGCGTGGACAGCCACGGGCCTTCCAGGTGAATCCCGTCGATCACCCCGGAGCGGACGTCGTCGGCCAAAGCCGTGACCTGGCGCAGCAGATCCGCGGGACCCGCGGTGACCAGCGACGCGACCATGGTGGTGGTGCCGTGTCTGCGGTGAAATGCGGCAGCGGTAGCCGTTTCGGTGTGGTCGGCCGTGGAGAAGTTCGCTCCTCCCCCGCCGTGCAGATGCGTGTCGACGAAACCCGGCGCCACCGTCACCGCACCAAGATTGCGATCCGCCGGCCGCGGTGTAGGTCCCGCCCCGACCGCGGTAACCAAACCGTCGGCAACCTCAATCCATGCGGGTGCCAGCAATTCTCGGCCTGTCAGCAGCGCATCTGCGGTGATCAGCATGGCGGCGGGCTCAGATGCCCTGCCATTTCGGCTTCGAGCGGTACGTCTCGCGGTAGTAGTCGACGAGCTGAAGCCGTCGCGCGGCGGCGTCGTCGAGCAGGACGGTGACGTGCGGATGGTGCTGCAGCACCGTCGCCGGCCACAACGCGCTCACCGGGCCCTCAACGAGTTGGTGCACGGCCTCGGCCTTACTGCGGCCGGTGGCCACCAGGATGATGTGCCTGGCCGCCATGATGGTCCCGAGGCCCTGCGTCAGACAGTGAGTGGGCACCGCGTCGAGGTCGCCGTCGAAGAATCGGGCGTTGTCGACGCGGGTCTGCCTGGTCAAAGTCTTGATGCGGGTACGGGATGCCAGCGAGGAACCCGGTTCGTTGAACCCGATGTGCCCGTCGGTGCCGATTCCGAGGATCTGCAGATCGACTCCGCCCGCCGCCTGGATCGCGCTCTCGTAAGCCGCGCACGCAGCCGGGATGTCGGCCGCCAGGCCGTCGGGGCCTTCCACTGCCCCCGGAACGAAATCGACGCGGGACGCGAACACCTCGTCGATGACGGTCCGGTACCGCTGCGGATGGTCGGCGGGTAGACCCACGTACTCGTCGAGGGTGAAACCGCGGGCCTGCCGAAACGAGATAGTGCCTGCCTCGCAGCGCGCCGCCAGCTCGTCGTAGATCGCCAGCGGCGACGACCCGGTGGCCAGTCCAAGCACGGCGGCGGGGTTGCGGCCCAACAGCGCGCCGATCGCGTCGGCCGCGATGCCACCGATTTCCTCGGCGTCGGCCAGGATGATGACTTCCATTACTTGGCTGCGAGGAAAAGGTCTGCGCCGGAAGCGATATCGGACCCTGCGGTGACCGCATCGGACGGCACGACGTTGCCGGAATCGCGTTCATCCATGACCACGACGGGGACGATGGGATTGAGTCCCTTGGCTTCGATTGCCGGGACGTCGTAGGTGATGATGACCTGCCCGGCGGTGACGTCGTCGCCCTGAGCGGCGTGAGCGGTGAAGCCCTCCCCCTTCAGAGCGACCGTGTCGAGTCCCAGGTGCACCAGGATGCCGACGTTGTCGGCGGTCATCACGATGTAGGCGTGCGGCATCAGCCTCAGCAGCTTGCCGCTGACCGGCGCGACGGCCTCGACCAGCCCGCGTGGCGGGTCGACCGCCGCGCCGTAGCCCACCATCCCCTGGGAGAACACCGGGTCGGGCACGTCCTCTAGCCGAACTGCGCGCCCCGCCACCGGGGCTTGGACCAGCGTCTTGCTCACCACCCAAACAATACGAGTGTGCCGGCAAGACGGTCTCAACTTCGGGTGTTCTCGTCTAAGCTACCGCTGGCGCTTCGGCGGCAGAGCCATTGCGGCAGTAGAAGGGTGACCGATCGATGAGCGACACGGCGAAATCTCAAGCGGCTCAGCATAGGTCGGGTATGCACTTCCCGGGGTTCGCGCAGTTGCAGCGGCTCGGCAAGAGCCTCATGCTCCCGATCGCGGTGCTGCCCGCGGCAGGAATCCTCCTGCGCGTGGGCCAACCCGACCTGCTGGGCAGGATCGAGGCCCCGGTCATCGGGCCCTTCTTCAAGGCGATGAGCGCGGCGGGCGACGCGCTCTTCTCGAACCTTCCACTGCTGTTCGCCGTCGGCGTCGCGATCGGGTTCGCGAGGAAGGCGGACGGTTCGACCGCACTGGCCGCGGTCGTCGGCTACCTGGTGGTCGAGGCGGTCTTCAAGACCATGTCGCCGATCGTGCTCGCAGGCGAGGTGGACAAGGCGGGGGAACAGGCACAGATCAACTACAGCGTGTTCGCCGGCATCGTTGTCGGTCTTGTGACTGCGTGGCTGTTCGACCGCTACCACACCATAAAGCTGCCCTCTTACCTCGGATTCTTCGGCGGCAGACGATTCGTGCCCATCATCGTTTCGCTCGTGTGCCTGTTCCTGGCCTTTGCCATGAGCTACTTCTATCCGATCTTCGACGCGGGCCTGACGGCACTCGGCGAGTTCATCGGCGGCGCAGGCGCACTCGGCGCATTCGTGTACGGCTTCGCCAACCGCATGCTGATCCCGCTCGGGCTGCACCACATCCCGAACTCCTATATCTGGTTTCTTTACGGCGACTATCAGCCGCCCGGCGGGGAGGCCGTCACCGGTGAACTGACCCGCTTCGCCGCGGGCGACCCCACCGCAGGCATCCTGACCTCGGGCTTCTACCCGATTCTGATGTTCGGGCTGCCGGCCGCCGCGCTGGCGATGATCCATGTGGCGAACAAGAGGCAGCGCAAGCTCGCGGTTGGGATTCTCGCGGCGGCGGCGCTGACGGCGTTCGTGACCGGCATCACCGAACCGCTGGAGTTTGCGTTCATGTTCGTCGCCTTCCCGCTGTACCTCATCCACGCTGTGCTGACGGGCCTGTCGCTGGCGATCGCCTACCTGCTCGACATACACCTCGGCTTCTCGTTCTCGGCGGGCCTCATCGACCTGCTCTTGTACGGCACGGCACCCGCCGCCAAGAACATCCCGCTGCTCATCGGAATGGGGGTGGTCTTCTTCGTCCTCTACTACCTGCTGTTCCGGTTCGCGATCACGAGGTGGAACCTGCGCACCCCCGGCCGTGAGCCCGAGGACGAGTTCGAGGCAGAAGAGGAAGCCAACCTCGGTGCGGGCGCCGTATCGGCGATCGCGGCCACGCCGGGCGGAGAAGCCGCCGCCCCCGCTACGGCCACCGCACCCGCGGCGACCGACAGCAAGGCCGAGAGGGTGATCGCGGCGTTCGGCGGCCGGGACAACCTCGTCAACGTCGACGCCTGCATCACCCGGCTCCGCGTCGAGGTCCACGAGAAGGACAAGGTGGACCAGGCGCGTTTGAAGGGTCTCGGGGCGGCGGGCGTCGTCGAGATCGGCAACAGCGTTCAGGCGGTGTTCGGCACGGACGCCGAGGCGCTGAAGAACGACATCAACGACGTTCTCTAGGAACGACAGCGTCACACCGTCACGGGTGCATGCGGCCCAACCCCTCGATGGCCTGAGCGGGTCACACGACGGCGAACAACTCCAGCTGGATATTGTCCGGATCGCGGAAAACCACTGTCGCGAAGGGAAATGGCGTCTCGCCGGTCCTGATGCCGGAATGCTCGACACCGAGCTCGTCGAGCCACGCCGTCCATGCCTCGAGCTGCTCGCGGCCCGCGACATTCAAGCCGATGTGGTCCAGCCCGGTCTTGGCCTCGTCGAACGGCGCGCCGTCGTTGCCGGTGTTCGTGTGAAGCCCGATCACCAGGCCGGAGCGCGGCTCGAGGAGCAGTACGCCATAACCGGTGTCCTCTCGTTCGTAGTGTGGAAATTGCATCGGGATGTGTTCTGCCCAGAACACCCGCTGATACCAGGCCAAGCTGGCTTCGATGTCGCGGACGGTTACGGAGAAATGGTGGATCCCGGTAATTGCTGGAGCGTTGCCGTCGGTCACGTGCAAGATGGTGCCATGGGCAATGACTCAGCCGCTGCAATCCGGCAAGAGCGCCGCGACTGGATGGCCAAGCACCGCGAGCTCTATCTGCAATCCGGTGGTACGCGGGGCCATGTCATGGACATCTCGGAGATCGGTGGCCACCCCTTCACCACGCACTGCCTGATCAAGGTGCGGGGTCGCAAATCCGGTAAGACGCGCATCGTCCCACTGATCTACGGTGACATCGGCGGTGAGATCGTCATCGTCGGGTCCAAGGGCGGAGCCGACCAGCACCCCGACTGGTACTTCAATCTGCGCGCCGACGACCATGTCGATGTCCAGATCGCGACGCAGGCCTTCCGCGCAACCTGGCGCGAGCCCGAAGACGAAGAGCGACATCGGATCTGGGACTTCATGGTGTCCGTGTATCCGCCGTATCTCAGCTATCAGAGGTCAACGACCCGTCACATCCCGGTGATCATGCTCGAGCCCGTGGAAACCATTGACGTGTTCACCGAAGCAGACCATCAGTCCCCCTAGACGGGGCGGGATCCCGAGATCAGGAAACCCGTGTAGGTGGCGAGGAAGCGCCTTTACTGAGCCGGTGGACCGGAACTATTTCGGGTAGAAATCTTGCGGCCACGACCGCTGCAATGACGACGAGCGCCATGATGGTCAGGGCGACCGCACCCCAGCCGTATCCGTCGTAGGCAACCCCGCCGAACCAGCCGAAGACACTCGAACCGCCGTAGTAGAAGAGGTTGTAGAGCGAGGACGCCTGCGCCTTACCGGCCGGGGCCGACCGGCCGGTCCACCCGGACGCGATGGAGTGGGCGCCGAAGAAGCCCGCCGTGGCGATCAACAGGCCCACCAGGACGACGAAGAGGTTGTCGCTCATCGTGATTGCGACTCCCGCGGCCATGATCGCGGCGGAGACCAGAAGCACCCGCTTGCGCCCTAACCGCGTCACCTCCGCACCGGCACGTGCCGATGCCCACGTCCCGGCGAGATAGGCCACGAACACCAGGCTGACGATGAACGGCGACAGGTGGAACGGCGCCGCGGTCAGCCGGAAGCCGAGGAAGTTGTACAGCGCCACGAAGCCGCCCATGAGCAGAAAGCCCTGCGAGAAGAGGGCGAGCTGTCGCGGTGAGCGAAGATTGGCGGCCAGCCGATGGAGAAGCGTGCCTTCTGGATTGGTCCCTGGCTCCTTCGACGGAAGGAAACCACGAGGTTGGGGGGCGAGCTTGACAAAGCCGAATGCGGCGACACAACACACCGCCGCGACGGTGCAGACGCCGATGCGCCAGCCGGCGATCTCCGCAACGGGACTGGACACGATCCGGCCCAGCAGACCGCCGATGGTGGTGCCCGCGACGAACGTGCCCGCGGCCCGTGCCGCGTGGGTGGGATCGATCTCCTCGGTGAGGTAGGCGATGGCGATCGCGGGCACGCCGCCGATCAGCAGTCCCTCGAGGAATCGCCCGGCGAGCAGAAGTTCGTAGGTGGGCGCGAACGGGACGAGCAGACCGACCACCGCCGCGACGGTGACCGACATCGTTATCGCTCGCACACGGCCGATGCGATCGGCGATGGTGGACCACGGGATCACCCCGAGGGCCAGGCCGATGGTGGAGGCCGAAATCGTCAACGCCGCGGTGGCGGCGCCGACGTGCAGGTCCGCGGCGATCAGCGGCAGCACGGCCTGCGGCGAGTAGAGCTGAGCGAAGGTCGCGACCCCCGCGCAGAAGAGCGCGGCGAGAAGGCGCCGGTATTCGGCAGAGCCGCGGCTGTGTCCTGCCCACATCCGGGCGGAGGTCTGCTGGATGGTCATGAACAAAGACGCTAAAAGAGCTGCATTGATGTGTCCAATGCATAGTTTTGTCGCTAACTATGCATCCAGCGCATCATTGCTGAGGAAGGCCGCAAACCGTCTCGCGGGCGGCGACAAATCGCGCGCCGTGCCCCAGGCCAGGCCGACCTCGCGCTTGGCCCCCGCGTTCGAGATGGGAACGTGAACGGTCTTGGCCTTGCCGCCATCGCGGGGAACGGGAATGACGGCAACGCCGAACCCCGCGGCAACGAGTCCTTCCACCGTGGGGATCTCTGTTGCCTCGAAGACGATGTCGGGTTTGACGTTGTCCTCTGCCAGCAGTTGGTCGGTGAGCTGTCGCAGGCCGGCTTGTTCCGCGAGTGCGATGAAGGGTTCCCCCGCCACGGCAGACAGCCGCACCCGCGTCCGCGCTGCCAGCCGGTGCCCGTGCGGGACGGCCAGGCACAACTCGTCGACATACAATCGCCGCCAACCGAAGTCGGACCCTTCGGGACGAGGCGCGGTGACCGCGATGTCCACCTGACCGTCAAGTACCCGCTGCGTGATCTCGTGCGCAGACCCCTGCACGAGGTCGAATCCGATAGCCGGGGCGGACTGGCGAAACCGCCGCAGTTGTTCTGGCACATACCAACTCGCGAGAGAATGCAGGAAAGCGAGCCGGACACGGCCGGTGTCCGGGTCGCGCAGTGCGGCGATGCGTTCGCGCGCCGACCGCATCTCGGCGATGCTGCGCTGGGCGTGCTCCAGCATGATCTGGCCGTATGCGTTCAACCGGAGCCTTCGATTGACCCTGTCGAACAGCGGCGCGCCCGCCTCGCGCTCGAACCTGGCAAGGGCTCGGGACAGCGTCGGCTGGCTCACCGACAACTGCGCGGCGGCGTCGGTGACGTGTTCGGTCTCTGCGAGTACCACGAACCAGCGCAGTTCCTCGAGGTTCACCTCTCGACCATAACCATCGACCGTGGCGTCGAGGCCGTGTTGCAGTCGGGCAAGATCGTCGAGATGGCCGACCTGCCGGATCTGAAGCACACCATCGAGCGCGCGTTCGACAGCCTGCTGACATCGTTGCGACCGGAGCCGATGGGCGACGACCGTTTTCGCGTGCACAGCGAGGCCAACCGCTTCGGGCGGGTCTTCGGTGGCCAGATGATCGCCCAGGCGATGCAGGCCGCCGCCACCACCGTCGATGACAAACCGCCGCATTCCCTGCACGCGTACTTTGTGCAGTCCGGCAACCCCGATCATCCGCTCGACGTCGCGGTCGACCGGGTGCGCGACGGCCGGTCGATGGCCACGCGTCGCGTCGCCGTCGAACAGGGCGGGAACACATTGCTGATCGCCATGGTGTCGTTCCACGACAACCCGACGGAACCGGAGTTCGCGGAGCGCGCACCCCAGGGGGTCGATCCCGACGAACTGCCGCGCCTGCAGGACTGGGTGGAAAGCGCGCCGGAAGGCCTGATCGAGCGGGCTCGAACCTGGATCAGCCGACCGCCGCCGCTGGACATGCGCATCGCCGAGCCGACATGTTTCTTCGGCGGGCCCCGTGCCACCGGCCCGCGATCGCATTGGATGCGATTGCCACGCACCGTCGGCGACGACCCCGTCCTACACAGCGTCCTGCTCGCCTACGCCACCGACTACCTGCTGCTCGACATCGCGCTGCGCGGGCACCCCGAACCGGTCAGCGTCGAGTCGTCGACCGCGTTCAGCCTCGACCACTCGATATGGCTGCACCGGCCGGTGCAGTTCGACCGGTGGCACAGCCACACCGCGGAACTGTTGGCGGTTGCGGGACACCGCGGCCTGGTTCGCGGCGCCGTCCACGACATCGACGGTCACCTGGTGGCCAGCACCACCCAGGAGGTGCTCATCCGTGCCAATCGCTGATCCCCTGCACCACAGGATGTTCCAGCAGCCGTGGCCCGAGGGCGAGTACCGGATGTTCCAACTCGGCTTCGTGGTCGACGACCTGTTACCGGCCGCCCGCCGCTGGGTCGACGTCCTAGGCGTCGGCCCGTTCCACATCCTGCCGCGGGTCTCCAGCGCGTGCCGCTACCGAGGCGCGGCGGCGTCGGTGGACATACACGTCGGTGTCGCGCAAGCCGGGCCGGTCCAAATCGAGCTGATCGCCGACTTCACCGACGGGCCGAGTGTGTTCCGCGATCTGCACGCCAACGCCAAGTCCGGTCTCCACCAGATTTGCACCCTGACAGATGATTACGACGGGAAGAAGGCTCACTACGAAGCGCTCGGGTACGAGCTCGCATGCGAGTTCACATCGCCGGGTCAGCGAGTCGCGTTCTTCGACACCGTCGACGATTTCGGGTTCTTCACCGAGGTCGCCGAAGAGAAGTCGAGCTTTCAGGCCAACCTGTCGAGGATCTCGCAGACATGCGCGCAGTGGGACGGCACCGACCCGATCCGCATCCTCACCCGAGACGGCTACCGCACGCCTTAGCGGGCCATGTGCAGTGCCGCGAGGTGGCTGAACAACATCGACGCGCCGATCGGATTGCCGCCACCCGGATACGTCGTGCCCGACACCGCGGCCATCGTGTTGCCCGCCGCGTAGAGTCCGAAAATCGAATCCCCGTCGGCGTCCAGCACCCGCGCGTCGACGTCGGTGCGCAGCCCGCCCTTGGTGCCGAGGTCCGATATGCCGAACGCCGCCGCCCGGTAGGGCGGGGTGTCGATCGGCACCAGCGGTGATGCACCGCCGGTGAACGCACGGTCGAACGACTCCCTGCCGCGGCCGAAGTCCGCGTCATCGTCGCGCGCTGCGAACTCGTTGAAGCGGTGCACCGTGGCCTCGAGATTGGTTGCCGGAACGCCGATCTGGCCGGCGAGGCCCGCCACGGTATCGGCCTCTCGCCACAATCCCGCGGACACGTACTCGCTCGTGGGCGACAGCGACACGTTGGTCGCCATCACCGGCGGCGCCTCGCCTGCCCGGCTGTCATAGATCATCCAGTACCGCGGGCCGACGGTGCCCTCGCGCATCGCCCGAATGATCTCGCGGCCCGACCTGTCGTAGGCGGCGGACTCGTTGACGAACCGGCGACCGGCGCGGTCGACGAAGATGCCGCCGGTGAAACACAGCGCGAACGCAGCCCTGCCGTCGGGGTGAACCAGTCCCGGTGACCACCACGCCTGGTCCATCAGGTCCGTGCTCGCGCCGACGAGCATCGCGGCGCGATGGGCGTGCCCCACGTTGCCGGGCGCGCCCATCGTGTCCAATGCGGCTCCGGGAACGCCGAATTCGGATCGCATCGCATCGTTTTGTTCGAACCCGCCCGCGGCGAGCAGTACTCCACGCCGGGTCCGGATCACCCTCCGCACCCCGGCGGTCTCCACGCCGGCGCCGACGACGCGGCCGTCGTGGACGATCAGCTCGACGAGGCTGGTGTTCAGATGCGCGGTGACGGCGGGATTGTCGGCCATCGCAGACAGGAAGCGGCCGATGACCGCGCGACCGCCGGTGAGCAGGTCGGGCTTCGGTGCGCCGAGGCGTTCGTGGTCCAGCGGTCCTCGGACCAGTCCACGGAATCGGCCGAGCCGGTCGTCGGGCACCGCCCGCGACACGATGTGGCGCATCCCGTCGGTGCGGGCGCCCGACACCGAGCTGTAATAGTCCGGCCACGGCAGCACCTTGAACGCGAAGTGATCGTCGCGCTCCAGGTATTCGATCAGCGCAGCACCGCCCCGCACGTACGTCTCCTGAAGTTCGGCGGGCGTGCGGTCACCGACGACGCCGCGGTAGTAACGCAACGCGTCTTCGATGGTGTCGTCGCTGCCGGCACGAGCGAGAACCGGATTGCACGGGTACCACATCCCGCCGCCGCCGGAATAGGCGAACGTGCCGCCGAATCGGTCGGTCGCCTCAACCAGCGCGACCGAAAGCCCCTCCCGCGCAGCGGTGTAGGCACCGGCGATTCCACCGCCGGACCCTGCGACGAGGACGTCGACGGTTTCCTCGGGCACGGTCACAGGTTCCTCGACCTGTTGACGAAGCGGCCCTCGCGCGGTGAGAACAGCCAGCCGCCACCGGCTTTCGTGCCGCCGTCGACGGGAATGTTGTGCCCGGTGACGAACGCGGACTGGTCGGAGGCCAGGAACAGCGCCACCCGCGCCTGGTCCTCCGGCCAGCCCACCCGTCCGACCGGCGCCCATGACGCCCATAGTTCGCCGACATCCTGATAGCCGGTCAGGTAGTCGACCTGCGGCGTCTGGGCCAAGTCGGTGCCGATGCCGTTGACGCGGATACCGTGCCGTCCGAGGTCGACGGCCAGACAGGTGGTGAAGTGCGCGGCGGCCGCTTTCATCGCGCCGTACACCGGGTCCTTCGGGTATCCGCGCATCCCCTCGACCGAGTGCACGGTGACGACGCTGCCGCGTCCCGCCTCCATCATCGACGGCACGAACGCCCTGGTCACCGCAAAGACGTGGCGCAGGTTGACGTCGTACATCTGCTGCCACGAGTCGGGAGTCGACTCGGCGAAGGGCACCAGCGGGCGGTAGTCGCCGACGTTGTTCACCAGCACGTCGACCCGGCCGTGCTCGGTCAGCACGGCGTCGGCCATCCGGGCGACGTCACCGTCGTCGGTCACATCGACGACGTGGCTTCGGATACGTCCGCCCGCGCCGCTGACCTCGTCGCGGATCGCATCACCGAGTTCGCGATCGATCTCGGCGACCTCGACGAGCGCTCCGTGCTGGGCGAACAGGCGCGCGATCCCTGCGCCGATGCCCGCGCCTCCCCCGGTGACCACCGCGACCCGCCCGTCGAGAAGCCTGTTCCAGTCATCGATGGGCGGGACGCCGTCACCGGTCATTCGCCGGACCATACGCGGCGTGCGGAAGAATCGTCTCCAAGATGATCGACGACGACGACGAGGCGCCCGCCGTTTCCCGACGCGGACACATCATTCGGCTGGCCGTGTTCGCGGCGTTTCTGCTCGGCCTGTTCTACCTCGTTGCCGTTACCCGTGTGGTCGACGTCGAGGATGTCCGGCGCACGGTCACCGCAACGGGCCCGCTCGCGCCACTGACGTATGTCGTGGTGTCGGCGCTGCTCGGGGCGATCTTCGTGCCGGGCCCGATCCTCGCCGCGGGCAGCGGCCTGCTTTTCGGTCCAGTGCTCGGGCTGTTCGTCACTCTCGGCGCGACGGTCGGTACGGCGGTCATCGCCGGTCTGATCGGGCGGCGGGTAGGCAGGACGAGCGCGCGCACACTCCTCGGCACCGAGCGCTCCGACCGCCTGGACGGCCTGATCGAACGGCGTGGGCTGTGGGCAGTCGTCGGCCAGAAGTTCATCCCGGGCGTCTCCGATGCGCTCGCGTCGTACGCGTTCGGTGCCTTCGGAATGCCGCTGTGGCAGATCGCCGCCGGTGCGTTCATCGGTTCGGTACCGCGGGCGTTCGTCTACACCGCGTTGGGCGCATCGATCGGCGATCTGTCGTCACCGCTGGCGTATGTCGCCATCGCGATCTGGTGCATTACCGCCGTCATCGGCGCGTTGGCGACCCACCATGGCTACCGCCATTGGCGTGGGCGTCGTCATACGACGACCGACGGACCAGGTACTGTCCGTCAAACAAAGGGTGGGCTAACACCCGAGAGCGAAGGGCAGTAGCAATGGACGGTCGACCGATGTACGCCGCCGGACTTCGCCTCCTCGTGGTGGGCGCTTCGTCGGGCATCGGCCACGCGGTCGCGGAGAGCGCCGCGGCGGCCGGCGCCAAGGTGGCTGTTGCGGCGCGACGGATGGATCTGCTGACCAAGCTGGCAGATGCCGTCGGCGGCACCGCTTTGGAACTCGACGTCGAAGACGCGGGCGCGATCAACCGGGTCGTGGCCGAGGCGGCCGAAACACTCGGCGGACTCGACGCCGTCGTGTTCACCAGCACCGTCGTGCCGTTCGCGAACATCGAGGACACCGATGTCACGACATGGGTGCATGCGTTTTCCGTCAATGCCGTCGGCGCCAACAACGTGCTGCGCGCCGCGCTTCCCCACCTCTCGGAGGACGGTGTCGTGCTGATCGCGTCGAGCCACGACGTCGGCCGTCCTCGTGCCGGCGTCTCGGCCTACAGTGCGAGCAAGGCCGCCCTCGACGAGATTCTGCACTCGTGGCGCAGCGAACATCCTGAGCTTTCGCTCGTGCGCGTCGGCATCGGCCCGACCGCCGACACCGAGATCCTGCGCGGCGCGGATCGCGATCTGCTGTCGCTGCTCTTCCGATCATGGGTTGAGCACGGCCAGCTTCCGGCGCAGATGTCGACACTCAACGACGTCGCCAACACGCTGGTGTCCCTCGTCATCACCGCACACCAGAACCCGAGCGTCGTGCCCGAGATCGTGCAGCTGTCGCCGCGCATCCGAAATGCCACCTGAGAATCTGACGGCCTAAGCGGCAGGTTCGACCGAGGCAACGTCGGTGAGCCCGCTGATCTGCAACACCGGCATCAGAACAGGATTGGCGATCAAGCGTATTCGGCCCGCATTGGCGAACAACACGTTGATCGCGCCGCTGTCCAGATACAGCACGTCACTGAGGTCGACGATGAGAGACGCGCCGTCGGTCCCTGCCGCCGAGAGGGCCCCGGAGAACGCATCGATGTTGCTCAGGTCGATCTCACCCGTCGCTGTCAGCACAAGGGTGCCGTCACCGCGGTCCTGGGTTTCGATGTTCAGCGCCGTGGCCATCACGCGATCCTTGTGTGCATGTGAACGGTGGTGCCGCTGGCACGCGGCGAGATGGTGACGTCCTGCATCAGAGCACGCATCAGCGCGATGCCGCGGCCCCGATGCGCAGCCGCCACGGGCGGCTTCCACGAACCCGCGTCGACGACCGTGACGTGCACCCGATCGGCGAGCGCGATCGCTCGCAGGCTGATCGCTCCCCCGGTGATCACCCGGTGCCCGTGTTCGATCGAGTTGGCGAGCGCCTCACCGGTGGCGATGAGCACCTTGAGCGTCTGATCCTCGTCCATCCCCACGCGGGACAGCCAGCCCTTAAGCGCCGCGCGGGTCGGGGCGAGATTGCTTGCCTCAGCGGGGAACTCGAGTTCGAGCGGGGCGGGCTGGCGGTACAGCAGAAGCGCGACGTCGTCCTGATAGCCATCGCCGGGCGCCAGCCGTGACATCACCTGCATGGCGAGGTCGTCGAGCGCGCTGGAGCGGTTCTTCGCAACGAGTTCGACGGCGCGGGCGATGCCGGTGTCCAGCGGTTCGCGGCGGCGCTCGACCAGTCCGTCGGTATAGAGCAGCAGGGTTGCGCGCGGAGGCAGGGTCTCCCGGCGCTCGGGCCGCGATCGATCGAGAGACAGCCCTAGCGGCGTGGCGCGCGCACCGTCGAGCAATCGGGTCGTGCCGTCGGCCAACACCATGATCGGGGGTGGATGACCCGCGCTGGAGTACACCAGCTCACCGGTGTCGGGGCTGAGCACCGCGCAGAAGGCGGTGGTACATCGCGCGCCGGAGAGCCGGGCGGCGAACCGATCCATCGCCAACAGCGCGGCGCTGGGGCTTCGTTCCTCGAGAAGCAACGCGCGACAGGCGCTCCGGAGCTGGCCCATCACCGTCGCCGCGGGCAGCCCGTGCCCGACGCAGTCGCCGACGATCAGCGCGATACGGCCGTCGTCGAGATCGACGACGTCGTACCAGTCGCCACCGATTTGCAGCGGGCGGGCGGCGGGCTGGTAGCGCACCGCGAATCCCTTCGGCAGGTTGGACGGACCCAGGATCGCGTTCTGCAGCGCCAGCGCCGTCTCCCGCTGCTGGTCGAGCTGATGCACCCGCTGCAGACCCTGGCCGAGCCTGCCTGCCAGCACCGTGAGCAACATGTCGTCCTCGTCGGTGAACGGCCGCCGCTCGGCGAGTTCGATGTGCAGCACAAGGATCCCGCGGGGGTGTTGCAGTGCGATGCCCGCCATCCCGGGCTGCGACGTGTCGGGCGTGAGCAGATCGCCCTCTCCGAGCGCCCTGATCATCTGCTGCGTGCGCGGCGGCAGATGCGACCACTGCGCAGGCTCACCTACAGACATGAACTGCGGCGCGTCGGTTTCCGCGCTATCGGGCGACACAGTTACGACGCATACGCGATGCGCCCGCCACAGCCGCCGCAGTTCCTCTGCGGCTGCGCGCATCGCGTCGTCGAGTGTGTCCGCTTGAGCGAGTTGCTGATTGAGAGAGGCAAGCGCGCTTTCGCGCTGGACGGTGTAGTGCTCGGCGGTGACGTCACGGAATGTGCCGACCATGACTCGCCGTCCGGTGTCCGGATCCTCGGCGTGATTGAAGTTCACCGTCACCCACAAGCGGTGCCCTTCGCGGTGGTTGATCGGGATCGTAAAGCTGCCGTGCTCCTCTTCCAGCATCTCCGCGAACGCGGCGTCGATCTGCCTGCGCGCCTCAGGGTCGCTCTCGGCCGACGGCCACCAGGCGAACGGCGGTTGATAGGGCAACCCCTCGGTGCCGTAACCCGTGATCTCGGCGAACGCGGCATTGATCTCGATGACAGCGCCGACCTCGTCGCACACGAAGAACCCCTCCTGCAGAGAGTCGACAAGTGCGGTGCGCCAACGGGCGTGGTGGTTGCGCAGTCGCGCCAACTCGATGATTCCCCGCACCCGGGCAAGCAGTTCAGCGGCCGCGAAGGGCTTGACGAGGTAGTCGTCTGCGCCGGCTTGCAACCCTTCGATCGACGCCTCCTGCCCGGCGCGCGCCGACAGCAGCAGAACCGGTACCGCAGCAGTCCGTGGATCTGAGCGCAACGTGGCGACAAGCGCCAGCCCGTCCAGCCTCGGCATCATCACGTCGCTGACGACCAGATCGGGAACGTCGGCACGGATGGCCTCCAAGGCTTCCTGGCCGTCGCTGACCGCGTCGACGCGGTGACCGGCGCCTCTCAACAGTCGCCCGAGGTATTCCCGCATATCGGCGTTGTCGTCGGCGATCAGCACATGTGTCGTCGATGCGGCTCCAGGCGCATGAGCCACGGTGGCGTCGGAAAGGAGATCAACGACGCCTTCGGTACTTGCGTCGGAAACATCACCTGGCATCCATCGAAGTGCTTCTTGGACAAACGGTTCGGCGAGACCCGACGCCGCCCGCGTCTGTCGCGTCGAGACGACGGCGTCTACGGGCAGATGTGCGAACCCGAACGGCAACCGGACGGTGAACGACGTTCCGCTGCCTTCGGTGCTCTCGGCCGAGATGGTGCCGCCGTGCAGGTTCACCAACTCCTGCACCAACGCCAACCCGATTCCACTGCCCTCATTCGAGCGCGCATGAGCGGACTCGATGCGGTGGAATCGCTCGAAGAGTCGCGGCATCTCGTCCTGCGCCACGCCGATACCCGTGTCGACGACGGTGACGACCGCCTCCTCACCCTGCCTGCGCACCATGACCCCGACGGAACCGTCGAAGGTGAACTTCAGCGCATTCGAAAGCAGGTTGAGCACCACCTTCTCCCACATATCGCGGTCGACGTAGACGGGTTCGTCGAGCGGAGGGCAGTCGACGACGAACTCGAGTCCGGCGCGGTCGACCGCGGACCGGAAGACGCTGGCCAATTCGGCGGTGACGGCCGCGAGATCCACCGGTTCGTAGCGGGCCTGCTCTTTTCCCGCCTCGATACGGGAGAAATCCAGCAGCGTGTTGACGAGTTTGGTGAGCCGTAGGCCATTGCGCCACACGACATCCAGGTCTTGCCGTACGTCATCGGCAAGCCCGCCGGACCGGCCGCGCAGCTCGGCGATGGGATCGAGTATCAACGTCAGCGGGGTACGGAACTCGTGGCTGATGTTGGAGAAGAACGTGGTCTTCGCCCTGTCCAGCTCCGCGAGCTCTTCGGCTCGTCGCTGTTGAGCCCGGAAGCTTCTCGCACTGCCGATCCCCGCGGCGATGTAGGCCGCCACCAATGCGACGAAGCCGGTATTGCGCTCGTTGATCGGCCGGTAGCGGTTCAGCCCGGCCACCAGGAAGCCGCTGGGCGCCCCACCCTGAACTGTCAGCGGAACCACGTAAGCCTTGACCGGCGGCTCGGGCCAGTCACCGGTCGGCAGATCGGCGAACGGTGCGCCGACAAGGTCGACCAGCATCGACTCGCCGCGCGACACCTGCTGCACCGGCCAGACCGCCGCCCCGTCTGCCGGCAGCACCGCTGGCGCGGCGGGATGCCCGGCGGCGATTCCACTCGCTCCCGCCAGGCGGGCGTCCCCACCGTCGTCGAAGAGATAGGTTGCCGTGAACGGAAGGTCGCGTTGGTTCTGCTCGAGTTGCCGATGGGCGAACGTCACGCTCTCCTGTTCGGAGCGGATCACGCTCGGATCCGACCCGAGGTCTCGCAGCGTGGCCATTCGGCGCTCGCCGATCACCTGCAGGGTGTCCTCGCTTACGACGCACAACATACCGACGACGCGGCCGTCGTCGTCTCGCAGTGGGCTGTAGGAGAACGTGTGGTAGGTCTCCTCGGGGTAGCCGGACCGCTCGAGAAAAAGCAGAAGTCCGACATCCCAGGTGGCCTGCTCCGTGGAGAGCACCCGGTCGATGCGCGGGCCGATGTCGTCCCAGATCTCCGACCACACCTCGCTGGCTGGCCTACCCAACGCCCAGGGATACTTCCGGCCCAGCGTGTCGCGCCGATAGGCGGCATTGCAGAAGAAGGTCAGATCCGGCCCCCACGCCATCCACATCGGGAAGCGGGATGACAGGAGGATGGAAACGGCGGTCTGCAAGCTTTGCGGCCAGCCTGACGGAGAACCCAGCGGCGTCGCCGACCAATCCACTTGCGCCAGGTCTCGGCCCACATCAAGGTCAGCGCCGAAGACCGCGGTCGGAAAACCGCGCTCTGCGTCGCCGGTCATTGCGTTCCGTCAGTGCCGTCGAGCGCGTCCATCACGGTTGGGTAAGGCTTGAGCAGTCTGTCGAGCTTGGTGACCTCGATCGGCATGATCACTTCGGCGTTGCTGGCGACGACACGTACCGACACGTCGTCGGCCAGACCCTTCTTGTAACAACCGAGGACGGCGTTGAGGCCCGCGCTCCCGAAGTAGGTCACGTCACCCAACTCGAGGATAAGGATTCGGGTGGGATGGCCGGAAGCCTCCTCGAGCGCGGCGTCGAGGTGGGAGACCAAGGTGTCGACCGTGCCGGAGTCGATTTCGCCGTCCGCGAACACGATGACCCCCGCTTCGCGAACATCCTTCTTCACTTCCAGGAGCGCCACGCGCCCGTTCACCTCCGCTCATCCGGCCAGCACAGCCCCCGTTGCCACCCCAGATTTCACATTAAGCCTTATGACCAAGATCGTTGTGGCCGAAACCTGCAGGTTTGTGACGCTTCGGTGGACAACAACACCGTCGCTAACGTTCGCGGGGTTTGCCGACGCGGTCGTGCACGGTCAGCAGCAGATGATCGAATTCCCGCCGCAGGCTGTCAGGCTGGTACCGCAGAGTGTCGAGTTCGGCGACGACCTGACTGGCCAGCGCCCGCAGTTTGGTGTTGGTCTGCTGCGAGCGCCACAGCAGGATCTCGAAGGCGGCGTCGGCGCTTATGCGATAGACGAGCATCAGGGCACCCTTCGCTTGTTCGATGGCCGCACGCGCCTCGAACAGTTCTGGCAGCGAGTCGTCGAGGACCTGCCGACGAGCCTGATGGAACGTGTCCGTGAGGTCGATGAAATAACCCTCGCTGCCCACCACCGCGCCGTTGCTGTCCAGCATCCGATCGGCCAGCACAATCACGGTGTGTTGACCGCCCGCGGTGTCGATGAAGCGGTGGCGGCTGGAGAACGACCCGCCGAAATGCAGAAGGTGATCCAGGAGGTCCTGCACGTGCTGACGGTCGTCGGGGTGTTTATGCGAGAGCAGCAGCTCGGTGGTGGGCACGACGGAGCCGGGCTCATAGCCATGCATCCGGGCCACCTCGTCGGACCACTCCCACCGTTGTCCGACGAACCAGAAACGGAAACTGCCGACGTTCAGGTGCGGAGCCGCGGAAGGCGATAGCTCGGCCTCCCCGCGGCGGGCCGGATTCGGCTTCGTCATGAGGCGATTCTTACATCAGTTCGGTTGCTGCGAGCGCCCTTTGATCCGGTGGATCACCCCCATGATCGCGACGACGACGGCGCCGACGACCAAGCCGATCACCGCTGACGCGGCGGTGTTGATCAGCCACGCCAGCACCCCGCCGACGCCACCGATGTGATGAACGGCTTCCTCCCAGTGGTGCACGACGCCGTAGGGCGCATGCCAGCCGAGCTCGTCAGCTCCCACCAACAGGATGTGGCCGCCCACCCAGAGCATCGCCACGGTGCCGATCGTCGACAGTGCCGCGAGCAGCTTCGGCATGCCGGCAACCAGGCCGCGACCGACGCGTTGCGCGAACGCCGACGAACGCTGGGTCAGGCTCAACCCCACGTCGTCCATCTTGACGATGCCGGCCACGACGCCGTAGACGACGGCGGTGATCACGAGGGCGACGATGACAAGGATGATGAGTCTGGGCAGGAATGGCTGGTCCGCGACTTCATTGAGGGCGATCACCATGATCTCGGCGGACAGGATGAAGTCCGTCCTGATGGCGCCGGTGACCATGAGCTTCTCGGCGTCCTCGCCCCGCACCGCCACCGGTCCGGCGTGCGCGTCGTGTCCGCTGATACGACCCCACACCTTCTCGGCGCCCTCGTAGCAAAGGTAGGTCGCGCCCAGCATGAGGATCGGGGTCAGCAGCCACGGCACGAACTGACTGAGCAGCAGCGCCGCGGGCAAGATGAACAGCAACTTGTTGCGCAGCGATCCGATGGCGATCCGCTTGATGATCGGCAGCTCGCGTGCTGCGGCGATGCCGTGCACGTACTGAGGGGTGACCGCGGTGTCATCGATCACAACCCCCGCGGCCTTCGCCGTCGCCCGCCCGGCGGCGGCTCCGATGTCATCTACCGAGGCTGCGGCCAGCCGGGCAATCGCGGCGACATCGTCAAGGAGGCCGAACAGTCCGGCGCTCATCGCATTTCCCTCATCGAATTGGAGGTTACCGGCTCCGCGGTCACCGCAGCTGATCGGCGAAGAACTGGCCGCTCGCCTGCGACGTGCCCCCGAACCACTCGTGTCCGCCGCCCTCGACGCTGACGAACACGACCTGGGTGCCGCCGGCGCATCCTGCGGCCATCGAACGCCGCACTCCGGCGCTCGGAGAATCCTCGACGGGCGCACCCGGGCAGTTGTCCAGAGCGCGCCACCGACCGGCCAGCGCCGCCGGTGCGACGATGTCGCTGGCTCCGCCGCGGCCCACCATGGTGCCGCCCGCGTACGGCACGACAGGATCCGCGACGCCGTTGGTCGCGAAGACGGACACCGGCTCCGACGGATTGCAGGGGTAGGCGGAACCGAGCGATCCGGCCACCGGGGCGATGGCCGACACGAGGTCGGCACGCTGGCAGGCCAGCCGCCCTGCCATGAACGCCCCGGCTGACATCCCGGTCGCGAACACATGGCCGGGCTCGATGTTGTAATCCGCGGTCAGCCGATCGGCCAGCGCCGCGAGAAAGCCGACATCGTCGACGCCCTGACGGTCGGGTGTCGATGCGCCGCGACCGTCCGCCCAGCTCAGGTCGATCCCGTCCGGGTAAACCACCGCGAATCCGTGCTGGTCGGCGACGGCGTTGTAGTTCGACAGCGCGGCCTGTTCCCCTGCGGTCATCCCCGCTCCGTGCATGTTGATGACCAGACCCGTTGGGCGTTCGACGCCCGGAGGAACGTGCAGCACATAGGTACGGTTCAGGCCCCCGTACGGCAGTGCACCTGTGGTGTCGACACCGCTCGCCGAGGCCCTGGCGCCGCCGTAGAACCCGAAGCACGCAAGCACAGCGATCACCGCAACCACCGAAGTCCAGTGTGAAAGCTCACACCGCAACGCAGCCGACCGGCGCATAAGACTCCCCCCACTCGGGAATGAACGACTCAACATTTTCCCCCTCTCCTATGTACCCCGAGGTGAAACGAATGTCGAAGTACCTGTACGCCATCGGCGGCTTTTGCTTTCGTCGTCGCCGGTTGGTGCTCGGCGCATGGCTTGCCGTGCTCGTCGGCGTCGCCCTCGCCGGCGTCGGCCTGCGAGGTGAGCCCAGCGACGACTTCACGATTCCGGGCACCGAATCGCAACGGGCCGTCGAGCAGCTTCAGCAGAAGTTGCCCGCTTTCAGCGGCGCGCAGACGCAGGTCACCTTCGCCGCCGGGCCCGGGGCCCGGCTGAGCGATCCCATGCTGGCCGCCGGCATCGACGAATCGATCGCAAACCTGCGCTCGATTCCCCAGATCGCGGTCGCGGCGGGGCCCACGCAGACTCGGCTGGTATCACCGGATGGCCAGGTCGCGCTGGGAACGGTGCAATGGAAGGCCCAGCCGGGTGAAGTCGATGACGGCCCGCTCGCAGCGGTGCAGGCCGCCATGCGACCCGCACAGCTGGCCGGGGTGCAGGTCGAGTATTCCGGCAGCGTGTTTCCCGGCTACAAGGTCAGCGTTCCCGAGCTGCCCGAGATCATCGGCATCGTCGTCGCGTTCCTGATCCTGCTGCTCACATTCGGCGCCGTCGTCGCCGCCGGGCTGCCCATCATCACGGCGTGCATCGGTGTCGGCATCGGCGCGCTCGGCATTTTCGCCGTCGCCGCCCTCGTCGATATGCCGACCGCCGCGCTGTCTCTTGCGCTGATGCTGGGGCTGTCGTGCGGCGTCGATTACGCGCTGTTCATCCTGAACCGCTACCGCAACAATCTGCTCCTGCTGAGACCAAAGGAGGAGTCTGCCGCGCTGGCGGTCGGCACTGCCGGCGGGGCGGTGGTATTCGCCGCGTTGACGGTGATCATCGCGCTGTGCGGATTGTCGATCGTCGGCATTCCCTTCCTCACCTATATGGGCGTCGCGGCCGCCGTGTCGGTCCTCATCGCCTTGCTCATCGCGGTGACGCTTCTGCCGGCGCTGCTCGGTTTCGCGGGAGATCGCGTCGCGAAGTTCATCCCGACGCCGTTCGACCGCGCGAAGGAAACGGCTCAGGTGGCGGCGTTCACCCCGCACCGCACCCTCGGCGCCCAATGGGGACGCTTCGTCGTGGCCACGCGCAAGCGGCTGCTGATCGCTGGAACCGCCGCACTCGTCGTGCTCGGCCTGCCCGCCTTCGGAATGCATCTCGGATTGCCCAGCGGCGCCTCGCAACCGGAGTCGAACACCTCGCGCAAGGCCTACGATCTGACCTCGGAGCACATGGGCGCGGGCTTCAACGGTCCTCTTCTCGTGGTGGCCGACGTCACAAGGGCCGACGATCCCAATGCGGTCGCGGCCATCGCATCGCGTCTCCGCCAGGAACCCGGAGTGGTCACCGCCGCACCCGCGGCCAGCCAGAACGGCGCCGCCATCATCCAGGTCATCCCGACGACGGGACCGAATGACACCGCGACCGCCGATCTGGTCAACCGAATCCGGGACGACCGGGCCACCATCGAGGGCGACACCGGCGCGACGATTCTCGTGGGCGGCACCACCGCGTCCAACATCGACACCTCGGACAAGCTCGCCGCTGCGCTGCCGATCTTCCTCGTGGTGGTCGTCGGGCTCGCGTTCATCCTGCTGACCGTTGCCTTCCGGGCTGCGCTCGTGCCCGTCACCTCGATCGTCGGCTTCCTCCTCTCGGTGTTCGCGGCATTGGGCGTTCAGGTCGCGATCTTCCAATGGGGCTGGGGCGCTGATCTTCTCGGTGTCACGCCCGGCGAAACGATCAGCTTTCTTCCGATCATCGTGCTGGCGATCATCTTCGGCCTGTCCAGCGACTATCAGGTGTTCGTGGTCTCCCGGATGAAGGAAGAGCTGACCAAGACCGACGATGCGTTGGAAGCGGTGCGCAACGGCGTCGGCCTCTCCGCACGTGTCGTCACCGCCGCGGCCCTGATCATGTTCGGCGTCTTCGTCGCCTTCCTCGCCGGAGGCGATCCCATCATCAAATCGGTTGGGCTGACGTTGGCCGTCGGCGTCTTCTTGGACGCGTTCGTCGTCCGGCTCACCTTGATTCCGGCGATCATGAGCATTCTGGGCAACAGGATGTGGGCGCACTCGAAGTGGTTCGACACCTACGTCCCCGACGTCGACATCGAGGGAACGAAGCTGGAAGCGCGCGAAAGCCCCGGTCAGCTGGCGGCTTCGAGGTAGCCGGCGATGTCCCGCGCGATGCCGGAGGCTTGCAGCCGAAAAGACCGCAGGGGGCCGATCAACGGCTCCTCGTAGCCCGCGAACCACAAACCCGCTGCCGCAGAGGGCACTCCGTTGCTCACCGGACGCCCCTTGCCATCGAGTACCCCGAGATGGCCGACCAAAGGCTCAAGGCCTCGCCGGTATCCGGTAGCCGCGATGACGACGTCCGGCTCGATCGTTGTTTCATCGGCCAACACAACGCAGGTGCGGTCGAACGACTGCACGGCGGCCACCACCTCGATGCGGCCGTGCACAACGTTTCGCGCCAGTTCGTCGCCCAACGTCGGGATCTGGCCGTCCTCAAGAAGGGCCGTATAGATGCCCTTCTCCGGCACGGGCAGCCCCGCCTTCCGCACTTCGCCGAACCACAGCCGCTGCATCACTCGGGCGGCGTTGTCGAGGATCGGTGCGGGCAACCGGCTGAACCCCGGCGAGAACGCATCGACGGGCACGCCGGCCGCTGAGCGGGGCACCAGTTGCGGCGGCCTGCGGACAGCCATCCGGACCCGCCGCGCCTCTGCGTCTGCCAACTGCAGGGCGATGTCGGTCGCGGAATTGCCCGATCCGACCACCAGCACGTCGCGGTCGATGAACGGCCGCGCGTTCCGGTAGTGCGCCGAGTGAAGGAGTGCGCCGCTGAAATCCTCTGTGCCCGGCCACGGCGGCACTATCGGGGTGTGGAAGTTGCCGGTCGCAACGAGCACCGCCTCGGCGGTCAGCACGTCACTTTCGGTATCGATACGCCAGCCGTCATCGATTCGGCTGAGCCGGCTGACCTCAACCTTCTGCGCCAGGCGCAAACCTTGGCGTCGCACGTAGTCGTCGAAGTAGTCCACGATGTCGTCACGCTTCGGCCAGCGACCGTAGCGGCGCGGGATGCGCTGTCCCGGAAGGTGGGACCAGAAGCCGCAGGTGTCCAGGCGGAAGCCGTCATAGCGACTGCGCCACGCGGCGGCGGGGGCGTCGGCGCGGTCGGCGACGAGCGCATCGATGCCTGCTCGTATTTGAGCTGACGGGCGATGCCCAGACCGCACGGCCCTGCGCCGACGACGACGATCCGCTCGTCGGCTGTCATCTACGGCAGGCGCCTGGTGGTCATCAGGCCCTTGGTGAGATCGCGGTGCAACTGCTCGACCATCGATCGCCGCCGCAGCGGCGGGCTCTCGGCATGCGCCTGTTGTCCCACCCCCTCCATGACGTCAGCCAGTGCATCGACCGACGACCACGTCGGACTCCAGCCCAACTCCGCGGCCGCCCGCGAGCAGTCCAGCAACGGCACGCTGAACGCCATGTCGAGCCAGCCGCGGTCGATCGGCTGCAAGCGCGCGCGCCAACTGACGTCGACGAGTGCTCCCAGCACGGCCGACGGCAGGTGAATCGGCTTTGCTTTCAACACTTTCGCGACATCGTCGCGGCCGAGGGGCGGCTCTGCGGCGAGGTTGAACGGTCCTGAGGCCCGTCGCTCGATCGCGCGCGCAAATGCGTCTGCGACATCATCGGCGTGGACGAGGGGAATGCACAGCCGGCGATCCAACGGGAGGAGCGGAAGGAGCGGCACTGCGAGCATCGGCACGTAGCCGGGAAGCGCGTACCGCATCAGTCCGCTGGCCGCCAAGCGCTGCACGATGAAACCGGGTCGCATCCTGGCGATCGGCACACCCGACTCCCCGTGCTCGGACGCGTAGGAGTCGAGCAGCGCCTCGGCCGCCGACTTGTTGCGGCTGTACGGTGACGTCGGAATGCCTGCGGTCGACCATGATTCGTCGACGCGCTCGCCGTAGCGGCCCGCGGCATAAGTGCCAACTGACGACATGTGCAGCAATTGGCCGACCGACGCCTCGTGGGCCGCGCGCAGGACCGCGGTAGTGCCGCCGACCCCTTGCCTGGACAGGTAATCGGTGTTGCGCGTCGGTTGAAAACCCCACGCCAGGTGCACGACAGCGTCCGAACCGTCGAAGATGTGCGTCAGCGCAGCGGCCGCATCGGCATCGGCCAGGTCGAGTTCATGCCATTGCACGTGCGCGTATACGCCGGCCTCCCGCGGCGGCCTGCGCACAATGCCGACCAGTTCGTGTCCCGCCTCCGGCCCGGCGAGCCGGCGAAGCAGGGCGGTGCCGACGTTCCCAGAGGCCCCGGTGATAACGATTCGCATGCGGCTGCATCTACCCACGACTGAGGGTGCCAACACGTCACAGGAGATATCGGTTAGCCGCCGCGGGCCGAGGGTACCGCTGGTCGATGAGGAAGCTTCGCAACGATCCGCACCGCCGGGGAGTCGACACGGCCAGCCCATTTCCACCGGTCACGCATGACGACCCCGTGTCCGCGGACGGCAGGCGACTGGTCGCGATCGATCGCCTCGACGAACGCCGCGTCGTCGAGGTCCGCACAGTGGCTCATGGCGTGCTCGCCGTCGGTTTGACGCCCGACGGCAGCCCCTTCGCGGTGAGCAACCTGTGCAGGCACCAGTTCGCGAAGCTGGGGCGAGGGCGTGTCAATGGCCAGGGATGCCTCGAATGTCCTTGGCATCGAGCCGATTACGACGTCACAAGGGGTGCTATGACATCCGGTCCGAAGGGGCGAATTTTCGGCTTCAAGCCATATTCCGCTGCCGTCAGAGCGTTCGGCAACGCTGCCAAGCTGCGGAGCTTCGATGTCGAGGTGCGCGACGGTGCCATCTGGCTGACGGGCTGAGACCCCTCAGCGCCGTCGGGCCAGCCGCCGGCCCGCCTTGACAACCATGGCCGCCGCGAGCACCCACGGCCCGCCGACGATGATCGGGTCCATCCACGTGTGTGACCTGTCGACCCGCTTCGTGCCGACCCGAGACCGCCAGCCGTGGTGGGTCCATTCGCTCCTGATGCCGGTCTGGGTGATGGGGTTGTCCGGTCGAAGAGTCGTGAACGATACGAGGTGGCTCTCGATCGAGTTGATTCGGTCCGCACCCAGCAGCAGGAGCCAATGAGCGGCCCGCCCTTCGCTGTAGCGGTACGCGTATCGGCGTACCACACCCGACAGTCCGCGAGGCGGCGTCGACGTGCCGAACACCGGCGGCAACATCTCGTGTTCGATCGACTTCTCGCGTGGCCACTTCTGCTCCTGCCGCTCGGGAAAGTCCCAATGCGCTCCGGTCGTCTCGAATTTCAATCGCGGCACCGCCGGGCGATCTTTCGGATCGAGGTCGACACCCCAGCCGGGGATGCGGGCCCGGAGTTCCTCGGCGTTCCGGGTCGGCGGGTGATCGGCGGTGTACACCATGGTTCGCTCCTATCAGCTGGCTTGCGGCAGAATGATCGGCTTGACACAGTTGTCGAGCTTGGCGGAGAAGATGTGGTAGCCGTCAGCAATGTGTTCCAGCGGAATGCGGTGAGTGACAATGTCGTTGGGCTTCAGATAGCCGTTCTGGATATGTGAGAACAGCCGCGGCCACTGCCTTTTCACCGGGCACTGGTTCATCCGCAACGTCAGTCCTTTGTTCATCGCGTCGCCGAACTTCACGGCGCTGAACATCGGCCCGTAAGCGCCCATCACCGAAACCGTTCCGCCTTTGCGCACCGAATCAATGGCCCAGTTCAGCGCGATCGGCGAGCCGCCCTGCAGTTTGAACTTCGTGGCGGCGACGTGTTGAAGGAGGTTGCCGTCGGCTTCGGCGCCCACGGCGTCGATCACCGAGTCCGCACCAAGGCCGCCAGTCGCCTTCTTCATCGCCACCACGATGTCGTCGTATTCGGCGAAGTTGAAGGTCTCGGCGTGGGCGAACGTCCGCGCCATCGCCAGCCGGTTCTCCAGATGGTCGATCACGATCACCCTGCCCGCGCCCATCAGCCATGCCGACTTCGCCGCGTACAGCCCGACCGGCCCCGCGCCGAAGACGATCACGGCGTCGCCCTCGACGATGTCGGCCAGTTGGGCGCCGAAGTACCCAGTGGCGAGCGCGTCGGTACACAGCAACGCGTCCTCGTCATCCATCCAGTCCGGGATCAGCGCAGGACCGACGTCGGCGAACGGCACACGGACGAACTCGGCTTGGCCGCCGTCGTAGCCTCCGCACGTGTGCGAGTACCCGTAGATGCCGCCGACCGCGGTGGCGTTGGGATTCACGTTGTGGCAGTTGGAGTACAAGCCTCGGGCGCAGAAGTAACACGATCCGCAGTAGACGTTGAACGGCACCATCACCCTGTCGCCGGGTTTCAGAGTCTGCACCGATGCACCGACCTCTTCGACCACGCCGATGAACTCGTGACCGAAGGTCATTCCTATGCGGGTGTCCGGCATCATGCCGTGGTAGAGGTGCAGGTCCGATCCGCAGATCGCGGCCATGGTGACGCGCACGATGGCGTCGTTGGGGTGCTCGATGGGCGGCGTGTCCTTCTCTTCGACGCGCACCTTGTAGGGCCCTCGATAGACCATTGCCCGCATAACGTCTCCCTTCGACCGGTTCTGCGGACTACCCCGTGTCCGATGGTCGAAACGACACGGCGGCCGTTTAGCCGGAGGCGGCCCGGGTACGCCACCGCATTGTGAAGTCGCAACCGCACCGGTTGTCCGGCACCAGGGCGCTCGCCGCCCTCGTCGACCTCGGGGGCTCATCGATTGCTGCGGGGGTGATCGCGCGGCGTCGTCCCGTAGTTCGGCTACTCGAGCGCGTTCAGGCCGACGCCCGTGCCGTCGCCCGGATGAAGAAGCTGCGACGGGCGTTCGGCCGGGGGCCGGTGGAACTCGTCCTTCCGGGCCGTCGCATCGTGGTGATCCTCGACGCCGAAGACGTCGGCCGCGTGCTGGCCGGGGCACCGGAACCCTTCCACCCGGCCAACCGAGAGAAGCGCAAGGCCTTGCAGTGGTTTCAGCCACACGGCGTGCTGATCTCGCAGGGACCGATTCGCCAGCGACGTCGGCAGGTCAACGAGGCAGTCCTGGACTCCGGAAGCGACCTGCACCGGCTGGCCCCGGCGTTCATCGAGGTGATCAGCGAGGAGGTCGCCGGCCTCATTGACGACGTCACCCGCGACGGCTCGATCGATTCGGCCCACTTCATGACCGCGTGGTGGCAGCTCGTGCGCCGGCTGATGTTCGGGCGCGCAGCGCGCGACGACGAACAGGTCACCGACTCGCTGCTGCGGCTGCGCAAGGCGGGCAACTGGTCGTTCCTGTCGCTGCCGCACTATCGGGAACGCGCCAAATTCTTCGAGCAGCTGTACCGCTACGCAGAAGACCCCGAGCCCGACACGCTGGTGGCGCAGGTCGCATCGGCTTCGGCAAGCGGAGCGGTCGACCCGGTCGGACAGATGCCCCAGTGGCTGTTCGCATTCGACGCCGCGGGGATGGCCCTGCTCCGTACGCTGGCGTTGCTCGCCACCCACCCCGCCCAGATGACGCGCGCCATCGAAGATTCGGTGACCCCGAATGTCCCACTGGTGCGGTCATATCTGCGCAGTTGCGTCTTGGAGTCGGTTCGGCTGTGGCCGACAACGCCCACCATCCTGCGCGACACGACGGCGGTCACCGAATGGCGCGACGGTGTCGAGCGGTTCTCGGTCGCGCCGGGCGCCGGGCTGATGATCGTCACACCCGCGTTTCACCGCGACGACGATCTGCTGCCCTTCGCCCACCAGTTCGTGCCCGACATCTGGCTCGACGGCAGCGCCATGAACTATCCCCAGTTGGTACCGTTCTCGGCCGGTCCCGCCGAATGTCCCGGCCGGGATCTCGTGCTGTTCGCCACCAGCAGCGTGCTGGCGCATCTGTTGGCCACCTTCGATATTCGACTGTCGTCACAGCCGCAACTGTTGCCAGGCGAGCCGCTGCCGATGACGCTGAACCAGCTCACCCTGAACTTCGCCGTGACCACAGCGGCCAGGCTGCCAGGCACAACCACCTGAATTTAGTGGCGTCGAGGCGTCACGCTGGTCCAGGCGCCGTCCAATGCACGACCTTCATGGCCGTCATCTCATCGAGCAGTTCAGGTCCGAAGCCGAACCCGGTGCCGCTGGCCTTCCTCGGTTCGGAGGCCCCGCCGGGTGCGCCACCGAAAACGGCGTTGATCTTGACGGTTCCGACGGGAAGCGTCCGCCACGCCTGCTGGGCGTGGCTCATGTCTGACGTCAGCACCGTCGCCGCCAGACCGTAGCGATCCTGTGCCGCCTCGGCGAGCGCCGTCGGGAAGTCGGGCACCACGCGGACCGGTGCGACAGGACCGAACGTTTCCTCGCTCATCACCAACATGTCCGGCCGACAGTCGGCGAGCACCGTCGGCGAATAGAACGAGCCGGGTCCGGTGTCCATCTGGCCGCCGACCAATACCGCAGCCCCCTTGTCGACCGCGTCGGTGACATGCTGGTGCACCTGGGTGCGATGACGTTCGTCGACGAGCGGTCCGATGCGAGCCGCCCATTCACGGGCTTCGCGAACGAGTTCGTCGAGGAAGCGCGTGGCGACTGACTCGACGACGTAGACCCGCTCGACCGAGACACAGATCTGCCCGGCGTTGGCGAACGCGCCGGTGGCGATCTTCTCGGCGGCCCAACGGGGATCGATGTCATTGTCGACGATGGGCGCATCGTTGCCGCCGTTCTCCAACAGAGCCTTGGCCCCGCGCGCAGCGCAGGCCATGGCGATCTCGCGGCCGGTCGCCGAGCTGCCCACGTGGGCCACTACGTCGACGCCGTCAGCGCCTGCGAGCATGGCGCCGACAGATCCGTCGCCATCGACAATTTCGAGCACACCATCCGGAAGTTGCGCGGCCAGCAGTTCGGCGAACCGCCTGCCAGCAGACGGACAGCGTTCACTCGGCTTGTGCACCACGGTGTTACCGGTTACCAAGGCGGCGCCGAGCAATCCGGCCGCGACCGCGATCGGGTCGTTCCACGGCGAAAGGACCGCGACCACACCGCGAGGCTCGGCGATCATCAAATCGGTTGCCTCCCAACCACCTTGGAGGCTACGACCGCGATGGAGCGGCCCGAGCTCGGCGTACTGACGCAGCGTGTCGACGCCTGCCTGCACACCGCCGAGGGCATCGTCCACCGGCTTGCCCGTTTCGCGCTCGATTAGCTCGGCGAGTTCCTTGGCCTCCGCTTCGACGGACGCGGCTGCGTCTCTGATACGGGCGGCACGTTCCCCCGCCCCGGCGCGAGCCCAGCCCTCCCGGGCATTTTGAGCATTGACAACGGCGCGTTCACACGCGTTGACGTCGGCGGTCGGGATTCGGGTCACCACCGCGCCGGTGCGCGGGTCAAGCACGGTCAGATCAGTCGTTTGAGCCACGTACCGGCGTCTACCCAGTCGCGCCGCCTTGAATCGGCCCGCCGGTCAACAACGCAGTTTTTCCGGGTCGACTCGAGAAATCGACGACCCGGTTCCCATCGACATCTCGTGCTCCGACAGTTCAACAGCGACGGCGACGGAAGTGGCGGTCCGAATGCCGGCGCTGCCGTCGACTCGACTCAACAGTGTCTGCTGCATAGGGGAAGTCACGACGACGAACGGCACGCCGTCGCGACGGCAGCGGCGATCGCAGTCGGATAGCGCCCTCAAGGGTCGCGCGCCGAAAAGGCTGCTGCCGCTCAGGTCGACAACCACTGCTCCGCTTCTTCCGGTGAACCCACGAAGCACCATCTCCAAGAATTCCGCGTTCGAGGCATCGACCTCGCCCGCGACGGTGAGCAGCGTCGTCCGCCCCCGCGATTCCACCGATATGGACGCGTTCGGGAGGCCGGCGTTTCCCACATCCCTGATGTATTCGGTACTGCTGATGACGGTCATTTCACACCTTCGACCGGGCGATGATTCCACGCGATAGCGGGAGACGCCCGTCACTTGTTGCCTGCTCTTGTCGTTGCAGGCTGGGAACTCAACCGCGGCACCCACGCTACCGCACACACAAAATTGTCGCGACTCATCGTTCCGGGCAGCTTCGCTTAACGTATCGAAACACGTTGTTACTCTTCGTTAATTGGCTCCGTCATCGGCAGTTTGGCGTGATAGCGGCCGGGCTTGACGGGCGGACCCCATACTCAGCTAGGAGTGTTGATGTTCCGACATACCGACTACATGCAGTTCGACGCACTCCGTCATTCGAACAAGCACTCATAGGCCGGCCATCAGGCCCGCGGCGCGAACAGCGGGAAGTACACGGTGTCACCGTCGACCTCATGGCGTTCGAAGCGCACGTCGACCGGCAGCCCGATGTGTACCGAACCCGGTTCGCAGTCAACGATGTTCGTGGCGACGCGCAGGTCTTCCTGCTCCTCGAGTTCGACGATCGCGATCACGTAGGGCACCGGAACCGTCGGCATGAACCGCTGGTGGTTCACCGTGTAGGTGAGAACGGTGCCCCGGCCCGAAACCGCGCGCGCGACCAGTTCCCCCTGACAGTCGGGGCACTTCGCGGCGGGGGGCTGCACCCATTTTTCACACCGCGCACACCATGCGATGTGCAGCTGCCCGTCGGCACCGCCCGTCCAGAAGGCGCGATTGTCGTCGGTGAGCTTGGGCAGCATCCGGGCCGGAATTTCGGGTGCGGCGTCGTCGGCCATAGGGAGCAAAGTACAGTCCGATCGACTGTCATTACAAAAATAGACATTCGGGAGCGCGATGAGCCATTTCGAGAAGGACGCCATCATCAGCGGCCTCGGCATCTCGCGGATCGGCAGGCGTATGGGCATCCCCGGCCTGGACCTGACGATGGAGGCAGTGCGTGCAGCCATCGACGACGCGGGCCTGACGCCTTCGGACATCGACGGGATCGCGACATTCGGTGACACCGTGCCCGCCGATTTGCTTGAGGCGCTCGGCATTCAAGCTGCAGACCGGACGAAAGGGTTCGATACCGGCGGGGTCCTCATCCCGGTGATGTCGGCCTTCCGTGCCGTGTCGGAGCGGCAGTCACGTCATGTGTTGGTGTACCGGACGGTCGCGATGCTCGGCGGTTCGATGAACCAGGAGGCGTCGCCGATGCTCGCTCCCCTGGCTTCGCCGCCGGTGGAGCCGCACGTGCCGGGCACCAGGCGCAAGCTCAAACCGTTCGAGGACATCGACGAACTGGTGGCCGCGCACTCCTACTCCGCGGCCAACTGGCTGGCCATGCACTGCCGGCGGCACATGGAGCTCTACGGCACGACGAAAGAACAGCTGGGCTGGCTGGCGGTCAACAGCAGGCGCAACGCCGGGCTCAACCCGCGCGCCGCCTTCCGGGACCCGATGACGATGGAGGACTACCTGTCGGCACGGCCGGTGTCGACGCCATTCGGGCTCTTCGACTGCGACGTGCCCATCGACGGGTCAATCGCCCTGGTGGTGTCCCGGGCCGATTACACGGCCGACTGCCCGAGTCGCCCCGTGGCGGTGCAAGCGATCGGCGGGACATACGGCTCGGGAGGGTGGTTCCACCGCGACGACTTCCCCAAGATGGCGTCGGTCGAGGCGGCCGCCGAGATGTGGTCGCGCACCGATCTCACCCCGTCGGATGTCGACGTCGCCGAACTTTATGACGGCTTCACCTATCTGACATTCGCGTGGTTGGAGGCGCTGGGCTTCTGCGCCGACGGCGAGGCGGGCCCGTTCGTGGACGGCGCGACGCGCATCGCGCTCGACGGTGCGCTGCCGCTGAACACCTACGGCGGTCAACTGTCCGCGGGGCGCATGCACGGCTACTGGCTGCTGCACGAAGCGTGCCTGCAGCTGCGCGGCCAGGCCGGCGAGCGCCAATTGGGCCGCCGTCCCGAGGTCGCCGTCGCGGCCGCTGGTGGCGGCCCCATCGCCGCCTGCATGGTGCTGACCGCCTGAGGTCGGTCCGCGGTCGACCATTGACAACAACCCTCCGCGCCTGTGATAGTCGAGGCTCGTTAAGCGAAAACATTGTTTTCATTTAACGGCGCCATCGCACCCGCACGGTCGGAGGAAACGTGAGCGCTGGGCAAGGGTCTCCGACGTGGTTGCCGCATTCGATAGCGGAGGCGGTGCTCACCGGAGACGAGGACGACGACCTCGATGTCGCTTCGGCCTGGTCGCAGCTTCTGGGCAGGCTGGAAGGCGCAGCACAAACGGTGGACGGGGACCAGACGAGTCGAAGCCCACTCGATCGCGCAGCCGGGCTACGGCACCTGCTGGTGCTGCTCGCGGCAGGCGTCGACGAAGCACTGCGTTTCGATCCGGATCCGATCCTTCAGGTGCGCCGCACGAGCACCGACGACGTCGTGACCTGGGGAATGGAGTGTCCCGACTGCCTCTACACCCGGGCCACGATGCGAGGCGGCGAGAGCTACCGGCTATCCGGCAATCGTGGCACTGCACGGTATGTCGGCCTTCAGACGATGAACGGGATGGCCTCGACCGCAAATGCTTTGGTTGACGAGCTCGATGTCGGCGACGACGGCTGCTTCGAGGTCGCGCTGTCGGCGCAGCAGCAGGAGGGCAACTGGATGCTGATCGACGGCGATCATCCGACGTTGACGGTGAGGCACTTCTTCTACGACTGGGAGACCGAGGTGCCGTCGACATTGCACATCGAGCGGATTGGCGAACCCGTCGAGACAGCCCGTTTCACAAGGGATCTCGACGTCACGGTGTCAAGGCAGCTGGTTGCGCTCGGCGACTTCGTCAGCGACAACCTCCAGTTCTTCCTCCAATTCGGTGCTGCGCCGCCATCCAACGGGTTCCTGCCACCGATAGACCGGACCGCGATGGGAGCGGCAGCCGAGAACAAGCCGGTGATCGGCCGCTGGGAACTGGCTCCCGACGAGGCCCTCATCCTGGAAATCGACCCGCCCGTCGGCGTCTATTGGAGCTTTTCGCTGGGCAACCCCTGGTGGGAGACCATCCACTACGGTCGTCACCAGTCGAGCCTCAACGCACATCAGACCGCGGTGGATTCCGACGGCCTGGTACGGGTTGTTCTGTGCGGACGCGATCCCGGTGTCGCCAATTGGCTGGACACCGCCGGGCACAGCAACGGCGCCATGATCCTGCGGTGTGTGCGTACCGAAACGGCACCGACACCGACCTCTCGACTGGTGTCGTTCGACGAGGTGGCATCGACGCTGCCCGCAGATACCGCGATGGTCACACCGGCTGAGAGGGCTTCGGTGCTCGAGCGACGCAGGCACGCCGTGAACAAGCGGTTCGCGCGATGACGTTCTGCGCGGATGAACTCGAAGACGGTGCGCGCGCCGCAACAGGTCTCGACGACTTCGGTTCCCGGTATTACAGAGAGGGGCTCGAGCGCACTGTCGAGTCGTTGAACATCGAGGCCGACCTCTCGGAGATGGGCGCGGTGATCCAGCACGCCACCATCAGCAATGCCCTGATCCAGCGTCTCAAGATCGAGGAGACCTACGCGCGCCACCCAGAGATCGATGACGAGATCGTCGGCGGACCGGTCTTCGTCATCGGCCTGCCGCGGACCGGCACCACGGCGCTGAGTCAGCTTGTGGCCGCCGACCCGCAGTTCCGCTCCCTGCGGATGTGGGAGTCGCAGGCGCCTACTCCGCCGCCAGAGGCCGCCACCCAGGATTGCGACCCGCGCATCGCGCAGGCCGAGGCCGGCTTGCAGATGCTGAACGACATGTTCCCGTTGATGAAGTCGCTGTACAACTCCGAGCCGACTGCGCCAACTGAATGCCAAGACCTGATGGGAATGAGCTTCCGGACCTTCCACTTCGATGGCGTTGTCCGCGTCCCGGGCTATCTGGCATGGCTGATGACCTGCGACATGGGTGAGACCTACCTGTTCCATCGGCGGGTGCTCAAGCTGCTTCAGTGGCACTGCCCGCCGAGCCTCTGGCACCTAAAAACGCCGGTGCACGTGTTCGCCCTCGATGCACTCGTCGAGGCGTACCCCAACGCCAAATTCTTGTGGAGCCATCGAGATCCGGCCAGGGTCATGGGTTCCGTCTGCAGCCTGATCCGGTATGTGCGCAGCTGGAGCAGTGACCGCGACGATCCGGTCGAACTCGGCACCGAGCAGCTCGACAGCTGGTCTGAAGGTATTCGACGAGCGATGGACTTCCGCAAACGTGTCGGCGACGAGCGCTTCTCCGATGTCGCCTTCGCAGACCTGCAGGCCGACCCGGTGACGACGTTGGCCGCCGGCTACGAGTCGCTTGGACTCGAGTTCACCGATGCCGCAGCACGTTCTGTCGCGCACTGGGCCCGCGAGCACAAGCCCGGCACCCGCGGCTCACATGACTACGACCTGGCTGACTACGGTCTGACACCCGAGTCCGTCCGCGAACGTTTCACTCAGTACCTGCGCACCTACGACGCGACAGCATGACTCGCCCGGCCACTCGGCGACGGGAGAAACTCGCCCCCGACCCCGAGGTCCGTCGCGCCATTCTCGCGGCCGCCTCGGAAAGCATTCGGGAACAGGGCGTCCGGGGGCTCAGCGTGGCAACCGTCCTGGCGCACACCCAGCTCGGCACCCGTGCCTTCTACCGCCACTTCCAATCCAAGGATCAGCTGGTCGCTGCGGTCTTCCTGGAGATGGCACGTGTTGAAACCCGGCGGTTGAGGAAGAAGATGGCCGACGCCCCCGGCGCCATCGATGCGGTAGCGGCTTGGATCGACGCACGGCTCGACCTGGCGTTCGACGATCACATCAAATCCGACCTTCGTCGCCTCTCGCTGGAGGCCCAATCGCAGATGTTCGCCTCCCCGGAGATGATCCAGCCGGCGTACACCGCGATGCTCGAACCGCTCACCGAACAGCTCGAGCGCGGTCTCGATCAGGGCGTGTTCCGCGGCATCGACCCGCTGACCGAGGCGCTGTCCATACAGGGTGTGGTGTGGGCGAACACCGAACGCCAATGGGCGGCAGGCGATTGCGAACGCAGTGATGTCCGCCGACACACGCTCCGCTTCTGCCTTCGCGGCCTCGGTGTCGCACCCGAGGCGATCAGACGAATCGCCGCTTCCGGACACCCCAGCGGCTGACTTCCCAGGAGGAACCATGGACCTCGGCTTCACCGGATCGACAGCTGTCGTCACAGGCGGCAGTAAAGGGATGGGCCTGGCGATCGCCGAGACCCTAGCCGCCGAAGGCGCCAGCGTAGCGCTGATGGCAAGGAGCAGAGCCGCTCTCGACGCCGCAGAGGAAACTCTGCGCGGGGCGGGCGCCCCCGACGCCGTCGGCATCAGTGTCGACATGGCCGATGCGGACTCGATAGCCGCGGGCTTCTCTGCCGTCACGGAACGCTGGGGAAAGCTGAACAGCTTGGTCCACACGATAGGTCCGGGCGACGGGTATTTCGAGGAGATGGACGACGCGCAATGGCACGACGCGTTCGACCTTGGCACCATGTCCGGCGTTCGTTCGATCCGCGCGGCCCTACCCCTGCTCCGCGCCGCGGGATGGGCGCGCATCGTCACCCTGTCCGCACATTCGATTCAGCGGCAGAACCCCCGCATCGTCGCCTACACCGCATCGAAGGCAGCGCTGTGCAGCGTGACGAAGAACCTGTCCAAAAGCCTCGCGAAAGACGGAATCCTGGTCAACTGCGTGTGCCCCGGAACGGTTGTTACCGCCAGCTTCACCGAGAACCTGAGAGACATTCTCGCCGCCGACGGTCTCGACGCCAGCGATCCGCACGACGTCATGGAGTGGATCGACAACAACTTTCACCAGCCCTGCGATCTCGGCCGCGCCGGGTTGCCAGAGGAGATCGCCTCGATCACCGCCTACCTCGCCTCCAAGCGCAACGGCTACGTGACCGGGGCGACCGTAAACGTCGACGGCGGCTCAGACTTCGTCTGACAGCGCGGCTGCTCACGGGGTCTTGACCGTGACGCGGCTCACAGTAAAATGACCAGTGGTCATCGACTCCTGGGAGGACCCGATGCCGACGGTGACATGGGCCCGCGTCGACCCGAATCGACGCGCCGCCGTGATCGAAGCCGCCGAGGCAGAGTTCGGCGCGCACGGCTTCTCGCAAGGCAGCCTCAATGTCATCGCACGTCGGGCGGGCGTCGCCAAGGGCAGCCTGTTCCAGTACTTCGCGGACAAACGTGACCTCTACGCCTACATCGCCGAGATCGGCAGCCAGCGGGTGCGCCGCTACATGGAGGACCGCATCAGGGAACTCGACCCGAGCAGGCCGTTCTTCGAGTTCCTTACCGACTTGCTCGACACGTGGGTCGCCTACTACGCCGACCATCCGCAGGACCGTGCATTGCACGCCGCCTCGAGTTTCGAAGTCGACACCGATGCCCGCGTCAGCGTGCGCACCGTCATCCATCGCCACTACCTGGAGGTACTGCGGCCGCTTGTCCGCGACGCCCACGTGCGCGGTAATCTGCGCGCGGACTGCGACACCGAGGCGCTGCTGTCACTCCTATTGATGATCTTTCCGCACATGGCGCTGGCGCCGTACGTGCGCGGGATGGATCCCATCCTCGGACTCGACGAACCCTCACCCGAGCAGCCCGCACTCGCCGTGCGCAGGCTGGTCGCCGTCCTGGCCGACGCATTCGCTTCCACCAGCTCAGCCCGAAAAATCAAGGAGGTCAACAGATGACAACGACACGAAGCCGCTCAGCGTCACTCGCGCGAGGCGGCCTGAAATGGGACA
This sequence comes from Mycobacterium sp. ITM-2016-00318, assembly GCF_002968285.2. Taxonomy (NCBI): domain Bacteria; kingdom Bacillati; phylum Actinomycetota; class Actinomycetes; order Mycobacteriales; family Mycobacteriaceae; genus Mycobacterium; species Mycobacterium sp. ITM-2016-00318. Next base: position 1,694,592 of record NZ_CP134400.1, on the reverse strand, counting down.
GCCTGCCCCTCAAACTCTTCGCGGGCGGCAACGCCAAGTTCTGGAATCCCGCGGACATCGACTTCTCCCGCGACCGGGCCGACTGGGAAGCGCTCACGGACCTGGAGCGCGAATGGGCAACCCGGCTGTGCGCGCAGTTCATCGCCGGCGAAGAAGCGGTCACTCAGGACATCCAGCCGTTCATGGCGGCCATGCGGGCGGAAGGACGGCTCGGCGACGAGATGTATCTGACCCAGTTCGCATTCGAGGAGGCCAAGCACACCCAGGTGTTCCGGCTGTGGCTGGACGCGGTCGGTGTGACCGACGACATCCAGGTCCTTCTCGACGACCTCCCCACCTATCGGAAGATCTTCTACGAAGAGTTGCCCGAGTCGCTCGACACGTTGGTCTCCGATCCCTCCCCTGCCGCTCAGGTGCGCGCATCGGCGACCTACAACCACGTCATCGAGGGCATGATGGCGCTGACGGGATACTATGCCTGGCACCGCATTTGCGTCGACAACAACATCCTCCCGGGTATGCAGGAGCTGGTCCGGCGGATCGGCGATGACGAGCGTCGTCACATGGCATGGGGCACCTTCACCTGCCGTCGCCATGTCGCCGCCGACGACTCCAATTGGAAAGTCTTCGAGGACCGGATGAACCAGTTGATTCCGATGGCGCTGCAGAACACCGACGATGCCTATGACCTGTACGAGGAAATTCCGTTCAACCTGCAGAAGGAAGAGTTCCAGCAGTACGCGGCCGACAAAGGAATGCGACGGTTCGGCACGATCAGCAGCGCACGGGGCCGCCCGCTCGAGGAGATCGACGTCGACTACTCACCACTGCAACTCGAGGACACGTTCGCCGACGAGGACGCGAAGACGCTGGCCGCTACCGCCTAGACCGTTTCGTCTTCGCGTGCGGCGACGTCGGTTTCGCTCCGCGTCGCCGTGCGCGGTGAGGTACAGCACCGGCACGAACGTCCACACGCGGAAGTGCTGATGCTCCACGCTGTCGCGACGCAGCACCAACACCGCCACATTGGTGGAGATGAAGACGAACAGCAGTAGCAGAACCACGGTCTCCGCCAGTGTGGACAGGTCTCCGATCAGCGTGAGCACCATCGCCACCGCCGTCGTCGCCACGATCGCCACCCAAGGTGTCCGCCGCTGCCGCAGAACCCTTCTCAGCACGCCGGGCAACAAGCCGGCCTCGGCCATTCCGTAGGTCAGCCCGCTCGCCATGATCATCGTCAGAAGCGCACCGTTGGTGACCGCCACCAACGCGATGGCACTGAACAACCAGTCCGGAACTCCTACCCCCGATGCGCTCACCACCGAAAGCAAGGGACCTGACGACTTAATGAGGTGGCCACAACGTTTCCCGCGGCGCGCATGCTGTACTGATCGGTAGCCGCCTCGGCTGGATGTACTTGCGCCATGACGACGCCGACCCGGCGACGCATGACGACAAGGAACAAGCAATGAACATCGTGCCCACCCGCGTTCAGGAGGCAGTCAACGGCGTCGATCGCACCCGCGCCCTCGTGATGGGAATCCTGTCCGGCCTGGCCGCCGTCTTCGCGCTGTGGAAGATCTTCTGGGTGGTCTTCGGCGCGGCGACGCTGTCCGGGCTCGGATACGTCGGCTTCTCCGGGCTCTGGCTGATCGTGGCGCTCCTCTGGTGGGGCGCAATCGCCGCACTCGGGGTCTTCTGGTCGCTGGCGTTCCTGCGCCGCTACACCGCACAACCCTGACCCACCACGTCCCGTTACGTCGACGTCAGGCGCGCGGCTTCCGCGACGAAGGCGTCGACGTCTTCGGGATCGGTGTCGAAACTGCACACCCAGCGCACTTCGCCCGTCGCGGCGTCCCAGTCGTAGAACCGAAAGCTCTCGCGCAACCGATCTGCGACGCCGGACGGCAGGCGGGCGAACACGGCGTTGGCCTGCGTCGGCTGCGTGAATTCGACGCCGCGGATGCTTCCGTCGGCAATGCCCGCCTCGATGCGCGAGCGCAACCGCGAAGCCATCTCGTTCGCGTGCCGGGCCGTGCGCAGATAAAGGTCGCCGTCGAGCAGTGCAAGCAGCTGCGCGGAGACGAACCGCATCTTCGAGGCCAGCTGCATCAGGCTCTTGCGCAGCCGGATCAGCCCGTCGGAGGCGGCGGTGTCGAGCACGACTATCGCCTCAGCGCCGAGCGCGCCGTTCTTCGTGCCGCCGAAGCTGAGGACGTCGACGCCCGCGTCGGTGGTGAAGGCACGCAGGGGCGCGTCGAGCGCCGCGGCGGCGTTCGACAGTCGGGCACCGTCCATGAAGACGCGCATCCCGCGCTCATGCGCGAAGTCGGTGATGGCCTGCACCTCAGGAGGCGTATAGACGGTGCCCAACTCGCTGGACTGCGTGATGTAGACCACCCGCGGCTGGGCTCGGTGTTCATCGGCCCATCCCCAGGCCTCCTGCGCGATCAGGTCGGGCGTGAGCTTGCCGTCGGTGGTCGCGATCGGAAGCAGCTTGATGCCGGCGACCTTCTCGGGCGCCCCGCCTTCGTCTGCGTGGATGTGGGCGGTCCTGGCGCAGATGACGGCTCCCCAGCGGGGCAGCATCGACAGCATTCCGAGCACGTTGGCGCCGGTGCCGTTGAAGACGGGATACGTCTGGACACCGTCGCCGAAATGGCGCGCGACCACCTGCTGCAGCCGGTCGGTGTAGACGTCCTCGCCGTACGAGACCTGGTGTCCGTCGTTGGCTGCGGCGATCGCGGCGAGCACTTCGGGGTGCACACCCGAGTAGTTGTCGGAGGCGAAGCCACGGACGGTGGTGTCGTGCAATGTCGTCACGGCAGATCAATCTAGGTCGTCGTTCTCAGCAGTCGCGGCCCGCAACCTGTGAAAAACATAGGGAAACACCCGATTTCTTCGCGCGCCGTCTGACCCTAACGTCATTCCCGGAGTCCAAACGGTCCGCGACTCTTGCAGTTCAACAGAGAGCTGTACTCGGCCCGCCACCTACACCGTGGCGGGCCGAACCGTTTGTGCAGGCCCGTCCGTGCAAAATGGCGAAAAAAGCCGGCTGAATATCGCATCCTCGGGAAATGACGAAGGTTTTGCGGGGCAACCCGAGACTCCTCTTGCAGGTCTTGCCCGTGGCCGCTGCGGTGATCATCCTCAAGTGGCTCTACGACGTGAGCCCGCTGCGGCACCTCGAACTCAGCCCGTTGCTCACCGGTCTGATCGCCGCAGAGGTTTTCATCGTCGGCTTCATCCTCAGCGGCACGGCCGCCGACTTCAAGGAGGCCGAGCGGCTCCCAGGTGAATTGGCGGGCAGTCTCGACTCGATCGCCGACGAATGCCTCATCGTGCACGCCGAACTCGATCTGCCAGAAGCACGCCACTGTGTCTCGCTGTTGGCCGACACGAACGCCTCGATTCGACGATGGCTCCTGCACAATGACGGTCTCGACGACGTTCTCGGCCGTCTGCGGGAGCTCAATCCGCTCTTCATCGTCTTCGCCCCCAAAATCCAGGCGGGCTTCACCACCCGGTTGAAGTCCGAGCAGTCGACCATTCGCAAGCTCGTGCTGCGGATGGACACAATGCGGCGCACGTCGTATGTGTCAGCTGCCTATCTCATCGCGGAGGTCACGGGGCTGATGATCCTGGTGCTGCTGCTCATCACCGACATCGGACAGCTGGCCTCGACTCTGCTCGTGGTCGGCGTGATCACCTATCTGTTGGCGTACGTGATCGCGATGATCCGCGACATCGACAACCCCTTCGAGTACCGCAACGGCAAGCCAGGAGCCGCGGACGTCGATCTTTCCGTCCTCGAGCACTGCGAACACCGGCTCCGCGGGCTCGCGGCGGACATGGGCGGCGATCGAAGCGGGGCCGAGCGGGCGCCGACTACCCTGTCCCCGTGAGCAGCCAGCGAGTACCCGGCGGGGTGGTACACACGTTGCCCGCAGATCTACGAGCCGCACTGATCGGCAACTCCACCGCACTGGCGGCGTGGAAAGACATCACGCCGCTGGCACGCAACGAGTTCATCTGCTGGGTCACCGACGCCAAACAGGAGAAGACGCGCGAGCGCCGCATCCGGCGAACCCAGGAGGAGCTGGAGGAAGGGATGCGCAGGCCCTGCTGCTGGCCGGGATGCAAGCACCGCGAGCGCAGCGGCAGATGAGGGCATCGGGCGAATCCGGCCCACTGCCGACGAACCGGGGTTAGCGTCTCGGCGTGGACGGATATCGGACCATTGTGGTCGGAACCGACGGCTCGGAGTCCTCGATGCGCGCGGTTGTGCGCGCGGCCGAGGTCGCAGCCGCTCAGGAGCACGCACAGCTGATCATCGCCAGCGCACACGTGGAGGAGGTCGAGAAGGGCGGTTGGTCGCGGGCTCCGTCGCACGACCATGTCTCCGACCCCCGCGCGGCGGACGCCCTCGGCGGCGAGGGCTACATCTTGCACGGCAACGCCCCCGTGTACGGCATCCTTCGTGAAGCGCACGACAAGGCCAGGGCCGCGGGCGCTCCGAGCGTCGAAGAGCGCGCGATCTCGGGCGCCGCGGTTCCCGCACTCGTGAAACTGGTCAACGAGGTGAACGCCGATCTTCTCGTCGTCGGCGACGTCGGCCTGGATTCCGTCGCCGGGCGCCTGCTCGGCTCGGTACCCGCCGAAGTCGCGCGCAAGGCGAGAATCGACATCTTGATCGTCCACACAGCCGACTAGCCCGGTTTATCGTGTGCCGGTGACGCACGCCGGCGACCGGCGGAGGGCTCTTTAGACGATGGGCGAGCCGCTACCGCCGTTGATCACCGTTCGCGCCGGTGAGATCCGACGCACCTTTCCGCCGGGACGCGATGTCGTCGTCGGCCGCGACGTTCGCGCGGATCTGCGTATCTTGCACCCGGCGATCTCGCGGGCCCATGTGATCCTGAGATGCGTTGACGGGCAGTGGACCGCAGTCGACAACGACAGCCTCAACGGCATGTTCGTCGCCACCGAGCGGGTCGAATCGACACCGGTCAGCGACGGCGGCGTTTTGCATCTCGGAAACCCCGAGGGCCCAGCGGTGACGTTCGAACTCGGTGCCCCGCCTGATGAACGGCCGAGCGTGGACACCAAGCGGCCGTCGGTGCAATCGATGACGATCGGTCGCGGCGCCGACGCCGACATCGGTATCTCCGACATGCTGGCGGCGCGGCATCACGCAACGTTGGTGACAACACCGTCGGGTGTGCAGATTCAAGACGCGAACAGCGTCAACGGCACCTTCGTCAACGGCGAGGGGGTCCAGTCCAAAGTCTTGCAAGACAACGATATCGTCACGATCGGCAATGTCGACTTCGTCTTCGCCGCAGGCACTCTCGTCCACCGCACCGGACCAGCAACGACGACGGGCGGTCTCGAGGTGCGCGGCGTCGGATTGACCCTCTCCGACGGCGACATCACGCTGCTGGATCGCGTGTCGCTCACTGTGCGGCCCGGCGCGCTGACCGCGGTGATCGGGCCGTCCGGCTCGGGTAAGTCGACGCTGCTGAAAGTCATCGTCGGAGTGTGGCGGCCGACCAGCGGTGCGGTGAAGTTCGACGGTCGCGATCTGCACGCCGAGTACGAGTCGCTGCGAAGTCGAATCGGCATGGTGCCGCAGGAAGACGCCGTACACCGTGGGCTGACCGTCGCGCAGGCGCTGGACATCGCGGCCAAACTGCGAATGCCACCCGACATCAGCGAAGGCGAACGGCGGCAAGTGATCTCGCGGGTGCTCGACGAACTCGAGATGGAAAGCCACGCCGGCACGCGCATCGACCAACTGTCGGGCGGGCAGCGCAAACGCGTTTCGATCGCGATGGAGTTGCTGACCGAACCGTCGCTGCTGGTGCTCGACGAACCGACCACCGGCCTGGATCCCGCACTCGACCAACGGGTGATGACGATGCTGCGCGGGCTCGCCGATGCCGGTCGCGCGATCGTCGTGGTGACGCATTCGCTGAGGTTCCTCGACGATTGCGATCAGGTGCTGCTGCTCGCCCCCGGCGGCAGGGCTGCATACCGCGGCTCACCCGACGGTGTCGGCGAGGCGATGGGCAGCTACGACTGGGCTGACATCTACCACGACATCGGCGCGGATCCCGAAGGAGCGCAACGACGTTTCTTCGAACGCCACGGCGCGGCCGCGGAGCCCGTCGCACAGCCGGTGCCGTCATCGCCGCCAAGACAGTTGAAGCGGACAAGCTTCTGGCGTCAGGTCGCGGCGGTCGCGCAGCGCCAGCTGCAGCTGGTCGTCGCCGACCGGCGCTACCTCGTCTTCCTCGTGCTGGCGCCGATCATCGTCGGCCTGCTGCCGCTCGCGGTCGGCGGTGACGCTGGTTTCACGAAACCCGCAGCGGGATCCGCCGCACCGTTCGAGCCGAGGCAGCTCGTCGTACTGCTCACCTTCGGCGCAGTCCTGATGGGGTTGACGCTGTCAGTGCGCGACCTGGTCGGCGAGCGGGCGATCTACCGCCACGAGCAGGGCGCTGGGCTCTCCCCGTCGGCGTACCTGCTGGCCAAAATACTGGTGTTCAGTACCGTCGCCGTCGCCCAGTCGGCGCTTCTCGTGCTGGCAGTCACCGCACCCGGCGTCGGTAAACGCGCGCCGCAGACGGCCGCAGTTCTCGGCGTTCCCACCGCCGAGCTGTTCGTCGATGTGGCCGCGACGGCTTCGGTCGCGGCGATCCTCGGCCTGGTGATTTCGGCGGTCTCGCGCAGCAGCAATCAGTACATTCCGCTGCTGGCCGCCGCCTGCGTCGCACAGCTCGTGCTCGCGGGGAGTTTAATACCGATCACCGGGCGTCCGGTGCTCGAGGTGGTCGCCGGGCTTACACCGGTGCGATGGGGTGTCGCCGCGACCGCGTCGACGATCGACCTGCCAAACCTTGTTCCGGCGGCGCATGATCCGCTGTGGCAGCACACCGCCTCGACGTGGCTGCTCGATATCGCGATGCTCGGCCTACTGGCATTGGTGTACGCCGGATTCGTGCGGTGGCGGCTGCGACGGCAGACCGACGCTTGAGGCGGTCAGTCGTCGGACCCGACGACGCGCAACCTTGGCCGCTCCTCCGTGGTAGCACTGTCGGCCTCCACCTGACTGGCTCGTCCGTCACCGGGGCGGCGCAGATCGGTGGCGACATCCTGGTAATCCCACACCAGGTCTTTCGTTTCACGCTTCACCCGGTGGGCCGCCACCGAGACCGCGCCGACGATCCTGCGCGCGTGCAGCACCGTGGCGTACACGGCCTCACCCGCGGCGTCGATTCCCCGTCTCAACGCGGCGTCTGCCCTGCGGCCCAGCTCGGCAAGCATCGATCCTCCTCATCGGCTTTGCTGCCCATTCTCCGCGAAAAGCGTGAAAACGCTACGTCCCGGGTAGTTGATACAAGATCGGAATGGAGTGCTGATGAGCGAACCCAAGGTTGTGGTCGTCGGAACCGACGGCTCGGAATCGTCCTTTCGAGCAGTCGATCGAGCTGCGGCGATCGCCGCCGAATCGAACGCGAAGCTCATCGTGGCGACGGCGTACCTGCCAGAAGAGGAGTTGCGGTCCGGCGAACCGGACCAGCCCAGGGGTGAACAGTATCGGACCGAGGGCAACGCACCGGTCTACGGAATGCTCCGGGAGGCCGCCGATCGGGCCCGGGCGGCCGGCGCGACGGACATCGAGGAGAAGGCCCTCTCGGGCGCCCCGGTCGAGGTGTTGGTCAAGCTGGTCGACGACGTCGACGCCGACCTGCTGGTTGTCGGCAACGTCGGGGTCAAGTCCATCGCGGGCCGGTTGCTGGGATCGGTGCCGAGGGCGGTGCGGCGTCGCGCGAACACCGAGGTGATGGTCGTCGAGACCGCCGACTGACTCCTCGACTCACCAATAGCGCAGCGCGCCGCCGAACAACTCCGCCAGCATCGCCTGGTCGCTTTCGACCGGCGCGTTCTGCAACAACCGCTGTTGCGGCCACGCCCCCTCGGCGAGCTTGGCGCAATCCGCCTCCACGTAACCCACGGCGGCCAACCCGCTGGGCATCCGCACTGCGCGCATGATTCGAACGAGCTCTTCGGCGAGGACAGCACCGGCATCCTGCTCTGCGACATCGGTGACGTCTGCGCCGAGGTGACCTGCAGCCTCGATGTGGCGTCGCGGATCGGTACTCGCGGTGGTCCGGAAAACGGCTGGCGCGTTGAGGATCACCGACATCCCGTGCGGGACCATGGCTTCGGCTCCCGGGTAGCCGTCAGGGTGAAAGGCGCGCACCTGTCCGGCAACCGCATACGACATCGCGTGCGGGATGTGCACCCCGGCGTTCCCGAACGCAATGCCGGCCAGTGTCGCAGCCCACATCGTCTGCTCGCGCGCCTCGCGATCCGACGCATCGGTAACGGCACGCTCCAGGTATCGCCCCAGCAGTCGCATGGCTTCGCGGCTGCCGAGGTCGCTCCACGGGTTCGCGCCCTGACTCATCGGACGCTGGCTCGGCGCGTCAGGGGCGGGACGGCGCACGAAGGGTCGCGCGGTGAACGACTCCACCGCGTGCGACAGCACGTCGAGCCCTGAGCAGGCGACGACCTGAGCGGGCAGTGTGTCCGTGCAGTCGGGGTCGACCAGGGCCTCGGTCGGGCGCAGCGCGGGTGAGGCGATGCCCGTCTTCGCCGACATCGACAGCAGGTCGAAGATGGCGATGCCGGTCACCTCGCTGCCGGTGCCCGACGTCGTCGGGCATGCGATGTGCGGTTTCAGCGGGCCTGGCACGGGTGTCCCCTCGCCCACCGGTGGGTTGACATAGGTCAGGAAATCAGCCGGATGACTGGCGTACAGGTTCGCCGCCTTGGCGGTGTCGATCGCCGATCCGCCGCCGACCGACACGTAGCCGTCGGGATTGGCCTCCGACGCGAATGCCGCTGCGCGGGTCAACGATTCGTCGGTGGGCTCGACGTGAACTTCGGTGTAGGTGAGCACATCGATGCCTGCTTCGCGCAGTGACCGCCGCGCCGTGTCGAAGATCTCCAGTTCGGCCACGACAGGGTCGGTGAACAACGCCACCCGCGCCATCCCCAGCGCCGTGGCGCGATCTCCGAGTTCGTTCAGGCAACCCCTGCCGAAGGTGATCCTGGATGCATCGACGGTGAATGCGGTGTCCAGGCCGTCACCGGTGGGTTGATAATGACAGCAGCTCATCGAGCCTCCCAACGCCTGAAGCCGAGCTTATAACGAAAGAGCGGTGGTCATGACCGACGGTCAAATCAGCACGCACGCACAACTTTTCGATCTCACCGGGAAGAACGCGCTGGTCACCGGCGGCACAAGAGGTATCGGCATGATGATGGCGCGCGGGCTGCTGCAGGCGGGCGCCCGGGTGGTCATCAGCTCCCGCAAGGCCGATGCCTGCGCCGCTGCCGAGGCGCAGCTCTCGGCATTCGGGGACGTGAAGGCGGTACCGGCCGACCTGTCCCAGCACGACGAATGCATTCGGCTCGCCGGCCTCGTCACCGCCGAGATGAACGACCTGCACATCCTGGTCAACAACGCCGGCGCGACCTGGGGCGAGGCGCTGGAGAGCTTTCCCGACTCCGCCTGGGACAAGGTTCTCGACCTCAACGTCAAGTCGCCGTTCTGGCTGGTCCAGGCGTTGCTGCCGGCTCTGCGCCAGGCGGGCACGGCCGATGACCCGGCCCGTGTCATCAACGTCGGCAGTATCGACGGGATTCACGTCAGCCCCATGCCCACGTACTCCTACGCCAGCAGCAAGGCCGCCGTGCACCAGCTGACGCGGGTGCTCGCCCGTGAACTCGGGCCTGCGCACATCACCGTCAACGCCGTCGCGCCCGGTCCGTTCGAATCGAAGATGATGGCGGCGACGTTGGAGGCCTTCGGCGACTCGATCGCCGCCGCCGCGCCGCTGCGGAGGATCGGACGCGACGACGATATGGCAGGCATCGCGGTGTTTCTCGCCAGCCGGGCCGGCTCCTATTTGACCGGTGCGGTGATCCCCGTCGACGGTGGTATTGCGACGACAGCGTCAGGCACGGCACGCTGAGGCGGTTTGAGTCTGACGAAACCAGCTTCACGTGCTGGGCAGTCGCTTAGCATGGCGGGAGCCTCCGGGAAGCGCCGTGGGCTCACGTACAGCGAGGTTTCGACTTGCCGAATCAACTTCACCATGTGGTCATGCGCAGCCATGCGGCGAGCACTTTCATCTCGTTCCTCACCGATGTCGTCGGCATGGAAATGCAGACACAGTTCCGGGTGCCCGGCGAGGTGCTGGAGACGACGCTGGGCTGGCCGCCGTCCGATGGCGCCGACGTGACGATGCTCGGCAGTGGCGACGCCGGCCTGGTCGAGGTCCTCGACGTGCCCGAGAATCTGCGCGATGTCGCCCCCGAAGGGCTCGCCGCGCTGTCGTTTCTCACCGACGACTACAGCGGCGTGCAGGAGAAAGCCAGGACCATGGCAAGCGACGTCACAGTGCTCTTCGGTGACGTGCCGGGGGTCAACCTCTTCTTCTGCACCATGGGCGGCGTGCCGATCGAGTTCATGGGCAGCTATGACGCCGCAGGCACTCCGGCCACAGCGGCGAGCGACGACGGCCACTGAGCGCCGTTTCGCAAAGGATCGAAGGATGGACGACGTCGCGGCCCTGCTCGAGATCGAGGCCATCAAACAGTTGAAGGCCGAGTACTGCCGGTATCTCGATGCCAAGGACTGGGGCGCCTGGCGCAGGCTGTTCGACGACGACTTCACAAGCACCATCGCGGGCGCCGGCGGCAGGCAGACCGTTGGTGCGGACGATTTCGTGCTCTACGTCCGCCGTACCCTCGGCAAGCCGTCGCAGCCAACGGTGCACCAGGTCTATGCACCCGAGATCACCTTGACCTCGGAGACGACGGCGACCGGTGTATGGGCCCTCGCGGACGTGGTGCGGTTGCTGCCCGCGGTGGTTCTGCACGGCTACGGCCACTATCACGAAACGTATGTGAAAGCCGGTGGCCGCTGGCGTATCAAGACCTCCACGGTAACGCGGCTGCGCGAAGACATCACCACATCGCTGCCGCAACGTATTTCCACCAGGCTGCGCGTGGCCGCGGCGAAGTTGGCCCGTCGCACTTCAACGGTGACGGATTAGCTACGACTGAAGGGGTTTTGATGACGTCTCTTTCCGGACGACGAGTTCTCGTCACCGGTGCCAGCGGCGTAGTGGCCTATCCGGTCGCAGTCGAGTTGGCTAAAGCCAACGAGGTTTTCGCGGTCGCCCGATTCTCCGATCCCGCGCAGAGCCGGAGCCTCGAACAAGCCGGTGCCACTCCGATAGCGTTCGACCTGGCGGATCACGATCTTTCGCCGCTGCCCGATTCGGTCGACGTGGTGATCAATTACGCGGTCCTACCACCGACCCACAAAGACGCCTACGAAGTCAACGCGGGCGCAACCGGACGCCTCGCGAGGCGGTACCGCGATTGCGAGGCTTTCGTCCACGGCAGTACGGGATCGCTCTACGCGTATCAGGGCGAGCGGCCGCTGCGGGAAGACGACCCCTACGGCCTTCATTCCTCGGCGGAGAACTATGCGGCGAGCAAGATCGCCGCCGAGTTCCTGGTGAAGCATCTCAGCGCCGATTATCAACTGCCGGCGACCGTTGTGCGGATCTTCTCCTTCTACGGGCCACGCGGCGGCGGTGTGACCCAACGCATCGACCAGATCATGCGCGGCGAGCCGGTGAGGGTGTATCCGGGCGTGCGCAACGTGCACACACCGCTGTACGAGGACGACTATGTCGAGAAGACCATCGCGGCGGCGGGCATCGCGAAAGTCGGCGCCGAAGTGGTGAACGTCGGCGGAACCGAACCGGTGACGACGCAGGAATACTGCCGGATGGCGGGTGAAATACTCGGCGTCGAACCGGTTTTCGCCGAGGACAGCAAGGCCTGGCCGATCTGGGCCGACACCACCAAGATGGTCGGGCTCTTAGGTCCGAGCAAGATCACAGTGCGCGAAGGGGTGCGCCGGACGATCGAAGCAGCGCAGAACCGGCTCCCCACATCGCATCACGTCATCGGTGAACCGGCGAAAGTGTAGACACTTCCATTGATCACATTCATCGCTCACTTCACGGTGCCGCCCGCGAACGCGTCGGCTTTTGAAGAGCTGCTGACCTACGTCGCCACGATGTCGAACACCGAACCGGGCGTCGTCTACTACGGCTTCGCCGAGAGCATCGACGAACCCGGCTTCTACTCCGTTGTCGAGGTCTATCGCGATCAGGGAGCCGTCGACTCTCACGGACAGAGCACCTGGGTCACCGAATCGGTGCCGAAGTTCCTCGGACTCATTGACGGCTCGCCGGCCATCAAGCAATACGTCAGTCGCGGTGTGGCCGCCGGTTGCTGACACTGTGAAATTGCTGCGATTCTGGCTGCGATAATTCCCGACGGGATGGGATGACCGGAAACAGAGAGGGCAACATGGCGCTCGTCACTCGCGCCGCGGCGGTGGCCATCGCATTGTCTTTGGTGCCAGTCGGATTGGCGTCACCCGCTCGAGCGGCAAGTTTCCTGTCGGGTGCGAAGGGTTTCCTGTCGTCATCGACGGCATCACGGTCGCCTTGACGCGGGCCTAGCGCTTCATCGCCTCAGACCCGTGATGAAGCGTTGCATGCTCTGGCTCAGCGACCGCGGCACGTGATCGGGATCCATCAGGTCGTTCTCCGCCAGCGGGCTCGCCTCACCGGCGATGGTCTCCTCCGTGAAGGGCCGCAGGGTTCTGCCGTCACCGCGAAGTTCCTCGACGGCGGCGTGCAACGACCGATGCCGGGCCACGGCGTGCTCGAAGTCGCCGACCGGGACGCCTAGATGCTCCGACAGGAGTCGGTTCCGCATCGAGGTGACTTCGCGGCGGACGGAGTCACTGTCCACGTTGTTCGAGTCCGCCTCGATGGCCACGTCGCATTCGCTGTCGAATCCCATCGACCGGTTGTTGAGGTTCGACGAACCGATGCGCAACAACCGGTCGTCGATCGTCATGACCTTCGAGTGCACGTAGATGGGCGCCCCGCCGTCGGTCACCGGGTAATAAATGCCCAGTCGATGGTGTTCGTCTGCCGCCCACAGCTGCTGGATGAGGCGGTGACGTGCGCCGTCCATCGTCTGCTGTTCCAGACGATTGTTGCCACGGCGGGGAAGAACGATGACGATCTCCGGACCGTCGTTTTCCCGTAAGCGGCCGGCCAGCGCATCGACAAGGCGCCGCGCCGCCAGATACTGGTTCTCCAGAAAGATGGTGTGACGGGCGCCCGCGATAGCCGCGAGGTTGAGCGCCTCGACCTCGCGAACCTCGTCGCGATCGTCGAGTTCGGGAAGCGTTCGCGCGATACCGACCTCGACGTCGCGAAGGCTCGGCCTGAGCTTGCTCGGCCACGCGACGTGTCGCGCGTCGACCGGTTCCAGCTGCTTCCCGGTCGCCGTCGTCCATCGCTGCCGTGCCACTTCACCGAGCGCGCGGGCAGCTTCGCCGTCGACCGCGGCGGCCACCTCGTGGCGCGGCCCGTAGCTGCGGCCGACCGTGCGGCGGGCACGGCTGTCGTGCTCGTGTGCACAGGTGTCCCACCGGTCGACGGTGAGGTCGAGACCACCGCAGAACGCCACGGCGTCGTCGACGACGGCGATCTTCTGGTGATGCACGGCGCCCATGGGACGGGCACCGTCGATGGCGAAATGCATTCTTCTGCTGCTCATCTGATTTACCACCGACACCGGCGTCAGCCCGAACCAGATGCCGTCAAAGGCCGGCAGCAGTCGCAGGTTGGACTTCAACAGGTAGACCTCGAGACGGGGTCGCTTCCACAGCAGCCAGTAGAGGAAGGCGCCCAACTGGTTCGGACCGGGCAGCGTCTTCTTGCCGCGTTCGAAGGTCATCCGGGCGTCAAGATCCCAACCGATGAGCATCACCCGGTGTTGCGCCCGCATCATCGCCGTTTTGACGTGCCGGAAGTAATCGGCTGCGTCCACGATGCATGCGAACTGATCGGTGCGGGCGACGCGCCAGCACGTCTGGTCCTGGATGAGCAATCGGTCGTCTGTCATATCGGATGGTGTGTACCCAGTTCTGCGTACGGGTGAATCGACTATTCAGTCGCCGTCGAGCGCGATCAACAGGCGATGGGTCGTCTCCAAAAGCAATCGGTGCAGGTCGTCGTCGGACATGTCGACCAGTTGGGGGTTCATCGCGGTGCCGTAAATCCCCGCTGTGATCACCGACATCGCAACCCGCATCGCTTCGCCGGGCGCCGGACCGACGAGCAGGGCGTCGAAACCCTCGATGGCGGAGGCGAATTCGTCATGTGACCGAACCAGCGGGTCGATCGCCGGATCTCCGAAGAACACCGTCGTGAGACGGCGGTTACGTACCGCGAGTTCGACAAGGCCGCTGATCGCGACGTCTCGCCTGGCCGCATCCGAACCGACCGCGTCGGCAATCTTCACCAGACGGGCGATGTCGTCGAACACCGGGCTGATCAACGTCAGTACGATGTCCTCTTTGGTGTGGAACTGGTAGTAGACCGAGGCCTTGGCCACCCCGACGCGGTCGGCGATCATCTGCAGCGACGTCCCGCTGACGCCGTACTCGGCGAAGAGGTCAAGGGCGGCTTGCAGCACTCGGTCGCGGACCACACCTCGGGGCGATGCCAACTTCGTCACGCGCGTCCCTTCAGCTTCGTGCCGCTGACCGTACCCCCTTTTGTGGCTCCCGATCCTAAACACGCCAACGTCGATCGCCGGCCGAAAACGTCAGCCGTGTGGCTGAGGTAACAGAACGTTCGGCTAAGTGATCTTAGCCATACGGCTTGTCGCTACTTAGCCGACCGTATAAGTTTCCCGGTGACGTCTGCCACGTGGAAGGACAACGGTTGATGAGCGGCAATTCGCCACTGACCTTCCTCAAGAAGGCTTGGTTGCCGCTACTGATCGTGGCAGTCCTCGTCATCGCGGGCATGACGGTCTCGCGCGTCCGCACCTTCTTCGGCGCAGAAGGGGTAACGGTGACGCCGCGGAACTTCGCCGACGACCCCGAACCGTTCGACCCCAAGGTGGTCAA
Source organism: Mycobacterium sp. ITM-2016-00318 (assembly GCF_002968285.2). NCBI lineage: Bacteria > Bacillati > Actinomycetota > Actinomycetes > Mycobacteriales > Mycobacteriaceae > Mycobacterium > Mycobacterium sp. ITM-2016-00318. The sequence continues at coordinate 1,679,492 of NZ_CP134400.1, read as the reverse complement.
GTACGAGGTCTTCGGCACCGGAACATACGTCGACATCAACTACCTCGACCTCGACGCCAAACCGCAGCGCATCGACGGCGCACCGCTGCCCTGGTCGCTGACGCTGGAGACGACGGCACCGTCCGCCGCGCCGAACATCGTCGCCCAGGGCGACAGCAGCTCGATCACCTGCCGGATCACGGTCGATGACGAAGTCAAAGACGAGAGGACGTCCGACGGCTTGAACGCCCAGACCTTCTGCTTTGTGAAGTCCGCATGAGCGCACACAGCATCGACGCGCCCACCGACGCCTTCCCTCCCGCCAGACATGCTGGGCGCCCGCTGATTCCGCGCCTCATCCGCGCCTTTGCGGTGCCGATCATCCTCGGCTGGATCGCGGTCATCGCCGTCGCCAACGTGATGGTCCCGCAGTTGGAGACCGTCGGCCAGATGCGCGCGGTGTCGATGAGCCCGAACGACGCACCCTCGATGATCTCGATGAAGAAAGTCGGCGAGCTTTTCGCCGAGGGCGATTCCGACAGCTCGGTCATGGTTGTGCTCGAAGGCCAGGAACCGCTTGACGACGAGGCGCACGCCTTCTACGACGAGATGGTCCGCAATCTCGAGGCCGACAACGCCCACGTGCAGTCGGTGCAGGACTTCTGGGGCGATCCGCTGACCGCCACTGGCGCACAGAGCAACGACGGCAAATCGGCGTACGTCCAGGTCAAGTTGGCGGGCAACCAGGGCGAGGCGTTGGCGAACGAGTCGGTCGAGTCCGTGCAGGCGATCGTCGAGAGCCTTTCGCCACCGCAGGGCGTCACGGCATACGTGACAGGCCCCGCGGCGCTGGCCGCAGATCAGCACATCGCAGGCGACCGCAGCATGCAGCTGATCGAGGCGGTCACGTTCAGCGTCATCATCATCATGTTGCTGCTGGTCTACCGGTCGATCGTCACCGTGCTGCTGGTGCTGGTGATGGTGGTTCTCGAACTGGCCGCGTCGCGCGGGCTCGTGGCGTTCCTCGGCTATCACGAGATCATCGGGCTCTCCACCTTCGCCACCAACCTCCTGGTGACGCTGGCGATAGCCGCCGCAACGGACTACGCGATCTTCCTGATAGGCCGATATCAAGAGGCGCGCTCCGTCGGCGAAGAGCGAGAACAGGCCTACTACACGATGATCCGGGGCACCGCGCACGTGGTGCTCGGCTCCGGCCTGACCATCGCGGGCGCCGTCTTCTGCCTGTCCTTCACCCGGCTGCCGTACTTCCAGACGATGGGCGTACCGCTGGCTATCGGCATGTTCATCACCGTGCTTGCCGCCCTCACGCTCGGGCCGGCGATCATTTCCGTCGCAAGCCGGTTCGGAAAGGCACTCGAACCGAAGCGGGCGCTGCGCACCCGCGGTTGGCGCAAGGTCGGCGCGATGGTCGTGCGGTGGCCCGGCGCGATACTGGTGGCCACCATCGCGTTGTCGCTCGTCGGGCTGCTGACGCTGCCCGGCTACAAGACCAACTACAACGACCGCAGCTATTTACCGGCCGACCTGCCGGCCAACCAGGGCTACGCTGCCGCCGACCGGCACTTCTCCCCCGCCAGAATGAACCCCGAACTGCTCATGGTCGAAAGCGACCACGATCTGCGCAACTCGACCGACTTCCTGGTGATCGACAAGATCGCCAAGTCCATCTTCCGCGTCGAGGGCATCTCCCGGGTGCAGGCGATCACCCGTCCAAGCGGTAAGCCGATCGAGCACACCTCGATCCCGTTCCAGATCAGCATGCAGGGCACCACCCAGCAGCTGAACCAGAAGTACATGCAGGACCGGATGGCCGACATGCTCGTGCAGGCCGACGAGATGCAGAACACCATCGACACCATGACGCGGATGTCCAACCTGACCGCCGAGATGGCCGACACCACCCACAACATGGTGGTCAAGATGAAGGACATGACCGCCGACGTCGCCGAATTGCGGGATAATATCGCCGATTTCGACGATTTCTTCCGGCCGATCCGCAACTACTTCTACTGGGAACCGCACTGCTACAACATCCCGGTCTGCCACTCGATCCGGGCGATCTTCGACACGCTCGACGGTATCGACATCATGACCGACGACATCCAGCAGCTGATCCCGGAGATGGAGCGGCTCGACTCCCTCATGCCGCAGATGGTCGCGATGATGCCCGAGATGATCGAGACCATGAAGAGCATGAAGTCGATGATGCTGACGATGTACGCCTCGCAGAAGGGCATGCAGGATCAGATGGCGGCGGCGCAGGACAACTCGTCGGCCATGGGTGAGGCGTTCGACGCGTCGATGAACGACGACTCCTTCTATCTGCCGCCCGAGGTATTCGACAACCCTGACTTCAAACGCGGTATGGAACAGTTCCTTTCCCCCGACGGACACGCCGTGCGGTTCATCATCAGCCACGACGGGGATCCCCTGTCGCCCGAGGGCATCGCGCGGATCGACGCCATCAAGAAGGCAGCCAAGGAAGCCATCAAGGGCACTCCGCTGGAGGGGTCGACGATCTACCTCGGCGGCACCGCGGCGACATTCAAGGACCTGTCCGACGGCAACACATACGACCTCGTGATCGCCGCTGTCGCCGCGTTGGCCTTGATCTTCATCATCATGTTGCTCATCACCCGCGCCATCGTGGCCTCGGCGGTCATCGTCGGCACGGTCGTGCTGTCACTCGGCGCCTCATTCGGCCTTTCAGTGCTGATCTGGCAGCATCTTCTTGGCACCGAACTGCACTGGATGGTGCTCGCCATGTCGGTCATCATCCTGCTTGCGGTGGGTGCGGACTACAACCTGCTACTGGTGTCACGATTCAAAGAAGAGATCCATGCCGGACTACGCACGGGGATCATCCGGTCGATGGGCGGCACGGGCTCGGTGGTGACGTCGGCCGGTCTGGTGTTCGCGTTCACGATGATCTCGATGGCGGTGAGCGAGTTGACGGTGATCGGGCAGGTGGGCACAACGATCGGCCTCGGCCTGCTGTTCGACACCCTGGTGATCCGGTCGTTCATGACGCCGTCCATCGCGGCGCTGATGGGCAAGTGGTTCTGGTGGCCGATGCGGGTACGTGAGAGGCCTGTGCCGTCGCCGTGGCCGTCACCGCGCACACCGACGCCGGTCTGACCTCAGCCGGATCGCCGAGTCGCGGCCTCGATGAGCGTGCGCGCGACCCACTCGACCCGCCGCAGCGACTCGTCGAGGGTCAGCGCACCGGTGAGCACCGCGGTGAGTGCACTGGTCAGCGCGGCATTGAGGCCGAAGCTGACATCTGGGATCTGCTCCGGCGCAACGCCTTCGAGCAGGCGGTCGAACATCTCGACGTTCGTGCGACCCATGTGGTCGATCGCGGTCTTCGCCTCGGGGTCGGTCGAGGTCATCGCCTGAAGCATCAGTGCAGTCATCTTGGGGTTGCGATGAAAAGCACGCTGGGCGCGTTGCAGATAATCCAATACCCCGGGTAGCGGTCCCTGCTCGGCGGGACCGGCTGCGGCCAGCACACGGCGGGTGAGTCGCTTCTGCCAGTCCTCGAGCGCTGCGGCCAGCAGATGCTCCTTGGAGCTGAAGTATCGGTACACGGTCGCCAGCGCGACTCCTGATCGCTGCGCCACGTCGCGCATCTGCACGGCATCGGCGCCGACGTCGGCGATCAGATCGATCACCGCCTCGATAATCTTGGCGCGCCGCGCCAACTGCCCGCTGGTCATGTCGGCCAGCGAGACGATGTCGCTCTGAGCGTGGTCGGGAGCCCTTGTGGCGACGATCGCACCTCCCGATTCCGAGAACAGGATTCTTCTCCTATGCAGCACTGTAAACCATATCCCCAGCTAGATGGTTTGACATCGGTAGAACCATGTTTCAATATGGTCGAGAAGTGGTCGCACCACGGTCGTTTTCAATTGGGAGGAAGCAATGGCGGGACCCGTCGGTCTGCCGGTCATCGACACCATGATCGGTTTCCCGCACGACGGTTCGGCGCAGTACGACTTCATCCGCAGGCAGACGAAGGACCGGGAATCCAAGGAGAATTTCGAGTTCCCGGTCCAGTACATGTTCAAAGACGTGCCAACCGGCCTGCCGACAGACGACCCCGTATCGCTGGTGTTGCAGCAGATGGACCGATTCGGAATCGAGAAGGCGATGATCGGCGTGAGCGAGGCCTCGGCCGCCCTCGCGCTGAAGACGTTCCCCGATCGCTTCATCCCCTCCGGCGCGATCTCCGACCCGAATGACGTGATGGGCTCGGTGAACGCGATCCGTCGCGAGTACGAGCAGTACGGCATACGGGCGACGTCGGTTTTCCCGGCCGGCACCTTCCCGCAGGTCCCGATCGACGACCCGAAGATGTATCCTATCTACGCCACCTGCGTCGAACTCGGCATCCCGATCTTCGTGTGCGCGGGCGTGCCCGGTCCGCGAGTTCCGTTCAAGCCGCAAGAGGTGTACCGGATCGACGTTGTGATGTTCGACTTTCCCGATCTGGTGTTCGTCACCCGCCACGGCTGTGAACCCTGGGAGGACCTCGCCGTGAAGCTGATGGTGAAGTGGCCGAACCTGTACTACTCCACGTCGGCGTTCGCTCCCAAGTACTACCCGAAGGCCATCCTCGATTACGCGAACTCGCGCGGCGCGGACAAGGTGCTCTACGCCGGCTACTTCCCGATGGGACTGTCCCTCGAGAGGATCTTCGGCGAGCTACCCGGCGTTCCCCTGAAGGACGAAGTGTGGCCGAAGTTCCTGTACGGCAATGCCGCACGCATCCTCGGCCTGGACGGCTGACGGTCCATGCTTGCCATCACGAGTGAACAGGAAGATCTGAGCGACGCAGTGGGTCGCTTTGCGGCTCGCCACGCGCCCATAGAGAAGACGAGGGCCGCCCTCGACTCGATCGCCGCCGGTGAGTTGCCGACATGGTGGGAAGAGTTGACCGCGCATGGATTTCACGCAGTGCACCTTCCCGAGGAGGCCGGTGGCCAGGGCGGCACGCTCACCGATCTGGCATGCGTCGTCGAGACGGCCGCCGCGGCCTTGCTGCCAGGGCCTCTCCTGTCCACCGTGACGGCAAGTGCGGTGGCTAACACGGCCGACGAGTCGGGCGCGCCGTTGGTCGCCGAACTCGCGGCGGGGACCACCGCCGCCCTGGTGCTGCCGGATCAGTCCGATGTCCGCGCCATCCCAAACGCAGACGGCTGGCGCCTGCGCGGTTCGTCGTCGTCGATCTTGGGAGTCTGTGCGGCGCAGCGGATCCTGTTGTCAGCACGCTCGCAGGACGGCGGCCTGCACTGGTTCGCACTGGAGGCGAAGGGCGCACCGGCCCAGGGGTTGTCGATACATCCTCAGCGCGGGACCGACCTGTCGACCGACGTGGGCGTGCTCGAACTCGAGGACTACTTCGTCGAGGCCGGTTCGGAGATATCGAGGATCGACGCCGTTCGTGCTCACTGCATCACGGTGGCGCTGACGGCGTGTGCCTCGGCGGGCACGGTCCGCCGCTGTGTGGACACTGCGACCGAATACATCCGCACGCGGGAACAGTTCGGGCGTCCGGTCGGCGCATTCCAGGCTTTGCAGCACAAGGCGGCGGTGCTTCTCGTACATGCCGAACTCGCGGCCGCGGCCGCCTGGGACGCGGTTCGCGCTTCGGCGGATTCCGTCGAGCAACATCGCCTTGCGGCAGGCTCGGCGGCCTTGATGGCCGTCGCCACGGGACCCGACCTGGTGCTTGATGCGCTGCTGATGTTCGGCGCCATCGGCTACACCTGGGAACACGACACGCACCTGTACTGGCGGCGTGCGATCAGCCTCGCCGCATCGCTCGGGTCGACGGCGCAGTGGGGCCGCGAGGTGGGCGACCTGGCCCGCTCGACGAAACGCTCGACCGCGCTGAATCTGGGCGATGTCGAATCAGAGTTCCGGGTTTCGGTCGCAGCGACCCTCGACCGGGCGCAGGAGCTGCACAACGAACATCCCTCCGACGATCAGCGCGCACCTGGTCTGGCCGCCGGCGCGCAACGGGACATGCTGGCCGAAGCGGGACTGGTGGCACCCCAGCTGCCCGCACCATGGGGCGTGGGTGCCTCGCCGGTCCAGCTGGCCATCATCAACGAGGAGTTCGACAATCGTCCCGACCTGATCAAACCGTCACTGGGAATCGCGGAGTGGATTCTGCCGACGATTCTCGACGTAGGCACGGACCGTCAGCGCGAGCGGTTCGCGTGGCCGATCCTGCGGGGAGTTCAGCGCTGGTGCCAACTGTTCAGTGAGCCGGGCGCGGGTTCGGACCTCGCCTCGTTGAGTACGCGGGCCCGCAAGGTCGACGGCGGCTGGCTGATCAACGGGCACAAGATCTGGACCTCGCAGGCGGATCGCGCGCAGTTCGGCGCCCTGTTGGCGCGCACCGACCCGGACGCGTCGAAGCATCGTGGGATCAGCTATTTCCTCGTGGACATGGCGTCGCCCGGCATCACGGTCGAGCCGATCAAACAGGCCAGCGGGCACTTCGACTTCAACGAGGTCTTCCTCACCGACGTGTTCGTTCCCGACGACATGCTCGTCGGAAAGCCCGGTACAGGATGGGATCTGGCAGTCGCGACCATGGCGGTCGAACGCACGGCGATCGGCAACTACGTCAACATCGACAGGGCAGCCGCACTTCGGCACATCGCGCGGATCGACGGTCCCGACCAGGACGCCGCGCTGCGCGCTCTCGGCGAGATCGAGGCCAACACCGCAGCGATCAAAGCCATGGTGCTGCGGGAGACGCTGCGTCTGGTCGAAGGCCAGGCCGCGGGGCCGACCTCGAGCATCGCGAAGTACGCGATGGTGATGTTGCTGCGCCGGGCCTCGACGGCGACGCTGCGCCTGACCGGTCGCGTCGCACTGCTCGAGGACTCGGATCCCGCTGTCATCGGGCCGTATTTCGACATGCCGTCCGAACTGATCGGCGGAGGCACCGCAGAGATACAGCTGACCGTCATCGCTTCCATGATCCTCGGCCTGCCACGCAACTAGAAAGGACGGGCGTCATGACGACCGACTTGGGATTCACCTACTTCGATTGTGACAACCACTATTACGAGGCGCTTGACGCGTTCACCCGTCACATCGAGCCCGCCTTCAAGAAGCGGGCCATTCAGTGGGCGGACATCGACGGTAAGCAGCGCCTGATCGTCGGCGGCAAGGTGAACAGGTTCATCCCGAACCCGACGTTCGACCCCGTGGGCAAGCCCGGCGCGCTCGACGAGTATTTCCGCGGACGCAATCCGAGGGGCGCGAATCTCAACACGCTGTTCGGTGACCTCGAACCGATTCCACCGGCCTACCGGGACCGAGACGCTCGGTTGGCATTGATGGACGAGCAGGGCATGGCCGGCTGCATCATGTTGCCGACGCTCGGTGTCGGAATGGAACAGGCACTGCTGCCCGATCTCGATGCTGTCGTCGCGACATTCCGCGCCTTCAACCGCTGGATGGAAGAGGATTGGGGATTCGCCTACCGGGAACGCATTTTCGCGGCCCCCTACATCACGCTGTGCAAACCCGACGAGGCGGTAAAAGAACTGCAGTGGGCACTCGACCACGATGCCCGCTTCATCGTCATGGTGCCGGGACCGATTTCCACCGCCGTCGGGATGTGCGCACCCGGCGACCCGCTGTTCGACGACTTCTGGCGGCTGGCCAACGACTCCGGCATCACTGTCTGTTATCACTCCGGCGAGACGTATTACTCGAAGTTCATGCCTGCGTGGGGCGAGCCGGACTACATGATGTCTTTCCAAGCGCTGCTCGGCTTCCGGTCGCTGTTCTCGGGGGATGCGCTTCAGGACACCTTCGCCAATCACCTCCACAACGGCCTGTTCTTGCGCTTCCCCAACCTGCGGATGGCCGCCATCGAAAGCGGCTCGGCGTGGGTGTTCCACCTGTTCGAGAAGCTGACCAAGTCCTACGGCCAGATCCCTTTCATCTACAAAGAGGATCCGCGCGAGACCTTCAAGCGTCACGTCTGGGTGTCGCCGTTCTACGAAGACGAGTTGGCGAGCCTGCGGAAGCTGTTGGGCGACAACCGCATAATCATGGGTTCGGACTTCCCCCATGTCGAAGGCTTGGCCGACCCGGCGTCGTACATCAAGGATCTGGAGAACTTCGACTACACGCCGCAGCAGAGCCGAACAGTGATGCGCGACAACGGTATCGAGTTGTCCGTCCGCAGGCCCGCCTGACGGCGTCGCGTTTCGTGAAGGTCGAGAAGTCCAGTCTGGTGGCCATGCTGCTGGAGGTCGGCGAAGAGAACGCGGCGGTGCTTCTGGCTCGTTCGGAACTGGCCGACGAGATCGACACCGCACACGATCTCGGCGCATTGCTGAGGTTCGGCCTCGAGCGCGAACAGGTCGAGGAGGTGGCGCGCCTGGCCATCGGCGCGATCGAACCCGACGACGTGAACACCCGCCGCAGACGCGGCGAACTGGAGAAGACCATCTCGCGTCGGTGGGCCGATCTCGTCGATCAGTGGAAGTCGTAGCCCGCCCGCGTCATATCGCCCGGGTCGACCGGCCCGTAAGGATGCGGAAGGCGCGAATGCCAGGAATTCACCCCCGCGAAAGAACGTGGCGGTAGGGTTCCGCCACGTTGGATCCCCTCCCACCGGAAGGTTCGCATGACCCGATCACGGCTCTTCGCAGCCACCGCCGCATCCGCTGTCGTCGTCATCGGTCTGGTGGCCTGCGCTCCGCCCGAGAAGAAGGACGAAGGTAACCAGACCGAGTCCGGTGTGAATGCCAGGGAGGCCACCTCCGCGCAGGACTTCGGCGGGATGGACAAGCTCGTCGAGGCCGCGAAGGCCGAGAAAGAGCTCAACGTGATTGCGCTGCCACCGGATTGGGCGAATTACAAGGAGATCATCAACACGTTCTCCACGAAGTACGGGATCAAGGTCAACTCCGCGCAGCCCGACGCCAACAGCCAGGACGAGATCAACGCCGCCAACCAGCAGAAGGGCAAGAGCACCGCGCCCGATGTCTTCGACCTGGGCCAGGCGATCGCCCTGGCGAACACCAATCTGTTCGCGCCGTACAAGGTGGCGACGTTCGACGACATCCCGGCCGAGTTCAAGGATCCGGACGGTACATGGGTCAACGACTACGGCGGTTACGAGTCAATCGGTTACGACTCCGCCAAGGTGCCCGAGATCAAGGACTTCAACGACCTGCTGAAGCCGGAGTTCAAGGGCAAGGTCGCGCTCAACGGCGACCCCACCACCGCCAGCGCTGCGGCCAACGGGGTGCTGATGGCCGCCATCGCCAACGGCGGGTCGGTCGACGACATCGCGCCCGGCGTCGAGTTCTTCGTCAACCTCAAGCAGGCGGGCAACTTCGTGCCCGTCGACCCGACGCCCGCCACCATCGAGTCGGGTCAGACCCCCGTCGTCATCGACTGGGACTACCTGAACGCGGCCGAAACCAAGAAAATCCCCACCTGGAAGGTGTTCGTCCCGGCAAACGCGCTTGTCGGCGGCTATTACTTCCAGGCGATCAACAAGGACGGCCCGCACCCCGCCGCGGCCCGGCTGTGGCAGGAGTTCCTCTACAGCGACGAGGGCCAGAACCTCTTCCTGAAGGGTCTCGCCCGACCCGTGCGCGCGGATGCGATGGAGAAGGCGGGCACGGTCGACAAGAAGGCGCTCGACGCGCTGCCCAAAATCGAAGGCACACCGGTGATCGCGACCGACGAGCAGAGCAAGAAGAACTCGGACTACCTCGGGGCCAACTGGTCCAAGGTGATCAGCTGATCCGGACGTCCTGGCGGGTCAACTCGGCCTCGACGGTGGGAGCTCGCCCGATGAAATCGACGGCTGCCTGAATCGCGGGTCGGTGCCGCAGGATGCGGTAGTGCGCGAGCCGTCCGAGTCCGCGGGTGGTCACCAGTTTCGCTGCCGGCCACATGTCGGCGATTTTCTCGCTCGTCTCGTAAGGGCTGTCCGGGTCGTCGGGGTCGTGCACGAGTAGGAGCGGCGGCGGACCGTCGATTGAGCTCACCGCTTTGGGAATGTCGGTATCGAACAACGGCATTCGCAGTCGTCGATCAAGGCGCCGGTGCAGGCGGGTTCGGATGCGCTGCCCGAATCCGTGTCGATCGGCGAAAAGGTCCAGATACAACGAGAAGTCACCCATCGGCGCCAAGAACACCAAACCCTCTACCGGCATCCCCCTCGCAACAGCGAGCGCGGCCGCCTTCGCGCCGAGGGAGTGCGCGACGATCGCGCGTGCCGGGCCATGCGCGGCGACGAAGGCGCGCACTGCTTCGGCGCATTCGACGATCGTCGTGCGGCCGGGCGCGAGTTCTCCCGGATCGGACTCATTGTGGCCGGGCAGGTCGACGGCGAAGACGCGGTGACCCGCTTCGACGAGCGGTTTCACGAAGACGCCCAGGTGTGCGCGGCAGCCGCCCCAGCCGTGCACCAGATACACCGCTGGCCCCTCACCCCAGGATTCCCCTACGATTCGGTGTCCGGACCACGTTGCCTCGACCGGCTCACCGGCGACGACTCCGGGCGGCATGCGCAGGCTCATCTCCACGGCCGGCGGCGTGCACCACAGCTCGAGGGCCCATCGCGCCCCAGCCGCCGGTGCAAGCCGCTCGAGCAGCCCGAACGCCCGGCGCACCTTGGGCGCGACCGGTGGCTCGATGCCCGAGCCCGCCCGATCCTGGCGTGAAGCGCGATCGCCGGCCATCGAGTCCCCCCTTTGTTACTCCAGAGTAAGTTTAAGCGACCCCCAGGGCTTTGCTTAAAGTGGGTGCGGTAGACGTTCACTCCAAGCACAACATCAATATCGTCGGCGCCGAACACGGACCGACGATCATGTTGGCGCACGGCTTTGGGTGCGACCAGAACCTGTGGCGCCTTGTTGTCGACCGCCTCAGGCCCGACTTTCGACTCGTACTATTCGACCTCGTCGGTGCCGGGTTTTCGGATCCAGATGCGTGGGACGCGACGAGATACTCCTCGCTGTCCGGCTACGCCGCTGACATCCTGGACATCGTAAATGAGCTTGCGCTGCGCGACGTCGTATTCGTCGGCCATTCCGTGTCGGCGATGATCGGCGCTCTCGCGGCGATCGAGGATCCGAGCCGGTTCGCCAAACTGGTTCTGCTGACGCCCTCACCCTGCTACATCGACGATGACGAGTACCGAGGCGGATTCTCCAGGGCCGACATCGACGAGCTCCTCGAGTCCCTGGAGCAGAACTATCTGGGTTGGTCGGCGGCGATGGCACCGGTCATCATGGGCACGCCCGACCGGCCGGAACTGCAGGACGAATTGGCCGAGACATTCTGCCGCACAGACCCGCAGCGGGCGCTGGTGTTCGCCCGTACCACCTTCCTGTCGGACAACCGGGCCGATCTCACGCGCATATCGCTGCCCACCCTGGTGATCGAGTGCTCCCAGGATGCGATCGCCCCACGCCAAGTGGGTGCCTACGTCCACCAACACATTTCCGACAGTCAACTGGTCACGCTGGATGCGACTGGACACTGTCCCCATGTGAGTGCGCCGGACCTCACAGCCGAGGCGATTTCGGCGTTCGCCCGGTCGACGTGAGAGACCGCGACTTCGAGGAGCTCTGGGACAACGCTCCGTGCGGCCACGTGATCGCCACACCGGATGGCAGCATCATCCGCGTCAACAACACGCTGTCCAAGTGGCTGGGATATGAGCCGAACGCACTGTGCGACAAGCCCTTCAGCGACCTTCTTACGGTCAGCGGCCGGATCCTCTACGACACCCATTTCGGGCCGCTGCTTCAAACAGGCAGCGATCTCAACGGTGTCACGGTCGACATCGTGACGGCCGAGGGAAATCGATTGCCGATGTTTCTCACCGCGAACATGATGAGGGACGGCGACCACGAGCGGGAGATGCTGCAGATCACCATCGTCGATGCATCTGACCGACGCGCCTATGAAGTGGAACTGCTGCGAGCGCGACAACAGGCCGATACGGAGAAACAACGCGCTCGGCAATTCGCGGACACTCTGCGACGGTCGTTGCTGCCGCCGGTGCTGATCCCCCCGACCGGTTTGGACGCCGCCGACTACTACTTCACGGCATCGGCTGACGACGTCGGCGGCGACTTCTACGACCTGTTTCCGCTATCGCGGGACACCTGGGGCTTCTTCCTCGGAGACGTGGCGGGCAAGGGCGTCGACGCCGCGGTGATCACCGGCCTGACCAGGTATTCGCTTCGTGCCGCCGCGGTCTTCGACGACGATCCGGTGCAGGTTCTGCACAATCTCAACACGGTTCTCAACCAGCGACTGCGGGGTGCCCGCAACCGGTTCAGCACCGTGATCTACGGACGATTGACGCTGTGCGACAACGGCTTCGACGTCGCGCTTGCCAGCGGGGGGCACCCACCGCCGTTGCTGCTCACCGCCGACGGCGATGCTGAATACGTCGACACGAGCGGCGGCCATGCAGTGGGCATGTCCGCGGAGCCGAGGTTCGTCGCGAGCCGATTCCGGCTTGCACCCGGCGACACGCTGGTTCTGTACACAGATGGACTGACCGAGGCGAGCACCGGCATTGCCCATGAACGCTACGACGACGAGGGCGCCCTGCTGCGCTTCGCCAAGTCCCACTCGCCAACGACGGCATCGGCCATCGTCGACGCCGTCCGTGCCCTGCTCGACGGCCTTGGCCCAGGCGTCGAGGATGACACGGCTGTGCTCGCGCTCGGCGTGCGCGCTGGACACGGCCCGAGTTCGCGGTAGTCCGATATCAGCGAGCTGCTTCCCGCTTCGCATCGACGGCGGTTCGTTTCCGCTCCCACGGCCACGTCATCAGTGCCCACACCACGGCCACGATCGCTATCTCGACGAGCAGGTACATCGGCCACGGCCCCAGGAGATCCAGTACCGACGCGGTGGGCGGCTTCCTGTTCAGGTAGCCGTAGTTGGTGTCGAAGATGACGTTGAAGGCCAACGTGAACGCCACCCACGCGAGAGCGACGATCGCTGCGAACCGGAAGTCGCGCCACCGCGGCCGCATCCGTTGTCCCCAGGTGAGATAGATGGCTGCCCACACCACGAGCACGTGGAGGGCGAAGAACGTGACGAAAAGGTGGTGCGGAAAGTCCGGTGCGCCCTCGGCGGGCGTGCCGATGTCGGGCGTGATGAGCGCCTGCGAACTCAGGAACAGGCCCCAGTAATACGTGAGCGCAAACGCCCAGTGCCGCTGCGACCACAACGCGTACGCGGCCACCATTTCCGCGATATCGCAGAGCTGCAGAGGCACCGACGTCTGGATGTCCAACCGGGCGATCTTGTAGGCCATCGCGACAACCAACGCCACAACGAGCAGAACCGCCAGCACGCGGCCGAGCACGCGGGCTTGCGCCTCGGACTGCCTGCGCCCGACCGCCACCAGGGCGACGGCGCCGATCACGAATATGACCAGCACGACCAGATGCGACGGGCCGTACGCCGTGAACTCCCGCTGCGCGGCAAGTAACTCCACCTCAATTACGGTAATGCCACGACGACGCTGAAGGGCGGATTGAACGCATGTCTCCACTACGCGGCAAAGTCATTCTCGTCACTGGCGCCTCCTCTGGACTTGGCGCTGAAACCGTTCGCCTGCTGTCACGTGAGGGTGCAACGATTTTCGGCATCGCGAGGAACACCGACCGGCTCGCTGCGGTCTTCGGCGATGTGGAGAACGGTGCCTACGCCGAAGTGGAACTGAGTTCGCCGCAGGCCTGCCGCGACGCGGTCGAGCGCTGCGTCGAGCGATTCGGCCGGCTCGACGTGCTCATCAACATCGCCGGCAGCCATCGGATGCGCCGAATCGAGTCCATGACCGACGACGACTGGGGGCAAGACCTCGCGGTCAATCTCAGCGGACCGTTCCACCTCTGCCGCGCCGCGCTTCCCCATCTGCTCGCCCGGGGCGGCAACATCGTCAACGTTGCCTCGATCGCCGGAGTCGAAGGGCAGGCGTATTCGGCCGGCTACTGCGCCGCCAAGCATGGCCTGATCGGGCTGACGCGCGCCCTTGCCGTCGAGTACAGCGCTGATCGACTCCGGGTGAACGCGGTGTGTCCCGGCGGCATGCTGACCCCGCAGATCGAGAGCTTCTCCGCACCGGAGAACGCCAACTTCGACCTGATCATGCGAACGGCGTCACCGCGCGGCATGATGTCGCCCCTCGATGTCGCGAACGTGATCGCGTTTCTCGCCAGCGATGCCGCGGCCGCCGTCCACGGTGCGGTCTACCGGGTCGACAACGGCAAGGGCGCAGGCTAACCGGCACCGACTCCGACGGCCTTCTCCATGTCGGCCAGTGAGTCCTCGAGGTGCATGAGCAGGCGCTGCAAGTGCGGCACGCTGCGGCGGCATCCGACAAGGCCGAAGTCGAGGTTGTCGGCTGTGTTGGTCAGCGTGATGTTGAGGGCCTGTCCGTCCAAGGCGATCGACAGCGGGTAATTGCCGTCCAGCCGGGCGCCCTTCCAATACATGGGTTCGCGCGCGCCGGGAACGTTGGAGATGACGATGTTGAACGGCGGCGGCGCCGACGACACAAACCCGGGCACCAACCCCAGCGCGATACCGGACATCAGGAACGCCGACAGCGCCAGCGCCTGGGTCTTTGGCAGCTCGGCGAACACCTTCTTGTTGTCGCGCATCGAGGTGTTGATCGCCTCCAGGCGTTTGGCGGCGTCCTCGGTGTCGGTGGCCAGGTTGCACAGGATCGTGCCGACCATGTTGCCGCCCGCATCCTGGTCGCCCTCGGCACGCAGGCTGATCGGCACCATCGCCACCAAAGGCGTTTCGGGCAGCGCGTTTTCTTCGATGAGGTAGGCGCGCAACGCTCCCGAGCACATCGCGAGAACGACGTCGTTGACGGTGACACCCGCCGCGGACTTGATCGCCCGGATCCGGGCCAGCGGCCACGACTGTGCGGCCACCCGCCGCGCTCCCCCGATCGGCACGTTGAACATCGTCTTGGGCGCGCGGAACGGCAGGGTCAGCTGCTGCTCCACCAGCGCGGCGCGCGCCACCGACAGCGTCGAGGGGGCCAGCGAGGCCAGCGATCCGACCGCGCCGGTGACCGTCTGCAGCGCCGACCGCGACTCCCCGGTCCCGTCCTTGCTCCTGCGCTTCGGCTGCAGAGCCCACGGCACCCGGACTTCCCGGTCGGCGGGATCGGGCGTCATCGACCGGATCGTGAGCCGCTGCGCCGAGATGCCGTCGAGCAGCGAATGGTGGATCTTGGTGTAGATGGCGAAGCGTCCGTCTTCGAGGCCCTCGACGAGGTGCGTCTCCCACAGGGGCCGATGCCGGTCCAGCAGGCTGCCGTGCAGCCGCGAGACGAGCTCGAGAAGCTCGCGGACGCGGCCGGGCCGCGGCAGGGCGGACCTGCGCAGGTGGTAGTCGATGTCGACGTCATCGTCGAAGGCCCACGCGACGTTGGCGATGCCGCCGAGCATCCTGCCCGGATGCTTCCTGAAAGTGGGCTGGAAGTCGTCGTTTCCGACGATCGTCTCGTGCAGCTCACGGATGAAGTCGGGGCCACTGCCCTCTGGCGGTTCGAACAACTGCAGGCCTGCAACATGCATCGGGTGTTCACGGGATTCGCCGATGAGGAACATCGCGTCCGTCGGCGAGATCAGCTTCATCGACGTGACGGTACCCTTCTGGGCGAGGTGACGACGATGAACACAATTGGCAGGGCAGCCGGCAAGGTCGCCTTCATCACCGGTGCAGCGCGCGGCCAGGGCCGCGAGCATGCCGTCCGGCTCGCGGAGGAAGGCGCCGACATCATCGCCGTCGATGTGTGCGGCGACATCGACGGCGTCGGTTACCCCGGCGCGACGGAGGCGGACCTTCAAGAGACCGCAGCTCTGGTCGAGAAGTTGGACCGACGCATCGTCGCCGAGAAGGCGGACGTCAGGGACCTCGAGGGTCTTGGCGCCGCACTGCAGCGGGGTGTCGACGAGTTGGGGCGGCCCGACGTGGTTGTCGCCAACGCCGGCATCAGCGGAGTGCCCTCGCCGGCGGCGTCGGTCGACGAGACCGACTGGCAGACCATGCTGGACATCAATCTGACCGGCGTCATGCACACGGTCAAGGTCGCGCTGCCGCATATGTCGGACGGGCGCGGAGGATCGATCATCCTGGTGAGCTCGATGCTCGGACTGCGCGGCGGCGGATACATGTCCGCGTACGCGTCGGCCAAGCACGCGTTGGTCGGGTTGAAGAACTCACTGGCCAATGAGCTTGCCCCGCAGTGGATCAGGGTGAACTCGATTCACCCCGGCAACATCCGGACCCCGATGCTCGACAACGAGTGGTTCCGTCGCATGCTGCGACCGGACCTCGCCGAGCCGACGATGGACGACGCGGCGGCGGTGATCGGACACTTCCACATGTTGCCCGCGCCGCTCATCGAGGCGCGCGCGGTCGCCGACGCGGTGCTGTTCCTCGCCTCCGACGAATCGAAGTACATCACCGGAGCGGCGCTGCCGATCGACGCGGGCGCCGTCGCGAAATTCTGAAGTCGTAGGCAGTCTCGCGCAGCATCTCCCGCCTTCAACTACCGCAAAACACCACGTGGGAGGGATGGCAGGTATCTACTGGTTGTCTACCGCCCTCTGTGCGGGCCCGAAGGGAAATCACCATGGGTTGTGGCAGGTGCATCGGCTACGTCGGAGGGTTGGCAGTGGCACTGGGGGTGGCGGTGGCCACCACGCCGGGCATCGCCTACGCCCTCCCGGCGGACGCAGGTTCGGATTCGCCGACAACGGGTGAGTCGTCAACGACGGCGCCGCCTTCCACCCCGTCGACGACGTCCTCTTCGGCCACGACCCCATCGTCGACGATCGGCGGTACTGCGACTCCGCCAAACAGGTTGAGCGACAGTGACTTGCGAGATGCACTGTCAGACCTGCCGTCACGCCTGGCTGGTACGGTGTCGAAGATCTTCGGCGGCCGTGACGGCGCGCCTGTGGTGGTGCTGAGGAGTTCCGGCGGTGCGCACGCCGCAAAAGATGTCCGCGATGCCAAGGGCTCGGCTGCCAACGCATTGACGACTGTTTCAAAGCTGCCAGGCGCCGACACGGTTGACCGGGACACCTCGGGCGGGCATCTCCTGCGGGACGGCGAGCGCATCAGACAACAGGTCCAGTCGCTGGGCGGCGGCGTAATCCACCAGTCCGGCGTCCCGGCAGGGATGCAGTCGGCACGGTCTGTTGGACAGCAGGCGCCGACACTCGACTTCACCCCGGCGGCCATCAACAGCCTGTCGGTGAATCCCGTGGTCGCGCCTCCGACGGCCGTGGTGTCGGCCCCGCCTCCAGACCTCGAGGACATCCTCGAGGAACCGCATACCCACCTGGTCGGAGTGGTCGCGCACGTAGCGGATGCCGTGCTGGAAGTGTTCCTGGCACCGTTCGGCCCTGGGAGCCCGGCGCAATCGCCGGTGCTGTGGAGCGTCCTTGCCTTCGTACGAGAGGAGTTCCAGCGGCCCTTCATCCCCCATGGTGCGACCGGCCAGACGACGACAAGTCTCAATCAGAGCCCGAATCTGCTGGTCAATCCGGGCGCTGAAGCCGGTGACCCGTCACTGTCGGGCTACGCCTCCGTGACCGTGCCGGGCTGGACACAGACCGGCACACCGACGGTGATCAAGTACGGCACCCTACGTCGCTTCCCGGTGCCGACCGCTTCGCCCGGCCCGGTTCTCCCCAGCCTTCTGGCATTCCCGAGCAGGGATGGCGCCATCCCCACACCTGCGGAGGGACAGCAGTTCTTCGGCGGCGGGCCGGTCGCGGATTCGACCCTCACGCAGACGGTCGACCTTCGTGATTCCCAGGCGTTGATCGACGCCGGCGAGGGCACCTACACGCTGAGCGGTGACCTCGGCGGCTTCCTGATCGACCCGTCCAGGTCGACCGTCACCGTCAGGTTCCTTGACGAGAACGGCAATCAGTTGGGCACGGGAACACTGAAGCCGGTCACTGCATGGGATCGCTTGTTCTCCACCGGGTTCATCCACCGCTCCACCTCCGCATCCATCCCGGTGAACACCCGAAGCGCGCAGGTGGTGGTGGCCTTCGACGATCGGAATCCGGTACTCGGCAACTACAACAACGCCTACGCCGACAACCTCTCGTTCACCGTCAACGACCCCAGCCTCACCCCTGCGACGCTCGCCCGGCCGGAGTCGACCGTCGGCGAGCTCGATCACGTGTTCATGGTCTACCTCGAGAACAAGGGCACCGGTCAGATCGTCGGGAGCCCCAACGCGCCGTTCATCAACGAGCTGATGGGCAAATACGGATACGCGTCCAACTACTACGGGGTGACTCACCCCAGCGACCCGAACTACTACCCCATCATCGGCGGGTCCGACTTCGGCTTCAACTACAACTGCCCGTCCAACTGCTTCCCCTCAGGCACTCCTAATCTGGCCGACAGCATCGAGGCGACGCCTAACGGGCTCGGCGGATACAAGACATGGGGCGGCTACATGGAGGGCGGGGGCGGCTACAGCACGCCAACCGACCGGCTGCCGTTCCTCGCCTTTTCCGATATCTACAACGACCCCGACCGCGTGGCGACGCACCTGTTCGACATCTCGCAGCTGAAAACGGATCTCGCCAGCCCCTCGACGACCCCCAACTTCGTGTGGTTCGCCGCGGACGACGAAACCAACATGGAAGGCCCCACGGACGTGCCCTTCGGCATATTCCACTGGGCCCTCGGCTTTTTGAGCCCGGCCCATCAGTACAACGTCGCAGCCGGCGACGCGTGGCTCGATGACCAGGTGACCACCATCATGGAGTCGGAAACCTGGAACGACCCGAACACCAAGAGCGCCATCTTCATCACCTTCGACGAGGACTACAACAACATCACCACCGGTGTCGGCAACGAAGGCAACCACATCGTGATGATCGTCATCCCGTCACCGGGGGCCGCCTACGATCCCGTCACCAACCCCAACGGGATGCGCGCAGGCGCATTCGTCGCCGACGACTACTACAACCACTACAGCCTGCAGCGCACCATCGAGGACTCCCTCGGGATAGACCCGCTGACGAACAATGACAAGTACGCCCAGCCCATGAACGAATTCTGGGGCCCAGATCCGGCGTCAGGGCTCCCTGCTTAGCGCCGCGGCCGCGCACCACGTGTGCACTGCTTCAAATGATCGGGTCGTCGCCTGGCCTGCGCAGTCGCAGCCACCGATATCCGTAGGCTTCCAACCGAAGTTCTATGTGCCCCTTCGCGTCGAGTTCATGCTCTGACAGTCCGTCGAGCAGGTCGACCAGTACACAGTTCGGCGGAACGTCCTGCAGCTGTATCGGAACCATGCAGCCGTCGGACCCGAAGTTGTGCAGGGCGACCATCGCCCAACCCGACTTCTCCCGGCACACGTGGGCGAGGACGGATTTGTTGGGTTGCTTGAGGATCTCCGGCGTCGACCACCCGATCTCCGGCTGGGACCGGTACGTGTAGACCAGGTTTCGCATGAACCACCAGAACGATTGGTGGTCATGACGTTGGTCGGCGGCGTTGACGCGGTCAGGTCCGAACATCCCGTCGGTTAGCGCACGGGCGAGCCGTCGTTTCGGTGCTCGTGAGAAGCCGCCGGCGGCGCCTGCCGTCCACTGCATCGGCGTCCGGACGGCGAGTCGTCCGGGAATATCGAGGTTCTCGGCCATTCCGATCTCCTCGCCGTAGAACAGGACCGGCGTACCAGGAAGAGAGAACATCAGCGAGTACACCATGCGCATTCGGCGGTCGTCGCCGCCGAGCATCGACGGCAGCCGTCGTCGCAGCCCGCGTCCGTAAAGCTGCATGTCCGGGTCGGGACCGAAGGCGTCGAAGACCTCCTGCCGCTCTTCGTCGCTCAGCTTGTCGAGCGTCAGCTCGTCATGGTTCCGCACGAAATTGGCCCACTGACTCGTGATGTCCAATTTGGGTCTTTGCTTGAGCACCTTGGCGATCGGTCTGGCGTCGCCGCGCGCGAGCGAAAGGTACATGTTCTGCATGCCGATGAAGTCGAATTGCATGTTGAGGCCATCGCCGTCGGGCCCGCCGAAGAACGTCGCCTGGTCTTTGTACGGAAGGTTCACCTCGCCCAGCAGCACAGCATCCCCAAGCCTGCGGGTGACGAAGTTGCGCACGTCGCCCAGGTACTGAGTGGGGTCGAACGCGTTCGAATCGTCCGGTGCCGAGTCCCTGGCGAACAGGAACGGCACGGCGTCGACACGAAAGCCCGAGACCCCGAGCTCCAGCCAGAAGCCCAAGGTGCGTGAAATCTCCTCCTGTACAGCGGGATTAGCGATGTTGAGGTCGGGCTGATGCTTCAGGAAGTGGTGTAGATACCATTCGCCGGTCTTCTGGTCGAGTTCCCACAGACTGTCCTCCTTGTCGGGAAACACGACGTCTTTCTTGCTCGACTTCGGTTCGGTAGCGCTCCACACGTAGAAGTCGCGGTATGGATCGTCGGTGCTCCGCCTGGCGGACTTGAACCACGGGTGGCGGTCCGAGGTGTGGTTCATGACGAAATCGATGATGACCCGGATGCCGGTCGACTTGGCGGTCCTGACGAGCTCCACGAAGTCGCCGTGGGTTCCCAGGCGCGCATCGACGCCGAAGAAGTCCGTGATGTCGTAGCCGTCGTCGACGCGCGCGGTCGGGTAGAACGGCATCAGCCAGAGGCATGTCACGCCGAGGTCGAAGAGGTATTCGATGCGTTCGGTCATGCCGCGAAAGTCGCCGCATCCGTCGTTGTTGCGGTCGTAGAACGTCTCGACATCCGCGCAGTAGAAGACGGCGTTCTTCCACCACAGGTCGCCGGTCTCGCTGCGTCTCATGCGGTGACCGCCCGCGGCGCGGTGGGCGACAGTTGCGGCAGCACATGCTCACCGAAAGCGTCGATGAACTCGGTTTGGTGCTGGCCGACGAAATGGATGTAGAGCTCGTCCCATCCCTGTTCGACGTCCTCGTGAAGCCAGGCGATGTGCTGGTTGAGATCGCTCGACACTCGAACGGATTGCTTGACCTGGTCGGGCGACACGTTTTCGCTGATGACGTCGAATGCCTCGATCGACTCGACATCCCAGCATGCGGGTGGGGCGAAAACGTTGCTGCGCCACTGGTCGTGGGCGATGGCGATGGCCTCTTCATCGGTGGGGGCCCAGCTGACATGTATTTGAAGGCGGGCCGGACCGCGCCCGCCGGCGTCGCGGTAAGCGCCGAGGACCTTCCGCAACGTCTCTCTCGACTGGTTCACGGTGACCAGGCCGTCGGCCCAGGCGGCGTGGCGGGCGGCGGTCTGCGGGGTGACGGCGGGACCGACGAGATCGGGTGCCGTCGCGGGCAACGTCCACAGCCGCGCGCGGTTGACGTGGATGAGGCCTTCGTGACTGACCTCTTCGCCGTTGAGCAGGCGCCGAATGACGTCGACGCACTCGACGAGTCGCTGATCCCGCACCTCCTTGCGCGGCCAGACGTCGCCGTTGACGCGTTCGTTGGAGGCCTCGCCCGATCCGAGGGCGGCCCAGAAGCGACCGGGAAACATCTGCGTGAGCGTGGCGATGGCCTGGGCGATGATCGCGGGGTGATATCGCTGGCCGGGCGCATTGACGACGCCGAAAGGCAGTTCGGTGGTTGCCAGCGCGGCACCGAGGAAGGCCCATGCGAAGCCGGATTCCCCCTGCCGTGCACTCCATGGGCTGAAGTGGTCCGACGACATTCCGGCGGTGAACCCGGCCGCTTCCGCTCGCTGGACGTCCCGGAGGAGCTGGGCGGGATTGATCTGCTCGTGCGAACAGTGGAAGCCGATGACAGTCATGTCACCGACATACCCGTTATCGCCGACGCTTACGTCACCGTCAGCGCGGTCGCGAGACAGCGGATTCGATGCAGTAGATCTGCGCGGCGTCCGACTTGCCCTTGAGCGCATGCGACCCGCGGTCGACGAGGTCGTCTGGCGCGGAAGCCAGCGCGTCGACTGTCTGTTGCGTGAGCAGGATGGTGTCGCCGGTGGTCTTGGTGAGTTGTTCGACGCGAGCCGCGACGTTGACGGTGTCACCGATCAAGGTGAATTCGAGCTTGCTCCCCCCGCCGATGGTGCCTGCGATCACCACTCCGGTGTTGATGCCGATACCGATCCGAAGCTCGCCCGCGAAGCGCTCGGCCACGAGGCGCTGAATCAGTACGGCGGCCCTCACCGCGGCGTCGGCATGGTGCGCGAGTTCGTTGGGCGCGCCGAACACCGCAAGTGCACCGTCGCCGAGGAACTTGTTCACATGGCCACCCGCGTCCACGACGGTGGGCACCACAACGTCGAACAACGCGTTGAGCCGAGCCACCGTGTCCTCAGCCGAGTTCGACTCCGCGAACGGCGTGAAGTCACGGATATCGACGAACATCACCGTCACCTCACGGCGCTCGCCGGTGAACACATCATCACCCTGCTCCAGCAGCCGCGACGCAAGCACCGGATCGACATACGTGCCGAACGCCGCCTGAAGCCGTTGCCGCTCAGCCAAACCCGCCTGCATACGATTGAACGACGCCGACAACACGCCTAAATCGTCGTCCTGAACCACCGGCACCCGTTGCCCGTAGTTCCCGGCCGCAACACGCTCAGTTCCCGCGGCAAGATCGCGAATAGGCCGCAGCGCCGGCGAAAACGAGGCACCGACCCCGAGCGGTAGCGCCAAGCCAAAGGTCAGCACGCACGCGATCGCCACGGCGAATGCCGGCCCTCGCCCGGCGACGTCGAAGACCGCTGCCAGCAGCGCGACAGGGAGATAGGCACAGAAGACAGCCGCTGTCACGGACAGGTTCGTCCAATTGGCGAAAGTCGGGCGCGAACGGGGCAGGGAGTCACCGATTCCCGTGTCACCGGCGATGGCCTCACGGGCGGGCCGAAACACGCCTTCCATAAAGCCGTGCATGGAGATCAGCATCGTGCCCACTCCGAGAGCGACACCCAGGATCGCGTACTGGAAAAGCCGCGACCCGGTAGCTCCGGCGATCGCACCAACTCCGACCATGAACAGCGCCGTCCACAACGTATCGGCCGCGACTCCCTGGACGACCGTCCGGCGAGAATAGATGTACGTGGCGGTCAGCACTTCCCGCGGGTCGACCTCCGAGCCCACGGCCCACTGCTCAACAGCGTGCACTCCTTTCCGGCCGGAGAGAAAGAGCATGTACGTGCGCGCCGCCACTGCAAACGCAGTGAAGAGGGCCGCTTCGCCGTAGTGGCTGGACCTCTCGAAAGCAACGATGGTCATCGACCAGACCAGATACGTCACCAGCGCGATGGGATACATCAGGGCACCTAGCGCCCACGAGTACCTCGTTCCGTACCGGTCCCACAACCACTGAAAGATGCGGTCCATGGCGCGAGACTAGGCGTCTGCTATCGGTCATCCGCGCGAATAGCCGCATCGTCGAGGCCGAATATCTGTGCCGCTGCCGCTTTTCCCTTCAGCGCATGGGCTCCGCGATCGACAAGTCCGGCCGGTCGAGCCGCCAGCGCGTCGACTGTCTGTTGCGTGAGCAGGATGGTATCGCCGGTGGTCTTGGTGAGTTGCTCGACGCGAGCGGCGACGTTGACGGTGTCACCAATCAAAGTGAATTCGAGCTTGCTTCCCCCGCCGATGGTGCCTGCGATCACGAATCCGGTATTGATCCCGATACCGATCCGAAGCTCGCCCGCGAACCGCTCGGCCACCAGGCGCTGAATGACCAACGCGGCTCTCACCGCGGCGTCGGCGTGGTCCGCGAGCTCATTCGGCGCACCGAACACCGCCAAAGCGCCGTCGCCGAGGAACTTGTTCACGTGACCGCCCTCGTCGACCACCGCGGGCACGACGATGTCGAACAAGGCATTGAGGCGAGCGACGGCGTCCTCAGCCGAGTTCGACTCCGCGAACGGCGTGAAGTCGCGGATGTCGACGAACATCACCGTCACCTCACGGCGCTCGCCGGTGAACACATCGTCACCCTGCTCGAGCAAGCGCGACGCCAGAGCCGGATCGACGTAGGTGCCGAATGCGCCCTGAAGGCGTTGCCGCTCAGCCAAACCCGCCTGCATCCGATTGAACGACGCGGCCAGTGCGCCAAGGTCATCATCCTGAACAACCGGCAGGCGCTGGCTGTAGTCACCGGCCGCAACACGTTTGGTTCCTTGCGCGAGATCGCGAATAGGCCGTAGTGAAGGGGCGAACACCGCGCCGATCGTCGTCGGTACCGCGAAGAAAACGGTCAGCGCGCAAGCAATGACGCCTGCGAGCACGGGAGCGTCCCGTACCCGATCGATGATTGCCGCAAGCATCGCGCCGCCAACAGCGAATGCGAACATCGCCGCAAGCATGGATACGTTCGTCCACGCGGCGAAAGACGGTCGGGAGCGCGGCAGAGAATCGCCGATCGCCGTGTCACCCGCGATGGCGGCCCTTGATGACCGCAACGCCGCTTCCGCGAAGCTGTGCACACCGATCAGAGCCACGGCCGTTCCGACGGCAGCGCCCAGTATCGCGTACTGGATCATCCGCCAGCCGGTCCCGCCCGCGGTCACACCCACTACGGCTGCAAGCAGGCCTGCTCCGACGAAGCCGGCGATCACCGAGCGGGCAACCACCCCCCGCACCCACGTGTAGGTGGCGTCCAGTGCCGTTGCATCATCGACCGCTTCGCCTGCGGCCCATCTCTCCACGACCCGACCGCTTCCCACGCCGGGAAGGATCATCACGTGAACCAGAACCACCGTGGCGACGAGGGTGATAGCCCCAGCCTCCAGGTAGCGGGTGGAGCCCTCCACAGCGACAACGAAACACGAGGACAAGAGGTAGGTCGGCAGCAGCACAACGAGGCTGATCGCCAAGAACGCCCACGAGTACCTTGGCCCGCACCGGTCCCACGCCCACTGCCAGATACGTTCCATGTCGGGAGACTAAGCGGCTGAGTACGCGCGGCGGACCGGACGAGCAAAGAAGGCAGAATCGAACTCGATGACCAAGCAGCGATCGTCCACCCCCAGCATTGGCGCAGTGTTTCGTCCACGACTCGACCCGGCGCGCCTCGCCAGTACGGCGCAGGCCGCCGACGCCGCCGGCCTCGACGAACTGTGGCTGTGGGAGGACTGTTTCCTTGCCGGCGGGATCTCCGCCGCAGCTATCGCACTGGCAAACAGCAACAACCTCAAGGTCGGCGTCGGCGTGCTGCCCGTGCCGATGCGCAGCGTCGCAATGACGGCGATGGAGATCGCCACCCTTGACCGCGCCTACCCCGGCCGTCTCCGGGTCGGCCTGGGCCACGGGGTTCAGGACTGGATGGCGCAGATCGGCGAGAAGGTCGCATCACCGATGACGCTGCTGCGCGAATACGTGACGGTCCTCTCCGCGCTGCTGCGCGGTGAGCGCGTCACCTACGACGGCCGCTACGTGAAGCTCACCGACGTCGGCCTCGACTGGCCACCTGAAACGGATATCGACCTGCTGATCGGCGCCGAACGACCGCGGACACTGGAACTCAGCGGCGAAATCGCCTCGGGCACGGTGATCACCGGCGGCACCTCGCCGGACGGTCTTCGTGAGGCGCTGCAACACGTCGCCTCCGGCCGCGCCAAAAGTGATGCTCCGCAGGGGCATTCGACCGTCCTGTATCTGATCTGCGCTACCGGACCGGACGCCGCGCAGCAGGCGCGCGACGAGGTGGCGTTTTGGGAATTGGACCCCTCCGAGGACCGCGCTGTCTACGGGTCATCGGCGGACATCGCCGCAGCGGCGCATCGGTGGATCGATGCGGGCGCCGACTCGATCGTATTTCAACCGCGCCCCGACGCCGACATCGAACAGTTCGTCGACGTGATCGGCCGACAGGTCCGGCCGCTGATCACAGCTACACCGTGAGCATGTCGCGCAGCCAGTCGTGGAAGGCGCCGATGTGGTGCTCGCTCGGCACCAGCACGCCACCGTTGCGATACACGCGCGAGCTCATCGCGGGCTGACATCTTTCAGCAGCCTCGAAGTCCTGGGTGTTCACCCGATGGAACAGCTCGACCGACCGGCTCACGTCGCGGCCGGACTCGACCACCTCCGGCAGGTACAACCAATCGCACTCCACGATCGTGTGATCGGCGGCCATAGGAAACATCCGATGCACGATGACGTGATCGGGCACCAGGTTGACGAACATCTGCGGGCGCACGGTGATCGCGTAGTAGCGACGGTCCTGATCGGAGGTGACGCCGGGGATGTGGTCCAGCCCCTCGGATCCGTCGATGGTGAAGCCCTCGACATCGTCACCGAATGAGGCGCCGTGGCCGATGTAGAACTGGGCGGCATAGCCATCGGCGAATTCTGGGAGTACGTCAGTCAATTCGGGGTGGATCGTGGCGCAGTGGTAGCACTCCATGAAGTTCTCGACGATGAGCTTCCAGTTGGCCTTGACGTCGTAGACGATTCGATGTCCCACGCTCAGATCGGCGATGCCGTAGTGCTCGATGAAATCGATGTCACCAAGCCGGTCGGCGATCTCCTGCATCACCGTGGCTTCGAACGGCGGCGGTTCGTCGGCCAGGCACACCCATACGTAACCGAGCCATTCCGTGACCGCGATCCTTCGCAGTCCGTACTCGACGCGGTCGATGTCGGGCATCTTGGTCAGGTTCGGGGCGGCGACGAGCTTGCCGTCAAGGTCGTATGTCCATGCGTGATAAGGGCATTGGAACGCGCGCCTGACCTCGCCACTCTCTTCGGTGCACAGTTGGGCGCCGCGGTGGCGGCAGACGTTGAAGAAGGCGTTGGCGTCACCCTTGCGCGATCTGGTGACCAGCACGCTCTCACGGCCGACCTGCACGGTTTTGAAGGCGCCCGCCTTGTCCAGATCCGAAGACCGCACGACGCAGAACCACATCGTCTCGAAGATCTTCTCCTGCTCGAGCGAGAAGACCTCGGGATGGGTGTAGTAGTGGCCCGCGAGGGTGGAGATCAGGCTCTCGGGGAGGCTGGGGGCCGCTTCAAACGTGGTCATGGCGCTTCTGAAGAACCTTTCGTGATCGGGGGATTGACGGACTGGAAATCAAGCGGCGGCAGGCGCTGTCGCGAGCTGACGGCGCCATCGGGTGAACATGCGCGGCTGATCGACACCGAGCACGGCGACCAACCGGCCGTCGCGCCGGTAGGTCGCAACGAAGCAGCCGTCCTCACAGCTGCCCTCCTCGATGGTGATTTCGTCGTCGGGATGTGCGATGCCGGCGAACTGAATGCGCGAGTCGTACTGGTCTGACCAGAAGTACGGCGCTTTGACTGCTGCACCCTGATCAATGCCGCCTGCAAGCAGTGTGGCGACGGCGATCGCCGGACGCTCCAGCGCGCCCGTCCAGTGCTCCACGCGATGCGGGACGCCGGTAGGCGCATCGCGCCATGCGGCGCAGTCGCCGACCGCGACGACATTGGGAACGTTGGTCTGACCGTTGGACCCGCACACAACGCCGTTACCGAGTTCGATCCCGCTGCCGTGCAGCCACTCGATGTTCGGAACGCCTCCGATACCGACGACGACGACATCAGCAGGCAGGTGGCGGCCGTCGGCGAGGTCGACCCCGGTGACCCGGTCGGCGCAGCTCGAACTGCGAAGTGCGCGATTCTCACCGGTCAGCCCGGCGACGCTGACTCCACAGATGAGCCTTGTTCCGTTCGACGCGTGCGCCTGGGCAACGACGGCGCCGAGGCGCGAACCGAGCTGGACCTGAAGCGGTGTCGGCGCCGCCTCGACGACGGTGACGTCCATCCCGATTCTCCGGGCGGTCGATGCGACCTCGGCGCCGATGAAGCCTGCGCCGATGACCACCAGCTGGGCACCGGGCCGCAGGTCGCCCCGCAGTGCGATCGCATCGTCGATGGTGCGGATGACGTGGACGCCCGCCATCGTTTCACAACCGGGCCAACGGCGGGCGCGGGAGCCGGTGGCGATCACGAAGCCGTCGGCGGGCAAGTGGGTTCCGTCGGCGAGTTTCACTGCGCCGCAGGTAGTGTCAAGTTTCGTGGCGGCCGAGCCGAGCAGCCACTCGACCTGCAGATCGTCGTCGTCCTCGAGCGCCAAATCCGCCTCGGTCATGTCGCCGGCGAGAAACTGTTTCGACAGCGGCGGGCGGTCATACGGCCGTCGGGTCTCATCGCCGACGACGGTCACGCGACCCGAGAAGCCCTGCGTCCGCAGCGCCCGTGCGGCAGAGAGACCAGCGAGCGACGCCCCGATGACGGCGACGTGCTTCACGACCGCCCCTGCGAAAGACGCGCGCGGATGTCGGGCGGAAGGTTCGGCTTCTCGTCGCTCAGCTCGACACGGATCATGCCGTCATCGACGGCGACCGCGTGGGTGCGGACGGGCAGCTTGGCAGGAGGAGCGTCGACGGCGCCGGTGCGCAGATTGAAGCGCGACGCGTGAAGCGGGCACTCCACCTCGCAACCCTCGAGCCAGCCGTCGGCCAGTGACGCGTCCTGGTGAGAGCAGGTGTCGTCGATGGCGAACACCTCGCCGTCCTCGGTGTGGAACACGGTGATAGGCGGCTCGGCGTCGACGCGAACCGCCCCACCCGGCGGCAACTCGGAGAGCGGACAGACTTCGAGCAATTGTTGCCTCCTTGTTTCGCTGGGATGACGTAATGACGCGTATAGAGAAACTCAACTCGCAATACGCAACAGTGTGTGCGTTCCCCCAAACCTTTGTCAAGCGGAATCGCAGCGCCTTTTCCTGTGAGTTCTCACGCGAGGAAAGGACGGCGGAAAGCACTGGTCGCCGCACCTTTTCGGGCTACGGCGACCAGTGGTTGGAACACTTAGTTCTGCGGCGCTGGCTCCTTGAGCGTCGGCTCGTCGGCGACGGCCGTCTTTCGGAGGTCAGCGATCATCGGATCGCGCGTGACATCCAGAAAGAGCGAGACGCACATGCCGATCATCACGATCACGAACGGCGCGGCCACGATGATGGTCATCGTCTGCAGGCCGTTGAGGGCGTCGTTTCCGCCTGCCCACAACATCAGCACCGCCACCGCACCGGTGCTCATGCCCCAGAACGCGACCGCCCACCGCGACGGATAGACGGAGCCGCTCTGGGACAGCGTTCCCATCACCATGGAAGCGGCATCGGCGCCCGAGACGAAGAAGATCGCGACGAGGGCCATCACCAGCAGTGACGACAAGCCTGCCAATGGCAGGTTGCCGAGCATCCCGAACAGCGTCGATTCGGGTTCGCCGCTGCCGAAGATGTCGATACCGTCGCGCTGCTGGCCGATGCCTGCCCCGCCGAAGATGACGAACCACAGCAGGCTCACAGTCGTCGGAATGAGGATCACGCCGATCACGAACTGCCGGATGCTACGGCCCCGGCTGATGCGGGCGAGGAACATGCCGACGAAGGGGGTCCACGAGATCCACCAAGCCCAGTAGAAGATCGTCCACGACGACAGCCACTTCTCGGTTTCCCCGCCGGCCTCAGCGGACCGTGCCGACATCGAAGCGAGGTTGGCGGCGTAATCGCCGAGCGCTGTGGGCAGCAGGTTGAGGATCAGCACCGTCGGCCCGACGACGAACACGAAGATCGCCAGCAGCAGTGCCAGCACCATGTTGATGTTGGACAACCACTGGATGCCGCGCGATACGCCGGACACCGCGGAGGCGACGAAGGCGAGCGTGAGCAGCGCGACCACCGTCACGAGTAGCAGCGTGCCCGCCTTGCCGACCCAACCGAGAACCTCGAAGCCCGAGCCGATCTGCAGCGCGCCGAGGCCAAGGGATGCTGCAGTGCCGAACATCGTTGCGAAGATCGCGAGTATGTCGATCGTCTTTCCGATCGGGCCCTCGACCCGCTTCCGTCCGAGCAGCGGGATGAACGATGCGCTGATCAGTTGCCGCCGGCCCATCCGGTAGCTGCCGTAGGCGATCGACAGGCCGACCACTGCATACATCGACCACGGGTGAAAGCCCCAGTGGAAGAGGGCGGTCGCGAGCGCTGTGCCCGCCTTCGAGTCGGCGAGACCCGGTGGCGGATTGACGAAGTGGGTCAGCGGTTCGGTGACACCCCAGAAGATGAGACCGATGCCCATGCCTGCGCTGAACATCATCGCGACCCAGCTGACGGTGTTGAATTCGGGCTTTTCCCCGTCCCGGCCGAGTGGGATCCTTCCGTAGCGACTCAACGCCAGCCATGCCGCGAACAGCACGAAGCAAGTGGCCGAGACGATGAACAGCCAACCCATGTTGCTCACCACCCAGTTCAAGATCGACGACATCGTCGAACCGAACGGCGTGGGCCAGATCAGGCCCCAACAGAGGATGGCGATGACGATCACCGCAGTGATACCGAAGACCACCTTGTCGGTGACCGGGGGTCGCTGGCACAGCGGCACCTCGGCGTCGTGGCCGGGTGGAACCGGCGCGCCAGGACCCGGAAAAGTGTGGTGAAGCTTGGCTTTCAGCTCCTCGATATCGAGCGGCTGATCTTGTTGTGCGGTCACAGTCAGACTCCTGAGGCTGATTCAGGCGGGTGTGACAGCGGCCACACCAACGCTGATATATTAGAGCGCTCCAGAGTGATACACCAGCGTTCGACAGAAGTTCTTTGACGTTGTGACGTGATACGCGTCGAACTGAGCGTCAGCCCTGGTGGCCCATGCGTTCCGAGACCGAGGCGGCGGCGGAGACGACAGCGGGGGCGATCTCGCGAGCCCTGTCTTCGGTCAGCCGGTAGACCGGGCCCGAGACGCTGAGCGCCGCGATGACCGTGCCGGTGTGATCGCGAATCGGCGCCGCCACCGCGGTCAGCCCATGCTCGAACTCTTCCATCGACACGACATAGCCGTCGCGTGCGATCGAATCGAGTTGATGATCCAGGTCGTCGAACGAGGTGATGGTGTGTTCGGTGTAGCGGGTCAACCCCGCCTCTTTGAGCAGGTCATGTCGCCCTTCCACCGACATGGACGCCAGCAGGATCTTGCCGCTCGACGTCGCGTGCAGCGGCGTCAACTCACCGACCCAGTTGTGACTGCCGACCGAGGTCGGGCCGCGGGCCTGGTCGACGTTGACCACATAGTGTGATCGCAGCACCGCGATGTTGACCGTCTCTCCCATCTCGACGGCAAGCCGTTCGCAAATCTCGCGGCCCTGACGGGTGATGTCGAGTTGCCCGGAAACCGCATTGGCCAGCCGCAGAATCCCGAACCCGAGCCGATACTTGCCTCGTTCATGTGCCTGCTCGACGAGTTCATGCTCCTCGAGCGCGGTGAGCAACCGCGACACCGTCGACTTGTGGAC
The DNA here is from genome assembly GCF_002968285.2 of Mycobacterium sp. ITM-2016-00318. Taxonomy (NCBI): domain Bacteria; kingdom Bacillati; phylum Actinomycetota; class Actinomycetes; order Mycobacteriales; family Mycobacteriaceae; genus Mycobacterium; species Mycobacterium sp. ITM-2016-00318. The sequence continues at coordinate 1,648,137 of NZ_CP134400.1, read as the reverse complement.
CCCGATTTCGCTGGCGAGTTCGGTCACCCCGGCTTCACCGAGGCGGGCGAGGATCTCGAGCACGCAAACTGCACGGTCAACTGACTGCACACCCCCGCCGCCCGCTTCGGAGGTCCCGTTGCTCACAGCGGCGACATTACCGAGACAGCCCGGCTTGTTCGTGACCCACCCATCGCGGGCGCGTTGCTCAAGGAGGAACCGGTTGCGCCATGCGCTAACAAAGTTGACCGCTCCGCACAGAAATCTTATTTTGGTATATCAGTTGTAGATCAATCCGAACGTAAACGGGAGTCAGTACGCACATGGGATCACCCCGCGTCGTGATCATCGGGGCCGGCATCGTCGGCACAAACCTGGCGGACGAAATCTCCTCCCGCGGATGGGACCGCGTCACGGTGCTAGACCAGGGGCCGCTCCCGTTGACAGGTGGGTCGTCCTCGCATGCGCCGGGCTTGGTGTTCCAAACCAATCCTTCGAAGACGATGACGGCGTTCGCGTCATACACGGTTGAGAAGTGCCTGTCGCTGGACGTCGACGGCGCGTGGTGCTTCAACCAGGTCGGCGGCCTCGAGGTGGCGACCACCGAAGGGCGGCTCGCCGAACTGCACCGCAGGCAGGGCTGGGCGACGGCGTGGGGAGTCAAGGGGCGCGTGATCGATCCGCAGGAGTGCGCGAAACTGCACCCACTGCTCGATCCCAACCGGATACTGGGCGGCTTTCACACCGAAACCGACGGACTCGCCAAGTCCGCGCGCATCGTCGTCGCGCTCACGCGCCGCGCGCAGAGCCGGGGCGCGGAATTCCGCGGGTCGACCAAGGTGATCGGTATCGAGCACAGTGGAGGAAAAGTCACCGGGGTGACCACCACAGCCGGCACGGTGGCCGCCGACATCGTCGTCTCCTGCGGCGGATTCTGGGGTCCCGACCTCGGCGCGCTCATCGGCATGGATGTGCCGCTGCTGCCGTTGGCTCACCAGTACGTCAGAACCCACCAGATTCCCGAACTGGTCGGGCGAAATACCGAGATGTCCGAGGCCTGGTTCCCGATACTGCGCCATCAGGATCAGGACCTGTACTTCCGCGAGCACGTGGACCGCCTCGGCATCGGGTCGTATGCCCATCGCCCGATGCCGGTCGATATGCGCGCGCTGCCCGACGGTGAGATCACCCCCGTCGCAATGCCTTCCATGCTGTCGTTCACCGAAGACGATTTCGCTCCGGCCTGGGAGCAGGCCAGGCAACTGCTGCCCTGCCTGCAAACGGCGAGCGTCGAATCGGGTTTCAACGGCATCTTTTCCTTCACCCCCGATGGCGCACCGCTGGTCGGCGAATCCGACGAGGTCGCCGGTTTCTGGATCGCCGAGGCGGTGTGGGTGACGCATTCCGCGGGCGTGGCCCGCGCGGTGGCGCAGGTGTTGGTAGACGGGCGGTCAGAGGTCGCGCTGAACGGTTGCGATGTGCACCGCTTCGAAGAGGTGCAGCTCGACCCTGGCTACGTCAGCGAGACATCGCAGCAGAACTTCATCGAGGTCTACGACATTCTGCATCCGTTGCAGCCCAAGGAATCCCCGCGCAACCTGCGTGTCAGCCCGTTCCACGCGCGGCAAAAGGAACTCGGGGCAATGTTTCTCGAGGCTGCCGGGTGGGAACGGCCACACTGGTTCGAGGCCAACGCCAGTCTGGTCGACCTGTTGCCCGCCGAGTGGCGGCCGCCCGCCCGCGACGACTGGGCGGCCATGTTTCACTCGCCGATCGCAGCAGCCGAGGCGTGGCGAACGAGAACCGCGGTGGCGCTCTACGACATGACACCGCTGAAGCGGCTCGAGATCTCCGGGCCAGAAGCGGTACACCTGTTGCAGCGGTTGACAACCGGCAAGATGGACAAGTCGGTCGGATCAGTCACGTACACGATGGTTTTAGACGAAGCCGGCGGTATTCGCAGCGATATCACCGTCGCCCGGCTGTCGCAGGACGCTTTCCAGGTCGGCGTGAACGGCAATTTGGATCTCGACTACTTCCGCCGCCAGGCGCCACCCGACGACAGCGTTGCGGTTAGAGACATCACCGGCGGAACCTGCTGCATCGGCGTGTGGGGCCCGCATGCCCGCGACCTCGTGTCGGCGCTGAGCCGCGAAGACTTCACGAACGAGTCGTTCAAGTACTTCCGGTGCAAGAAGGTGCGCATCGCCGGCGTTCCAGTCACCGCCATGCGGCTGTCCTATGTGGGCGAACTCGGCTGGGAGCTGTACACCACCGCCGAACACGGACTCCGCCTGTGGGACGCGCTGTGGGCGGAAGGCCAGCGCCACGGCGTCATCGCCGCGGGCCGAGCCGCTTTCAACAGCCTGCGGATGGAGAAGGGCTACCGCTCGTGGGGCACTGATATGACCGCCGAGCACAATCCGTTCGAGGCGGGGCTCGGCTTCTCTGTGCGCGCGGAGAAAAACGGCTATGTCGGACACGACGCCCTTGCGGGCGTCTCCGACGACACGGTAGGGCGCCGCCTTGTCTGTCTGACCATCGACGACGGTGCATCGGTCGTACTCGGTTCCGAGCCGGTCTTCGTCGACGGCACGCCGGCCGGTTACATCACCAGCGCAGCGTACGGGCACACAGTCGGAGCGCCGATCGCTTACGCCTGGCTACCCGCGAAGGCGAACGTCGGCACCGGCGTCGAGATCCAGTACTTCGACCGTCGCATCGCCGCCACCGTCGTCGCCGAGCCGCTCGTCGATCCAGAGATGAAGAAAATCCGCGCGTGAACATAGACATTCACGTTGACGCTGAGCTGCCCCCAGCGTCCCGGGATCGTCGCCAGCCACGCGGTCCAGTCAGACGATCGCGCGGACGGCTTTCTCGAATCCGGTGACGTGGGCGAGGGCGATCTCGGCGGCGGCTTCACCGTCGCCGTCGGCGATGGTGCGCAGCAGTTGGGTGTGCTCGCCAACATGCTGCGCGACCGTGGGAAGCCGGTCGAGGAAAAGGCAGAAGATGCGCGTCGCGAGATTGTCGTACCGGATCAGCACATCCTCCAGATGGGGATTGCCGGTCGCACGGTAGATGGCGCGATGCACCCGCAGATCCCACCGCATCAACTGATGACGATCGATGGTGCCGATCTCCAGTGCGTCGGTCCGGTCGGCCAGTTCCAGCAGATGCGCGCGCACATCCGCAGAGGCGTTCTCGGCGGCGGCCCGCGCAGCGACGGGTTCGAGGTTCACGCGGATTTGCGAGATATGCCGTAGATCGGCGACGTCGACGCCGGTGGCAAAGGTGCCGCGACGCGGAAACGACACCACCAGACGATCGGCTTCCAACCGCTTCAGGGCCTCACGTACCGGCGTTCGGCCGAGGTTGAGCCCTGCGGCCAGTTCGCTCTCGACGATCGCCTCGTTCGGCCGGATGTCCAGCATGATCAGCTTGTCCTGGATCACGAGGTACGCCTGATCGGCGAACGACATCGCACCGAGGTCGACTTCGCCGAGCGATTCCACACCGACAACCGTCACTGCAGCACCCTTCTCCTGGTGCGACGATGATATATCAGTTCGCCCCGAGTGGGTCTACAGCAACGCCCGGATCGCCTGCTCGAATCCGTTGACGTGGGACAGCGTCAGGTCGGCGGCGGTGTCCTCGTCGCCCGCGACGATCGCTTCCAGCAGTTCGATGTGCTCGCGGACGTGGCTCCCGACGTCGGGAAGCCGGTCGAGGAAGAGGCACCAGATCCGCGTCGCGTGCGCGTCAAGGCCGACGAGGATCGTCTCCAGGTGGGGATTGCCTGAAGCCCGATAGATTTCGCGATGGACGTGGACGTCATGCCGCAAGATCTCGCGGGGGTCATCGGTGTCGTCGATGCCCGCGATGCCGTACGCCAGCTTGGTCAGTCGCGCCTTGGCTTCTGCGGTCGCCGTGCGGGCCGCGCGGGCCGCCGCGACCGGTTCCAGCTGCTTGCGGATCTCGGAGATGTCGGCGAGGTCGGTCATGTCCACCGCGGTGGCGAAGGTGCCGCGACGGGGATACGCGATCACCAGCCGATCGCGCTCCAGGCGCTTGAGCGCCTCGCGGACGGGCGTACGACCCAACCCGAGTTCGGCGGCAAGGCTGTCGTCGTTGATCGGCTCACCGGGCCGGATGTCGAGCATGACGAGCCGCTCGCGCACCGTTTCGTAGGCACGGTCCGCATGGGTTCCGACGCCCGCCTGGACGTCGGCGAACGACAATTCCGACAGCGTCATCGCCCATCCCTTCTCGTCCCGACCCGCCTATTGACGTGGTCGCGATCTGATCTTACTCTATCCCACAGTTGATATATTAGTCACGTATCAACGCGAGCAGGAAGGCGCGCATGAGTCTCGACACCGCAGGACTGACCACGGCGAAGGCCGCCAACCCGATCTTGGGCGAGAGCCTCGCCGCGCTCGACCCTGAGGTCTATCGCGCCATCGCCGACGAGTTGAGCCGTCAGCAGCGCACCCTCGAGATGATCGCAAGTGAGAATTTCGCGCCGCTGGCCGTGATGCAGGCGCAGGGGTCTGTGCTCACGAACAAGTACGCCGAGGGGTACCCGGGTCGGCGTTATTACGGCGGCTGCGAACACGTCGACGTGACGGAGCAGCTTGCCATCGACCGGCTCAAGTGTCTGTTCGGCGCCGAATTCGCGAACGTGCAGCCGCATTCGGGTGCACAGGCCAACTCCGCGGTGATGGCCGCTCTGCTCACGCCGGGCGATACCATCCTCGGGCTTGCCCTTCCGCACGGCGGCCACCTCACCCACGGGATGAAGCTGAATTTCTCCGGCAAGCTCTACGACGTCGCCGCCTACCATGTGTCCGAGGACGACCACCGCGTCGACATGGCCGAGGTCGAGCGGCTGGCCCACGAACGCAAGCCCAAGCTGATCCTGGCCGGCTGGTCGGCCTATCCGCGGCAGCTCGACTTCGCCGAATTCCGGCGCATCGCAGACGAAGTCGGTGCGTACCTGATGGTCGACATGGCGCACTTCGCAGGCTTGGTGGCCGCCGACCTGCACCCGTCACCGGTCCCTCATGCCCACGTCGTCACCTCCACCACGCACAAGACGCTCGGCGGCCCGCGCGGCGGGATCATTCTGACCAACGACGAGGCGCTGGCCAAGAAGATCAACTCGTCGGTCTTCCCTGGCCAGCAGGGCGGTCCGCTCGAACATGTCATCGCCGCCAAGGCGGTCTCGTTCAAGCTCGCCGCCGAGCCGGAATTTCGCGAGCGTCAGCAGCGCACCCTCGACGGCTCGAAGATCCTTGCCGAGCGCCTCCTGCAGGAGGATTCGCGTAAAGCGGGGATCAACGTGGTGTCGCGAGGCACCGACGTGCACCTGGTGCTGGTGGACCTCCGCAAGTCCGAGCTGGACGGCAAGCAGGCAGAAGACCGCCTCCACCGGGTCGGAATCACCGTCAACCGCAACGCTGTTCCGTTCGACCCGCGGCCGCCCATGATCAGCTCGGGAGTGCGCATCGGCACCGCGGCGCTCGCGACCCGCGGCTTCGACCTCGACGGCTTCCGTGAGGTCGCCGACATCATCAGCCTCGCGCTGCGGCCCGACGCCGACGACGCCGACCTCGACGCCCTGCGCGCCAGGGTCGACGTACTGTCGCAGCGTTTCCCGCTGTACCCGAACCTGACGGAGGCCTCGCTGTGACACCGTCGGCGCCTCCCGGCGCGCATCTGCCGGACCATCCCGAGTTTCTCTGGCGCACACCGCAACCGAAGAAGTCCTACGACGTCGTCATCGTCGGCGGAGGCGGACACGGCCTCGCGACCGCGCACTACCTCGCCGAGAACCACGGCATCACCAACGTCGCGGTGCTCGAGCGGGGCTGGCTGGCCGGCGGCAACATGGCCCGCAACACCACGCTGATCCGATCGAACTACCTCTGGGACGAAAGCGCACGCATCTACGAGCACGCGCTCAAGCTCTGGGAAGGACTCGAGGAGGACCTCGGCTATCCGATCCTCTTCAGCCAGCGCGGGGTCCTCAACCTCGCGCACAGCCTGCAGGACGTCCGCGACAGCGTGCGTCGGGTCGAGGCCAACAAGCTCAACGGCATCGACGCCCAGTGGGTCGACCCCGACGAGGTCAAGAAGCTGTGCCCGATCATCAATATCTCCAACGACATTCGCTATCCGGTGCTCGGCGCCACCTACCAGCCGCGCGCAGGCATCGCCAAGCACGACTACGTCGCATGGGGTTTCGCCCGCCGGGCCGATGAGGCGGGCATCGACATCATCCAGAACTGCGAGGTCATCGGGTTCGACACCGACGGTGACACGGTGACCGCAGTGCGCACGACACAGGGCACCATCAGCGCAGGGCGGGTCGCACTGTGCGCGGCCGGGCACACGTCGACGCTGACCGACATGCTGGGGATCCGCACACCGTTACAGAGCCATCCGCTTCAGGCGCTGGTGTCCGAACTGCTCGAGCCGGTCCACCCCACGATCGTGATGTCGAACGCGGTGCACGTGTACGTATCTCAGGCGCACAAGGGCGAACTCGTGATGGGCGCGGGGATCGACTCCTACAACGGTTACGGTCAGCGCGGCGCATTCCACATCATCGAGCGCCAGATGGGCGCCGCCGTCGAGTTGTTCCCGATTTTCGCCCGCGCCCACCTGCTGCGCACCTGGGCCGGCATCGTGGACGTCTGCCCCGACGCGTCCCCCATTGTCAGCCGCACCCCGTACGAGAATCTGTACCTCAATGCGGGCTGGGGCACAGGCGGTTTCAAGGCGACGCCGGGAATCGGGTGGTGTCTGGCAGACACGATCGCCAACGACGAGCCGCACGAGTTCGTCGCTCCTTTCGGCCTCGACCGGTTCGTGTCCGGCGCGCTGGTCGACGAACACGGCGCCGCGGGCGTCGCGCACTAACAGCCCCACTCACATACAGGAGCGACACGATGCAGCTCATCGAATGCCCGTGGTGCGGGCCGCGCGAAGAGACAGAGTTCCACTACGGCGGCGAGGCGCACGTGGCGTATCCCGAGGACCCCCAAACGCTGACCGACGAGCAGTGGGCGCACTACGTGTTCTTCCGCAGCAATCCCAAGGGGCTGTTCGCCGAGCGGTGGACCCACAGCCACGGTTGCCGCCGCTGGTTCAACGCCATCCGCGACACAGCGACCTACCGATTCCAGCGGGTCTACCGCCCGCACGAGCAGAGGCCCACGGTCTGATGACTGCACATTTCCGTACCAGCACGGGTGGACGCATTGCCCGGGACACGACCCTGAGCTTCGCATTCAACGACCGGGAGCTGACTGGGCACGCCGGTGACACGCTCGCCTCAGCGCTACTCGCCAACGGCGTGCATCAGGTGACCACCAGCATCAAGCTGGGCCGCCCGCGCGGCTTCACCGCGGCATGGGCCGAGGACACCGGTGGCCTCGTCCAGATCGAGCACCCGTTCCCCGAGCCGATGCTGCTTGCGACAACGGTCGAACTGTTCGACGGCCTCGTCGCGCGCGGCATTGCGGGTCAGGGCCGGCTCGCAGAGATCCCCGACACCGCAAGGTACGACAGCACCCACGTGCATGCCGACGTGCTCGTCGCCGGTGCAGGGCCTGCCGGGTTGGCCGCCGCGTTGACCGCGGCGCGGGCTGGGGCGCGGGTCGTGCTGATCGATGAACAATGCGAAGCGGGCGGCGCCCTGCTCGGCTCCACTGACCTGATCGAGGGCAGGCCGGCCCTGGGCTGGGTGGCCGACGCCGTCGCCGAACTGGCGACCTACCCGGACGTGCTGCACCTGCAACGCACTACCGCCTTCGGCCACTACGACGACGGGTTCGTCCTTGCGCTGCAACGGCGTACCGATCATCTGGGCGCCGACGCGCCCGCCGCTGTCAGCAGGCAGCGAGTGTGGCGGATCCGGGCGCGGCACATCGTCGTCGCCGCGGGCGCCCACGAGCGACCCGTGGTGTTCGCCGACAACGACCGGCCCGGCATCATGCTTGCCAATGGCGCGCGGACGTTCCTGCACCGGTACGGCGTGAGGGTCGGCGAGCACGGAGTCGTTTTCACCACCAACGACAGCGCCTACCTGGCGGCGTTCGACCTGCACGACGCGGGCGTCGCGATCAACGCGGTCGTCGATGCGCGCCCCGGCGTCAGGCAGGAACTACGCGACGAATGCACCGCACGCGGCATCACAATCCGCCCGGCGTCGATGGTTACCGGCACGCGCGGCGACGCACGCGTCACCCACGCGATCGTCGACCGGCCCGGCGAGGACGCCGCTCCCGTCGCCATCCCGTGCGACGTATTGCTCGTCAGCGGTGGCTGGAATCCGGCGGTGCACCTCTTCAGCCAGGCCCGCGGCAAGCTGCGCTACGACGACACGCTCGGCGCCTTCGTTCCCGGTGAGTCGCTCGACGCGATCAGCGTCGTCGGATCGGCCGACGGCGTGTTCGACCTACCCGGATGCCTGCGCAGCGGCCGCGAGGCGGCAGCGTCCGCGGTCGAGGCACTCGGCTTCTCCGCTCCGCCGAACCCCATTGCCGGAGAAGCTGATCCGGTTTCGGCAGCTGCCCCCGGTGCGGTCGTGTGGTACGTGCCCGACGCGAAGGCCGCGACCCGCCAGTTCGTCGACGTCCAGCGCGACGCAACGGTGGCCGACCTGGTCCGCGCGGTAGGAGCAGGCATGCGCTCGATGGAACACATCAAGCGCTACACGACGATCGGCACCGCACACGATCAAGGCAAGACGTCCGGTGTGGTCGCCTCTGGCATCACGTCCGATCTGCTCGGCGTACCGATGGAGGACCTCGGCGTCACCACGTTCCGTCCGCCGTACACGCCGGTGGCGTTCGCCGCACTGGCCGGTCGCGCCCGTGGCCACATGTTCGATCCCGAACGGGTAACGGCGGTGCATGATTGGCACGTCGAACGCGGCGCGGTTTTCGAGGACGTCGGCATGTGGAAGCGTCCCCGCTACTACCCGCTTCCGGGTGAGGATATGGAAAGCGCCGTCCTCCGCGAATGTGCGGCTGTGCGAAGCGGAGTCGGCATCCTCGACGGATCCACGCTGGGCAAGATCGACGTGCAGGGGCCGGATGCGGGCCAGTTCCTCGACATGCTCTACACGAACATGATGAGCACGCTGAAGGTCGGGATGGTCCGCTACGGCGTCATGTGCGGCGTCGACGGCATGGTCATCGACGACGGCACCGTCATGCGGTTGGCCGACGCCCGCTACATGGCGTTCACCACCACCGGCGGCGCGGCGCGGATCCTCGACTGGATGGAGGAGTGGCTGCAGACCGAGTGGCCGCACCTGCGGGTGCGGCTGACGTCGGTCACCGAGCAGTGGCACACCTTCCCCGTCGTCGGCCCGAAGTCGCGCGACGTCGTCGGCGCATTGTTCGGTGATGTCGACGTCAGCAACGAGGCGTTCCCGTTCATGGCGTGGCGGGACACCACGCTCGACGGCGTGCATGTCCGCATCGCCCGCGTCAGCTTCTCCGGTGAACTGGCCTACGAGGTCAACGTCATGGGTTGGTACGCAACAGCGTTGTGGGAGCGCCTCATCGCCGCGGGTGAGCGGCACGGGATCACGCCGTACGGCACGGAGACGATGCACGTCCTGCGCGCCGAGAAGGGTTACCCGATCATCGGGCAGGACACCGACGGCACGATCACGCCGCAGGATCTCGGCATGAGCTGGGCAGTGTCGAAGAAGAAGCGCGACTTCGTCGGTAAGCGGTCGTTCACCCGCAGCGAGAACCTGAATCCGTTGCGCAAACAGTTCGTCGGGCTGCTTCCCACCGATGCGGACACGGTGTTGCCCGAAGGGGCGCAGATCATCGAGTACATCGAGGGCGACCAGTTGCCACCGCCGCCGGTGCCGATGCTCGGGCACGTCACGTCGAGCTACCGAAGCGCCGAGCTGGGCCGGCCGTTCGCGCTAGCGCTCGTCAAGGGCGGCCACGCCCGCATCGGAGAAACCTTGCACGTCCCGGTAGACGGCACCCTGGTGCCCGTCGAAGTCACCGGTTCCGTGCTCGTCGACCCGGAAGGAGCTCGCCGCGATGGCTGACACCCTTACCCGCCGTAGTCCCCTGCAGGGCTACCAGTCTCGCTTCGCCGAGCTGTCCGCGTCCACCACCGTCATCGATGAACCGTTCGTCGCGATGGTCGACCTCTGGGTTGATCCGTCGGGACCTGGCGGCAGAGCAGTCGCCGACGTCCTCGCCGTCGACGCGCTGCCCACGACACCGTCCACCATCGTGTCCGGCCGCGAATCCGCTGTGATCTGGCTCGGCCCGCAGGAATGGCTGGTCACCTCGGAGCGCCGCGACGGTGAAGACATCGAGGCGGCACTGCGGGAGGCGATGTCCGAGCACGGTGGCGCGGCAGTCGACGTCTCCGCCCAGCGCACCACGCTTCGGCTGCGGGGCGAACATGCGCGCGACGTGATCGCCAAAGGTTGCTCGCTGGACCTGCATCCGGCAGTGTTCGCACCGGGCGCCGCCGCGCAGACGGTGCTCGGCCAGGCCGGTGTCGTGTTGATCCCACTGAGCGACAACGGGAGCGACTACCGCATCATCGTGCGGTCATCGTTCGCCCGCTATCTCGCCGACTGGCTGATCGACGCCGCCGAGCAATACGGCGTCGACTGGTAGCCCGCGGCGGGCCCGGACTGATGTAGCGTCATCACCAACTGATATCTCAGCTGCCGCACGTTGCGTTTCAAGGGGGTGGCGCCACATGCCAGGCCCGCTGCTGTCCGATCAGGCTTACGAGGCTATTCGCGACAGGATCGTCTCCCTCGAGATCGCCCCAGGCGCTCCCATCGAGGAGGAGCAGCTGGCCGCCGAGCTCGGTGTCGGCCGAACCCCGGTGCGCGAGGCGATCAAACGGCTCGCGTTTCGCAAATTGGTCGTCGTCTACCCGCGCAGCGGCAGCTACGCCGCCGACCTGGATCTCGATGACCTCGAAGCGATCTGCGACATGCGCGAACGTCTCGAAGGGCTCGCGGCCGAGCGCGCGGCCACCGAAGCGCGATACGAGGAACGCCAGGAATTGCAGGCGCTCCTCGACGACATCAATGCCTGCACCGACCCCGCGAAGCTTCTCGACCTCGACGTGCTGGTGCACCGTTCGATACACCGGATGGCGCACAATCCCTATCTGCTTGACACGCTCACCCAGAGCCTCGACCTATCGCTGCGGATGTGGAACCTGGCCCGTGAGCGCCTGCCCGATCTCGACCACCACGTGCACGGTCAGACCGAAGTGCTGCAGGCGATCCTCGACCGCAACGGGGCCCGCGCGCGCAAGCTGGCCGAGGCGCATGTGCGTGAGTTCGAGGACGACATCCGCAAGATGTTCTAAAGCTCATCACAGCGTTGAGAATGCAGCCATGGCGGGAATGTTCGAGTAGGTCCCGCCGTCAGTGCAGTCTCGACGTGTCGATGCGAAGGCTGCCGCTCACAGCACTACCACCGACCGCAGCACCTCGCCCTTGTGCATGGTGTGGAACGCCTCCTCGACCTCGTCGAGCTTGATCCGCTCGGAGACGAAGCGATCCAGTGGCAGCCGACCCTGCTGATACAGGTCGACGAGGGTTGGGAAGTCGCGCTCGGGCAGGCAGTCGCCGTACCACGACGACTTCAGTGATCCGCCGCGGGAGAAGAAGTCGACGAGCGGCATCTCGAGTGTCATCTCGGGTGTCGGCACACCCACCAGCACAACCGATCCCGCGAGGTCGCGGGCATAGAACGCCTGGCGCCAGGTCTCGGGTCGTCCGACGGCGTCGATGACGACGTCCGCGCCGAATCCTCCCGTGAGTTCCTGTACGGCCTCGACGGTGTCGGTCTCCGTGGCGTTGACGGTGTGGGTGGCGCCGAGTTCGCGCGCCCACTCCAGCTTGCGCGGGTCGCGGTCGACGCCGATGATCGTGCCCGCCCCCGCGAGCCTGGCTCCCATGATCGCTGCGTCGCCGACACCGCCGCAGCCGATGACGGCGACCGAGTCACCGCGTGAGACATTGCCGGTGTTCACCGCGGCACCGAGGCCCGCCATCACGCCACACCCGAGCAGTCCGACGACGGCGGGGTCCGCGTTGGCGTCGACCTTGGTGCACTGTCCGGCGTGCACGAGCGTCTTCTCGGCGAACGCCCCGATTCCGAGGGCAGGCGTGAGCTCGGTGCCATCCTCCAAAGTCATCTTCTGGTCGGCGTTGAAGGTGTCGAAGCAGTGCTGGGGACGTCCACGCTTGCAGGCGCGGCACTGTCCGCAGACCGCCCGCCAGTTCAGGATCACGAAGTCGCCGACGGCGACCGAATCCACGCCCTCGCCGACCTCTTCCACGACGCCCGCGGCTTCATGTCCGAGCAGGAACGGAAACTGGTCGTTGATGCCGCCCTCGCGGTACGTCAGGTCGGTGTGGCAAACGCCGCAGGCCTGGACAGCCACCACCACCTCGCCCGGGCCGGGGTCGGGGATCGTGATCGTCGCGACTTCGACGGGCGCGCCCTTGGCTCGGGCGATCACGCCTCGAACGTGCAATGGCATGGAGGTACTCCTTGTTGTGGGGAAGGGTTACAGGACGATGCAGAGCCGGAAGGCGTCATAGATTGCGGCGTGGATGTTGCGGCTCGCCACGGCGTCGCCGATCCGGAACAGCTGATAGCCGCCCTCGGCATTGCGGACGACGTCCTGCGGGCGCAGATCGAGAAGGGCCTGCTGGTCCACCTCGCCCAGGTTCACCGACCCGGGCACCAGGTCGAAGTACAGGTCGTCCTGCGGCAAGGTGCCGTGCTCGACGACGACTTGATCCACCAGTCGCTGCCTGGTGGCATGTGCGTACTCGTTGTACAGGTCGACTTCGAGGTGACCGTCTTTACGGCGCACCCCTGTCAGCCGCTCGTTGAGCGTCACTCGAACGTCGAATTCGGCAAAGGCCTTGAAGTAGCCGGGGTAGTTCACGCCTCCGACGTCGGGTGCCAATGTGCGCTCCGGCGTGACGAACTCGAGCTCGACGCCGCTGCGCGCGACCACCTCGGCAGCGTCCATTCCCGGGTGTCCGCCGTTATCGTCGTAAAACAACACTTTCCCGCGCGGGCGGACCGCTCCACAGAGCACATCCCATGCATCGGTCACCAACTGCGCACCCTCGGTGAGGAATTCGGTGTTGGGCAGTCCCCCGGTGGCCACCACGACGATGTCGGGGTTCTCCGCGAGCACTTCGTCCGCCTCGGCGTAGGCGTTGGTCCGGATATCAACGTCGAGCAGCTTGCACTCGGCCAGTCGCCAGTCGACGATGCTGATGAGGTCGCGCCGCCGGGGCGCCGACGCTGCGAGCCGGATCTGGCCGCCCGGTGCGTCGGCCGCCTCGAATACGACCACGTTGTGTCCACGCTCGCCCAGCACTCGGGCGGCCTCGAGTCCCGCGGGGCCGCCACCGATCACGACCGCCTTCCGCGCAGGCCCGGCCGCGCGGGGCACGCTGTGCGGCATCCGGTCCTCGCGTCCGGTCGACGCGTTGTGCACGCACTTGGCGTCACGGGCCTGGTAGATCTCGTCGAGGCAGTAGCTCGCGCCGACGCACGGCCGTATCCGATCCTCCTCGCCCGCTTGGATTTTCGCGACGATGTGCGGGTCGGCGATGTGCGCGCGGGTCATACCGACCAGGTCGATCAATCCGTCGCGGATGGCGTGCCGCGCGGTCGCCACGTCGTTGATGCGCGCGGCATGCATGACCGGGATCTGCAGCGCCTCTTTGACCCGGCCCGCGAACTCGAGGTGCGGCGCGACCGGCGTCCCCATCGGCGGGATCACCCGCGACAGTGCCTCATCGCTCGCCATGTAGCCCTTGATGACGGAGATGAAGTCGATGCCCTCAGCCACGACACGCTTGGCGATTTCGACACCGTCGTCATACTTCAGGCCGCCCTTGATGTCCTCGTCGAGCGACATGCGGATACCGACGGCGAAGTCCGGTCCGGCGGCTTCACGCACGGCTCGAATGACTCGCAGCGGGAACCGAAGCCGATCCTCGAGGCTGCCCATACCGTATTCGTCCTCGCGGTGGTTGGTCAGCGGGGACCAGAAGGAGTCGAGCAGATGCGTGTAGGCCTCGAGCTCGATACCGTCCAGGCCGGCTTCGCGACACCGCGCTGTCGCATCGGCGTAGGCCTTCACGATGCGGTCCATGTCCCATTCCTCGGCGACCTTCGGGAAGGCGCGGTGTGCGGGCTCGCGGATCGCCGACGGTGCGATGACCGGAAGCCAGTCGCCGTCGTAGTTGCTTGTGCGCCTGCCGAGGTGGGTGATCTGGCACATCACCGCGGCACCGTTCTCATGCACCCCGTAGGCCAACTCGCGAAGCCACGGCACGATTTCGTCCTTGTAGACGTGCAGGTTGCCGAAGGCGGCTGGGCTGTCGGGAGCCACCACGGCGGACCCGCCCATCATCGTCAGACCGATTCCGCCCTTCGCCTTCTCCTCGTGGTAGAGGCGGTAACGCCGCTTGGGCATGCCGTCCTCGGTGTACGACGGCTCGTGCGATGTGCTGACGACCCTGTTGCGCAGGAGCACGTTCTTCAGCTGGAACTGCTGCAGGAGTGGATCAATGAGCTGCATGGAAGCACCTAACGAAGCGATCTAACATTTCAGTGAGCCGGACTAACACTTCAAGACAGGTAGTAATGTATGTCACCTGCCGCCGCCAGTCAAGGGTGGGACGGCCACCGGATGGCTCTCTTGACCCGATGACCAGCCTGATCTACGGTTAACGATATAACTCATATATCAAATGGCGATCACGAAGCACAGATGCGGGAAGGAGATGAACTCGGATGACGATCAGCGTGTTCGATCTCTTCTCCGTTGGGATCGGCCCGTCGAGCTCGCACACCGTGGGCCCGATGCGGGCCGCGGCCCGCTTTGTCGACGACCTCCACGCAATGGATGCCTTCGACGACGTCCACGACGTCCGCGTGGATCTCTACGGCTCCCTCGCGGCAACCGGGGCCGGACACGGCACGTTCACGGCAGTCTTGCTCGGCCTCGAAGGCCACCGACCCGAAGAGATTCAGACCGACGAGGTGGAGCGCCGCGTCAGCGCGATGCGAGCCACTGGCACGATCGCGTTCGGCGGGTCACGTCAAATTGCGCTCGCCGAGCAGGATATGGTGCTGCGCCCGTTGACGATCCTGCCGTTTCATCCGAACGGCATGACGATCACCGCGCTCGATGTGGACGGTCTCGAACTCCACCGCGAGACGTACTTCTCGATCGGAGGCGGCTTCGTCGTCACCGAAGCCGAAAGCCAAGCGTCCTCGGCGCGTCGCACGAACGCCCGATCGCTGGCATTCGGTTCTGCCAAAGAGATGCTCGAACTCTGCAACCATCACGGCTGCAGCGTCAGCGAGCTGATGTTGGCGATCGAACGTGAGGCGCGTCCGACCGGCGAGATCTACGAGCGCCTCCTGCACATCCGCGACGTCATGGTCGAATGCGAAAAGCGCGGCATCAGCCGCGACGGGGTTCTTCCCGGTTCACTGCGAGTTCGCCGCAGGGCCAAGGATTGGTATGACCGCCTCAACGAGGAGGACGCGGACCGTCGACCGGAGTTCGCAGAGGACTGGGTGAATCTCGTCGCATTGGCCGTCAACGAGGAGAACGCGTCCGGCGGGCGGATCGTCACGGCACCCACCAATGGCGCCGCGGGAATTGTGCCCGCCGTGCTCCACTACGCCATGCACTACACGCGGGCCGGAAAGCGGGACCCGGATAACACTGCGATCCACTTCCTGCTGGCGGCGGGAGCCATCGGCTCGCTCTACAAGGAGCGCGCCTCGATCTCCGGCGCGGAAGTGGGTTGCCAGGGAGAGGTCGGCTCGGCCGCGTCGATGGCGGCAGGCGGTCTCGCCGAAATCCTCGGCGGCACACCGGAACAGGTGGAGAATGCCGCCGAGATCGCGATGGAGCACAGTCTCGGGCTCACGTGCGATCCGATCGGGGGTCTGGTACAGATACCCTGCATCGAGCGCAACGCGATCTCCGCGGGTAAGGCCATCAACGCGGCCAGGATGGCGCTGCGCGGTGACGGTGCGCACCATGTGACCCTCGACCAGGTGATCGAGACGATGCGTACGACCGGCGCCGACATGCATTCCAAGTACAAGGAAACATCGACCGGAGGGCTTGCCGTGAACGTCCCCGTGAACTACGTCGAGTGCTGACCGCCATGTCTGCACTGGCGACCTCGCACGGACACGAGTGGGAAACGATGATGCACCTGGACTGCTATGACCGCAGGATTCTCGCGTTCGTCGTGGAGCGGGGTGTCGATGACGAGCTGCCGGAGACGGATTGCCGAAGCTGGTTCGGCATCAGCCCCCGCGCGGTGATGCGGCGCTTCAACGCCGTGGTCGATGTGTATGTGTCGCATCATATTCCGTTGGACGAGTCGGATCTCGAGTTGCTCAGCCGAGCGGAGCGCTACAAGTCTTCGTCGAGTTCTACACCAGGGTCGTGATTTCGCGGCGGCAGCGACCCTGATGCAGATTTCGGCGGCTGGGCCGTGTAGAGCCGTTCACTCGGCTCGAAATCATCGGGTCCGTCGACGGCGGTGTCGCTCCTGCTTCTTACCTTCGTCCTCGGTTGCGCTTCGGTCTACCTTCTCCCGACAGATGGACGGTCGCTATCGATTCGCCGAGACGCACCAGCAGCGGCGCGGGCTCGGCGATGCACCGTGCCACATCGGGCTCGATGTCGGTCAGCGCATAGGCCGCAGCGATGCCCGCCCGGTGCAGCGAGTCGGCGCTCAACTGGTTGCGGCCGCACACCGCGACGACAGGAACGCCGGCCGCCCGCGCCGCGGCCGCGACGCCCGCGGGCGCCTTGCCGTGCAGCGTCTGTTCGTCGAGAGCGCCTTCTCCGGTCACCACCAGGTCCGCACGGGAGAGGCGCTCGTCGAAGTCGACCAGTTCCAACACCAGTTCAACGCCGGGCCGGAATTCGGCGCCGAGAACCGCCAGAGCGGCGAACCCCGTTCCACCCGCGGCACCCGCGCCGGGCCGGTTCCGACGGTCATCGCCGGTCGTCGCGGCGATGATATCGGCGAAATGCGTTAGCGCACCGTTGAGTTCGCGGACCTGCTCGGCGGTCGCGCCCTTCTGCGGCCCGTAGACGGCGGCCGCGCCGTTGCGGCCCGTCAGCGGGTTGTCCACATCGCTGGCGAGCACCACACCGATGCCGTCCATCAGCTCGTGCAGTGGCGCGAGGTCGACGGCCGCGATCGAGGCGAGCGCGGCGCCGCCGTCGGCCACCTGCATCCCGTCGGAGTCGAGCAGCCGGGCACCGAGCCCGGCGAGCAGCCCGGCACCGCCGTCGGTGCTTGCCGAGCCACCGATGCCGAGCACGATGGTGCGGCAGCCCGCGGCGACGGCCGCTGCGACAACATCACCGAGGCCGCGGCTCGACGCGGTGAGCGGTGCCGGTTCACCGCCCGGCAGCCGGACCAGTCCTGCCGCGTCGGCCATCTCCACCACCGCCAGGTCGGCGCGCCGGGCGAAGCCGGTCTGCACCGGCTCACCCGTCGGACCCGACGCCACCACCGGCACATGCTCGAACCCGGCGGCCAACGCGGCGGCGACCGTGCCGTCTCCCCCGTCGGCGACGGGCACCGACTCGACCTGCGCGTCGGGCCGCACCCGGCGTACGCCTTCGCCGACGGCGTCGGCCACCTGCGCGGCGGTGAGCGATCCCTTGAACTTGTCGGCGGCGATCAGGACGGTCGGCATCGCGGTCGTCAGGCCAGCATCACGACTGCAGTCGGAGCGTCCTCACCCACGGGTGCCAGCTCCTCGAACTCCACCACGTTGTCGATCTCGGTGCCCATGGACACGTTCGTGACGCGTTCGAGAATCACCTCGACGACGACCGGGATCCTGTATTCGGCCAGCAGATATTTCGCGTGTTGCAGTGCCGCCTGCGACCGGCGCGGCTCGACGACGCGAATAGCCTTGCAGCCCAGACCTTCCGCGGCGAGTGAGTTGCTGTAATCGGTCATCGATACCACCTCGCTGTGCCCGAAGTTTTCGTATCGTGGAGATAATATCTGGATAGCGGAAATTCTGAGCCCCGCGTAGAGGACGACACCATGGCCGATGCGGGCGGCACCCTCGCGCTGTCACAGCTCGCCAACCAGTCCGGCCTGCCCCTGCCCACGATCCACCGGTTGCTGCGAACGCTGGTCGATCTCGGCTACATTCGTCAGGAGTCGTCGCGCCAATACGTTCTCGGTCCTCGGCTGATCCGGCTCGGCGACGCGTCGTCGCGGATGCTCAGCGTGTGGGCGCGTCCGCATCTGGCACGGCTGGTCGACGAGCTCGGTGAGTCGGCGAACCCGGCAATGCTCGACGGGGACGAAATCGTCTATGTCGCAGAGGCACAATCGCGCCACGCCATGCGGATGTTCACCGAAGTCGGCCGCCGGTGGAGCCGCAATGCACTGCCGTCGGCAAGGCGATCATGGCCACCATGCCGATCGACGAGGACCGCGAAATACTGAAAGGCTCCGGCATGCCGCGGCTGACCAACGCCGGGAAGGCGCTTTCCGCCGAGTTGAGCTGAAAGCCGCAGCGCGGCATGCAAAAAAGGGCCGCATCTCTGCGGCCCTTTTTCGGGTGATGGGTGAAGCGCGGCTCAGAAGTACGTTGTCGCCGTCGTGCTCGTTCCGTTGTCGCAGTTGACCGTGACGGTCCAGTTCTTGAAGCGCGGAACGGCCGGAACGATCCTCAGGTCGTAGGTCGAGTTGGCAGGCAATCCGAAGCTGCGGTTGTAGTCGTCCGTCGCATAGGTGCACTGCGACGTCACCGCTGCGGTCGGTGATGTGAGACTCGAGACCGCCGAGGACCTTGTTGAACGAAACGGTCGGCCCCTGCTTCGGCGCAGGCGGCGGGGCGGCGGCTCGTTGGGCGGCGGCGGGGTGTTGCCGTTCGAGCAGCCCGATACGATGACCTTGGCGCGGGTCTGGTTCTGCAGCTTGCCAAGGGCAGCGCTCTCTGCGGCGCCCCGCGTGGCCGCAGAGGCTCCGACCTCTTCGCCGAAATTGTTCGAAGCCGCCGCTGCGCACTCATTGGTCGCGACAGCCACGACCCCACAGTGGCCTGCTCCGTTGGCGACACAGTTTGTCAGCGCGCCCTGAGCGCCACTGCGTAGTACTGGTCGGCTGCTGCGCCGGTGCGGCCACGCCGATCATTCCGACGACGGACGCGGCCGACGCCAGCAGGGTGCCGACGATGGCCCGGCTCTTCTTGGTGGTTGTCATGTTCTCTCCTGTAGATGCTCCCGGTCGGGTGGGACGCGGGTTGGGGCGGCGGCGGGAGAGGGTTTCCTATCCGCGAGGTAAGCCGAAGAACCGGTTTGTAGGCTTGCGGCCATGCCGTTGAACAGCGGTGAGGTATTCGCCGGGTATGTGATCGAGCGGCTGCTCGGCACCGGCGGGATGGGCGAGGTCTACCTCGTCCAGCATCCTCGACTGCCTCGTCACGACGCCCTGAAGATCCTGACCAGGACCTCCACGACGGACGGGGAGTTTCAGGCGAGGTTCATCCGCGAAGCCGAACTGGCCGCCACGCTGCGGCATCCGCACATCGTCGGCGTCCTCGACCGCGGGGAGTACGACGGCAGGCTGTGGATCTCGATGGACTACGTCGACGGCACAGACGCAGGCCGACTGATCCGACAGCGCTATCGAGACGGCATGCCGGAACAGGACGTCGCCGACATCGTGTCGGCGGTGGCCGACGCGCTCGACTTCGGCCACGAGCGTCGACTTCTCCATCGTGACGTCAAGCCCGAGAACATCCTCGTGACCGCCGCTGACGGTCGTCGGCGCAGGGTGTTGTTGACCGACTTCGGCATCGCTCGACGCATCGACGACGTCAGCAACCTCACCGACGACAACGTCGCGGTGGGAACCGTCAACTACATGGCCCCCGAGCAGCTGCTGAGCAAGCCGCTCGACGGCCGGGCCGACCAATATGCGTTGGCTGCGACCACTTTTCACCTGCTCACCGGCGCTCCGCCGTTTCACGACTCGAACCGCGCCGTCGTCATCAGCAACCACCTTGGCGCGCCACCGCCACGGATCTCAGACCGTCGACCCGATCTCGCGCACCTCGACGCCGTGCTTGCGCGCGCGCTTGCCAAGGACGCCGACGCGCGATATCCGACATGCCTCGACTTCGCCCATGCCCTCACCCATCAGGGCACGCGTGGCGACGCCGGAGCTCCTTTGCCGCAAACCATTTCGCCGTCATCGGGTTCTTCGCCGGACCGGCCTGCCACCCAACGCCTCGAACGAGTGGAGATCCGCGGCACGGCGCACGGCGTGGGACGAAGCCACGTCGATGGCGAAGGCCGACACGGGACGCTGTCGTTTCACCTGGCGCCCTATGACCCGATCGACAACCTGCCTGCCCGGTTACCGGTCGAGATCCAGACTCAACTCACCGCCGTAGAACTCACCGACGGTGACGAAGTTGAGGTCAGCGGCATGTGGGACGGCCAGACACTCGACGCTGACACGATCGCCACCTTCTCACCACAGCGCCCTGCGAAGCGACGTTCGTCCTCGTCGACCGTCGACTCGCCGAAGGGCACGACGACCAAGCGCAGAACAGGCCGGATGGCAGCGCTCGCTGCGCTCGTCGGTGTGATCGTGCTGGTGGCGGCGTCAGCCGTTTGGTTCACCGACGGCTTCGGCGCCTGGGATGGCCCACGGCCGGTTGTCAAGCCGGTGAGTGCAACCGTCTTCTCCCCCGGCGCCGCTCCGGACAACCCGCAGAAAGCCGAACTGGCCATCGACGGTAACCCGGAGACCTCGTGGCCGACCGTCACTTACTCCGATCCGGTCCCTTTCCCGAACTTCATCGAGGGAGAGGGTCTGCTGCTGCACCTGTCCGAGCCGACCGCGCTGAGCGCCGTCACCATCGACGTGTCCAGCACGGGCACCGACGTGCAGATCCGCTCGTCGCCCACCGAGAATCCGACCACGCTGGCCGAAACCACCGAGTTGGTCGGCACCACGCCACTTCAGCGGGGTCACAACCGCATAGAGGTTCACAACGGGACCAAGACGTCGAATGTGCTGGTGTGGATCAACACGTTGGGCACCACCGACGGCCGGAGTCGGACGGAGATCTCAGAGATCACGCTGCAGGCGGCATGAGCCGGCTCGAACTCAACCAGGAGATCATCGACGAGTTTCAGTTGCGAAGACTCGTCCACGCCTACTGCCGAGCTGTCGACCGCGGTGACATCGAGAGCCTCAAAAACCTCTATCACCATGACGCCGTCGACGCACACGGCGAATTCTCGACGGGCACAGTTGAGGAGTTCCTCGAGGAGCTCGCCGCCGCACGCCCCTACATCCGAACGATGCAGCACAACATCACGACGGTGAACTTCATGATCGCGGGCGACACGGCCGAAGGCGAGATCTACACGATCGCGGTTCACACGCTCGCCGGTCGCGATCATGACGTCGACCTGCTCATCGGCGGCCGCTACCTCGACAAGTACGAGAAGCGCGACGGTACATGGAAGATCAGGAAGCGAACGATCGTCACCGACTGGGCGCAGATGCGCGATCCATCAGCGATGGATCTGAGTCACCCGATGACCAAAGGCACTCTCAAAGGAACTCTGGACGCGAGTGATCCGTCCTACCAGTTTTTTCGTTGTTCTACGGCGACGGATGAAGGCTTTCCAGCGCCGCCTGCAGAGTGCCGCAAATGGTCAGCACATCTGTCAGCCCGAGGATCTCCATCGGACGGCTCGTTGCCGGCCCGTCGGCGACGACCACCAAGGGGGTGTCCTGCGTAAGCCGATCGTTGGTCCTCAGCAGAATCGACATCCCGAACGAGGCGAGGAAGTCGACGTCGGTCATATCGACGACGATCGCAGAGGGCGCTTTGCCCAGCGCGACCTCGATACAGCGTTCGAGCTCCGGTCCCGTCAGGAGATCGATGGCGCCGCGCGCGTGGATCACCTCGACTGTGCCGTGCGCCGTCTCGGTATCCAGAGACAACAACGATGGATGGTGTTGAGGGGTCGGAAAGGGCGACATCGAAACCTCACGTTCACTGCATGGGTTTGGGAGGCGCTGTGTCTCGCGGCTGTTCCTGAACCAGACAAGCAGAGGCGCTGAGATCTCCGAGCGTAGTACACGCGGCGGTGCGGGGCATCACAAAGGCTCAGAACCAGTGGCGGCGCCCGCCGACGGCCCGTCCGGTAGAACCGACGATCGCCAGGATGACGCCGACGACCACCAGGATGATGCCGATGGTCCACAGGATCGAGATCTTGAGCAGAAACCCCGCTATCAGCAGGATGATGCCGAGAATGATCATGGGAGATCCTTTCTGCGAGGCGGTGGGCATTCGACCGGTCGGTCGAGCGTTTATCACCGTGAGTCATTCGACCACCCAAAAGGGGGTGGCAATACACCCCTAAGTAGGTATTCTTCTCGCCATGCCCAGTAACTCCCCTGCGCCGATCACCGTGGCGCTCGTCGACGACTACGACGTCGTCGTCATGGGCGTGGCGAACATGCTCGACCCGTATCGCGACCGCATCGTGGTCGCCGAACTCGACTCCACCATGCCGGTGAAAGACAGCGTCGACATCGTCCTCTACGACTCGTTCGCCCAGCCGGAATCCGACCACGAAGAGATCGCACACTTGGTCGCCAACCCGCGTGCGCGCCGAGTCGTGGTGTACACGTGGAACTTTCACCCCGATCTCGTCGAAAGCGCACAATCGCGCGGCGCCCACGGCTATCTGTCCAAGACCCTGCCCGCTCGTGAACTGGTGGCCGCGCTGGAGGCCGTGCACGCCGGGGAGACCGTGATCAGCGCAGCCGTGCCGCGAGCGCGCAGTGCACCCGGACTGGACTGGCCAGGGCGCGGAGAAGGGCTCAGCGACCGCGAAGCCGAAATTCTGGCGCTCATCACCCAAGGCAAGAGCAACGCCGACGTCGCACGGCTCACCTTTCTGAGCCCGAACACCGTGAAGTCCTATATCCGCACGATCTACCGCAAAATCGGCGCCAGCAGCAGAACCCAAGCCGTCCTCTGGGGTGTCAAACACGGCTTCACGCCGGACCACAACCGCATCGAACACTGGAAGGGCGGTCCGTAGTTTGGCCGACAACCGCTTTGACGCCCCGGTAACGCGGTGGGCCGACATTCCGGGCTGGTTTCAGTGGCGCGATGCGCAGGAGGAGGCAGTCGCTGCGTTCGGAGACGGCGTGTTCGTCGAAGTCGGGTGTTACCTCGGAAAGAGCCTGTGCTCGTTGGCGGAAGTCGTTTCGGACGCCAACAGCGAGGCCACCATCATCGGCGTCGATACCTGTCGGGGCAGCGGACCCGAAGGCCAAAGCGACATCAACGCTCACGCCCGCGCTGTGGACCACGGTGGCGGGACCATGGCAGGTATGTTGCACCGCAACGTGATTGCGTGCGGTTTCGCAGACCGCGTGCAGCTGTTGATCAGCGACTCCGTCGCTGCCTCGTCACTTTTCGGCGACGCGTCCCTGACATGGGTTCACATCGATGCCCGCCACGACTACGAGAGCGTCTCCGCTGACATCGCGGCATGGCTGCCCAAAGTCGCCTCGGGCGGCTGGCTGTCCGGCGATGACTACGACACCTACCAGTGGCCCGGTGTTGTCGGCGCGGTCGCAGACGCATTTCCCGATGCCGAACGTTGGTCTACAAATCAATGGCGCTGGATCAAACCGTGATCAGGTCCAGCCGGTGGTAGCACCCGGTTGACCATTTCGGCCCCAACATGCTGAGCGACCGCTTAGCATCCTGAGGTGCCGCAAACGACGACTCATCCCGCGATCTGCCGGATCTGTTCAGCGCATTGCGGCGTGATCGCCACGGTCACCGACGGAAGGCTCACCAAGGTCACCGGTGATCCCGACAACCCGATGTTCAAGGGCTACACCTGCGCGAAAGGGCGCGCGCTGCCCGCGATCCACAACAATCCGGAGCGCCTGCTGAGCAGCAGGAAGCGTCAGGCCGACGGCACGTTCGCTCCCATAGAGGCAGAGCAGGCGATGGACGAGATCGCGGCGACGCTGTCCTCGTTGATCGACAACCACGGGCCGCGCTCAGTGGCCGTATATCTAGGCACGAACGGCCTGCCGTATCCGGCGTCGGCGCTGATGGCCAACGCGTTCATCCGCGCCATCGAGTCGCCGATGTTTTTCACCGCCAACACAATCGACCAGCCCGGCAAGCAGATCGCGCTGGCGGCTCACGGGCACTGGCTTGGCGGCGACGTGAGCTTCGACGACGCAGACACCTGGCTGCTGGCCGGCACGAACCCGGTGGTGTCCAAGGCGATCGGCATCCCGGGTCAGAACCCCGCACAGCACCTGAAGGCGGCCGTTGCGCGTGGAATGCAGTTGATCGTGGTGGATCCGAGAAGGACTCAGACCGCCGCGCGGGCTGCGATCCACCTCCAGCCTCGGCCCGGCGAAGACGTCACGATCCTGGCGGCCTTTCTCAACCTGATCATCGGCGAAGGTTTGTGCGACACCGATTTCCTGACCGAGAACGTCGACGGTTTCAGCACGCTGACCGCGGCGGTCGCGGGATTCACGCCGGAGTACGCCGCGGAACGGGCCGATGTGCCGGTGCAGCAGATCGTCGCCGCCGCACGGCTTTTCGCGACACATGGCACGCGGGGCGGAATGGTGAATGCCGGAACGGGTCCCAACATGGGGCGCCACGGCAGCCTGGTCGAGTATCTGTCCTTGTGTCTGACGACCGTGTGCGGACGATGGGCACGGGCCGGTGACAAGGTATTGCGTCCCAACACCTTGCTTCCCGCCTTCACCGCCAAGGCTCAACCGCATGCCCCCTACCAGGGCTGGGGCTACGGCGAGAAGCTCCGCGTGCGCGGTCTCACCGACACGGTGGCCGGAATGCCGACCGCCGCGCTGGCAGAAGAGATCCTGCTCACCGGCGACGGTCAAGTGCGAGCCTTGATCTGCGTCGGCGGGAACCCGATGGCCGCATGGCCGGATCAGCGCAGAACAGAGCAGGCCCTCAAGCGCCTGGACCTGTTGGTGACGTTGGACACCGAGATGTCGGGCACGTCGAGGATGGCCGATTATGTGATCGCCCCGCTGATGCAGATGGAGACGCCGGCGATGACGGCCGGCAGCGAACTGATCAAGTATTTCACCAGCGGCACCGGTATCCCTGCGCCGTATGCCCAGTACGCACCGCGTCTGATCGCACCCCCGGAAGGATCGGACCTCACCGAGGAGTGGCAGTTCTTCCTCGGCCTGGCCAAGCGGATGGAGCTGGAGCTTTGGTTCGTCAACTTCTTCGGAAGCGGCGGGGGCCGATTCATGGAATCGGCCCCGATCGTCATCGCGCTCAACGGTGAATCCGAGCTCACGACAGAGGAACTGTTCGAGCAGATGTGCTCGACGTCGCGCATTCCGCTCGACGAGGTGCGCCGCCATCCGCACGGCAACATCTTCGATGTCGACGTCGTGGTGGAGGAACGCGACCCCGACTGCACGGCACGCCTGGACGTCGGCAACCAGGTCCTGTTGTCGGGGTTGGCGGAGGTCCTGGCCGAGGAGTTCCGGCCCAAACAGGGCGACGCCGAGTTCCCGCTGCGGCTGATCCCGCGCCGCCATCCGAACTTCATGAACTCCTCGGGCATCACGCTGTCCGCCCTGAACCGCGGAAAGCCCTACAACCCCGCCTATGCGCATCCCGACACGCTGGCGTCGCTGGGCCTCGAGTCGGGAACGGAGGCGACGGTGGTTTCGCGCCACGATCGCATCCCCTGCGTGGTCGAGGCCGACGACAGTATGCGGGGCGACGTCATCTCGATGCACCACGCCTTCGGGGGATTTCCCACCGGCGACCGCGACTATCGCGACCACGGCAGCAACGTCGGCAGACTCGTCGCCACCGACACCGAATACGATCCGATCACCGGCATGCCCCGGCAGGCCGACATCCCGGTTCGGATCGTCGTGGGCTGAATAGCGAAACATTCGAGCAATCTGCGTCCACCGAACGAAGAAAACCCCTCTACCACTGGACCGGCATCGAGGATGGACGCAGCCTTGATCAATGGGTTCCGGTAACGATTCGGCGGTTCGGTGCCCCGTCTGTGGCGGGCCGGCCAGAGACGTCGAGATATCCATCGGCCTCGGAGACGGAGCAGTCGAACCGATCACCATTCGCGCGTGTAACAACGCCGCCTGCGACGCCTACTACCCCTCGACCAGGCAGCACACCTGACGTTACGACGCCGGCCCCGGTCACCGCTTTCCAGGTGACCGGGGCCGACCTGTTGACAGATCGTCCACAGAATCCGAACTCGGGCACATGTGGTAAATAGAAAATTGTGTTGCCTAAAGAGGAGTTCACCCCGGAGGCGGAAACCGGCACCGACGGCGTCGCGCCAAACGATCTGGACAGGGCTCTCCTGGGTGGCGAGCCTGCGCGTGTCGGCAGATTTGCATACAACTACAACACCGAATCGTGGACGTGGTCGAGCACGGTCGCGCGTATGCACGGTTACCAGCCCGGCGAGGTACGGCCGACGACCGAGTTGATCCTGCGCCACAAGCACCCCGACGATATCGCGAAGGTCAAGGCGCTGCTGAAGCGGTCTTCTGCGCCGTTCAGCAGCAGGCACCGCATCCGGACCACAACGGGCGAGGAGCGCAACGTCGTGGTCGTCGGAGAGATCGTCAACGATGAAAACGGCGAGGTCGCGGCGACCCGCGGGTTCTACATCGACGTGACAGAGTCCGTCGAAGGCGCCGTTCAACAGGGCATCACTGAAGAGCTGGAAGAGATCGTGGCGCACCGAGCGGTCATCGAACAGGCCAAAGGGATGTTGATGGCGGTCTATGACGTACGTGCCGATTCCGCGTTCGATGTGTTGCGGTGGCGTTCACAAGAGCTCAACACCAAACTTCACACGGTCGCCGAGGAAATCGCTGCCCAGCTGCCCGGCTTACTGAATGTCCACAGCAGCACACGCGGGGCCGTCGACCACCTCCTGATGACGCTGTCCACGCCCGAGGAGGACGGCGACGAAGGCCTCGCCGATCCAGCCACCGGCTGACCTCATGAGCCTGGCGCCTCTTCGAACGGCGATCGGTCTCTTCTGCACACCGTGTCTGCGGGCGGCAGTACGCCGGAGAACAGGTAATCGCGTTTGACGCGCTCTGTGCAGGTGCTCGCGACATACATGCTCGTGTGCCCGGCACCTTCGGTCACCACCACTCGGGCGTCGTACAACTCGGCTGCCCCTTCATACGCGCCTGAGAGCGGAGTGGCGGGGTCATTTCGGGTGTTGAGGACCAAAAGTGGTGCGGCGGTGCGCCGGTTCCACACGCCGGTATAACGATCCGCGTCACGGCCCTGCCAGAAAGCGCAGGGAAGGGCGTCGAAGACTGAGATACGGCCGAAGTCCGGTGACCTCCACTTTGCCGACACCGCTGCCCTGCTGTAGGAGTCGAGGTCGGTGGGCACGACGCTGTCAGCGCACTGGATCGCGTTGTAGGCCTCTTCGCGATTCCCCAGGTACGCCGGGTCGCCAATGGCTGGCGGCGGATCACTGCCCGTGATGTCGTCCATCAGTTCTGGCGCTGCGGTGCCTGTGGCGAAGAGCTGTTGCAACAGAACCGCCAACTGCGGGTAGGTGGTCGGCTTCGCCAGTGTCGCCACGACGATCTCCTGCACGGTCCACCCGTGCCCGTAGACATCAATGGGCGTGGTTCGCGAACGGTCGACCAAGGTCGCCCATTTGACCGGCAAGTCCCCCTCGGAGAAGGCGCAGCGCCGCCGGGCCGCCGCACAGTCGCGCAAGAACTGCTCGAAGGCCGCGGCGGTTCCGGTCGCGACGTCTTGGCGGTCGTTGAGCGGAACAGTGGCTCCTTCGTTCCCGTGACCGTCGACGTTGCCTCGAAAATCCATCGATCCGTCCAACACCATCGCACGTACGCGTCCCGGGAAGAGGTTGGCGTAGATAGCGCCGAGCTGCGAGCCGTACGAAAGGCCGTGGTAACTCAATGCCGTATCGCCGACTGCCCGGCGCAACAACTCCAAGTCGCGTGCCGAGTTGGCCGACGACGAATGGTCGACGATGGGACCGGCGTGCTGCCGGCAGCGGTCGGCGAAATCCTTGGCCCAGGCAAAGAGTGGGAGCTCCTGGGCAGCAGTCATCGGCAGTTGCGGGTAAGGAACCAGGAACTGCCACTGCTCGACATCGTCGGGAAAACAGCGAACCGCAGCACTGCGCGCCACCCCGCGTTGATCCCACGAGATCAGGTCGAATCGCGCTCGCAACTCCTCGGAGAACAGCCACGGCCACCTGGCCCGATCTCGGAGCCGGCCCACGCCGGACTGACCGGGACCACCGAAATTTATGAACAGCGTGCCGATTCGGGCCGAAGGGTCCGATGCGGGCAGCTTGAGTACTGACAGCCCGATCTGGTCATCGTGCGGCCGGTTGTAATCCAACGGTACTTGCGCTGTTGCACACTGGAATCCGCCTCCACACTCGGCCCAAACCAATCGGGGGGTGTCGGCCGCTTCGGCGAGCTGATCAAGGTAGCCGTCAGCCGCACCGGCGTCAGCGAGGAACCGTGAAGACGCGCTCCACGAGCCAAGACCGACCACGATTGCCAGTGCAACAGACATGAGGCAGCGCCAAAACGTGAATTCGCGCGTTCTTCCCGAGGCCGCCATGCACGTGAAATGTAACTGTGATTACTCGTGAACACTGCACAATGGCTGAACCCTGGCATCTGATGCATGGGTAACATCGCGTCATCTCCGCATACACCATTCACTGCATCACAAGACAGGCCCCGATGTATATTCGCCGAACCAGGAACCCGTGGACCGTGGGATTGACGTCGGCAAGTCGGAGAAGCGGATGAAAGACGTTCTGATCGGGCTTGCTGTCTTCGCCATCATATTCGGCGGCGCGCTGCTTGGAATGGTCCTCGGGAAAGTGCTTCCCGAGCAGCACTTGAGCACCGACTCTCGCGACTCCATCCGGATTGTGATGGGCATGCTGGCAACGCTGTCGGCAGTAGTGCTCGGCCTTCTCACCGGCAACTCCATGACCTCCCTCGGTGAAAAGGAGAGCGAATTGCGCGCTGCCGGCGTGCAATTCATCTTGCTGGATCGAACATTGGCCGAGTACGGATCCGAGACCGCCCAGATTCGCGTTCTGCTCAAGGAACTGCTTGCCCAGCGAATAAGCCAGATCTGGCCGGAGGAAGACAGCCCCGTGTCGCTCACGGCTCTCGGCAGCGGGGCCGGCATCAACCTCGTACAGCGCGATCTGTTCGCCCTGTCGCCACACACGGAACAAGAGCGGTGGCTGCGGTCACATGCCTTGGAGATCACCGACGAGATCGCCGAGTCACGATGGACGACGGTCGAGCAGATCGGCAGCCGGTTCCCATGGGGATTTTTCATGGTCGTCGTTGGGTGGCTTGCGGTCATCTTCGCGAGCTTCGGCCTCTTCGCGCCCCGCAACTTCAGCATGGCCGTGGCTTTGTTGATCGCCGCCGGAGCGCTCGCAGTACCCATCTTCATGATGCTCGAGATGGATCAGCCCTATGGCGGGATCGTCAAGATACCCAGTACTTCGCTGCGCGTAGCCCTGGAACAACTCGGTAAGAGCTGACGACGAGGAACAGTTGCGTCTCCATCCGATTCAGGCGGCTTCGGCGGTGGTAATCGACAAGAGGTCATGCCGGTAACCATGGATGGGAAGCGACGATGGGCGTTTGGGAGGAGGCGCTGCGGGAGGCTGCGGCGCTGCGTCTTCAAGAAGTGCAATCGCTTCAACGTCAGCGGGCCGAAGTAGCCGAGCAGGAGCGTGCTCTCTCCCGATTCATCGACCGCATGCATCGATTGCAGATCCGGCCGCAGCGCAGGCCCTTTCTCGTCCTGAAAGGACCCCCGACCGCAGACCGCTACCGTGCATCGCTCCGGCACAAGATCGTCGGCTGGGACATCGGGGCAGGCGCGGTCGTCACACCCGATGGATCGGTGTACGACATGAAGGACCAGGACAGGGAGCCGTGCGATCTGAAACGACCGCTGGCGTTTCCACGGACGAGCGATCGCCCGCAGGCGCTGGTCGATTTGCTTCAGCAGGCACTGAGACGCGTCGAGGAGGATCAGTAGCGGGACAATGTCCGCGAGGGCGGTCCCGCCCCGACCGGACTGAGCAGAGGACGGCTATGAAGTCGATGTTGCTTTCGCGCCGTGACCTGGATTTTCTGCTGTTCGAATGGTTGCAGGTCGACGAGTTGACTAAGCGTGAGCGCTTCGCCGAGCACTCGCGTGAGACGTTCGACGCAGTACTCGATCTGTGTGAACAACTCGCCGAAAGGTATTTCGCGCCGCACAACAAGACGAGCGACGCCAACGAGCCCACCTTCGACGGCGAGAAGGTCACGATCATTCCCGAGGTGAAGGACGCCTGGGACGCGTTCGCGGAGGCAGATCTCCTCCCGATGTCGCTGGACCGACGGTTGGGCGGTGCGCAGTTGCCCGTCACCGTGGCCCAGGCCGGCTTCGCATGGTTCTCGGCAGCCAACGTCGGCACGACCGGCTACCTGATGCTGACCATGGCCAACGCCAACCTGCTGGCCCGGTTCGGCTCGCCCCAGCTGGTCGAGGCCTATCTACAGCCGATGCTGACCGGCCGGTTCTCCGGCACGATGGCGCTGTCCGAGACACAGGCGGGCTCGTCGCTGGCCGATATCCTCACCCGAGCAGAACCCCAGGACGACGGCACGTACCGGCTGTTCGGCTCCAAGATGTGGATTTCCGGCGCCGAACATGAGCTCACCGACAACATCGTCAACCTCGTACTCGCGAAAATCCCCGGCGGTCCTCCTGGCACCAAGGGCATCTCGCTGTTCGTTGTGCCCAAGTACCTCGTCGACGCCGACGGCGCCATCGGGGAGCGCAACGACGTGGCACTAGCCGGCCTCAATCACAAAATGGGTCAGCGAGGCATCACCAACACGGTGCTCAGTCTCGGTGACGGCACCTTCAGTCCCGGCGGGCAACCCGGCGCGGTCGGCTATCTTGTCGGCGAAGAGCACCGCGGGATCGCCTACATGTTCACGATGATGAACGAGGCCCGGCTGGGTGTCGGGATGGGTGCGGTGGCGTTGGGCTACACCGGCTACCTGAAGTCGGTTCGATACGCCAGGGAACGCCCGCAGGGCCGCCCGGTGACGGCCAAGGATCCGACGGCCCCGCAGGTGCCGATCATCGAGCATGCCGACGTGAAGCGAATGTTGTTGGCGCAGAAGGCGTATGTCGAGGGTGGGATGGCGCTGCTGTTGTACTGCGCCAAGCTGGTCGACCTTCAGCACAGCGCGGAGTCAGACGACGAACGCGCCCACGCCGCGCTGCTCCTGGACATGCTCACGCCGGTGGGCAAGAGCTGGCCGTCGCAGTGGTGCCTGGAGGCCAACAACCTCGCGATCCAGGTTCACGGCGGCTACGGCTACACGCGCGAGTACGACGTCGAACAGCACTATCGCGACAACCGGCTCAACCACATCCACGAGGGCACACACGGCATCCAGAGTCTTGACCTGCTTGGTCGCAAGGTGACCATGCGCGGCGGTGCGGGGCTCGCGGCGCTGGGCGAAGCGATCGGCCGGACGGTGGCGGAGGCCGGCGAGCTCGGGGGCGAGCCGGCAGAACTGTCAGCTGCGCTCGATGCGGCGGGGCAGCACCTGACCGGGGTGACCGCCGTGATGTTCGAGTCAGGCGACATTGAGGCGGCCCTGGCCAACAGCGTGGCGTATCTCGAGGCGTTCGGACACATCGTGGTCGCGTGGATGTGGCTTGAGCAGGTGGTTGCCGCGCACCGACGCGAGGGTGATTTCTATGATGGCAAACGACAAGCCGCGCGGTACTTCTTCCGTTACGAACTGCCGAAAACCGGTCCGCAGCTTGACCTTTTGCAGTCACTTGACCGCACAACGCTGGAGATGCAGAACGCCTGGTTCGGCTGACCAGGCGCCGCCGAGTCCGTAGCGAGAGGCCTTCGTAGGCCCATCAAGAGTGCGAACACACCGTGGCCGGTGCGCTTGGCTCGGTAACGCCATTCGTCGACGCGGGCGAAACTCGGCGTGGTGTGAGCATGTGGACCCAAATTCACCATTAGTCTGGGGGGATGCCGGAGCTCCAACCGGTCCTGGGGGTCGTTCGGAAGTTGGCGGGGTGCTGTCTCTTAGCCGGCGTACTGGTGGCCGCGCTGATGTTCCCGTTCGTCGGCGGCATCGGGCTGTTGTCCAACCGCGCGTCCGACGTCGTTGCCGATGGCTCCGCGCAACTCCTCCAGGGTGAGGTGCCGCAGGTTTCGACGATGGTCGACGTCGCGGGGAACCCGATCGCGTGGTTGTACTCTCAGCGGCGCTTCGAGGTGGCTACCGAGCAGATCGCAAACACCGTGAAGCTCGCGATCGTCTCGATCGAAGACAAGCGCTTCACCGAACACAATGGCGTGGACTGGCAAGGCACCTTGACGGGGCTGTCCGGTTACCTGTCGGGCAACGTGAACACCCGCGGCGGATCGACCATCGAGCAGCAGTACGTCAAGAACTATCAGCTACTGGTGACGGCCCAGACTGACGCCGAGAGGCGAGCAGCTGTTGCATTGACGCCGGCGCGTAAGCTTCGCGAGATCCGGATGGCGCTGACCATCGACAAGACGCTGTCCAAACCGGAGATCTTGACCCGTTACCTCAACTTGGTCTATTTCGGCAACGGCGCGTTCGGTATTCAGGACGCCGCGCAGACGTACTTCGGCATCGATGCCTCGCAGCTCGACTGGCACCAGGCCGCGCTGCTGGCCGGCCTGGTGCGGTCGACGAGTTCGCTCGACCCTTACACCAATCCCGAGGCTGCGCTGCAGCGGCGAAATCTCGTGTTGGACACGATGATCGAGAATCTCCCTGCCCAATCCGATGAGTTTCGTGCCGCCAAAGCCGAGCCGTTGGGAGTGCTACCCCAGCCGAAGCAACTCGCAGGTGGGTGCATCGCCGCCCGCGAGAACGGTTACTTCTGTGACTATGTGCTGGAGTACCTCGCGCAAGCAGGTATCAGTAAGGAGCAAGTCGCACGCGGCGGCTATCTGATACGGACGACGCTGGATCCCAAGGTGCAAGCTTCGGTAAAATCGGCGATCGACGGGATCGCCAGCCCGACCCTCGACGGTGTCGCGAGCGTGATGAACGTGATCAAGCCCGGCAAGGACACGCATCGCGTTATGGCGATGGCCAGCAACCGGACGTACGGGCTCAACGGGGAAGCCAACGAGACGGTGCAACAGCAGCCGTTCTCGCTCGTGGGCGATGGGGCCGGTTCGATCTTCAAAATCTTCACCACAGCCGCGGCACTCGACATGGGCATGGGTATCAATGCCCAGTTGCAGGCGCCTGGATTCTTTCAGGCCAAGGGCCTGGGCAGCAGCGATACTCCGGGCTGTCCGAGAGAAACCTGGTGTGTGAAGAATGCCGGGAACTACCGCGGGTCGATGAATGTCACCGATGCGCTGGCAACCTCACCGAACACTGCTTTCGCCAAGTTGATCCAACAGGTCGGCGTTCCGCGCGCGGTCGACATGGCGGTGCGTCTGGGTCTTCGGTCCTACGCGCTTCCCGGGACGGGGCGTCCCTACGACCCGACGAGTAACGAGAGTCTGGCCGACTACATCAAGAGACAGAACACCGGGTCGTTCACTTTGGGTCCTTACCAGCTCAACGCCCTCGAACTGGCGAACGTTGCCGCAACCCTGGCCTCCGGCGGCGTGTGGTGCCCGCCCACGCCGATCGACACGATTTTCGACCGCCATGGCAATGAGGTGTCATTCGACAGTCAGCCGTGTGACCAGGCAGTCCCCGAGGGGCTTGCCAACACGTTCGCGAACGCGCTGGGCAAAGACCATGTCAGCCCAGGCACGGCGGCGGGCGCGGCCAGTTCGGCAGGTTGGACCCTGCCGATGTCGGGAAAGACCGGGACCACCGAATCGCATCGATCGTCTGGTTTCGTCGGCTTCACCAATCAGTACGCAGCAGCGAACTACATCTTCGCCGACTCCAGCAGTCCGTCCGGCATCTGTTCATTCCCGTTGCGCGCGTGCGGCAGCGGCGACCTGTACGGCGGCAATGAGCCCGCCCGTACATGGTTCGAGGCGATGAAGCCGATAGCGAACGATTTCGGCGAAGTGCACCTGCCGCCGACCGATCCGCTCTATGTCGACGGCGCACCGGGCGGCAGCGTCCCGAGTGTGTCAGGACTCAAGGTGGATGAGGCGCGTCAGCGTCTCAAAGACGCGGGTTTTCAGGTCGCCGACCAGACGCCGTCGGTGAACAGTTACGCGTCTTATGGCACGGTGGTCGGGACCAACCCGAGCGGTCAAACCTTCCCCGGGTCGGTCATCACCATCAATATCAGCAACGGGATATCGCCCGCGCCTCCACCACGTCCGGTCGAGGCGCCGCCGATTGATCGACCGGATGGAGGTCCTCCTCCGGAGGCCGGCACGACGGTCGTGGAGATACCGGGCCTACCTCCGATCACCGTGCCGTTGCTGGGCCCCCCGCCACCGCCGCCGCCGGGTGAGCCGCCACCGCCCTGATGCCCGCGGCCGAAAAATGTTTCAGTGCCTGGTCAAGGAGCGCATGTGCCAGCCGCGCCCGCAAAAGAAACGGTTCTCTGCAATGCGGCTACAAGACTCCGAGCGAGCGAGATCACGTAGCGCCGTGCGGGTCGCGCCAAGGCAGGTCGAGATGCACACGAGTCCCCTCTCCCACCTCGGAGTCGACGCGAAGTGTGCCGTGCATCCCGGCAGTCACCAGGTTGTAGACCACTGCCATCCCCAGTCCGGTCCGGCCCCGACTGCGCCCGGTGGTGAAGAAGGGGTGCAAGACGTTGTCGAGGTCATTCTTCGCAATCCCGACTCCGCGATCGGCGACCGTGACGTTCAGGCGGTCGCCGCGGCGCGCAATCACGATGTCCACGGGGCCGCCGGCGTCGCGGTAAGCGTGATGCTCGGCGTTGGACAAGAGGTTCGCGAGCACGTGCGTGAAGTACAACGGATAGCCCTGCCACTGCTTATCGCCCCCGGCATGCCCGAGCTGGTCGACAACATTCACGTCGAGCTTCGGCTCCAGGGCGCTCGTGCGATACAAAGCGATCGCGTCGTTGACCGCGCGCACAACGTCGACCGGCTGGATCGCGTCTGGGGTTTCACCGACCGAAAGGCCGCGAAACTGACGTATCAGGCGGCTGGCGCGGGAAGCATTGGTACGAATAAGCATCGCCGCGTCGCGAAGGTCGTTGTTCCCGTCGTGCGCCATCAGTTCAGCCGCCTGGCTGATGACCTCGAGGGGCGTGTTGAGCTCATGGGCCACACCCATCACCAGGTGCGACACCGCACGCAGCCGATCCGCTTCGGCCTCGCGCGATAGCCGCTGCTCTTGCAGTGCGAGCAGCCGAGCCTGGTAGGCCGCCGAATACGCCTCACCCGCAGCGATCATCATCCGTGTCAGAACGGGCTCGATCTGAGCGAAGTCGGCACCCTCGTTCTCCAGTACTTTCTGCAAGGCGGGCCTGATGAGGTAGCTCGCGCGGAATGAGTCCTGCGAGAACGGACGAATGCTGCGGCTGGTGATGCCTTCCACGCGGTCGTGCATCGCATCCGAGGTGCCCGAATCGATGAGCTCGATCAGATCGTCGAACCAGAGCTCGAGGTTGGCGCGCAGCTTCGCTTCGCCGAACTCCGGCGCGGGGACCGCAATGGCGGTGATCTGCGCCGTGACTTCGGCGACAAGATGGCGTCGATGGCGTCGCAAGATGTCGACGAGATCGTTCACGTCTCGCTCACGCGTCGAGGGTGCAGTCGGTGCGTGGCCGGGCCACACAGGTGAGCACGTATCCCTGGCTGCGCTCCTCGGGGGTGAGGGCGCCGTCGTCCTCGCAGGTCACCTCCCCGTCGAGGAGGCGCGTGCGACAGGCCCCGCAACTGCCGACGCGGCAGGCGTAGTCGAGGTTGACGTCGCAGGCTTCGGCGATGTCGAGCAGGGTGGCACGCCCGTCGGTGCGCTGGGCCTTGCCCGAGCGCACGAAGGAAACGCCGAGTGCGCCGACCGCGAGGCCATCCTCGACGTCCTGGGCGTGAGAACCGATGGGAGCCGGTTTGTCGGCGACCGAGGTGCGTACACCGCCGAAGCTCTCGGCGTGCAGGTTCCTGAGGTCGAACTCCATGTCGGTGAGGATGGCGCGCGCGGCATCCATGAAGCCCGGAGGGCCACACATGTACACCTGGCGCTCATGGAGATCCGGGGCCATCGCATCGATCATCGCCCTGCTGATTCGCCCAGTCATGGTGGTGCCCGAGTACTCGCGGGTGGTGGTCATGACCACCGGCGAGAACATCCGGTAACGGGAGCTCAAGAGTTCCATCTCGGAGACGAAGATGATGTCGCGCGAGGTCAGCACCGAGTTGAGGAACACCACGTCGACATCGGCGGACACATCGCACAGCCACCGCGCCATCGACATCAGCGGCGTCACACCGCTTCCCGCGCCGAGGAACAGGAGCTTGCGGGGAATCTGGCCGGGGCGCAGACAGAAGTTGCCGCGCGGCCCCGAGGCCTCGATGCGGTCGCCGGGTTTGAGGTTGTCGATCAGCCAGTTGCTGACCAACCCGCCCGGGACCCGCTTCACGGTGATCTCCAGGACGTAGGGCCGCGTCGGCGTCGACGAGATGGAATACGAGCGCACGACTTTCTTGCCGTCGATGTCGAGCACCAACGACAGGAACTGCCCCGGTTGGTACACGAACCGACACATCGGGTCGCCCTGGAAGCGGAACGTCACCACGTCGTGGGTCTCGCGCAGCACATCCGTGACATGCAGCGGGGTCTGCTGCCCGGTCCACAGCGGCAGTTCCTCGGTCGGATCCAACGTCGACGGGTCAAGCCGCAGCGGAG
Source organism: Mycobacterium sp. ITM-2016-00318 (assembly GCF_002968285.2). Lineage (NCBI taxonomy): Bacteria > Bacillati > Actinomycetota > Actinomycetes > Mycobacteriales > Mycobacteriaceae > Mycobacterium > Mycobacterium sp. ITM-2016-00318. The sequence continues at coordinate 1,611,041 of NZ_CP134400.1, read as the reverse complement.
CTACGCGCTCCAGAACGACCTCGGTGGCCTTGACGGTGGTCTGGCTCGAATACCGACACCGACCACTCGATTCGGTGACATCGTTGACGTAGACGCCGGACTCGAGTTGAGCGCGCGACTTGTGAAAGCTCATGTAGGTGGTGTCGCCTTTGACCCGGTCGCTGACCACGACCGGGACAACGATTTCCTCGCCGGTCTCTCTGCTGATGACCCTCGCTTGGTCGCCGGTACGCAGTCCGTGGGTTCTAGCCAGCGCCGTTGACACGAAGAGCGGAGCGTCGTCGGGCATCCCGGCGAGCGGCGTGGCCTTGCCGGAATTGAAGGTGTTGGTGGCGAATTGCACCGCGGCGCGATCGTCCGACAACGACGAACGGCCGCTGTTGAGGATCACGCCTTCCGGGAAGTGCAGGTCCTCCTCGGTCGGGGTGAAGAACTTGAACCTCGTCGGACGGCGGTACACGTCGCCGAACGGCTGGGCGTCTTCGCTGTCATAGTCGAGGCGGAAGCGGGTGGTGCCAACGCCGCCGTAGACGACCGACCCGGCCAACAGCTCGTGCCAGGCGATCGGTGTGCCGTCGGCGTGCTCTGGGCGGCAATACAGCGGCCCCGACCCGCCACCCATGTAGGCCTGGATGCGGTCCCATAGGTGTGCGCGGCTGACCTCGCCGTCCACGCGCGGTAGCCCGGGATCGCTGAACCGGCCGCGAAGCCAGCCGGTAGTGGCATGGCGAGCGAGCACCGGATGGGCTTCGGCAACCGCGTCGTCACGCTCGACGCGGTTCGTGATCTCGGCCATCAGGTCGTAGAGGATGGTCGCATCCGAGCGGGTCTCCTGCGCCGCCCGTTTCTGCGGAACCCCAAGCGACAGACGCCATTCCCCGTTCTGGTACAGCTTGGTGGTCGCCGGGTGCGGAGGCGAGGGAATGATCAGCTCGGCGTGCTGTTCGGCGAACGGATCGGGGATGGGGTCGACGACAACGAAACGCACGCCGGGCCCGGTGAGCTTGTCCAGCCAGCGCCGCCGCTGCATCATGTTGGCTTCGAATTGCGTGCCGAAGAACAGGAAGAGCTCGGGCATGTCGGCTGGTTCGGCGTAGTCCAGAGCGGCGCGAGGCTCGTCGTTCAGTACACGCTCGTAGGCGTCGTCATCCAGCCCCATGCGACGGGCGGCATCGACGTGGCCGTCCATCCGGATCCGGCCCATGAACACATTGCGGGAGAGGCCTTGAACCTCGGACTGGGCGTTGATCTGGCCCGGCAGCCGTAGGGTGCCCCCGGCCAGCGAACCGTCGCCGCGCAGCCCGTATTTGCCGACCAACGCCATCGCACAACCCCAGAGGCAGTGCGCGACAATCCCGCTCGTCTGCGACAACCCGACCGACGGGATGTTCACCGGTGCCACGCCCGCACGCGCGATCGTCCGCGCGATCCGCCGGATCGCGGTAGCCAGACGGTCGACGTATTCGGGTCCGGCCGCGATCCGCGACGCCACAAGATCCGCGGCGAACTCCGGCGCGATCGCTCGGGCACGCAGACTCTCGAACGACTGCCGATCGGCGAAGCGATCGAGGAATCGATGGTCGATCGCATCGGTGTGCTCGACCAGGATTTCGCGGATTACCGCCATCGCCAACATCGGATCCGTGCGCGGCCGTATCAACAGGACCCGATCGGGCCCCAGGCGTTCGGCGACCGCTTTCGCCGACTCGGTGACCTGGACCTCGACAAGGTAGGCGTCGAGATCCTCCCGCCTCAGGAGCTCTTGAAATGCCGGCGGATGGGTGACATAGCCGTTCCAGCCGTTCAACAGATACAGGCGCTCACCGTCGCCGCGTAGACCCTGGTCGATCGTGACGAACGGCCCCTCCTGACCGGTGAGCGTCTCGTTGTGCACCGCGCCGGCATTGAGGCAATGCTCGGCATTGCCGGTCAGGTTCCGAACGCCCAGCAGCCGGAGGACCTCCTGGACGGCGAAGATCGTGAAGTAGTCGACCTGGCCACAGGCATACAACAAGGTGCGCCCCCGGGACCCGAGGTGCTCGAGCACCAGATCGGCCAGCCGGCCGATCGCCTCCTCATAGGAGATCGCCCGCCGGCCGTCGCCATCGCGAACACTCGGCGTCACATGGATCGGAAACGCCGGCCGCTGCCGGACGGTCGACAACAGCAGCTTGGCACAGCCGCGCGTCGGCCCCACCTGCTCCATCCGACTCTCGGTGATCCCACCGCCGCGCCGGTACCGAACGAACCGCTGCCCGGTCATCGCGCCCGACTCGGACGCGACCGGACCCGCGTCGCGCAAGACGACCGCGCGCGGGGAAGACCCGGAACCGGTTTCACCGACCATCGAGACAGACAGCACCCCGCCCGCCGCGACCAACGGCTCGCTGGTCGCGATCACGACCATCCCGTCCTCACTGAGCGTGCCGTCGAACTCCTCGCTGACACCACGCCTGGACAGCTCGACCTTGACCGCGCCGGACCCGAGAGTGTCCCAGCCCGCCTCGGACGCATCCTCGGAGGCGACCAAACCGCTGTCTCCGACGCCACAGAACGCGCACGAGTAGCGCCCAGTCGTCGGATGAGCCGCGCCATGATCCACCGCCAGATAAGCTGGCAACGTATCGAGATCCTCGAGCACGCCGGCGTGCGGGATGGTGCGAACTGTCATCGGTTCACACTGCGATGGAGGTGAACAACGGGCCCTCGCGCCCGGCCAGCATCGCCTGCGCGACGCTGGCGTACAGGGCGTTGCGCGCGTGGGCGACCAACAACGAGAGGTTGGTGCGCGTCAACTGATCCGGGTCGGCGACTTGGACATAAAGCCATCCGTCGCCGAGCTGGCGGTCGAGCGCGATGGGCCATATGTATCCACCCGCCACCGGTCCCTCCTGATTGAGGCCTTCGCGCAACGATCGGGACACCTCCTCCACCTTGGCGTCGACCGCCGACGGGTCATCCTGAGTCGACACGTGGCTGGTCAATGCTCGGGATTCGTCGCCGCTCGACACGGTCTCCAGATGTAAGACCGCCAGCGGCGCAGGGCAAATGGCGACGGCCGCGTCGAGGATCCTGCTGCACAGGTCGTCGACCGCATCGAAGGCGTGCAGCGACAGCGCACATTCGTGGACGATCTCGAGTTGACGGCGGCGGTGGTCGAGCTCGACCAGCTGATCCCAGGCCCGAAGCGCCGTCCGCACCGCCACGAACACGCGGTTGGCCGACTCCTCGCCCTTGGGCAGGTAACCGTCGATGTCGTAGCGCTCGATGGTCTCGCGCTCCGGCGCTGCGCCCGGCTGCCCGGTACGCAACAAGATTCGTACGAACCGGTTGCCGAGCTGCTCGCGAATCACGCCGATCGCATCGAGGCCCGCGTGCTCGGATTCCATGACCACATCGAGCAACACCACGGCGATGTCGGGCTGCTCGCGTAGGCGTTCGACGCACTCTCGTCCCGACATGGCGCTGACGAATTCGACTTGCTCCTCGCCGTGAACGAGATCGCGCAGGGTCAACCGGGTGATGGCGTGGATGTCGGGCTCATCGTCGACGATGAGCACTTTTCTCCGGGTGGGCACGTTCATCGTGGGCTCCACAGCGGGGACGCTAACACGGCTTATGTTCCCGGCGCCGGTAATTGACGTCCGAGGAAAGTTTGTTGAGAAGTTGTTGAGACCGGTGCGAAATCGTGTCGTTCAACGCGCCCACCGATGTGGCGTGCGTGCACAGCAGAAATTGATCGTCCGGCCATTGGCGATCAGCACGTACTGAACGGAGTCCCGACATGACCATGACAGCCACCCCGCTACTCGCGCCTTCACGACCCGAGCCATCGAGTCGCGGCGAAAGTTGGATCGATGATTGGCGACCGGAGGACCCGCAGTTCTGGAACACGGTCGGCAAGCCGATCGCCCGCCGCAATTTGATCTGGTCGATCTTTGCCGAGCACATCGGGTTCTCGGCGTGGCTCTTGTGGAGCATCGTGGTCGTCCAGATGATGGCCGGGCCCGACGGCACTGCGGCTGCGTCCGGCTTCGCGCTCAGCCCCAGCCAGGCATTGTGGCTGGTGGCCGTGCCCAGCGGGGTGGGTGCGCTTCTCCGACTCCCCTACACCTTCGCGGTTCCGATCTTCGGCGGACGCAACTGGAGCGTGGTCTCGGCGCTTCTGCTGGTGATTCCCTGCCTTGGGCTGGCGTGGGCGGTCACCCAGCCGGACCTTCCGTTCGGCGTGCTGCTGTTGATCGCCGCCACGGCCGGATTCGGTGGCGGCAACTTCGCGTCGTCGATGGCAAACATCTCGTTCTTCTATCCGGAGAAGGAGAAGGGCTGGGCGCTCGGCCTCAACGCGGCCGGCGGAAACATCGGCGTGGCGGTGGTGCAGAAGATCGTTCCGATTGTGATCACGCTCGGCGGCGGCGTCGTGTTGTCGATGGCCGGGCTGCTCTATGTGCCGCTGGCCGTTGCCGCTGCCGTCTGCGCGTACCTGGGCATGAACAACCTGAGCGAGGCCAAGGCCGACGTGGCGCCGGTGTGGCAATCGCTGCGCCACTCCGACACCTGGATCCTCTCGCTTCTCTACATAGGCACCTTCGGCTCGTTCATCGGGTATTCCGCAGCGTTCCCGACGCTGCTCAAGACGGTGTTCGACAGCGGAGACCTGGCGTTGACGTGGGCATTCCTGGGCGCCGGCATCGGGTCGCTGGCACGGCCGTTCGGCGGCTGGCTCTCGGATCGGTTTGGCGGAGCGCGCGTCACCGCGGCGAGCTTTGCGATGCTGGCCCTTGGTGCGGCCGCGGTGCTGTGGTCGGTGCAAGCGGCAAACCTGCCGGGCTTCTTCGCCAGCTTCCTGTTTCTGTTCGTCGCCACCGGCATGGGTAACGGCTCGACCTACCGGATGATTTCCAAGATCTTCCGGGTCAAGGGAGAGGACGCCGGCGGTGACCCACACACCATGGTGCTGATGCGCCGTCAGGCGGCCGGGGCGCTTGGCTTCATCTCTGCGATCGGCGCGTTCGGCGGCTTCGTGGTTCCGCTGGCCTACGCATGGGCGAAATCGCAGTACGGCAGCATCGAGCCGGCACTGTGGTTCTACACGGGCTTCTTCGTCGTCTTGTTGGCGCTCACCTGGTTCGCCTACCTTCGACCGAACTCCCGAATGGCGCGGGCCGGCGTCTGACGGAGTCGGTGAAAGCCGCCTCGATTCGACGAAGACATGTCGGGCTGCCGCCTCAGCGGCAGCCCGACTGGCGTCTAGTGATACTCATCGAGCGCGTAGGCCGCTGCCTCGTTGAAGCTGAGTGCGTTGCCCTCGATCGATGCGGTCTCGTATTCGATCGCCGAAAGTTGTTCGCGGGCATACCGTTCGCACCTGTGGTGGAACGCGCCGGCGAAAGCAACGGTTGTCGAGGTGGCGCCACTGGCGCGGCTGATCGCGGCCGAAGCACTCAGCAGGACCGCGGCACGCCGCGGATCGTTGTTAGCCGCCGCCGCCCAGGCCAACATCTCCAAGAACTGGGCTCCGGTCCACGGATCGTGGATCGCCCGGGAACGCTGCAACCCGTCGCGCATCACGCGCTCAGCACCCTCTACGTCGCGCAGAGCGAGGCGGCTACCTCCGACGGCAGCCAACATGTAGTGCCGCATCAGCGTTTCGCGGCGCGGTTCAGCCAACGCCAGCCCCTGCTCCGCGTACTGCAGTGCCTGTGCCGCGTCACCGGTGATGGAGAACCGCAACGTCATCAGAGTCATCGCCATGATCTGGACTTCGAAATCGTCGGTGGCGGCCAACGCTCGCTCGGCCCACGCCGGGGCCAGTTCCAACTCACCGCGCAGCAGGGCGCCGAAGCCTTCGGTGTAGTCGATATAACCCTGGGCTACCGGGTCGGGCATCGCTTCGAGGAGCTCGCGGGCCTCGGCCACACATGCTGTCACCATCGCCCAATCAGTCTGTCTGAGGCCGAGCGTGCCGAGGGCGATGAGCCCATGGACGCGCATCGATGTCGGCTCGGTAGCGGCGCTCAGTGCCTGCTCCAGCCACCGGCGCCCTTCCTGAATCATCCCGGTGGCCGCCCAGACGTAGCGCAGCATGGTCGTCATCTCCAGCACGACTGACGGAGAGTCGGTCAGGCCGAACTGCAGCGCTTCTTGAAGGTTGGCCATTTCTCTGCGCAGGCGGTTGATCCACGGGATCTGGTGCTGGGTGAAGAATTCCGACCTCGCGGCGTTGACCAGTCGCCGATACCAATCAAGGTGACGCCGCTGCAGCCGCTGGTACTCGTCCCCGCTGAGGTGGGCTTCGCCGTACTCCCGCAAGGTCGGGAGCAGTCGGAACCGCACCTCGGCGTCCTCCTCGATGCGAATGAGGATCGACTTGTCCACCAGCCCGCTGAGCTCATCGAGCAGTTCGTCGGCCGACATGTCCTCGGCGCAGACATCGCGGGCCGCCTCGAGCTCGAAGCTGGCGGCGAACACCGACAACCGCGCCCACAATCGCTGCTCCTCGGCAGTGCAGTGATCGAAGCTCCACGCGATGCACAGCCGCAATGTCTGTTGACGCGTCGGCGCCCCCCGCCTCCCCCGGGTGAGCAACCCGAACCGATCAGACAGCCGCTTTGCGAGCTGCTCGACCGACATCGCCCGCAGTCGGGCCGCGGCCAACTCGATCGCCAACGGCAACCCGTCCAGCCGCGCGCAGATCCGCGCCACGGCGTCGGCGTTCTGCGCAGTCAGTGTGAACCCCGGCGCAGCGGTGCGCGCACGTTCGACGAACAACGCCACCGCGTCGTATTCGGTGAGGCTGAGATGGCCCACGACAGTGTTTCCGTCGGGGTAGCTCAGCGGGCGCAGCGGCAGCACCGCCTCTCCCCCGACACCAAGGACCTCCCGGCTGGTGGCCACTATCCGAAGCCGCGGGCAACCCTGCAGCAGAGTTTCGACGAGCAGGGCGGCAGCGTCGATGACGTGTTCGCAATTGTCGAACACCAACAGCGTTTCGCGTTGCGCGAGCACCTCAACCAGCAACTCGCCCAACGGCCTAACGCCCTGATTGTGGATCCCCAGCGCGCCCGCGACCTGCCCCGTCAACAGCGACCCGTCACGCAGCTCACCGATTTCGACGAGCCATACCCCGTCGTGGAACTCGGTCAGCCGCTCGCGAGCAGCCTGCAGCGCCAGCGTTGTCTTTCCGACACCACCGACCCCGGTCACCGTCACCAGTCGTGAGGATGAGATCAGCGCCCCCAGCTCGGCGCGTTCGGCCTCGCGCCCGACGAATCCGGCCAGCGGCGCCGGTAGGTTCCCCTCGCGCCGGCCCGACGATGCGGAGGGCGCGGGGCGATGCGCGATCTCGCCGGTCCGCTTGCCGCCCGCCAGCGCCATCGCGTCCACCGCGAAGCCATGTCCGGCCTGCAGATCCTGAAGCGCCTCACCGAGTTCGACCATCGCGGGTCTGTTCGCAGGATTGCGGGACAGGGTCTGCTGGACAACCTGCGCGACGTCCGACGGGACGTCCTGCTCACGAAGATCTGGCACCGGATCCGTGGTGATGCGCAACAGCTGTGCCATCACCGATTCTCCGCTGCGCCGCTCGAAGGGGGCATGGCCCGTCAACGCGGCGAAGAGGGTGGCGCCCAGCCCGTACACGTCGGATGCGCGATCAGGCGCACTGCCACCCATGACCTCAGGAGCGATATACGCCGGCGAGCCGCTGATCATGCCACTCGCGGTGGTGAACCCGTCGGACATGTGTGCGATACCGAAATCGGTCAGAGCCGGATCGCCGTAGTCGGTCCACAACACATTGGCCGGTTTGACGTCGCGATGAACGATTCCCAAGCGGTGCGCCGATTCCAACCCAGCCGCCATCGCCACACCAACCCGCAGCGCCTCCGCCAGCGGCAACCGGCCATCCGCACTGATCTCGGTTTGCATACATCCCCGCTGGCAGAACGGCATCACCAGATAGGGACGACCGTCGTCGGTTTGTCCGACTTGCAGCACCGCCACGATGTTCGGGTGCCCCGTCAGCTTGGCCATCGCCCGCTGCTCACGATCGAACCGCACACGGTTGTCGTCCATGTCCACGGTGAGGATCTTTACCGCCACCACCCGATCCAGCTCGACCTGGCGACAGCGGTACACCACCCCGAAACCACCGCGTCCGATCTCTACAGCATCCTCGAACCCGCCCACCCGCAACTGCCCGGTGATGGGGATGACCGCGCTACGTCCTGTTGTCAGGTCGCTGCTCATAACCCTCAATCATGTGTCTAAGCCCAATTGGATCGTAAGACCGCAGGACGGTGGCCACGTAGAGAACCGAGTATCGGTTTGACGCATCTGTTAATAGCAGAATGGTCACATTGCCGCCGAGGTGAAAGGCTGGACAGCGCGATGGCGCAGGAAGGTGTTTGGTTCGGCATTCTGGGACCAAGCGAGGTGCGGGTCGCCGACACCATCGTGGCGCTGGGCACGCCCAAGCAGCGCGCGGTTCTCGCGATGTTGGTGCTGCACCGCAATCGGACAGTGGGAACGGATGAACTGATCAATGCGGCCTGGGGCGACGGCGCGCCCCGTGGCGCGCCCTCCACGCTGCACACCTACGTATCGAATCTGCGTCGCCTGATAACCGGGCCCGGGGTCGATCCGCACAAGACCTTGACCCGCGCAGCGCCGGGGTATCGCCTCTCTGTGCCCGACAGTGATTGTGACGTCGGACGCTTCATCACAGAACGAACCAAGGGCGTACGTGCCGCTTCCGATGCGCACTTCGAGGAGGCCAGCAGCCACTTCACCGCTGCACTTGCCCACTGGCGTGGTCCCATGCTCGACGACCTGCGCGACTTCATCGTCTTCGACGCATTCACCGCGGCACTGGCCGAGGACAAACTGGTGACACAGATCGCCCGCGCAGAAGCCGAGAATGCCTGTGGCAGGCCTCATTCGGTGATCAATGAACTCGAAGCGCTGACCACCGACCATCCCTACCGCGAGCCATTGTGGGCGCAGCTGATCACGGCCTACTACCTCGCCGACCACCAATCCGACGCGCTCGATGCCTACCACCGATTGAGACGCGCGCTGGCCGAGGATCTCGGCATCGGCCCTGGTCCGAGGCTGCGCGGTCTCTATGAGCAAGTACTGCACCAACAGCCACTCAACACCGGTAAGGCCGCCCAGGCGAACGCCGATGAGACGATCATCGTCGCGCACCGCGAGAACACCGAGACCGATTCCGACGCTCCAGTGTTGCGCGATTCCGAGGGACGCGTCCACCCGCTCGCTATGAGCACCCGAATCGGCCGCAGCCCCGACAACGACATCGTCCTCACCGACGGCAAGGTCAGCCGCCACCACGCTGCCATCATCGACACCGGGAGCAGCTTCGTGATCGCCGACTTGCGCTCCGCCAACGGGGTCTACGTGCGGGACGGGCGCATCCACACCAGCGCCACCCTCGCCAACGGAGACGTCATCGGCGTCGGCGATCACAAGTTCACATTCGAAGCCACCGCCCACGGGCCCGACCTCGGATAGTCACCCTTCTCCGCTCGATCAGGTTGCCTTTCAGCGGGATTGACGGGATTGCAGTGGGCGTGGCGGCTGCGTCCGGCAGTGAGCACAATGCGCAAAACCGCGATATCGCTAATTGCGCGGCTTGTGCGCACAAGCGAGCCACGCCACTCCCGGCCACATAACTTGGCGGCATGGAAACCACCTCCCTCAGCCGCAGGCCCGCATGGGCCGGCTACCGCCGAGGATCCTCCGCGTACCGCCGTCTGCTGGCGGCGTTGTTCTGCGCGGGCATCGCCACCTTCGCTCAGCTCTACTCACCGCAGGGGGTACTGCCCGAGATTTCGGCCAACTTGGGTGTCGGCGCGGCCAGTGCCGCGCTGATGGTGTCGGCCTGCACGATCGGGCTGGCGGTCGGTGTCGTCCCCTGGTCGGTGATCGCCGACCGTATCGGACGGGTGAAGGCGATGACCATCTCGGTCATCACGTCAAGCGTCCTGGGTCTGCTCACGCCGTTGGCACCGAGCTTTCATCTGTTGCTCGCCGGACGGCTGTTGGAGGGACTCCTGCTCGGTGGGGTGCCTGCCATCGCGATCGCATACCTCACCGAGGAGATCGCTTGTGAGCACGCCGCCCGCGGGGCGGGCACGTTCGTCTCGGGGACCAGTATCGGCGGACTGCTTGGCCGGGTGGTCGCCGGTCCCGTCACCGACGTTTCAACGTGGCGTGTCGGCATGTTCACCGTCGCGGTACTGTGCGCCGCCGCGGCAGCGGCCTTCGTCAAACTCGCGCCGCAGTCACGGGGTTTCGCGCCGTCGACCGGGCGGAGCGTCAACCCGGAGGGCACTCTGAGCCACCGCCTCCTCGCCAATCTGCGGTCACCTCGCCAGCTCATACTTTTCGCTCAGGGCTTTCTGCTCATGGGTGGGTTTGTGGCCATCTACAACTACCTGGCATTCCGACTGACCGCCGCGCCCTATCACCTGCCGGTGACGGTGGTCAGCCTGATCTTCTGCGCATACCTGGCGGGCACCTGTGCGTCGACGCTCGCAGGGGCCATGGCCACCCGGTTCGGCCGCAAGGCCGTTCTGCTGACATCGATCGCAATCATGATCACCGGTGTGCTGATCACCCTGTGCGGCAATCTTTTTCTGATACTGATCGGACTTGTGGTGGGCACCGTCGGGTTCTTCGGCGCCCACGCGATCGCCACCGGATGGGCCGGCCGCGCAGCCACCGTCGGCAAGGCACAGGCCTCATCGCTGTACAACCTGTTCTACTACGCCGGATCCAGCATCATCGGCTGGTTCGGTGGTATCGCGTTGGCCCACGCGGGTTGGACCGGCGTCGCATTGACAGTCCTCATCCTCGCCGGTGTGGCAGCGGCCGCCGCAGCATTTGCCCTGCCCCGCAACTGATTCGCTATATAGTCCGATCCGAGCCACGAGGGAGCCACCACGATGAGCGTTACGTCGAAGCCCGCCGACGGGTTCAGCCGCGAGGTGATGGCCGCCTACGAGAACTGGAGTTTCTCTAGCCTCCCCGCGTCGGTGGTGGAGCGAATCAAGCTCTTCGTGCTGGACACCCTTGGCGTGATCGCCGCCGCCGCCGACGCCCCCGGCATTCCGGAGGTCAATCGCCTCCTTCTCGGCTGGGAGGGCGGTGGCCCGTCGACGATGCTCATCGGCAAAGGACGCGTCGCGCCGCCGACAGCCGCGCTCGCCAACGGCGCAGCCGCGCACGCGCTGGACTTCGACGACAATCACGATCCCGGCCGTGTGCACGCCTACGCCACGATCCTGCCCGCGGCCTTGGCGGCGGCGGAGGCGCGGGGCAGCGTGAGCGGGCGCGACTTCATTGCGGCGCTCGCCACCGGCGTCGAGCTGCAGGCGCGCCTCGGGCTGTCCGCACCCAACAGCATGGCCAAGGGCTGGCACCCGACGACTGTCATGGGCGCGCTCGGTGCGGCGGCCGCGGCCGGGCGGGTGCTCGACCTGCGCGCTGGGAAGTTCTCCGACGCGGTCGCGCTCGCCTATCACCAGGCGTCGGGCACGCGTCAAGCATTGAACGACGGCGTGCTGGCGAAGCGCCTCGGAGCGGGGTTCGCTTCGCGCAACGGCACGGCCGCGGCCTTCCTCGCCGAGGCGGGGCTCACGGGGCCGACGCGCTTCCTCGAGGGAGAAGCCGGGCTGTTCCAACTCTATGAGCGCGGCGAGGTCCTGCCCGACGCCCTCCTGCAGGATCTGGGCCAGACGTGGGAGATCATGACGCACAGCATGAAGCCGTATCCCTGCTGCCGATGCACTCATAACGCGATCGCCATCGGTCGAGAGCTGCACCGAGAAGGCTTGACAACAGCGAACATTCAGAGCGTCGTCATCGGCATGAGTGAAGTGAACAACAAGATCGTCGGCGAGCCCTACGACGTTGCCAGAGACTCGACGATCCACGCCCAGTTCAACGCCGGCTACTGCTTCGCGGCGGCGCTCATCCACGGCAGGGTCGATGTGGCGACCTTCCAGCGGCCCCAGATCTCCGATCCCAATGTCAGTGCTCTCGCCGCGCGTACGAGCGTCCTGGTCGACGATGCGATCGACGCGGGTGCCATGGCCCCGACCCGGGTGACCATCCTCTGCAAGGACGGTAAGCGCGTCGAACGCTTCCTCGAGTTCATGGAGGGCAGCCCGGAGCAGCCCATGACCGACGACGAGGCGATTACCAAGTTCACGAGCTGCCTCGAGATGGGGCTCGGCGCCGCTCCTGCGGTGATCAACTCCCTCGCGGACATGGTCCTTGATCTGGAGAACTGCGCGGACATTGCAGATATCGTCGCGCACTTCCCTGCCCTGAACAGCTGACCGCGACGCGTTCAATAGCGCTCAACAGCAAGTCAATTCGAGATTGACGACGCTGGATCACGGATACTGACGCGCCATTGGCGGCCGGTGAGCACAATGCGCAAAACCTGAGAATCGCGTCATTTCAAAGCTTGTGAGCACAAGCGAGCCTTCTGGACCACAGATCCGTAATTTCGGATGCGCAAGCAAGACCGAGAACACCAAACACTTACGCACACAGGAGAACTCAAATGACCACCACAATCGATCAGATCAAGACCGAAGTCCAGAATGCGCCGTCGCTGTACGGCAGGCCGATCGCGGTTCTGCACCAGGCGGTGACACCCCCGTCCTTGAACGGAGCGGTCAAGCCCTCGAACCCTTTCGGGTACCGGGATTCATCCGCCGACATTGCGAACGCACTGGCGCAGGCAGGCTGTGACGTGCTGACCCCCGCGAGTGATCCGCGTGCCGATGTCGACGCGGATTGGACCTACCCGGACACGCTCGAGGGAATCGCCCAGGCTGTGGCCGACGGAGCCGAAATTCTGTGGGCCAACACCAGCTTGTTCGATGAGCATCCGATGGCCAACTTCGGTTCCAACGACGGGCTCTATGTCGTCGGCCAACCGCTAGACGTCGTCGAGAAGTTCGAAGACAAGGACGTGTGCCAGGCGGCCATCAGCGCGATCGGCGTCCCGGTGCCCGTGCAAGCCCTCGTCAACGTGGAGAACGGACCGGCGAAAGGTCAAATCGAGAAGGCAGTTTCGCAGAACGGGCTGACATTCCCAGTCATCGTGAAGCCCGTCCGCGGCCGCGGCAGCGCCGGTGTCAAGGTCGTCGGGTCCGTTGCGGAAGCGGCAGAGCACATCGAGTCCCATGTCGGACCGAAGTTCGGCAACAAGTTCCTCATCGAGGAGTACCTGGCCGGCAGAGAACTCGCTGTGACAGTGATGCCGCCGGGAACCTATGAGACGGCTGACGGCATTCACAACGAACCCACCCACTGGACGCTTCCGGCGATCGAGCGGACAGGCCATCACGGCGGCGTGATGCCGTTCAGCGGAGTGGTGCCGATCCAGTCCAACAGCAAGCCGGCGGGCGACGATGATCAGCTCCGCGAATTCGGCCGGCATGCTGTTCGAGTTGCGCAGTTGCTGAAGGCCACTGCAGCGATTCGCATCGATTGCCGGGCAGACGCCAACGGTGTCATCAAGGCCATCGACATCAACATGAAGCCCAGCATGACGGGACCGGGCCGGCCTGGCCGGGAGCAGATGATCAACCTGTCAGCCATGTCGGGCGGCGAGATCGGCTGGAACTACACCGAGATGCTGGCAGCGATCGCGGCCAACGCGGCTCCGATCCAGCGGATCACGCAACCGACGTCGCGTGTGCGTTCTCTCGCCGCAGGGCACGCTCTCTCCAAGGCGTGCGCCGCCAAGCCGTGCATGGCTCTCCATGCCGCGTAGTTGCACCGGGCTGGCGATGACAGCCAACCCGAGACACGAGGGTCCGCATGTGGGTCACACCCCACATGCGGACCCTCGTCGTTGTGCGCACAAAGCGTCAGAGCGCAACACGGAACGATCAGGACGGTCTCCTACCGTGCTCGCCCCGGTTGGCGGTCATCCGATCGTCACGCCGACGAGATGGCCGATCGCGAAGGTGATCGCCATGGCCAAAGCGCCACCCACGGTCACCCGCAGGATTGGGCGTAAAGGCTTTGCGCCACCGAGGCGGGCGGCCACCCAGCCGGTCATCGCCAGCGCGAGAAGCACCACGGCAACGGTGACCCCGATGCGCGTAGACGCGGGCGGAAGAAGAATAGCGACGAGCGGCAGTAGTGCGCCGATGGTGAATGACACCGCGGACGACATCGCTGCCAGCCACGGATTTGTCAGCTGTTTCGGGTCAATACGCAGCTCGATCTCCGCGTGGGCGGCGAGAGGATCGTAAGCGGTGAGCTCCACGGCGGCCTGCCGCGCGGTCTGCGCGGAGAGCCCTCTTGCCTCGTAGAGCGCGGTCAACTCGTTCAGCTCGTCGTCCGGCTGTGACTTCAGCTCTCGGCCTTCGGTGTCGAGAAGTGCCCGTTCGGTGTCGCGCTGAGTGCTGACAGACACATATTCGCCGACCGCCATCGACAGAGCTCCGGCTGCCAGTCCCGCGATGCCGGCGGTGAGCACCGGCCCTCGCTCGGCGGTGGCGGCGGCGACGCCGATGACAATGCCGGCCGTCGAGACGATCCCGTCGTTGGCGCCCAAGACGGCGGCGCGAAGCCAATTGAGTTTATTGGCAACTGACCCGTGGTGTGGTCGCGTCTTCCCGGGCGCCTCCCCGGGTACCGGCTTCGATGTCATGTACCGAGGCTAAACCGGCTTCTGACGCTTCCGATGATTTACGGCAAAGCGACTTGATCACTCGACAAGGAGGTTTAACCTCCGAGCTAACCCTCCAAGAGAGTGATATGTCGCGAATTTTCCTGAGCCATTCGAGTCTCGACTCACGCGAGGCATTGGCCCTGAAACGTTGGTTGGTAGAGCAGGAGCCCCCGCTGGCGACTGACATCTTCCTCGACATCGATCCTGACGTGGGGCTCCGTCCAGGCGAGCGATGGAAGGACAGACTGCAGCAGGCCAGTGCCAAATGTGAAGCCGTGGTCTGTCTCCTCTCGAGCAACTGGGAGGCGTCTCACGAGTGCAAGACCGAATACCGCGTCGCAGAGAATCTGAACAAGCAGATCTTGTGCGCCCGCCTCGAGCCGTCGGCCGGTGACGAGTTGACGTCGGAGTGGCAGCGGTGCGACCTGTTCGGCGAGAGTGACATGACCTCGGTCGACCTGGACGACGGCCCTCCGGTCATGTTCGCAACCAAAGGGTTGTACCGGTTGCGAGACGCCATCCGCGGCACCGGCATCAGCGCGCACTCGTTCGTATGGCCGCCACCCGACGACGTGGTCCGGGCTCCATATCGCGGGTGGGAGCCGTTCGAACAGGTCGATGCCGCCGTGTTCTTCGGCCGGGACGCGGCCATCGTGCACGGGCTGGATGAGCTGCGCGGCATGAGAGTGGCTGAGACGAAGTCGATGTTCGTTGTGTTGGGTCCGTCTGGCACAGGTAAGTCATCGTTCCTACGCGCGGGTTTGATGCCGCGTGTGGCCCGTGAGGATCGTCGTTTCACTCTGTTGGGCGTCGTGCGGCCCGGTCGCAACGCGCTGACGGGCGATGCCGGTCTGGCGGCGGCGATTTGGCACGCTCGAGACAGGCTGGGCCTGTCAGCACCAAGCCTGGGCGAAATCAAGACCGCGTGCCACGGCGACGTCGAGCGGGTCCGCGAGTTGCTGATCGAGATCCAGCAGACGGCGACGGATCGGTTACCGGATCCGGTGAGCGGCGATGACAAGCCGGCCCCTCCGACGCTGATACTCCCCCTGGACCAGGCCGAAGAACTGTTCTCCGCCGACGCCGGAGCCCAAGCAGTCGAGCTGATGTCGCTGATTCGACGGCTGACGGTCCGAACGGAACTGCAACCGCTGAGCCTCATCGTCGTCGCCACCATCAGAACCGACCGGTTTGAGGTGATGCAAACGCACGCCGAACTGGCCGGCGTGGAGTCAAGGGTTTTCGATGACCTCAAACCAATGCCGCGGACGCAGTTCAAGGAGGTGATCACCGGCCCGGCCGCTCGTGCCAGCGAGGGTGGCCGCCCCCTGACTGTTTCACCTGACCTGGTGGAGCGCCTTCTCGTCGACGCCGCCGAGGGTGCCGATACACTGCCGATGTTGTCGTTGACGCTGGCGCGCCTATATGCCGACTATGGCTCGACGGGTGAGTTGAGAGTCGAGCAATACGAGGCGATGGGCGGGATGCGCCGTGTCGTCGAGACAGAGATCAACGAGATTCTCGCCGCCGATCCGGACCGACGGCGCCACCAACTCGACTGTCTGCGAGCCGCTTTCATTCCGTGGCTCGCCACCGTGAACCCGGAGAACGACCATCCGTTGCGTCGGATGGCCCGCTATGACGACTTACCCGAGGAAAGCAGACCGCTGATCGATGCACTGGTCGCCAAGCGGCTGCTGGTCAAGGACCAGCGCGACGGCCAAGTCGTAGTCGAGGTCGCCCTGGAAAGCCTACTGCGCCAATGGGATGAATTGTCAGAATGGCTTCGCGAGCAACGCCACGAACTCCAGGTCGCCGACGACGTCGAGCGTGCCGATACGGCGTGGAAAAGCAACAACAGGGATGCGGCGTGGCTTCTCGCCGGTTCTCGTCTCGCCGACGCCGAGAGAGTTGTGAGCAGTCCTACTTTCACCCAGCGCATGAATCCCGTTCGCGAATACATCGACGCTTCTCGACAAAGCGAGAACGATCGGCTAGCGGCGGAAGAAGAGCGCCGGCACGCCGAGTTACGCAATGCGCAAGAACGGCAAGCAGTTGCCGAAGCGCACGCGAGCGACTTGCGCAAGCGATCGCGGATCCTGCGTGCCGTTGTTGCAATCACCGCGGCGGTCGCCGTCGTTGCCGTCGTCGGACTCGTCTATGCCGTAAGTGCTCGTGGTCAGGCACAAGACCGGTTCCGCCAGGCCACAAGCGTGCGGTTGGCCTCCGATTCGGACAACATGTTGAACGGCAGCAGGCCGGGCAGTGATGAGAGGGCCCTGCTCGAGCTACTTGCCGCAAATGCACTCTCTCCGAATACATTCGGCCAGAACATGTACTCCGTCGGTGTCAAGACCTTCAACACCCTCAAGCTGATCGACCCCTCAATGGGGGTCTTTGGTGCCATCTTCAGTCCCGATGGCCGCCGCTTCGTCGTAGGAGGCGATAACGGAGCGCTGCGCTTGTATGACGCTCAGACCGGCCTTCAGCTGGGTGCGGACCTGGTCGGACACACCAAGTGGATCGACGGTGCCACGTTCAGTCCCGACGGTCACAAGATCGCTTCCGTAAGTGACGATCTCACCGTGCGGCTGTGGAACGCCGACACCGGCCGACCCATCGGCCAGCCGATGTTGGGCCATCAAGACCAGGTGTGGGCGATATCGTTCAGCCCGGACGGGCACATGCTCGCGTCCGGCAGCGTGGACCGCACCATGCGGCTGTGGAACGTCGACACCGGCCGACCCATCGGCCAGCCGCTGAGACATCCAGACAGGGTCATCAGCGTGGAATTCAGCCCCGACGGCCGGCACATCGCCAGCGGGGACGCCGACGGAATGTTGCGGTTGTGGGACGTCACGACCGGGCAGCAGTCCGGACCCCCGTTGAAGGGTCACACCGGAGAAGTCATCGATGTGGCGTTCAGTCCGGACGGCCGCCGAATCGCGTCGGCGAGCGGCGACGGCGACGTGCGGTTGTGGGACGCCCAGACCGGCTTGCCGATCGGCGAGCCCTTGCCCGCTCACGGGAGTCGGGTGCTCAGCGTGGCGTTCAGCCCCGACGGTCACAGGCTTGCCTCCGGGAGTGGTGACGGTGCGGTAAGGCTGTGGGACGCCGACACTCGCCAGTTGCTTGGTGCGCCCATGCTGGGCCAGAAGGGTGGAGTGTGGACTCTGTCGTTCAGCCCCGACGGAACCCGCCTCCTCTCGGGATCGCAGGACGGGACGATCCGATTGTGGGATGTCGGCATACGTCGGCCGCTCATCGGCCACATCGGGGGCGTAGCCAGTGTGGCGGTGAGCCCAGACGGACATCGCATCGCGTCGGCTGGTGACGACGGCACGGTGCGCCTGTGGGACGCCGACAGCGGCCGCCCGATCGGCAAGCCGCTTGTCGACAGCGACAAGCCGTTGTCCGGCGTCGCGTTCAGCCCGGATGGACAGCGTCTGGCCATCGCCAGCGCCGACGGCACGGTCCGGATGTGGAACGCGGACACGGGCACGCTTGTCGGTGACCCGATCGATCCGGGGCAGGGACCACTGACGAGCGTGGCGTTCAGTCCCGATGGGCGCCGTTTGGCCATCGGCGGTGGAGACACGTCGGTTGGCGTATCGAGCGACCACGATGGCACCGTCCGGTTGTGGGATGTCAAAACGTTTCGTCCTGTCGGTGAGCCGCGGAGACACGGCGAACGGGTGAACAGTGTTGCGTTCAGCCCGGACGGGAACCGCATCGTCTCCGGCGGCAACGAGGGTGACAACACCGGCTCGGTGAGGTTGTGGGACGCCAACACAGGTGAATTGGTTGCGGCAACCACGATCGGCGAGGCACAGAGGATCGTATGGGCCGTAGCGTTCAGTCCCGACGGGCGCCAAGTCGCGGCAGCCGGTGTCGACGGGTTCATTGAAGTCTTGGATGCCGACGGGCTCGACATAATCGGTCAGCCGATGAAAGGCCACGAGGACAGAGTCGTTTCTCTGGCGTACAGCCCGGACGGCCGCGCACTCGCTTCCGCCAGTAGAGACGAAACCATCCGGTTGTGGGACGTCGAGTCCGGCCAGCAAGTAGGTGCAGCGCTGACCGCGCACACTGACGATGTCGACAGCGTCGCGTTCAGCCCCGACGGCCAGCGCATCGTTTCAGGCAGCACAGACGGAACCGTCCGGGTCTGGCCGGCCGTTGCCGGATCAAAAGAGTTGTGCGACAAGTTGACTGAAAACATGAGCCACAAGCAGTGGAACGAGTGGGTGTCGCCCGACATCGACTACATCAAGGTCTGCCCCGACCTGCGGATCCCGCCGGACTAGACATGTCGCGAATTTTCCTTAGCCATTCCAGTCATGATGCGCGTGAGGCGTTGGCTTTGAAGCGCTGGTTGGTGGGCCAGGAGCCTCCGCTGGCGACTGACATCTTCCTTGACATCGATCCGGAAGTGGGGCTGCGACCGGGCGAGCGATGGAAGGACAGGCTGAAGCAGGCGAGTGCCAAATGTGAAGCCGTGGTCTGCCTGTTGTCGAGAAAATGGGAAGCGTCGCATGAGTGCAGGACTGAATATCGCGTCGCGGAGAATTTGAACAAGCAGATTCTGTGTGCCCGCCTCGAGCCGTCGGCCGGTGATGATTTGACGTCGGAGTGGCAGCGCTGCGACCTGTTCGGCGAGAGTGACATGACCTCGGTCGATGTGGGCAGCGGCCCTCCGGTGTTGTTCGCCACCACTGGCTTGTACCGGTTGCGAGATGCCATCCGCGGGACTGGCATCAGTGCGCATTCGTTCGTTTGGCCACCGCCAGACGACGTCGATCGGGCTCCATATCGCGGGTGGGAACCGTTCGAACAGGTCGATGCCGCCGTGTTCTTCGGCCGTGATGCGCCGATCGTGCACGGCCTCGATGAGCTGCGGGGCATGAGGCTGGCCGAGACGAAGTCGCTGTTCGTCGTGTTGGGTCCGTCGGGCACAGGTAAGTCGTCGTTCCTACGCGCGGGTTTACTGCCGCGCTTGGCACGCGAAGATCGTCGCTTCACACTGTTGGGCGTCGTGCGGCCCGGTCGCAACGCGCTCACCGGGGACGCGGGCCTGGCAGCGGCCATTTGGCATGCTCGAGACAAGCTCGGTTTATCGGCACCTAGCCTGGGCGAAATCAAGTCCGCATGCACCGACGACATCGAGCGACTTCGCGAGTTGCTGATCGAAGTACAGAATGCAGCCGCGGATCGGTTACCCGATCCGATTCGCGGCGATGAGAGACCGACTCCCCCTACGCTGATACTCCCCCTGGACCAGGCCGAGGAATTGTTCTCCGCTGACGCCGGAGCCCAAGGGGCGGAGCTGATGTCGCTGATTCGACGACTGACGGTGCGGACGGATCTGCAACCGCTGGGCCTGATAGTGGTCGCCACCATTCGGACCGACCGATATGAGGTCATGCAGACGCATCCCGAACTGGTCGGCGTCGAGTCACGGGTTTTCGACGACCTCAAGCCGATGCCGCCGACCCAGTTCAAAGAGGTGATCACCGGCCCGGCGGTTCGTGCAAGCGAAGGCGGCCGGCGCCTCGCGATTTCACCGCACTTGGTGGAGAGGCTTCTCGTCGACGCCGCCGAGGGCGCCGACACACTGCCGATGTTGTCGTTGACGCTGGCGCGACTGTATGCCGACTATGGATCGACGGGTGAGTTGACGGTCGAGCAGTACCAGGCGATGGGCGGGATGCGCCGTGTCGTCGAGACGGAGATCAATGAGGTGCTCGCCACCGATCCCGACCAACGAAGTCGCCAACTCAATTGTCTGCGAGCCGCTTTCATTCCATGGCTCGCCACGGTCAACCCACATAATGACCAGCCGATGCGTCGGGTGGCCCGCTATGACGACCTGCCCGAGGAAAGCAGACCCCTGATCGATGCACTGGTCGCCAAGCGGCTGTTACTCAAGGACCAGCGCGACGGC
The DNA here is from genome assembly GCF_002968285.2 of Mycobacterium sp. ITM-2016-00318. Classification (NCBI taxonomy): domain Bacteria; kingdom Bacillati; phylum Actinomycetota; class Actinomycetes; order Mycobacteriales; family Mycobacteriaceae; genus Mycobacterium; species Mycobacterium sp. ITM-2016-00318. The sequence goes on along the minus strand of NZ_CP134400.1, from coordinate 1,590,369 downwards.
CAAGTCGTGGTCGAGGTCGCCCTGGAAAGCCTGCTGCGCCAGTGGGATGAGTTGGCAGACTGGCTTCGCGAGCAACGCCAGGAGCTTCAGGTCGCCGACGACGTCGAGCGAGCCGACACCGCATGGCGAAGCAACGGCAAAGACCCGGCATGGCTTCTCGCGGGTTCCCGTCTTGCTGATGCCGAAAAAGTTGTCGGCTCATCCACCTTCACACAACGGATGAATCCCGTTCGCGAATACCTCGACGCTTCTCGACAAAGCGAGAACGATCGGGTCGCCGCGGAGGAAGAACGTCGGCACTCCGAATTACGCAATGCGCAAGAACGGCAATCACAGGCCGAAGCGCACGCGACCGCCCTGCGCAAGCACGCGACCGCCTTGCGCAAGCGGTCGCGGATCTTGCGTGCCGTTGTTGCAATCACCGCGGCAGTCGCCGTGGTTGCCGTCGTTGGACTGGTCTATGCCACCAGCGCCCGCCATCAAGCACAAGACCGGTTCCGCCAGGCGACGGGCGTGCGGCTGGTCGCCGAGTCGGACGGCATCTTGGACGACAACAGGCCGGGCAGTGATGAAAGGGCCTTGCATGAGCTACTTGCCGCGAACGCGATCTCTCCGAACACATTTGACCAACAGTTGTACTCAGCGGCGGTAAAGACCTTCGACACCCTCAAGCTCATCGACACCGCGACGGGAACCTACGGTGGCGCCCTCAGCCCTGGTGCCGCCTTCAGCCCTCGGGGTGACCGCTTCGTCACTGCAGGCGACCAAGGAACATTGCGCATGTGGGACACGCAGACAGGCCTACAGGTGGGCAAAGACTTTACCGGACACACTGAATGGGTTAACGATGCTGTGTTCAGTCCCGATGGTGACCGGCTCGCGACCACAAGTGACGATCGCACCGTCCGGCTGTGGAACGCGGACACTGGAGAACCGATCGGCCGGCCAATGACAGGCCACGAAGACGAGGTGTGGGGCGTGGCGTTCAGCCCCGACGGGCTCATGATCGCCACGGGCAGCGTGGACACCGACTTGCGGCTATGGAACGCGAAAACCGGCAAGCCCATCGGCCAACCAATTGACCATCCCGCCGAGATTGTCTGCGTGGAATTCAGCCGCGACGGACGGCGTGTCGTCACTGGCGGTTACGACGGGGCTGTACGGATTTGGGACGTCCGCACCGGGCAGCAGATCGGTCCTCCGCACCGAGTCCACGAGGACGACATGACGGAAATCATCATGGACGTGGCGTTCAGCCCCGACGGCCGCAGACTCGCTTCGGCGAGTGCCGACGGGGATGTGCAGATATGGGACGGCGAAACCGGCCTGCCGATCGGCGATCCCATGACCGGCCACGGCACCCAGGTGATGAGCGTGGCGTTCAGCCCCGACGGCCACCGGCTTGCTGACGGAGGTAATGACGGTGCGGTGCGGATGTGGGACGTCGACACCAGGCAATTGCTCGGTGCCCCCATGATGGGCCACAAGAGCGCGGTGTTTACTTTGTCGTTCAATCCCGACGGCACCCACCTACTGTCGGGAGCGCAGGACGGGACGATCCGATTGTGGGATGTCGGCATACGTCGGCCGCTCGTCGGCCACATCGGAGGGGTGTCGAGTGTGGCGGTGAGCCCTGACGGAGATCGCATCGCTTCGGCTGGTGACGACGGCACGGTGCGGTTGTGGAACGCCGACAATGGCCGTCTGATGGGCAAGCCGGTCGTGGCCAGCGGGCAGCCGCTGTCCAGCCTCGCTTTCAGCCCGGATGGACGGCGCCTCGCCACCGCTGGCGCCGACGGCACCGTGCGGATGTGGGATGTGAACGCGGGCGGGCCCGTTGGCGCCCCGATCAATCCCGGGCAGGGGCCACTGACCAGCGTGGCGTTCAGTCCCGAAGGACGCCGCGTGGTTATCGGCGGTGGAAACAGCGTCCGGTTGTGGGATGTCCAAACGGGCAGTCCCATCGGTGAGCCGCGGATACACGGCGAACTGGTACACAGCGTCGCGTTCAGTCCCGACGGCAACCGCATCGCCTCTGGCGGCATGGAGACGGGCTACAACGGCACAGTGGGGTTGTGGGACGCCAACACAGGTCAATTGATACGGGCAGTCCCAATCGGCGGCGCCGATGTAGTTGTGTTCGCAGTGGCCTTCCGCCCCGACGGCCGCCGGATCGCGGCCGCAGGTGGCGATGGCGTCATTCAGCGGTTGGATGCGGGCAGTCTCGAGAAAGTCGGCGAGCCAATGCAAGCCCATGAGGACACGGTCGTTGCGTTGGCGTACAGCCCCGACGGCCGCACGCTCGCGTCCGCGAGTCTCGACGAAACCATCCGGATGTGGGACACCGAGTCGGGCAAGCAGGCAGCTGATGCGTTGATCGGCCACACCGACAACGTGAACAGTATTGCGTACAGTCCCGATGGCCAGCGCATCGTTTCGGGCAGCACGGACGGTACTGTCCGGGTCTGGCCTGCCATTGCAGGTCCACCAGATCTGTGTGACAAGCTCGCTGAGAACATGAGCCATAAGCAGTGGAACGAGTGGGTATCGCCGGACATCGACTACATCAAGGTCTGCCCCGATCTACCGATCCCGCCGGACTAGCGAGGAAGGCCTACCGGTCATCGCCGATGAGCGCCGGCGGTTCGACACGGCCTGAGCTAGTGACGGACCGGATGGCCTTGAGATCGACCAAGGCTAGCGCGTCAGGGATCTGACGTACCGCGTCGCGGTCGAGGTCGGCGATGTCGTCCGGCAGCTCGTCGAACGGAATCAAATAAGGCGTGGTCTTCCGCCCAACATCTTTGGGCCCCAGCCGCCAGCCGGACTCCAGTCGTTCGGTTACCCACCGTTTGTGCTCGGCGATCGCAAGCATCTCGAATTCCTCGTCGGAAAATTCGAACGCTGGTGCGCTTACGTCGTGCAGCGGCGCAATGCTACACCCGATGCTGCGCAGCTTGACTGGCATGTCGCGGGCTTGAGCTCGATTGGACTCCTTGCGCGACTCGTCCAGCTCGGACCACGACGGCGCCTCCTTGCCGGCGGCGAGTTGCCCTGCGCACCAACGGCGATGGATGGCGACCGCGATCCTCTCGTATGACCCGCCCGCGACGAGTTCGGCCGTGCACGTGCGCTCCAACGCCGGAAACACGTTGACGTTCGTCAGCTCGCCACTGGCAGTCGCGTCGGTGATGAGCCGGGCCACTCCGTCCGTGCGGGACAACGCGACCACCATCGGAACCGCCGAATCAAGGTAATGGCGCAAGGTGAGCGCGGCCTCAATTGCGTCTTCGTCGCGATACGCGCTGACGTATGCGCACGTTATAGGGGGCGCTCCCACGTCGGCTTGCACCGCGTCGAGTCGGTGCAGATCACGGACCGACGCCGAGGATTGAATGAACCGACACACCGACTCGAGGGCGGGGTGTCGGTCGAGGAGCCCGCCGAGGCGTTCCTCGGCTCGGTCGTCGACAACTGTGACCCAGAGGGGGGTGTCGTCGGTTCGGTCTGTGAACCAGCTCCATGCTGCGTGTTTCACCAACCACATTCCCAGCGCATCAAGGCGACTGACGAGGACATGCGGCCGGCCGTTCTCGGCCCTTATGGAGAACTCGTCAAGGCACAATTGCGCACTGATCTCGTCAATGTTGAAGAAGTCCAGTGACGAGGGGGCGCCGTCCAAAGCGTTGGCCTCCTGGACCCGCAATAACCGGCACAGCTCCGGGCTGCCGATACGAGCAAGACAACGCAGCGGACCACTTCGACGGCCGGTCGGGAGTCGCCGCGCGACGGCGACGATCTCGGTGTTCACCGCATCGGTAGGGCACACCGCGAGAAGTTGTGCCGCACGCTGTATACCGGCGCCCCGTAGCGTGCTTTCCAGCCGAGCATCGCCGATAACGACCGGACTTCGCCACTTGCGACACACCTCTACGAGCGGATTCGCGGAGTCGGATTCAACGACGACTACCTGGTGACCGGCCTGACGAAGATGCTCGCCGAACAAGCTGCCGACATAGCCCAGACCGCAGATCACGACGTGACCCCGCATCAGCGGTATGCGGATTTGTTGAAACCGATCGTGAAACAACAACGCCAGCCCGCTCAACGCGGCCCAACCGGACACGAGCGGCGCGAGGATCCGAGCGATCTCGATCTTGACCGGTAGCCCCGTCGTGGCAGGCGACCCCATCAAAAACAGCTTGAAGGTGTTGTAGGCGATGTCGGTCGCCCGAGGGGGGTGCTTAGTTGCCCCCTCGACGTACAACTCGTTCAGGTATTCCGTATATCCCAGCCAGCCAAGCACGAACGCGATCAAGGCGGCGGAACCGAGCAAGGCCCATCGAAAGTCAGCGATGAACCCCCGAAACGACCTTGGGGACATCATCGAGACCTATGCGCATCAGTGATACCGCACCTGCGCGGGCCACTTCGGATCGACCGCATTGGGCGAGCGTAACCGAAAACATGTTGCAGCAAACAGAAAACGCGACATGGCGACCGACCGCATCGAGACCCCGATCAGCACATGGGCGACGAAACACGCGACGCCATCAGAATCGCCATGGCCATGCCCGCAACTGGGCGGATCGGAAACGAGCCTCACCGGTGACAAGCTTTCAAGGTCAGACTGCGGTTTACTGAATTGGTCGATATGGCGGCGGAATAGAAGCAATACTCCGTACAACGGCTGAACGGCTACGTTCGGGCCATTGAGGGGGAAACATGAATATCGCCGGTGTGTTTGGCACAGCGGCCGTCTTCGCTGCGGTCGCTGTCGGGTTTCCGAGCCCCGCATGGGCCGGCGGTCCGACTACCCCTTCGCCCAGTGTTCCTGCCCCGGCCGCCCCCGTTGGGGAGTTGAGCGGCACCTACACCTTCACTGTGGACTCCGGAAACACGACTACGTGGACGATCACACCGTGTGGCCCCGGATGCGCCAATGTCGCGGCGACAAATTCGTCGGCGGGTAACGCGCCCTATACCGGGCAAGCGCAGTTGGCGGGCGATCGCTGGAACATGACGGCTGCGCGGTCCGATGCCCTCACGTGCGACGACAACAACCGGGTCCCGGGAACGACCATATATTCATGGGGCGCATCAACACTCGCCGGCACCGCGTTCAGCCAAGCGGGCCCCGGCATATGTGGCAGCTCTGACCCGAACGGGTTCCGTGGTCCTACGTCCGAGTTCACCTTGACGAAAGTCGACTAAGCGAATAGTCGGCAGACACCCCGGCACCTCGGCAGCCGTGAGGACACGGCGGAAGTGAGGGATAGCTTCCCATTGCGCTGCATCTGGCGATGAACTCTGCGTCTAATTCGATTGGCACTCAGACAACTTCACGATGTTTTTTCGTCGGCCCCTCGGCTGGCTTCGCCGGGTTGGCCACACCGCCGTGTGTGGTTCTACCAAAGGAACAGCTACGACATTCCTGGGGGATGGAAATCTGCGTTGAAACTTGCGATGTGCGGGTGGCCCGTATCGTTCATGTCTCACGATCAGTGCGGAAGGAGACATGATGCGCTTCGCGCGTATCGTTTCGAGCCGCATCGGGCACCCGCTGCTGGCCGTTCTCCTGGCGACTGCGGGCATTCTCTCCACCAACCCCATGGCCGAAGCAGAGCCCGGCACGCTCGCGCCGGGTGGACTGTCCCTAGACGCAATCACGATCCCGGAGCTGCAGGAGCGCATGCAGTTCGGCGCGCTGACCGCCGTCGATCTGACGCAGGCCTACCTAGACCGCATTGCCGAGGTAAACGATGAGGTCCGAGCGGTGTTGAGCGTCAACGCGCACGCGCTCGACGAGGCCGCGCACAGCGACGTCATCCGCGCGCAGCAGGGCCAGCGGAGTGAGATGGAGGGCATCCCGGTCCTGCTGAAGGACAATGTGGACGCCGAAGGGATGCCGACGACGGCCGGTTCCCGCGCGCTCCTGCACAGCGAGCCGGACGACGCGACGATCACCCGCAAATTGCGCGACGCCGGCGCAATCGTGATCGGCAAGGCCAACCTCTCCGAGTGGGCCAACTTCCGCGCGAAGAACTCGACCAGCGGCTGGAGCGGGGCCGGCGGGCAGACGGCCAACCCCTACGTCCTCGACCGCAGCGCGTGCTCTTCCTCCAGCGGATCCGCTGCGGGTGTGGCGGCGTCGCTGGCCCAGGTAGCGGTTGGCACGGAGACGAGCGGCTCGATCGTTTGCCCGTCGGGCACCACCGGTGTCGTCGGGCTGAAGCCGACCCTCGGCACGGTCAGCCGTGAGGGGATCGTGCCGATCTCCGCCGAGCAGGACACGGCAGGCCCGATCGCCCGCCATGCCGTTGACGCCGCGATTCTGTTGTCGGCCATCGCCGGTCGGGACCCGGCCGACGCCGCCACCGCGGAGCGTCCGGCCGACTTTGACCCAAACTTCGCGGAGCTCGATCCACACAAGCTCAAGGGCGCCCGGATCGGTGTGTTGACACTGACCCCCGACGAGTCGCAGGTCGTTGACGACGGGACCGAGGCGGTATTCGCCATGGCGGTTGAGGAGCTGATGGCTGCCGGCGCCAAGACGGTACCGGTGCAATTGGCCCACCAGGAGGAGATCCGCGCCGGTGAGACCCCGGCCCTGCTGGCCGAATTCCACCGCGACATCGAAGACTATTTAGCAGCCACCCCCGGCAACCACCCCGCAGACCTCGCAGGGCTCATCGCGTTCGACCGCCAGGACCCGGAGGAGCTGGCATACTTCGGCCAGGAGCTGTTCGAACAGGCCGAGGCGTCCCCGGTGCCGGCCGACAACCCGGCGGTCCGCGCGCAGCGGAGCACGATCCGCAGTCTGGCCCGCGGCTCCATCGACGACGCGCTAGCCCGAGGGCCAGAACCCCAGAACCGTCTAGACGCCATCGTGGCGCTCACCAACACACCCGGGTGGGTGACCAAGTACTTCAACCGTGACGGTGTCGCTGACGAATTCCTCTACGGCAGTGCGGGACCGGCAGCGGTGGCCGGGTACCCGAACGTCACCGTACCCGCCGGGTTCGCCGGACCGCAGGGGGCGCTCCCCATCGGCATCAGCTTCATCGGCGCCCGGTGGCACGACGCCGACGTGCTAGACCTCGCCTACGCCTTCGAGACCGCGACGAAGGCCCGCCGTACGCCGGGATACCTGCCGACCGTCGGAGGCTGACAGCTCAGCGAGGCCGCCGAGTAGCGTCCCTGTCCCGGCAGGCCACCGCGGAGGAGCCACGGCAAATGAGCTGAATTCCGCAGACCTCACCACTGTTGCAACGGCAGTCCGCGGCAATTCCGCCGCCGACCCGTTGCGCTGCACCCCGCCACGCGGTAAGTGTGGCCATGTGTCCCAGCCTCGCCCGCTCTCTGTCGACAACTTCTCTCACGTGTGCATCGGAGTATCCGATATGGATGCTTCGGTGTCCTTCTACACCGATGTACTCGGCATGGACGTCGTGTTCGACGTCGACCTCGAGGGCGCCGGTCTGGACACCGTGACGGGCGGCGCCGCACAGAGCGGCCGGATGGTCGGGGGGCTCGTCGGTCAGGCCATGATTGAGTTGCTCAGCCTCGGTGCTGTGGCACCCAACGTCGATGGACCTCACCTGGGCTACACGAATATCTCGTTTCGCGTCGCGGACTTGGACGACACGCATGACGCGCTGACACAACACCATTCCGACGTGCGCTTCACGCCACCGGTTGACATCGCCGGCGTACGGATGCTCTTCATCTACGACCCCGACGGCACGCCTATCGAACTGATCGAACTGCCCGGAGGAGCAAAATCTACGGTGCAGCTGTGGCGGCCGATGCCTTAGTCGGGAGTTGGGTCACGAATTGGCTGCGACCACCGTTGGATTTCCGACGCCGATGGTCATTCGTGGGGACGCCGAAGGGTCGAGCCAATTCAGCACCGAACGCATCTCGTCGCGGCCGACGGCCACACATCCCCAGGTGGGAGTGCCATCGGTCACGTGGAGGAAGATTCCCGACACCCGTCCCGGGATACGTTGCGGGTTTACGGCGATGTTCACGGCGTAGTCGTAGACGGGACCGGAGTCATAAAGATTTTCCGCGATCGATGAGGGTCTGCCGGTCCTGCGCACGTGCGTGTTGTAAGTAGGTGAGCCGGCGTCCTCGTCCCACCAATCTTGGTCGGTGGCTTGGAAATAGGGCATTTTGGTGCCCGGGTTGGGCTGGCGTCCGAAGGCTTGGTCGAATGTGAACGTTCCGACAGGAGTCCGGTGGACGCCGTCCGCGGGTGCGCCGACGCCGAGCTCGCCTACCTTGGCGGTCGTGGGGCCCAGCACCACTTTCCACTGCTGACCGACGCGCTGAAAGGCAGTGAGGGTTCCTGTTGTCGCGTTTGCGGCGGGCACGCCCACCACGATCCACTGAGCGGGCTGCGCCGCGCCGGACGGTACCGGGTCCGCCGCGGTGGGGACAGCGAGTGACAGGCTTATGAGCGCCCACCCGAGTTGTCCCGCCACCAGCGTCGCCAGTTTGGACGCACGGGCCATCCTCAACAGGGCAACACCACGGGCTCGGCGAGCAACCGGCCCCACTCATGACGCGCGGCAGACTCCTCAGCGTTCAGAGTTTCTTGTGATCTGTCGCCACCGCAGGTCAGATGAACGAGCCCCCATGCCATCGCACTTACCGGCACCCGATGGCGTTGGGCGGCGACGAGCAGTTCCTGGAACGCTGCTTCCGAACGACACCGCCGAAGCCCGATCAAAATCCCCAGCGCCGTGTCGAGCATGCGGCCGCCCTGCGGATCGGGAGAAACTGTGGACGGAATCCACCCTGTCGTCATCTGTTTCGATTCCTATGCTCTGGCGGCCACACCGACGCTTGGATTCGACTGCCGAGCGCGTGCCCAGATCATTGTGTGCCAGCCAACCGCTGAGACCAGGCTTTACCAAGCATCGGTATGCAGGCGTGATCGCCTCGCAACAGCACCGTGGCCATGACGACGTTGACGCAGAACGAATTTGCGTGAGCCACGTGAAGAAGCAGCTCACACGGCATGAAGCTGGTGATTTGGCGCGCCGTCGCGATCAAGAGGGACGACGCCGTTGCGAATACGATCACAGCGGAGGCTAGTCATACGTCAGTACCTAACGAACCATTCTTGTCGGCATCGCCGTTAACTTGCGGCAGTCCAAGCGGGTGACGCGTCCACCATCCTTGCTGCCACCGAGGAACCGGCCGAAGCAGTTACTCAATTGGTGGACGCCTACGTTGACCGGTCCTTCGCCCAGCCTGAACTCGCCTACGTCTACTACGTGGAGCGAGGCAACGTACCGGCGCCGGATCTCAACGTAATTCACAACATGCAACGAGCGACCATCGAAGCCTGGGTCCGTCAGGTGGCGGCCGCGCGACCTGACGTCAGCGAGGGTGAGGCGCGGTTCGCTGTGCATGCAGCCTTCGTTCTCGTCGTGGATCTCGGACGACTCATGCAGTACGAACGCACGGAAACTTCCCGTGCGGTCGTATCTAAACTTCTCCGCACGACGCTGCTCGGCGATCGCCAACATTGACGAGATGTTCCCTGGTGGAACGCACGCAGTCTACGCACAGTGCCGCCCTACCCGTCGTCGCGCGAGTCAAGAGGTTTCCCGAACCGTCCGACGACACCGTCCCTGATCGGTCGATGAGTTCAGGCCGTCTGGTCAGTCCTATATGCAGGGCGAGACGAGGAGGTATCGCGATGGGCAGACCACCTCAGTGACCGTCATCACCCGAGGCTCCTTCGACTCCCCCGGGGCCTCGACTCACCGAGGTCGCGGCTTCACTCCGTATCCCCCAGCACGGTGGCCATGTAGTCGCCGACATAGGTGGACAGTTCTCGCGGCGGTCGCTGATAGTTGCCGGACCGCACCGGGTGTGCCGGCAAGTCCACCTCGGGAGCCTCGACGGCTTCGTAGTCGATCGTGGACAGCAAGTGCGCCATCATGTTCAGGCGGGCGTGCTTCTTGCTATCGGATTCCACCACGTACCACGGACTAATCGGGATGTCGGTGTGCACCATCATCTCGTCCTTGGCGCGCGAGTAGTCCTCCCACCGGAAGATCGACTCCAAGTCCATCGGCGAGAGCTTCCACTGGCGAACCGGATCGTTGCGCCGGGACCTGAACCGTCGCAGTTGCTCCTCATCGGATACCGAGAACCAGTACTTGCGCAGGATGATGCCCTCGTCGATGAGCATCTGTTCGAAGATGGGCGTCTGCCGCAGAAACAACGCATGCTCTTGCGGCGTACAGAATCCCATCACCTTCTCGACACCCGCCCGGTTGTACCAGGACCTGTCGAACAGGACGATCTCACCCCGCGTCGGTAGGTGCGCGACATAGCGCTGGTAATACCACTGCCCGCGCTCCCGCTCGGTGGGTGCCGGCAGCGCGGCGATCCGCGCGACGCGAGGGCTCAGATATTCGGTGATGCGCTTGATGGTCCCGCCCTTACCCGCGGCGTCGCGACCTTCGAATATGATCACGATCCTGGCACCGGTTTCCCGGGCCCATTCCTGGAGCCCGACGAATTCTGTTTGAAGGCGGAAAAGTTCGGCTTGGTAGACGTTTTTGGGGATCTTCCGTGCGGACTTCTCGCCCGATTTTTTCCCACCTTTACTCATCGAAGAATCGTACTGCGGGCACGATTCACTGGGCGGCTTCCGGCATTTCTTCGAACGATTCGCGCAGTAGGTTCGGGCGGTCCGTCGGGACTGCTCGTCGTTTCTCCGCGCTGCCGAGGCGTTTCCACCATTGACGGCCCGTGTAGCAAATGACGGCCCGTGTAGCAAACATGTCAGTCTGCACCGGCCGCGGGACAGCGCCGAGAAAATCGGCCGCCGCGTCGGCGACGGTGCGCAACCGTCCGATCGTGCCGAATCTCTCTGTCAGCCCTCGAAGACCTCACTGCGCAGGCGCGTCCAGATGTCGAGCCTGCGAAGCCCGGTAGCTCGGTCGACGCAGTTACCGCTGCCATCCGAGCCGAGCCGCGGCTTTCTCAGTCACAGGAGGCACTTCTTGCGGTGTACTCCAGTTATCTGGCAGATGGCGATAAGGAGGCATGATGCCGCGGCTGATGAGACGCTGACGAGAAGCAAAGACAGGCCAGGCCTTTCGGACTGACTTGCTTCTTGCTCAGGACCTGCCGGGAATCGAAACGCACAAGGATCGCCCGGGAACGAACTGAAACTCCCCTGTCCGTGGCTGAGGACGATAACGCCGTCGAACCGCTTACGGCGGCCTAGATTTTCACGGCCTCAATGAGGAACTCCGACATGCCGCCAGGGAGGGGACGGCGCGAGAAGGACTCGAAACCGGCTTCCTCCAGCCAGCCCGTCCATTCGTTCCATGTTCGGATCATCCCCTCGCCGGAGGCGAGCGTTAAAAAGTAGGCGCTAAGGTGCGCCACGAAGGGCGGCCCCATCTCGTCGTCGTCTTGTAGCGCATCGATCACATAGAGACTCGCGCCCGGCCGAAGCGCCCGCGAGGCCTTCGCGAGCAAACCGCGAATCTTCTCTTCGGACCAGATCCCGAGGAACCGCGAGAACAAAACCGCGTCGAATTCTCCGGGAAGCTCCTCCGTGAAGCAGTCTCCGCCGACCGCCGTTACCCTCTCGGCCATCCCCTGCTCCGTCAGACGCGCGCGAGTGGTCTCCGCAACTGTCGGAAGGTCCAGTACGGTCACGTGCAACTCAGGCCAGCGGCCCGCCAGGGCGATGGCGTTCATGGCCTCGCCACCGCCCACATCCAACAATCTGCGGTGACGCGACAGGTCGACCGCTCCCGCGAGGAAGGCCGCGGTCCCCAACGATACGAGGCTCATCATCTCGTGAAAGATCTTTTCCAACGGGGGGTTTTCCGCGAGGCGCATATAGAGGTTCGGTGCAGATCCCGGGATCTCCTGCAGCCCGACGTTGGTGTTGGTCTTGAGCGCCTCCGTGAAGCGCGCCATGGGCCGATATTGGATATGGTTCGCCATTCGCACCGCGGGCACCATGTTCGCCGGGTTCGCCTTGGAAAAGAACCGCTCCGCGCCTGACGTGTTGAAGTATCGATCGCCCTCCTTTCGGAGCAGGCCGACCGCGCCACAGCCGAGTAGAAGGATGCGCGCGGGCTGGTTCTCGAGCTTCAGGCGCTCGGCAAGTTCTTCGCGCGTGAGGCCCGGCGAGGCCGAGAGCAACGTAAATAGGTCGAGCTCGACTGCGGAAGCCAGGAATTGAAAAAAGTACATCCCGAGAAATAGATCTAAAATCGCATTCTCGTCCTGGTCGGTAAGCTCTTTCATGTCAGGCTCCGTGTGCTGAATCGGTCGAAGAGTCGCTATTAGCATCGCACACGTCGAAATCCGCGTCACCAAAATCGCGTGAGCCGCAACAAGTTTGCGCCACAAGTTTGACCGCTGAACGTGGGCCTTGGTTGCCGGCTGCTTTCCGTCGAGTTTCGACGGGCGCGCGGAAAATGTGGTTTCAGCCGGGCCTGGCGGTGGCCGACGGGCTTGCGCAACTGCGTGCGGCCGATGCCATCATCCTCGCGGCGTGAGGCCGTTCCACACAGGTGAACTCCCACTTCGACTGAGCCTGATCTCGGCCACGACTATGCATCCGGCATGGTGAGGCTGGCGTATCAGCCGACGACATGACGTCAACACGCGTCGATCGGCAGTCCGCCGTTTTCCAGACGCGGTACGGCGCGCCGGCGGTGTGGGACGATAGGCCCGCGCCATCGAGCCGCGGCGGCGCTGCGCGGAGGGAACCGCCACGCCGTCACGCAACCCGGAGCTCGTGAGCATGGCGGACGACTACGCGCGGCACGCCCTCTCGCAGCGTGCCTCTTTCGAGGCAATCCACCCGGCCGTGATGGCCGCCGCTGCGGAGCTGGCCACCGAGTCCGTGCTCTGCGTGGCCGATCTGGGCGCCGCCGACGGCGTGAACTCTCACGGCCTGATCCGGGCTCTCGCGACACAGCGCGCCGGCCACCCGCTGATCTACGCACTCGTTGATCTCCCGACGAACGCGTGGCGGGTCGCAGCCGCCCACCTTCGGGACGCTTTCGGCCCGGCTGAGGACCAAGGAGCGTTGGTCGTGATCCCAGCGCTGGACGAGTCCGGTCCCGGGGTCGTCGACACGGGCACAGGCGCCCATTACGCCTCGCCGGAGACCAACGGCGAGGCGTGCATGCGCGCGCTCGATCGCAATCCGCCTCCCGCCGAAGTCATTTCGATGGCCGGCATCCCTCTCCACCAGGCGCCTTCTTTTCCACAGGGCACAGTGCACCTCGCGGTGACCGGTACAACCATGCACTGGGTGGCCGAGACCGCCGGCCTGGCCTCCACCGGGTCGGTCTTTCCCGGTTACCCCGATCACATGGACAAGGACGAGCGAAGCGCCTGGCGCGTCACCGCCGAGCGGCAGTGGGAGCGAATGCTCGAGATGCGCGCAACAGAGCTGGCGCCCGGGGGGTGGTTCATCGCCGCCATCCCCGCCTCCCCCGCCGCATGCCCGGACAGGACGGGTCTCTACGTCGAGATCGTCGGGGACATGAACCTGCTACTCGCCGACTGGCGCCGCGCCGGGCGCATAGGCGGCGCGACCGTCGCCGCGGCCGTCGTTCCGGTCTGGTCGCGCACACTTGAGGAATTCCGGGCGCCCTTCGAGGCGGGCGGCGGGAGTTTCGCCGGTCTGAAGCTCGAGAGCATCGAGCTTTTCCGTCTCGACAATCCTTACTGGCACGACGATCCTGCACTGTTCGCGCGGGACTACGTCAAGAGCGTGACCGCATGGGGAGGGCCGCTACTTCTTCGGGCCTTTGCACGCGAGGGCGAGGCACGCGCGGCCGACCTCCTCTCCGACTTCCTCCGAGAGCTCGAGGAGCGCGTCGCAGCGGCTCCCGACCGCTACCGCTGGGACTACATCGAGGCTCTCGTCATCTGCCGAAAAGCGCGCGACGCGACGTCATTCCAGGACTGACGGTGTAGCGCCCAGACTGCTCCAGAGTCGGGACATCGGACGGACGCCGAGCTGATTGACCACCATCCGGGCAGCCTGACTGACTCCCTCGGTGAAGGTGGGAAAGGCGAACTGAAGCTCGGCAACATCCTCGACGCGCATCCCCGCCGCCATGCAGGCCGCGACCATCTGGATCACCTCGGCCGAGTACTCGCCGAACACGTGAGCGCCGACAATCCTCCGCTCTGCAGTTTCCACTATGAGTTTGCAAAACCCTTCCGGCTGCCCGTCAGCGACGGGTCGCAGCATGTCTTCATAGCGGGCCACACCGACGACGCAGTCGTAGCGAGCGCGGGCCTGCTCCTCGGTGAGCCCGACGCTGCCGTACTCGGGATCGGTGAAACTGCCGGCGGGAACAATCTCATGGCGAACTCGACGACGCGGTCCGAGCACCGCGTTCTCTGCGGCGGCACGGCCTTCGATCGTCGCACTGCTGACCAGCATGCTGTTCCCGTCGACATCGCCGGCGGCGAATATGTGAGGGACGTTAGTGGCCATGAACGCATCGACCGTCACGTAGCCACGCTCGGTGACCACGCCGGCGGCGGCAGCGTCGACGAGGTCGGCATTACCCGGCCAGCCGACGGCGAAGAACGCCGCGTCCACGTCGACCACGCTGGAGTCGTCGCCGACTCGGTACAGAACGCGCACACCCGAGGCAAGGCCCTCGAGTTGGTGGACTGCGGCGCCGGTGATGACCTCGATGCCTCGCCCCCGGAAAGCGTGTTCGAGCGCGACCGACACATCGACATCCGCGCGCGGCACGATCCGCGGCCCATACTCGACAAGCGTTACGTCACAACCGAAATCGGCCAGAATAGACGTGAGTTGGCAGCCTGTGTCGGCCGCCCCGATGACGCAGACCCGCTCGGGCAGAGCGGTCACGTTGCGCACGTCCTCGTAGGTCAGGCCAAGTTCGGCCCCCGGTATGGGTAGTCGCCCCGCCCTGCCGCCGACGGCGATGATCACCCGATCCGCAGTCCACGTGCGGCCGTCGGCCGAAGCGACCGTGTTGGCGTCGACGAAACGGGCGTCGCCGGCCTCTTCGACGAGGTCGACCCCGGCGGAGCGAATGTGGTCGGCGATGCGCTTCCGCTCATGGAGGTAGGCGGCCACCCGCTGGGCGTTGGCCAAGGTAGCGGTGAGGTCGACCTCGGGCCGCGGGCCGCGCAGGCCGAACGCCTCCCATGAACTCCAGTCCCTCACCAGGCGCGCGGCCCGAGCGAGGGTCCGCACCGGCGCGGGGCCGCTGTTGAAGGCCGTTCCGCCGACCCGCCGCCGCTCGATAAGCGTGACTTCTGCGCCCAACTCAGCGGCGTTCAGGGCGGCGGCCACACCGGCGGGGCCGCCCCCAATTACAACAATGCGCATTGGCGAGCTCCTCTCACACTCACTTGCGGACCAGACGCGGTCTCAGGCGTTCCGGTGTTATCGCGGCATTCGCCGCGAGGTCGTCGATCAGCACGTCCGCGTAGTCGGCCAAGCCTGCAACGTCGATGTCGTACGGGGCCGTGCCGTCGAGGGTAAGGCCCGCCCACGCGCGGCGAAGTAAGGCGACCGCCCCGTCGCCGTTGCCGCGCTGGACATGCGTGATGCCGACCGCGAGCTGGGCCAGTGCTCGCCACAGTTCCTTCTCGTCGTCCGGGCCGTTCTTCCATGCGGCCTCGAGCACTTCGTGCGCGTTGAACGCCAGGCCCCGGTCCAGCAGATCTTGAGCAAAGGCCAGGGTTTCGGCCGGCGGCAACTCGAGGTCATCCGGAATGCGCGGAACGCCTTCGCTGCCCAGCGGAAGTGGTCGACCGAGGGCGTCGCGAGGTCGACCGCTCCTGGGCCGGCCGGATTCGTCGCGGTCACGCTCATGCCGATTCATTGTGGAGTCACCAGAGAATAGATGCGTGCGTCCCAGCCGGCCAAGTCGAGGGACGATGACGTCGTCGTGGCCGGGATCTGAGGCAGGTTGCCGAGCAGCAGTTTCCCGTCGACCCAGTCTGGGCCTAGTTCGACGGTCCGGGGTTCACGTCCGCAGTTGGCGATCACGAGGAGTCGTGAGTTCGGGCTGGTTCTGGCGTACGCCCAGATCGTCGGGTCTTCGGCCATCAGCGGCGTGAAGTCGCCGTCCACCAGGATCGGTAGTGCGTGGCGGAGCCGGATCAGTGCCTGGTAGTGCGCGAACACTGAGTCGGGTGCGTGGATCTGCGCTGCGGCATTCAGCCACGTGTAGTTGGGGTTGATGGGCAGCCATGAATCGCCGGTGGTGAAGCCGGCGCTTGGTCCTGCGCCCCATTGCATTGGTGTGCGGGCGTTGTCGCGGCTGATCTTGGCCAGGCCGGCCAGTGCCGCACGTTCGTCGCCGCCGAGTCCGACGACGCTGTTGTAGTAGTTCACGGCCTCAAGGTCCTTGTGGTCCTGCGGATTCCGGAACGGGTAGTTCGTCATTCCGAGTTCCTCGCCTTGATAGACGAACGGGGTGCCACGCATGCCGTGCAGAATGGTCGCGAGCGCCTTCGCCGAAGCAGCCCAGTAGTCGGGGTCGTCGTCGCCGAACCGGGACACCACGCGTGGCTGGTCGTGGTTGTTCCAATACAGGCTGTTCCATCCCGTGTCGGCCAACGCCTTCTGCCACCGATGAAGCGCATTCTTCAGGACGACCAAGTCGAGACCGCGATAGTCGAATTTGCCCGCCGGGCCCTGATCGACGGACACGTGCTCGAACTGAAAAACCATGTTCAACTCACCTCGAGCCGGATCGGTGTACAGCCGCGCTTGTTCGGGTGTCACGCCCGGCATCTCGCCGATTGTGATGAACTCGCCGTCGCGGCCGGCGAAAACCTCCCGGGTCATTTCGGCCAGGTAGTCATGCACGTGCGGCCCGTCGACGAACAGGTCCATGGCGCTGACGAATCGCTGGCCCGGGATCGCCGGTGCGTCGGGAAGTCCCTCTGCCTTGGAGATGAAGTTGATGACATCCATCCGGAAGCCGTCGACGCCGCGGTCGAGCCACCACCGCATGATGTCGTGCACGGCCTCTCGCACCTCACGGTTCTCCCAGTTCAAGTCCGGTTGCTTACCGTCGAACAGATGCAGGTAATACTGCTCGGTGGCCTGGTCCCACGCCCACGCCGATCCCCCGAACAGTGAGCCCCAATTGTTCGGCTCGACACCGTCGCGGGCGTCCCGCCAGATGTACCAAGCCCGCTTCGGGTCGTCGCGGGACGACCGCGACTCGACGAACCAGGAGTGCTCGTCCGAGGTGTGGTTGACCACCAGGTCCATCACCAACTTCATGCCCCGTTCGTGCACTTCGGCGAGCAGCGTGTCGAACTCGGCCAGCGTGCCGAACAGCGGATCGATGTCGCGGTAGTCGCTGATGTCGTAGCCGTTGTCGATCTGCGGTGAACGGTAGACCGGTGACAACCAGATCACGTCAACCCCGAGCTCCCGCAGATAGTCGAGCCGCCCGATGATGCCGCCGACATCACCGAATCCGTCAGCGTTCGAGTCGGAAAAACTGCGCGGATAAATCTGGTAAACCACGGCAGGCTTCCACCAAGTCTGTTGCGACAGTGTCATTTCCGGTTGCCGATGACGTCGCTGCCGCCGAATCGATGTTGTCGACCAGGTGAAGCACCGCATCCGCACCACTGGCGTCGTGGCGCCGTCGACATGTGGGCGGGCTTGACATTCCACCGCACGAAGCCCCGTAGCGTCGCAGCCACAGTCGGCTCCCTATGTTTCACGTTCCAGTCACCATTCGGCGTACACCTGTGCACTCAGTACCCGGCTACGTCCGAGTTCACACGTAGGCGACTCCTTCAGCCAGCAGATGTCTGTCGGCCGGACCGCATGGTCGCGACGATGCCTGCGCCGGCGAGGATCGAAAACGCCAACCCCCACACCCAATTCCCGAGCCGTTGGAAAGCGGTGGTGCGTGATCCGAGCGGCACATCTACGACGATCGCGCCGCGTTCGGTGGCGGCGTACCACGCAAGTTGTCGGCCTCGTGCGTCAAAGGCCGCGCTGACGCCTGACAAACCGGTGTGCACTGCCGGGTGGCCCACCTCCGCGGCATGCACCGCGGCCTGGCTGGCCAACTGTGGCTGCGCCCAAGTTCCCTGGAACGACGAGGTGGAACTTTGATACACCAGCAGCTGCGCGCCGCGTTGCACCTCCCGGCGAGGAAGGTCGGAGAAGGTTGTCTCGAAACTGATCAGCGGTCCGATTGCGAGTCCTTCGACAAGTGTTTCCGCGTCGCTTCCCCGCAGCCGTCCGGTGTGCAACACGACTTGACCGCTGCCGCGTTGTCGGTCCTCGGCCGCCGCCTTGGTGTGCCGGGTGGCCCATGCGAGCAGCGGCCGAAGCGGTACGTACTCGCCAAATGGCACAAGCCGCGTCTTCGAATAGGCGCCGCGCGATCCGTTCGGTCCTATCAGGACCGACGACTTGTAAATTCCGCCCGTGCGATGACGGGCGTCGACGTTGACGAGCAGGTCCGCGCCGACCCGCCGGGACAGGTCCGCCAATAGCGCCATCGCCGCCGGCTGACCGGTGAGATCGACCCCGACGCTGCTCTCACCCCAGACGACCAGGTCGAGTCGTCGGCCCGCCAGATCCGCGGTCAGCGCTTCCCCAGCCGCCTGACGGGCGGCCGAGTCCTCGATATTGCCCGGCTGAACGAGCGCCACCCGCACCGTCGACCCATCAGGAGGCGCCGGTCCCAGCCAGAACCATGCCGGGCCGAGACCCGCACATGCCACTGCCACCGTTGCGGCGATGAGGCGGGCGGACAAGCGCCGGTTAAGGATCACACTGACGATGGCGGTGTTCGCGCCGACGATCAGGAAACTCGTCAACCACACGCCGCCGAGTGAGGCCGAGGCCAGCGTGGCCGGCTGATTCCACTGCGACGCGCCGAGCGTTGCCCATGGACCACCCAGACTCGGCCAGGATCGAACCGCTTCGGCCGCTACCCAGGCACTCGGCAACACCACCATGGCCTCGAGAGTCCCGCGGACCGTAATCGGTTCGCGCAGAAGCAGATAGGCGGCCAGTCCCCACGGCAGCCACAGCGCGCCAAGTCCGATCGCCATGACGATGAGCAGCGGTCCCGCACTCGGCAACAGCCAGTACTGGGTGGCCAGAATGTACCCGGCCATACCGCACAACGCGCGCCCGGCCGCCCCTCGGGCGGTCGGGGCGGCGCGCACCACCAACAGCAGCGGAACAAAGCCGAACCACGCCAGCCACCACCACGATGGCGCGGGAAACGCAAGCGCCGGCAGCGCGCCGAGAACCAATGCCGCCGTGAGGCCCGCCCACGTTCGGCCCGCGTGCGCGATCAGGCGGACGCTCCGCAATGACATCAGGAGACCAAGTTTGCCGGTTGGCGGTTGCCGATTGCCGCGATTCGAAGGACCGGCTCTCGAATTCGCGAAGCGATGCGCGCTACCGTGGGTCGCCCATGCAGGTCTTGAGCGCTCCCACAGGTTTCGGTCACTCGGACTGCGAGCGCATCGCTGACGGCGCGCTGGCGCAGCCCGTCTTGGCCGCCACCAGCCTGGCCTACGTCGTCGCCGGGATCGCCGTGCTGTGCTGGGCGATGCGGTTGAGAGCACCGCTGGCTGAGGCTGCGGGCGTGGCGCTGATGGCGGTCGGGGCAGGCAGCTTCGTCTTCCACGGGCCCCAGCCGTCATGGGCGGGCATGGCCCACGACTGGCCGATCGTCGCCGTGGGAGCGGTGTACCTCGCCGGGCTTGTCTGGAGCGGGCGCCGGCAGTGGCGCTCGGTATGGGCGGCGGCGGCCGGGGTCTTTGCGCTGGGATTGGCCGCCTACGCCGCAGGGCGCACCGGGTCGCCCTTGTGCCGACCGGACAGCCTCTGGCAGTACCACGGCGCCTGGCACGTCCTCTCTGCCGCTGCCGCCGCATGGGCCGCCCGAGCCATGGCGCCGGGCCGGGCCGGGCCGTAGCGGTCAACCACCTGCCGACGTCATCATCGCGGCGCTGAGTCGCACGCTGGCCTCGACTTGACTGCGGCGCTTGGCTATTCAGATCGGTAGCCGTGGTCGTCACGCGTTCGCGCGGGAGTACGGAAGCCCGCACGATTCATCGACTTCCGCGGGAGCGAAGCCGCGCTTCCTTACCCGTCGGATAGAAAACCCTTTCCCATTCTGTAGAGGAATCTGGCTTCGCGAGGATTACGGAGCGATTCGCTAATCACGACTATTTCCCTCATGGCTACGAACGCCCAAAAGACCACGAGGGGAACACGATGACGATCGGGCTTGCGACGGTGGACACGGCAAGCGTCGGGCGCATCGCTTTCGTCGGAATCGGTGTCGGAGGCACCCTCACAGTCAGTCGACTCGCGGAGCTTGCAGACAGCTCCTGGAGCGGACTGGCACTGGACGTCGTCGACCGCCCAGACAACCTCGGACGCGGCAGCGCTTTCGGTAGTGACTTGCCCGCCGCTGCGGTGAACACCTCTCAAAACCGGCTGGAGGCGCTGTCTCCGTCGCTTCATTCATTCCGGGGCTGGCTGGACGGCTGCGGTAGCCCCTCGACCAGCTTGGACGAAATGCCGATGCCGCGGTCCGTCTACGGCGACTACCTGGCGGCGACCCTGGCGAAGGCAATAACTCGTTTGCGCGACTGCGGGGTCCGCGTCCGGCTCTACCCTATGCACGCCCGAACCATCGAGCCCCGAGCCGACGGAATGTCGGTCGTGGGTGACACAGCCGATCTGCCGCCGGCAGACATCACAGTCGTCGCTCCCGGTGTGTGGTCCCCGTCCCCGCCCGCGACCTCCCACGCCATCGTCGACCCCTACCCGCTCAGTGGCCTGCGGGCCCGAGTCGGCGGTGAGCGTGAGGTTGCGGTCCTCGGCAGCGGTCTCACCGCCGTGGACGTCGCCTGTGCGCTCGACGATGGCGAGACAATCGTTCATCTGCTCTCCCGCACCGGCACCCTGCCCCGCATTCAGGTCGAGGCGACGCAGATCGCCGATGCGCCAGAGCATCTCACTGAGGACGCGGTCATCGGGCTCGGGCTGGAAAACGAGCTGACAGCGGATTCGGTGCTCGGGCTGCTCGAGCACGAACTCGGCCGGTTCGGATTCTCGCTTTCAGATGTCCTCGATGACGCCGCCCACGCCGCCCACTGGTCAGACCCGCTGGCCGATCCGGCCGACCTCGCCTGCCATCACACACTCAGCGCCACCAATCACGCCCTCAACTGCGCCTTCGCCCTGCTCCCCCAGCGGGAAAGGACAGCGCTTCGTGCATCGCTGGGATCGAAGTGGTTCCGATACCGGGTCAGGATCCCGTTGAGCCGCTGGCGTCAGCTTCGCGCCATGCAGGACGCCGGGCGCCTGATTCTGCATGCAGGAGTGGACGCCAATGACAAAGGCCTCGACCGAATCCTCACCGACCTGGGTGTCGACCGCGTGATACCCGCGCACGGACAGTCATCGATCCTGGCGGATGGCCCCGAACTAGTTGCCGACCTCGTCAAGTCGGGCCTGGTCGATTGTGATGACGAGGGCCACGGCTTAGTCGATCCTGCGACGTGCAGGGCCCTGATCCCAGGAGGCGGGCCACGCGACGACCTCCTGCTCGTCGGCCAGGTGTCTGCTGCCAGCTATTTCACCGTTTCCGCACTCGATGTGGTCGTCCGACAGGCCAGCCATGCTGCTCAGACGATCGCCGATGCCATCACCTCTCGAACTCACTTCCGCGCGCCGACGACAAGCACGGCGGCCTGACATGAATACCCTCCATCTCGTCGTCATCAGCGGCAATGACTCCAGCCTGCCGGTGGTGCGCCCGCCCGACACCACCATCACGCTGATCCAGACACCGGATCGGGCCACCGATTTCCAGCGCTCCGCGGTCGATCGGTTCATCGAGGTACCCGAGATCTCGGCGGACTCCCTCATCGACTTGCTGCGGCCGATGCACCAAGAATCACCCGTCACCGCGCTGGTGTGTTTCCTCGAATCCGCCATCCTGGCCGCAGCCGTCGCCGCCGACGCGCTGAGCATTCCGTCGAACCCGGTTGACGCCGTCCGCACCGCCCATAACAAGGCACTCACCCGACAGGCGCTGGAAAGCCATGGAGTTCACCAACAACCGTGGCGCCTGTGCCGCAGCTTCGACGAGATCCTGGAGTTCCGTAAAGCGTTGTCGGACGCTCCCATCGTGTTCAAGCCCGTCACCGGCGCCGGCAGCGCCGGCGTGCGGTTGATCCGCGACGACGCAGATCTACGTGCAGCATGGGACTCGATCGCAGGGCTCAAATGGTGGGCACTCGTGGACAATCCGGAGAACGCGGTGATCGCCGAGGCGGTGTTGCCCGGCGATGAGTTCAGCGTCGAAGCGATGAGTGTCGACGGGCGTCACGAAATCCTCGCCATCACAGGGAAATTCACCACCGGGGAACCGGAATTCGTCGAACTCGGCCACTGGCAGCCTGCGGAGCTTGGCTCGAATCAACGAGAAGCCGTAGTGAACCGAACGGTGCAGATCCTCGATGCGATCGGGCACCGCACAGGACCGAGTCACACCGAGGTGATGGTCGACGGCCTCAACATCGGACTGATCGAGACCCATACCCGATTCGGCGGCGACCAGATCTGGGAACTCACCCAGTTGACGACAGGGCGCCATTTCGCTACCGAGACCATCTTCGCGGTCCTCGGTCTCCCAGCGCCCGAACCCGGCCACCGGCACGGCGCCGCCGCCATGCGGAAGCTGGACTGGGCAGACCCGGCGTATGTCGATGGGATCGACGGACGTGCCGGAGTGGTGCGGGTCGCGCGCCCAAGCCGACATCGCCCCGAGGACGTCGCGGACATCACCGATTCCTCGGACCTCAATGGCTACGTGCTGACCGTTGGCGACGACATGCGGGAAGCCTGGACACGGGCGGAAGACTCCTGCGCAGCCGCAAAGGGACAGATCATGACCGATGCTCCGGTCCTGGTCATGAGTCCGGCCAAGGTCATCAATCACTTCGGACGGACGCGGTTCGCCGACGTCGTCCCCGCAGGATCGGTCTTGATCACCTCAGGACCCGTTGACGTCGACACCACCCGGTTGGCCGACCTGATCGAGTTCTCCGATTACACGACTGACGACGAGATTCCGCTGGTCGCAGACGAGATGGTCGTTCGTCACGGTCTGCAGCGCATCATCGTGCTGGCCGAAGCCGACATCCTTCGAGCAGCTGAAATCCGTTCCCGGAGAGGGATTCCCGGCCAGTACCCCGACGACGCGCTCCACTTCCGAGACAAGACAGTGATGAAGGCGGCGGTGAGCCGTGCGAACATCGCGGTGGCCCCGCACCGCGAGGTCCGGTCCGCGCTCGAGCTGCACGACGCGGTCGCCGAGCTCGGCTATCCGTGCGTCGTCAAGCCACCGCACGGCCGCGGCTCCTCCGGCGTGTCCGTACTCGACAATGTCGAGGAACTACGCACGTTCCTGCGGACCGGTCCGTTCAGCGACCAAGGCCGAACGTATCCGTGGCTGGTCGAGGCGTTTCAGCCCGGCGAACAGTACCGGGTGGACGGCGTGTGCCGTGGCGGGCGCGTTGTGTTCTCGGCTGTCGCGCTCTATGTCAACACGCACCTGGACTTCCTCGGCGGCGGCTACATGGGCTCGGTGATGCTTCCCGCCGACAGCCCGGAGGCACAGACCATCCTCGAACTGGCAAGGACTGCATTGGAAGACGGCCTTCCCGGTTTCGACGGCGCATTCCACCTCGAGGCCTTCCTGACGCCCGACGGTCCGGTGTTCAGCGAAGTGGGGTCGCGAATCGGCGGCGGATCCATTCCGGAGGAGGTCGAACTCTCCTACGGGGTGAACCTCGTCGAGGAGTCGATTCTCGCCCAGCGCGGGGTTCCTTTCCGGCACGCCTCGGTGCATCAGCGTTCACTGGCGGGGCAGCTGAATATTTCTCCGGTGTCGGGGCTACTCGCCGAAGCTCCGGAGCGCTTCGAACATCCCGACGTGGTTCTCTCGGAGATCGCCGAACCCGGCCGACAGTTCTCCGCGATGACCCACACCAACGCCGAGTTCGCCCGGGCGGTTTTTCGTACCGATTCGGTGGAGTCCGGCCTGATCACCATCTCGAAGCTTCTGCACCACATCGACACAACAACCAAATGGGAGGTACCTGATTATGTGGCGTCAGCTTGACCAGGAGGACTACGACGCGGTCATCGCTCTGCGCGATGTCGTACTCGGCAGCCTCTCCGACTCTGACTTCTACGTTCGCGAGGACGACGAGGAGATGTTCGTCCGCGGTCACTTGAACGTCTTCGGCGAGTCGCTCGGCTTCTTCGATGGAGACGACTTGGTGGCATACCTCGCGCTGACCACCGACCTGGTGGCCGCGGGTGAGGACGTCGAGTTCGCCGCCTGTGCACCGGCTTCCAATGACGTCGCGTTCGCCGCGGCGATGGTGTTGCCGATGTATCAGGGACGTGCGTTGCACCGTGCCGGCATTCACCGCCACATTGCGACGGCGGAGGCCCTCGGTGCACACCGCGGTTTCGCTCAGATCTCGGCACGTAACCACCGGTCGCTCCGGAATTACTTCTCCTACGGGTTCCGGTGCACACAGGCCGTCACCTATCCCGACGGTCGCCGGCGTCTGCTTCTCGAGCGCAACCTGGTCGGTGACGTCGACACGGCGATGATCGACGACGTCGCACTCGTCGACATGAACGACTTCCCCGGCATCAGTCGCGAGCTCACTGATGCGCGGGTGGGACATCGCCTGCTCCCGACCGGCGCTAGCGCACTGATGGTTGTCGGTGCCGGGGGGACCGCGGCATGACTCATCTACTTGTGGTGGGCGGCATCGCATCCGTGCACGAGGTCGCCCGTCGACATGGAGCCGAGCTGACACTGATCAAGACGGGGGCAGCGCAGACGATGCTTACGCCCGACGCATACGCGCGGATCATCGACGTTTCGGAATACGAGGGCGACAACCATGTCGCGTTGGCGAACAGAGTGATCAAGGCTGCTTCCGGAACCAGGTTCGACGGCATGCTCTGCCTCCACGACGAGGCCGTCGCAACCGGGGCGCTGGTCGCTCAGAAGCTGGGTCTTCGCTTTCCGAGCCCAGGGGTGACCCATCGCACGATCAACAAGTCCGCGATGCGCACCCGCCTCGACGCCACCGGCCTCGGTTCCGTCGCTCACGGTCTCGTTGTCGACGGTCGGGTCGAATGGTCGGGTCCGGTTCCGGCGTCGGAGATCGTGCTGAAACCGGTCGATGGGCGCGCCAGCATAGGCGTGACGTTCCACCGTTCGGCCGATGAGCTGCAAGCGTGGCTCGATGATCGCCCAGGCGAGGTCGAAGGCTACTTGGCCGAAGAGCGCAAGCGCGGCAGGGAATTCAGTGTCGAATCTCTGATCGTGCGTTCGGGCGCGTCATGGCACGGAGTGACCGCCAAGACCACCATCGGCGCCGTCGAATCCGGACACCTGCACCCGGCCCCAGTTGAGTTCGTGGACCGTACTCGCATCGTGGACGCTGCGGTCGCGTGTGTTGAAGCGTTGGGCATCGACCGCGGGCTGCTGCACACCGAAGTGATCCTCGACGACGCCGGCGCGGCGCACATCGTCGAAACACACCTTCGGGGTGGCGGCGACATGATTCTCGACCTCGTGCGGGCCTCCACTGGACTTGATCTTGTCGAGCTCTTCGTCCGTGACTTGCTCGAGGGTCTCGACGACATCCCGGAAGTCGACAACTTCGGTTACGCGAGTAGTCAATTCGTTTTTCCGGTCGAGATCGGCGTCATAGCGGGTTGGGACGGCGTCGATGAGGCGCGATCGATGCCTGGCGTGGATGTCGTGACCACCCTCCTGAACGCGGGAGACCAGGTGTCGCCGCATGTCCACTCCAGCTACGGGAGGTCCGTGGGCGCGCTCGCCCGCGCGGACGATCCACGAGAAGCGTGCAATCGGGCCCGCATCGCTGCGCTTGCGCCGACGCCGGTTCTGGAGTCTGCCTGATGGTGTCGATCGCTCCTCAGTGGCCCGGACTGCCCGTGCTGACCGGGTCGATGTTGTTCAACCTGGCCTCGGGCTGCTTCACGATCACGCTTGGGCAGGCGCTTTTCGAGAAATCGGGATCGGTTTCCGCATTCACCGGTGTTGTGGTGATCGAGTTCCTGGTGCCGATCCTGCTGGGGGCGGTGGCCGGTAGTGTGGCGGACCGAGTCAACCCCGCAGTGGTGTGTGCCGTCGCGTCGATCGTTCCTGCACTGGCGTTGATGGGATATCTCGTCGCGCCCGTAGGACTGGTGGTCATGGGCATCGCCATCGGTCTGATCGTCAACCTCGCCCGCCCGTTCTATCGAGCAGGAATCTTCGCGGTCGGCCCGCGATCGGTCGATCCGGACGACCTTCCGCAATACAACGTGCGATGGACGGTCTCTGTTCAGGCGGGTCAGATCGTCGGTGGTGCGGTCGCAGGCGCCTTCCTCTGGGTCGCAGGGCCGAAGTGGGCATTTTTTGCGGCCGCCACTGCCTACGCAGTCGCCGCGTACGCGCTGGCATCGGCGCGATCGATGATCTCGTCAACGCACGACGGCGACGACGCCGACAAACCCGGGTGGGGCGCGGTACTCCGAGATGCCCTCGACAGCCCCAGTTCCGTCTTGTCGCTGCTCCTACTGGGCGTCGACTTCCTGACGATCGCCGCGTTCAATGTCGCGCTGGCACCGCTGGTCAACCAGCTCTACGGCAATGAAATTTGGCTCGGCATCTTGGATGTGTGCTTTGCGGTCGGGGCCATGATGGCCTCTCCCTTATGGGCACGGTACTCGTCGAAGGTGTCGAGAAGAGGAGCCGTCACCTCTGGCTTCGGGGTACAGATCGTGGGTTTCGCGACGATTGCCGTCGGCGTCGAATTGGCCGGTCCCATAGGGCAATCGGCTGTACTGCTCGGTGCGGTCGTCCTCGGGCTCGGCGTGGCGGTGTCGTCCAGCCAACAAGTGAGCATCCTCCAGTCCGAGGCGAAGGCGTCCACACTGGGCAGGATCGGCGCGCTGCGACAGGCGGTCATCGGTGTCACGACCGCGACGACCCTTCCTGTGGTCGGATACCTGGTTGATAAGGATCTCGCTGCGGCATACGGGGCCGTGCTCGTTGTCCTCACACTGGGAGTGGTTGTGAACATGGGCGTCGCCCGCCGCGAAAGCGTCAACCACGAGCGCTTTTCGTCACAGCCCTCGCTTGCGTCCGAATGACGTGGTGCCATTTCGGCGGAGCATCGCGACTGTGGTGGCGATGCGACCCCGATTGAGGTCGGGTTTCAGGCCGGCGCCCACGCGGTGCAATCGGTCCGCGTGCCACGATAGTTCGAGGATGGCCCAGGCCCGGGCGGGTTGTGGTGGACATTCCCGGGCGCCATTCATATGGCTGCGACGGGAGGGCCAGCGCGGTGCCATTCCCGGGCCCAAGCCTGACGCCGCGCGGCCTACCGGGGACAGCGCCCCGGCCAGCACCGGTTTGGAGCGCACGCCGATATCCCTTCGCTTGTGCGCGTCGACTCGGTGGTCGAGACCACTCGTCGTGTGGCGGACCGTGAATATGTCGAAATTGAGATCGGTAGCAACAGAGGCAAGGTTCAATTACACCGCACAAGCTGGAAAATTACCCGCAGCGTCAAATTCCAGCAAGCACACACAAAATTTGTAGCCCCGGAGGCCGCGGTGGACAAAGGAAACAGGATGAACAAGATGATGAGGCACACGGTCGTTGGGGCGTTGATCTCAGGCGGCATCGCGGCGGCCGGGTTGGGGCTGGGCACAGGCACTGCCGCGGCTGAGAATCCCACCGGAACATGGTGCCCAGGACAGCCGGTACCGCTGGGACCGTTAGCGGCGTTCGGTTGGGACTCGAATGTCTGCCACGACTACTGGTACGTCCCGTTCGGTGAAGGCAACGTCTCAATCACGAACATCAACACCGGCGAACCACTAGCGAGCCATATTTGGATCGGTTCGGAACCCGTGCGGACGCCGCCTCCGCCGCCCGCAGCACCTGCACCGGGTTCCTATTGCGCAACCAACCCGGTCGGATGCCACTTCTTCGGCCCATACGGACCGGGTAGCCACGGCTAGGAAGGGAAGCCAGGTCAGGGCTGAACAGGCCCTGACCTGCTTCTTTCCAGTGGAGCTGCCGGACCAGCGGAACGCGCAGGATGTTGACGTCGTCTACCCGCCACCCAGCGGGGAAGTGGCGGCGGTCAACCCATCGCTGTCGTGGCCCTGCAGAAAACTCCAATGAAGTGTCACTTCTATGTCCGCGTGGTCCTCAACGGCGCGACAATGAGATGCGGCGACCGCCCTGCGGCAAGTCGAGCGCCCATGAAAGAGGTGTGACATGGAAGAGACCAGGCCCGCTGATAATCCCGGCGCCGATCACATACGCATACCCCCGGGCGCTGACTTCGAGTACGACGAGGCGCACGACGAGCCTGCCGGGCCGCGGCATGAAACTCCTGCAGCACATCGAGTCGATCCGCCACGTGGGTCATATCTCCGCGACGGCGGGGACTATGGCTATGACGAGGCCCACGATTTCTGTGCTCGACAATCAACCGAGAACTGACGCAGGCATTCCCGAACTCTCGCCGCTAAATTCCGTTCACTCAGGGATAGCGGTATTAGGCTTAGAAGCACCATCCATGCGACCCCGATGATTGGTCTGGGGACCCCATGACAGCTGAAGCACCCCCGTTGCAGGGACTGCAAGCCCGCCGGCCATTCCCGGCCCGGCTCGGGCCGAAGGGCAGCCTCATCTACAAGCTGGTGACCACCACCGATCACAAGCTGATCGGCATCATGTACATGGTCGCCTGCTTCATCTTCTTCTTCATCGGCGGCCTGATGGCCTTGTTCATCCGCGCCGAACTCACCCTGCCTGGGCTGCAGTTCCTGTCCAACGAGCAGTACAACCAGCTGTTCACCATGCACGGCACCGCGATGCTGCTGTTCTACGCCACGCCGATCGTGTTCGGCTTCGCCAACTTGGTGCTGCCGCTGCAGATCGGCGCCCCCGACGTCGCCTTTCCGAGGCTCAACGCGTTGTCGTTCTGGCTGTTCGTCTTCGGCGCACTGATGGCCCTCTCCGGCTTCATCACCCCCAGCGGCGCCGCCGATTACGGCTGGACCGCCTATACACCGCTGTCGGATGCGATCCACAGCCCCGGAGCCGGTGGCGACTTGTGGATTCTCGGGCTGGGTGTGGGTGGCTTGGGCACCATCCTCGGCGGCGTCAACATGATCACCACGGTCGTGTGCATGCGCGCGCCGGGCATGACGATGTTCCGGATGCCGATCCTCACGTGGAACATCCTGGTGACGTCGATCTTGGTGTTGATGGTGTTCCCGCTGCTGACCGCGGCGCTGTTCGGTCTGGCCGCCGACCGCCACCTCGGCGCCCACATCTATGACCCCGCCAACGGGGGTGTGCTGCTGTGGCAGCACCTGTTCTGGTTCTTCGGTCACCCCGAGGTGTACATCATCGCGCTGCCGTTCTTCGGCATCGTCACCGAAGTCATCCCGGTGTTCTCCCGCAAGCCGATCTTCGGCTACACCACACTGATCTACGCGACCATGAGCATCGCCGCGCTGTCGGTCGCGGTGTGGGCGCACCACATGTTCGCCACCGGCGCGGTCCTGCTGCCGTTCTTCTCCTTCATGACGTTCCTGATCGCCGTGCCTACAGGTATCAAGTTCTTCAACTGGATAGGCACCATGTGGAAGGGCCAGCTGACGTTCGAGTCGCCAATGCTGTTCGCCGTCGGGTTCATGGTCACCTTCCTGGCCGGGGGGCTCACCGGGGTGTTGCTGGCCAGCCCGCCCCTGGACTTCCACGTCACTGACAGCTATTTCGTCGTCGCGCACTTTCACTACGTGCTGTTCGGCACCATCGTGTTCGCCACCTACGCCGGGGTGTATTTCTGGTTCCCGAAGATGACCGGCCGGCTGCTCGACGAGCGGCTGGGCAAGCTGCACTTCTGGTTGACCTTCATCGGTTTCCACACCACGTTCCTGGTGCAGCACTGGCTCGGCGACGAGGGCATGCCCCGCCGCTACGCCGACTATCTGCCGACGGACGGATTCACCGTCTTGAACGTCGTCTCCACGATCGGCGCGTTCACGCTCGGTATCTCAGTGCTGCCGTTCACCTGGAATGTGTTCAAGAGTTGGCGCTACGGCGAGCCGGTCATCGTGGACGACCCGTGGGGCTACGGCAACTCGCTGGAGTGGGCGACCAGCTGCCCGCCGCCGCGGCACAACTTCACCGAGCTGCCCCGAATCCGTTCGGAGCGACCGGCATTCGAGCTGCACTACCCGCACATGGTGGACCGAATGCGCGCCGAGGCGCACATCGGGCGCCACGCCACTGCCGGCGAATCGGAGGAAGGCTTCGGTCCCCGCACCGAGCCGGATCGCAGCTAGGTCGCCAGGTCTCTCGAGCATGCGTTGGGCCACGACGTCGTAGCGCCGGCTACGACACACATCACGACTCGGCCGCATCCTCTTGATGGATATGCCTCCACAACCGCGCCCCGCCGGAAAGCGCAACGAGCACCCCGATGCCGCCGATCACAATGCCGATGAACAGGGACAGAAACATCGGGTCGATCGAGTCACCCACGGTCCCGGCGCCGAAGATGCTGCCCACGAGGAAGCCGAACAGCGGCGCCAGCACGGCGACTGCCAATCCCATCAGCGTCCGCCACATCCCCGGCGGGTTGGGCTCGAGGACCACGGCGCGACCGGGCTCCAGGGCATCGACCTCGTCACCGCCGCGCTCGTCTACGGTTGCCGGATCAGGTGCTGCGCTATTCATCGGACTTCACCCTTCTGATGTGGGAGACGGCGTCGCCAGTACCGCCCGCCTCCTTTGTCGAGTTCCTCTGCGCGCCCTCCAGAAACGGGCGGACGATGTCCATCGGGATCGGGAAGACGACCGTCGAGTTCTGGTCAGCGCCGAGCTCGAGCAGCGTCTGCAGGTAGCGCAGCTGCAGCGACGCGGGGCTCTCGCTGAGCGTGATCGCTGCGTCACGCAGTTCCGCCGACGCCTGCAGCTCGCCGTGCGCGCTGATCACCTTCGCGCGCCGCTCCCGCTCCGCCTCGGCCTCGCGGGCCATCGCCCGCTGCATCATCTCGGGAATCTCGACGTCCTTGATCTCGACGACCTCGACCTTGATTCCCCATGGTTCCGTCTGGCTCGCGATCGAGGCAGCCAGGTCCTCATTCAGATCGGCCCGATGCGCGAGTAGCGTGTCGAGGTCCGCGCGTCCGACGACCGAGCGCAGGGTGGTTTGTGAGATCTGGGAGGTGGCGACTGCGAAGTTCTCCACGGCCATAACCGATTTCGTGGGATCGGTTACCCGGAACAGCACTACGGCGTTGACGCGCGCGGTCACGTTGTCGCGGGTGATGACCTCCTGCGGCGGGATGGTCAGCGTGACTGTTCGCAGGTCTACACGTACGAGCTTGTCGATGCCGGGCAGCACGATGACGATGCCCGGCCCAAGCGGGCCGCGCAGCCGGCCGAGGCGGAACGCCACACCGCGCTCGTACTCCTTGACGATGCGCAGCGAAGCGATCGCCAGCGCCACGAGCAGGATGACGACGAAGACGACACCAACCACCCACAGATCCATCAGCGTACCCTCCGCGGCTGGGGCTCGGTCTCTTCCCGCCGATCAGACGCGTAGGACGTGCGGCGGCGAATCTCCGCTTCGGCCAACCGCTTTCGAGCCTCGATGTTCTCGTCGAGCGACTGGAACACCACGCCGGCGGGTACTGCTGGGGTGCGGCGCAGGTGCGACCACAGTGGCAGCGACACCAGGCCGGCCGTGATGGCGCACCCGACGAGCAGGAGCGCCTCGGGTGCGGTCCCAGCCGCCAGAGCCATTGCGAGCGGCCAGAGGACAGCGATGACACTAACGGCGCACGCGATCCCGCGGTGGAACCGCGCCGCTTCCGACGCCGGCCAGCTGTCGATCGCCCGGCTCACCTCACGGCCGTCGTTTGAGGTGGTGCACGTCTGCTTGACCGGGCAGGCGTTACAGATCGACGGGCTGCCCCGGTAGCGCATGACCCGGTTGTCGGGGTCAAACGACTTGGGCCACAACCACTGATCCTCCGGGCAGAGCCATGCGTCGTGATCCTCGTGGTAGACGAACGCACCCGCCCGATGTTTCTCCACCTTGGCGGCAGCGCGTCGGGCGAATGCATCGATGCCGTATGCGGCGACGACGAGCAGGGCGGCGTAGCCGACGGTCAGCCACGCGGCGATGCCGATGCCGATGCCCACGGTCACGGATTGTCCCGGGTCTCACTGTCATCGGGCGCCGGACGGCGGTCGGATGCGTAGGGCGACTGGCGGCCGCCCCCCGTCACAGCCAACCCGGTCCGGTCCTCTTCCGCCTCGGCGTGCTCCTCGACGAACAGGGTCTCGGCGGGAAGCGTATGCGTGGTCGCCTTGATCCCGTAGCGAACCCCAAGCCAGGCGATCCAGAGGAAAGGCAGCACACCACCGAGGATGAGCAGGAAGTCCCCGGGCATCCGCAGCCACTCCAGCACGACGTTGCCCTGTTGAGTGATGTAGCCCAGTGTCCGCGCCTCGTAGTATCCGTCGTTGACCGAATGCCACAGTTGCAGAACACCGAGCGGCAGCAGGGTGGCGAAGACCATCCAGGCCAGGCCGATGTTGAGCGACCAGAACGACAGCTTGGCCAGCTTGTCCGGCCAGCGTCGCGGCGGGATGATGTAGCGCAGCGCGAACAGCGCCAAGCCGACGGCGAGCATCCCATAGACGCCCATCATCGCGCCGTGCGCGTGGTTTGCGGTGAGCGCCGTGCCGATCTGGTAGTAGGACACGATGGGCAGGTTGATCAGGAAGCCGAATATCCCTGCGCCGACGAAGTTCCAGAAACCGACCGCGACGAGGAACATCACCGCCCACCGGTGCGGGAACGGCGCGCTACTGCGCGACTGCTGCCGGGAGCCCAGCTGGAGGAACGTCCACGCCTCGATGGTCAGGAACGTCAGCGGGATGACCTCCATCGCGGAGAAGAACGCGCCCAGTGCCATGTGCTCGACCGGTGTGCCGGAGAAGTACAGGTGGTGCATCGTGCCGATCACCCCGCCTACCGAGTACAGGATGATGTCCAAGAAGATGAGCTGGATGGCGATCCGGCGTCGCACCACGCCCAGCATCACGAAGATGTACGCGACCATGACCGTGGTGAACAGTTCGAGGAAGTCCTCGACCCACAAGTGCACCACCCAGAAACGCCAGAACTCGGCGACGGTCAGGTGCGTCTGGGTGCCGGCGAGCATGCCGACCGCGTAGAACGCGGGGATGGCCAGGCCTGCATAGAAGAACAGCCAGGGCATGTTCAACTTGCTCTCGGTCTTCAACCGGGATCGTATCGAGCGGTAGATAATCGCCATCCACAGAAACAGGCCGATGACGAGCAGGATCTGCCAGAACCTCGGCAGGTCGAGATATTCCCACTGCTGGTCGAAGAAGATAGAGCCCTTCGCCCAGTCGACGCCAAAGGTGCTCAATGCCGTTCCCGCCAACGTGCCGGCCACAACGACGAACAGTGCGCCGAGCAGCCCGTACGTCAGCCACGACTGCCGCCGAGGTTCGCGGCCGGAGATGATCGGGGCAAGGAAGATGCCGGCGGCGAGGAAGGATGCCGCTGTCCACAGCAGCGACAGCTGCACATGCCAGGTGCGTGCCAGATTGAACGGCAGGATTCGGGCCAGATCGAAGCCGAAAAAGTCGCTCAGCTCGGCACGGTAGTGCTCGATCGCGCCGCCCAGCACCGCCTGGCCGAGGAACAGCACGGCGACGACGAGGAAGAACCAGGCCGTTGCTTTCTGAGATGGCGTGATCGCCACCTCACCCGGTTGACGGAAAGCCAGCGACGGGGTTTCGGCCGCGTGCCAGCCGATCCTGCGGCTCCACCGACCGTAGAGGGCGAACAGTGCGCCCAACCCGGCGAGCAGGGCAATGAGCGACATCGCCGACCAGACCAGGATGTCGGCCGTCGGCGTGTTATCGACCCGCGTTTCCGGTGGCCAGTTGTTGGTGTAGGAGTAGCTGTGCCCCTCGCGTTGGGCCGCGCTGGCCCAGCTAGTCCAGCTGAAAAACGCTGTCAGGTCATGGATTTCCTGCGGGTCAGTGATCATCTGCGGGATCAGCCCGTGCTCTGTGGAGTCGGTGCCGAAGAAGTCGGCGTAGTAGGCGCGTATCTGCTCGAAGGCGCGCACCTGCTCGGCGGTGAACTGCAAAGTCCCCTTTGATTTGTCGTAGCGGTTGGTTCGCATCATGTCCACGACGGCGGCGGTCGGGTCCGGCGATCCGGAGTCGCGCAATGCGTCACCGACGTGATCGGCTGACAGCCGCAGGTACTCCGCGGTGTAGTCCGGCCCGAGGTAGCCGCCATGGCCCATCACCGAGCCGTACTCCTGCAGTCCACGGCGCAGGAAGATCTGCTGTCCTGAAGTGATCTGCTGGTCGGTGTAGAGGGTCTGGCCGTTCGGCCCGACCACCCGCTGTGGCAGCGGCATCGAGTCCGAATAGGTGCGCGCGGCCAGCACGCCCATCACCAGGAAGCCGAACACCATGACCAGGGCGACGCCCTGAACCCAGCCTTTCGAGATCGCAAGCTCGGCCTTGGTCGCATTGGGCTTGAAGGACTGATCTGTCATTACCGCACCCCTTGCTGAGACGGATTCACAATCACAGCTCCTTGGCCAACGTAACCAAAGCCCGCGACGAAGTGGCGAGGTTTGACACATTGCGCGCGACCCCGGTCCGGGAGCCGGGACGACTGGTTCGCCGATCTACCCGGGCTTCCGCGATCGCCGCGAGCAAGAGCACCGACCCGGCAAGGCGATGATCGGCTCCTATGATCTGCCCAGCGCGAACTTACGCGGTTGTCTTTCGCGAGTCGCTACCCCCGGAAGACCTCACGGTGCAGGCGCCGCCAGACACGGAGACTGCCAAGCCCGCCCGTGCTGTACATGCAGTCACCGCTGCGACCCGGGCCGAGTCGCGGCTCGCCCAGGCGCAACACAAGGCTCTTCTCGCGGTGTACTCCGGCAAGCGATGTGGGCCGAAAAGCACCGTTTATCAACGACATCGGCTGTAGTTCAACAGCTTTGGTTGCAACAGACGCTACAACCAATCGACGAACTGCAACGTCGATGTGAGGTATTCGGGTGTGGGCCTGGAAGGCAAACGATATCCGTCATATCGTCGCGCCAGCTCGCATGAAGTTATTGAGGCGCTCCTGTTTGGGATAAACGTCGCCCTTGACAACCTTGACGGCAGATGTCGACCAGCATAACGGTGTTGCTTGCGGCATCTGCAAGCCCGACATCAGGTACCTATCGCCGACGGCGATGTGACCGTGCATCTAGGGTCAACCGGGAGAACCGGTCACGACGCAATGGGTGCGTACGGACGGGCGGGATCGAAATGCGGCCGGCATGCATTGATTGCAGTGTGTGCAAGCGGATTGAGTGTTCATGTCGGCAGCAATCCGGTTGATCAGGTCCGGTTCCGCGAGTAAAGCTCGCGCCATCGCGACGAACTCAAAGCCCTCGGCCATGGCAAGGTCCATGGTTTCGCGGTTGGTGATGCCGCCTAGCAGGATCAAGGGCATTGACAGCTCAGCGCGAAATTTGCGCGCCAGGTCGAGCAAGTACGCGTCGCGGTACGGGTACTCGCGCAGGATTTTCTTCCCGACTGCTCGAACGCCCCAACTCAACGGTGGGTTGAAGACGCTCGCGAACTCCCGCAGCGGCACGTCGCCGTGAAACAGATACATCGGGTTGATGAACGAACTGCCGGCTGTCAACTCGAGCGCGTCGAGTCCGCCGTCGCTCTCCAGCCACTTGGCGGTGGTCAGGGCCTCGTCGACGGTGATGCCAACTCGAATTCCGTCGCTCATGTTCAGTTTTGCGGTCACCGCGATCTGATTGCCCACTGCACGTCGGACGGCCTGAACGACACCGCGGGCCACCTTGGCGCGATTCTGGAGCGATCCGCCGAACTCATCGTCGCGACGGTTGACCAGCGGGCTGAGGAACGAGCTGCAGAAGTAGCCATGACCGAGATGGATCTCAACCGCGTCGAAGCCGGAATCGATGGTCAACCGTGCTGCATCCGCGTGTGCGGCCGTGACGCCCTCGATGTCGTCACGGGTCGCCTTCTTCGTGAAGCGCATCGTGATCGGATTGAATGACCGAACCGGGGCCAATGCCCGGGCTTTACCCGGCCTGACGGCTCTCACGGGTCCCGCATGGCCGATCTGGGCGCTGACCGCAGCGCCCTCGGCGTGGACAGCGTCGGTGAGCCGTTGGAGTCCGGGCACCGCCTCGGGACGCATCCAGATCTGGTGAGGCTCTGTGCGCCCGCCCGGAGTCACCGCGCAGTAGGCCACCGTGGTCATCCCGACGCCACCGGCGGTCGGTTTGCGGTGGAAGTCGATGAGGTCATCGGTCACTAGCGCGTCCGGGGTGGCCGCCTCGAACGTCGCGGCTTTGATAACTCGGTTGCGTAATGTCACCGGACCGAGCTGAGCCGGCGACAAGACGTCGGGAACGGGACCCACAACTACGGAGCCTGCCACAACGTCGTACTGACCACGACAGTGCTTTAGGGGTGTGGAACCACAGGCTCCGCTCACTGTGGACGCGGGTCAACGATTCACCTGGAAGGGCCCGCAATCTACGCCTCTATGGCAGCGTTGTGGGCTCAGGAGCACTTGTCGAAGGAGCCTGGATGTCGACTGACCCGATGCACGCGCTAGTCCTGGGAGGCACCGGCCTAATCGGCTATTACGCCGTCCGGGAACTGTGCCGGCGCGGCCACCGGGTCTCGGTGCTCGCTCTCGACATGCCAGCCGAGGGCCTCCTGCCCGAAAGCGTCGAGGTCCTGCTCGCCGACCTCGACAAGTGCAGCGACGACGAGGTCCGCAAGCTGTTCGACGGATGCAACGCGGTGGTGTTCGCGTTGGGCAAGGACGACCGCGTGGTCCCGCCGCGACCGGCCTACGAGTTCTTCCGGAAAGCGAATGTCGAACCCGCGGAGCGAGTTGTGCGGCTGGCTCGCGAGTGTGACGCCGACCGGGCGGTGCTTTGCAGTTCCTACTTCGCGTACTTCGACCGGATTTGGCCCGACCTCGAACTTGCGCGCCACCACCCTTACATCCGGGTGCGTCGGGAGCAGGCGGACGCCGCTCTTGCCGCAGCGGGCGACGATGTGGCGCTGACCGTGCTCGAAATTCCGTACATGTTCGGCACGATTCCCGGCCGAGAACCGCTGTGGGGGCCACTGGTGCGCTACGCCCGGTCCCCGCTGCCGCTATTGAGTGCGAGCGGGGGGACCAACGCGGTCGCTGTGCAGCACGTCGCCGAGGCGATCGTTGGCGGATTGGAGCGTCGCTACCACGGCCCTGCACTGGTCGGCGACGAAAACCTGTCCTGGAATCAATTGTTGGAGCGCCTCGCCGCCATACTCGGCAAGCCTCGCCGAGCCCACACGGTGCCGGACGTGCTGGTGCGCGCGGGGCTGACCCCGTTGCACTGGTGGCATGCGCTGCAGCGCCTCGAAGGCGGACTCTACTTGCCGGAATTCGCGTCCGCGCTGACGCGCGGGTTCTACTTCGACCCGGCGCCCTACCGCAGCGCGCTCGGTTATGGATCGGGCGGTCTCGATGATGCGATCGCCGAAACCGTTGGGGTCCTTTAGGGCAAAACGGGGCACCTTGGCTGGTCCACTTGAGCAGCAGGCGCTGAACGGGCAGGAACCCTAGCGGGCTACGGTGTTGGGTTGCCTGCCGATACAACAGCGGCCTTTAGAATGCGTCCAGTCTTGAGTCCCCGCCGCGCGGAATGATCAGTCGGCCACGCCGAAGGACGATTGCCGATTAATTCGGTTGAAACCCCCGACGTCGACAAGGTCGACGCCGCTGTTCGCGCGGGAATGCAGGACTCGCTCGACGACCTAGAGCCCTACCGCGCAGCCTTCCCCTCAACCCACGGCGGGAATGTGTCGGCAATTATGTTCGCCGGAAACAACGCGACGACGGAGTGGAAAGTGACCTACGTCGACGAAGATTCAACGGACGCCGGCAGCGTTTGAGCTGATTCTGACTCACTTCTTCGACGTGTGTTGCCGTCGGAGGGTCAGATCCCGGGAGGTGGGGGCGTGGCCGCGATCACCACTGCTTGCCCACTCGGTGTGGCCGCACCCACCACCGGCCGCCCCCGCTTGAGCAATAGCCAGACAGCCGTGCCTATCGCGCCGACAGCCAACATCACCGCTCCGACGACGATGGACCAGCGATTCATCCTTTGGCCTCTAACGAAGACATCACGTTCCCACCCTGCGACGAACAGAGCGACGACCCGAACGTCGCGCACCGCCGAGAAACGCTACACCCACATCGCCCGAGCAGAAACCCCCCATCAACCGTTCCTCGGCTCACGCGCGGATACGGCGGACCCATCAGCCGCCACGGGGAAGTTTGGGAGTATCAGAGCAGCGTGAGGTCGAGTAAGCCTCCGCCCATCACGGCACCGTGCACACACCGGCCATGGTCGTGGCTCCTGGTGACGCAGTAACAACGCGTACTCGGGGTTGATGCCATAGCCCAGTTATCATTCACGGCTCCAACAGGTTTGGGTTATCCTCGCGGCCATGGGCGAATCGTTGACGGCCGAGCTCGAGCGTGTGATGGTTACCGGCGGCTCTGGCTTCGTCGGCGCCAGCCTGGTTTCGAAGCTCCTGAACCGCGGGTGCTCGGTGCGCTCGTTTGACCGCCTAGGATCACCGCTGCGGGAGCATCAGCAACTGCAGTCGATCGAGGGCGACATCTGCGACTCCGACACCGTGGCGGCCGCCGTCACTGGGATTGACACGATCTTCCACACGGCCGCGCTCATCGAACCGAGCGGTCCGGTCAGCGAGGAGTACCGCCAGCAGAGCTGGGCGGTCAATGTCGGCGGTACCAAGAACCTCACGCATGCAGCCCGGAAGGCTGGCGTGAAACGCTTCGTGTATACCTCGAGCAACAGCGTTGTCCTTTGTGGCAAGAAGATCTCCGGGGGAGACGAAAGTCTGCCCTATACGACCAGATTCGCGGATGTGTACACCGAGACGAAGGTCGCAGCCGAGAAGTTCGTGCTATCTCAGAACGGGGTGGGCGGCATGCTGACGTGTGCGATCCGGCCCAGCGGCATCTGGGGTCGCGGCGACACGACGATGTTCCGCAAGATCTTCGAGCAAGTGGCCGCCGGTAAAGTCAAGACGCTCATCGGCAGCCGCCACGCCAAGTTGGACAACTCCTACATCGACAACCTCGTGCACGGCTACATCCTGGCCGCAGAACATCTTATCGAGGGCGGCACGGCGCCTGGCCAGCCGTACTTCATCAACGACGACGATCCGGTGAACATGTTCGAATTCGCCCGGCCGGTTATCGAGGCGTGCGGCGAACGTTGGCCCCGCTTGCGGGTCTCCGGCCGGCTGGTACACGCCGCCATGATCGTATGGCAGCTGCTGCATTCTCGGTTTGGCTGGCCGCAGCCACCGATGGAGCCGCTGGCTGTAGAACGGCTCTACCTCGACAACTACTTTTCAGTTGAAAAGGCCCGACGTGAGATTGGTTACGAGCCGCTGTATACAACAGAGCAGGCGATGCACGGGTGCCTGCCCTACTACATCGATCTGTACAAGCAGATAAAGGCCGCCGGCTGCGTGCCCACCAAAACTTAACGGAGTACAGCTGCTGGGCA
This sequence comes from Mycobacterium sp. ITM-2016-00318, assembly GCF_002968285.2. Taxonomy (NCBI): domain Bacteria; kingdom Bacillati; phylum Actinomycetota; class Actinomycetes; order Mycobacteriales; family Mycobacteriaceae; genus Mycobacterium; species Mycobacterium sp. ITM-2016-00318. The sequence goes on along the minus strand of NZ_CP134400.1, from coordinate 1,550,486 downwards.
GGCTCGCTCGCAGTTGGTCGACTCGGACGTATGCATAGATCGCGACCGGCGGCCATGTTCATCGCTCACCCTTCCCGCCAGCGATGCGTAACGGCGGAATGTCCCGAGTCAGTTCATGTATGCCGGGCCAGGGCATCGGTATCGACGAAGTCGCGCCAGCTCGTGAGCTTGCCATCACGCACAGTGAACACGTGGCGAAATCCGTCTCGCAGGTCTTGCTGGCGGCCTTCGCTCATTCGTCGTTGGTCCAGTCGAAGTCGTAGAGAATCCAGTTGCTGTCCTTGAACGACAGGTGGATGCCCTCCGCCTCGACGTCGAAGCTGCCTTGGCCGCAGTCGCCGCGTTTCCAGATGAAGCCTTGGTCGAGCACGATTGCGACGCGGTGATCCTCGCCGGTAACGGGGTTCTTGAGCGTGGTGCCCTTCGCCTCGCCCACACCCGGGACACGGAACCCGCTGTTGATGCCGTCGTCGTCGAGATCCACATCGGCGCGCACTACGCCGGCGACCTCGTAGGTGGTCCCGAGGATTGCCCACGGCATCCCGCCGAGTTGTCCGGTGTAGATCTGGGCCAGCGCGTCGAGTTGTTGGTCGCTGACCTCTGGTGGGACAACGAAGACGGCCTTTCCGTTGCCGTCATGAATCGCCTTCGGCCAGTCGATGATCATCAGCGCGGTCACGCCGGACAGATCGACGTCGCCGCAGTTGCCTTCGGTGATCCGGTTGGCCACCGCGGCCTTGCAACTGCCGTCCGGCGAGGTCGGAAAACCATTGAAGTTGCAGGTGCAGCCCGGCTGGCAGTTGCAGAACTCATACCCCGTGCCCTTGAGTCGCCACGTGGTGGTTGTTTCGGTGACTGACATGTGCCCTCCTAGGCGATGGTGGTGATTAATGACGGTGAGATCAGTAGCGCGATACCGAGAGCGGCCAAGGCGGGGGCGGCTGCGAGCGCGACGCGTTCGCCGTAGCGGAAGTTCTTCTCAAGGAGGATCAACGCGGTGAAGGCGACCAGCCACAGCAGGCTCATGCCGGCGGTGGCGAGGAGGACGGCAAACAGCGCCCAGCAGCAACCGATACAAAACGCCCCGTGGCGGACTCCCATGCCAAGCGCGCCGATTGGGCGACGGAGGCGCTCGCCGTAGCGCATGAAGAATCCGAGCGGTGAACGACAGTGCCGGAGACATACTGACTTCAGCGGGCTGACTTGCCACAGCGCCGCCACAAGCAGCGTGGCGCCCGCGACCTGACCGGCCCATGCACGTCCGTCGGCCAACGGCATCGCCAGCGCGCGCCAAACGAGATAAGCAGGCACTGCGAGCACGGTCCAAAGCGCGAGGTAGCCGGCGACGAAGAAGGGCACCGGCGCGACGGTGCCGCGGGCCGCCGCCCGGGCGTACAGCATCACCACCGGCAGGATGGCCGGAAGCATCATCGCCGCCATCATCGCCACCCAGGCCACTGCGAAGGCGCCCAGCGACATCGGGCCGGCCATGGGACCCATTCCGCCGTCGGTTCTCTCCCCGGCCATCGGTTCCATCGCACCGCCAGTCATCTCCGCGGCCACCTGCGCAGACCACCACCAGCCGACGCCGGCCAGCCCGATCAGCACGACAGGGACGCCAATGCGCAAAGCAAGTCCGTCGCCGCTTTCGGGGTGCCCGACAATCCGTGCGTCTGCGTTGCTCATCCCCATTCGACCGCGCCTTCCCGCCCGACCTCCTAAACCGAAGTATTACTGGACACGCCCGCAACCGTCGGCGATTCACCGGAAGCCATCGACCGACGACGCAGGTGGAGGGACTCACCGCAGATGTTGACGAAGGTGTCGATGTGGGCCGGCGTGCAATGACGTGCAATGAATAGGGCCGCTGATCAGCGGCCCTATCGGTGGAGCTGCCGGGAATCGGTGGTCTCGACCGGCTGCAGCTGCGGAGCAGCCACCATGGCGGTTCTCAAGTCAACCTTGCTTCATTACTGGAAGTGGAGTAGATACGACGGTATCGACCGCACATGATTCTGCGAGGAGTGATGGGGGTTGGTTGCGGTGGTCACATTCGTCCCCATGATGTGTGCCCAGATGCGACGGGTGTTGGTCGCAGCGATCGTGGCTTTGGTGCTGCCGGGACTTGTCGGACTCGCCGGCGGTTCGGCCACCGCCGAGGCGTGGTCCCGGCCCGGTCTGCCGGTCGAAACTTTGATGGTCCCGTCACCGTCAATGGGTCGGGACATCAAAGTCCAGTTCCAGGGCGGCGGGCCGCACGCGGTCTACCTGCTCGACGGGCTGCGCGCTCGCGAGGACGCCAATGGGTGGGACATCGAGACCCAGGCGTTCGAGTGGTTTTACCAATCCGGCCTGTCGGTCGTGATGCCGGTCGGCGGACAGTCGAGCTTCTATAGCAACTGGGAACGCCCTGCATGCGGTGCGGCTGGCTGCCAGACCTATATGTGGGAGACCTTTTTGACCCAGGAGCTGCCCCAATGGCTGGCCAACAACAGGGGGATCTCAACGACCGGCAACGCCGTGGTCGGGCTGTCGATGGCCGGGAACGCTGCGCTGATCCTGGCGGCCTACCATCCCAACCAATTCGTCTATGCCGGCTCGCTGTCGGCTTTCCTGAACCCGTCCGCCGGTGAGTGGCCGTTTTGGATCGGCCTGGCGATGGGCGACGCTGGCGGCTACCGCCCCGAGGACATGTGGGGACCACCGGGCAGCCCGGCATGGCTGCGCAACGACCCGACGGTGCAGATTCCAAAGCTGATCGGCAACAACACGCGCATCTGGCTCTACAGCGGCAGCGGCGTACCGGGCGAGTTGGGCGGGGCCAGCCTTCCGGCAACCTTCCTTGAAGGCAACTTCGCGCTGCGCGCCAACCAGGCCTGGAGGGACGCGTACATCGCCCAGGGCGGCAACAACGCCGTGTTCAACTTCCCGCCTACCGGCACGCACAGCTGGGGCTACTGGGGTCAGCAGCTGCAGGCGATGAAGCCCGAGATTCAGCGCACGCTGGGCGCCTAATCTGGGCGCCTCGGTCTGCTGCTCCATGGGTCTGGCCGACGGTCGACATGCGCGCGTTCCCGATCACGGTCGAGGCGGTAGTCGACGCCGGCGCTGTGTTCACATATCGCGGTATGCAAAAACGGTCTCCTGAAGCATGCCGCATGCACTGCGAACACACGGTGAGACGAAAAGACCTGTGTCCCCGACGGATAGCAGGGTCGGCGTGCGATAGACGACCGACCGTGACGTTCAGTATTACGTGCTGCCCGACGATCCCCTGGCTGCGTTGAACATCCCGTACCGGGCCGCCGGACTGCAGCAGATGCATCGTGATGACGGTCGAATGATGAATTTTGTGCGGGACCGAACCCGACTCGCGGTCGTCGCCGACAATCGCATCGTCGGCGGCGGTCTATCCAATGACGACTACTACGACTTGTACCTACAGCGTCCGTCGGCGCAATTCATACTGGGAGCTATGGCCGATGACACTCATGACGAATCCATTCAATACGAGAGCGATCCCGAGAACTGCGCCCATTCACGCGTCAGCGTCAGCGAATCGGGGGCAATCCCGGACGGCGAGATCGATCCTGTTACGTCAAACTGGGGTACCTGTCAGGACTGTGGGAAGCGGGTTCCCAACCCGGTTCCGGGGGTCGGGGGGTCGACAGGGGCCGTAGACGATAGGCCCTAGCGCCCGCTGAGAGGTCGGTTGCCGGTACTTCCTCAATCCGGCTTGTTCTCCCTCAAGTTCGCGGCACGACCCGGCGGACAACGCGCCCTCCATTTTGGCGATCCACCCAGAAAGCGAGGCCTGGGAACTTAGGGCCGTCCCGATTACCACCGTGCCAACCTCGCGGGCCCACCGCCACTGCAACGTTCCAGCAAGGCGGAGGGCGTGGCGGCGTGGTGGCTGAGCTCGCGATCTACGGCATGGTCCACGCGAAACCAGCACATCTACAGGGCGTTGATGTCACACGATCCATACGAGAACTAGCTGCGGCCTAGTAAATTCGACCTAGGCAATTCACCAGTTGGCCGGAAAGTGAACACCTTGACTCACCACCGTGTCCTCGGCACCGTGTTGCGGTTGGCTGTCGCGGGCGTTCGTACGGTTCGGTGCATGACGCCAGTTGTCGTCGTCACGATGGTCCTGCTCGCACTCGTCGGCTGCTCAGAATCGAATAGGCCGTCAACCACGCCGTCGGCTACCACTGCGACCGCGCTCCCGCTCCGACAGCAGAGGCTGACGACCAACCCCGCCAAGCCGCGGCCGGCGTCCGACCCCGCGCAGTGGCGGCTGGCATCAGACCCCACGCATCTGGCCGACGACCTCGTCGCCGACCAGCAGGCGTTGCGCGACCCGTCGTCGTCGGAGGGCGTGTTAGTGGCGGCGGCACGCCGTCAGCAAGCGGCCTACCGCGCCCTCGGCCGACACCCCGAATGGGACCCGATCGCCCGCCCGCGAATCCCCCGCCGCTGCTCAAAATCTATGACCACAATGTCGACGCACGTCGCCAGCTCACCGCGATGAGCAACGGCTACGCCCAAACCACGCTGCCTGCGTGGCGCATCGACCCGCCGCCGCCGGCCGACGAACTGCTGGGTTACTACCGCGAGGCGGAATCGGCGTCCGGTGTCAGCTGGACCTATCTGGCGGCGATCAACCTGATCGAGACCGGCTTTGCCCGCGTCGCCGGCCTGAGCAGCGCGGGCGCGCAAGGCCCCATGCAGTTCTTGCCCTCGACGTTCGCCGCCTACGGCGACGGTGGCGACATCCTCTCGCCCCACGACAGCATCATGGCCGCCGGCCGCTACCTCGCCGTCAACGGCTTCGCCGACAACCGCGACTACGCCCTGTACCGGTACAACAACTCGAACCAATACGTGCAGGCGGTCAACGATTACGCAGCGGTGCTCGCAGCCGATCCCACTGCTCTCGCGGGCTACCACCGGTGGGACGTCTACTACAACACCACTGCCGGCGATGTGGTCCTGCCCGTCGGTTACTCCGCAACCTCACCGATCCCCGTCGCGGACTACCTGGCGACCCACCCGCAGTAAGCCGCTCACGCCCTGCCGGCCGTGGTGCACTATCGCGCGCCTCACGGCGGCGTCGTTGATGATCGCCAGCAGTGCCAACGTCAAGACGGTGCAGGCGCAGTTGGGCCACAAGTCGGCGACCATGACACTCGATCAGTACGGCGACCTGTTCCCTGACGACCTTGAGTAGGTGGCCGACAAAATGGACGACCTGGTATCAAGGTGTGCCCAAAATGTGCCCGAAAAGGAAGAAGGTCAGAGCTTAAATATGCTCTGACCTTCTTCTTGAGTGGAGCTGCCGGGAATCGAACCCGGGTCCTACGGCACTTCCTCGAGGCTTCTCCGTGCGCAGCCCGCTAGGCCTCTACTCGGATCTCCTGATCACGCGAACAAGTCAGGATGACGATCCCAGTCGCTGTTTGGTGTCCCCATACATCCCGCGACCGGACGTATGGGTTTGTCCCTCTAGCTGATGCCAGGGTCCGGGCCGAGGGCGCTCCCGGTCTGACAGACACGCAGTCGCTTAGGCAGCGAGTGCGTAGTCGCGCTGATTGGAATCGGCGCTTAATTGGTTGCAACGACGCTTACGGTGGTCTCTTGCCTGCACCGGCACGCTTCCCTTGATTCGATGCGCGAAGTCGAAACCGTTCAGCCCCTCGCACACCTGCCGACTTTCGGCAGGACAATCCAGTTTACCGTGCGGTCCAACAATGGCCAGGGTTCAACTAATCCCAGCTAGATCACAAAGTTGAGGTGCTCGACGATCCGCCTACCCACGGCCTCGTCGCCGCCGTACGCGATCGCGCCGTGGTCGACGGCCACCCGGCCGCCCGCCAGCCGGGTGAACAGCAGCCCGTCGAGCGCGATCGTCGTCGTCGGCTCGCCGTCGAAGTCATCGACGACCTTCGCCCTGCCGTCGACGGCAACGTTGATCGTGCGCGCGAGCGGGCCGGTCAGCTTCAGCCGCACCCGCGAACCGTCCGGCGCTTTACCCAGCTTGCCCACGACGAAGCCCATGCTCGTTGCCATCTCGTCGAGCGCCAACCGCGAAGCCGGCCCCGCCAGGTCAGCGTCCAGTTCGCCGACCGCGTCACGGACGTCCTGTTCGTGCATGAAGCAGTCAAAGGTCCGAACGCGCATGAACCGTCCATAGCTGTCGGGCCCCGCCGGTGTTGCGGTCAGCTCATGCCACCGGTCCTCCGCCATGGCGGTCAGTGCCTCACGGCGCTCGGCCGTGGTCGCGCGAAAACGCTCGAGCAGTTCCGCATGGGACAGGCCCCTCAGCCTGCGCACCCACCGCTCGTTCAGGACGCCGATGTCGTTGCGGACATGCTTGAGCGTCGACACGTCGATGTCGGCCTCCGGCGTGCCGACGCCCTGCAACATCGACTCTGTGCCGACCACGTGCGCGACGACGTCATGCACTGTCCACCCGGGCAGCGACGTGGATTGTGACCACTGCGCATCGGGCAAGTCGCCGACGACATCGTCGATGGCATCCCAGCTGGCGAAAAGGCCGCTCAAAACATCCGGTTTGTCGAGACGGGTCAACGGGCGTGACGGGCTGTTCACCGGCCCGACGGTACCTTCCGCGAAACCGCCAGATCCGCGATTGGCGTCGCGCCCCGACAAAGACTGCGATCACATCGGCGAACGGCACACCCGGAGACCGCCCGGGAGCGTCCCCGTGGTGTGGAGCGCGGTGCTGGTGATGGCATTCGCCGCAATGATCGACCCGTTGCGGATAGGGGTCACCGTCCTGGTGATCTCGCGTCCGCGACCCGTCCTGCAACTTCTCGCCTTCTGGCTCGGCGGCCTCGCGATGGGTCTGGCCGTCGGCATCGGTGCGCTGTTTCTGCTGCGCGGTCCCGCGCTGCGGCTCATGAAGGACATGCCCGCGACCGGAGACGGCGTCGCTCTCGCGCTCGTCGAAACCAGCGTGGGCGTCGTCGCGCTGCTCATAGCCGCGCTGGTTGCGCTGGGCTTCCCTCGCCGAGCGGCGGCGACGCAGCCCAGGGAGTCAGCACTTTCCCGCCTGACGGCACGCGCTGGCGACGCGATCCGGGGCGGCTCTCCGTGGGTCGCGTACTTGGCGGGCGTGGCGCTGGCAACGCCACTTCAATACGTCGTCGCGCTCGCCGCGATCCTGGTGTCGGGCGAAGGTGCCGCGACGCAGTTCGGTGCGCTGATCGTCTATCACCTCGTCGTGCTGGCCCTCGCTGAAATCCCGCTCCTGGGCAGCCTGGTCGCACCGGCGGCGACTTACGCCGTGATGCTGCGGCTCCACGATTGGGTGATCGTTCGCCGCAGGCGACTGACAGCCGTGATCGTTGCGGTCATCGGGGCGTTCTTCTTCGTCAACGGCGTCAGCGGTATCTAGCCGAAGGGTTCAGCCGGCCGCGATCATCGCGACCGCCGCCACGGCGAGCACCATGCCGACCGATTGCCAGCGGGTCACCCGCTCACGTAGCACCACAATCGCGAGCAGCACCGTCGCTGCGGGATACAACGACATGAGAACACCCGCCAGCGACAGCAGCGACGCATGCAGTGCCAGCAGCATCGCGATGTTGGCGGCGACGTCGAGCACCGCGGCCAGTAGCGCCAGCCGCAGCGGTTGTCCGTGCGGGACAGCAAAACTGCCGCTCACCGCCGCGATGACGATCACAACCGAACTGGCCGCCAACCGTGCGAACACCAGCGGCCAAAGATTCGCTTCGGGCGGCGCCTGTGCGATCAACACGAAGTTCATCCCGAAGGCGATGCCCGCGCCCACTGTCAACCAGACGACCTTCTTCGTGAAGCGGTGCGGGGTGACGTCCTTGTCCGTCGCCTCGCGACTGACCAGCACCACCGCGACCAACGCGAGCACCACACCGACGCCGGCGATCGCGCCGGGCCGCTCCCCCAGCGCTAGACCGACACCGACTGGAATCGCCGCGACGAGGATCGCGGTCAGCGGTGACACCACCGAGATCGGGCCTGCGCCCAGCGCGGCGTAGAACCACCAGATTCCGAATGCCTGTGTGACACCGCACAGCCCGCCCCAGAGCACCGCATCTTGGGAGATCTCACCCCCGACGATCAGCGCGATCACCAACAGGAGCGCCAACGCGACGGGGTAGGACACCAGCACCACGCGCAAGGCGGCCACCCGCCGCGATGCGATGCCGCCGACGAAATCGCTGATGCCGTAACCCAGCGCCGAAGCCAGCGCGAAGACGATCCCGGTCAGGTCATACCCTTTGCGCGCCTGCCCATTTCGCGAGCCACCTCGCGCTCGGCGTCGCGCTTCGCCATGTCCTGCCGCTTATCACGCGCCTGTTTGCCGCGCGCCAGCGCGAGTTCGACCTTGACCTTGCCGTCGGTGAAGTACAGTGACAGCGGAACCAGCGTCAGATTGCCGTCGCGGATCTTGCCGATCAACGTGTCGATCTGCCTGCGGTGCAACAGCAGTTTGCGGTTGCGCCGCGGCGTGTGATTGGTCCAGCTGCCATGGTGATACTCGGGGATGTGCAAATTGCGCAGCCAGACCTCGCCGTCGTCGACGGTCGCGAATGCGTCTGCCATCGACGCCTGCCCGTCGCGCAGACTCTTCACCTCGGTGCCCATCAGCGCAACGCCGGCCTCAAACGTCTCGAGGATCGAGTAGTTGTGGCGCGCCTTGCGATTGGTGGCGACCACTCGATTGTTGCTTGACCGCTCCGGGTCGGCTTTCTTGGCCACGGCTAGCGACGTACGTAGAGTCGCAAGGTGGCATACCCGGTGACACCCGCCATCACAACGCCGACGAACAAGAGTATCGGCGAGATATAGAGGATGTCGGCATAGTCCACTCGCGAAATCAGATTCGCCTCATAGAACTGACTGAGCGCATTCTCCAGGAACAACGCGCGCACGACGATCAGTCCGATGATCGAGATGACCACGCCGATCAGCGCGGCCAGGCACGCCTCCAACAAGAACGGCAGCTGTGTGTACCAGCGGCTCGCACCGACCAACCGCATGATGCCCACCTCGGTTCTTCGGGTGTAGGCCGCCACTTGAACCATGTTGGCTATCAATAGAACAGCTCCGACCGCCTGCACGAGCGCCACCGCGAACGCGGCATTCGACAGCCCGTCGAGCACCGCGAACAACCGGTCGATCAGGTCCTTCTGGTTCAACACGTTCAAGACGCCGGGTTGGCCGGCGATCGAGTCGTCGAAATCCTTGTGCTGCTCGGGATTGTCCAGCTTGACGACGAACGACGCCGGGAACGCGTCCTTGCCTGCGACATCCTTGTACTGCGGGAACTTCTTGATCGCGTCGTTGTAGGCGTCGTCGCGGTTGAGAAACCGTACGGACCGCACGTCATCTCTGTCCTCGATCTTCTGCCGTAGCGACTTGCATGGATCGCCGTCGCACGTCGGATCGTTGGCCGACACGTCGTTGGTCAGGAACACCTGGCTCTCGACCCGGTCCAGGTAGATGCCGCGCGAGTTGTCCGCGAGGCGCACCACCAGCAGACCGCCACCGAACAACCCGATGGAGATCGCGGTGGTCAGGATCATCGCGACCGTCATGGTGACGTTGCGACGAAGACCGGTCCAGACCTCGTTGAGCAGGAAGCCGAAGCGCACTAGCGATCCATTCCGTAGATGCCGCGCTGCTCGTCGCGGACGAGGCGGCCCAGGCTGAGCTCGACGACCCGCTGACGCATCGAGTCGACGATGTGATGGTCGTGAGTGGCCATCAACACCGTGGTCCCGGTGCGGTTGATGCGCTCGAGCAGATCCATGATGTCCTTACTGGTCTCAGGGTCCAGGTTTCCCGTCGGCTCGTCCGCCAGCAGCACGAGCGGGCGGTTCACGAACGCACGGGCGATCGCCACGCGCTGCTGCTCACCGCCGGACAGCTCGCCGGGCAACCGGTTGGCCTTTCCCGACAAACCGACCATCTCCAGCACGTCGGGCACCACGCGATTGATCACGTCGGGGCGCTTCCCGATGACCTCGAGAGCGAACGCGACATTCTCGAAGACGGTCTTCTGCTGCAGCAGCCGGAAGTCCTGGAACACACAGCCGATGACCTGCCGCAGGCTGGGGATATGCCGCCCCGGCAGTTTGTTGACGTGAAACTTCGACACCCGCACGTCGCCATTGGTCGGGGACTCCTCGGCAAGCAATAGACGCATGAACGTCGACTTCCCCGAACCGGACGGACCGATGAGGAAGACGAACTCCCCCTTGTCGATCGTGACGGAGACATTGTCGAGCGCCGGTCGCGCCGAAGACTTGTACTGCTTGCTGACGTGGTCGAGCGTGATCATCACGGCACGCCAGTGTAGCGGTGAGACAAAGCAGCCTCCGGCCAGCTATCTCGGCGCTTCTGGCGTGGCGGGCACCACACCCGGTAGCGGTGGTTCTGTGGCAGGCGCCGTCACCGTCGGTGTCTGGATCAGCGTCTGCGGGCCGAGCGGGCCCCCGGGACCGTCCGGATCGACCACGGTGGTCGTCGGGGTCTGCGAGGTCGGGCTGGTCGTGTCAGGACCCGGCGTCGTCGTGGTGGTCGTCGTGGTCGTCGTCGGCGTGGTGGTCGTGTAGTCCGGTTCCTTCGGCCGCCGCACCTGTGTGCGCGGCACCCAGGTGTAGTTCGGATCCGGCACGAAACCAGGCGGGACGACAGCGGGCGTGGGCTGCTCAGGTGCTGCGGGCTCGGGCTGGACGGTCTGCTGCACCCAGAACAAAGCGAGGAACACCACGATGAGCACGATCGTCGACACGCGGAAGCGGCCGCCGAGCTTCGCCTTGAACCACGAGGTCATGCCTTCTGCTCCGGCGCGCGCTGCGTCTCGTTGTCCTCGGACGCCTCGGCCGGGTGCGGGATGGAGGCGACCGACGGCGCGTTCCCGTCGGAGGACACGATGCCGGCCCGGCGCAGCGCCCGGACCACCAGCACGCGGATGCGCCGTCCCACCTCGTACTGCTTGCCCGGCAGCGTGCGCGCGACCATCCGCAGGTTCACGGTGTCCAACTCGATGCTCTCCACGCCCATCAGCTGCGGAGTGTCGAGCAGAAGATCCTTGAGTGTCGGATCCTTCGTCGACGCCTCAGCCACGTCGTGGAGCACGTCGTTGACCACGTTGAGATCGGCCGACGTCGGCACGGGGATGTCGACGACGGCGCGGGCCCAGTCCTTGGACAGGTTGAGCGTCTTGACGATCTGCCCGTTCGGAATGACGAACATCTCACCCTCGGTTGAACGCAGCTTGGTGACACGCAGCGTGACGTCTTCCACAGTGCCTTCTGCGGGCGCCGCGATGCCCGCAACCGTGAGCGACACCAGATCGCCGAAGCCGTACTGCTTTTCGGTGATGATGAAGAATCCGGACAGCAGGTCCTGGACAAGCCGCTGGGCGCCGAAACCGAGTGCCGCACCGAGCACGGCAGCGGGCGCGACGAGCGAGCCGACCGGTACCGCCAATATGTCGGTGACCTCGACGGTGACGATGACGAACAGCAGAGCGACCGTCACCCACGAGACCACGGACGCTACGGCCTGACGGTGCTTGCTGCTCTCCGAGCGGACCAATTGGTCGCTCTCCTGGTATCCGGCGTCGATGCGGCGGACCACCCTGTTCGCGAACCAGTTGATGAACCGGGCCGCCAGCAGACCGCCGATCAACAGCAGCGCGATCCGAACGCCGCGATCCAGCATCCAAACGCCGAGGTTGCCATCCCAAAAGCCTTGCCAGCTCTCGGCGAAGTTCAGTGCAAGTAGGTTGTTATTCGTCATCTTATGTGTTGCGCCAACGGATTCCCGCCTCGAGGAATCCGTCGATATCTCCGTCCAGTACCGCTGCGGGGTTGCCGACCTCGTACTCGGTGCGCAGGTCCTTCACCATCTGGTACGGGTGCAGGACGTAGGACCGCATCTGGTTACCCCACGAACTGCCGCCGTCACCCTTCAACGCATCCATCTCAGCACGTTCTTCTAAACGCTTGCGTTCCAACAGCTTTGCTTGAAGAACGCGCATCGCCGAGACCTTGTTCTGCAATTGCGATTTTTCGTTCTGGCAGGTGACCACGATACCGGTCGGGACGTGGGTGAGTCGAACAGCGGAGTCGGTGGTGTTCACGGACTGCCCACCGGGACCGCTGGATCGGTACACGTCGACGCGCACGTCGCTGTCGGGGATGTCGATGTGGTCGGTGGTCTCGGTCACCGGAAGGACCTCGACCTCGGCGAACGAGGTCTGCCGACGCCCCTGGTTGTCGAACGGGCTGATGCGGACCAGCCGGTGCGTGCCCTGCTCCACCGAAAGCGTGCCGTAGGCGAACGGGGCGTGCACGGCGAACGTCGCGCTCTTGATGCCCGCCTCCTCCGCGTAGGACGTGTCGTACACCTCGACCGGGTACTTGTGCTGCTCCGCCCATCGGATGTACATCCGCATCAGCATCTCGGCCCAGTCCGCGGCGTCCACGCCGCCCGCGCCCGAGCGAATGTTGACCAGCGCCTCGCGCTCGTCGTACTCACCCGAGAGCAGCGTCCGGACTTCCATCGCCTCGATGTCCTCGCGCAGCTGCTTGAGCTCGGCATCGGCATCGGCCAGCTCGTCGCTCGAGCCGTCCTCGGCGGCGAGCTCGTAGATCACCGGTAGGTCGTCCAGACGCTGGCGCAGTTCCTCGACACGCCGCAACTCCCCCTGGGTGTGAGAGAGCTCACTGGTTACCTTCTGGGCGCGAGTCTGGTCGTCCCAGAGGTTCGGGTCGGACGCCTCGGTCTCGAGCTTCTCGATGCGGCTCCGCAGCGCGTCGACATCGAGCACCCGCTCCACCGTCGTCAGGGTGGAGTCGAGGGCGGCGATATCGGCTTGACGGTCAGGATCCACGAGAAATCAGGGTACCGGCGAGGCAGTTCTTGCTGACCAGCGGCAGCAGGGCGGTTCCTCGTTCTAGAGTCACGTGGGGGAACAACAGCTTGGCGGCAGACGCGACAGCCCCTTTGCATGTCGCCGGGCAGCGACAGTAAAGGCACACATATATGCGTCAAAGGCGCCCGTATCACGTGGCGATCGTCGGCTCAGGCCCGTCGGGGTACTTCGCCGCGGCTTCTCTGCTGAAATTCGCGGACGCCGACGACGACGCCGACGTTCGGGTCGACATGCTCGAGATGCTGCCGACGCCGTGGGGCCTGGTGCGCTCCGGCGTCGCGCCCGACCATCCGAAGATCAAGTCGATCAGCGCCCAGTTCGAGAAGACGGCGCTCGACCCCCGGTTCCGCTTCTTCGGCAACATCGTCGTCGGCGAGCATGTGCAGACCACGGAACTGGCCGAACGCTATGACGCGGTCATCTACGCCGTCGGCGCGCAGTCCGACCGGGCGCTCGGCATCCCCGGCGAGGACCTGCCCGGCAGCGTGGCCGCCGTCGACTTCGTCGGCTGGTACAACGCCCACCCGCACTTCGAGGAGATGGCACCCGACCTGTCCACCGGGCGGGCCGTGGTGATCGGCAACGGCAACGTCGCGCTCGATGTGGCCCGCATCCTGGTCACCGACCCCGACGTGCTGGCCACCACCGACATCGCCGACCACGCGCTGCAGGTGCTGCACGACCGCGGTGTCGAGGAGGTGCTCATCATCGGTAGGCGCGGGCCGCTGCAGGCCCCGTTCACGACGCTGGAGCTGCGGGAGCTCGGTCATCTGGAGGGCCTCGGTGACGTGGACGTGATCGTCGACCCCGCCGATTTCGCCGACATCACCGACGAGGACCTGGAGGCGGCCAGCAAGACCGTCCGCAACAACATCAAGGTGTTGCGCGGTTACGCCGAAGTCACACCGAAGGGCGCCAAGCGGCGCATCGTGTTCCGGTTCCGCACCTCGCCCATCGAGATCAAGGGCGACGGCAAGGTCGAGTCGATCGTGTTAGGCCGCAACGAACTCGTCGCCGATGACACCGGGCGGGTTTCGGCGAAGGACACCGGCGAGCGCGAAGAGGTGCCCGCCCAGCTCGTGGTCCGCGCGGTCGGCTACCGCGGCGTGCAGACGCCCGGGCTGCCGTTCGACGAGCGCAGCGGCACCATCCCGCACGACTCCGGACGGGTCGACGGCAGCCGCAACGAATACGTGGTGGGCTGGATCAAACGGGGGCCGACGGGCGTGATCGGCAGCAACAAGAGCGACTCGCAGGAGACCGTCGACACCCTGCTCTCCGATCTCGCAGGCGCGACGTTGGCGGACCTCCCTGAGAACCATCCCGAGGCGCTCGCCGAGTGGTTCGTCGAGCGCCAGCCGAAGGTCGTCACCGATGACCACTGGAAGCTGATCGACGAGCACGAACGCTCCTCGGGCGGAACCGGCGGCAGGCCGCGGGTGAAGCTGACGAGCGTCGCCGATCTGTTGCGGATCGCGCACGGCTGAGAGCCGAACGTGTTCGAGCGGTTCACCGACATGGGGCGACGCGCCGTCGTCATCTCGCAGCAGGAAGCACGCGCACTCGCGCAGAAGCAGATCGGTCCTCTGCACCTGCTTCTCGGGGTTCTGATGGCCGAGAACGGAACGGCGGGTCCGGTGCTCGCTTCGCTCGGTGTCGAGCCAGAAGGTATCCGACGTGCGGCCGTCGCAAAGTACGGCACCGACGACGTTGACGATCATGAGCTTCGCCGTCCAGGAGTCGCCGACACGGAAGGCCACATCCCGTTCGCCGAGGAGACCAAGAAGGCGATGGAGCACTCGCTGCGTGAGTCGCTTGGCCTTGATCACACGTACATCGGCACCGAGCACCTCGTGCTCGGGCTGCTGACCGACGATTCGCCGGAAGTCGGCGACGTACTTGCCGGGCTGGGCGCGCAGCCGCAGGCCGTGCGCGACGCGGTGCTGGTTCGGCTCGGCGGTGACCCCGCCGAACCCTGAGTCAGCCCGTCGGCGGAAGAATCGAGTCGGCCTCGACCGTCGATGCTCACCTGCCCTCCCTCGGTGGTCATGTCGATCACGTGGCCACGCACGGCGTAGTAACGGAATACGTTGTCCGGGTCGACGACGCCGACAAGAAGCGCTGGCGCACGAATAGAGAAAAGCCGTGAACCTTCGTTCCTCTGCGCGGTAGCGTCGTTGACTGCCGGCTGGGGCTCACGGGAGGCAGGCATGAGGCGTTGCATAGTCGGGGCATCTGCCGCTCTTCTGATGTCCGCAGCGCTGATCGCCGTCGCGCCGCCGGCGAGCGCGGGTTGCCTGTACGGAGGTCCCGTCATCAGTAAGTGCGATGGCCCTCTCCAGCCTGACGGCACATGGCAGCGATGCATCGGTGTCGCCACCTGGGTTCCCAGCGGTCTCAGTTCTCACCTCACACCCGTCAAGCAGTGCGATTCGATGGGCCCCACCCAGACCCGGTGGGATTTCGCCTTCGCCGACCCGCCGGTACACATTGACGGCTGATCTACCGCATCAGTTTCGATGTCGGCGGTGTGGTGTCTTGAGTCAAGAAGTTGGCAGGCTTTTATGGGGTTGGTCGGCGAGGTAGGCGGCTTGGGGTGTGCGGTCGTCGAGTGCTTGGTGGGGTCGGATGGTGTTGTAGATGATGCGGAAGCGGTGGGCTTCCATGTCGAAAGCGTCGCCGTCGCCGATGTAGCCGCGGAACAGGTGCTCGTATTTGAGTGTCTCGAAGAACCGCTCGATGACGCCGTTGGTTTGGGTGATTTGATCCGTGTGCGGATGTGGCGCAGGAGTGGATCATGGCCTGTGAACAGTGTGTGGAAGTCTTTTCCGCGGTAGCAGGGGCCGTTGTCGGACACGATGGCGATGGGTGCCGGCGCTCGCCCGATGACGTTGTCTTCGTGGTCGAGGACATCCATTTCGCCGCGGTCGAGTCGCAGGTCGGTCAGGTTGAGAACGCGGGTGGCTTCCTCGACGGCCAGCCGTATGCAGTGCGCCGCGTCGCGGCCGCGACTGGTGGGGGTGACAGTGACCGCGAAACAATATTTGGTGACGTAGTCGATGACAGCGCTGATCCGCCAGATCCCACCGTGGGCGGTTTCAAACTCTGAGAAGTCTGTCTGCCACACCCTGTTGCGTTGTGTCGGGGGGTCGTGAAATACCCGGCGGCGCAGAGCAGCCCAGGACTTTCGGTCAGCTCGGAATCCTTGAGGGAGCAGCAGACCACGCCGCCGCAGCGCCCGTTGCACCGAAGAGTTGGTTACCTCGTGACCATCGGCGCGCATCAGCGCGGCGATCTTGCGGTAGCCCCACGCTGGCCACTCTTGAGCATATTTGGCCGCTGTCGCTTCGATTCGGTCGACCACCGGCGCAGGCCACGGACCTTTGTCGGGGTTACCGGCGCGCAGGCGGGCCAGCCGGCGTCGATAGGTCCGCTCCGGAATGCCGGCCAATACAGCAAACCTCGAAACCGGCAGACCTGCTGCTTCTCTTAGGGTTTCGAGGTCCGCGAAGGGACCTGGTCGGCCAAGGCAGCTCCGCGCTGCCAGATCCGCAACTGGACCGTGGCTTCAGCCAAGGCCAGTTTGAGTTCCTCGTTCTCCCGGCGCAAACGCCGCTGCTCGGGAAGGCCCGCACGTCCAGGCGCGCCGCTGGGTACTTCGTGCATTCGTTGGGCGCCGGCCTCAAGGAACTGATGCTTCCACTTGGTCACCTGGGTAGGCGACACCCCGCACCGACGGGCTGCCTCGGCACCAGTCATTTCCCCGGCCAGCACCGCCAACACCAGTCGGGTTTTCTCCTCGGCAGGAATCTTCGTTCGTCGCGATCTGACCATGACCCACTCAACCTCCTCAACAGTGGCCGCGTTGTGAATAACGCAGCCCTGCCAGAAAGTTTGAGTCATTGGAGTGGTCTAGTATCGAAAGTATGTTCGATTGGGTCGGCGGCGAGGCGGAGCTGATCGACGAGATCGCCCGCCTGGAGCGGGTGAAGTCGGCGGCTGCCGCTGGTCAGGCGCGGCTGACGGCGGTATTGGCCGATAAGCGGCGCGTCGCTGACGCCGCCGCCGGTGTGCCCCGCGCCAAGCAGTGCCGCGGGCTTGCCAGCGAGATCGCGTTGGCGCGGCGCGACTCTCCGGCGCGCGGCGGTCGTCATCTAGGGTTCGCCACGGCGCTGGTGTTCGAGATGCCGCACACGTTGGCGGCGTTGGAGTGCGGCGCGCTGTCGGAATGGCGGGCGACGCTGATCGTGAAGGAGTCGGCGTGCCTGACGGTCGGGGACCGGCGCGCGCTGGACGCCGAGATGTGCGCAGATGTCAGCAAGCTCGACGGCCTTGGCGATGCGCGGATCATCGCAAACGCCAAGGCGATCGCCTACCGGCTCGACCCGCAGTCGGTGGTCGACCGAGCGGCCAAAGCCGAATCCGAGCGCACGGTGACGATCCGTCCAGCACCCGATTGCATGGCTTATGTGACCATCCTGCTGCCGGTGGCCAAAGGTGTGGGGGTGTACGCGTCACTGAAGCGCGCCGCCGACACCACCTTCGATGACCGATCGCGAGGCCAGGTCATGGCCGACACCGTCTTCGAGCGGGTCACGGGGCAGCCGGCCGATGTGGCCGATCCGGTGGCTGTCGACCTGGTGATCACCGATGAGACTCTGCTGGGCGGCGACGATGTCCCGGCAACTGTCAGCGGATACGGTCCGATCCCCGCTTCGGTGGCGCGCGGGCTGGTCAGCAAGGCCGTCAGCGACAAGCGGTCGCGATGCACACTGAGGCGGCTCTACCGCCACCCGAGGTCGAGCCAACTGGTCGCGATGGAGTCACGGTCGCGGTTCTTCCCGAAGGGTCTGGCGAGGTTCATCGATCTGCGTGACCAAAGATGTCGCACGCCGTACTGCGATGCGCCGATCCGACAACGTGACCACGCCCAACCCCGCCATCGCGACGGACCCACCAGTGCCGAGAACGGGCTGGGCGAATGCGAACACTGCAACTACGTCAAGGAGTCACCGGGCTGGTCGGTGACCGCAGGAACCGAACACGGGGTACACACAGCAAAATTCGTCACCCCGACCGGCCATCGCTACCGATCCACCGCTCCTCCGCTACCAGGTTCACCTGACATCGAAGTGACCGAGTTAGAAGTCAGGATCGGTATCGCGATCGCCGAGCAGGAGGCCGCCTAGTTCTGCGGATAGGCGGGCGGCGGCTCCATGCCGTGCGGCGGCCCCGCCGGAGCGAACGCCCACTTGTCGGGATTGTTCGGCGCGTAGACCACCGGGAAGAGCTGGCCCATCGTCGGCCATTCGTCGACGTCGACCTCGAGCCGTTGATAGACGACGTGTTCGTTGACCGTCGGTCCGTTGATGACCCCGGTGATCGTGACGAACTGCCGGCCGATCTCCTCGGGACGCGGGCTCACGCCGGTCACCACCAACGTGCCCTGTGCCAGGTCGCCGCGCATTCCTCGGCGTCGCATGAGCCAGGGCCCGGCGATCAGCACGAGCGCTCCGATGAGCAGGACGAGCATGAAGAATTCCCACACACGGCCATGGTAGGACTGCTGGCATGACCTCGGTCGCAAATGACCTCGCGCTCGCTCTCGAGCTCGCCGACGCCGCCGATGCACTGACGTTGGACCGATTCGGCGCACTCGACCTGCGTATCGAGACCAAACCGGATCTGACGCCGGTGACCGACGCCGACAGATCGGCTGAAGAGCTGTTGCGCGCGTCGCTGACGGCCAACCGCCCTGACGATTCCATTTTCGGCGAAGAATTCGGTGGCACACCGACTTTCACCGGCAGGCAGTGGGTGCTCGATCCGATCGACGGCACGAAGAACTTCGTCCGTGGCGTCCCGGTGTGGTGCACGCTGATCGCCCTACTCGTCGACGGCTCCCCCGTCGTCGGCGTCGTCAGCGCCCCGGCGCTCGCACGCCGTTGGTGGGCAGGCGAAGGCGAAGGCGCCTTCACGTCGTTCGGCGGTGCGGCGCGGCGCATCTCCGTCTCGGGGGTCGACGACCTCGCGTCGGCGAGCCTGTCGTTCTCCGACCTCACCACCGGATGGGACGACGGGCGATCGCGCTTCATCGACCTCACCGACGAGGTCTGGCGGGTGCGCGCCTACGGCGACTTCTGGTCCTACTGCCTGGTGGCCGAGGGCGCCGTCGATATCGCGGTCGAGCCCGAGATCAGGCCGTGGGATGTCGCGCCCCTCGACATCCTCGTGCGCGAGGCAGGTGGCACCTTCACCGACCTTCACGGCCAGCCGGGTCCGCACGGCGGCAGTTCGGTGGCGACGAACGGATTGCTCCATGAAACGGTGTTGGCCAGGCTCAATGGGGTGTGAAGCGCGTAACATTCGTTTTCTATCTTACTCCGGAGTAAGATAGGGTCATCGGCACTGGCCCTACTGAGCGAGGCTGCACAAATGACCAACACCATCGACCGCAAGGCTGCGCGTCCTCCGAAGAGCAATGGGCGGGAGAGCGCCGTCGGAGCGCACAAGCACAAGAGAACCGCGACCGACATCGGCCTGGCGTTGATCACGCCGATCGTCGGACAGGAGTTCCTGGACCGCTACAACCTCCGCGACCCGCTGAACCGCGGACTCAAGTACGGCGTCAAGCAGGTCTTCTCCGTCGCCGGAGCGACCGGCCGCCAATTCAAGAAGGTATCCGGCGCCAAGAGCGGGCCCACCCGACTGAAGGCCAGCGGCGCCGACTATTTCGATCTCACCCCGGACGACGACCAGAAGATGATCGTTGAAACGGTCAACGAGTTCGCCGAAGAGGTGCTGCGACCCGTCGCGCGCCAGTCTGACGAAAACGCAACGTACGCAGCCGATCTCGTGGCGAAGGCCAACGAGCTCGGGATCGCTGCGATCAACATTCCCGAGGACTTCGACGGGATCGCCGAACACCGCGCTGCAGTGACCAACGCCCTGGTCGCCGAGGCACTTGCCTACGGAGACATGGGATTGGCGCTGCCGATCCTCGCGCCCGCCGGTGTCGCTTCGGCGCTCACCCACTGGGGCAGCGCCGATCAGCAGGCCACCTACCTCAAGGAGTTCGCAGGCGACAACGTTCCGCAAGCGTGCCTGGCGATCGCCGAGCCACGTCCGCTGTTCGATCCGACCGCGCTGAAGACCACCGCAGTCCGGACCCCGAGCGGGTATCGCCTCGACGGCGAGAAGTCGTTGGTGGTCGCCGCGAAAGAAGCCGAATTGCTCATTGTGGCCGCGCAGTTGAACGGTAAGCCCGCGCTCTTCATTGTCGAGTCGTCGACCAAGGGCGTCACCGTTACGGCCGATCCGAGCATGGGCATCCGCGCCGCGGCACTCGGCCGGGTCGAGCTCGACAACGTCACCGTCCCGCTGTCGGCGCGCCTCGGCGAGGACCAGGCCACCGACGCGGACTACTCCGACACCGTTGCGCTGTCGCGACTCGGCTGGGCCTCGCTGGCCGTCGGCACCGCCCATGCGGTCCTCGACTACGTCGTTCCCTACGTCAAGGAGCGCGAAGCCTTCGGCGAACCGATCGCACACCGGCAGTCGGTCGCCTTCATGTGCGCCAACATCGCGATCGAACTCGACGGCCTTCGGCTGATCACCTGGCGTGGCGCCTCTCGCGCCGACCAAGGCCTGTCCTTCGCCCGTGAGGCCGCGCTGGCCAAGAAGCTTGGCACAGACAAGGGCATGCAGATCGGCCTGGACGGCGTGCAGCTGCTCGGCGGCCACGGCTACACCAAGGAGCATCCTGTCGAACGCTGGTATCGCGACCTGCGCGCAATCGGTGTCGCCGAGGGCATCGTAGTTCTCTGACCGAGTCGTCCTACTTCTGATCGTCCTTCCTCTTCGAACGGAAACCACAGTCATGGCAATCAATCTGGAGCTTCCCCGCAAGCTGAACGCGGTGATCGAGAAGGCTCATCAGGGCGCAGCCGAGATGCTGCGGCCGATCTCGCGCAAGTGGGATCTGCGGGAACACGAATATCCTGTCGAGCTGGACACCCTGGCCACTTTGTTCGAAGGCATCTCGGAGGCGAACTTCGTCGCGTTCGCGGGCGCCGAAGCCTTCCGCGACGCGGAGGACGCCAAGGAGACCAACCACAACGGCGGCAACATGTCCGCGGTCCTCAACGTGATGGAGATCAGTTGGGGCGACGTGGCATTGATGCTGTCGGTGCCGCGCCAGGGCCTCGGTAACGCCGCGATCAGCGGTGTCGCCACCAACGAACAACTGGAGCGACTCGGCAAAGACGTGTGGGCCGCAATGGCCATCACCGAGCCGGGCTTCGGCTCCGACTCCGCCGCGGTCTCGACCACAGCCAAGCTAGACGGCGACGAGTACGTCATCAACGGCGAGAAGATCTACGTCACCGGTGGTTCTCGGGCGACGCACATCGTGGTGTGGGCGACGCTCGACAAGTCGTTGGGCCGCGCGGCGATCAAGTCGTTCATCGTGCCGCGCGAGTATCCCGGTGTCACCGTCGAGCGCCTCGAGGACAAGCTCGGCATCAAAGCCTCCGACACCGCGGCGATCCGCTTCGACAACGTTCGGATCCCCAAGGAGAACCTGCTCGGCAGCCCCGAGATCCACGTGGAGAAGGGCTTCGCGGGCGTCATGGAGACGTTCGACAACACGCGGCCCGTCGTCGCCGCGATGGCGGTCGGCATCGCGCGTGCCGCGCTCGAAGACCTGCGCAAGATCCTCACCGACGCGGGCGTGGAGATCTCCTACGACAGGCCGGCACACGCCCAGAGCGCCGCGGCCGCGGAGTTCCTGCGCATGGAAGCCGACTGGGAGGCCGGGTATCTGCTGATGGTCCGGTCCGCATGGCAGGCCGACAATGACATCCCCAACTCCAAGGAAGCGTCGATGGGCAAGGCCAAGGCCGCCCGGGTTGCCACCGACATCACCCTCAAGGCTGTCGAAATGGCAGGAACCACAGGGTATTCCGAAGAGACACTGCTCGAGAAATGGGCACGTGACTCCAAGATCCTCGACATCTTCGAGGGTACCCAGCAGATTCAGCAGCTGGTCGTGGCGCGCAGGCTGCTGGGCCTGTCGTCAGCCGAACTGAAGTAGCCGATCCGGCCGCGACGTAATGTCGGGGCATGGACCCTTTCGCCGCTCTGGTCGCCCGCAAGAACGACGATCGCATCGACTGTGCTGTCGAAACCCTAGACGAGTCGGACCTCCCGCCCGGCGACGTGACGATCCGCGTCGCGGCCAGCGGCCTCACCGGAGGTCCCGGGCTCAGCACCACCGTGATGCCGTTCATTCTGCGCGGCGTGTCCCTGTTGGGTATGGATTCGGTGCAGATGCCGATCGAACCGTGTCGTGCCCTGTGGCAGAAACTTGGGAGCACTCATGCGCCACAGCATCTTTCAGATATCACGAACGATGTGGACGTGAAGGACGTCGTCGATGTGCTCGACCAGATCCGCGAAGGTCGTTACTCCGGTCGTGCGGTGGTGAAGGTGTCCGGGGGCTTCTGATGCGGCGGGTGGTGCTCGTCGCCGTGTGCATCGCTGCGATCCCCGTCGCACCGATGGCGACCGCCGAACCCGCCGGCGACAACTCCGTTTACGCGCCCTATGGCGACGGCGTGCCGACCGTCATCTCCGGTGGCCCGGTGCCGACGATGAACGGGGTTCCCTGCGTCGCAGGCCATCTCGGCACGTGTATCTCCATGGCGCAAAACCAACCCCCGCCGAGGAGACCCTCGACGGGGGTTGGTCACAGTCCGACGATCAGGCGTTGATCACCCGAGGTACTGCTCCAGGTCGGGCCTCATCTGCTGCAACTGCGCGCCCCAGTAGCCCCAGCTGTGGGTGCCGTTCGGCGGGAAGTTGAACACGGCGTTCTTGCCGCCCGCGGCGATGTAGTTGTCGCGGAAGGTCTCGTTGGTTCGAAGGGTCAGGCCCTCGAGAAAGGTCGCGGGCAGGTCGGCGCCACCGAGCTCGTTGGGCGTGCCGTTACCGCAGTAGACCCACAGACGCGTGTTGTTCGCCACCAGCGCGGGGATCTGGACCATCGGGTCGTTGCGCTTCCAGGCCGGATCGGTCTCCGCCGGACCCCACATCGGACCGCTGTCGTAGCCGCCCGCGTCACCCATCGCCAGGTTGATCAGGAACGGCCACGTGCCCTCGGAGGGGTTAAGGAACGCCGACAACGAACCCGCGTAGATGAACTGCTCGGGATGGTAGACCGACAGGATCATCGCCGAGTTACCGGACATGGAAAGGCCGACCGCGCCGTTACCGGTCGTGGAGACGCCCTTCTCAGCCGAAAGCCACTGCGGTAGCTCGGCGGTCAGGAATGTCTCCCACTTGTAGGTCTGGCAGCCGTTGCTGCCGCAGGCGGGTTGATACCAGTCGGTGTAGAAGCTGGACTGGCCGCCGACCGGCATGACGATTGACAGCGGACTCTCGAAATACCACTCGAACGCCTGGGTTTCCAGATCCCAGCCGTTGAAGTCTTCGCGCGCGCGAAGACCGTCGAGCAGGTAGACCGCGTGGGATCCGGTGCCCTTCTGGAACTGGATCTTGATGTCACGGCCCATCGACGCGGACGGCACCATCAGGTACTCAACGGGCAGCCCAGGACGGGAGAACGCCCCCGCGGTCGCCGATCCACCCGCGAAGCCGATGATCCCCGGCAGCAGGAGCGCCGCAAGTGCGGCAACGGTGATCCTGCGCCCCCAGCGGGTTCGGATTTTGTCAACGAACGTCATAACTGCAGTCCATCCATCTTTCGGTTGTCGCGTCATACGCCTAAGTCCCGCGAGCTAACTCCGCTCCGGTCCCGCAGCATCTTCTTCACTGCGCCATCGCGCCCGCCTCCGCATGACCGCAGCCACCCGAACGCAGACCGAGTAATTTCAGTTGTGCGCTGTTGAGTAAAACATGTGAATTGCACAGGGAAAACCCGGGCCGCCGCTCTGTGGCTCATTCGTAAGCGAAATTTGTCGTGACGCCACAGTCAATTCCGGTCGTGTACGCGGCATCCGGCGCCGAGCCGCCCGACGTATCGTGAGGGTCGATGGCCATCGATCGCGCGGGGGCTGCCACCAGCCGGTTAACTGTTGAAGACTGGCTTGCTGCCGGTTTCGAGATCCTCGCACAAGAGGGCATCACGGCACTGAAGATCGATCGCCTTTGCCACCGCCTAGAGGTCACCAAAGGCAGCTTCTACTGGCATTTCACCGATATCGCAAGTTACCGAGCGACTCTCATCGCAGCGTGGAGTGAGTTGCGCGATGACGACCGCAGCCATTTCGGCGACATGTCCGGCATAGCGCCTCGCGAACGGCTGTCGCAAATGATGTCGTCGTTGGTGAGCGCCAGGCACTGGACGCTGGAACGGGCGATGCGCGAGTGGGCCAGAACCGACGAGGCAGTCGCCGCGAGCGTGCGCGCCGCCGATCAGCGTGTCCTCGACGCCGTCAGACAGGCGTTCGTCGACCACGGCTTCGACGCCGAGGACGCCGACCTGCGCGCCAACGCCACCTTCGCCGCAGGCATCGGCTTCCTCCATCTCTCCGGGCGAACGCCCAACGCGACGGGACTGGCCCGGCGGGAGCGGTTCCTCGACCTCATGCTGTCCCGCTGAACCGTTCCATACTAAAAAGTATGGTACGGTCCGGTCATGACCGCGGCGCCGGCCACGTCGCCGGAAATCAGCCAGAACTTCGTCGCAAGCCTGGCGGAGCGCGCACAAGAGGCCGAGGAGCTGCGGCGGCTGCCCAGCGCAACAGTCGAGGACTACGTCGCGTCCGGGCTGCACGAACTGCTCGTGCCCGCCCGCTACGGCGGCGTACAGGCACCTTGGCAGGCGATCCTCGACCCGGTGCGGCGGATGGCCCACGGATGCGCCTCGAGCGCCTGGACGCTCGGCTTCTACACGCTGCACAACTGGATGATGGCGCTGTTCGGCGAGGAGGCTCAGCAGGAGGCGTTCGCGACGCGCCCGTTCCTGGCGCCCGCACCCCTTGCGCCCACCGGCCGCGGCAAGCCGGCCGACGGAGGCATCAGGCTGTCAGGGCGCTGGTCGTGGGCGACCGGGGTGATGCACGGCAACTGGGTCATCGTCGGCGCGCTGTGCGGCCATGACGACGGGATCTATCCGGCGCTGGCGCTGTTGCCGATCGACGATGCCGCCATCGAGGACGTCTGGCACACCGACGGGATGTGTGCCACCGGCTCCAACGACGTCGTCATCACCGAAGCGTTCGTCCCCACTCACCGTTTGGTGCGCGTCACCGACATCTACAAGGGCACCGCGCCCGGTGCGGCGCTGCACGACTCCGACACCTACCGCTGGCCGATGGTGCCCGCGCTGGCGTTGTTGGCGGCGATGCCCGCGTTCGGCAGTGCCGAGCGAGCCGCCGACATCTACGCCGAGCGGCTTTCCCAACGCGTGCTGGCCTACGAGGGCGTCACACAGAAGGACAAGCCCATCGCGCAGGCCCACCTCAGCGAGGCGCGGGTACGGCTGCGGGCGTTGCGCGGCTTGCTCGACGACACCGTCGGCCAGCTCGAAACTCTTGTTGCAACAGGCGATCCCGTGCCACGGCCGGTGCGCAGCGAGGCGCGGCTTGCCGCGGCACACATCGTGTACGAGTCGCGGGAGATCATCGGCCGCCTGCTCGCTGCATCGGGGGCCAGCGCCCACTTCCTCGACAACCCGCTCCAGCGCATCAAGCGCGACGTCGACGTGCTTTCCGGTCATGTTGTGTTCGACTACGACACAAGCCGCGAGCTTGCGGGCGCGCTGATACTGGGAATCGATGTCCCCCGTACCTCGATGGTCTGAAAGGTGGCCACCATGGCTGACCGATATCGCGACCGCGTCACCACGCTGTTCCAGCGGCGCGTTGCCAATCCCCTGATGCGACGACTGCCCATACAGACATTGCTCGAGACGACCGGGCGCAAATCCGGGCAGCCGCGCCAGACCCCACTCGACGGCAGCAAGGTCGGCAACGAGTTCTGGTTCGTCTCGGAGTTCGGCGAGAAGTCGCAGTATGTGAAGAACATCAAGGCCAACCCCAACGTCAGGGTCCGTCTGCGGGGCACGTGGTATACCGGCATCGCCCACCTGGTGCCCGACGACGATCCGCACGAGCGGTTGCGCTCACTGCCGCAGTTCAACAGCTTCGGCGTGCGCACCTTCGGCACGAACCTGCTCACGATCCGCGTCGAACTGACCGACTAGCGAGATTCCGGCGTTGACGTCGACTCCCTACAAAAGTAACGTCAGATTTACTTTTCCCGCACCTGACGTCGACGCGCACTGGAGCGAACCCGTGGAATCGTTCATTCACCTGCGAAAGGGCACGACCCCGCGACGGCTGCACGCCGACCTGGACGGCCTCAAGGACGACGAGCTGGGCCGCGGCGGGTTCACTGGCCGAACCGCCAACATGTACCGCCGCAACGACCCGACCGCCTACCGCAGCGCAGGTCCGCTGCGTCCCCTCGACGTGCTGGCAGGCGAACTCAAGCCGAGCGATGCCACCGACGCCGCGGGCGGGCCGATGCTGGTGTTCTCCAACGCCGACTGCCAGGTGAAGCTGTCACGCCGTGCTGCGCCGATGCCGTTCTTCGTGCGCTACGTCGACGGGGACCTGCTGTGGTTCGTGCACAAAGGCGCCGGCCTGATCGAGACCGAGTTCGGCCCGCTGCGCTACCGCGAAGGCGACTGGGTCTACATCCCGAAGGCGTGCACCTTCCGCCACGTACCCGACGACGAATCCACGGTCCTGCTGATCCAGACCACCGACGAACTGCGCGTGCCGCCGCCCGGCACGCTCGGAAGGCACTTCCCGTTCGACCCGTCGCAGGCTGTGATCCCCGACCCGGCGCCCATCGACACCGGCGATGGGCCGCACAAGGACGGAGAGTACGAAGTGCGGCTCGTCCACTCCCCGATCGATGGGGCAGGCACGACCTCTCTCTTCTACCAACACCATCCGCTCGACGTTGAGGGCTGGCGCGGCGACAACTTCGCGTTCACGTTCAACATCGCCGACTACAACGTGGTGACGTCGGACAGCGTGCACCTGCCGCCGACCGTGCACCTGTTCATGCAAGCCACCGGCGTCTACGTGATGAACTTCCTGCCCAAACCCGCCGAAGGTGTGCCGGGCACCGAGCGCACACCGTGGTATCACCGCAACGTCGACTACGACGAGATCGCGTTCTTCCATGCGGGCTCGCTCTACGGCATCCCGATGCCGCCCGGCCTGATTTCGCACGCACCACAGGGTGTTCACCACGGCGCGCCGGAGAAGGCGCGGGAACGAGCCCGCCGCAAGTTCGACGAGTACGACAGGGTGGACTGGTCGGTGATCGCCATCGACACCCGTCGCAGGCTCATTCCGTCCGACGAAGTGCTCGCCAACGACCTGGGGCAGCACTGATGAGCGAGTACGACCGCATTCCGTATCTTGTTGCCTTTGAGAATAACTCGGGGGTGCGCGACACCTACGGCGGCGTGGCCGAACTCGTCGTGATGGAGAGCTACCTGCTTAGGCCCAAGAACAAGCCGTCGGACACGGTGCTGGTGTTCATGCACCCCATCGGCGGCGGCGCCTACCTTCCGATGATCACCGCACTGGCCCGAGGCGACCATCACGTCATCTACTGCAACAGCCGTTTTCGCGGAACCGACGTGGCACTGCTGATGGAGAAGGTCGTCGAAGATCTCGGCGAATGCATCAAGGACGCCAAGAACCGGTTGGGCTACTCGAAGGTCGTGCTGGCGGGCTGGAGCGGCGGCGGATCGCTGTCGGTGTTCTATCAGCAGCAGGCGCAGAACCCGACCATCACGGCAAGCCCGTCGGGCGACGGACCCGACCTGACCAAGCTGGGGTTGATCCCGGCCGACGGCATCATGCTGCTTGCCGCGCACGTCAGCCGCCACGGCACACTCACCGAGTGGCTCGACGCATCGATCCTCGACGAATCCGACCCGTCCAACCGCGATCCCGAGCTGGACCTGTACAACCCCGACAACCCGAACCAGCCGCCGTACACCGAGGAGTTCCTCGAGCGCTATCGGGCAGCACAGCTCGCGCGCAACCGCCGAATCACCAAGTGGGTCAAGGACAAACTCGCCGAACTCGAGGCCGCCGGCCGTCCCGATGACGAGTTCGGCTTCGTCGTCCACGGCACCATGGCCGACCCCCGGTGGCTGGACCCCGCCGTCGACCCGAACGAGCGGGCGCCGCGGATGACCTACCTGGGCGAGCCCCAGCTGGTGAACAACAGCCCCGTCGGACTCGCCCGGTTCTGCACGCTGCGCAGTTGGCTCTCGCAGTGGAGCTACGACGACGCCAACGGCGACGCCGTCGCGTGCGGTCCCGACATCGCGGTGCCCACCCTGGTGATCGGCAACCTGGCCGACGACGCCTGCACGCCCAGCCACACGCGTCGGCTCTACGACGCGATCGGGCATCCTGACAAGGAGATGCACGAGATCCCCGGCGCCAACCACTATTACTCGGGACCGAACCAGCGCGAGCCCCGAGCGAAGGCCGTCGCCATCTGCACCGATTGGCTTCACCGGCACGGGTTGTCGCAGTGAGCACCGGTCCGCTGGACGGGGTCCGCGTCATCGAGGTCGGCACGTTGATCTCGGGCCCGTTCGCCGGCAGGCTGCTCGGCGACATGGGCGCCGAGGTCGTCAAGGTCGAGCCGCCGGGCGCGCCCGATCCGCTACGGACGTGGGGGCAGGCCGAGCTCGACGGGCACCACTTCTTCTGGACGGTGCACGCCCGCAACAAGAAGGCCGTCACGCTCAATCTTCGCCAGCCCGAGGGCCGCGACCTCTTCCTCGCGCTCGTCGAGCGCAGCGACATCATCGTGGAGAACTTCCGGCCCGGCACTCTGGAGAAGTGGGGGCTGGGTTACGACGCGCTCGCCGCGCGCAACAAGGGCATCATCCTGGTGCGCGTCTCCGGATACGGCCAGACGGGGCCCGAGGCGCACAAGGCCGGTTACGCGTCGGTGGCCGAAGCCGCCAGCGGGCTTCGGCACATGAACGGCTTCCCCGGCGGACCGCCGCCTCGGCTCGCACTGTCGCTGGGCGACAGCCTCGCGGGGATGTTCGCCGCCCAGGGCGCGATGGCCGCGCTGTACCGCCGCACCGTCACCGGTGAGGGCCAGGTCGTCGACGCCGCGCTGACGGAATCCTGTCTGGCCGTGCAGGAGTCGACGATCCCCGACTACGACGTCGGAGGTGTGATCCGCGGTCCGTCGGGCACCCGGCTCGAGGGCATCGCGCCGTCGAACATCTACCGCAGCGCCGACGGCATCTGGGTGGTGATCGCGGCGAACCAGGACACGGTGTTCCGACGGCTGTGCGCGGCGATGGACCGGCCCGAGCTCGCCGCCGACGACCGGTTCGCCAACCACGTTGCGCGCGGCAGGAATCAGGACGAGCTGGACAAGATCATCGGCGACTGGGCGGCGCAACGAAGCGCGGACGACATCATCTCCACGCTGTCGGAGGCCGGGGTGATCAGCGGGCCGATCAACACCGTCGCCGAAGTCGTAGCGGATCCCCAGCTGCAGGCCCGCGGAATGATCGCCGACCACTGGGACGAGCGCATCGAGCGCAACGTCAAAGGCCCCGGTGTTGTACCGGTGCTTTCGGAGTCCCCCGGCACCATCCGCAACGCCGGTTCGGCCCGGCCGGGCCAGCACAACCACGAGATATACCGCGAGCTGCTCGGCAGGACCGACGCCGAGTTGACCGCGCTGAGGGAAGCGGGAGTCATATGAGCGCGCTGCCACAACACGTCGACATCCGCGAGGTCGCGCTGCGCGACGGCCTGCAGATCGAGGATCCGATCCCGTTGTCGGACAAGCTGAAGATGCTCGAGGCGATCGTCGCCACCGGCGTCAAGGAGGTCGAGGCGACCGCATTCGTCTCCCCCAGCAAGGTGCCCGCGCTCGCCGATGCCGCCGAGCTGGCCGCGGAGCTCGCCGACTTCAGGGAAGCCGCAGGCGTCGAGTTCTCCGCGCTTGTCGCCAGTCCCAACGGCGCCAAGCGCGCGATCGCGGCTGGGCTGGGTTCCATCGAGTACGTGGTGTCGGCCGCCGACGGCCACAGCCGCGCCAACGTCGGCAAGTCCACCGCCGACGCCGCCGCGCAGATCCCCGACATCGTCGCGATCGCCCACGACAGCGGCGCCACGGTCGAGGTCATCATCGCCACCGCGTGGGACTGCCCGTTCGACGGCCCGACACCGCCGCAACGCGTGCTGGACATCGTGACGGCGGCCCGCGACACCGGCGCGGACCGACTCGCGATCGCCGACACCATCGGCACCACCACACCGAAGCGGGTCACCGATCTGGTCGCCGAGGTTCGGCCGCTGATCGGCGACATTCCGCTTGGCGCCCACTTCCACAACACCCGTGGCGCCGGCCTGGCAAGCGCATACGCCGCCGTGTGCGCAGGCATCACCCGACTCGACGCGTCCGTCGGTGGTCTCGGTGGCTGCCCGTTCGCGCCGGGAGCAAGCGGCAACATCGCGACGGAGGACCTGGTTTACCTGTTGCGCGACAGCGGAATTCACGTCGCCGTCGACCTGGAGGCCGCCATCGCGGCCGCCGAGGTCGCCCAGACCGCGGTCGGGCACGAACTGCCCGGGGCACTGCTGCGTGCCGGCGACCGGCTGCGGAATTAGCCCGACATGCCGTCCATGACCTCGGGGACGCTCACTCCCAAGGGCCGCCAGACCCGGCTCGCCATCGAGCAGGCCGCGAGAAAGCTGTTCGCCGAGCGCGGCTTCCACGGCACCACGCTGGCCGACATCACCTCGGCAGCCGGCAAGTCGCCCGCGGTTTTCTACCGCTACTACACCGATAAGGAGGACCTGCTCGCCGCGCTGGCCGAGTCCTTCCTCCGCGACATCGTGACGCCGTCCGGGTTGAGTCTGCAGCTGCCCGAGTCTCCCAACGACAGCGAGTTCTTCCGCTCGGTCGTCACGGGTTACTGGAACATGTTCAAGCAGAACATCGGGATCATGATCGCCGTCGCCCAGCTCGCTGCGACCCAGAAGCGATTCGCCGATGTGCAGAACGAGTTCCGGCGCTTCGGCATGGACATCGTCGCGGCGTCCGTCCGGCGGGCGCAGGAACACGGGCACGGCACCGAGCTGAACCCTGAACACACGGCTGCGGCGATCGCGCTGCTGTTCGAGAACTTCACCACCGTCTTCGTCGGCCGCTCGAGCCTCGGGGTCCAGATCAACGACGAAGACGCCATCGCGACGCTGTCGACGATCTGGAAGAAGACGCTGTACGGGTTCTAGGCGACATCACCAAGAAGAAGGGATCACCGTGGACTTTGCTCTCCCCGAGCACCTTCCCGGCCTGCTGGCCGAGATGGATGCGTTCATCGAGGCCGAGATCAAACCGCTGGAACGCGAGAACATCCAGTACTTCGACCATCGCCGCGAGAACGCCCGCACCGACTGGGACAACGGCGGAATCCCTCGACGGGAATGGGAGGACCTGCTCGGCGAGATGCGCAGACGCGCCGACGCCGCCGGGTGGTTGCGCTACGGGCTGCCCTCGCAGTTCGGCGGCCGCGACGGCAGCAACATCGACATGGCGGTGATCCGGGAGCATCTTGCCCACAAAGGTCTCGGGCTGCACAACGATCTGCAGGACGAGTCGTCGATCGTCGGCAACTTCCCTCAGGTCATCATGATGGACCGGTTCGGCACCGAGGCGCAGAAGAAGGAGTGGACCGACGCGCTGATCACCGGAGAACGGTCGATGGCGTTCGGGCTGACCGAACCCAACCACGGCTCGGATGCCACCTGGCTGGAGACCACGGCCGTGCAGGACGGGGATGAGTGGGTCATCAACGGCGCCAAGCGTTTCAACACCGGCGTGCACCGCGCCACCCACGACCTGGTGTTCGCCCGCACATCGGGAGAGGCTGGGCAGGCCCGCGGCATCACCGCGTTTCTCGTGCCGACCGATGCGCCGGGATTCTCGGTGCCCTATTACTGGTGGACGTTCAACATGCCCACCGACCACGGTGAGGTCGAGCTCTCCGACGTCCGGGTGCCCGGCGACGCCATCCTCGGAGAGGTCGACCGCGGCCTCGAGGTCGGGCAGACCTTTCTGCACGAGAACCGGATTCGGCAGGCAGCCAGCAGCCTCGGCGCCGCGCAGCACTGCATCGACCGGGCCGTCGAGTACGCCGGGCAGCGCATGGTGTTCGGCAAGCCGCTAGCCGTGAACCAGGCCGTGCAGTGGCCCCTGGTGGAGTTGCAGACCGAAGCGCAGATGGTGCGGTTACTGGTGCGGTATGCGGCCTCGGAGCTCGATCGCAACCACCACATGGAGGTGTCGGACAAGGTGTCGATGGCCAATTACCGAGCCAATCGACTGGTGTGCGATGCCGCCGACCGGGCGATGCAGGTGCTCGGCGGTGTCGGCTACAGCCGCCACGAGCCGTTCGAGCACATCTACCGTCATCACCGCCGTTATCGGATCACCGAGGGAGCAGAGGAGATCCAGATCCGGCGGGTGGCGCAGCGGCTGTTCGGCTTCGGACGCAAGTGAAACAGCGGCTGGCGGAAGTGCTCGCGCCGGTGCTCGGCGAGGTGCGCATCGAGAACCTCACCGCCCTGACCGGTGGGGCGAGCCGCACCACGTGGGCCTTCGACGCCGTCGGCGCACAACGGCAGGCCCTCATCCTTCGCACCGGACCGCCCGACGACGTGCACGCCGGGATGGAGCTCGAGGCGAGTGTCCAACAGCGTGCGGCGGCGGTGGGCGCGCCCGTTCCGCACATCGTGACCGCCGACGATTCGCCTGCGGCGCTGGGCAACCCGTACCTGATCTGCAACGCGATCGCGGGCGAGACGATCGTCCGGCGCATCCACCGCTCGCTCGACGACGCGGGACGGGAACGACTGCTGCGGCAGTGCGCGCAGGCGCTCGCGGCAATCCACCGCGCCGACCCGGATGGGATGGGCCTGCAGCAGTCCGAACAGCTGACCGAATGGCGCGACCGGCTCGACCAAATGGGCGACACCACAGCGACATTCGAATGGGCGTTCCGGTGGCTTGCCGCCAACCGGCCTTCGCAGACACCGCCACGGCTGGTGCACGGCGACTTCCGGATGGGCAACCTGATCGTCGACCGAGACGGGCTCGCCGCCGTGCTGGACTGGGAGCTGGTCCACATCGGCGAGGTCTACGAGGACTTGGCGTGGTTCTGCATCCGGGCCTGGCGGTTCGGCGCGCCAGAGGCACTCGGCGCAGGCGGCCTCGGCAGCGTCGAAAGCTTCCTGGCCGCCTACGAAGAGGCCGCGGGTATCGAAGTCGATCGCGACGCGTTCCGCTGGCACCTGACGGTCGCGACGCTGCGCTGGGGCGTCATCTGCCGGTTTCAGGCCGACCGCCACCTGTCGGGGCAGACCCCGTCGGTCGAGTTGGCCGCGATCGGCCGCCGCGTCAGCGAAACCGAGTGGGATGTGCTGGATCTGCTCGAGGGGACCGCGAAATGAGTTCGCTGTACGGACGCCCGACCGCCGCCGAACTGGTCGCCGCCGTCGCCGACTTCCTGGAGAACGACGTCCGCGAAGCGCTCCAGCCCGATGGTCGGCTCGCCGACGCTGGGCAGGTGTCGTTCCATGCCCGTGTCGCGGCGAACGTGCTGCGCACCGTCGAACGGGAGCTGACTGATGACCGGGCCGCACCCGACCTGCTGGGGTATGCCGACGAGGCTGCGCTGGCCGCCGCCATTCGGGCCGGCGAGCTCGACGGCAGGGCGGGCGAGGTGCTGCCGTGTCTGCGTGCCGTCGTCAGGCATCGGTTGGCCGTCGCACATCCCGGCTATGACGAGATCGCATGAGTTCTGTGGGGGTGCGACTAGACCCGCTGAGCCCTGGCCAACCACGCGGGCTCGTCGACACGGGTGCCGACCGGCAGCCCGATCTGCTCTGCGTGCACCTCGGTGACGACACCGCGATAGGTCGTGGGCTCCAGCGCCTCCAGTTCCCATCCGTCGCCGAAGGCATCGCGGATCGTCTCGCCGCTGACCTGCGGACCGAATCCGCGACCCGCGTCCGACAGCGCGAGAACGTGCACAAGACCGCCGGGTCTGCAGGCGTTGTGCAGGCTGGCGACGTAGCGGGGGCGGTCGCCGTCGTCGAAGATGTGGAACAGCGCACTGTCGACGATGGTGTCGTAGCCCGGCTGGTCGCGGAGGTTCAGGGCGTCGGCGACCTCGAATCGCGCCCCGACACCCTTCGTCTCCGCGTTGCGGCGGGCCTGCTCGATGGCCTCGGGCGCGAAGTCGATGCCGAGCACGTCGTAGCCCAGCCTCGTGAGCAGGATCGTGTGTTCGCCGGTGCCACAGCCGACGTCGAGCACGGCGCCCCGGATCAGCCCGGCGCGTTCAAGCTCGACGATCGCAGGTTGCGGTTCGCCGATCACCCACGGCGGAGTCGTCGTTCGGTAAAACTCGTCAAAGCGCGAGAGAGCGGGAGTTTGGTCCATGAATGACAGTGTTCTACCTCAACCGAACTTGAGGTCAACCGTCGAAGATGTGGCCGACAGGCTGTTCACAGCGATCGAGAAAGGCGACGCAGCCACCGTCGAGGCGCTGTGGGATGCCGACGTGCTGGTGTGGAAGTCCGCAGAACCCGAGGAGCAGGCCAAGAATCGCGCCATGCGGGTGATCGCCTGGTTCATGGACAGCACCAGTTCACGCCGGTATGAGATCCTCGACCGGCAGTTCTTCGACGGCGGATTCGTGCAACAGCATGTGCTGCATGCCGCAGGCAAGGGCGGCGGATCGATCTCTTTGCGGGTCTGCATCGTCATCAAGGTGGGCATGAACGGCCTGATCACCAAGATCGACGAATACTTCGACCCGGCGGAACTGGAGCCACTGCTCCGCCGGCGCAAATGATAGGGAGGACGTCATGGCAAGCCTCAGCGAGTTTTTCAGCGACCCCGCCTCGGCGGGCACGTGGACGCTGGACGCCGATCAATCGACTATCACGGTCAAGGCCAAGTCGATGTGGGGCCTCGTTCCCGTCAAGGGGCGGTTCGGCGAGTTCAGCGGCGAGGGTCTCCTCGCCGCTCCACAAACGGTTTCCGGCCACGTCGACATCAAGGCCGCCTCGATGCGCACCGGCATCCGCAAGCGTGACAAGCACTTGCATTCCGCGGATTTCTTTGACGCCGAGCGTTTTCCGGACATCAACGTGGTGGTCACCGGAGTCGAGGCCGTCGAGGGCGACACACTCAGGCTGCGCGCGGACCTCACCGTCAAGGGCACGACAAAACCCGTCGAGTTGACGACCACGGTGACGCCGACCGGCGACGGCGGGATGCGTCTGACCGGTCATGGAACGGTCAATCGGCAGGATTTCGGTGTCAACGGCAACCTGATCGGGATGATCGGCGACCAGGCAACGCTCTCAAGCGACCTGGTGTTCCGCCGAACTGCTACGTAGCGGGTTCGTCTAGCATCTGGCCCATGCCCGAATCATCTCGGCCGCTGCGAGTCCTGGTCTACAGCGACAACCCCCGGACTCGCGAACAGGTCCAGCTGGCTCTGGGCAAGCGCGTGCATCCTGACCTGCCCGAGCTGACCTATCTCGAGGTGGCCACCGGGCCGATGGTGATCGCGCAGATGGACGAGGGCGGCTTCGATCTGGTGATTCTCGACGGCGAGGCCACCCCGACAGGCGGCATGGGAATAGCCAAGCAGCTCAAGGACGAACTCGACGACTGCCCGCCGCTGCTGGTCCTCACCGGCCGCCGCGACGACGCCTGGCTGGCGAACTGGTCGCGCGCCGAGGCGGCCGTTCCGCACCCGATCGACCCCATCCGTTTGGGCGAGGCCGTTGTCTCGCTTCTGCGCGCGCCTGTCCAGTAGCCGTTCAAGTTAATTCCCTACGGCGGTTGGCTTTTCGCGACATGGCAAAGCCACCGGCTGGCAACCGAAACCGATACTAACCCCTTGGTGTGACGCCCATTTGGAACATCGCTAGGCTGTGGGTCAGCTCACATCGGAAGCCCACGAGGGAGCGGTCACACCTGCATGAACCTGTATCTGCCCATCCTGGTGCTCGGCGCTGTCGCAGCCGGGTTTGCCGTGTTCTCGGTCATCGCTGCCCTCCTTGGCGGGCCGCGGCGGTACAACCGGGCCAAGCTCGAGGCATACGAGTGCGGTATCGAGCCCATGCCGGACCTGGCCAACCCTGCGGCCGCAGGCCAGCGGTTCCCGATGAAGTACTACGTCACCGCGATGCTGTTCATCGTCTTCGACATCGAGATCGTGTTCCTGTACCCGTGGGCCGTCGCCTTCGACAGCCTGGGGATATTCGCGCTGGTCGAGATGCTGTTGTTCATGGCGACCGTGTTCGTGGCGTACGCCTACGTCTGGCGCAGGGGAGGCCTGAATTGGGACTAGAGGAAAAGCTGCCGAGCGGCATCCTGCTGTCGACAGTCGAGAAGCTCGCGGGCTACGTCCGCAAGGGGTCCCTGTGGCCAGCCACATTCGGCCTGGCCTGCTGTGCCATCGAGATGATGGCGACAGCCGGTCCGCGCTTCGACATCTCGCGTTTCGGCATGGAGCGGTTCTCGGCGACCCCGAGGCAGGCCGACCTGATGATCGTGGCGGGCCGGGTCAGCCAGAAGATGGCCCCGGTCCTGCGGCAGGTCTACGACCAGATGGCCGAGCCCAAGTGGGTGCTGGCAATGGGCGTCTGCGCGTCCTCGGGCGGAATGTTCAACAACTACGCCATCGTCCAAGGCGTTGACCACGTCGTTCCGGTGGACATCTACCTGCCCGGATGCCCGCCGCGGCCGGAGATGCTGCTGCACGCGATCCTGAAACTGCACGACAAGATCCAGGAGATGCCACTCGGCGTCAACCGTGAGGAAGCGGTCCGCGAAGCCGAGAAGGCGGCCCTGGCGGTCACGCCGACGATCGAGCTCAAGGGGCTGCTGCGGTGACCACGCCGTCGGATGCGCCAGAGAGCTTTCCCCAGGGCAACGGCGAGACCGAGAAGGAAGTCGTCGGCGTACGCCGGGGGATGTTCGGCCCCACGGGGTCCGGCGACACCTCCGGATACGGGCGGCTGGTCCGCGAAGTGGCGATGCCAGGCAGCTCGCCGCGCCCGTACGGCGGGTACTTCGACGAGGTCGTCGACACCTTGGCGTCGGTGCTCGGCGACGAACCCTTCACCGCGGCCATCGAGCGGGTGGAAGTGTACCGCGACCAGCTGACCCTCGAGGTGCGCCGCGAGCACCTGCCCGCGGTCATGGCCGCGCTGCGCGACGACGCCGGGCTGCGGTTCGAGCTGTGCCTCGGTGTCAGCGGCGTGCACTACCCACAGGACACGGGGCGCGAACTGCACGCCGTGTATCCGCTGATGTCGATCACCCACAACAGGCGGATCCAGGTGGAGACGACTGCGCCCGATGCCGATCCGCACATCCCGTCGCTGTTCCGCGTCTACCCGACCACCGACTGGCACGAACGCGAGACCTACGACTTCTTCGGGATCATCTTCGACGGCCATCCCTCGCTGACGCGCATCGAGATGCCCGACGACTGGGTGGGGCACCCGCAGCGCAAGGACTATCCGTTGGGCGGCATCCCCGTTGAGTACCACGGCGCCGAGATACCCCCGCCCGACGAGCGGAGGGCATACAGCTGATGAGCGCACCGAGCAACCCGCCCGACGGCGGGGGGACCGACACGGTGGTCATGGTCGGCGGTGAGGACTGGGACCAGGTCGTCACCGCTGCCGCCCAGGCCGACGCCGGCGAACGCATCGTGGTCAACATGGGCCCGCAGCACCCGTCGACGCACGGCGTGCTGCGGCTGATTCTCGAGATCGAAGGGGAGACCATCGTCTCGGCCCGCTGCGGAATCGGCTACCTGCACACCGGTATCGAGAAGAACCTCGAGTACCGCACCTGGACCCAGGGTGTCACGTTCGTCACCCGGATGGACTACCTCTCACCCCTTTTCAACGAGACGGTGTACTGCCTCGGGGTGGAGAAGCTGCTCGGTGTCACCGATGACATCCCGGAGCGCGCCAACATCATTCGGGTGTTGATGATGGAGATGAACCGCATCTCCAGCCACCTTGTCGCGCTGGCCACCGGCGGCATGGAGCTGGGCTCCATGGGCGCGATGTTCTACGGCTTCCGCGAGCGCGAGCAGATTCTGTCGATCTTCGAGACGATCACCGGCCTGCGAATGAACAACTCCTATGTCCGGCCAGGGGGGCTGGCCGCCGACCTGCCCGACGAGGCGCTGCCGCAGATCCGCGACATGCTCAAGCTGATGCCCAAGCGGCTCAAGGACCTCTCCGACCTGCTCAGCGAGAACTACATCTGGAAGGCCCGCACCCAGGGCATCGGGTATCTGGACCTGACGGGCTGCATGGCACTCGGCATCACCGGCCCGGTCCTGCGCGCCACCGGGCTCCCCCACGACCTGCGCAGATCCCAACCCTATTGCGGTTACGAAACCTACGACTTCGAGGTCATCACCGACGACGGCTGCGATGCCTACGGCCGGTACCTGATCAGGGTGAAGGAGCTGTACGAGTCGCTGAAGATCATCGAGCAGTGCGTAGAACGTCTGGAGAAGACACCCGGCCGGGTGATGATCGACGACAAGAAGCTGGCCTGGCCTGCGGACCTGAAGCTGGGGCCCGACGGCCTGGGTAACTCGCCCGAGCACATCGCCAAGATCATGGGCCACTCGATGGAGGGGCTGATCCATCACTTCAAGCTCGTCACCGAGGGTATCCGCGTCCCACCGGGACAGGTGTACGTAGCCGTCGAGTCTCCGCGCGGCGAACTCGGCGTTCACATGGTGTCCGACGGCGGCACACGGCCGTACCGCGTGCACTACCGCGACCCGTCGTTCACCAACCTGCAGGCGGTGGCGGCCACCTGCGAAGGCGGCATGGTGGCCGACGCGATCTCGGCTGTCGCCTCCATCGACCCGGTTATGGGGGGCGTCGACCGATGAGCGCTCGCGCGAAGAGACGAGGGCACCGATGACGCTGTCCCCCAATGGTTCTCCGGTGTTCATCGAGCTGGGTCAGCGGCCCGACGAGGCGGGACCGCCGATCGGCGGAGAAGCGCTGTACCCGGCCGATGTGACGGCCCGACTCGAGGCCAGCGCGCGCGACATCATCGCCAAGTACCCGCGCTCGAGGTCGGCACTGCTGCCCTTGCTGCACCTGGTGCAGTCCGAGGACGGTTACCTGACCAAGGCAGGCCTGGCGTTCTGCGCTGCCCAGCTCGACCTGACCGAGGCCGAGGTGACCGCGGTCGCCACGTTCTACTCGATGTACCGACGCACCCCGACCGGCGAATATCTGGTCGGCGTCTGCACGAACACGCTGTGCGCGATCATGGGCGGCGACGCGATCCTCGACTCGCTGCAGGACCACCTGGGCATCCACGCCGGCGAGACCACCGAGTCCGTTGATGGAAAGCCCAGAGTCACCCTCGAACACATCGAGTGCAACGCGGCCTGCGACTTCGCCCCGGTCGTCATGGTCAACTGGGAGTTCTTCGACAACCAAACCCCTTCCACCGCACGTGATCTGGTCGA
The DNA here is from genome assembly GCF_002968285.2 of Mycobacterium sp. ITM-2016-00318. Lineage (NCBI taxonomy): Bacteria > Bacillati > Actinomycetota > Actinomycetes > Mycobacteriales > Mycobacteriaceae > Mycobacterium > Mycobacterium sp. ITM-2016-00318. Next base: position 1,510,878 of record NZ_CP134400.1, on the reverse strand, counting down.
TGCGCTGCGGGATGGCGAGGAAGTCGTACCAAGCCGCGGTGCGGCGCTGTGCACGTTCAAGCAGACCGCCCGCGTACTCGCCGGGCTGCCCGACGACCGCCCAATCACCGCGGACGGTCAGGTGCCGACGGCGACGCTGGCCGGGCTGCGGGTCGCGCGCGAACTCGACATGGAGGCGCCCCCGCCGGATGCGCAGCCCTCCTCGACACCGCCCGATTCCAATGGCACGAAGCCGGAGGCCGTCGAGACGACGAAGAACGAACCGGCACCGGCACCGTCGGCCACCGTGCCCGCCGAAGCCGACACGGAGGAAACCGATCCCAGCACAACGGATTCACGCGACTGATATGGCACCTGCTACTCCCCTCACACCTGTGTTCAGCCGGTACTGGGACGACCCCGAACCCTGGACGCTGGAAACCTACCGCCGTCACGACGGATATCACGCGCTGGAGAAGGCGCTGTCGATGGAGCCCGACGAGGTCATCACCATGGTGAAGGACTCGGGCCTGCGCGGCCGCGGCGGTGCCGGCTTCCCGACCGGCACCAAGTGGTCCTTCATTCCGCAGGACGACACCGGCGCCGGCGCGAAGCCCAAGTACCTCGTCATCAACGCCGACGAATCGGAACCCGGTACGTGCAAGGACATTCCGCTGATCCTTACCACGCCGCACTTCCTTGTCGAAGGCGCGATCATCGCCGCCTATGCGATCCGGGCGCACCACGCGTTCATCTACGTGCGCGGTGAGGTGGTCCCGGTGCTACGGCGGCTGCAGGCCGCCGTCGCCGAAGCCTACGAGGCCGGCTATCTGGGCACCGACATCAACGGTTCGGGTTTCGACCTCGAGTTGGTGGTGCACGCGGGCGCCGGCGCCTACATCTGCGGCGAGGAGACCGCGCTGCTCGACTCGCTCGAGGGCAGACGCGGCCAGCCCCGGCTGCGTCCGCCGTTCCCCGCGGTCGCCGGTCTGTACGCCTGCCCGACGGTGGTGAACAACGTCGAGTCGATCGCCAGCGTGCCGCCGATCATGCTGAACGGGATCGACTGGTTCCGGTCGATGGGCACGGAGAAGTCGCCCGGTTTCACGCTGTACTCGCTGTCGGGTCACGTGACGAATCCGGGTCAGTACGAGGCGCCGCTCGGTATCACGCTGCGCGAACTGCTGGACTACGCCGGAGGCGTGCGCGCCGGCCATGAGCTGAAGTTCTGGACGCCCGGTGGGTCGTCGACACCGTTGCTGACGGCCGAACACCTCGACGTGCCACTGGATTACGAGGGGATGGCCGGCGCCGGGTCGATGCTCGGCACCAAGGCGCTTCAGATCTTCGACGAGACGACGTGCGTCGTGCGGGCGGTGCGGCGGTGGACGGAGTTCTACGCCCACGAGTCGTGCGGCAAGTGCACACCGTGCCGGGAGGGCACGTACTGGCTCAGCCAGATCTACGAGCGGCTCGAGACCGGGCGTGGCACAGAAGAGGACATCGGCAAGTTGCTGGACATCTCCGACATCATCTTCGGGAAGTCGTTCTGCGCGCTCGGCGACGGTGCCGCAAGCCCGATCCTGTCGTCGATCAAGTTCTTCCGCGACGAGTACGTCGAGCACCTGGACGGCGGCTGCCCGTTCGATCCGCACGCCTCGACCCTGATGGCGGCCGAAGGGGTGGGTGCCTGATGACGGTGACCGAGCCGAGCCGGGATGCGCCTGCAGTGGAGATGGTGAACCTGACCATCGACGACCAGCCGATCAGTGTGCCCAAGGGCACGTTGGTGATTCGCGCGGCCGAGCTGATGGGCATCCAGATCCCGCGGTTCTGCGACCATCCGCTGCTCGACCCTGTCGGCGCATGCCGACAGTGCCTCGTCGAGGTCGAAGGCCAGCGCAAGCCGATGGCCTCGTGCACCATCACGTGCACGCCCGACATGGTGGTCCGTACCCAGCTCACCTCGGAGTCCGCGGACAAGGCCCAGCAGGGTGTGATGGAGCTGCTGCTCATCAACCACCCACTGGACTGCCCGGTCTGCGACAAGGGCGGTGAGTGCCCACTGCAGAACCAGGCCATGTCCAACGGCCGCGCGGAGACCCGTTTCGACGACGTCAAACGCACGTTCCCCAAACCGATCCCGATCTCGTCGGAGGTACTGCTGGATCGCGAGCGTTGTGTGCTGTGCGCGAGGTGCACCCGCTTCTCCCAGCAGATCGCCGGCGACCCGTTCATCGAGCTGTTGGAACGTGGCGCGCTGCAGCAGGTGGGCATCGCGCCCGGTGAACCGTTCTCGTCGTACTTCTCCGGCAATACCGTGCAGATCTGCCCGGTCGGCGCGCTGACCAACACCGCATACCGGTTCCGCGCCCGGCCGTTCGACCTGGTGTCCAGCCCGAGCGCATGTGAGCACTGCGCCTCCGGCTGTGCCCAGCGCACCGACCATCGTCGCGGGAAGGTGTTGCGTCGCTTGGCCGGCGACGATCCGGAAGTCAACGAAGAGTGGAACTGCGACAAGGGCCGGTGGGCATTCACCTACGCAACCGTCGGCGACCGCATCACCACCCCGCTGGTCCGCGAGGACGACGGCAAGCTGCGGCCTGCGTCGTGGGCCGAGGCCCTCCGGGCCGCGGCGACGGGACTGTCCGCCGCCTACGGGCGCGCCGGCGTCCTCGTCGGCGGCAGGAGCACCGTCGAAGACGCCTATGCCTATGCCAAATTCGCCCGGATGGTGCTGAACACCAACGACATCGACTTCCGTATTCGCGCGCACAGCGGAGAGGAGGCGGACTTCCTCGCCTCCGATGTCGCGGGCCTGCCGATGACGGTCACCTACAGCGACCTGGAGAAGGCGCCCGCGGTGCTGCTCGCCGGTTTCGAGCCGGAAGACGAGTCGCCGATCGTCTTCCTGCGGCTGCGCAAGGCCGCCCGCAGCAAGGGTCTGCAGGTATGGGCGGTCGCACCCTTCGCCACCCGCGGCCTGACCAAGATGTCAGGCAAGCTGATCCGCACCGCACCCGGCGGCGAGGCGGCGGCGCTCGGCGGGCTGGCCGACGAGACGCTGCTCAAGCAGCCCGGCGCGATCATCCTCGTCGGTGAGCGGCTGGCCGCCTCACCCGGAGCGCTCTCTGCCGCAAGCAGATTGGCGGCCGCGACCCGTGCCCGACTCGGCTGGGTGCCGCGCCGTGCCGGCGACCGCGGTGCGCTGGAAGCCGGCGCGATGCCGAACCTGCTGCCCGGCGGCCGTCCTGTCGCCGACGCGACGGCGCGTGACCAGACCGCGGCCGCATGGCACATCTCCGAGGTGCCGGCCACACCCGGTCGCGACACCGCAGGCATCCTCGCCGCGGCCGCGGGCGGCGACCTGGGCGCGCTGCTGATCGGCGGCGTCGAACTCGCCGACCTGCCCGATCCCGACGCAGCGCTTGCGGCCATCGAGGCGGTGCCCTTCGTCGTCAGCCTGGAGCTGCGCGAAAGTGCCGTCACCGACCTTGCCGACGTGGTCTTCCCCGTTGCACCGGTCGTCGAGAAGGGCGGCTCATTCGTCAACTGGGAGGGCAGGATCAGGCCGTTTGCGCCGTCACTGCCCAGCAATGCCATTCCCGACCTCCGGGTGCTGTACACGCTGGCCGACGAGATCGGCGTCGACCTCGGGCTGCCGGACGCGGCGGCCGCGGGCGAGGAACTGGCCAGGCTGGGCTGGTGGGGCGGTAACCGACCGGACGCCCCGGACGTGAAGTCGAGCCTCGCCGCTGAGCCCGGCAAGGGCGAGGCGGTGCTGGCCACGTGGCGCATGTTGCTCGACGCCGGCCGGATGCAGGACGGCGAGCCTTACCTCGCCGGGACCGCCCGGCTGCCCGTGGCCAGGTTGTCGGCCACCACCGCAGCTGAGATCGGCGCAGCCGAAGGAGATCTGGTGACCGTGACCACCGGCAGGGGCGAGGTGACCCTGCCGCTGGACATCACCGACATGGCTGACCGGGTGGTGTGGCTGCCGATGAACTCCCTGGGATCGGCGGTCCATTCGCAACTCGGGGTGACCGCGGGCGCCGTGGTCTCGATCGGACGGGCGTGACAATGACTGACCTCTCGGCATTCGGACACGACCCGATCTGGCTGATGGCCGCCAAGGCGGTCGGCATCTTCGTGTTCCTGCTTCTGACGGTGCTGGCGGCGATCCTGATCGAACGCAAGCTGCTCGGCCGCATGCAGATGCGCTTCGGCCCCAACCGGGTCGGCCCGAAGGGATTGCTGCAGTCGCTGGTCGACGGACTCAAACTCGGCCTCAAGGAAGGCCTCGTCCCGACGGGCGTCGACAAGCCCATCTACCTAATGGCGCCCGTCATCTCGACGGTGCCGGCATTCCTCGCCTTCGCCGTCATCCCGATGGGGCCGGTGGTCTCGGTGTTCGGCCACCAGACGCCGCTGCAGCTGACCGACCTCGCGGTGGCGGTGCTCTACATCCTGGCCGTCACGTCGATCGGCGTGTACGGCATCGTGCTGGCCGGCTGGGCGTCGGGCTCCACCTATCCCCTGCTGGGCGGGCTGCGGTCGTCGGCGCAGGTGATCTCCTACGAGATCGCGATGGCGCTGTCGTTCGCCGCGGTGTTCCTCTACGCGGGCACGATGTCCACGTCGGGCATCGTCGCCGCTCAGAACGGCCGCTGGTTCGTCATCCTGCTGCTGCCGTCGTTCCTGGTGTACCTGACATCGATGGTCGGCGAGACGAACCGGGCCCCGTTCGACCTGCCCGAGGCCGAGGGCGAACTGGTCGGCGGGTTCCACACCGAGTACTCGTCGCTGAAGTTCGCGATGTTCATGCTCGCCGAGTACGTCAACATGACGACCGTCTCCGCGCTGGCCACCACGATGTTCCTCGGCGGCTGGCACGCGCCGTGGCCGATCAACATGTGGGACGGCGCCAACACCGGCTGGTGGCCGCTGCTGTGGTTCACCGCCAAGGTGTGGGGGTTCCTCTTCTTCTACTTCTGGCTGCGTGCCACCCTGCCGCGTCTGCGCTATGACCAGTTCATGGCGCTGGGCTGGAAGGTGCTCATTCCGGTTTCACTGGTCTGGATCGCGATTGTGGCGACCTCGCGCAGCCTGCGGGCAGCAGGCGAAACCGGATGGGCCAACGGGCTTATCGCCGTCGGCACCGTCTTCGCACTTCTCGTCGCCACATTGCTGTGGCGCTCGATGAAGGTCAAGACCGTCCGGACGATTCCGGTGCAGGCGGCAGACGAGGGCGGGTTCCCGGTGCCACCGCTTCCAAAGGAGAAGACCAATGCCTAAGTTTCTAGATCCCCTCGCCGGCTTCGGCGTCACCTTCGGGACCATGTTCAAGAAGCCGATCACCGAGGAGTACCCCGAGAAGCCGGGCCCCGTCGCGAAGCGCTATCACGGTCGCCACCAACTGAACCGGTACCCCGACGGGCTCGAGAAGTGCATCGGGTGCGAACTGTGCGCATGGGCGTGCCCCGCCGACGCGATCTACGTCGAGGGCGACGACAACACCGAGCAGGAGCGCTTCTCGCCCGGTGAGCGCTACGGCCGGGTGTACCAGATCAACTATCTGCGGTGCATCGGCTGCGGGCTGTGCATCGAGGCCTGCCCCACTCGCGCGCTCACCATGACCAACGAGTACGAGATGGCCGACGACAACCGCGCCGACCTGATCTGGGGTAAGGACAAACTTCTCGCGCCGATGCAACCCGGCATGGTGGCGCCGCCGCATCCCATGCAGCCCGGTAGCACCGACGAGGACTACTACCTGGGCAACATCACGCCCATCGATGACTGGCGCGAAGCACAGAAGATTCCGCGCACGCAAGGAGCAGATAACATCACCGAGGATGCCCGGTGACCGTCGAATTGCTGGCGCTGGCCGCCGATTCCAGCGGCCACACCTCGACGGCCGAGGCTGTCACGTTCTGGGTGCTCGGTGCCATCGCGCTGGCCGGAGCCATCGGGGTGGTCGCCGCACCCAAGGCCGTGTACTCGGCGATCTTCCTTGCGATGACGATGATCTCGCTCGCGGTGCTCTACATCGCCCAGGAGGCGCTGTTCCTCGGCGTCGTCCAGATCGTCGTCTACACCGGCGCGGTCATGATGCTGTTTTTGTTCGTGCTGATGCTCATCGGCGTCGACCTGTCCGAGTCGCTCGTGGAGACGATCCGTGGCCAACGCGTTTCGGCGATCATCGCGGGCGTCGGTTTCGGAGTGCTCCTCATAGCGGGGATCGGCAACGTGTCCACCGCCGGATTCCAGGGTCTTGCGGAGGCCAACAACAACCAGAACGTCGAAGGCCTTGCTGCGCTGATCTTCACCCGCTACCTGTGGGCGTTCGAACTGACCGGCGCGCTGCTGATCACCGCGGCGCTCGGCGCGATGGTGCTCGCACACCGGGAACGCTTCGAGAAGGCCAAGACCCAGCGCGAACTCGCAGAAGAGCGGTTCCGGCCAGGCGGACATCCCACGCCGATGCCCAATCCCGGTGTGTTCGCCAGGCACAACGCCGTTGACCTGGAGGCGAGGCTCCCCGACGGCTCGGGCTCCGACATTTCGGTCGCAGCGATCCTGCACCGACGGAGCGTCCTGGCGCCCGTCGACGGCGATGCGGACGGTGAGCGATGAACCCCGACAACTACCTGTACCTGTCGGCACTGCTGTTCACGATCGGCGCCTCGGGAGTTCTTCTGCGCCGCAACGCCATCGTGATGTTCATGTGCGTCGAGCTGATGCTGAACGCGGCCAACCTCGCGTTCGTGTCGTTCTCCCGCATGCACGGGCACCTCGACGGCCAGGTGGTGGCGTTCTTCACCATGGTGGTCGCGGCCTGCGAGGTCGTCGTCGGGCTTGCCATCATCATGACCATCTTCCGCACCCGCCGTTCGGCCTCGGTCGACGACGCCAGCCTGCTGAAAAACTAAGGCCGCGATGACGATTCCGGTTTGGCTTCTGATCGCCCTGCCCCTGGCAGGTGCGGCGATACTGCTGCTGTCGGGGAGGTGGTCCGATCCTTGGGCCCACCTGCTGGGCTGCGCGATGTCGGTCGGCTCCTTCGTCGTCGGCGCGCTGCTGTTCGCCGACATGCTCGGCCGCGGCGGTGAGGAACGCGCCGTTGAAGAAAAGCTCTTCAGCTGGGTGCCGGTCGGCGAACTGCACGTTGACTTCGGGCTGCAACTCGACCAGCTGTCGATGTGTTTCGTTCTGCTGATCACCGGTGTCGGCTCGCTGATTCACATCTACTCGGTCGGCTACATGGCCGAAGACCCCGATCGCCGCAGGTTTTTCGCGTATCTGAACCTGTTCCTGTCCGCGATGCTGCTCCTGGTCCTCGCCGACAACTATCTCGGCCTCTACGTCGGGTGGGAAGGCGTCGGCCTGGCCTCCTACCTGTTGATCGGGTTCTGGCAGCACAAGCCGTCGGCTGCCACCGCGGCCAAGAAGGCGTTCGTCGTCAACCGGGTCGGCGACATCGGCCTCGCCGTCGCGCTGATGGTGATGTTCGCCTACATCGGCTCGATCTCGTTCGAAGGCGTCTTCGCGGCCGCCCCGGAACTGGGCGAGGGCACCCTCAACGCCATCGGCCTTCTGCTCCTGCTGGCCGCCTGCGGCAAGTCGGCACAGGTGCCCCTGCAATCCTGGCTCGGCGACGCGATGGAAGGCCCCACGCCGGTCTCGGCACTGATCCACGCCGCGACGATGGTGACCGCGGGCGTCTACCTGATCGTGCGGTCGGGCCCGGTGTTCGACCTGGCGCCGGGCGCGCAGCTGGGCGTCGTCATCGTCGGCGCGGTCACGCTGCTGTTCGGCGCGATCGTCGGCTGCGCCAAGGACGACATCAAGAAAGCGCTCGCCGCGTCGACGATGAGCCAGATCGGCTACATGGTGCTCGCGGCGGGTCTCGGCCCCGCCGGCTACGCCGTCGCAATCATGCACCTGCTGACCCACGGCTTCTTCAAGGCGGGCCTGTTCCTCGGCGCGGGCTCGGTCATGCACGCGATGGACGACGAGGTGAACATGCGGCACTACGGCGGCCTGCGCAAGCTGCTGCCGATCACCTTCGTCACCTTCGGGCTCGGCTATCTCGCGATCATCGGCATTCCGCCGCTGGCGGGCTTCTTCTCCAAGGACGGGATCATCGAGGCCGCGCTCGGCGCCGGCGGCGCGAAGGGCATCGTCCTCGGCGGTGCCGCGATCCTCGGCGCGGGCATCACCGCGTTCTACATGACCCGCGTGATGCTGATGACGTTCTTCGGTGAGAAACGCTGGAAAGCCTCGGCGAGGGGGCACCTCCCGCCCGAAGCGCAGGGGAACGCAGTGACGGGGGAAATGACAGAGCCGCATCCGCACGAGTCGCCGCGCGTCATGACCTGGCCGATGATCCTGCTGGCCGTGGGCTCGGTGGCATCCGGTGCCGTGTTCGCCATCGGCGGCACGCTGGAGCACTGGCTGGCGCCGGTGGTCGGCGAGCACGAGGCGCACCACGTCGTGCCGGCCTGGGTCGTGACGGTCATCGTGCTGTCTGTCGTCGCGGTGGGCATCCTCATCGCCTACCGGATGTACGCGCAGAAGTCGGTGCCCGACGCCGCGCCCGAGGAGGTGTCGCCGCTGACCGTCGCCGCGCGTCGGGACCTTTACGGCGACGCGATCAACGAGGAGCTGCTGATGAAGCCGGGCCGAGTCCTGACCAAGGATCTGGTCTGGGTCGACGACAAGGCCATCGACGGCGCAGGCAGCGGACTGGCCGCGGTGGTCGGCCGGGTGTCGGACGGCATGCGGCAGTTGCAGACCGGCTTCGCCCGCTCCTACGCCCTTTCGATGCTCGCGGGCGCCGCGCTGGTGGTCGCGATCATTCTGGCGGTGCAGCTGTGGTGACCTCTGGCCTGTCCCTGCCGTGGATGACGATCTTGTGGGCGGTGCCGACGCTGGGTGCCGTGCTGGTGATGCTGATCCCCGCCACCGGACGCTCGGCCGCCAAGTGGTTCGCGCTGCTGGTCTCGGTGGCTGTGCTCGTGCTGACGCTCATCGTCGCGGTCGGATTCGATCCGAGCGGGCCGCAATACCAGTTCGTCGAGGACCTCCCCTGGATACCGTCGTTCGGAACCGGCTACATCCTTGGCATCGACGGGATCGCGCTGGCGCTCGTCGTGCTGACCGCGGTGCTGGTGCCGCTGCTGATCGTCGCCGGCTGGAACGACGCCGACAGCCAGATCGGGCTGCGAGGTCGCTCGACACACACCTACCTGGCGCTGACGCTGGCCGTCGAGGGCATGGTCATCATGTCCCTCGTCTCACTGGACGTGCTGCTGTTCTACGTCTTCTTCGAAGCCATGCTCATCCCGATGTACTTCCTCATCGGCGGATTCGGCGGGGAGCACCGGTCGAAGGCAGCGGTCAAGTTCCTGCTGTACAACCTCTTCGGCGGCTTGATCATGCTCGCCGCGGTCATCGGACTGTACGTGGTGACCGCGGGCAGCGACGCGTTCGAGGCCGGCACCTTCGACTTCCGGGCCATCGTCGAGGCGGTCAACAGCGGTGCCCTTGCCGTCAGCCCCGCGATCGTCAACGCGCTGTTCGCCGGCTTCATGTTCGCCTTCGCCGTGAAGGCCCCGCTGTGGCCGTTCCACCGCTGGCTGCCCGATGCCGCCGTCGAGGCCACCCCGGCCAGCGCGGTGTTGATGATGGCCATCATGGACAAGGTCGGCACGTTCGGCATGCTGCGGTACTGCCTACAGTTGTTCCCTGACGCGTCAGCGTATTTCCGGCCGCTGATCATCACGTTGGCCGTCATCGGAATCGTGTACGGCGCGATCCTGGCCATCGGCCAGACCGACGTGATGCGGCTGATCGCCTACACCTCTATTTCGCACTTCGGCTTCATCATCCTCGGTATCTTCGTGATGACGAGCCAGGGCCAGTCGGGTTCGACGCTGTACATGGTCAACCACGGCATCTCCACCGCAGCGCTGTTCCTGATCGCCGGTTTCCTGGTGTCGCGCAGGGGAACTCGCCTCATCAGTGCGTACGGCGGCGTGCAGAAGGTCGCGCCGGTGTTGGCCGGGACGTTCCTCGTCGCCGGGCTGGCCACGCTGTCACTTCCCGGGCTCGCGCCGTTCATCAGCGAATTCCTGGTACTGATCGGCACGTTCACGCGCTACCCGGTGTTCGCGGTGGTGGCGTCGACCGCCCTCGTGCTCTCCGCGATCTACATCCTGTGGATGTATCAGCGGATGATGGGCGGCCCGGTCACCGAGGGCAACGACCGGCTGCGTGACCTCATCCCCCGCGAGCTTGCGGTCGTCGCACCGCTGATCGCGCTGCTGCTGGTGCTCGGGGTGTATCCCAAACCCGCTCTGGATGTGATCAATCCGGCCGTCGACCACACCCTGTCCACGATCGACCAACCCGATCCCACCCCCAGACTGGCGGAAGGCCGCCCCCGATGAACCTGCCAACGCCCAGCGTCGAGTACGGCCTGCTGTCGCCGATGCTGATCGTGTTCGGAGCCGCGATCGTCGGCGTGCTCGTCGAGGCGTTCGTCTCACGCGGGCGGCGCTACCTCGTGCAAGTCGTGCTGAGCGTGGTCGGACTTGCGGCCGCGTTCGTCGCGGTGGTGGCTGTGGCCAGGGATCTGCACGGTGAGGTCGGCCGCACGGCAGTGATCGGCGCCGTCGCCGTCGACGCACCCGCGTTGTTTCTGCAGGGCACGATCCTGCTGGTCGGCATCCTCGGCATCCTTCTGATCGCCGAGCGCCGCATCCCTGCCGAAGTCGAGTCCGAATCGGAACGCGGTGCGGGCGGACTGGATTCGTTCACCCCACAGGCTTCCGCGGTCGTGGGCAGCGTCGCGGAGAAGCTGGCCACCAAGGCCGGAGTCATGCAGACCGAGGTGTTCCCGCTGACGTTGTTCGCCGTCGGCGGCATGCTGCTGTTCCCGGCGGCCGATGATCTGCTGACGATGTTCATCGCACTCGAGGTGCTGTCGCTGCCGCTGTACCTGATGTGCGGGCTCGCCCGTCGTCGCCGGTTGCTGTCCCAGGAAGCGGCGCTGAAATACTTTCTGCTCGGCGCGTTCTCGTCGGCGTTCTTCCTCTACGGCGCGGCGATGCTGTACGGCTACGCGGGCACGCTGAGCCTGTCAGGAATCGCCGACGCGATCCATGCCAACACCGGTAAGGCGTCGCTGGCGCTCATCGGCGTCGGCCTGCTGCTCGTCGGCGTGCTGTTCAAAGTCGGCGCGGTGCCGTTCCACTCCTGGATTCCCGACGTCTATCAGGGTGCGCCGACGCCGATCACCGCGTTCATGGCCGCGGCCACCAAGATCGCGGCGTTCGGCGCGCTACTGCGCATCTTCTACGTCGCGGTGCCAGAGATCCGCGCCGACTGGCGGCCGGTGCTGTGGGCGATCGCGATCCTGACCATGGTGGTCGGCACGGTCACCGCGGTCACCCAGTCCGACGTCAAGCGGATGCTCGCCTACTCGGCGGTCGCGCACACCGGGTTCATCCTGACCGGCGTGATCGCGCTGAACGAGTCGGGTCTGTCATCCACGCTGTTCTACCTTTTCGCCTACGGGTTCAGCACGCTCGGCGCCTTCGCCGTCGTCGGATTGGTGCGCGACAAGTCCGGGCAGGAAGCGACCGCGATGGCGCGCTGGGCCGGCCTCGGCCGTCGCTATCCCATTGTCGGAATTGTGTTCTCGCTGTTCTTGCTCGCGTTCGCCGGCATCCCGCTGACGAGCGGGTTCGTCAGCAAGTTCGCGGTGTTCAAGGCCGCGGGCGAAGGCGGTGCGATCCCGCTGGTCATCGTCGGTGTGATCGCCAGCGCCATCGCCGCGTACTTCTACGTCCGCGTCATCGTGTTGATGTTCTTCACCGATCCGCCCGACGACGCTCCCGAGGTCGTGGTGCCCAGCGTCTTCACCACGGCCGTCGTCACCGTCACCGCAGCCATCACGTTCGCGCTCGGCGCCCTGCCGCAGCCGCTGCTGGACCTCGCGAACATCGCGAACACCTTCCTGAGCTAGCTCCATTTGCGCCCAAACCAACGTTTGGGCGCAAGAGTGCGAGAGGATTCCGCCATTACGTCGATCTCGGCGAAGGGATGAGCATGCTGGTCGTCACCGCCGACCACGGCGCGATTCGGATGCTGACCCTGAACCGGCCCGCCGCCCGCAATGCGCTGAGCCGTGATCTGATCAGGGCCGCGTACAGGGCGTTGACCGAGGCCGACGCCGACGAGTCCGTCCGCGCGGTGGTGCTCACGGGTACCGACCCCGCGTTCTGCGCCGGGGTGGACCTCAAGGAGGCGCAGCGCGACGGCCTGGGCTACTTCGAGGAGTTCCGGTCGCAGAGCTGCATCGCTGCGACCGCGAACATGCGCACGCCGATCATCGGGGCGATCAACGGCGCGGTGTTCACCGGCGGGCTCGAGATGGCGCTGGGCTGCGATTTCCTGATCGCATCGGAGCGGGCCGTGTTCGCCGACACCCACGCCCGTGTCGGGATCCTGCCAGGTGGCGGTATGACGGCGCGGCTCCCCCAGCTCGTCGGCCTCGGCATGGCCAGGCGGTTGTCGATGACGGGCGAGGTCGTCGACGCCGCCCGCGCCGAGAGGATCGGCCTGGTGACCGAGGTCGTCGCCCACGAACGGCTGCTGGACCGCGCGCTCGAGTTGGCGACTCACATCGCGGAGGTAACGGGTCCAACCATGATGGGGCTCAAGGAGATCTACACCACTGGAGCGGCCCAGGTGATCGCTCCGTTCCTGGCCGCCGAGGAGAAGATCGCGTTCGCACAGCACCGCGACTTCGAGGGGCTCGGCGACCAGTTCCGCGCGGTTTCCGAGCGCAACAGGCGTCAGATAGACGGTGGCTGATCGCCCGCTTCCCGCTTGAGGATGAACTCGACCGAGCGGTGGCCCTCGAACCCGGGCAGCGGCGGCAGCGTCGTGCGGTCGACCTGGATCCGCGCCTGCTCGATCACCGGTACATCGGGTTTGTAGACCGACAGATAGACATCGTGGGCGGCAAGCGATGCGACCGCGACGTCGATGAAATCGTCGACGACCTCGCAGTGTGTGCCGTGCGGGCCGTTTTCGAAGAACCATCGGGGTTTGGTGGGCAGTGAATCGTAGGCTGCGGCAACCGCATTGGAGAACTCGATGTGGTCGCGCTGGTTCGGCGCCCCTGGCCCCCACTCCGGGCCGCTGTAGAGGGTGATCACCACGTCGGGCGCCAGTTCTGTGATCGCCTCGGCGATCTTGGCCTGCAGCTCGGGGGTGTTGAGGATCTGGCTGTCGGGAAAGTCCCAGAACTCGACATCGTCGACGCCGACGATCGCCGATGACGTGCGTTGTTCGCGTTCGCGCAGGGGACCCGTCTCCTCCGGCGACATGCCGGGAATGCCTGCCTCGCCGCGGCACGCCAGCGCGTAATGGACGTGCTTGCCCTGTGAGGTCCACTTGGCGACGGCTGCGGCCACGCCGTACTCGGGGTCGTCGGGATGGGGCACCAGAACCAGTGCGGTGCGCCAGTCGGTGGGAAAAGGCTGATGAACCACGCTGTCAGGCAATCACACCGTGGGCGACGATGGCGGTCGTCTGATCAACCCAGTCGTCGTCGAGATCCTTCTCCGGCCACAGCAGCAGCCGCAGCATCGTCGCCCCGCCGATCACTTCGATCAGCCGCTCCGGATCGACGTCGGAATGCGCGTCGCCGCGCTGCAGCGCCTCGGCCAGCCGTGTCCGCACCGCCGAGAACACCTCGGTGAAGCGGCTCATCACGCGCGCATTCAGCTCGGGATCGGCGGTCATGTCGGCGATCAGGCCGGGCAGGGCGGCGCGCACGACCGGACTGGTGAACACGTTCCTCGTCGCGGCGATCATCGCGCGGACATCGGCGCCGAAATCCCCCGGCGGCGCTGCGATCGCCGTCGGCGCGGCCGGGAACGCGGCCTCGTGGACGAGCTCGGCCTTGCTCGACCACCGGCGGTACAGCGCGGTCTTCGTGGTGCCCGCCCGCTCGGCGACGGCAGCCATCGTCAGATTCGAATAGCCGATTTCCACAAGCAGATCCGTCGTCGCGCGCAATATGGCAGCGTCGATACGCGGGTCCCGAGGCCTGCCGGCGCTCGGGCTCTTGTCAATCGAAGTCGGGTCTGCTTTCATAACGCTACCCACCGTATCGTAATAAGGCAGGAGGAAGAACCTTGGCTACAGAACCGGCTGTCGAAGACGTCGGCCGACTCCAGCGCTCGGCTCGCGATATCAGCACGCTGCCGGGCGTGATGTCGCGATGGCTGTCCACCGTCATGCCCGGCGGCGTCGAACCGCAGGTGACCGTTGAGAGCGGCGTCGACTCCAACGGGATGTCCTCGGAGACCATCATTCTGACCGGCCGCTGGGAAGCCGACGGCCAAGCGCACGAGGAGAAGTGGGTGGCCCGCGTCGCGCCCACGAAAGAGGACGTCCCGGTGTTCACGTCCTACCGGATGGACCACCAGTTCGACGTGATCCGGTTGGTCGGCGAGCTGACCGACGTCCCGGTGCCGCAGGTGCGCTGGCTCGAACCCACGGGCGAGGTGCTCGGCACCCAGTTCTTCCTGATGGACTACGTCTCCGGCGTGGTTCCGCCCGACGTGATGCCCTACACCTTCGGTGGCAACTGGTTCGCCGACTCCCCCGCCGAGTCACAGCGCGCGCTGCAGGACAACACCGTCGACGTACTGGCGAAACTGCACGAGATTCCCGATGCCGAAACGACGTTCGGTTTCCTAGCCTCTCAAGCCGACGGAGACGAGCCGAACGCATTGCGACGCAACCTCAACTGGCTGAAATCGTGGTACGAGTTCGCCGTCGGTGACATCGGCCGATCACCGCTCGTCGAGCAGGCGCTCGAGTGGCTCGACGCCAACTGGCCAGCAGACATTGCGGCCAACCAGCCGGTGCTCATCTGGGGCGACTCCCGGGTTGGCAATGTGCTCTACGAAGACTTCAAGCCCGTCGCCGTACTGGACTGGGAGATGGCGACGCTGGGTCCGCGGGAAATGGACGCCGCGTGGATGGTGTTCGCGCACATGGTTTTCCAGGAGCTCGCCGGCCTGGCCGGAATGCCGGGCCTGCCCGACTTCATGCGGGAGGACGACGTCAAGGCCACCTACGCCGAGAAGACAGGAGTGCAACTCGGCGACCTGAACTGGTTCTACGTGTACTCGGGAGTGATCTGGTGCTGCGTGTTCATGCGGACCAGCGCCCGTCGGGTTCGCTTCGGCGAGATCGAGAAGCCTGAGGACGTCGAAACGCTCTTCTACCACGGCGCCCTGCTGCGGCGCCTCATCGGAGGTGAAGCCTGATGCTCGGCCCCATGGACGAGTTCCCCGTCCACCAAATCCCGCAACCGATCGCGTGGCCGGGTTCGTCGGACCGCAACTTTTACGACCGGTCCTACTTCAACGCCCACGACCGCACCGGCGACATCTTCCTGATCACCGGTATCGGGTACTACCCCAACCTCGGCGTCAAGGATGCGTTCGTGCTCGTGCGGCGCGGGGATGTACAGACGGCGGTGCACCTTTCGGACGCCATCGATTCCGACCGGCTGAACCAGAACGTCCTCGGCTATCGCGTCGAGGTCACCGATCCGCTGCACCGGTTGCGCATCGTCATGGACGAGACCGAGGACGTCTCGGTCGACCTGACCTGGAACGGCCTGTTCGACGTCGTGCAGGAGCAGCGGCACATCCTGCGGGCGGGCACCCGAGTGACATTGGACGCGCAGCGGTTCGCGCAGGTGGGGTCGTGGAGCGGCACCATATCGATCGACGGCGAAGAAATCACCGTCGACCCGTCGGTGTGGATCGGCACGCGCGACCGGTCGTGGGGCATCCGGCCCGTCGGGGAGGCGGAACCGGCTGGGCGGCCGGCGGATCCGCCGTTCGAGGGCATGTGGTGGTTGTACGTGCCGATGGCCTTCGACGACTTTTCGATCGTGCTCATCATCCAGGAGGAGCCCAGCGGGTTCCGGTCGCTGAACGACTGCACGCGCATCTGGAAGGACGGGCGCGTCGAACAGCTGGGCTGGCCGCGGGTGAAGATCCACTACACGTCGGGCACGCGGATACCGACCGGCGCGACGATCGACGCCACCGCGGCCGACGGCACGCCGGTCCGCTTCGACGTGGAGTCCAAACTGCCCGTGCCGATTCACGTGGGCGGCGGATACGGCGGCGACTCGGACTGGATCCACGGCACCTGGAAGGGCGACAAGTTCACCGAGCGCCTGACCTACGACATGACCGACCCGGCGATCGTCGGACGGGCCGGCTTCGGCGTCATCGACCATGTCGGCCGTGCGGTGTGCACTTCAGCGCACGGCACGCCCACCGAGGGGTGGGGTTTGTTCGAGCACGGTGCGCTCGGTCGTCACGACCCGTCGGGCTTCGCGGACTGGCTCACCGTCGCGCCCTAGGCGCGGGTCAACTCGCGCCCGCCGCGATCACCTGGTTCACCTCGAGGGACCGGGCCGCCATTTCGGCGTGCGCCGTGTCCAGCGCTTCGGCCTGGTCTTCGTCGGCCTTCATCAGCGCCTCGATGTCGAAACCGGCCATGTCGTGGACACCCATGTCCCGAAACGCCTTCTGCACCTTGTCGCCCCACAACCCGATGTCCTTGACGATCGGCACGATGCGGCTGAACAGGTGGGAGCGGAACTGGATCATCAGCGGTGACGTATCGACCCACTCCGCACATGCTTTGACATCAAGGCCGAGGGTCTCGAAGACCTCCTCGCCGCGGAACCTGTCGCGCATCAGGTAACAGGCGTCCACGACGAACTCTTCCCGCTCGTCCCGCTCGGCTTCGGTCAACTGGGAGTAGTAGTCCTTCAGCGAGATTCGGCCGAAAGCGACGTGCCGCGCCTCGTCCTGCATGACATACGCCAGCACCGCCTTCGCCAGCGAGTCCGGGGGCGCCATGTCACGCAGCACCCCGAAGGCGGCGAGTGCGAGCCCCTCGATGAGCACCTGCATGCCCAGATAGGGCATGTCCCAGCGCGAGTCGTGCAGGGTGTCTGCCAGCAGGGAGGTCAGATTCGTGTTGATCGGGTAGACCAGTTCGACCTTCTCCTGCAGGAACCGCCCGAACGCCTCGACGTGCCGCGCCTCGTCCATGGTCTGGGTGGCCGCGTAGAACTTCGCGTCCAGGTCCGGGACGACCTCGACGATCTTGGCCGCGCACACCATCGCCCCCTGCTCGCCATGCAGGAACTGCGAGAACTGCCAGGCCTGGAAATGTTGGCGCATCTCGGCGCGACGTGATTCCTCGGCGGCCTCCCACATCGGGCTGCCGAACAGCGGATGGAACTCGTCGGGCAGTCCGATGGGGTTCATCGGGTCGACGTCTTGGGTCCAGTCGATGCGTGACTGGGCGTCCCACTGCTTGTCCTTGCCCTTCTGGTACAGGGAGAGGAGCCGGGCGCGCCCGTCGTCGTACTCCCACGTGAAGCGCGCGTCGCCGGCGCTGGAGACTTTCCAGGAGTACGGCTCGGGCACGTCTGTGTATTTATCCCTTGTGGTCATGCGGTGCCGCCCCTTCTGCTCTCGGCTATAACGCCGATACTGACGCAAAAGTCAATTTTCCGGGCGCCGTTTTCCATATAGAACGAAATCCGACTTTTGCACGCGTCTACTCGCACTTCGTGGACAAAAGTCGGATCTCGCGGCTCGGTGCGTCAGGCCACTGCGAACAGTGCGGCGGCGGCGACCGCCTCGACGATGAAGTACAGCCAGTTCGGGTAGAACGGCGTGCGATCGTCGAGGATCGCGGACACGATTCGGCCCACGGCCATTCCGGCCAGCGCGATGCCGACGGTGATCAGGACGCCCTTCTGCAGGTCGCCGCCCCGAAAGGCGGCGTAGGAGAGCACTGCCGCGATCGCCAGCCCGAAGCCGCCGTAGACCGCCCGCACCTCCGACCGCGATGTGGGCGACTCCAGCGTGACGCCGAACGGGCGGATCAGCGCCCTCGGCGCGGCCAGTGCGTAGGCGCCCATGCCGAAGAAGAACACCGCGATCACCACGATGACCGCGACGTTCACTGCTCGAGCCCTACGCCGACTGTGCGGACTCGGCGTCGGCGCGGCCGAACACCATCGACTCCTCGATCCGGTCGAATCGGTGATCGATCGCGTCCAGCACGTAGTTGTGGCGCACGTTCCACGGCCGCTGGGTGCCCGACTTCGGTAGCGCATGCGCAGCGCGCTGCACGTAGCCGGCGTTGATGTTCCACGCGGGCTTCTCCGCCATCGGCACATCGCCAAGATGCGGGTAGGCGTGTGTGTAGCCATGAGAGTCCATGTAGGACAACAGCTTTGCGAACGCCCGCGCGGTCAGGTCTGCCCGCAGCGTCCACGACGCGTTGACATAGCCGACGCACCAGGCCGCGTTCGGTACGTCCTCGAGCAGATGTTCCTTGTAGACGAACCGGTCCTGCGGCTTGACCTCGGCGCCGTCGATGCTCAACGCGACGCCGCCGAGTGCCTGCAACTGGATACCGGTCGCGGTGATCAGCAGGTCGGCGTCGATGCGCTCGCCGGAGCGCAGCACGACACCGGTGGCGTCGATGTGGTCGATTTGATCGGTCACCACGTCCAACCGGCCATCGCCGATCGCCTCGTAGAAGTCGTTGCCGAGGATCAGACACAGACGCTGATCCCACGGGTCGTAACGCGGCTTGAAGTGCACGTCGACCGGATACCCCTCGGGCAGAGCCTTTTTCGCGGTGCTGCGGATGTACTTCCTGCTGGCCTTGGGCGCCTTGCGCGCGATCGCATAGATCAGGACGGTGACGATCTTTCCGTAGAGCCGCGCCGCGGCGTTCCCGGCGCGCAGCGGAAGTACCTTCCGGATCACCGACAGGAGCGGATTGACACGCGGCATGGACATCAGATAGCTCGGTGAGCGCTGCAGCATCGTCACATGAGCGGCTTTCTCGGTCAGCGTCGGGATCATGCTGACCGCCGTCGCGCCGCTGCCGATGACCAGCACCTTCTTGCCCGTGTAGTCGAGTGATTCCGGCCAGTGCTGCGGATGCACGACGGGGCCGCTGAAGTCCTGCAGCCCAGGGAAATCCGGCCGGTAGGGCTCGTCGTAGTTGTAGTAGCCGGTGCCGAAGAACAGGAACCGGCCGCGGTAGGTCCTCGGTTCACCGTCGATCTCGGTGGCCACCGTCCAGGTGTCCGTCGAGGAGTCCCAGTCGGCCGACAGGACACGGGTTTTGAACCGGATGTGCTCGTCGATACCGTGCTTGCTCGCGGTCTGGGTGAGGTACTCGCGGATGTCGGCACCCTCCGCGACGTATTCGGGGCGCGTCCACGGCTCGTAGGGGAAGCTCAAGGTGAAGATGTCGCTGTCGGACCGGATACCGGGATAGCGATTGATGTCCCATGTCCCGCCGATCCGCGCGCGCCGCTCCAACACCGTGTACGACAACGTCGGGTTCTTCTCGTGGATGCGGTAGGCCGCGCCGATTCCCGAGATGCCCGCGCCGATGATCAGCACGTCGGAGTACTCCGCCTCGGCGCCGGTTCGCAAGCGCTCGTCGGCCATTAGACCTCCCTTGGTCCGCCTGGGTACCACGATATGCGGTCAGGCGGTCAGCGCGTCAACGATCTCACCCAAGGCTTCCGGCGCGACGGGACCGGGCTGATACAGGCAGATCTGGTGGGATATGCCGTCCACCCGATCGCGGATATGGGTCGCGACCTCGGCCGCCGATCCGCAGGCGGCGATGGTGTGCAGCACGTCGTCGTCGATGAGCTTGCCCATCTCCTCCCACCGGCCCTGCTTGGACAGCGAGTTGAGTTCGGGCTGCAGGTCGCCCCAGCCGTGGATCTCCAGCACCGGGCGATAGGCCGGCGTCGAGCCGTAGAACCCCAGCAGCCGACGGGTGGCGGTGTGATCGTCGCCCACCGACACGATGATCTCCGGGATGACGGCGAAATCGGTTGCCGTCCTTCCCCCCGCCGCCAGGCCCTCCCGCACCGCGGGCATGGTCACCTCGTGCAGGAAGCGCTTGTTACCGAACGGCATGACCAGCAGCCCGTCGGCGTGTTCGGCGGTCGCACGGGTCAGCCGCGGGCCGAGCGCGCCCACGTAGATCGGCGGCGGGCCGTAGGGGTTTTCACCGGGACTGAACGTCGGCGTCATCAGCGTGTGGCGGTAGTACTCGCCCCGGAAGTTCAGCCGCTCGCCCGTCTGCCAACTGTCGAAGATGGCCCGCAGCGCCGCGACCAGCTCGGTCATCCTCGCCACCGGCTTGTCGAACTCCACGCCGAACCGCTTCTCGATCTGCGCCCGTATCTGCGTGCCGAGGCCGAGCGCAAACCTGCCCTCGCTGAGCAGCTGGTGATCGATCGCCTGGTGAGCGAGATGGATCGGGTTGCGTGGAAATGCAATTGCCACATTGGTCATCAGGTCGAGACCGCCGACAGTCGACGCCAGGGTCAGCGGCGTGAAAACGTCGTGAGGCCCTTCGAAGGTGAAGACCCCGGCCGCACCTGCGTCTCGGAAGGCTCGTGCCTGCTCGATTGCGTTGCCGGGCCCGAACAGCGCTGTCATCACCCTCACGGCGTGAGAGCCTAGTCGCGTGACGCAGACAATTGCCGACGTCGTCGTGGTCGGGGCCGGGTTCGCGGGTCTGACCGCGGCGCGGGAACTGGTCCGCCACGGCTACGACGTCGTCGTGCTGGAGGGCCGTGACCGGGTCGGCGGACGGTCGTCGACCACGATGATCGCGGGCGTCCCGGTCGACCTCGGCGGCACATTCATCGGCCCGACGCAGGACGCCGTCAAGGAGCTGGCCCGCGAGCTGGGCTGCGAGACCGTCCCCACCCACACCCGCGGCAAAAACCTGATCAAGTGGCGGGGCCGGGTCCGCGCCTACCGCAGCACCATTCCGCGGTTGTCCATGCTCGAGCTGTTCGACGTCTCCCGCATCCAGTGGCGATTCGAACGACTCTGCCGCCGCCTGTCGCTCGCGGAGCCGTGGAAGGCGCCCCACGCGAGCCATCTCGACGAGCAGACACTGGACCGCTGGTTGCGCTCGCTGCACGCCGGCGCCTCGACGCGCGATCTGATGGCGATCATGTCGAGGGTGACGTGGGGCTGCGAACCCGACAAGGTGTCGATGCTGCATGCCGTGCGCTACGTCAAGGCCGCGGGGGGGCTTGGCCGGATGCTCGACGTTCAGGGCGGCGCACAGCAGGACCGCTTCCCCGGCGGCACTCAGCAGATCGCGCTGAAGCTGGCCGGGGAGTTGGGGGATCGCGTCAGGCTCGGCGCCATCGTCGCGCGCGTCGAGCGCCACCCCGACGGCACCTTCACCGTCGGCGCCGGCGGCGGCGACGTCACTGCCAGGGCGGTCATCGTGGCGATCCCGCCCGAACATCGAACGGCCATCGACTTCTCCCCGGCCCTTCCCGCCGAATACGAAAAGCTCGCGCAGCACTGGCCGCAGGGACGCCTCAGCAAGGCCTACGCCGCTTACGAGACGCCGTTCTGGCGCGCAGGTGGCTGCAGCGGAGAGGCACTGTCCGACGAAGGGGCGGTGTTCGTCACGTTCGACGTCAGCCCGGACGGAGACGGACCGGGCGTTCTCCTCGGCTTCACCGACCCGCGCACATTCGACTCGCTGCCGCCCGCCGAGCGTCGCGAGCGTGCGCTGGCAGGGTTCGCCGACCTGTTCGGCACGGAGGCACTGGAGCCCATCGATTACCTCGACCACTGTTGGGGCAGCGAGGAATTCGCACCGGGCGGACCGACGGCCGCAGTCCCGCCCGGCTCGTGGACCAGCTATGGGCCTTGGCTGCGCAAGCCGGTGGACGGCCTGCACTGGGCAGGCACCGAAACCGCCGACGAGTGGACCGGCTTCCTCGACGGCGCCGTGCGGTCGGGCCGCCGCGCGGCCGCCGAAGTGCACGCCGAACTCTCCCCTTAGGACGTCGCGCGGTCGAGATCGGCGGCGAGGAAGTTGAGGCCGTAATTCGCGCGGCGCGTCGGCACGCCGCTGCGGCCGTGGCCACGGTGGTCGCGCACGCTCGACGGACGCGATGGTGGCAGCGTGCCGGCCGCGGTGAACCGCCGCGCCCCGCGCCTGACCCGCTGACCTCTCGGCATAGCTGCCAGATGTTACCTTCAGGCGCCATCGGCGCCGCCGCGCCGAGGCTGTTAAATAAGGCGATGCGCGCAATCCAGATACCCAGCCTCGACGGTCCGCAGGCCGCAGAACTGGTCGAACTCGACGAGCCGACCGACGAGAACGCCGTCATCCTCGAGGTGTACGCGGCGGGTGTGGCATTCCCCGACGCGCTGCAGTCGCGGGGGCTTTATCAGTACAAGGCCGAGCTTCCGTTCGTACCCGGCGCCGAAGTCGCGGGCGTGGTGCGCAGCGCGCCCTCCGATAGCGGATACGCCAAGGGCGACCGTGTCGCCGGGCTGACGATGCTCAACGGCGGCATGGCCGAAGTCGTTGCGCTGCAACCAGAGCGAGTGTTCAAGCTGCCCGACAACGTGTCGTTCGAGGCCGGCGCCGGCCTTCTGTTCAACGACCTCACCATGCATCACGCACTCCGCACCCGCGGCCGACTGGCCGAGGGCGAGACGGTACTGGTGCACGGCGCCGCGGGAGGTATCGGAACTTCGACGCTGCGGCTGGCGCCGGTGTGGGGCGCGGCGCGCACGATCGCGGTGGTCGGAACCGAGGAGAAGAAGGCGATCGCAACCGCGGCCGGAGCCACCGACGTGGTGCTGGCTGACGGCTTCAAGGACGCGGTGATGGGACTGACCGACGGCAAGGGCGTCGACATCGTGGTCGACCCCGTCGGCGGTGACCGGTTCACCGATTCGCTGCGCTGCCTCGCGCCTGGCGGACGCCTTCTGGTGATCGGGTTCACCGGCGGCGACATCCCGACCGTCAAGGTGAACCGGCTACTGCTCAACAACGTCGACGTTGTCGGTGTCGGCTGGGGCGCGTGGACCTTCACCCATCCCAACTACATCCGTGAGCAGTGGGACGAGCTGGAACCGCTGCTCGCCACGGGGGTCGTGCCCGCGCCGGAGCCGGAGAGCTATCCGCTGGAACGCGCCGGTGAGGCCATCGCATCGCTGGAGGACCGCACCGCCAAGGGCAAGGTCGTCGTCAAGCTCCGGTGAGGCTGCTTCCGCGACGGCGCAGCGTCCGCGTCGAAAACGCCTGCGCCGCATCAACTGTCGGCCGCAACGAGCTGACGCTCACGACGTACAACATCTGGAACGATCCCAAGCATGCCGCCGACCGCTATCGGGCTGTCGCAGAGCTGCTTTCGCGTCGCGAGCCCGACGTCATGGTGTTCCAGGAGGTCACGCCGACCGCTGTCGAGGTGTTGCTCACGCAGCAGTGGATCAGCGACGGGTATGCGCGCGCGGCGGTAACCGGCGGCGAGGCAGGCGACTACGGCCTGCTGATGCTCTCCCGTGTGCCGATCAGCGAGGTCACCTACACCAGGTTGCCCAGCCGCCAGTCGCGCGGGTTTCTGCGCGCCGAACTCGCACTGCAGGGTGCTCCGACGGTCGTCTGCTGCGTCCATCTTGACAGCGGAAAGCGGTCTGCGCGCCTACGGGGGTGGCAGCTGCGACGGATCTTCGGCTCGTTGAAGCCGGCGAACGACGCCGTGGTGCTCGGCGACTTCAACATGCGCGACTCCGAGAACACCCGTATCGGCCCGCCGTATCTCGACCTCTGGCCCGCGCTGCGGCCCGACGAGGACGGCTTCACCGAGGACACCTCGATCAACCTGATGCGCTACGACATGAAGGACAAGCACCGGCACGTCCGATTCGACCGGGTGCTGCTCAAAGGCGACCGCTGGACTGCGACGGATATCGAGCTACTCGGCACCGAGCCCATTGCAAAGGACCTGCCGCGGGTATTTCCTTCGGATCATTTCGGTGTGGCGTGCCGGCTCACAAGCCGTAGTCCATAGGCGGGCCGTCCGGGCCGACCGCGGATTTGTCGGCGACAGCCGTGGCCACGACGGCGCCGCCCTGCCGGGTGCCGACGACCATGACCTCGTCGTTGACGGCGAACGAGGCGGCGGGACTCGCTGCGTGGCCGTCGCCGGTGATCGTGGTCGTGTTGGGCGTGACGGCGAAGGTCTGAACCATGCCGTCGGCGCTCTGCGTGGTCAACGAGTCAGGGGTCACGGCGATCAGCCGGCCCTGCTGGCTCAGCGACTGCTCTGCGACGGGAGGTGGAGCTGGAGTGGCCGCGGTGGGGGCGTCGGGCGAGACGAGTTCAACGATCGCCGCGGCAAGGACGCTTGACACGCCCACCGAAGCCGCGATGGACCCGATTACGAGGTTTGACCTCGATGTCCTGGTGCGATGCTTTCCACTCATAGGCCTTTCTCCGCCGCTCGACAGCAAATGTCGTCGTAAGCGGAGTTACCCGAGCCGTCCCGCGACGAAACACCTTCCCGTGAGACGTCAGAGATACGGGTCGGCCCAGGCGCTGACGACGCGGGCCGCACGTGCGGCCTGATTCTTGCCGGTGAGCAGGTGATCCGCCCCCTCCAACGAGACGAAACTGCGGGGGTGGCGGGCCGCCCGGAAGATCTCGCTCGCGTTGGCGATTCCGACGGTGTTGTCGGTCGGCGAGTGCATGACGAGCAGCGCGCGTCGCAGGGTGCGGATCTGCTCGCGCAGGTCGGCCTTGCGGACGTCGTCGATGAAATGCCGTTTGAGCGTCAGCGCCTTGCCGCCCGCCTGAAACGGCGCCTCGCCGTCGGCTTCGATCCGGGCCAGCAGCGCGTCGTAGTTGCGCTCGACGTGGCCGGGCTCGTACGGCGCCCCGATGCTGGCGACCGCCGCGACCGACGGGCAGTCATGCGCGGCGGCCAGCACCGCCGATCCGCCGAAGGAATGTCCGACAAGCAGGTGTGCCTCACGGCCGGAGTCGTTCATGAACTTCACCGCGCGCGCGGTGTCGGCCACCTTGTGCGAGAACGACCCGTCACCCCAGTCCCCTTCTGAGTCGCCGAGTCCCAGGTTGTCGAAGCGCAGCATGCCGATGCCCTCGCTGGCGAGCTGCTTGCAGATCCGGCTCGCCGCGGGGCTGTCCTTGCCCAGTGTGAAGCCGTGCGCGAAGACGCCCCATCCGCGCACCTCCCCTTCGGGAACATCGATCAGGCCCGCAAGGACCGGGCCGGTGGTGCTCGGGAACTCGACGCGCTCGGCCACCGTCTCAGCCGACCAGCTCCGGGTGGAACTTCGCCACCATCCGGGCAATCCCGTCGCGCCAGTCGACCGATGTGCCGCCGATCAGCTCGCGCATCAGGGTCGCGTCGGTCGGGTTTCCGCGCAGCGCAGCCGCGCTCTGCTCGAAAACCGGTTCCCTGCCGATCAGCGAGCCGATGTAGGTGCACCAGTCCTGCAGGCTGACGGCCTGCTCACCACACCAGTTGACGGTCGGCGCGGGTACCGCGGCCTTCTCGAGCAGCTTGGGGATCATCGCGATGATGTCGTCCTCGTGAATCGGGTTGTAGACGGCGGGGCCGCCCTCGGGAACCTGAATCGGGATGCCCCCGAGCATCATCTCCATGTGGAAGAACGGCCAGCCGCCGTTGTCGCCGTAGGGCACGTTGAGCCGCGCGATGATCGCGGGCACACCGAGCGCGCGCGACATCGTCCGCACGACGACCTCGCCGGCGATCTTGGAGATCGAATACGTCGGGAACAACTGCTTGTGGTTGTCCCCGAGGCCGGAGCGCTCCGTGCGCGGCTCGTCGTCGGGCGGATCGTAGACAGCGGCCGACGAGCAGTGCAGAAATGCTTTGGCGTCGGGGCAGTGCGCCATCAGCAGACCGGCCGATTCCGCATTGGCGCTCAGATCCTTGTCCCACCGACCGCTCTTGGCCACCGCGAGGTTGAGCACGTAGTCGAAGTCCCTTGGCAGCGCGCTGAAGTCGCCCGACGCCAGGTTCACGGTCTCGCACCGGACACCGTCGCGTTCGAGAGCCTCCCGCGCGGCCGCATCGGTGAAGCGCGCGATGCCCCACACCTCGTTGTCCGTCGCCAAAGCCCGTGCGATGGGAGCGGCCACCTGACCGCTGGGACCGGTGATGAGGATCTTGGCTCCGCGCATGCGCTGATCGTAGGGAATGGCTAGGCCACCGCGTGCCGGTTGAGGAAGTCGACGATGGCCCCGGCGAACAGATCGTTGCGATCACCGGCCACCATGTGCCCCGCCCCCTGCACGTCGACGAACTCGACCGCGGGAAAGCGCGCAAGGAACTCCTCGGCGCGGTCCTCGCTGACCAGGTCGCTCACCTGGCCGCGCACCA
This sequence comes from Mycobacterium sp. ITM-2016-00318, assembly GCF_002968285.2. Lineage (NCBI taxonomy): Bacteria > Bacillati > Actinomycetota > Actinomycetes > Mycobacteriales > Mycobacteriaceae > Mycobacterium > Mycobacterium sp. ITM-2016-00318. The sequence goes on along the minus strand of NZ_CP134400.1, from coordinate 1,484,519 downwards.
GAAGCATCGGCACGTCGGCACCGAGGATCGCCTTGATGGCCTTGTGCATGCGGTCGGGGTCGGTCACCTCGATCGGCGGGTTGGCGGCGGTGCCGTCGATGAACTGCGGGTCCCAGTGCCAGTACCAACGGTCGCCGCGGCGACGAAGGTTGGCGCGCAGTCCGTTGAGGTCACGGGGCCGCGGCCGGTGCGGGTTGTATTCGGCGATCATGTCCGCGACCTCGTCGAGCGAGGCGAAGCCCTCCACCATCTTCTCGGCCATGAAGTCGTGGATGCGCGCCGCCCCGGACGGGTTCATGCTCGGCACGATGTCGACCAGCACCACCGCGCTCGCGATGCCCGGCGACAGCTCGCCGGCCAGCAGCATCGAGGTGAACCCGCCGAGCGATGCGCCCACCAGGACCGGGGCGGGCGGTAGGTGTGCAACCACTTCGCGGACGTCCTCGGCGAAGGTCAGCACGCGGTAGTCGCCCTCGGTCGACCAGTCCGATTCACCATGGCCACGGAAGTCCACGGTGACGGCCTGCCAACCCCGCTCGGCCACGGCAGCGGCCGCGCGGGCCCACGAACGCCGGGTCTGGCCACCGCCGTGCAGGAAGACCACGGCGCGGGCCGCAGGATCGCCGAGCCGGTCTGCGACGATACGGATGCCGCCGGGCGCCTGGGTCACGAACGTCTCGGGCGCTGTTGCCATTCTGAAGATCGTAGGGTGCGGTGCCTCACCACAGGACCGCGATATCCCTCGCGTGTGGCGCGGCATTCGGCGGGTATGCCCCACAGGTGACCGCCCAGCCGCCCGATCCCGACCCGGCGCGAACGCCGAGCCTGGAACCCGGCGGCGGCGTGCGGCCCGGCGAAACCCCGCCCGACTCCGCACAGACGTCCGGCCTTTCGGAGCCGCAGCCGCATGCCAGGCACAAATACACCCCGGCGACCGTCGCAGGCATCGTCGCGGTCGCCGTCTTCGTGTTGTTGTTCATCGCCACCGGCGTCCTGCTCGTGATGGACCTTCTTTTCTGATCTTGTTTGACGAGTCCGCACCCGGGAACACTTCGGCGGTCCGACAAACGAGGAGTGAGCATGGCTGACAACAGCGGCCCGCAAGAGGGCATCAAGGGCGCCGTCGAAGACGTCAAGGGAAAGACCAAGGAAGCCGCGGGAACGGTCACCGGACGCGACGACCTGACCGAGGAGGGCAAGGCCCAGCAGGACAAGGCCGACGCCCAGAAGGACGCCGCCAAGAAAGAGGCCGAGGCCGAGTCGGCGCGCGGCAGCGCCAAGGCCGCGGAGAAGCGGGAAGAATCCAACCAGTAACGGCATGCGCCGGGACCTGCTTCAAGAGCTGCTGTCGGCGTGTGGGCCGGTTGGCCAGGAGGATGACGTCCGCGACATCTGTCACCGCGAGCTGGAAACGTCTGCAGACGACGTCTGGATCGACAAGGCAGGCAATCTGATCGGCCTCATTCGCGGTGACGGCGCCGAGGACGCCATCCGCGTGATGGTCCACATGGACGAGTTGGCGATGGTCGTCAAGCGTGTCGCGGGCGACGGCAGCTTGCATCTGAGTCCGCTGGGCACGATGTATCCGGGCAACTTCGGACTCGGGCCGGTCGCCGTGCTCGGTGATCGCGAAACGTTGACCGGCGTATTGTCGCTGGGTTCCGAGCACACCACCTCCGAAAGCCAACGGATCTTCGAGACGAAGCCCGACGGCGGCGACAAGGCGATGGATTGGACGCACGTCTACGTCTTCACCGGCAGAACTCCGGACGAACTAACGGAAGCGGGCGTGCAGGCTGGAACTCGAGTCTGCGTCGACAGAAGCAAACGCAGCCTGGTGGACATCGGCGACTACCTCGGCTGTTACTTCATGGACGACCGTGCATTGGTGGTCGCACTGCTGGACGTCGCGAGGGAATTACGAGAACGGAGTGCGCGGCCGCCGAACGACGTCTACGTCGTCTTCACCACCAGTGAGGAGGTTGGCGGTCTCGGCGGCTCCTACGCCAGTCGTAGCCTTCCAGGCCACATCACGTTGGGCTTGGAGGTGGGTCCAACCGAAGCGGAGTACGACACCAAGATCAGCGGCGGCCCGATCGTCGCGTACAGCGACGCCGAGTGCGTCTACGACAAGAGCATCGCCGATCGGCTGATGAAAATCGCCGACCGCCTTCAGGTGGCCCCGCAGGCAGCGGTATTGGGCGCATTCGAGTCCGACGCGTCACACGCCAAGGCGAGCGGCCTGGCCGCGCAGGCGGGCTTGCTCTGCCTGCCGACGCTGAACACTCACGGTTACGAGATCATCCGCCGCGACGCGATCTCCGAGATCACCGCCGTCGTCGTCGAGTTCCTGGCGCCTCGATTGGCGTAGCCCCGCTAGCGAGACGAAAACCACCTGCAATAGGGCTCGACGTGGGTGCCGGCCACACCACGGAATCCGTTGTTTCGGCTCTTGACGCGTGTCCACCAGGCCAGATTCTGAATGAATTGATATCCGAAAAGCGAAGCATCGCAACAAATTCTTGAGAGGTTCATGAGTTTTCCTCCACAACGCGGATTTCGTAGTAATCTCAACACCGGTTGAGCTTGCAGCCGGTCGCGGGGCGCGAAGTTCGCAGCGCCGCTTATCCGGCCTTCAGACTGCAGGGCCGTTCGAGTCTCACTCGAGCGTGATCGCGCGCTGGGGAAGGAGTTCACGTTGACCACCGCCACTGCCGTTCAGCTACAGCATGTGCATCTGCCATCCGTCGATGAGGTGCAGCGTTCCGGCAGAGCAGTCTTCACAGCGCAGGAACTATCCGACGGTCGCATGCTCATCGGCGTCCGCGGCAGCGTCGACGCCACCAACCGGCACGCGCTCGGCCGATTCATCCAGCGCCACACCCGCGTCTCCAAACAGCTCGTGCTCGACCTGTCCGAGGTCGACTTCTTCGGCAGCCAGGGCTTCACGTCGCTGTACTACGCCAGCGTGCAATGCGCGCGCCGCGACGTGGACTGGATGGTCGTCGCGGGGCGCTCAGTGCTGCGCATCCTGCGCATCTGCGACCCCGACGGCGAGCTGCCGGTCATCGAAGAGCTGGAGGCCGCCCTTGCGCGGCTCGACCACATCACCAAAAGCCGCCACGCCGTCGCCTGGAGCGAATAACACCAGACGCCGGTGCCCTACCGGGTGATCCCCCGATCGTCTTCACTAGAGAGACGATGACGTAAAGGGTGAGCTGTGAAGGACGTCAGCGCGCCTACGACCGGGTGAACGATGACTGACATATCCCGCCTCCGTCGTGAGCTCGTCGCCCGCATCCTCGACAGCCACGCGACGGCGTCGCGCGAGTTGCGTAGGGCCGCAGCCGACAACGCCGGCCTGGACGAGCCGATACGGACGCTTATCGAGAAGGTCGCCAACCGCTCGTACGCGGTCACAGACGAGGACGTCGCAGCCGTCCGCGCCAGCGGCTTGAGCGAGGACCAGATCTTCGAGCTCATCGTCTGCGCCGCTGTCGGCGTGGCAGGCCGACAGTACGACTCCGCGACGGCGGCACTCGCCGAGGCGACAGGCGGTGGGCAATGAGACTGGAGGTTCTCGACCGCGGCCATGGACTGCCCGCCAAGGCGCTGTTCGCAGTCATTCGGCTGATGACACGCCAACCTGTGGTCGATGCGGTCAAGCTCGCGTTCTACCGCAAGGACTTCTACGGCGCGGGGCCGCTCACCGACGAGGCGATGCGCGGCCCCTCGCAGTGGTCGGTCGGCGACCGGGAATTGATGGCGGCGTTCGTCGCCGACGCCAACCGATGCCCGTTCTGTGTCGCCGCGCACTCGGCGACGTCGGGCCTGTGGTACGGCGACGATGCGAAAGTGGCTGCCACACTTGCCGATCTGGACTCCGCGCCGATCGAGGAGCCGCTGCGGGCAACGCTGCGCATGCTCGGCAAGCTCGCCCGCGAGCACAGCGTCGATGCGGATGACATGCGGGCGGTCCTGGAAACGGGCGTGACGCCCGCACAGATCGAGGACGCGCTGGCCGTCAGCCTGGCCTTCAACATCACTGCGCGACTGGCCAACGCCTTCGACTTCGACCTGGCCAACCCCGACGCGATGGCCGCCGGTGCCAGGCATCTGCTGAAGCGCGGCTACGGTTAGCCAATGGTTCGGACCTGGCTAGGGGCGGCGGGCGCGGCCTTCGTGCTGATGGCCGCCGGGCTCGCGGCTGCCGGTGCGGCAGCGGCCGACCAGGACGACACCGCAGGAGGCGGGCTGTCCGCCGGTCAGCGGCTCAGCCCGTTCGATCTCAGCAGTCCCGCGGTGAACCGGCTCGACCCCGCGCTGCTCGACGCCGTCGAGCGCGCCGCCGACAGTGCAGCGGCCGAGGGCATCACCATCGGCCTCACGTCGGGATGGCGCTCGCCCGAGTTCCAGCAGCGACTGTTCGACGACGCCGTCGTCCAATACGGCAGCGTGGAGGTCGCCGGCCAATACGTCGCGTCCCCGCAGGTGTCCAAGCACGTGGTGGGCAAGGCGGTCGATGTCGGTCCCGCCGCGGCCGACGACTGGCTGATCCGCAACGGCCAGATCTTCGGGCTGTGCCAGATCTACGCCAACGAGATCTGGCATTTCGAGTTGGCGGCCGATTACGGCGGCGTCTGCCCGCCGCTGCGGCCCAACGCCGCCGGCTGACCACCTTCAGCGAATGTCCAGCCGTGTGCGGCTGTCGAAAGACCGCCGCGTCAGCGCTCGCCGAACTCGTGCCACTGCGCGATCGCCAGCAGTTCCTCACGGACGGTCGAATCGGGCATTGCATTGATCCGCGCATAGAGGCGCCGCCTGCTTCTGGCGCGCTTCACGTCGGCGCGAAACTCCGCGAAAGACATCACAACTCCTTGTCGATACCCCGATGCGGGGTGCATTAGCTTTGCTCACTGCCATGTGGCAGCGATACGTACAGCACGTGAGCCTCGGTCGTTAATCCTGAATGACTCAAATTCGGGGTGATCTTGGCGACACCTTGCCGGCGACCACGAAAACGGCCCCCGGAGTTGATCTCCGGAGGCCGTTTCTCTTAGTAGCGGGGACAGGATTCGAACCTGCGACCTCTGGGTTATGAGCCCAGCGAGCTACCGAGCTGCTCCACCCCGCGACGGGTGAACATGAGGCTACCGAAGGTCAGGGTGCAGCGCCAAATCGCTCATCGAGGCGGCGGGTGTGCACCGGTTGGTCCACTCAAGCAGTTCGTCGGCGGGCAACGGCGGGGTGTGCACATAACCCTGGGTGAGGTTGCAGCCATACCGCCGCAGCGCTTGCAGGGTCGCCTCGTCCTCGACGCCTTCGGCGACCAGGTCCGCGCCGAGGCTGTGCGCCAGCGCCACCGTGGACCGCACGATGGCGATGGAGCGCGGGTCTTCAGCCAGGCGGGAGACGAACACCCTGTCGAGTTTGAGTTCGTCGACCGACATGTCCTGCAGGCGCGCGAGCGACGACCACCCGGTGCCGTAATCGTCGAGCGAGATCCGCACGCCGAGGCGGCGCAGTGCGAACACGGTCTTGCGCGACCGGGACCAGTCGTTGGCGAAGGTCCCTTCGGTGATCTCGAGGATCAACTGCTCCGGCGAAACGCGATGCGCGGTCAACAGCCGATCGATGGTGTCGACCAGATCGAGGTCAAGCAGGTTCACCATCGACAGGTTGACCGCCACCGTCATGCGGACACCCTTGGATCGCCAGTCCTGCACGTGCCCGAGCGCGAGGATCGGGAGCATGCCTGCGGTGAGCGCCAGCAACAACAGGTCGCCCACCGGATACGCCAGCCCCACGTACACGGCCGCGGGCTCGCCCTGCAACGCCGCGTCGATCGGGCCGGTCACGATCGCCGCGGACAGCGCGCCCAGCGTCAGCCCGCAGATCAGGGCGTCGAGCCGGAGGGCGGGCGGGACGCGCTTGAGCCGCTCGCGCATCATCAGCACCATGCCCGCGTAGACCAACGGGTAGAACGCCAGGTAAAGCACGTCGGCCACGGACGGCATCAGGCCTTCAGGGACCCGGGTCGCATACACCACGTCACCGGCGGCCGAGCTCGCCATGCCCGCCCCGATGAGCAGACACGACAACCTGTCCGCCCGCACCGTGAAGGCACGGAAGAACACGAACGCCGCGGCCGAGATGTTCAGCATCGAATAGAGCACGCCGTCGAACGCCACGATGCGACCCGCATGGTCGCGCACCACCGTCGAAAGCGTGAAGGCGGCGACCCCGAGTGCCAACAGACCCAGACCGGCCCAGATCGCAGGCGGCGTCCTGGCACCGCCGCGCGACGGCTCGTTGCCGGAGTCCTGCCCGTCCGATGATCGGGAGTCCATCGCCACACCGCCTGACGCGGCGGCCGAATCACGCTGCCCGGCAGGCGGATCGGTGAGCTGCTGCAGTTCCCACGGAACAGGCAGATCGGGGACGAAGCTGCGCACGCATGCGCCGCCGTCGCGTTTGGCTGCATACATCGCCAGGTCCGCATTGAGCAGAAGATCGTCGGCGGTCTGGTCGCCCTTGCTGGCGGCGACCGTCAATCCGATGCTCGGTCGGACCAGCTGCTGGACGCCCTCGATGACGATCGCCGTTCTGAGCGCGTCGAGCACGCTGTTCGCGGCGGCCAGTGCGTCGACGTGCCCCTCGAAGAGCGCCGCGAACTCGTCCCCGCCGAGCCGTGCGACGGTCCACGTGTCACCGAGCCTGCTCTTCAGCCTCCCCGCGACGCGGATAAGCAGCTCGTCGCCCGCCGGATGGCCCAGCGCATCGTTGACCGCCTTGAAGTTGTCCAGGTCCAGGCACAACACCGCAACAGGTTCGCCGTTGCGGTGTCGCCGGCCCATGGCGCGTTCGAGTGCGTCGAGAAACTGCGCGCGGTTCGCGAGGCCGGTGAGATGGTCGTGAAACGCCTCGCGGGCCACCTCGGCGAGCAGACGCTAATTCTCGATGAGCACGAAGAACTGCCGCAACACCACCGCCACGACGAGAATGCCTTCGGCCACCAGCAGCGCCTCGTGCCCCGTGTGGCCGAGTTCGAAACCGATCACGGCGGCACCGGCCGCGAGCAGAGGGAGATACGGCAACCACACCCGGACGCCCGCCTGCAGGTCCGTCATCGACGTCTCCACCGGCCGCTCGTCGACGCTGAACAACGCCGCGAAACCCAGCATGCCGAAACCCGCCACCCGGATCAGGTCCACGAGACCGCCGCTGTGATAACCCCCCACCCCGGCCAGATATACGCTCGCGATATCGGCCATCTCGATTGCGGTGATCCCTGCCGCGAGGATGGTCACGCTGACCCGGCCCAGCGGGCGGGACCACACCAGGATCGCGGTCGACATCAACACGATGTCAAGGGAGATGTGCAGGACCGTCAGCGACGCGCCCTCGCCGGACAGGTTGCGAAGTACACACACCCAGGAGACGACGAACAACGACGTGGCGACGATGACCCCGTCGAGCACCAACCGCTTACGCGGCGCCGTCTCGAGGTCCCCCAGAAGCAGCAGGCACGCGTAGAGCGCGATCGGCACCACCATGAGAACGGCCTGCGGGAACGACGGATGCCATGGGCTCTCGTCGGCGCCGACCTCCTCGAACATCTGGATGACCTCGCTGAGCGCCCACGCCGAAAGGGCGACGACGAGTGTCAGCCAGCCGTATCGCCGCCGACCGCGCGTCGAGGCGGCGGCCCTTGCGGCGCAACCAAGCGCGAAGAGCAGGCACACCAGGTAGGCGAGTTCGTCGACCGGTTTCGTCTGGAAGGTGTCCTCCCACGACAGCAACGCCCACACAGCCATCAGCACCGTTGCGCCGCCGAAGATCACGGCGGCGATCCGGCCGATCCGCCCCAAGCCTCGAATCGATGCCACGCGGCACGCGCCTTCTGCTTCATCGCCGCCCCAAGGTGTTGATCGCTCAAACGGCGATTTTGCCTTGGATTGGCGCTAGTAGCAAATGCCTGCCGCGTTACTTGGTGGAGTCATATTTCTCCATTGCGTCGTCCAAGCGCTGCAGCGCGGTACCGAACTCCGAGAAATTGCCACTTTGCTGTGCCTGGCGCAGCTCACCCAGAGCCGACTGCACGTCGCGCAGTGCCGCAGCCTTGCCCGCCGAGAGCTGAGTCGGAACGCCGGAGGGCACGGCCCCCACCGGCGACGGCACCTCCGGCGCCCTACCCGCCTGGTTCGGCGCAGGCGCCTGCGGCTCACCGTCGGAATTCGTGGCAGCGGAGGGTCGCCCACCCGGCGAAGTGGCGGGCGCGGGCCCGGTCGCGGTCGCGTCGGCACCCGGTCCGAACAGCTCGGTGAGCGCGTCACGGACCGTTGGCCCGTACCCCACTCGATCCTCGTACATCATCGCGACGCGGATCAGGCGCGGATAGGACGACGCCGCGTCGCTCGCGCCGGGTGAGGCGTAGACGGGTTCGACGTAGAGCAGGCCGCCTTCGGCCACCGGCAGCGTCAACAGGTTGCCCCAGCGGATGCGGTTCTGGTTGTCACGACCGATGACGCCGAGGTCCTGGCTGACCGCGGTGTCGGTGGTGATGGCGTTGTTGGCCAGCTTCGGCCCGTTGACCTGACCGGGGATCGTCAGCACCGTGATCTTGCCGTAGGTGTCGGGATCCGAACTGGCGCTGATGTAGGCGGCCAGGAAGTCACGCTGGAACCTGTTCATCGCGCTGGTCAACTGGAACGACGCCGACCTGTCGTTCTTGGCGAGGTCTTTGGCGACGATGTAGTACGGCGGCTGGTAGCTGCTGGCCGTCGGGTTGGGGTCCTGCGGCACATTCCAGAAGTCCGACGTCGAGAAGAACGTCACCGGATCGTTGACGTGATACTTGGCCAGCAGCGCGCGCTGGACCTTGAAGAGATCCTCCGGATAGCGCAGGTGCGAGCGCAGTTCCGGGGTGATCTCGCTCTTCGGCTTGACCACACCGGGGAAGATCTTCTCCCAGGCCTGCAGCACGGGATCGGCTTCGTCCTGCGCATACAGCGTCACCGTGCCGTCGTAGGCGTCGACGGTGGCCTTGACCGAGTTGCGGATGTAGGACACCTCCTTGTCGGGTGCCAGCCGGTTGAACGCCACCTCGGTGGAGTCAGCGGTGACGCTCGAGAGCGACTCCTGCTGCGAATAGGGGTAGTTGTCCAACGTGGTGTAGCCGTCGACGATCCACACCATCCGCTTGTTGACGATGGCCGGATAGACGCTTGTGTCGGTGGTCAGCCACGGCGCCACCGCCTCCACCCGCTCGGCGGGATCGCGGTTGAAGAGGATCTTGCTCTCCGACCCGATCGGGCTGGGGAACACCAACTTTCGCTCGGAGAACTTCGCGGCGAACACGGCGCGGTTCAGCCAGTTGCCGATCGGCACCCCACCCTTGCCGCTGTAGGTGTAGTTCTTGGTCTCGGTGTTGGTCTCGTAGTCGTACTCGCGGTCGTTGCCGCTCTTGCCGACGATGGCGTAGTCGGCGGCCGTGCCAGCGATGACGGGTCCGAAGTACACCCGCGGCTGATCAAGTGGCGCGGGACCCGGCGAGATCACGCTGCCGTTGGCACCGACGACGCTGGAGAGGAACTCCGGATAGCCCCCGTTCTGGTTGGGATCGTTGGCGACCCCGCGCACCGTGTTGGCAGGCGAGGCGATGAAACCGTTGCCGTGGGTGTAGACGAAGTGCCGGTTGATCCAGTCGCGCTGGTTGTCGATCAGGCGGTCCGAGTTGAGTTCACGGGCGGCGACGACGTAGTCGCGCAGGTTGCCGTCCGCGTCGTTGTAGCGGTCGATCGCCAACTGGTCGGGGAAGTAGTAGAAGTTCTTGCCCTGCTGGAACTGCGTGAACGCCGGGCTGACGATCGTCGGATCCAACAGCCGGATGTTCGACGTCGTCGCGCGGTCGGCGGCCACCTGCTGAGCGGTCGCCGGCGCATTGCCCGGGTAGTCGCGGTAGGTCACCGTCTTGTCGGTCAGCCCGTAGGCATCCCTGGTTGCCGCGATACTTCGGCTGATGTATTCGCTTTCCTTCTGTGCCGCATTGGGTTTGACGGTGATCTGCTCCACGACCAGCGGCCATCCCGCACCGACGACCATCGACGACAACAGGAGCAGCACTACGCCGATCGCGGGAATCCGCAAGTCCCTCAGCACGATCGCGGAGAACACGGCCACCGCGCAGATCAGCGCGATCGCCATCAGGATCAGCTTGGCGGGCAGCACCGCGTTGATGTCGGTGTACCCGGCGCCGGTGAACGGCTTACCGCTACGGGTGTTCGACAGCAGCGCGTAGCGGTCGAACCAGTACGCGATCGCCTTCAACAGCACCAGCGTGCCGACCAGGGTGATCAATTGAATGCGCGCGGACCGGCTCAGCGCCCCGGTTCTGCCCGACAACCGGATTCCACCGAACAGGTAGTGGCCCAACACGTTGGCGATCAACGCGAGGAAGGCCGCGACGAACAGATAACCCATCACCAACCGGTAGAACGGCAGATCGAATGCATAAAAGCCGAGATCCAACCCGAACTGCGGATCCTTGACACCGAAGTCCCCGCCGTGCAGGAACAGCTGGATCCGCTCCCAGTACGTCTGTGCGACGATTCCCGCGAAGAAGCCGATGACCGCCGGGACACCGATGCCCACCAGCTTCAGTCGCGACATCACCGCGGTGCGGTACCGCGCGACCGGGTCGTTGGGCCCGTTGGTCGGGACGAACACCGGCCGTGCGCGGTACGCCAGCGCCAGCGCCGCGAACACGATGGCTCCGACCACGGCCCACACCACCAGAAAGACCACCAGCTTGGTGAGCAACTGCGTGGTGAACACCGACCGGTACCCAAGCTCGCCGAACCACAGCCAGTCGACGTAGGCGTCGACCAGGCGGGGCCCGATGAGCAACAACAACACGACCGCCAGGGCGACCGTGATCAGAATTCGGCTACGTCGCGTCAGCTTCGGCATTTTCGCCGCGGGCCGCATACCCACTCGTCAACTCCTGATTTCGCCCATGCACGTCTTCGAATGACGTGTCACAACTCTACGCACTGGTTCTACGCACTCCCGGTCAACAACGGGGCGCTTCGCCACCGGCAGAAAGTGCCTTCAGTGCGTCCACCGCGCCTTCGAGGTTCTCCACCTTGACAAGAGCCATGCCGTTGTCGTGGGCGGAGCGGGCCTCGTCGCAGTTGTCGGCGGGAACGAGGAACACGTTCGCTCCGGCCTCCTCCCCGGCAGAGATCTTGTGGGTGATGCCGCCGATCGAGCCGACCTTGCCGTCGGCATTGATGGTGCCGGTGCCCGCGATGAACTTGTCTCCGGTGAGATCCCCTGTGGTCAGCTTGTCGATCACGGCGAGGCTGAACACCAGGCCGGCAGACGGGCCGCCGATATTGGCGAGGTTGAAGTCGATCGTGAACGGCGCCCACGGCGCTTCGACGACCCCGATACCGAGCACGCCCTGCTTCTTGTCCGGCGCGGAGCCCAGCTTGACGGTCGCGATGCCCGGCGGAGCGTTCTTGCGCCGGAAGTCGAGAATCACCTCGTCGCCCGGCTCCGTCTTCGCCATCAGGACCTGAAACTGCTCCAGATTGCTCACCGGAGCTCCGTTCACAGCGTCGATGGCGTCGCCCTCCTCGAGCCTGCCCGTCGACGCGCCGTCCTTGGTCACCGTCTCCACCGTCACCGCGGGCGCGTACTTCAAGTAGCCGAGCGCGGCGTATTCGGCGCTGTCCTCGGAGCGCTTGAACTCCTGGGCGTTGCCTTCGTCGATCTCGTCCTTGGACTTGTCCGGCGGATAGACGAGATCACGCGGAACAAGTTGCTCGCGACCCGACATCCACAGTGTCATCGCCTGCCCGAGCGTGAGGCCGTCGCGCTGGGACACCGTGGTCATGTTCAGGTGGCCGTTGGTCTTCTGCACGTCGGTGCCCTTGATGTCGACGACCACTTTTCCCTCGAACGTGTCGAGGGTGTCGAACGTCGGGCCGGGGCCCAGGGAGACGTACGGCACCGTCACCGCCGCCAGCAGCACGCCGAACGCGACGATCGGCGCCAGAGCGACCAGCAATGTGGATATCCGCCTGTTCACGCCAGCAACAGTAGACGGCCTAGGAAAGTGCTTTCACTCATAGCGTGACGGCGGGCGCCGCGCGAGGTGTCCATGATGAGTACCGTTGAGGACATGTCTGACCTGCCCTTCGGCTTTTCGTCCGGAGACGACCCCGAGCGCGACAAGCGCAAAGAGGATTCCGACTCGGGATCCGGCTCGGGCTCCCCGCAGGATCCGTTCGGCTCGCCCTTCGGAGGCGGAGGTGACTTCGACATCTCCCAACTCGGCCAGGTGTTCAGCCGCCTCGGCGAGATGTTCAGCGGTGCAGGCGGCGCGATGGCCGGCGGCAAGCAGTCGGGTCCGGTCAACTACGACCTCGCCCGTCAGCTGGCGTCCAGTTCGATCGGGTTCGTCGCCCCGGTGCCGGAGACGACGACTGCCGCGATCGGCGATGCCGTGCGGCTCGCCGAAACGTGGCTGGACGGGGTGACCGCTCTGCCCGCGGGCACGACCAAGACCGTGGCGTGGACACCGACCGACTGGATCGACAACACGCTGGACACCTGGAAGCGGCTCTGCGATCCGGTGGCCGAACAGATTTCGACAGTGTGGGCGTCGGCGCTGCCCGACGAGGCGCGCGCCATGGCGGGCCCGCTGCTGGCGATGATGACGCAGATGGGCGGCATGGCGTTCGGGTCGCAGCTCGGCCAGGCGCTTGGCACGCTGTCCAAGGAGGTGCTGACGTCGACCGACATCGGCCTGCCGTTGGGCCCGAAGGGCGTCGCCGCCCTGATGCCGGAGGCCATCGAGTCGCTTTCGGAAGGCCTCGAGCAGCCGCGCAGCGAGATCATGACTTTCCTCGCCGCACGGGAGGCCGCACACCATCGGCTCTTCAGCCATGTGCCGTGGTTGCCGAGCCAGCTGCTCAACGCCGTCGAAGCCTTCGCCAAGGGCATGAAGGTCGACATGTCCGGGATCGAGGAGTTCGCGGCGGGATTCAACCCGGCGTCGCTTGCCGACCCGTCGCAGCTCGAACAACTGCTCAACCAGGGCATCTTCGAGCCGAAGGCCACCCCGGAGCAGACCGCCGCGCTGGAACGGCTCGAGACGCTGCTCGCTCTCATCGAGGGCTGGGTGCAGACCGTCGTGAACGAGGCTCTCGGCGAACGCATTCCCGGCGCCTCCGCACTGAGCGAGACGCTGCGTCGCCGACGGGCCACCGGCGGCCCCGCCGAGCAGACCTTCGCCACGCTGGTCGGCCTCGAACTGCGGCCGCGCAAGCTGCGCGAGGCCGCCGTGCTGTGGGAGAAGCTGACGCAGGCCGCAGGCGTGGACTCGCGCGACTGTGTCTGGCAGCACCCCGACTTGCTGCCGGCGGCCGAGGACCTCGACGAGCCTGCGGGCTTCATCGACCGCGTCATCGGCGGCGACACCAGCGGCTTCGACTCCGCTATCGAGCAAGCGCTGAAAGACGTCGGCGATCTCGGCACAGACGAGGACGACAAGGACGACAAGGAGGACTAGCGCCCGCCCCGGCGGCCTGTGGATAACTCGTGGCCGCGGTGCGCCGCGTGGCACAGTCGGTCCATGACGCGCTACGCGCTCGATCCGGCCATGCCGGTGTTGTCCCGACCCGACGGTGTCGTGCAGATCGGCTGGGATCCGCGACGCGCGCTGTTGGTGCGCCCACCTGCGGGGATGAGTGTGGCGACGCTCGGGGACCTGCTGCGGGTGTTGCACTCCGGCGCCACGCACGCGCAACTGAAGGATGTCGCTGAGGGTGTCGACGCGACCACGATCGCCGACCTCGTCACCGAGTTGGTCGGCGCGGGTGTGGTGACCGCGGTGCCGCGTCCGCGCACCCGGTCGGCGTCGATCCGGATCCACGGACGTGGCCCACTGTCGGATCTGTTGGCAAGTGCGCTGCGCTGCTCGGGCGCCAGGATCAAGACCAGCAGCCAACCCCATGCGGGCGTCAAACCGGAAAGGACCGATCTGGTCGTGCTTTCGGATTCGCTCGGTGCCGACCCGCGGATGCTGCGCTATCTACACGAGGCACGCACGCCGCACCTCCCGGTGCGGGTTCGCGACGGCGCAGGCCTTGTCGGGCCGCTCGTCGTGCCCGGGGTGACGAGTTGTCTTCGGTGCGCGGACCTGCACCGCAGCGACCGCGACGAGGGCTGGCCCGCCCTCGCCGCCCAGCTGCGCGACGCCGTCGGCAACGCCGACCGCGCGACCATGCTCGGCACCGCTGCCGTCGCGCTCAACCAGGTCGACAGGGTGATCGCGGCCGTGCGCGGCGGCTTTGACTTTTCTGACGTCGAGCGGGCACCGCATCCGCCTTCGACCCTTGACACCACGCTGGAGTTCGACGTCGCCACCGGATCCACCACGGCGCGCCGCTGGACGCGCCACCCCCGGTGCGCCCTGTGCTCGAGTTGAAAATGATTGTTGCCACATGGTTGCCGAACGGCCAGATTCGTCGTGGATGATGGACGGGTGAGCGACATCAAACGCGGCGGAGCGGCCCGCAACGCCAAGATTGCGGGCCTCGGTGCCGGTATGGCGGGACGCGCGGCGCTGGGGTTCGGCAAGCGATTGACCGGCAGGTCAAGGGACGACGTCAACGCCGAGCTGATGGACAAGGCGGCCCAGCAGCTGTTCACCGTGCTCGGAGAGCTCAAAGGCGGCGCGATGAAGGTCGGCCAGGCCCTCTCGGTGATGGAGGCCGCGATCCCCGAGCAGTACGGAAAGCCCTACCGCGAAGCGCTGACCAAGCTGCAGCGCGAAGCCCCGCCACTGCCTGCCGCCAAGGTGCACCGCGTGCTCGACGGGCAGCTGGGGACGAAATGGCGGGAACGGTTCACGTCGTTCGAGGACAAGCCGGTCGCGTCGGCAAGCATCGGCCAGGTGCACAAGGCGGTGTGGTCCGACGGCCGTGAGGTCGCGGTCAAGATCCAGTACCCGGGCGCCGACGAAGCTCTGCGCGCTGATCTGAAGACGATGCAGCGGATGGTCAGGGTACTCAAGCAGCTATCCCCCGGCGCCGATGTGCAGGGCGTGGTCGACGAGCTCATCGAACGCACCGAGATGGAACTCGACTACCGGCTCGAGGCCGACAACCAGCGTGCGTTCGCGAAAGCCTATGAGGGACATCCGCATTTCGTCGTCCCACACATCGTGGCCAGTGCGCCCAAAGTGGTGATCCAGGAGTGGATCGAGGGCATCCCGATGTCGGTGATCATCCGCGAGGGCACCACTGAGCAGCGAGACCTGATGGGTACCAGGCTCTTCGAGTTGACCTACGACGCACCTCGGCGGCTGGAGATGATGCACGGCGACGCGCATCCCGGAAACTTCATGCTGCTGCCCGACGACAAGATGGGCGTCATCGACTTCGGCGCGGTGGCCCCACTGCCCGGCGGCATCCCCGAAGACATCGGCCTTGCGACGAGATACGCGCTCGAGGACGACTACGAGAACCTGCAGGCGGCCATGCAGCGGATCGGATTCATCCAGAAGGGTGAGCAGGTCTCCCATCGCGAGATGGACGAGATGATGAAGCA
Organism: Mycobacterium sp. ITM-2016-00318; assembly: GCF_002968285.2. Taxonomy (NCBI): domain Bacteria; kingdom Bacillati; phylum Actinomycetota; class Actinomycetes; order Mycobacteriales; family Mycobacteriaceae; genus Mycobacterium; species Mycobacterium sp. ITM-2016-00318. Next base: position 1,468,895 of record NZ_CP134400.1, on the reverse strand, counting down.
GTACGTGGAGCCACTCCAGGTCGAGGTGTTCCACTACACGCGCAAATGGCTGCAGAGGCTCACCGCGGCGAACATGAAGCCGGACCGCGCCGCTAACCAGATCAAGGCCGCAAGGCAGATGGATATCCCGGCCAAGCTCGCCATCCCGATGCGGGTGATCGCCTCCAATGTCGCGATCTCATGTCAGCTGGACGCGCATATCCCGGCCAAAGCGCTTGCCACCGAGCTCATTCCGGGTTTCGCCTCAGCGGCATAGGTCTGAAGAAGCCGAAACCGGCAGCCTATGCGGCTGCCGGTTCGGCATCTTTGCGAGGACGCCCGCGCGGACGTTTGCGCGCGACGATCGTGCCGCGTTCGAGGATCTCGCCACCCCAAACGCCCCACGGCTCGCCGCGGTCCAGCGCCGCTGCCAGGCATTCCCGTCGGATCGGGCAATCGGTGCACAAGGCCTTCGCGCGTTCCAGATCGACGGGGCTTTCCGCGAACCACAAGTCGGGATCTCCGACATGGCACGGCACGGCCGGTAGCGTCCTCTTACGGCACGTCTCGAGGCCAGACATGTCCGTTCACCTGCTTCCTGGTCGTTGATCTTTTCGATTTCTCTCGGATCTGTGACCAGGTGTTCGGGGAGTCCCCAAAACTATGGCCACGGATCCGGTGATTGCGGGTCCGTGGCCATTGCGGCTTTTTTGGGGCTCTGGCTAGATAGTGCCCCTCACGGACGCGCCAATCGCGGTGCCGGTACGCGGCTTGCGCGGCGTAATGGCGGCAGCGGCGGCGGCGGGATGCGCCGCGGCAGCGAAGGCTCCGAAGACATGGAGGGCCTGCGACATGTCGGCCACGCGGGTGATCGAATTCAAAATCGTCATGATTGCAGCAACCCTCCTCTCGTCCTCGTGGATGATCTTGACGCTAAGCGTAACAGCCGTTTCGCACAACCGATTTTCTGACCTGCGGGGTTGGCGCGATTTTTACGAGGATTGGCGGCCCTTGACCAACGCAAGCACGTCGGGCCCGAACTGCTCGAGCTTGCGAGCGCCGATGCCCGGAATCGAAACGAGCGCGGAGTCGTCGGCGGGCATGGTCTCGGCGATCGCGATCAGCGTGTTGTCGGTGAACACCACATACGCGGGCACGTTCATGTCCTTCGACGTGCGCAGTCGCCAGTCTTTGAGGTCGGCGAGCAACTGTTCGTCGATGTCGGACGGGCAAGCCTCGCAACGGCGCAGCATGACGGCCGCAGGGGTGGTCAGCGCGTTGTTGCACACCCGGCACCTCGGGGTGGGGCCCCGTGGTTTGCGCGGCCGGTTCGGGGCGTCGGCATGCGTGTTCGGCGCGATGCCGTTCAGGAAGCGCGACGGCCGTCGGCCCTGCCTGCCGCCGGGATTACGAGCCAGCGCCCAACTCAACGCCAAATGCACTCGCGCCCTTGTGATACCGACATAGAACAGCCTGCGCTCCTCCTCGACGGCTTCACTGTCCTGGCCATGGGCCAGCGCGTGCGAGATGGGCAGGGTGCCGTCCGCGAGGCCGACCAGGAAGACCGCGTCCCACTCCAGCCCCTTGGCCGCGTGCAGCGAGGCAAGGGTGACGCCCTGCACGACGGGAGCGTGGCGGGCGTCGGCGCGCTGTCGCAGCTCGGCGAGCAGCGCCCGCAGGTCGAGCGAAGGCCGTTGCGCCACTTCGTCATCGGTGAGCTCGGCCAGTGCCGTCAGCGCCTCCCACCGCTCCCTGGCGCGGGTGCCCGACGGTGGTTCGGCCGTCATCCCCAACGGCTCGAGCAGTTGGCGCACCAGCGGCCGAAGTTCGTCGCCCGATGCGTCGGCGCCGCGCTCGGCCGCGCGCTGCATCGCCAGCAGGGCCTGCCTGATCTCCTGACGGCTGAAGAACCCTTCGCCGCCGCGAACCTGGAACGCGACGCCCGCCTCGGTCAGCGCCTCCTCGTACACCTCCGACTGGGCGTTGATCCGATAGAGCACCGCGATCTCCGATGCGGGCATGCCGTTCTCGATGAGGCGCACGATCTTCTTCGCGACCGAGGCCGCCTCGGCGACCTCGTCGGAAAACTCGGAGAAAGTCGGCTTGGGACCCGGATCACGCTGGCCGACGAGGTGCAGCCTGCTGCCCGCCACCCGGCCTCGTGCGGCGGCGATCACCTGGTTGGCGAGCGACACCACCTGGGGGGTGGACCGGTAGTCGCGCTCGAGCCGGACCACCGCCGCCTCGGGGAAGCGCCGCGAGAAATCCAGCAGATAGCGCGGAGTGGCCCCGGTGAAGGAGTAGATGGTCTGGTTGGCGTCGCCGACCACGGTCAGATCGTCGCGCTCGCCGAGCCAGGCGTCGAGCACCCGCTGCTGCAGCGGGGTGACGTCCTGGTATTCGTCGACGACGAAGCAGCGGTAACGGGCGCGGAACTCCTCGGCCACCGCCGCGTCGTTCTCGATGGCGCCCGCCGTGTGCAGCAGGAGGTCGTCGAAGTCCAGCAGCGCCATACCGTCGGCGCAGGCCTTGAGCGATTCGTATCCGGCGTAGACGTTCGCGATTTTCGCCGCGTCCAGCGGAATGTCGCGGCCTGCCTCGGCGACCGCATTGGGATAGTCCTCCGGGCTGATCAGCGACGCCTTGGCCCACTCGATCTCGCCTGCCAGGTCGCGGACGTCGTCGGTGCTGGCCGACAGGCCGGAGCGGCTGGCGGCCTGTGCGACGACGGAGAACTTGCTGTCGAGCAGTTGCCAGCCGGTGTCGCCGACCACCCGCGGCCAGAAGTACCGCAGCTGACGTCGCGCCGCGGCGTGAAACGTCATCGCCTGCACCGAGCCGGTACCCGAGCCGTCGTCGCACGCTCGAAGCCTGCTGCGCATCTCACCGGCTGCACGCTGAGTGAAGGTCACCGCCAACACCTGGCCCGCGGCTACGTGTCCGGACGTGACCAGATGTGCGATGCGCCGGGTGATCGTCCTGGTCTTGCCGGTGCCCGCGCCTGCGAGCACACACACCGGTCCGCGCGCGGCCAGCACCGCCTCGCGCTGCTCGTCGTCGAGTTCGTCGAGATGTGAGGCGGTTCTCTCTCCACTTCGCGCGCGCGCGGAAGCATCGACGGACATGGCGTTCATCATTGCAGGGCCAGCCGACATCGCCGGTCTGCGTGAGGCGCGTCGCATGGCGGGGATTTGGGCAATTTCGGCGGCCCCGGTTACGTTGAACGCCTTATGACAGCCAGCGGCGCCCCACTGACCATGTACACCACGACGTGGTGCGGCTTCTGCTCAAGGCTCAAGACGGCGCTCAAGGCGGAGGGCATCCCCTACACCGAGGTTGACATCGAAAGCGACCCGGCCGCTGCGGAATTCGTGATGTCGGTCAACCGGGGCAACCAGACGGTGCCGACGATCAAGTTCCCCGACGGGTCGACCATGACCAACCCGAGCGCCCGCGACGTGAAGAAGAAGCTGGGCTAACCAGTCGAGGACCGCCGCGTTATAGGGCGGCCCAGGACTCGATGATCTCCCTGGCGATCGAGATCGAGCCGGGCAGAAGCAGGCGCGAGTCCGAATCACCGCGCACGTGAGGAGCAGATGTAACGGAGTTCCAGTCGCCGTGCTCCAGCGCCTCGCGGATCTCGGCGCGGGTGAACCACGCGGCCTCGGCGATCTCCCCGTCGTGGAAGACGAACTCCTGCTCAGGGTCGCCGATTGCGTGGAAACCGACCATCAGCGAGCGGGGAAACGGCCACGGCTGGCTGCCCAGGTAGGTCACGTCACGCACCGTCAGCCCGATCTCCTCGGCGATCTCGCGCACGACGCACGCCTCGAAGGACTCGCCTGCTTCCACGAACCCGGCAAGCAGGGAGAACAACCGCTCGGGCCAGACGGTCTGACGCGCCAGCACCGCGCGGTCGTAGCCGTCGTGCACGAGGCAGATCACCGCGGGGTCGATCCGCGGGAACTCCTCGTGGCGGTTCACCTGGTTGACCCGCGACCAGCCGCCCTTGATCGGCTTCGTCGGTGACCCGTCGATCGCGCTGAAGCGTGCGCTGTCGTGCCAGTTGAGCAGCGCGGTCGCGGTGGCCACCAACTGGGCGCTGACGTCGTCGAAGATGTGCCCGGCCCGGCGCAGGTCGAGGACCTCCGTCTCGGTGCCGGGTTCCTCGGGTGCGACGAGCACACTGCGCACCGCCCAGACGTGCTTACCGTCCTGCAGTTTGCCCAGAAACACCGCGTGGTCGGTGGGCTTGTCGCCGAGCGCGGAGGCCTTGCCGAGAACGACGCGGCCGTCAGCGATCAGCACCTGATTACGCGAGTCGACCCGCAGCAGAAGGGCGTCGGCCCAGCCGGCTATCGCGGCGTCGACATCGGTGCGCAAGGTGTCGGCGCGGTCGGCGCCGACCCGGGACAGCAACGGCACGTTGCGCAATTGAAAGGGCGCCGAGCGCTCGATCATCGTTCGGGTTCCACGCTGCGGATGTATAGCAGCCGGTCACCGAGTTCGAGGGCGTCGACCTGCGGGTCGTCGACGCGCAGCAGCTTGCCGCCGCGCACGACGCCGAGCACGATGTCGGGGTTGTGCCGTGGGGAACCGCCGACCTCCTTGGTCTCGACCTCGCGCTCGGAGATGGCAAACCCGGCATCGGGCGTCAGCAGATCCTCCATCATCTCGACGACGCTGGGCGTCTGGACGGCGATGCCCAGCAGCCGGCCCGCCGTCTCGGACGTCACCACGGTCTGGTCCGCGCCGGACTGCTCGAGCAGATGCTGGTTTTCGGCTTCCCGGACCGCGGCGATGATCTTGGCGTTGGGCGCCAACTCGCGCGCGGTCAGCGTGACGAGGACGGCGGCGTCGTCGCGGTTGGTGGCGACGATGATCGCCTTCGCGTGCTGGGCGCTTGCCAGGCGCAGCACTTCCGAGTCGGTCGCACTGCCTCGGACGGTGACCAGGCCCGCGCTCTTTGCGCGCTCGAGGGCGACGGGGTCCTCGTCGACGACGACGATGTCGGCGGGGGCCATGTCGTCGCCGACCATCGCGGCGACCGCCGTCCTGCCCTTGGTGCCGTACCCGACGACGACGGTGTGGTTACGCACTCTGCTCCTCCATCGCTGAATCTTCAGTGCCTGGCGCGACTGCGTGGTGAGGGTCTCCACGGTGGTGCCGATCAGCACGATCAGGAACGCCACCCGCAGCGGCGTGATCACCAGGACGTTGACCAGCCTGGCCGACGGGGTGACCGGCGTGATGTCGCCGTAGCCGGTGGTCGACAGCGACACCGTCGCGTAGTACAGGCAGTCCAGAAACGACAATGGGTCGTCGGGGTTAGGGCTGCTCTCGACGTCGCGGTAGCCGTGTCGGTCCAGGTAGACGATCAGCACCGCCGCGAATAGCGCCCCCGCCGCATAGATGATCCGGCGGATGATCCGCTGTGTCGGGCTGACGAACGGCTCGGGGATGCTCAGGATGTCGACCAGATCGGCGTCCGGTCGTGTGGTCAGATTCTGGTCGATGGCGGCGAGCCGCCGACGCAACCTACCTTTGGCCACGAGACCCCGTCATCGCTGCCGGTCGGGTGCGCACGCCATTATGTAATCATGACCTCTCCCCCAGCCGAATTGCAGCAGATCGCCAACCCAACGCGCGCGTCGAAGATGGGCGCGATGCTCGTCGGCATGGGGGTGCTGCACTTCGCGGCCCCCAAACCGTTCGACACCATCGTCCCGGCCGAACTGCCGGGTGAAGCACGGTTCTACACCCTCGCCTCCGGGGTGGGCGAGATCGTGACCGGGGGATTGCTGCTGGTGCCGCGGACCCGCAAGCTCGGCGCGCTCGCCGCGGTGGCGCTGTTCGTATCGGTGCTCCCGGCCAACGTGAACATGGTCCGGTTGTGGAAGGACAAGCCGCTGCCGATGCGGATCGGCGCGATCGCCCGGCTGCCGCTGCAGATCCCGATGATCATGCAGGCGCTGAAGATCTACCGCGAGTCCTAAGCGGCCGGCGACTCCAGCAGTGCCGCCAGATCCTCGTACTCCGGCAGCGAATCGGGCACGACGATCTGGCCGTACCGCACGTAGTGGAACGCCGCCCGAACCGACTCGACGGGCACGCCGCGCAGCGCCGCCCAGGCCAACCGGTACACGGCGAGCTGAACGGCGGCATGGCGCTCGGCCTCCGCGGTGTCCGGCGGATCGCCGGTCTTCCAGTCCACGACGGTTGCACCGTCGGCATCTTCGAACACCGCGTCGATACGACCACGCACCACCGTGCCGCCGATCATCATGTCGAACGGCACCTCGACGTCCACAGGCGTGCGGGCAGCCCACGGCGACGCCATGAACGCCGTCTGCAGTTCGGCGAGGCTCTCCGAATCCTCACGCGCCAGTTGCCCGTCGACCGCGCCGGGGATGTCGTCCAGATCGAACAACCGCTCGGCGCCGTAGAACCGCTGCACCCAATCGTGAAATGCGGTGCCCAGCAAGGCATGCGGATCCGGACGCACCGGCAGCCTGCGCCGCAGCCGTCGTAGCGCGGCGTCGGGGTCCTTGCCGATGTCCACGAGGCTGCTCACCGACAGCGCCGCAGGCAACGTCGCGGGCCGTCGCGGCGCCACCCGGTCCCGTTCGGCGAGCAGGGCGTCGACGTCGGCGGACCACTCGTCGGAGTTCTCGGCGGGCGTCTCGAGCCGTCCCGTCATCGCCTGGGCCACCAGCGCCGCCCCACGATCCACGTCGCCGCGCCGGCTGCCCGCGGGGTCGGCGGGCCACAGAGCCTCGGTAACGGTGTCCCGCAACGGGTTCGCCGTGCCATCAGCAGGCGCGGGCGCCCAGTACTCGATCACCCCGCACAGTTCGCCCGCCTCCGCCGAACCGTCGATGATGTCCTTCAGCTCGCAGAGGAACTCCGAGGGACCCCGTGGCTTACCCTCCGACGCCCCCCAGTGGTGCCCGGACAGCAGCAGCGTGTCCTCCGCCCGGGTGAGCGCCACGTACAGCAACCTGCGCTCCTCGTCGACTCGACGCTGGTCGAGGCTGCGCTTGTGCTCGTAGATCTTGTTGGACAATGCTTTTCGGTCGTAGACGGCGGAGGTGTCCAGAACCGGCACCCCATGTGCGCCGACAGTGGCGCGGTCGCCGCGCAGCAGCGGCGGCAGGTCGGCGGCGTCGGTCAGCCACGTCCGCATCGACGCGGTCGAGGGAAAGACGCGTCCACTGAGGTGCGGCACCGCGACCAGCTGCCACTCCAGGCCCTTTGCGGCGTGCACGGTGAGGATCTGCACGCGGTCGTGCGCGACGGTGACTTCGGCGGGCGCCAGGCCGTTCTCCACCACCATCGCAGCGTCCAGGTAGGCCAGCAGATCCGACATCGTCGCGCCCGGCCGCACGGTCGCGAAGTCGGTCACCACATCGGCGAAGGCGTCGAGGTGTTCGGTGCCGCTGCACCCCGCCGTCGGCGGTCGCGCGGCACGGGCCTCGGCGTCGACGCCGAGCACCCGCCGCACCTCGGCGACCAGGTCGGGGAGCGAATGGGTCAAGTGCGCGCGCAGCCCCGTCAGCTCCCGGCCGAGCGCGACGATCCGCCGATACCCCTGCGCCGAGAAGCCGTCTCGCGCTCCCGGATCACTGATCGCGTCGGCCAGGCAGGCGGTGTCGGCGTCGGGAGCGGCCTCGGCGACGATCTCGTCAGCGGACGCACGGTCCCGCGGGCCGCCGACCTGATCCAGTTCGACTGCGCGGCGCCACAACGCCGAGATGTCGTGGCCGCCGAGCTGCCACCGCGGCCCGGTGAGCACCCGCATCGCGGCGGCGCCCGCCATCGGATCGGCGACGAGGCGCAGCATCGCCACCACGTCGGCGACCTCGGTCACAGAGAGCAGCCCGGCCAGCCCGACGACCTCGACGGGCACACCCCGAGCGGTGAGCGCATCGGCCATCGGCGCCGAATCGGAGTTGCGCCGCACCAACACCGCCGCCGTTGGCACGGGCGTGCCCGCGTCGCGGGCCTCGCGGTATCGGCGGGCGATGTGATCGGCAACCCAGTCGCGTTCGGCTTCGACATCGCCCAGCAGCGCGCACAAGATGGCACCCGGTTCAGCGCCGGGCCGGGGGCGCAGCGGCTGCACCGCCACCGACCGGCGCCTGGCCTCGGCCGACACCGCGTTGGCGAGATACAGCGCCCGCGGCGGATTGCGCCAGCTGGTGCGAAGTTCCAGGGTCGGCGCCGGTGTGCCGTCGGCGAGCGGGAAGTCGGTGGCGAACCGCGGCAGGTTGGTCGCCGACGCCCCGCGCCAGCCGTAGATCGACTGGATCGGGTCGCCCACGGCGGTGAGGGCGAGGTTGTCGTCGACACCGCCGCCGAACAACGAGGACAACGCGATGCGCTGCGCGTGGCCGGTGTCCTGGTACTCGTCGAGCAGCACGACGCGAAACCGTTGCCGCAACTGCTCGCCGACCTGCGGGCACGTCGACGCCAGCCGCGCGGCCGACGCCATCTGCATGCCGAAGTCCATCACCTTCTCGGCGCGCATCCGGCGGTGCAGGGCATCGATCAGGGGGACCAGCACGGTGCGCTCGGTCTGGGTGGCGAGCATCCGCAGCAGCCACTGGCTGGGCCCGCGGTCGCGCTGGTAGGGACCCGCGGGCAGGGTGTGCACGAGCCGCTCGAGTTCGACGTGGGTGTCGGTCAACTGCTCGGTGTCGACGAGGTGCTCGGCCAGCTGGCCCGCCAGCCTCAGCACCATGGTGGTGACGGCGGCGGGCGTCTTGTCGGTGTCCAGCGCCCCGCGGTATTCGGTGACGACACGAAACGCCAACTGCCACAGCTCCGTCTCGCTGAGCAGCCGGGTGTCGGGCTCGACGGGAAGCAGAAGTCCGTAGTCGCGCAGCAGCGTGCCCGCAAAAGCGTGGTAGGTGCTGACGGTCGCGGGATCGTCGGCCACGTCGAGTCCGCCGGGTACGATTCCCGCGCCGGCGAGCCGGGCCAGCCGGGAGCGGACGCGACGCAGCAGTTGGCCCGCCGCCTTGCGGGTGAACGTCAACCCGAGCACCTCAGCCGGTGTCGCGTAGCCGTTGGCAATCAGCCATACCACGCGCGCCGCCATCGTCTCGGTCTTGCCCGCGCCCGCGCCCGCGATCACCACCAGCGGCCCGGGCGGTGCGGCGATCACCGCCGCCTGTTCGCCTGTCGGTGCGAAAAGGCCAAGGGCCGAGGCTAATTCCGCAGGACTGTAGGTCGGGGTCACCATGTCGCCGTTCCGTCGGTAGGGGCCTGCGCAGGGCAACTCTGGCGCACCGGGCAGTGCGCGCAGCCGTCGTTGACGCGGGCCATGAATTGCGGGCCCCGCGTCGCTGCGGCCGCCGTGCCCACCAGCTCGCGCCACTGGCCGCGGGCGTCGGCCGTCATCGGATCCTGCTGTCGCTCGGTCGGGCCGGCCGCGACGGGTTTACCGAGATAGACCAGCCGACCGCCGCCAGGCGAATGTCCCTGCTGCACAACGCCTTCTGCGATGGCGAGCTGATACATCGCCAGCTGTGCGTGATGTTGCGCGTCGTCCTTGCTGACCGGTGACTTCCCCGTCTTGAGGTCCACGACCACCAGGCGGCCTTCGGAATCGCGTTCGAGCCGGTCGAGCCTGCCGCGTACCTGTATCGCAGCGCCGTCGCAGTCCAGCACGCCGTCGACGTCGACCTCCCTGCCCACCTCGGTGAGCTCGTGCCGGGTCTGTTCCCGCCACTGCGCGAAGCTGGACAACATCGTCTTGTGTCGCGCCAGTTCGTTGTCGGCATACCAGGTCGATTCGAACGGCACCTTCTGCCAGAGCCTTTCGAGCTCGGCGACCATCCGCGCTTCGTTCATCTCGGGGTCGGCGACCAGAGCGTGCACCAACGACCCGATCGCCGAGCGCACGTCGCGGCCGTCGCTTCCGCCGTGCCGTTCGAGCAGCCAGCGCAACGGGCAGTCGGCCAGCGTCTGCAGCGTCGACGGTGACAACCGCACCACGTGGTCGTCGCCCGACCACAGCGGATCGTCGCTGCTCGGCGGGATCATGCCGTACCACTGCCTGGGATCGGCGCCGGGGATGCCCGCGGCCGCCAACCGTGCCAGTTGAGCTGCCGCACAGGTTCTCACCGTGTCCTCGACGGCTCCATCAGGCGCACAGAGCACTGAGCGAAGCGCGCCGACCAGCGGCGCGGGTGCGAGCACTCGCGGTGCGAGCACGGGTTCGGCGGTGTGGGTGTCGGTATCGGTCGCGAACCGAGCGAGCTCGGTGTGAAACGGTGACGGCAACATCGAGTCGTCACCGCATTCGCTGTCGACCGCGGTCACCAGCAGACGGTTGCGGGCACGGCCCATAGCCGAGATCAGCAGCCTGCGTTCCTCGGCGAGCAGCGGGGCGCGGTGGGACACGCGTGTTGCGTCGTCACCCGCAACACCGTCGAGGACGTCGACGAGATGTTGAGTACCCAGCACACCTCCGCGCGGAGTCGTGTTGGGCCACAGTCCTTCCTGGAGCCCCGCGATGACTACGACTTCCCATTCTTTCTCGAGCGCCGCGTGAGCACTCACCAGCGCGACGCCGTCGGCGTCGGCTGCAACGTCACCGGACACCGGCGCCGGGCCCAGCGCGCTGACATGCTCGACGAGACCGCGAAGGGACGCCCCCGCGGTCCGTGACACGTACTGTTCCGTCACGTCGAACAGCGCGGTGACCGAGTCCAGGTCGGTGCCGGCTCTGGCGCCTGCCGCGCCGCCCCGCTCACTGGCCGCCAGCCAGCGCTTCTGAAGACCGCAACGGTGCCACGCCTGCCACAGGGTGTAGCGCGGGTCGGCACCGTCGGCCTCGGTTCGCCGCGCTGCGGCCAACACGGCGCGCACCCTCTGCAGCGGACGGCCGAGATCGCCCGTCATCACGTGCTTTTCCGACTCGAGCGCCTCGACCAGCAGATCGCCGAAGTCGCGCGGAGGCTCGGTCCGATCGGCTCGCCGCAACGCCCTGCGCAGTTGCCGCAACGACACCGGGTCCACCCGGCCGATGGGACCTGTGAGCAGCTGCAGCGCGCGGTCACCGTCGAGCCCGTCGGCGACGGCGGCGAGCACCGTCAGCATCGCCTTTGCCGCAGCCTGTTCGGCGACCGGCACACCCGACGGCAGGCTGAGCACCGGCACCCCGCCTGCGGTGAGCGCACGGCTCAGCGCGGCGCCGCTGTGCCGCAGCGAGCGGACGACCACCGCCATCTGTGCCCACGGAACTCCGTCGAGAAGGTGCGCCCGACGCAGTGTGTCGACGATCAGCGCCGCTTCCGCGTGCGCGGATGCCGCCACCCGCACCGACACCGTGCCGGGCTCCGCACCCGTTCCGGCCAATTCCCGTGCCGCCCCTGCGCCGGGTAGCCGAGCCGCGACGCCGGTGATGGCGCGTGCCACCGCGGGTGCGCACCGGTGCGACTGGGTGAGCGTGATGACCGGATCGTCGTCGCCGTGCAGCAACGCCGGGTCGGCGCCCCGATAGGAGAACACCGATTGGTTGGGATCACCGGCGATGACGGTCAACTCGGCGCCCGCCGCCAGCGCCCGCACCAGCCTGGCGGCTTGCGGATCGAGGTGTTGGGCGTCGTCGACCAGGAGCAGTTTGATACGGGCGCGTTCGGCGGCCAGCAGGTCGGTGTCCACGGCGAACGCTTCCAGCGCTGCGCCGACGAGTTCGGCCGCGCCGAGCGCGGGGACGGTGGCCTGCGGGGCGGCCATCCCCACAGCCGACCGCAGCAGCATCGTCTGCTCGTACTGCTGCGCGAACTGGCCTGCGGCCAACCACTCGGGGCGGCCGGAAAGCCGGCCGATCCGTTGCAGCACAAGCGGATCCACGCCCCGCTCGGTGCAGCGGGCCAGCAGGTCGCGCAGCTCGGTGGCGAACCCGGCGGTGCTCAGTGCCTGCCGCAGCGTGCGCGGCCACGCGACGGCGGCGGCGTCGCCGTCTTCGAGGTCACCGGCGAGGAGTTCGCGAATGATGCCGTCCTGCTCGGCTGTGGTGATGAGGCGCGGAGGCGGGTCCCCGTTGCGCTGGGCGGCGAGCCGCAGCAGCGCGAAGGCATACGAGTGGACGGTGCGGACCAGCGGTTCGCGGATGACGATCCGGCTGCCCGCCCGCAGCAGCGCCGAGGTGATGGCGGCGCGCGCCTGGGTCCCCAGCCGCGCCGAACCCGTCAGCAGCAGCACCGATTCCGGTGCGAGTCCGTCGGCGATGCGCGCTGCCGCGGTCTCGATCAATGCCCGGGTCTTGCCGGTGCCGGGGCCGCCGAGCACGCGCACGACACCGCGAAAGCCGGCGTCGGTCAACGTTGTCGGGCCTGAAGCGATGTGCGGTGCGGACATGACGGCATGACACCACGAGGGTCCGACATTTAGCGTGGGAGTGGGTTCGCGGCGCGGCTGCCCTTAGCATCGACGCCGTGGCCAGCAATTCGCAGTTCCTCAATGTGCACCGCTTCGGTCCCGACCAGCCGGCGCAGGTGTTGGCCGTGCACGGGCTCACCGGACACGGCCTCCGGTGGCGGACGCTGGCGACTCAACACCTGCCGAACTTCTCGATCCTCGCCCCCGACCTGCTGGGCCACGGCAGGTCGTCGTGGGAGGCGCCGTGGACGTTGGAGGCCAACGTCGCTTCGCTCGCCGTCCTGCTGGCCAGGGAGACGACGCGTCCGGTCGTAGTGGTCGGCCACTCCTTCGGCTGTGCCGTCGCGCTGAGGCTCGCCGTCACCCGCCCCGAGCTCGTCGCATCGCTGGTGCTTCTCGACCCGGCCGTCGGCCTCGACGGCGCCTGGATGGCCAACATCGCCGACGACATGATGGCTTCGCCGTATTACCTCGACCGTGACGAGGCGCGCAACGAGAAGGCGCACGGCTCGTGGGCCGACGTCGACAGCGCCGAACTGGACGCCGAACTCGACGAGCACTTGATCGAGCGGCCGGACGGCCGCTGCGGCTGGCGGATCAGCATTCCCGCGATGATGTCTTACTGGAGTGAGCTGGCGCGTGATGTCGTCGTGCCGCACAAGGGAATACGCACGACGCTGGTGCGCGCCGCCCGCACCCACCCGCCGTATGTGACCGACGCACTCATCGCCGCCCTCTCCGAGGAGCTGGGGCCTCGGTTCTCGCTGGTCGACATCGACAGCGACCACATGGTCGCCCAAGCCAAGCCCGCCGAGACGGCCGCGCTCATCCGGGACCGGCTCGAACACGCCTAGCCATGGCCGCCATCACCGAGGAACAGGTGGAGACAGTCCGCGCGTTGGTGGCGTCGATTCCGCCCGGTCGGGTCTCGACCTATGGCGACATCGCCGCGGCGGCAGGGCTTTCCAGCCCACGGATCGTGGCCTGGATCATGCGTACGGATTCGGCGGATCTGCCGTGGCACCGGGTGATCCGGGCTTCAGGGCGCCCTGCGCCGCACCTCACCACGCGTCAGCTCGAATTGTTGCGCGCCGAAGGGGTGCTCGCCGACGACGGTCGAATAGGGCTCGCCGACGTGCGCCACGCGTTCTGATTCAGAGCAGCTGGCGCACCAGCGCGGCGGTGCGTGCCAGCCCCGGGAACGCCGCTGCCGTCGAGCGCGGATGCAGGGCGTGGACGGCCAGCCTGAACATCAACGCGCGCAACAACATCTGGGGCCACTCGGGCAACGGCGCCCACCGTTCGACCAGTCCGTCGTCGGCCTCACCCCACGACAGCGCGTCGACGACGACCACCCCAGCCGCCCATGAGGCAGGCCGCCAGTACGGCGTGATGTCGGTGATTCCCGGCGCTGCCGTCCCGGCGAAAAGCACTGTGCCGTAGAGGTCGCCGTGCACAAGCTGGTGGGGACTCTTCGTCGGCTTGCGCAGCCCGGCGAGCTGGTTGATCAAATCGATCGACCGCTGACCGTCGGCTGAACCCGGGGAAACCTGAGCGTCCGGCGGCAGCGACTGCAGCGGTCGCTCCTCCCACGCCGCGCGGTCGGCGGCGACGAAGACATCGACGTCGGACCACGGCGCGACGGGCGGCTGGGTCAAGAACCGGGGACGCTCGAGCTTGGCCGTCGCTTCATGCAGGCGCACCGCGGACGAGACGACCTCGTCGTGGCGGGGTTCGGGCGTGCCCGTGACGAACGTGTCCGCACGCCAGCCCGCGACGACGAAGCGGCCGTCGGTCGATCGAACAGGCCTGGCGAGCCGGACACCGTCGACGAACAGCGTCTCGCGGACCTTCGCCGACCAGGCGGCGCGGGCGTGGTCGGCAACCATGGACAACACCACTTCGCCGCACCGCCAGCCGCCCTCCCAGCCGACGCCGAGCGCGACGGGACCCAGGCCACTGACGCCGAATGCCGCCAGCACGTGGTCTGGCGGGCGTTCTTCGGTCACAGCGTCAGGCTACCGTCGCCGCGCGCTCGAAAGGTTTCGCTGACCAGCTGTGTCGAGATCGATATTGACGCGTTAGTTCGCGTTAGTACATCACCATGTCGGGCTCGAGCTGGTTGCCCCACGCGACAATTCCGCCCTGCACGTGCAGGGCGTCGGAGAACCCGGCCTTCTTGGCGATCGCGAGCACCTCGGCCGAGCGCACGCCCGTCTTGCAGTAGAACACCGGGGTGCGGTCCACCTGCAGCTTGGCCAGCGCCTCCCCCGATTCGAATTCACCCTTGGGTATCAGCTGCGCGCCTTCGATGCGGTTGATGTCCCACTCCACCTGTTCACGGACGTCGATCAACGACAGCGGCTTGCCGGAGTCGATCATGTCGCGCAGCTCGCGCGGCGTGACGGTCGATTCGGCGACAGCCTCCGCGGCGGCGTCGGACACCACGCCGCAGAACTCCTCGTAGTCGATCAGCTCGGTGATCTTCGGGGTCGCCGGGTCCTTGCGGATCTTGATGGTGCGGTAGGTCATGTCGAGCGCGTCGTACACCATCAGCCTGCCCAGCAGCGGTTCCCCGATGCCGGTGATCAGCTTGATCGCTTCTGTGCCCATCACCGAGGCGATCGACGCGCACAGGATGCCGAGGACACCGCCTTCCGCGCACGACGGCACCATGCCCGGCGGCGGCGGCTCCGGGTACAGGTCGCGGTAGTTCAGGCCGAGTCCGTCGGGCGCGTCCTCCCAGAACACCGACACCTGGCCTTCGAAGCGGTAAATCGAACCCCACACGTACGGCTTGCCTGCCAGCACGGCGGCGTCGTTCACCAGGTAACGGGTGGCGAAGTTGTCGGTGCCGTCGAGGATCAGGTCGTAGGCCTCGAACAGCTCGACCGCGTTGTCGGGCTCGAGCCTGAACTCATGAAGTCGAACGTCGACCAGCGGGTTGACCTCCTTGATCGAGTCGCGCGCGCTCTCGGCCTTGGACCGCCCGATATCGGACTGCCCGTGGATGATCTGACGCTGCAGATTGGATTCATCGACGACGTCGAACTCGACGATCCCAATGGTTCCCACACCCGCGGCCGCCAGGTACAGCAGCGTCGGAGAGCCCAGCCCACCCGCGCCGATGACGAGCACGCGCGCGTTCTTCAGCCGCTTCTGACCGTCAAGGCCCAGGTCGGGGATGATCAGGTGGCGGCTGTAGCGCGCGACCTCTTCGCGCGTCAGCTCAGGCGCGGGCGCTACCAGCGGCGGCAACGGTGTGGACACGGATTACCCTCCTCGATTCGACGTCGGGGGCTGCATTCCATCTCAGCAGTTACCCAGACCAACGGCAATCACCGCCGGGAGCTTCCCGGGCGCGCGCGAGGGTGTTACGGGATGGGATACGGCCAGGGGTTGGGCTTGCACGCCTTGCCGTCGGCCTTGACCCACTCGGGGTCGAAGCGCGCGTTGTCGTTGTCGCTCGTGGAGAACGTCTGCTGCATCATCACCGGAGCCAGCTGGCCGTTCTCTACGCACGGCTCGTGACGCTGATACCCGATGGCGTGGCCGACCTCGTGGTTGATGAGGTACTGACGGTAGGCGCCCACATCGCCCTGGAAGGGCACCGCGCCCCGGACCCAGCGAGCCTCGTTGAGGAACACCCTCGGCTGCCCGTCCGCGTAGTTCGGGTTGTAGCAGGACGTCTCGATCGGAATCTCATATCCGCAGCCCTCCCGCAACGTCATCGGTGAGGTGAGCGACACGCGGAAGTCCGGCTGGCCGGCAAAAGTCGAGTCGACCCGGGTGAAGGCGAATTGCGGATTGTGCGTCCAGCTCTTCGGATTGCCCAACGTCTCGGTGACCATCCTGGCGAAGTTGTCGTCGCCGCCGAAGGTGGTGGTGTCGACGCCGTCCTCCACCTCCACGGTGTAGGTGAAGGTTTTGGTGGTGCCCTGCCCAACCTTGGGTTCCGAACCGGGGACGACGCGCCACGTCTTGGCGCCCGCCTCGGTGTAGGGCCCGCCGTCGGGCAGGATGCCGGTAGGCAGGTTGGCGTCGAACTGGGTCAACCCCTTGGGCGGGGCGCCGAGTATCGCGGTGCCGGACCCGCCGATGGTCGGGGGGCCCTGCGCAGGTCCCTGGTCCTGCTCGGCGCCGGACCCGTTGGTACCCGACACCGTCGACCAGACCACCCACACCGTCAGCGCGACCAGCGCAGGCAGCGCGTAGGCCCGCCAGCCGTAGGTGGAGACGAACCGGCCGAGCCAGGTCTGCTTGCGCCACCGGCGCCGCTGCTCCCGGTTCGATCTGGGCCGGCCGGTGCTTTCCGCGAGGGGGTCGCGCTGGGCGCGCAGGGGCTCACGCCACTGGTCGCGCAGAACCGGAACTCGACCCCCGGGCGATTCCGGGTCGCGACGCCGTTGGCCTCCGGCGCTCCGCGTGCGACGCCCCGGCTCGTAGGTCACCGAAACAGGATGGCATAGACGGTGCTCCTCGCACTTCTGACGCGCCACCGCCGACAACCGACGACGGAGTGCGAGCCGTCCTGACGCGTAGCGCCGCGAACGGGTAGTACTGTCAGTGCAACGATCCAGATAGAGGAACTGATGAGCGATCTCGCCAATGCCACCGAATCGAGGGGTGGCGGCTCTGCCACCAATCGACGTGGCAGTCGGCTGCCCCGTGACGAGCGCCGCGGACAGTTACTCGGTGCTGCCAGCGAGGTTTTCGTCGACCGCGGCTATCACGCAGCGGGAATGGACGAAATCGCCGACCGCGCGGGTGTCAGCAAACCCGTTCTCTACCAACATTTCTCATCGAAGCTGGAGCTGTACCTGGCGGTGCTGGCCCAGCACGTCGACAACCTGGTCTCCGGTGTGCGCCAAGCGCTGCGCACCACCACAGACAACCGCCAACGGCTCCGCGCGGCCGTGCAGGCGTTCTTCGACTTCATCGAGCACGACGGCCAGGGTTATCGGCTGATCTTCGAGAACGACTACGTGACCGAACCTCAGGTGGCGGCCCAGGTGAAGGTGGCCACCGAGTCCTGCACCGACGCGGTGTTCGACCTGATCAGCCGCGACTCCGGGCTGGAGGCGCACCGCGCGAGGATGATCGCGGTCGGGTTGGTGGCGGTCAGCGTGGACTCCGCGCGCTACTGGTTGAACAACGACCGGCCGATCTCCAAGGACGACGCGGTCAACGGCACCGTCGCGTTCGCCTGGGGCGGACTGTCGCACGTGCCGCTCACCCGTTCTTGACGGCCTCCGCGCCGACGACTCCGACCCCGAAGCCCACCCTGCGCACGTCGGCGGCGCCGATCTCGACGTAGGCGATCTTGGCCGCCTGCACGATGAAACGGCGGCCCTTTTCGTCGGTCAGCGCCAGCACACCCGAGTCGTTGGCCAGCGCGTCGGAGATCTCCTTCTCCACCTCGGTGGGCGTCTGCGCGCTGTTGAAACTGAGCTCGCGCGGGCTGTCCGTGACACCGATCTTGACCTCCACGCTGCACCCTTTCCAAAGTCGTCTGCCGTCGTGCGCCGTCTTCTACCAAAGGCTAGTGGACCCGCAAGAGTGAACTGAGTCCGGACCGTTATCAACACGCTGGCCGCTAGACCTCATCTGTCACTTCTGCCTCGATAGCATCAGGCCTGCATCACTCGAACTCACGAGGATTACGCCCATGAACAGGCCTTCTTCCCCCTGGATGACCGCTGGGGTCACCGAACACAGCCACGACCGCGACGGCGGCGCCGACGAGTTCTCCGACGTCGAGGACTACGACGCTTACGCCGACTACGAGCACGACGACGACTACGACGACGACGTCCGCTTCTACACCGAGCAGGACGACCGCAAGTGGCTGTGGGTGGCCAGCGTCGCGGGCATCGTGCTTCTCATCGCCGTCGCGGGCACCATGATGATCCTGTCCGGCGGGGACAGCGGCACCACATCGGCCACGGTGTCCTCGGAGCCCAGCGAGGCGGCCCCGTATCCGAGCGCTGCGCCCTCCCCGAGACGACCGTCGGCCACGGCGCTACCGCCCGAGACCGTCACCAGCGTGACTCCGACCCCGACCGCCGCGCCGCCGAGCGCGATCGCGGAGCCGACGGAAGCCGTGCCGCCGCCCGCGGCCGACCCGCGCACGATCACCTACACGGTGACGGGCACCCGCCAGCTGTTCGACTTGGTGACGATCATCTACACCGACCAGCAGGGCGCGCTGCAGACCGACGTCAACGTCGGGCTGCCGTGGACCAAGCAGGTGACCCTCGACCCCGGCGTCGAGCTCAGCTCGGTGACCGCGACCAGCGTTGCCGGCCAGCTGAACTGCGCGATCACCGACGGCGCGGGTGCCACGCTGGCGGCGCAGAGCAGCAACACGATCATCGCCAACTGCACCCGCTGAGCCGGGTCAGGCCAGACCCAGCTCCTGCATCCGGGTGCTGTGGGTGTGCTGAACGCGCTCGAAGAAGTCGGTCAGCTGGCCGAGCCCCTGGGTGCCCGAGACCACGAGGTCGACGAGCTCGTCGCGATCGGCGAGCACGTACTGGGCCTGGGTGATGGCCTCCCCGAGCAGCCTGCGCGACCACAGCGCGAGCCGGTGGCGCTGCCGCTGGCTGCCGGTCACCGCGGCCCGCACCTCGGCGACGACGAACTGGCTGTGCCCGGTCTCCGACAGCACCGAGCGCACCACGTCGGCGACCTCGTCGGGCAGCACGTCGGCGATCTCGAGGTAGAAGTCGGCGGCCAGCGCGTCACCGATGTAGGTCTTCACCAGCGCCTCCAGCCACGTGCTCGGCGTCGTCAGCCGGTGGTAGTTCTCCAGCGCGGGGGCGTAGCGCGTCATCGCGGGGACGACGTCGATGCCGCGTTTCTCCAGCGCTTCGCGCAGCAGCTCGTAGTGGTTCATCTCGGCTGCCGCCATGCTGGCCATGTTGATGCGCCCCAGCAGGTTGGGGGCCATCCGCGCCTCGTCGGTGAGCCGGTAGAACGCGGCCACCTCGCCGTACGCCAGCAGCGCGAACAGCTCGTTGACGCCGGGATGGTCGGCCGACACGCCTGACGTCGCCGAGGTGGCGATGTGCGCCGAGGATGCCGCAGGCTGCGTCGAACTCATGCGCCCAACTGTAGACGTCGCCCGCCGCGGTGCACGCAGGGCAAACCCGACCGGTATCATGGTCAACGGCAGTGGCGTCAACAACCGAGTCGCTACCGAAAGAAATGTGCGTGCACGCAGCCGGCCCGCCTACCGCAGCGCAGGGCCCCGCGAAGTTTTCTCGTCATGCTGTTGCGCGCTGGACGCGAACATTGACCGACGAGAAAACTGACCGGAAAGGCTCTGCCTACCTCGCATGACCGCACTCAACCCATCATTTGCCAAACTCGGCGTCCGTGACGAAATAGTCCGCGCACTTGCCGAAGACGGCAAGGAACACACCTTTGCCATTCAGGAACTGACCCTTCCGCTGGCGCTTGCCGGCGACGACCTCATCGGGCAGGCGCGAACCGGTATGGGCAAGACCCTCGCCTTCGGCGTGCCGCTGCTGCAGGAGATCACCAGCGACCCGGAACGGCCGCTTACCGGCGCGCCGCGCGCCCTCATCGTGGTGCCCACCCGAGAACTCTGCCTGCAGGTCTACAACGACCTCGCCGGGGCCGCGAGGTACCTCACCGCGGGCGACCGCAAGCTGTCGGTCGTCTCGATCTACGGCGGACGTGCCTACGAGCCGCAGATCGATGCCCTGCGCGCGGGCGCCGACGTCGTCGTCGGAACCCCGGGACGCCTGCTCGACCTGGCGCAGCAGGGTCACCTTCAACTCGGCGGGATCGCCGTGCTGGTGCTCGACGAGGCCGACGAGATGCTCGACCTCGGCTTCCTGCCCGATATCGAGCGCATCCTCCGCCTGACCCCGGATACGCGCCAGGCGATGCTGTTCTCGGCGACGATGCCCGACCCGATCATCACGCTGGCCCGCAGCTTCATGAACCAGCCGACGCACATCCGCGCCGAGTCGGCTGCGTCGTCGGCCGTGCACACCACCACCGACCAGTTCGCCTACCGCGCCCACGCGTTGGACAAGGTCGAAATGGTCAGCCGGCTACTGCAGGCCCGCGGTCGCGGCGCCACGATGGTCTTCACCCGCACCAAGCGCACCGCGCAGAAGGTGTCCGACGAGCTGGGCGAGCGCGGCTTCAAGGTCGGCGCCGTGCACGGCGACCTGAACCAGAGCGCCCGCGAGAAGGCGCTCAAGGCCTTCCGCGCCGGCGAGATCGACGTGCTCGTGGCCACTGATGTGGCCGCCCGCGGCATCGACATCGACGACGTCACCCACGTCATCAACTATCAGATCCCCGAGGACGAACAGGCCTACGTGCATCGCATCGGCCGCACCGGCCGCGCCGGTAAGAGCGGCGTCGCGGTCACCCTGATCGACTGGGATGAGCTGGCACGCTGGGAGATGATCAACAAGGCACTCGGCCTCGGCCACCCGGATCCGGCCGAAACCTATTCCAGCTCACCGCATTTGTACGAGGAGCTGGACATCCCGAGCGACGCGATGGGCAGGATCGGTCCGGCGCAACCGGCGAAGGCCGGCAAGCGGCCCCCCCGCGATGCCGCCGAGGCGCCCGCCCGCGCCCGCACCAAGTCGCGCCGCCGCACACGCGGCGGTCAGCCGGTGGGCAGCCACCCCGACGGCGACAAGCCCGCCGAGACGTCCGACAGCGGTGATCCCAAGGCCGCCGACGGTGAACAGCCCGCCCGTAGGCGCCGCCGCCGTCCGCGCAAGGCCAGCGCGGCCACCGCCAACTGACGAGGTCCCGCCAGCCGATGGTCAAACCCGAGCGGCGCACCCGGGCCGACCTGCTGGCGGCCGCGGCGATCGCCATGACGGTCGCCGTCGTCGCCGCGCTGATCTGGTGGACCAGCGATGCCAGGGCCACCATCAGCAGGCCGGCGGCAGCGCCGGTGAAAACCCTCGCACCCGCGAAAGTCGTTCCCTCATCCCTGCGGGAACTATGGACCGCACCCAGCCCGAAGACGACGGCGCCGGTGCTAGCGGGCGGCAGCGTGGTCACCGGCGACGGTCGCGAAGTCGACGGGCGCGATCCGGCGACGGGCTCGGTGCTGTGGAGCTATGCCCGCGACCTCGAGCTGTGCGGTGTCACCTCGGTATACAACTCCGCGGTCGCGGTCTACCCCGACAGCCGGGGATGCGGCCAGGTGAGCACCATCGACGGGCAGACCGGCATGCGGGGCCCCAGCCGCACCGCCTACTCCGACAAAGAGGTCGCGCTGTCCACCGACGGCACCAGCGTGCTCGCGGCAGGCGACACCAGACTCGAGCTGTGGCGCTCCGACATGGTCCGGATGGTCAGCTACGGCGCACTCGACGCGAAGATCAAGCCCGGCGTGCCGGGACGCGTACTGTGCACACTGACCTCTACGGCGGCCAGCACGTCGGCGGTGTCGGTGCTCGAAGCCTGCCCGAACCAGCCCGACCTGCGGCTGACGGTGTTGCGGCCCGCAAAGGAGGAGGACACCCCCGACCTCAAGTACGTGCCCCTGACCGACGTCAAGGAGGGCTCCGGGGCACGGGTCGTCGCGGTATCCGAAACCAACACTGCGGTCTATCTTCCGACCCCGCGACCGTCGCTGAGAGTCATCGACGAGACCGGATCGACGACGGTCGACCTGCCCCTGCCGAAACCGGTGTCGGCCGATGCCGCCGCGACCCGGCCGGGTGACCTGGTCACGTGGTGGACCGGCGACGCGGTTCTGGTGTTCTCCGCCAGCGGTATGCAGTACCGCTACACGGTCGGCCCGGTCGGCACGCACCTTCCGATCGGCCCCGGCACGGTGATGGCCGGTCGGCTGCTCATCCCGGTCAGCGACGGTGTCGGCGTCTACAACCCGATGACCGGAGTCAACGAACGCTTCATCCCGGTGCGGCGCGAGCCTTCACAATCCGCGGTGGTGCCCGGCGTCGCAGGCTCGGTCGTGCTCGAGCAGCGCGGCGGCACGCTGTCCGCATTGGGCGCCTAGACCTCCGGCGCGAACGTCGCCAGCTCCTTGCCCGACTTCCAGTGCGTCAGCAGAGCCTCCGCCAGGTCCCGGTAGGCCGAGGAGCCCTTGTTCTTCTTGCCCGCCAGTACCGAGGCACCCGAAGCGGTGGCCTCGGCGAACCGCACGGTGCGCGGGATCGGCGGCGCCAGCACCGGCATCTCGTAGCGGTCGGCGACGTCGAGTAGCACGTCGCGGCTGTGCGTGGTGCGCGAGTCGTAGAGCGTGGGAAGCGCGCCGAGCAGCGTCAGGTCGGCGTTGGTGATCTGCTGGACGTCGGTGATCGTTCGCAGGAACTGGCCCACTCCGCGGTGCGCCAACGTCTCGCACTGCAGCGGCACGATCACATCGTCGGCGGCGGTCAACCCGTTGAGGGTCAGCACGCCGAGCGACGGCGGGCAGTCGATGATCACCACATCGAAGTCACCGCCGACCTTGGTGAGCGCGCGCTTGAGCGCGTATTCGCGACCCGCCCTCATCAGCAGCATCGCCTCGGCGCCCGCCAGGTCGATGTTGGCAGGAAGCAGCATCATTCCCTCGGCCGTGGCCACCAACGCCGCCGACGGCTCCACCTCGCCGAGGAGGACCTCGTGGATGGACACCACCAGCTTGTCGGGGTCCTGGCCGAGCGAAAACGTCAGACAGCCCTGCGGATCGAGGTCGACGAGCAACACCCGCCGACCCATCTCCGTCATCGCCGCACCCAACGACGCCACCGTCGTCGTCTTGGCTACCCCACCCTTTTGATTGGCGACCGCAAGTACTCGCGTCACGGTGTACATCCAAGCACGGGTACATACGACCGCGCCCCACGTGGGGCAGAATCGGCGGGGTGACCGTCGAGCAGCACCGGCTGCTTCTGCTGCGACATGGCGAGACCGAATGGTCCCGCAGCGGCAAGCACACCAGTCGCACCGACCTGGAATTGACCGAGACCGGTCGCGGTCAGGCGAAAGCGGCGGGCGAGACGATCGCCCAGTTGAACCTGGACAACCCCTACATCATCAGCAGTCCGCGGACACGCGCTCTGGTGACCGCCGAGCTCGCGGGCCTCACCGTCGACGATGTCAACCCGCTGATCAGCGAGTGGGACTACGGCGACTACGAGGGCACGACGACTCAGGAGATCCGCAAGGCGGTGCCTAACTGGCTGGTGTGGACACACGGCTGTCCCGGCGGTGAGACGACGGCGGCGGTGTGCGAACGCGCCGACCGGGCGATCGATATCGCGCTGGAGCACATGCAGACCCGCGACGTGGTGTTCGTCGGGCACGGGCACTTCTCCCGCGCCGTCGTCACACGCTGGGTCGAGTCGCCCGTTTATGAGGGAATCCGGTTCGCGATGGCTGCCGGGTCGGCCGCCGTCTGCGGATTCGAGCACGGCGTCCGCCAGCTCAACGCCCTCGGCCTGACCGGATATCCGCACCCGACCGTGTTCACGTGACCCGCGAGCCGACGTTCGTCCTTGCCGCCGGCGGCAGCGCCGTCGTCGCCGATGGGGTGCACACCTCATACAAGTCGATCGCCGATGCACGGACGTCGCTGACGTCACACAGCACCCCGATCATCGTGGGCGCCCTGCCGTTTGACATGTCTCGGCCTGCGGCGCTGATCCGACCGCAGGACGTGTCCTTCCTCGACGCGCTGCCGAAGTGGCCGCTGCGGCCGCTCCCCGGGGTGCGAGTCGTCGAGACCCTGCCCGAGCCCGACGAGCATCGCGCCAGGATCGCCGCCGCGTTGCAGCGGCTGCGGGATCCGGCCAGCGGTCTGCACAAGGTGGTGCTGGCCCGCGCACTGCGACTGGCCGCCCAGGGACCGCTCGATGCACGCACGATCGTCGACCGCCTCGTCGGCGCCGACCCGACGACCAACGCCTACCTCGTCGATCTGACGTCGGCGGGCACCGAGTACTCCGGCACCGTGCTGGTGGGCGCCAGCCCCGAACTGCTGGTGGCCCGCCACGGCGACCGCGTGATGTGCGCTCCGTTCGCCGGCTCGGCCCCACGATCGCTCGACCCCGACGCGGACCGGGCCGGCGGTGAGGCGCTCGCCGCGTCGGCCAAGAATCGCCACGAGCACGAACTGGTGGTCGACGCGATGCGCAAGGCGCTCGATCCGCTGTGCGTCGACTTGCAGATTCCGCCGACGCCTCAGCTGAGCCGTACCGCCGCGCTCTGGCACCTGTCGACGCCGATCAGTGGGCGCCTTCGCGAAAAGTCGGTCACTGCTTTGGATCTCGCCATCGCCGTGCATCCGACCCCGGCGGTCGGCGGGTCGCCTGCCGGTGTCGCGGCGGCCCTGATCCGCGAGCTCGAGGGCGACCGCGGGTTCTATGCGGGCGCGGTGGGATGGTGTGATCAGCGCGGCGACGGGCGCTGGGTGGTGTCGATCCGCGGCGCACAGTTGTCGGCTGACCGCCGCACCGCCCTCGCCCACGCGGGCGGCGGAATCGTCGCCGAGTCCGACCCCGACGACGAAGTCGACGAGACCACAACGAAATTCACCACGATTCTCTCCGCTTTGGAGGCGCAGACATGATCATCCGGCGTGCGGAACCCGGCGACGAGACCGAACTGACGGCGATGATCCACGAACTCGCCGATTTCGAGCGGGCGGGCCAGGAGTGCACGGTGACCGAAAGTCAGTTGCGCACCGCTCTTTTCGCTGATTCGCCGACTGTGAACGGGCACATCGCCGAGGTGGACGGCGAAGCCGCGGCAGGCGCACTGTGGTTCCGCAACTTCTCGACGTGGGACGGCGTGGCAGGCATTTATCTCGAAGACCTGTTCGTTCGCCCGCAGTTCCGCAGACACGGGTTGGCCAGGGTGATGCTGTCGACGTTGGCGCGCGAGTGCGTCGAGAACGGCTACACCAGGCTGACCTGGGCGGTGCTGGACTGGAATGTCAACGCCATCGCTCTCTACGA
Source organism: Mycobacterium sp. ITM-2016-00318 (assembly GCF_002968285.2). Taxonomy (NCBI): domain Bacteria; kingdom Bacillati; phylum Actinomycetota; class Actinomycetes; order Mycobacteriales; family Mycobacteriaceae; genus Mycobacterium; species Mycobacterium sp. ITM-2016-00318. The sequence continues at coordinate 1,443,546 of NZ_CP134400.1, read as the reverse complement.
CGCCGTCGGCGGGCGTCAGCAGAGCGACTGGATCACCTACCGGGTGTCGGGCCCTGAGCTGTCCGCACTCGCGTCGTCGGAGTCCTGAGAGCCGAGCCACTGCACCGTTGACGGGCTGAACAGCAGCGCCAGCACCACGAGTGCGACGATCCCGACCGGGATGCCGTAAAGCCACTGATGGGAGCCAACGGCGATGTACCACGACATCGGCAACAGCAGCAGCTGGGCGAACACCGCGACACCACGGCCCCACCGGCGACCGGTCCACAGCGCCAAGGCCGCCGCGAGCACGGCGCCGCCGATGATCGCGAACCAGGCCGCCGTGCCGAACTTGTTCATCCCCGGATCGTCGCTGCCGCCGAACCCGCTGAGGACGTAGACGACCGCGGCGAGCAGACCCGCGGCTCCCTCGAGCGCGACGAGCGCGGCCGCCTGCCGAACCGGGGTCGGCGATGGAACCGTCACGAGTGCAGCCTAGAGGCTCGCAGATAGGCTCTTGTGTCGTGCGCGCGGTGCTGATCGTCAACCCCAATGCGACGTCGACCACGGCCGCCGGTCGCGACCTGCTCGCCCACGCGCTGGAGAGCAGGGTGAAGCTGACCGTCGCCCACACCGACAGCCGTGGGCACGCCGTCGACATCGCCCGCGACGCCGCGCGCGACGGCATCGACCTGCTGATCGTGCACGGCGGCGACGGAACGGTGAACGAAGTCGTCAACGGTGTTCTCGGCGAATGCAGCGATGTTCCGCGCGCCGACGCGCCGGCCGTCGGAGTGGTGCCGGGCGGCTCTGCCAACGTGTTCGCCCGCGCGCTGGGCATCAGCCCCGACCCCATCGAGGCCACCAACCAGCTCATCGACCTGCTCACCGAGCACCGCAGAACCAGATGCTGGCGACGGATCGGGCTGATGGACTGCGGCGAGCGGTGGGGTGTGTTCACCGCGGGCCTTGGAGTCGACGGCGCCGTCGTCGCGGCCGTGGAGGCCCAGCGGGACAAAGGCCGCACGGTCACCGCGTCGCGCTACATCCGCGTCGCCGTGCGCGAAGTGCTGGCCAGCGCACGCAGGGAGCCGACGCTGACGCTGCACCTACCCGACGGCGACCCGGTATCGGGCGTGCATTTCGCGTTCGTGTCGAACGCCAGCCCGTGGACGTACGCCAATACCAGGCCGGTGTGGACGAACCCGAACACCACGTTCGAGACGGGCGTCGGCGTCTTCGCCACGACCAGCATGAACGTGTGGTCCAGCCTGCGTCTGGTCCGGCAGATGCTGTCGCAGAAGGCGAAGATCCGCACGAGACACCTCATCCGCGACGACGACCTGCCGTGGGTCAGGGTGACCGCGGACACGCCTGTGGCATGCCAGATCGACGGGGATTACCTCGGGCTGCGCGAAGATATGACCTTTCGCGCGGTCCCGCAGGCTCTCGGAGTGGTCGCGCCACCCGCTGAAAGCCTCTGATCTGCGTAAAGACCCGCAGTGCGGCTTGTCGAGGGCGTAAGTGGGTTGAGTGTAGTACAAACGAATGAGGCTATTGCGAACAGTGCCGGGTAGTGAGATAGCCCACGAGTTACCGAACGGTATTGACACCTGTTCAGCGTGTGGGAATATCGGAGTAAGCAACAGTGCAGAAACAATTTGTTCGCGCGCGTTAACAGCCGAAGAAAAGCTCGTGCGCCCCGCTGCGCACATAGTGAGGAGAGTTAGAACCATGGATTGGCGCCACAAGGCCGTCTGTCGCGACGAGGATCCCGAACTGTTCTTCCCGGTGGGAAACAGCGGTCCGGCTCTTGCGCAGATCGCCGACGCAAAGCTCGTATGCAACCGCTGCCCCGTCACGACCGAGTGCCTGACCTGGGCATTGGACTCCGGCCAGGATGCCGGCGTGTGGGGCGGAATGAGCGAGGACGAGCGGCGCGCGCTCAAGCGGCGCAACGCACGCACCAAGGCTCGCACCGGCGTCTAGCCACGCCACGATCGCTTCAGATACGGCCTCGACGAAATGTCGGGGCCGTAACTGTGTGCAAATGCAATTTGTCCTAATTGCGCAAACGCAAGCCAATTCGCGTAAACGCGGATCTACTGCGCCAGCCGCGGTCGCCTGCCGATCGGCACCCGCAACACCACGTCTGTCCCCCCGTCGGGCGAGGCGTGCATCCCGAGTGAGCCGTCCAGTTCCGCCGATACCAGCGTCCGCACGATCTGCAGGCCGAGCCGGTCGGCCTTCTCCAGGCTGAACCCCTCGGGAAGGCCGCGGCCGTCGTCGTGCACGACGAGGTCGAGCCAGCGCGCCGACCGCTCCGCGCGAATCGTCACACAGCCGGTGGCGGTGGTCGAGTCGAAGGCGTGCTCGATGGCGTTCTGCACCAGCTCGGTGATCACCATGATCAGCGCGGTGGCCCGGTCGGCGTCGAGCACACCGAGATCACCCACCCGGCTGACACGTATCGGAGTCTCAACGGTGGCAACGTCATTCATCATCGGCATGATCCGGTCGACAACGTCGTCGAGGTTGACCTCTTCGTCCACCGACATCGACAGCGCGTCGTGCACCATCGCGATCGATGACACCCGGCGGACGGATTCGATCAACGCCTCACGGCCCTCGGCGTTGTTGGTGCGCCGGGCCTGCAACCGCAGCAGGGAAGCCACCGTCTGCAAGTTGTTCTTCACCCGGTGATGGATCTCGCGGATGGTGGCGTCCTTCGACAGCAGTGCGCGGTCGCGTCGCTTGATCTCGGTGACGTCGCGAATGAGCACCGCCGCGCCGACCGCTTCTCCGTGCACCACCAAAGGAAGTGTCCGCAGCAGCACCGCGGCGCCGCCCGCATCGACCTCCATTCGCATGCTGGACCCGCCGATGAGAGAGCGCCGCACGTGTTCGGCCAATTCCTGCGCCTCGAAAGGGTCGGAAATGAGCGGTCGAGTGACCGCGAGGAGGTTCTGTCCCTCCAGCTCCGCGGTCAGGCCCATGCGGTGATAGGCCGACAACGCGTTGGGGCTGGCGAAAACCACGACTCCGGCGACGTCGAGCCGGATGAACCCGTCGCCCACTCGTGGGCTGGAGCGCGAGATGGACAGATTCTCGACATTGGGAAAGGTGCCCTCCGACAGCATGTGCAGGAGGTCCCGCGCACAGTCGAGGTACGCGCGTTCGAGCGGGCTAGCCTTGCGCGCGGCGAACGCCGTCTGGTGGGTGAGGACAGCCACCACGTCACGGTCGCAGCGGACCGGCACCGCCTCGCGGGAAAGCTCGCCCTGTTCTACTGATTTAGCTTGTCCCTCTGCGCTTTCCCGACCGATTGCGCCCGACTCGAAGGCCGCGGCGACGAGCGGTGCGTGCCCGGCGTCGGCGAGGGTGCCCACGGCGTCGGTCAGCAGCACGGTGGGCGCGGTGTTCGGCCTGCACTGCGCCACACAGACCAGCATCCCGTCGTCGCGTTGCACCCACATCAGGTAGTCGGCGAACGAGAGGTCGGCCAGCAGTTGCCACTCGCCGACCACGGCGTGCAGATGGTCGACGGCATTACCGGGCAGCATGGTGTGCTCGGCGAGCAGGTCACCGAGGGTAGACATCGGGCCCTAGGACGACGCCGAAGCTAGCTGATCACCGCGATGAGGTCACCGGCCTGGATGACATCGCCGACCGACACGCTCACCTTGCTGATCGTGCCGGCGACTTCGGCGAGCACCGGGATCTCCATCTTCATCGACTCCAGCAGCACCAGGGTGTCGCCCTCGCCGATCTGATCGCCCTCGTTCACCACGACCTCGAGCACGCTGGCCACGATCTCGGCGCGAACATCCTCGGCCATCTTCACCTCATTCACTTCGGCGCTGCCTGCCGCTCTATCGAACCACAACCGCATGCGGCGCAGCCTCCTCAGTGGCTCATGAGACACTGGTGTCATCGCGCCCGCGCACGCGGGCACCACAAACCCCTGATCACACGGAGGTAGAACGATGGCCAAGCGTGGCCGCAAGAAGCGTGACCGTAAGCACTCGAAGGCCAATCACGGCAAGCGGCCCAACGCCGGTTCGAAGTCGGTGCGCTAGCCGCGGCTGATCGTGGTGCGGCTGATCTCGATGCGCAGCCGCTGAACCAGGCTCTCGGGCGCCTTCTCCCCGCCGCACTTGCTGGCGATCAGGTTCTTGACCCGCTCCTCGACACCGTAATGGCGCAGGCAGGCCGGGCATTCCTCGAGATGGTGCGCGAGCTTGTCGCGGCTCTCGGGCGTGCATTCGCCGTCGAGCAGCGTCCATACCTCGGCGATGACCGCCGCGCAGTCGGGGTGCTCGGGGTCCACTGGGCCGATGGGCGGCGTCCAGCGCTCGTCGCTACTCATGAGGACACCTCCTCGGGGGTGTCGAGCTGTCCCCGAATGAAACCACGATCCTTGGCCACGTCGGCCAGTAACTCGCGTAGTTGACGCCTGCCCCGGTGCAGCCGGGACATCACCGTGCCGATGGGCGTGTCCATGATCTGGGCGATCTCCTTGTACGGGAAGCCCTCGACGTCTGCGTAGTAGACCGCCATCCGGAACTCCTCGGGCAGCGCCTGCAGGGCTTCCTTGATCTCGTTGTCGGGCAGCGCCTCCAGCGCCTCCACCTCGGCCGACCGCAGTCCGGTCGAGGAATGCTCGGCGTTGGACGCCAGCTGCCAGTCGGTGATCTCCTCGGTCGGATACTCCGCGGGCTGACGCTGTTTCTTGCGATAGCTGTTGATGTAGGTGTTGGTCAGGATCCGGTACAGCCAAGCCTTGAGATTGGTCCCCTCGCGAAACGAGCGGAAACCCGCGTAGGCCTTGACCATGGTTTCCTGCAGTAGATCCTCTGCGTCCGCCGGATTGCGCGTCATGCGCAGCGCACCGCCGTAGAGCTGGTCGAGAAGCGGAATGGCGTCGCGCTCGAAGCGCGCGGTCAGCTCTGCGTCGCTCTCTTCGGCCCTCACCGGCGCCGACGTCGACGGGGCGTTGTCCGGCCCAGAGCCGTCCATGTCGGTCATCGTGGGGAACACCGTCCCTTCCGTCGAGGCGCCACCGATCACGTCAAGCACATGCACCTGACGCCCCGGGCCGTCAATGGCCATCGTTGGCACCGAGGTACCCCCTTCTTCGATCCTAGAGGTTGAGGTCGACATCTCTTCCGTCGCCGGCCGGGCTGCGGCCATGTTCAACCCCATCAACAGCGGGTATGGCCGAGGTGTTCCCCGTGCCACGTCCGTTACCGGCGTCCGCGTCGGCTCTAGGCTGGCGTCGTGGCCCGTGCTGCGACCCCGGCGATCACCGCGTTGCTGACCGCGCACATCCCGCACGAGGTGCTGCGATACCACCACGACCCGCACATCGAGTCGTTCGGCGACGAAGCCGTCAACGAGCTCGCCGGTGTCGCAGGCGTCGATCCGGAGCAGATCTTCAAGACGTTGGTCGTCGCGCTGCCGAAGAACAGGCTGGCGGTCGCCGTGCTGCCGGTTCCCTACCAGCTCTCGCTCAAGGCCGCCGCGGCGGCGCTGGGCGTGGCCAAGGCGACGATGGCCGAGCGCGCCTCCGCCGAACGCTCATCCGGCTAGGTGATCGGCGGTATCTCACCCTTCGGCCAGCGCAACCCGCTGCCGACGGTCGTCGACGCCTCGGCGTTGCGGTGGGACCGGGTGTTGTGCAGCGCGGGCGACCGCCGATATCCGCGCGGTCTAGCTTTCCGCGAAATGGCATTCCAGCAGCGAAAGTGCGAGTAAGGACCTGCTGGAATGCCATTTCGCGGGGTTTAGGGTGAGGCCATGACGCTTGCCGGTAAGACCATGTTCATCTCGGGTGCGAGTCGGGGCATCGGCCTCGCGATCGCCAAGAAAGCCGCCGCCGATGGCGCCAACATCGCGTTGATCGCCAAGACCGCCGAACCCCACCCCAAGCTGCCCGGCACGGTCTATACCGCCGCCAAGGAACTCGAGGAGGCGGGCGGGCAGGCGCTGCCGATCGTCGGCGATATCCGCGACGGCGACTCGGTGGCCGATGCGGTGGCCAAGACCGTCGAACAGTTCGGCGGCATCGACATCTGCGTGAACAACGCATCGGCGATCAACCTCGGATCGACGACCGAGGTGTCGCTCAAGCGGTTCGACCTGATGAACGGCATCCAGGTGCGCGGCACCTACGCCGTCAGCCAGGCCTGCATCCCGCACCTGGTGGGCCGCGACAACCCGCACATTCTCACGCTGTCGCCGCCGGTTCGGCTGGAACCCGAGTGGCTAAAGCCCACCGCATACATGATGGCCAAGTACGGGATGTCGTTGTGCGCGTTGGCGCTGGCCGAGGAACTGCGCGCCGACGGCGTCGCGTCGAACACGCTGTGGCCGCGCACTCTGGTTGCGACGGCGGCTGTGCAGAACCTGCTCGGCGGCGACGAGGCGATGGGCCGCGCACGCAAGCCCGACGTGTACGCCGACGCCGCGTACGCGGTGCTCAACAAGCCGGCGCGGGAGTACACCGGCAAGGCGCTGCTGTGCGAGGACGTGCTCCTGGAGTCCGGCGTCACCGACCTGTCGATCTACGACTGCGTGCCCGGCTCCGAGCTCGGCGTGGACCTGTGGGTCGACACCCCGAACCCGCCCGGATACAGCGGCCCCTAGTCGAATTCGATGATGCCGCGGATGTTGCGACCCTCCCGCATGTCGGTGAAGGCGTCGTTGATCTGATCGAGCCGGTAGCGCTTCGTGATCAACTCGTCGAGCTTGAGGTTGCCGCTGCGGTACATCGACAACAGCATGGGCATGCTCGCGCGGGGGTTCATCCCGCCGTACAGGAGGCCCTTGAGCGTCTTGCTGGACTGGATGAAGTCGATGAGAACCAGCGGCACGATGTTCACGTCGATTTTCGGAATCGCCGTCATCAGACACGTCCCGCCCTTGCGGGTCAACATCATCGCCGGCGCCAGAAGTTCGGCGGGAAGCACGCTCGGCGTCAGCACCACCCGGTCGGCCATCACGCCCGCCGTCAACTCCTGGACCATCGGGATCGCCTCCTCGGCAGAGGCTGCGGTTTCGGTGGCTCCGAAGAACTTCGCCGAGTCCCGCTTGAACTCAACGGGATCGACGGCGATGACGGCACGTGCGCCGGCTGCGCGGGCACCCTGCACGGCGTTGATCCCCACCCCGCCGGTGCCGATGATCACGACGGTGTCACCCGGCTGCGTCCCGACGCCCACAGTCGCCGAACCCCAGCCGGTCGTTACTCCGCATGACACCAGCGAGGCAGCCTCCAACGGGATCGACTCGTCGATCTTGATGACGGATTCCTCTGCGAGAACGGCGTATTCGGCGAACGTGCCGAGCTGTGTCATCGCAGTGAGGTCCTCGCCGCCGACGTGGCGGCGCGACGTGCCGTCGGTGACCATGTTCTTGTCGAGGATCATGGCGCCGTTGTCGCACAGGTAAGTCATGCCCGAGACACACCAGCGGCACCGACCACAGGCCGGGATGAACGAGAACGAGACACGGTCGCCCGGTCGCACCGACCGAACGCCAGGACCGACTTCCTCGACGAAGCCTGCGCCTTCGTGGCCGCCGAGCATCGGAAACAAGTCCGGCACGGTGCCGCCCATCGCCTCGGTCATCGCGCCGAGCTGATCCGACATCACCCCGTCGCCGGTCGAATAGTGGTCGTCGGAGTGGCAGACGCCGGCGACGGCCATCTTCACCAGCACCTCACCCTCGCGCGGCGGGTCGAGCGTGATCTCCTGAACCTCCCAGTTCGAGCCGATGCCCCGCAGAATCGCTGCCTGACACTTCATTTGCGGCCACCCTTCGGTGTGATGCCGAGCTCTCGCAGGGCGAGCTGCGGCTTGCTGTGCAGATCAGTCATGTGCGCAAGCGTCCCTCACCCGGTGCCGCGATTGCGCGTATTTCCCTACTTCACCCGAGATGGACGCCCGAACCGCGCGTGCACGCCCGGCGAGAACAACGCCCGCATCCGATCGCCTGCCGGTTCCACCCCCGCCGCGGCCACGAGTTCGTCGTCGCATTCGAGGATCTCGGCCGACCGCAACGGCCACGTGCAGTGCTCGTTGGGCGACCACCACGTCCGGCCCGCCTTGCGGGTGTGGGCGCCCCACCGCGCGGTCAGCCACACCTCAAGCGGGGTCGGCTCGATCTCGGCGCCCACGCGCACCGTCAGCCGGCTGCGCAGACCGCGCTGCGGCCATCGGCGCACGCTCTCATAGCGAATTCGGTCGCCGGATCGGTCGATGCGCATCCGGGCCCACGTGTAGGGCACGCCCATCGCGATGCGCACGACGGGCACCACCGCAAGCCTTGCCGTCTCCAGCGAGCGGAACAGCACGCCGTGACGGCCTCCCGCGTCGGTTGAGTACAGCCGCACGTTGGTCTCGTGGAAGGTGCCGAAGTACGGCAGCGGCAGTCCCTTCCCCACCGCCGTGCGCCGCATCGTGAACGGGATCAAGCCGACGTACGTCGCGCCGTCGAAGACGTCGGGCCACGTGCGGGCCGGATACAGATGCTCGACGGCCTCGGGACGCACCGGCCAGTGCACGAAGGTCACGTCAGCCCAGTACTGGTCGAACGTCACCGGACGCGGAAGATCCCTCGCGGTGATCGGGAACCCGGCCATCTCGTCCACCCCGACATCGTGACACGCTGAGCCGGTGTCCACGCCGAGCGTTTGGTCAGCTGGTCGTTACGACGCCGTCGGCGACCGGATAGCGCCGATCGCCGCCGAGGTCGTCGCCGCCGCGAAGCAGCGCGGCGAGTTCGACGAGGTGGTCGACCTGGCGTGCGGGACTGGAAGTGCGGCGCTGGCTGCGGCGGCCGCGGGTGCCCGCGTGACAGCGGTCGACATCACACCCGAGCTGATCGCGATCGGCACCGAGAAGGCCGAGCGGGCGGGACATTCCGTGACCTGGGTGACCGGCGACGCCGCCGACACCGGGCTGCCAAGCGGTTCGTTCGACGCAGTCGTGTCCAATATGGGCATCATCTTCGTCGAGCCGGCCAAGCAGATCGCCGAAATCGCCCGACTGCTCAAACCGCAAGGCGTTCTCGGGTTCTCGTCATGGGTGCGCGAACCGGGCAACCCGTTCTTCAGGCCGGTCCTCGAGGTGCTCGAGCCGCCGCAGAACTCCGAATACTCGCCCGACCAGTGGGGCGAACCGAACACCGTCAGCGACCGGCTGGCGGCCGATTTCGACGACCTCGCCATCGAATCACGTTTTCACACATGGCAATTGGGCTCCCTCGACGATGCGATGAAGTGGGTGATGCGCGAATCCCCTATTCACGTGTCGATGCTGGCAGGCATCGACGACGACACCACGCGCGAGCGCCTGCTTGCCGCCTTCGAGAGCGAGTTCCGGCGTTGTCTCGACGCCGACGGCACCGTCACCTACGACGCCCCGTACGTGGTGGTGACGGCGCTGCGGCGGTGACGCCTACAGCAGCGTGGCTTGCTCGGGTTGCTGCTCGGCGGGCTCGATCAGCTCGGGCCCGTTGTTGCGGATGCTGTTCACCAGCCGCGAGACCTCGCGGATCTCGATGCGGTCCAGGTCGCCGTGTCCGCGCAGCAGCCCCTCGTCGACGGGCGCGTCGGGGTCGAGCCACCGGTCCCAGTCGCCCGCGCTGATGGTCAGCGGCATCCGGTCGTGGATCTCGGCGAGCGGGCCTGCGGCGTCGGTGGTGATGATCGTGGCGCTCAGCAGCGGGGCGCTGTCCTTCGGCGCACCCTTCGGTCGCCATGTCGACCACAGTCCCGCCATGAACAGCGGCTCACCGTCGCCGCCGTACATGTAGTAAGGAGTTTTCGGGCCTTTTGCGTCGCCCTTTTTTTGCCACTCGTACCAGCCATCCATCGGGACAAGGCATCGCTTGTTCTTCGCCGAGTTGCGGAACGCGGGCGAGGTGGTGACCTTCTCAGAGCGCGCGTTGATCAGCAGCGGGCCCTTGGTGTCTGGCATGCCGTCGGCGGCCTCCTTGGCCCACGGCGGCACCAGGCCCCAGCGCATCGACCGGATCCGCCGCGTCGACTCGTCATCGGGCTCGGTGTGCCGCTTCACCACCGTGGCGATCGTCGTGGTCGGCGCCACGTTGTAGTTCGGGCCGCCTGCGTCCTTGCCTTTCACCGCCGCCACGCTCTCATCGATGGCCTGGATCTTCTCGGCCAGCAGCGCCGGATCGGTGGTCACCGCGAATCGCCCACACATATCTCCATGGTGGCAGAAAGCAGCGACAGGGCAGGATAGGGCCGTGATGAACCGCAAACGCGCGGGGGCACCTCCCACCCGAAGGGTAGGGGGAGAGCATGAGAACGTGTGGCAGGCGCCGACGACCGCGGGTCCCGTGCACGCGACGGTGGCGGTGCCCGGTTCCAAGTCGCTCACCAATCGGGCTCTCGTGCTCGCCGCGCTGGCCACCTCACAGGGGACGTCGACGATCAGCGGCGCGCTGCGCAGCCGCGACACGGACTTGATGATCGGCGCGGTGCGCACCCTTGGCGTCACCGTCGATGGCGACGACACCGAGCTGACCGTCAGCGGCCGGATCGCACCCGCCCAGGGAGCCATCGTCAACTGCGGGCTGGCAGGCACCGTGCTGCGCTTCGTTCCTTCGGTAGCCGCACTGTCCACCGAGACGGTGGTGTTCGACGGCGACGAGCAGGCGCGCGCCCGCCCGATCGCGCCGCTGCTGAACGGGCTGCGCAGGCTCGGCGTGCACATCGACGGCGACGGCCTTCCGTTCTCGGTGCGCGGAAGCGGTTCGGTCGCGGGCGGGACGGCGGAGATCGACGCGTCGGCGTCGTCGCAATTCGTGTCGGGGCTGCTGTTGTCGGGCGCGTGTTTCACCGAGGGGCTGACCATCGTGCACACCGGCGAGTCGGTGCCGTCGGCTCCGCACGTGGCGATGACGGTGGCGATGCTGCGTGAGGCGGGCGTGGAGGTCGACGATTCCCGGCCCAACCGGTGGCGGGTCTCCCCAGGCCCCATCGCCGCCGGGAACTGGGTGATCGAGCCCGACCTGTCCAATGCGGTGCCGTTCCTGGCCGCCGCGGTGGCCAGCGGCGGGATCGTGCGCATCGCGGGATGGCCCGCTGCGAGTATCCAGCCGGCCGACGCCATCCTCTCCATTCTGGAGAACTTGGGTTCGGTTGTGCAGCAAGGCAGTTCCTATCTCGAGGTGCAGGGCGCCAAGACGTATGGCGGCTTCCAGGTCGACCTTCACGACGTCGGCGAACTGGCGCCTGCGGTGGCGGCCCTCGCCGCGCTGGCCGCTCCCGCGTCGGTGTCGAAGCTGACAGGCATCGCGCATCTGCGCGGCCATGAGACCGACCGCCTCGCCGCGCTGTCCGCGGATATCAATGGCCTTGGCGGGCAGTGCGAGGAGGTACCCGACGGCCTCGTCATCACGGCGACGCCGCTACACGGCGGGCGGTGGCGGTCCTACGCCGATCATCGGATGGCGACGGCAGGTGCGATCGTCGGGCTGCGGGTGCCCGGTGTCGAGGTGGAGGACATCGCCACCACGTCGAAGACACTGCCGGATTTCCCGCAAATGTGGGCCGACATGCTGGCAGGTCAGTCGACAATGCCTTCGGCATGACTACACGTTCCTACGACGAGTCCGACGTCCGCATTCGGCCGGGTCGGGGGTCGCGGCCGCGCACCAAGACCCGCCCCGATCACGCCGACGCCAAGGAAGCCATGGTGGTGACGGTCGATCGTGGCCGCTGGGGATGCGCACTCGGTCGCGACCCGGCCCGCCGAGTGACCGCGATGCGCGCCCGTGAACTGGGCCGAACCCCGATCGTCGTCGGAGACGACGTCGACATAGTCGGCGACCTGTCCGGTCGGACCGACACGCTGGCCCGGATCGTGCGTCGCGGGGAACGGCGAACCGTGTTGCGACGCACCGCCGACGACACCGACCCCACGGAGCGGGTCGTGGTCGCCAACGCCGATCAGCTGCTGATCGTCGTCGCGCTGGCCGATCCACCGCCGCGCACCGGTCTGGTCGAGCGCGCACTGATCGCGGCCTACGCAGGCGGCCTGACGCCGATTCTGTGCCTGACCAAGACGGACCTCGCCCCCGCTGAGCCGTTCGCCGCCCAGTTCGCCGACCTCGACCTGAGGGTCGAGACCGCAGGCCGTGACGATCCGCTCGACGCCGTGGCACCGCTGCTTTCCGGCAAAGTGACCGTCCTGCTCGGCCATTCGGGCGTCGGAAAATCCACCTTGGTGAACCGCCTGGTGCCGAAGGCGGATCGGGCCATCGGCGAAGTCTCCGGGGTCGGCAAGGGCCGCCACACGTCGACTCAGTCGGTGGCGCTACCGCTCGACGGCTCCGGCTGGGTCGTCGACACGCCCGGCATCCGCTCCTTCGGGCTGGCCCATATAGCGCCCGATGACGTGCTGCTTGCCTTCTCTGATCTCGCCGAGGCCATCACCGACTGCCCCCGCGGGTGCGGCCACCTCGGCCCGCCCGCCGATCCCGAGTGCGCGCTCGACACGCTGACCGGGCCCGCGGCCGACCGGGTCGCGGCGGCCAGGCGCCTGCTCGCGGCATTGCGGGAGGACTAGAGGACCGGCCTGCCGCCCGTGACGGCTACGCGCGCACCCGAGACATAACTGGCTTCGTCCGAGGCCAACATGACGTACACCGGTGCCAGTTCCGCGGGCTGCCCGGCCCGACCCAGCGGCGTGTTCTCGCCGAACGAGGCGACCTTCTCCTCCGGCATCGTCGCCGGGATCAGAGGCGTCCAGATCGGTCCGGGGGCCACACTGTTGACCCGAATGCCCTTCTCCCCCAACAACTGCGCAAGGCTGGCGGAGAAGTTCGCGATGGCCGCCTTGGTGGCCGCGTACGGCGCAAGCGTGGGCGACGGCATATCGGAGTTGACCGAGGAACTGCCGATCACCGACGCCCCGGCGCCCATGTGCGGCAGTGCCGCCTTCAGGAGATAGAAGTAGGCGCCGACGTTCAGCCGGAACGTGTAGTCCCATTCCTCGTCGCTGATCTCGTCGAGGCTTTCGTGTGTCATCTGGTACGCGGCATTGCTGACGAGGATGTCGATCCCGCCGAACTCCGCAGCGGCGCGGTCCACCACCTCCCGGCAGTGCGCCGGGTCGGAGAGGTCACCGGCGACCAGTACACAGCGTTGCCCCGCGTCCTCGACGAGTTGGGCGACCTCCTTGGCGTCGGAGTCCTCGCTGAGGTAGGCGATCAGCACGTCGGCGCCTTCTCGCGCGTAGGCGATAGCGACCGCACGCCCGATGCCGCTGTCGCCGCCGGTGATGATGGCGCGCTTCCCACGCAGTCGGCCAAATCCTCGGTAGCTCTTTTCTCCACAGTCGGGAACCGGGTCCATGGCCGACTGAACTCCTGGTGGCTTCTGCTGCTGCTCGGGGAATCCCATCGCTCGTTTCCTCCCGCTCGTTGTCTGCGACGCTGCCGTCGGCACGCACATACCCGGTTACGAGAGGCCCAATCGGACACCGAAGAGCCCTCCCGGACGGGGAGGGCTCTCGGATGTCGGGTTCACCTGCCGTTGGAGTGGTTGACGTGCCAGACACCGTGGTGGTTGTGCCAGCCCGGTTTCTGCTCGGGTGCCGGCTTGGCCTTGACGCTCGGGGCGTAGGAGTAGCCGGGGCCGCTCGGGACGCTCGTGGTCGCCCCGGCCGTGCCTGCCAGGCCGACGGCCGCTGCACCGAGCAGGCTGCCGCCGACGGCCAGCAGGACCAGATAGCGGGCGAAGACGTTCTTGATCATTTGAGTTCTCCTCTGTGCATTGTGTTTTCGTTTGTCTACCGGTCTGTTCCGGTGATGACTCAAGACTGCCCGGTCAGCCGCGCCAGGTCTGTCGGGCGATCGGGCGGTGTACCGGAGGAACTCGGTGTCCCCCGATCGGAGGACATAAATCACCAGTCGCCGGCGTTTGACTGTTTCGCCCACCGGGCAGGCTGACGTCGAAGGAGGATCACCCGTGAGCCACGTACCCAAGATCGAACTGAACGACGGCGCCACGATCCCGCAACTCGGGTTCGGCGTATTCCAGATCGACCCTGGTGAGACAGCCGAAGCGGTCAAGAAGGCGCTCGAGTTCGGCTACCGCCACATCGACACCGCCGAGATGTACCAGAACGAGGCGGGCGTCGGGCAGGGCATCCGGGACGCGGGCATCGACCGCGGCGAGGTGTGCATCACCAGCAAGCTCAACAACGGCCTCCACAAGCCCGATGACGCCCGGCGTGCGTTCGACCGCACGCTGTCGGAGCTCGGCTTCGACTACGTGGACCTCTTCCTGATCCATTGGCCGCTGCCGACCCTGTACGACGGCGACTTCGTGTCGACCTGGCAGACGCTCGAGGAGTTCAAGCGCGACGGCCGCGCCCGCAGCATCGGGGTGTCGAACTTCCAGGTGGGCCACCTCGAGCGACTGGCCAAGGAAACCGACACCGTACCCGCGGTCAACCAGATCGAGGTGCACCCGTACTTCGGCAACGAGGAAGTACGCGCATACGGACAGAAGCACGGCATCGTCACCGAGGCGTGGTCACCGATCGCGCAGGGCGCTGTGCTCGACGACCAGGTCGTCGAGGGGGTCGCGAACGGGACGGGCAAGTCGCCCGCCCAGGTGGTGCTGCGCTGGCACATCCAGCGCGGTGACATCGTGTTCCCCAAGTCGGTGACCCCGGAGCGCATCAAGGAGAACCTCGAGATCTTCGACTTCGAGCTGAGCCCGGACGACATGGACGCGCTCACCGAGCTGGACAAGGGCGAGAAGGGCCGTCGGGGCCCCAACCCGGACCAGTTCGACTACATCCCCAGCTGACACTCCCGACCGTGTTGGACTGCCTAGTCTTATTTACGCAGATAATCCCATTGACTGGCAGCTAAACTGGACGATATAGTTCAGTTCGTGCCCAGGTTCTTCCGTGCTACGAACAGGACTGCATCATGAAGACAGGCCGGCTGACCCGACGCGTCGCCGCCTCGCTCGGAATCGCTGCCATCATCTCGATGGGTGCGCTGACCGCGTGTGGTAGCGAGGAGAAAGAGGCTCCTTCCGAAACCTCAACCACCACAACGACTGCCACGACTCCGTCGTCGTCGGCACCCGCGGAGCCGACCGAGAAGGCGCCGCGGCTCGATCCGAACGGACCCAATCCGTTCTCGCCTGATGTCAAGGCGCCGCCCGCGCCGACCGCGCCCCCTGGCGACAACTGACGAAGCGGACCGAGCGGGCCAGTTACCGACTGGCCCGCTCGTCGCTGTCCGTGGCGAACGACATGATATGGGCGATCGCGGCATTCAAGGAGGTCTGCATCAACCGGGGGTCGTGCGCGGTCTGCGACAGCAGGTAGCCACCCTCGACGGCCGCCAGCAGGCCAGTCGCGAGCGCGGGGGCGTCGATGTCGGAGCGCAGCACGCCCTTGTCCCGCATCCGCAGAAGCGCGGAGGCAATAATCGACCGCCAGTCGGCGAAGTGTTCGGCCAGCGATGCCCTGGCCCGGTCGTCGGTGTCGGAAAGTTCGGCGGCCAGCGAACCCAACTCGCACCCCCACAACCCCCGCCGCAGCACGCAGCGCTGCACCATCGCGTCGCGCCACTGGTGAAGTCCGCGTAGCGAGTCGACCTTCTCCAGCCTCAGCCGCTGCCAGGACAGGATCTCGTCGGCCCGCAGTGTGATGACCACGTAGACAAGCTCGGACTTGTCGTCGAAGTGCTGATAGAACTGCGACTTGCTGGTCGCGCTCGCCGCGAGCACCTCGTCGATGGTCGTCGTCGCGACGCCCTTCACATGCATGAGCTCCGCAGCCGCCAGCACGATCCGGTTGCGGGTCGCGGCTCCGCGGGACGTCAGCCTCGGCTTGCCGAGCTTGCCGGCCCCGCGGCCACCTTGCGACGACACGGACCAACTGTAACGCGCTGGTCCAGTTTTCTAAGCCGCGCGCGGCGTCTGCCGCTCCGCCCGCTTCTCCCGACGGCGCTCACGCACGGCCGCGATGGCCGACTTGAGCCCGCGGCGCTGCGCTGGCTCGAGCCCATCGAACATCCGCTCGCTGCGGGTCTCCGGCGCATCGTCGCGGGTGTCGCTCAGAAACCTGTCCGGCAGCGACAGCTTGGCGATCGTGCGCCATGTCTTGCCGTACTGCACAAGGAAAGAACCCGTGGTGTACGTGAGGTCGTACTTGTCGCACAGCTCGCGCACCCGGAACGAGATCTCGTAAAGCCGGTTGCTCGGCAGGTCCGGATACAGGTGGTGCTCGATCTGGTGGCACAGGTTGCCGCTCATGAACCGCAGCGCCGGTCCGTTCTCGAAGTTGGCGCTGCCGAGCATCTGGCGCAGGTACCACTCGCCCTTGGTTTCGCCGACCATGTCTGTCTTGGTGAACTTCTCGGCGCCGTCGGGGAAGTGGCCGCAGAAGATGACCGCGTTGGCCCACACGTTGCGGATGACGTTGGCCACCGCATTGGCCTTGAGCGTCGAGGAGAACGTCGCGCCGGGCGACAAGGACGTCAGCGCCGGGTAGGCCACGTAATCCTTGGCCACCTGGTGGCCGGCCTTCACACCGAACTCGCGCACGCGCTTCATGGTGCCGGCGCGGTCGTCGCGGCCCTTGAAGATCTTGCCGAGCTCGAGGTGCTGCAGTCCGACGCCCCACTCGAACCCGATCGCGAGCAGCGTGTTGAAGAGCAGGTTGCCGTAGAGGTTGAACGGCTTCCACTTCGCGTCGCGGGTGACCCGGATGACCCCGTAGCCCACGTCGTCGTCCATGCCCAGGATGTTGGTGTACTTGTGGTGCATGAAGTTGTGAGTGAACCGCCAGTGCTTCGCGGCGCCGCTCATGTCCCACTCCCATGTCGACGAGTGGATCTCCGGATCGTTCATCCAGTCCCACTGGCCGTGCATGACGTTGTGGCCGATCTCCATGTTCTCGATGATCTTGGAGACGCCGAGCGTGACAGTGCCTGCCCACCAGGCAGAGCGCTTGGAGCTGGCGGTCAGCATGAGCCTGCCCGCGACCTCGAGGGCCCGCTGAGCGGCGATCGTGCGGCGGATGTAGCGCGCGTCGCGCTCTCCGCGAGAGTCTTCGATGTCCTGCCGAATTGCGTCCAGCTCGACGGCGAGCTGCTCGATGTCCGCGTCGGTCAAGTGCGCGAATTCTGGAACGTCTGTGATAGCCATCGTTCAACTCCTTCCTTCGTGACCTACGCTACCGTAACCTACGGCTTCGTAGGTTACCAGTCAGTAAATCTCTGGTGTCCTGCACCTCGCGCCGTCAGGCATCAAGCACACAATCGCCGGAAGCTGCGGAAATGCATGTCTGTACCCGGCTGCCGGGCTCGTGTTCGACGCCTGACCGCAGGTCCCGCACGTGCCCGTCGAGCAGTCCGACGACGCAGGACTGGCAGATGCCCATCCGGCAGCCGAACGGCATCCGGATCCCGGCGTTCTCTCCGGCTTCCATGAGCGGCGTTGCGGCGTCCACTGTGACCGACTTCCCGCTTCTGGCGAATTCCACCGTTCCGCCCTGCCCGTGCACGGCGGCCCTCGTCGCCGCAAACCGCTCCTGATGCAAACGGTGGGCGACACCCGCCGCAGACCACGCGAGCTCGGCGGCGGTCAGCATTCCCTCCGGGCCGCATGCCCAGGTATGGCGATCGCGCCAGTCCGGCACCTCGTCGTCAAGCCGCGACAGGTCGAGGCGGCCGTGCTCGCGTGTCAGGCGGGTGCGCAGCCGGTAACCCGGATGGCTGCGCTGTAGCTCGGCAAGTTCGGTCGCGAAGAGGAGGCCGGATTCCGTTGGCGCGGAGTGCAAGTGAACGATGTCGGCGATCTGATCGCGACGCGACAGCGTGCGCAGCATCGACATCACCGGGGTGATGCCGGAACCGCCGGTGAGGAACAGCACGGATGCCGGTGCCGGGTCGGGCATGACGAAATTGCCCTGCGGTGCGGCCAGTCGCACGATCGTGCCAGGTTCCACCCCGCCGACGAGGTGCGTCGACAGGAAGCCCTCGGGCATCGCCTTGACAGTGATCGTGATGATGCGAGCGCCTTTGACCGGGCTCGAGGTGAGCGAGTACGACCTCCATCGCCATCTCCCGTCCATCAGCAGTCCGATGCCGACGTACTGACCTGGCCGATAGTCGAAGGAGAAGCCCCAGCCGGGCTTGATGACCAAGGTCGCGGAGTCCTCGGTCTCGCGGCGGACCTCGAGCACCCGACCTCGCAGCTCACGAGCCGACCACAGCGGGTTGGCGAGCTTCAGGTAGTCGTCGGGCAACAGCGGGGTAGTGATGCGTCCGGCGATGGTGCGCAGGGCGTGCCAGCCCGGTCGCTCCTTGGCCCCGGCGATCTTCGGGCGCATGGTGTCGGCGACATTGGCCGAGATTTTGATGGTGTTCTTGGCCACGAACCTACGGTACCGTAACCTACGCTCCCGTATCCAGTCGGAATTACAGCAGATCCAGCAGAAACGGCAGTTCCTGCGTGGCATACCACGCCAGATCGTGATCTTGAGCATCCCCGACGGTCAGTTCGGCGTCCTCATCCCCCAGATCCGCGGCGTCGACCGCGTCGACCGCGGCCAGTACCGCCGTCTCAGCGGCCTGATTGTCGACATAGGCCGCCACCACCTGGTCGTAGTTGACCGGTCCGGACAGCCGCACCACGGCGTCATCGAGGTCCGGCCGGACTGTCACGTCGTCGACCTCGGCGACCAGCACCGCGCGTCGGACCGGGAGGGCAGCCGAATCCGCTTGGCCGGCGACATCAGGGGCAGATCCCTCGTCGGCAGCGCCCGCCAGCAGCCGCACCGACGCCAGCGCCGCCTCGCGCAACGCCACCTCGTTCAGTTCGTCGTCGTCGCCCTCGGAGTACGACTCGCGCAGCGCAGGGGTCACCGCGAACGCCGTGCCGTTGACGGGGCTGACCGAACGGTCGGCGACGAGCTTGGACAGCATTGCCAGGGTCGCAGGCACATAGACACGCACGAGGCGAGGTTAGCGGTCGGAGTCGGGATCCCTCTCGACGGAGATCATGTAGTCATCGCCGTGCGCACTCACACCGTGCACCACCGCGCTGTCCACCGCCTCGGCGGCATACCGGCGCCGACCCATCAGCGGGTCGGTGCGCGTCAAGCCCTGGAAACCCAACGATCGTGTTACTGAGCGGCTTCCAGCAATTCGTCGAGAGCTTCCCGCAGCAGGGCAGGCAGGACGTCGACATCGCTCATTGCGTCGCGGTCGGCGTTGATGCCGAAATACAGCATCCCGTTGTAGGACGTGACGCCGATCGCCAGCACCTGGCTGTCCAGCAGCGGTGGCACCGCATACGTCTCCAGCAGCTTGGTGCCCGCGATGTACATCTGCTTCTGAGCACCCGGGACGTTGGTGATCAACAGGTTGAACTGTCTGGCCGGGAACGTGGTGGCGACCCGAATTCCCATGGCGTGCAACGTTGGTGGCGCGAAGCCCGACAGCGTGACGATGGTCCTCGCATCGACGAGGCTCCTGGCCGTCGGGTGCGACTCGGTCATGTGAGCGATCTGCGATAGCCGCACAACCGCGTTGCCCTCCCCCACCGGCAGATCCAGAAGGAAGGGCGCCACCTCGCTGATCGCCTGGCCGGGTCCCGACGAGTCCAGTTCCTCGTCCGGATAGACCGACATCGGCGCCATCGCCCGCACCGTGGTCGTCGGCGCGACCGGCTCCCCTCGAGACAGCAGCCAGTTGCGCAGCGCTCCCGCGATCACCGCCAGGACGACGTCGTTGACGTCGCAGTCGTAGCGAGCCCGTAGGTTGCGGTAGTCCTCCAGCTTTGCGCGGGCCACAGTGAACCGGCGGTTGCGCGACACCTTCGTGTTCAGCGGGCTGGACGGTGCCGCACCCCGCGCGAAGGTCCTCGCGGCGGCGGTGAACCGGCGACCCACCTCGAGCAGCTGTCCGGAATTGGTGGCCACCTCGGTGACCGCCGACCGCACGGCGGACAGCTGCGCGCCGGGTCGCGCGATCCATTCCCCGAGGGCCCCCATCACCAGTTGTGCGTCGCCGGGCTCTCGGGCCGGAATCCAGATGTCCTCGCCGAACGTGGGCGGCTTCTGCGTGCGATCGGCGATCACGTGGCCGATCTCGACAGCGGTCATGCCGTTGACCAGCGCCTGATGCGATTTGGTGTAGATCGCCAGCCGGTTTCCGGCCAGCCCCTCGACAAGGTACATCTCCCACAGCGGTCGCGTCTTGTCCAGCGCCCGCGACCCCAACCGCGCCACCAGCTCGTGCAGCTGAGCGTCGCTGCCCGGAGACGGCAGCGCCGACCTGCGGATGTGGTAGGTGATGTCGAAGTCGCGGTCGTCGATCCACACCGGCCTGGCCAGCCCGAGGGTTACCTCGCGCACCTTCTGCCGGTAACGCGGAATCTGCGGCAGGCGCTGCTCGACCGTCTCGAGCAGGGTCTCATAGCTCAGCCCGTTGCGCGGCTTGCGGAGAATCGACAGCGACGAGACGTACATCGGCGTCGACGAGTTCTCCAGGCCGAAGAACGACGCATCAGCCGCCGACAACCTGGTCACCATTTTGCGGCGCCACCCCTCCCCTAGGTCTTGACGTCGACTCTCATCGAACCCCCGACACGGTAGCCGCCGATTCTGTCGAACCGCATCACGGGTGCGTGTCGGGCCCGTGAACCATGGGATCATGGACGTGTCTGTTCCTCTCCAGCAGACGCCACTTTCCGCCTGACCGATTGCTGGAGAGGTCCGTTGACCGTATCGCGCATCCCCTTCCCGACCGGCGCCCTGACCACGCGCATCGTCGACTACGAGCCCCCGCCCTTCGACGCGGCGGTTCCGTGCCCGTCGCCGACCCCAGCGGCTCTGCACCGGCCGCCCCGGCGACAGTTGCGAGCCGTCGAACGCACCGCAGGCGTTGCGCTTCCCGCAGAGGCGGGAAAGTTCACCGACGCGGCACTGCGCCGGGTGCTGGAGGTGATCGATCGACGCAGGCCGATCGCGCAGCTGCGTCCGATGCTGACGCCGCCGCTTCTCGACATGGTCTTCACCCTCACCCGCACCGCAGGACCCGACAAGGCGGCGGTGCTGCAGCGGGTGCGACTGCGCACCGCGGCTGTCGACGAGGGCGATCCGCAGCAGGCCAGCGCCGCGGAGGTGTTCGCGACCTACACCCGCGGCGAACGCGTCCGCGCCATCGCGGGCCGCATCGAGGCCACCGAGGGGCGCTGGCACGTGGTGGCCCTGCAGATTGGATGACGCTCGGGCTCAGCCCTTCTTGCCGGCCTTCTCAACGCGGCTCGTGCCTCGCCGCTTGATCGTCGTCCGACTAGCCCTTCTTGCCGGCCTTCGCCTGCCTGCGTGCGGCCTCACGCCGCTCACGCCTGCTCGGCGCGGCGTGCCGGCCGCCGTTGTCGCCGTTCCCGCCTTGGCGTTGCACCTGTGCCGAACCATCCTCGGACGGCCCGGTGTAGGTCAGCGGCGGCGCGTCATCGTCGATTCCCTTGGCGCGCAGCCCAGCAGGCTCCTGACGTTCCTTGGTCGCGACACCGCTGTCCTGGGCCTTCGCCGCCGCCGCCTCGGCGAACTCGGCGAGACCGGTTGGCGCCGACACCGGTGCCACCTGTGCGGCGGGCGCAGCGGGCACCGCCTCGACGGTGACGTTGAACAGGAAGCCGACGGCCTCCTCCTTCATGGCGTCGAGCATGCCGTTGAACATGTCGTAGCCCTCGCGCTGATATTCGACCACCGGGTCCTTCTGGGCGACGGCACGCAGGCTGATGCCCTCCTTGAGGTAGTCCATCTCGTAGAGGTGCTCGCGCCATTTGCGGTCGACGACGTTGAGCAGCACGTTGCGCTCGAGCTGACGCATCGCGCCCTCGCCCGCCAGCTCCTCGAGTTGCTTCTCGCGCTCGTCGTAGGCGCGCTCGGCGTCTTCGATCAGCGCGTCGAGCAGCTCCTCGCGGGTCAGCTCGCCGGGTTCGCCGATCGCATCGGAGTCGATCAGGTCGTGGTGGTCGATGCTGACCGGGTACAGCGTCCGCAGCGCCGTCCACAGCGTTTCGAGGTCCCAGTCCTCCGAGTAGCCCTCCGCGGTGGCGCCGTTGACGTACGCGGTGACGACGTCGACGAGCATGGCGTGTGCCTGCTCCTTGAGGTTCTCCCCCTCGAGAATGCGCAGCCGCTCGGCGTAGATGACCTTGCGCTGCTGGTTCATCACCTCGTCGTACTTCAGCACGTATTTGCGGATCTCGAAGTTCTGCTGCTCGACCTGGGTCTGCGCGCTCTTGATCGCCCTGCTGACCATCTTTGCTTCGATCGGCACATCGTCGGGCAGGCTCAGCCGCGTCAGCAGCGACTCGAGTGCGGCACCGTTGAACCGCCGCATTAGCTCGTCGGCCAGCGACAGGTAGAACCGCGACTCACCGGGGTCACCCTGGCGGCCCGAACGACCGCGGAGCTGGTTGTCGATGCGGCGCGACTCGTGGCGCTCGGTGCCGAGCACGTACAACCCGCCGGCGGTGATGACCTCCTCGGCCTCGTTCGCGGCCTCGTCCTTGACCCTTGTGCGTGCCTCGTGCCAGGCGGCGTCGTACTCGTCCGGGGTTACGACGGGGTCAAGCCCCTGCGCACGCAGCCGCGTGTCGGTGAGGAAGTCCACGTTGCCGCCGAGCACGATGTCGGTGCCGCGGCCCGCCATGTTGGTGGCGACCGTGATGGCGCCGCGGCGGCCCGCCTCGGCGATGATGTTCGCCTCCTGCTCGTGGTACTTCGCGTTGAGCACGTTGTGCGGGATGCGCCGCTTGGTGAACTGCCGCGACAGGTACTCCGACCGCTCCACGCTGGTGGTGCCGATCAGCACCGGCTGGCCCTTCTCGTAGCGCTCGGCGACGTCGTCGACGACCGCGATGTACTTGGCCTCTTCGGTCTTGTAGATCAGGTCGGACTGGTCGGCACGGATCATCGGCTTGTTGGTCGGGATCGGCACAACGCCGAGCTTGTAGATCTCGTGCAACTCGGCGGCCTCGGTCTGGGCGGTGCCGGTCATACCCGCGAGCTTCTCGTAGAGACGGAAGTAGTTCTGCAGCGTGATGGTGGCCAGGGTCTGGTTCTCGGCCTTGATCTCGACGCCTTCCTTCGCCTCGATCGCCTGGTGCATGCCCTCGTTGTAACGCCGCCCCACCAGCACGCGACCGGTGAACTCGTCGACGATCACCACTTCGCCGTTGCGCACGATGTAGTCCTTGTCGCGCATGAACAGCTCTTTGGCCTTGATGGCGTTGTTGAGGAAGCTGACCAGCGGGGAGTTGGCGGCCTCGTAGAGGTTGTCGATGCCGAGCTGGTCCTCGACGAACTCGACGCCCAACTCGCTGACGCCAATGGTCCGCTTGCGGATGTCGACCTCGTAGTGCTTGTCCTTCTCCATCAGCGGCGCCAGGCGCGCGAACTCGGAGTACCAGTTCGAGGATCCGTCGGCGGGGCCGGAGATGATCAGCGGCGTGCGGGCCTCGTCGATCAGGATCGAGTCGACCTCGTCGACGACGGCGAACGCGTGGCCGCGCTGCACCATCTCCTCCACCGAGTGCGCCATGTTGTCGCGCAGGTAGTCGAACCCGAACTCGTTGTTGGTGCCGTAGGTGATGTCCGCGTTGTAGGCGACCCGCCGCTCGTCGGGCGTCATCTGGGCCAGGATGACCCCGACCTCGAGGCCGAGGAGGCGGTGCACGCGGCCCATCCATTCGCTGTCGCGTTTGGCCAGGTAGTCGTTGACGGTGACGACATGGACACCCTTGCCCGACAACGCATTGAGGTAGGCGGGCAGCACACAGGTCAGCGTCTTGCCCTCACCGGTCTTCATCTCGGCGACATTGCCGAAGTGCAGGGCCGCCCCACCCATCACCTGCACGTCGTACGGCCGCTGGTCGAGGACGCGCCAGGCGGCCTCACGGGCCACCGCGAACGCCTCGGGCATCAGGTCGTCGAGATCCGCCCCGTCGGTGTACCGCTTCCTCAACTCGTCGGTTTTGGCGCGCAGTTCGGCGTCGGAGAGTTTCTCGACGTCGTCGGACAAGGTGTTGACATAGTCAGCCACCCGCTTGAGGCGCTTGACCATGCGGCCCTCGCCCAGACGCAGCAACTTATCGAGCACGGCTTGTTTCCCCTGTGGGTTGATGGATCCCGTCGCGTATCAGACGGCGTCCATCCTAGGTGACACGCCGAAGTGGCTGGTCGAAAGCCAGAGCTGAGGGTTCAGGACAGGCGAATCAGCCCGTAGTCGTAGGCGTGCCTGCGGTAGACGACACACGGCTTGTCGCTCTCCTTGTCATGGAACAGGAAGAAGTCGTGCCCGACCAGTTCCATCTCGTAGAGCGCATCGTCGACGGTCATCGGCGTGGCCGGGTGCTCCTTGGTGCGCACCACCTGGCCGGGTTCGTGCACCTCGACACCGTCATGCGGGATGGCCGGCTCCCCGTTCGTGGGGGCGAAGGCTTCCGGCGCTGAGATCTTGGTCGCCTCGGCGAGTGACACCGGGGTCTTGTCCCCGTAGTGCACCTTGCGCCGATCCTTGGCTCGCCGCAGCCGGTTCTCGAGTTTGCAGACCGCCGATTCGAGGGCGGCGTAGAAGCTGTCGGCGCAGGCCTCGCCCCGCACCACCGGACCGCGGCCTCGCGCGGTGATCTCCACGTGCTGACAGTTCTTGCGTTGGCGCCGGTTGCGCTCATGGTCGAGTTCGACATCGAAGAGGTAGATGCTGCGGTCAAACCGCTCGAGGCGAGAGAGTTTCTCTGAGACGTAGGTGCGGAAGTGGTCGGGGATCTCGACGTTGCGGCCCTTGACGACGACCTCGGCGCTTGGCGCGGGCGCGGACGTCTCATCCTCAACGATCATCGAGCGGTCGGTTTCCATGGAACGGATTGACATGCTTGGCGACTCGTTTCTCTTTCGCGTCGCACGCGCGCTGCGTGCCTACCTGGCAGAACTGCACCGGAGGGGCCTCGTTATGTCGCCGCTCGCCGGTACGAGGTGTCGATGAGTCACCTCCTACCGCTCGGCGATGGATGGCGCGTCGTGTTGAGCGCCGCCGTGTGGTGTTCACGGATGTTGGCCCCAAGGTAGTCCGTGTTCACCTACTAGTGCCACTAATTTGGCCTACCTGTTTTCAGTTCTTCACGCGGGTTTGATGCAACCGAAATTGGCCGCTCCGTCACTGCCTCGCGAACGCCTCTGCTCAGGCGTTGGCGAGCGCGAGGACGGCAACCACCCCGGTGCCGGATGTTTGCAGGACACGCACCGCTTCGGAGGCGGTGGCGCCGGTGGTGACGATGTCGTCGACGAGCACGAGATCCCCGTTGGGCACGTTCGCCGTCAACGCGACACGGCCCGCGACGTTTCGCTGTCTCGCCGCGCCGGACAGTCCGACCGAGTCTCTCACCAGGGCTTTCATCCGCAGCGCCTGCACGACGGTAACGCCTCGACCGCCCGACGTGGCGGCCAGCGCGATCCGGGTGACGGGGTCGCCACCACGCCTGCGGGCCGCAGAGCGGCGGGTGGGCGCCGGGACGACGGCCAGCGGCGCGTTCAGTACTCCCCAGGCCAGCAGCTGTCGCAACCCGCCGCGCAACGCGGTGCCGAGCGGACCGACCAGGTCGGTGCGGCCGTGTTCCTTGACCGCCACGATCGCGGTGCGGCGCGGGCCGGCGTACCGACCGAGTGAGAAGACGGGAACGCCGGGGTCAACGCGCGGAGTGATGACGTGTGGTTCGTCGGCGCGCACCCGGAGTTGGTGCGCACACGCCGGACACCAGCGGGTGCGTGGGCACCCGCAGCCGCCGCACTCCAGCGGAAGAACCAGGTCGAGCACCCCGCCAGTGTCGCGGAGAGGGCTGACACGACGGCCTACTGAGGTTGACGGGCGGCCATTTGCGCCAGCGCCACCTCGGCCGCAACGAGGTCCTGCGCGCCGATCCCGACCAGCTTGGCCACGGTGATGTCGTCGTCAGCCGTGCGTCCCGCGGCCCGCCCCGATATCACCTCGCCGAGCTCGCCGGAGATTTCGTCGATGGAGTATCGGCCGGCGCGGATCGCCCGGTGGATGTCGCCGTTGACCTCTGCGGTATCGCGGGCGTCGACGAAGACCTTCGCGCGCCGCAGCGCCGTCGCGTCCAGTTCGCATTTGGTTGGG
Organism: Mycobacterium sp. ITM-2016-00318; assembly: GCF_002968285.2. Lineage (NCBI taxonomy): Bacteria > Bacillati > Actinomycetota > Actinomycetes > Mycobacteriales > Mycobacteriaceae > Mycobacterium > Mycobacterium sp. ITM-2016-00318. The sequence goes on along the minus strand of NZ_CP134400.1, from coordinate 1,417,350 downwards.
TCGTCCGCGCCGACCGCGGTGATGTGCGCGCCGTCGCGCAGCCACTGCCCCTCCACCAGTGGTTCGCGCGCCTGCGTTGCGGTGATCAGAACGTCGGCGTTGCGCACGGTGCTCTCGATATCGGTCACGCAGTGGATCTCGACGTCGGGCAGAGCGCCGCTCAGCCGTGCCTTGAGCGCTTCGGCTTTCGGCATGCTGCGAGCCCAGATCGACAGCCGTGCGAAAGGCCGCTCGCCGTAAAGCGCCAACGGCTGCCAATAGGCCTGCACGCCCGCGCCGAGCACCGCGACGCTGTCGACGGTCGGTGGCGCGAGCAGTCGCGCGGCAACCGCTCCTGCAGCGGCGGTTCGGATGTCGGACAGGTAATGCTCGTCGTGCAATAAGGCGAGCGTGTGTCCAGTGCGGCTGTCGAAGACGGCGACGAATCCGCCCTGAGGTTTGCCGTCGTGGCGGTTCGCTTCGAACCATGGCGACACCTTGACGATGTAGACGGCGTGGCCGCGCAGGCTGCCCGTCTTGACGTAGACATCACCTGATTCGCGACGCTCGGCGGGAAACATGACGATCAGACCGTTGTCGGCCAGACCCGCGCTGGTCTCGGCGAAGGCCCGCGCAACCGGCTCCACAAGATCGTCGAAATTCACTGTGGCGCGTAGGGTCTCGGCGTCGACCATGCGTGTACTCACGACGGCACACCTTCGATGACACCGTGTCCGACGAAGGCGACATCACCGCCGACGCTGACGGCTTCGACATGGTCGGGACTGCCGTGCGGACGTACGCGCAGCAGGCTCGGTCGACCGGTGAAGCGACCTTGGTTCAGGGTGAACGTCTCTCCGCCGCGGGCTAATCCATGGCGCAGGCGGTAGGCACCGATTGTTCCGGCGGCGCTTCCGGTCGCCACGTCCTCGATGATCCCGTCGTTGTTCCAGTGCCGCACCTCTACTGCGGACTCATCGAACAAGACCGCGAACTGGGCGCCGAAGCCATGCAACAGGTCGCTGATGTCGCGAGATATCCGCGCCGTTTCCAGTGCGCCGGGTCGCACCGGCACGATCAGGTAGCGCAGTCCCGTGCTCACCACCTCCATCGGCAGGTCGGGATCGAGATCCGCCTGCGACAGGTTGACGGCGCGGGCGATCCGGGTTCGGTCGTCGACGGTGCCGAGGAATTCCGGGCAGCCCTGGTCCAGCGAGCCCGCGTAGTGGCCCGCCGCCAACTCCGTGCTGACTCCGACTGTCTTGCTGGGCAACTCGAAGCGCCAGCTCTGCGCGCCCGCCGCCCGTGACCGGTGGTGCAGTACCGCGGCGGCGCCGATGATCGGATGCCCGGCGAAGGGCAATTCGGAAAACAGGTCGAAGATCCTGGCTCGAACGGCGGCCGGCCTGTCGGTGGGTTGCAGGAAGACCGCCTCGAAGTGCCGCAGCTCCTGGGTGATCCGCAGCATCTGCGCTGCGCTCAGGTCCGCTGCGTCGGAGAAGACCGGCAGACTGTTGCCACCGAAGGGAACCCGGCTGAAGACATCGACGAGTCTGTAGGTCAGATTCACGGGTTTCGTCACAGCTGCGCCCCCAGTGTTTGGGCGAACCGGCGGATCGCCGACTCGTCGCGGCGATAGAAGGTCCACCCCTTCTTCCGCGTCGCGGTCAAGAGACCGGCCTCGGTCAGCAGCGTCAGGTGGCGTGAAGCCGTTGCAGGCGCGATCGCCAGCCTCTCGCGGATGAAGTCGGCGCAGACGCCGTCGCGAACAAGGTCGCCGTCGGTCTGCGGGGGAAAGTGCTTCACCGGGTCCTTCAGCAGGGACAGGACCTCCAGCCGCACCGGACTGGCGACCGCCTTCAGCGTCTGCAGCAGCGGTTGCGCGCCGACAGCCGCTTCGTTATTTCGCATATTTGCAAACTAGCGAAGCGGGGGTCGCCCGTCAAGACCTGCCGCGAGATCTGCGCGGCGGCAGTCGGCCCGACGACAAAGCGACCCTCGTGCAGATTTCGCCGAAGCCAACTCTGGGTACTCCCTATCGATGTCGAATCGGGAGTCCTTCATAGTCGAATGCCTCAAGCGGGCTTTCGACGATCTGATGACGGCAGACCCGGACGCGTTTCGCACCAAGTTCCGCAAGATGGCCGCCGATCCGTTCGCGTTCTACCGCGGCAGCGCATGCGTGTTCTACGCCGACGTCGCCGACCGCGAGGACAGCTGGGCCGACAATCGGACCGGCCGGGTCTGGATCCAGGGTGATCTGCACGCGGAGAACTTCGGGACCTATATGGACGGCGCGGGAAAACTGATCTTCGACGTCAACGATTTCGACGAGGCGTTCGTCGGGCATTTCACGTGGGACCTACAGCGCTTCGTGGCCAGCGTGGCGCTGATGTGCTGGCAGAAGGCCCTGTCGGACGAGGTGATCAATGAGCTGAACGCGACTTTCGTGCGGTCCTATCTGGATCAGGTTCGCTGGTTCCGCCAGACCGACGACGACGCGAGCTTCTCGCTGAACCTCGACACCGCCAAGGGCGCCGTGCGTGTTGCATTGGACACCGCCCGGATGTCGACCCGCTCCTCGATGCTCGACCGGATGACCCACGTCGACGAGTCGGAGCGCCGGTTCCGCGACAGCGCGGGCGTGCGCAGGCTCGACTCAGGAGAATACGACAAGGTCAACGCCGCATTCGAGGCCTACCAGGACACCATCCCGAAGTCGAAGAAGTTCAGGGAGATCGCGTACGACGTCAAGGACATCGTCGGGCGGAGCGGTTTCGGGATCGGCAGCGCGGGCCTGCCGAGCTACAACGTGCTCATCGAGGGCTTCAACCAGGCACTCGACAACGACATCGTGCTTTCGATGAAGCAGGGCAACGTCGCGGCGCCCAGCCGCGTCGTGAACGACGAAGCCGTGCACAAGTACTTCAAGCACCACGGGCACCGCACCGCGGTGTCGCAGCGCGCGCTGCAGGCGCATGCCGATCCGCTGTTGGGCTACACCGAGCTCGACGACGTCGGGTTCGTGGTGGCCGAACTGTCGCCGTACGAGTCCGACCTCGACTGGACCGAGCTGACCGAGCCCGACGAACTCACCGAGGTGATCGAGCAACTAGGCCGTGCCGTCGCCAAGGTGCACTGCGTCGGTGACGCCGACAGCGATCAGGAACTCGTCGACTTCCAGACCGAGGATGCCATCGACGAGCACATCGGTGACCGCGACGACGAATTCGTCTCCGACATGGTCGATTTCGGGCTCGAGTACGCCAAGACGGTGCGTGACGATCACCGACACTTCGTCGAGGCCTTCCGCGAGGGCAGAATTCCTGGGGTCAGCTCTACGTGACGTAGGCCGGCTCAGCTCAGGACGATCGAATCGCCCTCAACAGTGACGGGTTTCGCCTCCAACGGCTTCGCAGCGGGTCCCTTGGCGACCGAGCCGTCCAGGTTGAACTTGCTGCCATGGCACGGACAGTCGATGGTGCCGTCGGCCACCTTGTTCACCGCGCAACCCTTGTGTGTGCAGGACGAGGAGAACGCCTTGAACTCACCGGCGGCGGGCTGGGTCACCACGACGTCGTCGACGATGATCCCCGAGCCGACCGGTACGTCCGCGATCTTGGCGATAGCGCCCGACGGTGCCTCGGTGGGCGCCGACGACGTCGAGGCCTCGCCGCCTGCGGCGGGCTTGTCGTCCTTGTCGCCCTCGGCGCCGCACGCCGCAAGAGTGCCTGCGGTCAGCACGAGGCCGGCCGCTCGGATCACATGTTGTCTCGGGATCTGGAGATCATCGAACGGCATGGGGATCCTCTCGGCGGGCTGGGCCTGTACCAGCAAAGGACACCGACGCCGATTTGTCTGCCCAACGGCGAAAGAACGCCGATTCAGCCTGGCAGAACAGGTATGGCACCCGGCGTCATCAACGGGCGGACCTCCACCCACCGCGGGTCGTTCTCCGCCGCGGAACCGGAAAGCTGCAGGATGCCTCGGGCGTCGGCGACGTACACCGTCGACGGGCTGGCGGCCACGGCTCCCACCGGCATCGCCAGATTGCGGCTCGGACCGTCGGAGTTCACGCCGTCGAGGTTGACGTAGGACACCGGATGCTGCGGGTCGGTGCGGCTGACGACGATGTCGTCACCGGTGCGCCACGCCAGCGACACCACCGTGTTCTTCAGCCCGAAACCCAGCCGTCGCGGGTAAGTGAGTGCGAAGCCGCCGCCGGGAGTCTGCTCGACACTGACGAGGATCACCTGACCCTCGATCACCATCACCGCGCGCGTGGAGTCCCGTGACAGCTGCAGATCGGCGATCGGTCCGGGGAAGCGGGTGGACACCGCCGTGGAGTCGACGGGTATGCGGCCCGGCTGCCCTGACGCGTCCTGGACCGTGCGCACCACGGTGTTGCCGTCGACGACCACCCACACCGCGTCATCCAGTGACCAGGTCGGCCTGGACAGTATGCGACCGTCCATGGCCTGCAACGGGTTTCCGCCGAGGGGACCCACCCACAGCGACGACGCCATATCCGGTGCGCCCGCATTGAGCGTCACGACCGAGGCCGCTTGCTGACCGCTGCGCGACACGGCGGCTCCGGTCTGGTTGGGTGTCGCGCCGAACGGGCCGGACACCCGCGGCGCGCGCTGACCGTCGAGCGCCACCAGCGACCCGCCGACCAGCGCATGCAGACCGGCCGCGGCGCCGTCGGCGGCGCCGGGGTCGGTGGCCGCCACATCGGAGGTCTGCCAGCCGTCGGCGAACCGGTCGTCCAGCGCGGCGCCGTCGGCGTTGATGACATACGGTCCGTTGATGCCGGCCCGCGATAGCGTCCAGATGACTTGTGCGGCAAGCAGTTGCCTGCTGTGCGGATCGGTGGTCGAGAGGTTCTCCAGATCGATGCGCGCTCCGCCGTAGCCGCGACCGACGCCCATCTTGCCGCCGTCGGCACGGGTGACCGGTCCGCGCAGCCGCAGCGGCGGGCCGAGCAGGTTGCGCACCGTGTTGGCCATCTCGGGACGCGGGCCCGCGATCAGCTTGGTGACGAGTTCGGTGGCCAACTGGTCGGGGTCCGACACCGCGACATAGCGCGGGTCGGGCACCACGGTCTTACCGGTCGGGTCCGCGAAGTACAGGGTGTTGCGCTTGTAGGTCTCCTGGAACTGTTGCCAGTCGAGGAAAATGCCGTTCGGCAACCGGTCGATGCGCCAGCCGCCCGACGTCTTCACCAGCTCGATCGGGCCAGGGTCGGGCAGCGCCCCGTCGCCGGTCTCGAAAACCCCGATATCGGAGAGCGAGCCGAGGATGTCGGCCCGCATGGTGACCGAAACCCGTTCGGAGTCCCGTGCTTCGACGAAGACCACCCGGTCGATGAGCAGCGCGCTGCCCGCGTCGTCCCAGGCGTTGGAGGCCGATTCGGTGAGGAACTGCCGTGCGGCCAGATGACGGTTGGACGGGTCGGCGGTGGCCTTGAGGAATTCCCGCAGCAGCACATCGGGGTCCATGTCCGGTGTCGGTTTCGGCAGACTCGGTGGCGCGGGGCGGTCGACGGTTCCGATGGCCTGCGGCGCCGACGAACTCGGCACGCCTGCGCACCCGGCCAACACCACCGCGCATGCGAAAAAGGCCGCCGCGAACGCACGGATGCGGTTCACACGGATTCTCCCGCCGGTTGCCGCTCCCTCGCCGGCTGCCGCGGCTTACGGTCCCGCCCAACTGGTTTCAGCGGCAGCGGACTCGTCGTCACCTTGTGACCGCGCACCAGGGGCAGCGTCAACCGGAAGCAGGCGCCTTTGCCGGGTTCGCCCCACGCCTCGAGCCTGCCCTGATGGAGCCTGGCGTCCTCGATGCTGATCGCGAGGCCGAGGCCGGTACCGCCGGAGCGGCGCACCCGCGACGGGTCGGACCGCCAGAACCTGCTGAACACCAGCTTCTCCTCGCCGGGCCGCAGCCCGACGCCGTAGTCGCGGACCGTGACGGCGACCGTGTCCTCGTCGACGGCCATCCTGATCCGCACCGGCTTGCTCTCGGCGTGATCGATGGCGTTGACGATGAGGTTGCGCAGGATGCGTTCCACCCGGCGAGGGTCGACCTCGGCGATGACCTCGTCGGTCGGCATGTCGACGATGAGGTCGATCTGGGCATCGTCGGCGAGGTGGCCGACGTTGTCCAGTGCGCTCTGCACGGTGCCGCGCAGGTCGACGGCCTCGACCGACAACTCGGCGACACCGGCGTCGTGGCGGGAGATCTCGAGCAGGTCGTTGAGGAGCATCTCGAACCGATCGAGCTCGCTGACGAGCAGTTCGGTCGACCGGCGCAGCGCCGGCTCGAGCTCCTCGCTGTGCTCGTGAATCAGGTCGGCCGCCATCCGCACGGTCGTCAGCGGAGTGCGCAGCTCGTGGCTGACGTCGGAGGTGAACCGGCGCTGCAGGTTGCCGAACTCTTCGAGCTGGGCGATCTGCCGCTGCAGGCTCTCGGCCATGTCGTTGAACGACACCGCCAGCCGCGCCATGTCGTCCTCGCCGCGCACCGGCATCCGCTCGGCCAGGTGGCCGTCGGCGAAGCGTTCGGCGATCCGCGATGCCGACCGCACGGGCAGCACGATCTGGCGGGCGACGATCAGCGCGATGGCGGCGAGCATGAGCAGCAGCACCACACCGCCGGTGGCCATCGTGCCGCGCACCAGGGCGATGGTGGACTCCTCGTTGTTCAACGGGAAGACGAGGTAGAGCTCGAGGTTGGTGACCGTCGAGGGCGTCGGCGTGCCGATGATCAGCGCGGGCCCCGAGAATTCCTCGGTGCGCACCGTCGCGTACTGGTAGCTGACCTGGCCCGCCTTGACGAAGTCGCGCAGGGCGTTGGGGACCTGGGCGACAGGCCCGGCCGCGGTCGCCGCGCGAGGGCCGTCGCCCGGGACGACCAGTACTGCGTCGAATGCGCCCGCGAGCCCTGCGCCGGCATCTGCCTTGCGGTCGATGAGGGTGTTGCGCGCCAGCTGCAGGCTGCTGTCCAGCGACCGGGTCTCCTCACCGCCGACGATGCCGCTGACGGTGTTGCGCGCCCGATCGATCTCCTCGGTGGCCGCGCGCACCTTCACCTCGAGGATGCGATCGGTGATCTGGCTCGTCAGCACGAAGCCGAGCACCAGGATCACGGCAAGTGACAACCCGAGCGTAAGTGTCACCACCCGCAGTTGCAGGGAGCGACGCCACGCAAGGCTGAAAGCTCGACCCAGCGCACCCAATCCGCGTACCAGTGGTGCAGAACGCCGATGAATGCGCCGCCTCGAGCTGAAGATCATGGCGACCGCCGAGCGATCAAGGTCACGGAGGTCCGGCCTTGTATCCCACTCCTCGAACAGTCAGCACAACTTGCGGATTCTCAGGATCCTTCTCGACCTTGGCCCGCAAACGCTGGACATGCACGTTCACCAAACGGGTGTCGGCCGGGTGCCGATACCCCCACACCTGTTCGAGAAGCACATCTCGAGTAAACACCTGCCGCGGTTTGCGTGCCAGCGCCACCAACAGGTCGAATTCCAGCGGTGTCAGCGAAATCTGCTCTCCCTGGCGGGTCACCTTGTGAGCGGGCACATCGATGTCCACATCGGCGATCGACAGCATCTCGGCGGGCTCGTCGTCGTTGCGACGCAGCCGGGCGCGCACGCGGGCCACGAGCTCCTTGGGCTTGAACGGCTTCATCACGTAGTCGTCCGCGCCGGACTCGAGGCCGAGCACCACGTCGACGGTGTCGGTCTTGGCGGTCAGCATCACGATCGGCACGCCCGAGTCCGCGCGCAACACACGGCACACGTCGATCCCGTTCATGCCTGGCAGCATCAGGTCCAGCAGGACCAGATCCGGCCGCAGCTCACGCACGGCGGTGAGCGCCTGGGTGCCGTCCCCGATGACGGCGGTGTCGAACCCTTCACCGCGCAGCACGATCGTCAGCATCTCCGCGAGCGAAGGGTCGTCGTCGACGACCAGAATCCTTTGCCTCATGGAGTCCATGGTGTCACCAAAGCGCGATAAAACGCTGCTAGCAACGCCGCGAGTCGGCTAGCGCGTCAACAACGCGGCCAGGGCGGGCACCTCGACGTCGGGTTCGGCGACCAGCCACCGGCCGCCCCAGTCGGCGGCCGCAAGCCCCGAGTAGACCTCTGCGGTGCGCCGCTGAAGCCCGTCGTCGCGCTCGTAGGCGTCCTTGGTCCGGTCGGCTTCGGTGTTGGCGCGGTGCTCGGCCCGCTCGGCGGCCAGCTCGACGGGCACGTCGAGAAGCACCTGCCAGTCGGGCGCAGGCAGCCGCAGCCGCTCGTACTCGAGCTCGCGTACCCAGGCCACCACGTTGCCCCCGGCGTCCTGGTGCAGGCGGGCGGCGCTGTAGGCCGCGTTGGACGCGACGTACCGGTCGAGAATCAGTACGTCGTACTGGTGCCTCAGCAACGCGATCTCGTCGCGGGCGTCGGCGCGGTCGAGCGCGAAGAGCACCGCCATCGCATGGACCGACGTCGAGAGGTCGCCGTGTCCGCCGTGCAGAGCCTCCGCGGCGATGTCCGCCGGCGCCGACTGCCCGTAGCGCGGGAAGGACAGGCTGGCGACGGTCTTGCCGTCGGCCTTGAAACAGGCGCGCAACCCGTCGGTCAGCGTGCGCTTGCCCGCACCGTCGACACCCTCTATCGCGATCAGCACGCCGCGAGCGTAACCCTCCTCGTTGTCTTCGAGTTTCCTGCCGGACCGCTGCTAGATCGCCGCCGCCGCTCCGCCGAACTGCAGCGCGGCCGACCTCGCAGGCATCCGCCGGCCGTTGCCGGACATCAAGAACCGCTGCGGTGATCCGGCCTCGACACCCTAGAACTCGCCGCAGTTCGGTGTCGTCGGCACTCCGTTGAACCGATCGGCGACCCACTGCATGGCCCGCTCGCCGTCGACCAACATGGGCAGCCCGTGGTTGACGATCGCCTTGTTGAGGAATGGCGGCTCCTCGTTGGTCCAGAACAGGACATCGGCGCCCTGTGCACACCAGTCGCGGCCGAGCTGGTTGGCGGCCGTCCACGGCACCAACGGGTCGAAGCGGTTGCTCAGGATCATTACGGGCGCATCGGGTTTGAAGCGGCCGAGCTTCTGCTCGTCGAACAGGCTGGAGAACGGCTCCTCGTTGACGAGTTGATAGATGTCCTCGGTGAAGTAGGGCTGCAGGTGGCGGAACATGAACTTCGTGAGCGTCTCGGCGACGCACTGATCCTGAACCTTGAAGAGCAGGTCCGCGCCGCGCGGCGTCAGCTTGGAGCGGATCTCCTCGGCGTGCTCCGGATATGCCGTGATGACCGAATTGAGCGCATAGCCGACCGCCCCGACCAGCACGCTGCCGTCGGCGTAGGGAAACAGTTCCTTCAGGTCGGCGGGCGGGGCACCAGCGTAGGTGCCGACGACGTCGAGCTCGGGTGCGTACTGTGAGGCCAGTTCGGCTGCAGAGGCGGCCGCTCCGCCGCCCTGCGAGTAGCCCCAAAAGGCGACCGGGCCTTCGCTTTTCAGCGACGTGTCGGGCAGCCGCTTCGCGGCGCGGGCGGCATCGAGCATCGCGTTGCCCTGCGCTACCCGGCTGACGTAGGTGTGCAGACCGGGCGTGCCGAGGCCCTGATAGTCCGTCATCACGATCGCGAAACCGCGCGCGACCATCGTCGAGACGAACAACTCCTCGTAGTTGAACGCGAGGTCCAGATACGGGCGCCAGTGGATGCCCTGGTTGAACTGGCGCGACGGCGCGCAATGGTCGCCTTGGCCCTGCGTACCGGGGCCGTACACCAGCAGCGGTCGTGGACCGCCGCCGGGCCAGTCGTTGTACGGTTCGAAGTAGGTGCCGGTGACCGGCATCGGATTGCCGTGAATATCGGTGCTGCGGTACATGATTCGCGTGGCGTCAGCCATGATCATGCCGAGCTGACCGGACGGTTCGAGTACGAGCCGCGACGGCTCGGTGCGGATCAGGTCACCCGGCGCACCGGGCGGTAACGGGTCCGGCGGGGTGTAGAACGCCTGGTACTCGTCCTCGTTGAAATACGGGTCGTGCGCATCGTTCGTCGGATCGTCGGCCGTGACCGGTGGCGCAACGCCAAGCGATCCGATCAACAGCAGCGCAAGCAAAACCCCCACGAATCCCCGACCCATGAGGGCAAACCTAGTGCCGATTCTGCTGTCAGATCGTTGCTTACAGACTTATCGCGATCTGTCCGCAGTCTCGAGGTCGGTCAGTAGCGGTAGTGCTCCGGCTTGTACGGGCCGTCGACGTCGACGTTGATGTACTCCGCCTGCTCCTTGGTGAGCTTGGTCAGCGTGCCGCCGAGCGCCTCGACGTGAATTCGCGCCACCTTCTCGTCGAGATGCTTGGCCAGCCGGTAGACCTCGTTGTCGTACTCGTCGTTCTTGGTCCACAGCTCGATCTGCGCGATCACCTGGTTGGAGAAGCTGTTGCTCATCACGAACGACGGGTGACCGGTGGCGTTACCGAGGTTGAGCAGCCTGCCCTCGCTCAGCACGATGATCGAGTGGCCGTCCTCGAAGACGAATTCGTCGACCTGCGGCTTGATGTTGATCCGGCGAACCTTCGGATCCTTCTCCAGGCGTGCCATCTCGATCTCGTCGTCGAAGTGGCCGATGTTGCCGAGGATCGCCTGGTGCTTCATCGACTTCATGTGCTCGAGGGTGATGATGCCCTGGTTACCGGTGGCGGTGATGATGATGTCGGCCCAGCCGACGGCTTCTTCGACGGTCTTGACCTCGAAGCCGTCCATCAGCGCCTGCAGCGCGTTGATCGGGTCGATCTCGGTGACGGCGACCCGCGCACCCTGCGCCTTGAGCGCCTCGGCGCAGCCCTTGCCGACGTCGCCGTAGCCGCACACCAGAGCGGCCTTGCCGCCGATCAGCACGTCGGTACCGCGGTTGATGCCGTCGATCAGCGAGTGCCGGGTGCCGTACTTGTTGTCGAACTTGCTCTTGGTCACCGAGTCGTTGACGTTGATGGCCGGGAACTGCAGTTCGCCTGCGGCGGCGAACATGTACAGCCGGAGCACGCCGGTGGTGGTCTCCTCGGTGACCCCTTGAACCGACTCGGCGATCTTGGTCCACTTGGTCTTGTCGCTCTCGAAGCGCTCGCGGATGAGGGCAAGGAACACCTTGTACTCGTCGGATGCGTCGTCCTCGGTCGGCGGCACCACGCCCGCCTTCTCGAACTGGGCGCCCTTCAGCACCAGCATGGTGGCGTCACCGCCGTCGTCGAGGATCATGTTGGCCGGCTCGCCGGGCCAGGTCAGCATCTGCTCGGCGGCCCACCAGTACTCCTCGAGGGATTCGCCCTTCCACGCGAACACCGGGACGCCCTTGGGCTCCTCGGGTGTGCCGTGCGGGCCGACGACGGTCGCGGCCGCCGCATGGTCCTGGGTGGAGAAGATGTTGCAGGACGCCCACCGGACCTCGGCGCCGAGCGCGACGAGCGTCTCGATCAGCACCGCGGTCTGCACCGTCATGTGCAGCGAGCCGGAGATGCGCGCACCCTTCAGCGGCAGCACGTCGGCGTATTCGCGGCGCAGCGTCATCAAGCCCGGCATCTCGTGCTCGGCCAGCCGAATCTCCTTACGGCCGAATTCGGCCAGGGACAGGTCCGCCACCTTGTAATCGATGCCGTTGCGGACATCCGCTGTCAGCCGCTTCTCAGTCGTCGTCATGGTCGTCCTTCGTCTCGCGCGCAATTAGTTAGCTTAGTTACACATTAGCCCGCGCCGTCCTGGTCTCCCAAGCCGCGGCTAATCGGATTCGATGACACCGTACCGTTCGGCGAACGGTGTCATGAGACGTGCCAGGTCGCGGGCCACATCATGGTCGGCCTCGGGCGGCATCGAGACGTAACTCATGGCCAGCCGCACGACGGCGCGGGCCAGCACGCCGGCGTCCTCCTCGCTGACGCGGACCCAGCTGGTGGTGAAGGTCGACGTCAGCCGTGACGAGCAGTGCGTGATGATCGGGCCGCTGTCGGTGGTGATGAGCGCGAGCAGGTCGGGCTTGGTGTCGCCGGACAGCAGCGAGATGACCAGCGGGTCGGCGGCGGACTCGGCGAAGAAGTCCCTGAAGCCCTCGAGGAATGCGGCATAGATGTCGCCGACATTGCCGGTGACCGCGTTGGCGACCGCGTCGACCAGGCGGTCGGCCAGCCGCATGGCATACCCCTGAGCCAGGCCCTGCCGGGAGCCGAACTCGTTGTAGATGGTTTGCCTGCTGATGCCCGCCGCGGTCGCGACGTGCGACAGCGTGATCGACGACCAGTCCCGTGTGGTCAACAAGTCGCGCATGCCGTCGAGAATCGAATCGCGCAGCAGCACCCTCGACGCCTCGGCGTACGGAATGCGCGGCGCGCTTCTCGTTTCGATCCGCTCTCCCCCTGCCCTTCGGGCGGGAGGTACCCCCACGCGTGCGCGACCGTCACTCACACGCGCGAGACTAGCGCTCACGAACGGGCGACCTCGACCATCTCGAAATCTGACTTGGCCGCACCGCAGTCCGGGCAGCTCCAGTCGTCGGGAATGTCGTCCCATCGGGTGCCTGGCGCGATACCGTCCTCCGGCCAGCCCTTCTCCTCGTCGTATTCGAAACCGCACTGCGCGCAGACGAACAATTTGTAGTCGTTCACTTCATCGCTCCAATCTTTTCGAAATCGACCTTCTCGCGCACTGCACAGTCCGGGCAGCACCAGTCTTCGGGGATGTCGTCGAAGGCCGTGCCAGCGCGAAACCCCTCTCGCGGAGCCCCTTTCGCCTCGTCGTAGGTGTAATCGCAGCCGCTGCAGCGGTAGACGGCCATCAGACGTTCGCCCCGTATCGAGCCAGCACCTTGTCGCGCACCCGCGGGTGCACATTCACCCTGCTGATGTCGCCGTCGTAATGCTCGAGCACCCGGTGGTCCATCACCTTGCGCCACAGCGGCGGGAAGTACGTCAGCCCGATCATCGACGCGTACCCGCTGGGCAGATTCGGTGCGCCGTCCATGCTCCGCAGCGTCTGGTAGCGCCGGGTCGGGTTGGCGTGGTGATCGCTGTGGCGCTGCAGGTGGTAGAGGAACAGGTTGGTCACGATGTGGTCGGAGTTCCAGCTGTGCGCCGGTGCGCACCGTTCGTAACGGCCGCTCTCGGTCTTCTGCCGCAGCAGCCCGTAGTGCTCCAGGTAGTTGACGGTCTCCAGCAGCGTGAAGCCGAACACCGCGGAGATGACGACGTACGGGATGAGCGCCAGGCCGAAGACCGCGATCAGTGCGCCGTAGAGCACCACCGACATCGCCCATGCGTTGAGCACGTCGTTTGACCAGTGCCATCTGCTCTTGCCTGCCCGCTCGAGCCGCTTGGCCTCCAACTCCCACGAAGACTTCAGGCTGCCGTAGACGCTGCGCGGCAGGAACTCCCAGAAGGTCTCGCCGAAGCGCGCCGACGCGGGGTCCTCCGGGGTGGCGACGCGGACGTGATGGCCGCGGTTGTGCTCGATGTAGAAGTGGCCGTATGCGGTCTGCGCGAGCGTGACCTTGGACAGCCAGCGCTCGAGTTCGTCCTTCTTGTGCCCCATCTCGTGGGCGGTGTTGATGCCCACCCCTCCGAGCACGCCCACCGACAGCGCGAGCCCGATCTTCGCCGGCCAGCCCAGCCCGCCGTCGAAGCCCAGCCAACTCAGGTCGGATGCGGTGAACAGGTACGCGCCGAAGACGACGCTGGCGTATTGGATCGGGATGTAGATGTACGTGCAGTAGCGGTAGTACCTGTCGTTCTCCAGCCGCTCCATCACCTCGTCGGGCGGGTTCTGCCCGTCGGGCCCGAAGCGCAGGTCCAGCGCGGGCAGCAATACGTACAGCAGGATCGGGCCGATCCAGAACGGCACCTGCGCCGCGGCGTGCCAGCCCCACTGGTTGAACGTCCACACCAACGGCAGCATCACGAACAGGGCCGTCGGTGCGATCAGGCCCATCAGCCACAGATACCTCTTGCGGTCCCGCCACTGGTCGATCTCGTGTTGTGTCAGTGCGCCATTGCTCTGGGTCATGCGGTTGACTATAGAGCGACTTTTGTCGCCTGTCTAGACACAGATACGGTATTTGTAAACCTGGGCGTGCACTCGGTAGAGCGAGTTCTGCAGGAGGGTCGTTGAAGCGGCCTCTGCACAGCCCTCATGCAGAAGTCGGCGCAACTGTCGGCCTGAAGGCGCTTACTTCGGCGAAGTGGTTGAAGTCGCGAGTTCCCGGCTGCCGAGCACCGAATGGCGCCTGCCGTGGAGGAAGTAGACCGCCACGCCGATGGCCATCCAGATCAGGAAGCGGATCCAGGTCAGCGCGGTGAGGTTCAACATCAGCCAGACGCAGGCCAGGATCGCGGCGATCGGCAGAAAGGGCACCAGCGGCACTCGGAAGCCGCGCTTCAGGTCGGGCCGCGAACGACGCAGCAGGATCACCCCGGCCGACACCAGCACGAAGGCGAACAAGGTGCCGATGTTCACCATCTCCTCGAGCTTGCCCATCGGGAACACCGAGGCGGCGATCGCGACCAGAACGCCCACCAGGATCGTGATGCGTACCGGGGTGCCGTGCGGTCCGGTCTTGGCCATCGCCCTCGGCAGCAATCCGTCGCGGCACATCGCGAACAGCACCCGCGTCTGACCGAGCACGAGCACGATGACGACGGTCGTCAGTCCGGCCAGCGCACCGATCGAGATCACCTTGGCCGCCCAGGTCACCCCGTTCTCGGTGAAGGCCGTCGCGAGGTTCGCCCCCTCGCCCTTGAGTTGGGTGTAGTTCACCATTCCGGTCAGCACCACGGCGACCGCGACGTAGAGCACCGTGACGATCGCCAACGAGGCGAGGATGCCGCGCGGGATGTCACGCTGGGGGTCCTTGGTCTCCTCGGCGGTGGTGGCCACGATGTCGAAGCCGATGAACGCGAAGAACACGATCGACGCGCCCGCCAGCAGCCCGTACCAGCCGTAGATGCTGCCCTCGGCACCGGTGATGAGCGACAGCAGCGACTGTTCGGTGTCTCCCCCGCCGCCGGACTCCGCGGGCGGGATGAACGGCGTGTAGTTGGACGCCTTGATGTAGAACGCCCCGACGGCAACCACCAGCAGCACGACCGCGACCTTGATGACGGTGATGACCAGGCTCACCGTTGCCGACAGCTTGGTGCCCCAGGCGAGGATGGCGGTGACGAAGGCGATGATGAGCAGCGCACCCCAGTCGAGCTCGAACCCGCCTAGTTGCGTTGTGGCGCCGCCGAAGTTAAACACCGTCCCGAGATAGCTCGACCAGCCCTTGGCGACGACGGCGGCAGCCACCGCGAACTCCAGTATCAGGTCCCAGCCGATGATCCACGCGATGAACTCACCGAATGTCGCGTAGGAGAAGGTGTACGCGCTGCCCGCGACCGGCACCGTCGATGCGAACTCGGCGTAGCACAGCGCCGCCAGCCCGCAGGCGGTCGCGGCGATGACGAACGAGATGGAGATGGCGGGCCCGGTGATGCCACCTGCCGTAGAGGCGGTGATGGTGAAGATGCCCGCGCCGATGACCACGGACACCCCGAACACGGTCAGGTCCCACCAGTTCAGATCTTTGTGTAATCGGGTCGACGGCTCGTCGGTGTCCGCAATCGACTGCTCAACAGACTTGGTTCGCCAGGCCATCGGTTTTCCTTTTTGGTCGTGTGACCGGAATCTAACGGATACCCGGAGGCCGGTTGAGGCAAAAGCGAGGACGGGTACTGTCGGCGGCAATGGGGCGGAATGGGGAGCACGCTGTCGTCATCGGGGCCAGCATCGCGGGGTTGTGCGCTGCGCGGGTGCTGTCGGACTTCTATGACCGGGTCACGCTGTACGAACGCGACGACCTGCCCGCCGAGCCGGCCAATCGAACGGCGGTGCCCCAGGGCAGACACGTCCATCTGCTGATGGCCCGCGGCGCCGCGGAATTCGACTCTCTCTTTCCCGGCCTGCTCGACGACATGGTGGCCGCGGGCGTGCCGATTCTGGAAAACCGGCCGGACTGCATTCACTTCGGCGCGGCAGGCCATGTGCTCGGGACGACGCGCGAACTGCACGACGAATTCACCGCGTACGTGCCGAGCCGCCCGCATCTCGAATGGCAGATCCGTCGCAGGGCGACGGCGATCGCAGGCGTCGACATCGTCCACGCGGGCGTCACGGAACCGATTTTCGATGTGACGAAGCAGCGAGTGACCGGCGTGCGGTTGGACACCGGTGAGGAGGTGGCCGCCGATCTCGTCGTCGATACCGCGGGTCGCGGCACCCGGCTGCCGGTGTGGTTGGAGCAGTGGGGATTCGACCGGCCCCCCGAGGCGACCGTCGACGTCGGCATCAGCTACGCCTCGCAACAGCTGCGCATGCCCGACGACCTGATCGCCGAGAAAGTCGTGGTGGCAGGCGCGCACAAGGAGCAGCCGCTCGGGCTCGGCATGCTCTGCTACGAGGACGGCACCTGGGGTCTGACGACCTTCGGCGTCGGAAAGGTCGAGCCGCCACACGATTTCGCCGGAATGTGCGACCTCGCAGACGAAATCGTGCCTGCGCATGTCGCAGCGGCGATCCGGAAGTCCGAACCGGTCGGCGACGTGGCATTCCACAAGTACCCGACGAGCCGGTGGCGCCGGTACCACAAGCTCGAACGTTTTCCGCTCGGCATCCTGCCCTTCGGCGATGCGGTCGCCAGCTACAACCCCACCTTCGGGCAGGGCATGACGATGACCTCACTGCAGGCGGGTCACCTGCGCCGCGCGCTCGAGTCACCGGAGGACAGTCGTCCCGCGACGTTCAACGCCGAGGCCGCGAAGTCGACGTTCCCGGTGTGGACCATGAACGCGATCGGGGACCTGGTCATGCACCGCGCCTCGGGCCCGATGCCGTGGTGGTACCGCCCGGTCGGCAGCCTCTTCGATCAGTTCCTCGGCGCAGCGGAGACGGATCCCGTTCTCGCCGAATGGTTTCTGCGGAGGTTCAGCCTGCTCGACAGCCTCTACATGGTCCCGTCGATGAAACTGGTCGGGCGGACCATCAAGCACAACATGGCGTTGTTCATGGCGCAGAAGCGGGCGGCTGGTTCCTCGTCGTCCGGTCGAGGTCTGGTTCCAGGTAGATGACCGCGGCGGCGGGCACCGCCGCACGGATCGCCGCCTCCGCGGCATCGATGGTTCTCGCCACCGTCGCCAGGTCGGTAGCCGGCGGCAGCGCGATCTTCGCGCCGACGAGCATCTCCTCTGGGCCGAGGTACTGCGTGCGAAGGTGAATCAGCCGGTCGATGTTGTCGGTCTGCTCGAGCGCCGAACGGATGGCCTCGTCCTCTTTACGCGTCGCGCCCTCACCGATCAGCAGACTGTGCATCTCGATCATCAACACAACGGCGATGACGCCGAGCAGCACATCGATACCGATCGTGCCAATGCCGTCCCATACCGGGTCGCCAGTGAGCATCGTCAGCCCGACACCGGCCAGCGCAAGGATAAGGCCGACCAGCGCACCCGAATCCTCGAGGAGCACCACCGGCAGTTCGGGGTTGCGCGACGCCCGAATGAAGCGCCACCAGCCGCCGGACTGCTTCAGCGGCCGCGACTCCCTGACCGCGGTGCGAAAGCTGTAGCCCTCCAACATGAGCGCGATGACGAGGATCGCGACCGCCACGATCGGCGACGTCAGCTCCTCCGGGTGCGTGATCTTGTGGTAGCCCTCGTAGAGCGCGAACACCGAGCCGAGCGTGAACAGCACCAGCGCCACCACGAACGAATAGAAGTAACGGCTGCGGCCGTACCCGAACTGGTGCAGCGGGTCGGCCTCCTTGCGCGACTGCTGCTGGCCGAGCAGCAGCAGTCCCTGGTTACTGGTGTCGGCGACCGAGTGCACGGATTCGGCGAGCATCGACGAGCTGCCGGTGATCAGGAAGCCGACGAACTTCGCGACCGCGATGCCCGCGTTGGCGAGCAGTGCCGCGAAGATCGCCCGTGTGCTGCCCTCGCCGACACTCAGATGCCCACGGTCGCGCGGAAGAGCTTCGTCGGGCGCTGGGCGACCAGCCGGATGGGCCCGTCGTCGGCCGAAACCCACGCCGCCGCACCGCGATCCATTGTGACCACGCTGGACTTGGCGTGCACCACTGCCGAACCCTCGGCGCACAACAGGATCTGCGGGCCGTCGTGCCGCGAGGGTGCGTCGACTTCGTGGCCGAGCAGGTCGCCGTCGATGCCGAGCACCGACACCGAGAACTCCGGCGCGGGCGTCTCGTACACCGTTTCCATTCCCTCCTCGGACGTCGCCGGCCGCAGCGCCTCCTCGCTGGCCGGGGTGAAGTCCAGCACCCGCAACAGCTCGGGGACGTCGACGTGCTTCGGGGTGAGGCCGCCACGAAGCACGTTGTCGGAGTTGGCCATCACCTCGATTCCGACCCCGCGAATGTAGGCATGCAGGTTGCCCGCGGGCAGATAGATCCCTTCACCGGGGCGCAAGGTCAGACGGTTCAACAGCAGCGACGCCAGCACGCCCGCGTCGCCGGGATAGCGCTCGCCCAGCTCGAGCACGGTCTTGGCTTCGGCCGCGAACTGCTTCTCGCGCGATCGGACGTAGTGGATCGCGCCGTCGATGACGGCGGGCACCAGCACGTCGAGATCCGGCTGCGGCGCGGTGATCCAGGTGGTGAACAGCGCCCGAAGGCCGTCGGCGTCCGGTTGGCCCGCCAGCAGGTTGAGATACGGGTCGAGGTCGGCAACCGCAAGTGTCCGAAGCAGGTTCACCGATTCGGCCGCGGGCCGGAAGCCCGCGAGCGCTTCGAAGGTGTCCAGCGCAACCAGCAGCTCCGGTTTGTGGCTGCGGTCGCGGTAGTTGCGGATCGGCGAGGTCACCGGAATGCCGAGTCGGTCCTCGCGGGTGAAGCCCTCGACGGCCTGCTCCTCGCTTGGGTGGGCCTGCAGGGAGAGCGGTTCCTCGGCGGCGAGCACCTTCATCAGAAACGGCAGCCCGGTGCCGAACCGCTTGCACACCGCGGTACCCAGCTGTCCCTCGGGATCGGTGCGCACGGCATCAAGCAGCGACTCGTCGCCCTCGTCGGTCTCCAGATACGCAGGGTCGGCCGGATGCGCGCCGAACCAGAGCTCGGCTTCGGGATGCGCTGTTGGACTTGGCCTTCCGGTGAAGTCTGCGATCGCCGTACGCGAACCCCAGGCATATGTCCGCAGTGCTCCTCGGAGAAGGTTCACTCGCTATCCCCGAACCAGTCGCAGGTAGGTGGCCGCCATCTCCAGCCGAACGGCCAACACGGCCAACTGCTGCTCAGGACCGCCCGACCGCACCGGGGACTCACCGACGTCGGGTACGTCCTCCGCGCCGACGATGTCGACGTCGTCGAGCCCCGCGACGCGGGCCGTCACCACGGCCCGCTCGGCGTCCAGCGTCAGCGCGATGGTTCTTGCCCGCTCGGGCAGCGGCCCGTCGAGGTCGTCGTCGTGAAACAGCGCGGACTCGCGGTCGGTGTCGGACTGCGCGCCGAACCCGGTGCGCAGCGCCACGATCGCGTCGGCGAGACCGACGGCCGCGACGGCCTGGTGTCCGATGCGGAGTATGGCGGAGCCACCGTGGCGGGCCAGTGCCAGCGTCGCCGCGTTGTCGCCTGCCAGCACGACCGCCCGTCCGGATATCCGGTCGGCCAGCGTCTTGGCCGGGTTGGTGAAGAGTTCGCGCGCGGCGCTGTTGCGAAGCGCTTCGGCATCGAGTTCGTCGGCGAGGGCGGCAAGATCGGTGCGCAGGTCCGGATCGATCACGTGCAGAACCGCGAGGCCCGCGGCCAGATATCTGGGCAGTCCGAACTCGTCGGGAACCCACAGGCGCGGCTCGAGTACGGCCGCACGACCAGCCGTGGCGTCGCGCAACGGTCCCTCATAGGGCGCGACGACAGCGACGCGTGCGCCGCGTCGCACTGCGGTCGCCGCGGCGCTGACGAGCGCTGGATCACCGGGGTCGTCACCCGCGATGACGAGCACGTCGAGCGCGCCGATCCAGGGTGGCACCTCGGCGCAGACGACGATCGGCGAGGCCGCCGAAGCGCCAACGGCCGCAGCCAGTATCGAGCCTGCCGTCTCGGCGTTGCCGCGGCCGGCGACCCAGATCACCGTGCGGGGCGAATCGCCTGCGACGGGCTCCAGCGCTCCCTCATCGAGTGCGGCCGCTGTCGCACGCACTTGAGCTCCGGCCATCGACGCGCCGCGAAGCAGCCCACCGCGGTCGGCGGCCAGCAGACCCTCAGCGTCGTCGAAGTCGATGGTGGCCGGGGCGGTCATGTCGATTCTTCGGTGTGCGAGGCGATCTCGTTGGCCACCAGCTCCACCACCTTGTCGACGTCCTCGGCGGTGCGGGCCTCGACGTTGAGCCGCAGCAGCGGCTCGGTGTTGGAGGTGCGAAGGTTGAACCAGCTGCCGTCACCGAGATCGACGGTCACACCGTCAAGGTGGTCGATGGACCGGATGCGTTCACCCAACGACTTCAGCACCGCCTCGACGCACGTCTGCGAGTCGTCGACGGTGTAGTTGATCTCGCCGGAGGCCTCGTAGCGCTGGTAGTCGGCCATCAGCTCGGACAGCGGCCTGCGCTGTTCGCCCAACGCCGACAGCACGTGAAGAGCCGCCAGCATGCCCGAGTCGGCGCCCCAGAAGTCGCGGAAGTAGTAATGCGCCGAGTGCTCGCCGCCGAAGATTGCGCCGGTTTCGGCCATCAACGCCTTGATATAGGAGTGCCCCACCCGGGAACGCACCGGCGTGCCGCCGCGTTCGACGACCAGTTCCGGCACCGCCCGTGAGGTGATCAGATTATGGATCACGGTTGCACCGATCTCCCTGCTCAGCTCGCCCGCGGCGACCAGGGCGGTCACCGCTGACGGCGATACCGGGTGCCCTGATTCGTCGACCACGAAACACCGGTCGGCGTCGCCGTCGAAGGCCAGCCCGATGTCGGCACCGGTCGCGATCACGTGCTTCTGCAAGTCGACGAGGTTGTCCGGATCCAGCGGGTTGGCCTCGTGGTTGGGGAAGGTGCCGTCGAGTTCGAAATACAGCGGCATCACCTCGAGCGCCGGGATGGCGCCCAGCACCGCGGGCGCGGTGTGGCCTGCCATCCCGTTGCCCGCGTCCACGGCGACCCGCAGCGTGCGCCGGTCGGTCAGATCCACCAGCGACCGGAGAAATTCGCCGTATTCGGTCAGCACGTCGCGGTCCACCGATGTGCCCACCGGGCCGTCGTAGGCGGGCACTCCCGCAATCACGTCGTCGCTGATCGTCTTCAGCCCGGTGTCCTTGCCGACGGGCTTGGCTCCCGCGCGGCACAGCTTGATGCCGTTGTAGGCCGCCGGGTTGTGACTCGCGGTGAACATGGCGCCCGGGCAGTTCAACAAGCCGGACGCGAAATACAGCTGATCGGTCGAGGCCAGCCCGATCCGGACGACGTCGAGACCTTGAGACGCCGCCCCTTCGGCGAAGGCGGTCGCCAGCGGCGGCGAACTGGCCCGCATGTCCTGGCCGATGACCACCTGCCGGGCGCCCTCGTCGCGGACCATTCTCGCGAACGCCGCTCCGACGTCGGCGACAAAGCCATCGTCGATCTCGTCACCGACCAGGCCGCGCACGTCGTACGCCTTGATGACGCGGTGCACTACCTCGGCGGGCCGGGACATTGATCTCCTCGTGGATTCTTGGCTGCTGGCGCCAGCCTATCCGCCGCGGCGAAAGCTACCCCAAACTACTCAGAAGGGTCCGGTAGCACCCGTAGGTGACCACGCCTGCGGCCATTCGTCTCGGGCCGCGGAGCGGGCGGCGCCATCAACGCGCCGCCGTGGGCGCCGGTGACCGGATCGGTGAAACCGGCCGCGATTCCGCCCATGGGAGCTTCGCGCCCCTCGCGCACGGCCTCGGCGAGAGCAATCAGGTCGTCTTCGTCGGGATGGGCGGGCAGCGGCCCCGCGTGGCGAACGAGTTCCCAGCCCCGCGGGGCGGTGATCCGGCCCGCGTGGTTCACGCAGAGGTCCCAGGAATGTGGCTCCGAGACCGTGGCAAGCGGACCAACCACCGCCGTGGAATCGGAGTAGACGAACGTCAATGTCGCGACCGCATAGTGGGGACACCCGGGCCTGCAGCAGCGACGGGGAACATTCACGAACGGAAGGCTATCGCGGGACAAACCCCGCAGGGCACCGGACACGCAGCGGTCTGTGCGCCGACTTCCAACCGTTACAGTTCTTCAGGTGGCCGAGCGGAATCTGCGGCGATCACGCCGAGGCCGCGACATGCGCGGCCCGCTGCTTCCACCCAGCGTGCCCGGCTGGCGCAGCCGGGCCGAGCGGTTCGACATGGCGGTGCTGGAGGCCTACGAGCCGATCGAACGGCGCTGGCAGGACCGGGTGAGCACACTCGACGTCGCCGTCGACGAGATCCCGCGAATGTCGCCCAAGGATCCTGAAAGCGTTCAGTGGCCACCCGAGGTGGTGGCCGACGGCCCGATCGCGCTTGCCCGGCTGATACCCGCGGGCGTGGACGTGCGCGGCAACTCGACTCGCGCGCGAATTGTGTTGTTCCGCAAGCCGATCGAGCGCCGCGCGAAGGACACCATCGAGCTCGCCGATCTACTGCATGAGGTCCTTGTGGCCCAGGTGGCCACGTATCTGGGCGTCGAACCGTCCGTCATCGACCCTTCGATCGACGACGAGTGAGTCGCGCGCTCAGATGATGCCGCGCTTGAGGCGGCGGCGCTCCCGTTCGGAGAGGCCGCCCCAGATGCCGAAGCGCTCATCGTGGGCCAGGGCGTAGTCAAGGCACGCATCGCGCACCTCGCAGCCCTGGCAGATGCGCTTGGCCTCCCGGGTCGAGCCACCCTTCTCGGGGAAGAACGCCTCGGGATCGGTCTGCGCACACAGTGCGCGCTCCTGCCATTCGTCGTCCGGCGTTGCCGGCGCAATGGCATCGAGTTCCGGACGTTCCGGCACCAAACTCAGTTGGGGACGTCCGAGGGACGTCATCGGTGCCGGGCCGGTATTGGTGTGCGGGACGTTGTCTACGAAGCCGAGCATGCGGTTCTCGAACCGAATGTGGTGGCCGAAATCGACCTGCTCAAAAGACATCTTCCCCCTCCTCACCTAGGTATCGCTGAAACGCTATGGAGTCCCACGATGGAGATGTGCGACCTCTTCAATTCGAACAAGTGATCGAATCTCGGTCTGCGACACCGGAACCGGCCGGCCAACCGAAAAATGACACTGGTGTGATTACACACTTGTTAGCTGCCGGGGTCAAGCGTTGGAACCGATTTTCATACCATCTCGTTATCTCGATTCGGCGTGTCCGCCGAAATTCCAGCTCCGGCGTGTCTGTCACAGTTCGATATAGTGCGGCTGCCGAGACCTCATCGTGACCCAAGGCCTAGTGTCGATCGGTGTGAAGGTCACCGTTCTGGTCGGCGGGGTCGGTGGTGCGCGGTTCCTGTTGGGCGTCCAGCACCTGCTCGGCCTCGGGCAGTTCGCACGCGCGGAACCACAAGATCATTCGCTTTCTGCCGTCGTCAACATCGGCGACGACGCATGGATGTACGGCGTGCGCATCTGCCCGGACCTGGACACCTGCATGTACACCCTCGGCGGCGGAATCGATCCCGAGCGCGGGTGGGGACATCGCGACGAGACTTGGCATGCCAAGGAGGAGCTCGCGGCCTACGGGGTGCAGCCGGACTGGTTCGGCCTCGGCGACCGAGACCTCGCCACCCATCTGGTCCGCAGTCAGATGCTTAGGGCGGGCTATCCGCTGTCTGAGGTCACCGAGGCGTTGTGCAAGCGCTGGTCCCCCGGCGCCCACCTGCTGCCCGCCAGCGACGACCGCAGCGAAACCCACGTCGTCATCACCGATCCCACGACCGGCGACCGGAAGGCGATCCACTTCCAGGAGTGGTGGGTGCGCTACCGCGCGCAGGTGCCGACGCACAGCTTCGCTTTCGTCGGCGCGGACAAGGCCACGGCGGGCCCCGGTGTCACCGATGCGATCGCGTCGGCCGACGTGGTGCTGCTGGCACCATCCAACCCGGTGGTCAGCATCGGCTCCATCTTCGCGATCCCCGGCATCCGGGGAGCACTTCGGTCGACATCGGCACAGGTCATCGGCTTCTCACCCATCGTCGCAGGAAAACCGTTGCGCGGCATGGCAGATGAATGCCTGTCGGTCATCGGGGTGGCCAGCACCTCGGAGGCCGTCGGCAGCCACTACGGCGCTCGGTCCGGTGTCGGCATTCTCGACGGCTGGCTGGTGCACGAGGGCGACGACGCCGAGGTCGCCGGAGTCGACGTGCGGTCGGTACCCCTGCTGATGACCGATCCGTCGGTGACGGCCGAAATGGTCCGCGCGGGATTGGATCTGGCGGGAGTCAAACCGTGACCGAGCACGGCGCTGCCGCCGCTGTCGAATTGCTTCCGGTGACCGGGCTACCCGAGTTCCGGCCGGGCGACGATCTCGTCGCGGCGCTCGCCACCGCCGCACCGTGGCTGCGCGACGACGACGTCGTGGTGGTCACCAGCAAGGTGCTGTCCAAATGCGAGGGCCGCATCGTGGCGGCGCCGCAGGACCCGGAAGAGCGAGACAGGCTGCGCCGCAAGCTGATCGACGAGGAGGCGGTTAGAGTACTTGCGCGCAAGGGCCGCACGCTGATCACCGAGAACAACCTCGGCATCGTGCAGGCCGCGGCAGGAGTGGACGGCTCAAACGTCGGCGCGACCGAACTCGCCCTGCTTCCTGTGGATCCCGACGGCAGCGCCGCGGCACTGCGCGACGGGCTGCGCGATCGGCTCGGCGTGACCGTCGGCGTTGTCGTCACCGACACGATGGGCAGGGCCTGGCGCAACGGCCAAATCGATGCCGCCATCGGCGCGGCGGGCCTGACCGTGTTGCACGGTTACGCGGGTAGCCACGATGTGCACGGCAATGAGCTCGTCGTCACCGAGGTCGCTGTCGCCGACGAGATCGCTGCGGCCGCCGACCTGGTCAAGGGCAAGCTGACCGGTATTCCCGTCGCGGTCGTGCGTGGTCTGTCCCTGCACGACAACGGATCCAATGCGCACACACTGCTGCGTTCCGGCGAGGAAGACCTGTTCTGGCTCGGCACCGAAGAGTCGCTCGCGATGGGCCGGCGCCAGGCGCAGATGTTGCGCCGTTCGGTCCGGCGATTCAGCGACGAGCCCGTCCCGCCCGGCATCATCGAGGACGCCGTCGCAGAGGCACTCACCGCGCCCGCCCCGCATCACACCCGCCCGGTGCGGTTCGTGTGGCTGGCCGACAGCGCGACCCGGACCCGCCTGCTGGACAGGATGAAGGACAAGTGGCGCGCCGACCTTTCGAGTGACGGCGTGTCAGCCGAGGCCCTCGAGCGCCGGGTCGGCCGCGGCCAGATCCTTTACGAAGCACCCGAACTGGTTATCCCGTTCCTCGTGCCGGACGGCGCGCACAGCTATCCCGACGCGGACCGGACCGCCGCCGAGCACACCATGTTCACGGTCGCGGTTGGCGCCGCCGTGCAGGCGCTGCTCGTCGCGCTGGCGGTCCGCGCGGTGGGGAGCTGCTGGATCGGATCGACGATATTCGCCGCTGATCTCGTGCGCTCCGAGCTGAATCTGCCGAGTGACTGGGAACCGCTTGGGGCTATCGCCGTCGGGTACCCGGCGGAGCCGTCGGGTCCGCGGGAACCGGCGTCGACCGAGGGGCTCCTGGTGCGCAAGTGAAGGCGGGGCTGCGCACGCGAGGAGCACAATTGATGCTGCGCACGCGAGGAGCACAATTGATGCTGCGCACGCGAGGAGCACAATGATGCTGCGCGAGTCCGTCGTCGAAGCGCTGACTGGGTGGCACGCGCCCGACCCCGCGCAGGACACACTGCGGCATGCGGTGCTGTCGTTCGTGCTGGCCCGCGACGACGCCTGTAAGCGGGAGTGCGCGCCGGGTCACATCACGGCCTCGGCGCTGGTGCTCGACCACACCGCGACGCACGCGGTGCTCACGCTGCATCCCCGAGTCGGTCGCTGGTTGCAGCTCGGAGGGCATTGCGACGACGGCGATGCCGATATCGTCTCCGCCGCCCTGCGCGAAGCCTCGGAGGAGTCCGGAATCGCAGGGCTGACAGTCGATCCCGCCATCGCGGCGATCCACGTGCATCCGGTGACCTGTTCGCTCGGCGTGCCGACCCGTCACCTGGACCTGCAATTCATCGCCCACGCCCCTGAGGGCGCTGAGATCGTCTGCAGTGACGAGTCCTTGGACCTGCGCTGGTGGCCGCTCGCCACGCTCCCCGATGGCACCGACTTCGGGCTGGCGCAGCTGGCCGCCGCGGCGGCTCGTCAGACGTCGGTCGAGTAGCGGATGCCGCCGTCGGGGATGGCCACCCCCGGCCACACCCGGGCGCCGCGCAACAGTTCACACCGCGCGCCGATGTCGGCGCCGTCGCCGATCACGCCGTCGCGGATGAGGGCGCGCGGACCGATGCGGGCGCCGAAACCGATGATCGACCGTTCGATCACCGATCCCGCTTCGACGCGCACCCCGTCGAAGATCACCGCGCCGTCGAGTCGTGCGCCAGGACCGATCTCGGCGCCCCTGCCGACGACGGTGCCGCCGATCAGCAGTGCCCCGGGGGCGACCGCGGCGCCGTCGTGCACCAGCGACTCGCCACGGTGGCCGTGCAGCGCAGGCGACGGCGCAATGCCGCGAACAAGGTCGGAGCTGCCGCGGACGAAATCCTCCGGCGTCCCCATGTCGCGCCAGTACGAGGCGTCGACGTGCCCGCACAGCTTGTAGCCCTCTGCCAGCAGTTGCGGGAACACCTCACGCTCAACCGAGAGCGCTCGGCCCTTGGGCAAACGGTCGATCACCTTGCGCTTGAACACGTAGCAGCCTGCGTTGACCTGGTCGGTCGGCGGATCCTCGGTCTTCTCCAGGAAGGCGGTGACCACTCCGTCGGAATCGGTGGGCACGCAACCGAACGCCCGCGGGTCGCCGACGCGGACCAGATGCAGGGTGACGTCGGCGCCGTGGTCGTGATGAGTGGTGAGCAGCGCTCCCAGGTCGGCGCCCGACAGCACGTCGCCGTTGAAGACCATCACGGTGTCGTGCCTCAGCTTGTGGGCGACGTTGGCGATCGCGCCGCCGGTGCCCATCGGCTCCTCCTCGACCACGTAGGTGATCTGCAGGCCCAGCTTCGAGCCGTCACCGAACTCCGACTCGAAGACGCCCGCCTTATAGGAGGTGCCGAGGATGACGTGCTCGATCCCGGCCGCGGCGATCCGCGACAGCAGATGGGTCAAAAACGGGAGCCCGGCCGTCGGCAGCATCGGTTTGGGCGCCGAAAGGGTGAGCGGCCGCAGCCGGGTCCCCTGCCCGCCGACGAGGATGACGGCGTCCACGCCACGTGGGTCTATGGAATCCGCCACGTTAGACCTGTCCTCTCGCCTTCCGCCGACTGCGTCTGTCTCGCTCCTCGCGTGCGCGGAGTCTGACCACCAGCCGCGAACGCGCCGCGAGCGCGCCCCTCATCGTCCACCTCAGCGGCGCCTGCCACCGCCTGTTGTACCGATCGGCGAGAAAAGTGTAGGTACTGCGATGGTGCGCGGCCAAGTTGCGGGCGGGGTCGCGGCCGGTGGAGTGACCCTTGTCATGCAAAACCTCTGCCGCGGGGACGTATACGTTCTGCCAGCCGGCCTTCTCGAGCCGATCTCCCAGGTCGACGTCTTCCATGTACATGAAATAGCGCTCGTCGAAGCCGCCTACCTCATCGAATGCGGCCCCGCGCAGCAACAGGCACGAGCCCGACAGCCATCCGACCTGGCGTTCGCTGGGCTCCAACCGGTCCTGCCGGTAGGCGGCTGTCCATGGGTTGGTCCGCCACACCGGACCGACGACCGCATGCATGCCGCCGCGGATGATGCTTGGTTGGTGGCGGGCCGACGGGTAGACCGAACCGTCGGGGTCACGGATCAGCGGCCCCAGCGACGCCGCCCTTGGCCATCGGCCCGCAGCCTCGAGCATCGCGTCGATGCTGCCGGGGCCCCATTGCACGTCTGGGTTGGCGACGATGAAGAGGTCGAGGTCAACGGCGTCCCTGCGAAGTTCGGCGACGGCACGGTTCACCGCGGAGCCGTAACCCAGGTTTGCACCGGTGCGCAGCAACCGGGTATTGGGAAATCGCTCGAGCGCTTCCTCCGGGCTGCCGTCGGTCGAGCCGTTGTCGGCCATGATCACGGCCACTGGCCGTTCGGTGGCATGTGCCAGCGTGGCGAGGAATCGGCCCAGGTGAGGGCCGGGTGAGTACGTCACCGTAACCACCGTCAATTCGTCGCTCACGGCGTCGAGGGTAGCGGGAGGATCAATCGGCCAACGCCGCGGCCAACGCGTCGCGCCACGGCCGCAGCGGCGTCTGCCCCGCAGAGGCCGCAGCACGGTTCGACAGCGCCGAGTACGGCGGGCGGGCCGCAGGCCGCGGCATGTCCTCTGCGGCCGCGGGCAGCACCCTGTCCGGATCGGCGCCGACACCCTCGAACACCAGGCGCGCCTGCTCGAACCGGCTCGCCGCGCCCTCGTTGGCGACATGCAGCAGCGGCGGCGTCGCCGGCCGGCCGGCGATCTCTAGCAGAGCAGACACCAGATCTGCGCTGTAGGTCGGCGAACCGATCTGGTCGACCACCACGTTGACGGGACCGTCGCCGGCCGCCAGCCGCCTCATGACGCCGACGAAGTCCGAACCGGCGCCGGTGTACACCCACGCCGTCCGCACCACGTGGGCGTCGGGCAGCGCGGCGTGCACCGCCTGCTCCCCCGCCAGCTTGGTCTTGCCGTAAACGCTGAGGGGCCGCGTCGGGTCGTCGACGTCGTAGGGCCGGGGCGCCCCGTCGAACGACCCGTCGAATACATAGTCGGTGGAGATGTGGATCATCCTGGCGCCCGCGCTCGCGCACGCCCGCGCGACGGTGCCGGGCCCAACGGCGTTGACGGCGTGGGCGCGCTCGGGCTCGCTTTCGGCGGCATCCACGGCGGTGAAAGCCGCGCAGTTGACCACGACGTCGCCGCGGGCAACGATCCGCTGCGCTGCGTCGGCGTCGGTGATGTCCCATTGCGCCGAGGTCAGGGCCAGCACGTCGAGGCCCCGCCTGCCGGCTTCGGCGGCCAGGACGCGCCCGACCTGCCCGCCCGCTCCGCTGATCACCATGCGATTGGCCATCCGCCGAGTCTGGCACGCCGGGCAGCGGCTACCGGCTCTGCGCCTCTCCCCCAAGTAACCTGGGCTGATGCCCGCCCGCCTGTTCCGGACCGTTGCCGTCATGCTCGCGGCGGCGATCGTCATCGGCACGGGCGTGGCGTGGAGCAAGATCCGGTCGTTCGAATCCGGCATCAACCACATCTCGTCGGCGGCGCTCGGAGGCGGCGGGGAGGACGGTGCGATCGACATCCTGCTGGTCGGGTTGGACAGCCGCACCGACGCGCACGGCAACCCGCTGTCGGCCGACGAGCTGGCCACTCTGCGTGCCGGTGACGACGAGTCCACCAACACCGACACCATCATCCTGATCCGCATCCCCAACAACGGGCAGTCGGCGACCGCGATCTCGATCCCGCGCGACTCCTACGTCGAGGCGCCGGGCATCGGCAAGATGAAGATCAACGGCGTCTACGGGTCGGAGCACCTGGAGAAGCTCAAGGAGCTGGTCGAAGAGCAGGGCGTCGACCCGTCGGTCGCCGAGCCGGAAGCCAACGAAGCGGGCCGCGAGGCACTGATCAAGACCGTCGCGAATCTGACCGGCGTCACCGTCGACCACTACGCGGAGATCGGCCTGCTCGGTTTCGCGCTGATCACCGACGCGCTCGGCGGCGTCAATGTCTGCCTCAAAAGTCCTGTCTACGAGCCCCTTTCGGGTGCAGATTTTCCGGCGGGCTGGCAGAAGCTGGACGGACCGCAGGCGCTGAGCTTCGTGCGGCAGCGCCACGACCTGCCCCGCGGCGACCTCGACCGGGTGGTGCGCCAACAAGTGGTGATGGCTTCGCTTGCGCACCAGGTGATCTCGGGTAAGACGCTGTCGAGCCCGGCAACACTGAACCGGCTGCAAGAAGCGGTGCAACGGTCGGTGGTGCTGTCCGACGGTTGGGACGTCATGCAGTTCGCCGAACAACTGCAGAAGCTGGCGGCAGGCAACGTCGCCTTCGCCACCATCCCGGTGCTCGACGAGAACGGCTGGAGCGACGACGGAATGCAGAGCGTCGTGCGGGTGGATGGCACGGAGGTGCGCGACTGGGTCGACGGCCTGCTGCAGGAGCAGGACAAGGGCAAGACCGAGGAACTCGCCTACACACCCGCCAAGACCGCAGCCGAGGTGATCAACGCCACCGACATCAACGGCCTGGCCGCCGCGGTGTCGGCCGCGCTCACCAACAACGGCTTCGCGCCGGGCCCCCTCGGCAACCATGATGCGGGCGTCCTTGAGACCAGCCAGGTACTTGCGGAGAAGGCGGACGACCTTGGCGCGCAGGCGGTTTCCAAGGATCTCGGTGGACTGCCGATCATCGCCGACCCGAGCGTGCCACCGGGAACCGTTCGGGTGGTGCTCGGCAACGACTACACCGGACCGGGATCCGGCCTCGACGGCACCGACCCGACGCTCGCGACGGCCGATCCTGCGGCGAGCGAGTCGACGGGCGAGGACGCCCCGCCTGCCCCGTCGCCGATCATCACGGCGGCCTCGGACAACCCCGACTGTGTGAATTGACGACCGTAAGTCAGGCGCTGCTTGACCCCTTGTTGGACCGGGATCCGGTCGGCCCGCGCATCACCTACTACGACGACGCGACGGGTGAGCGGATCGAGCTGTCGACCGTCACGCTGGCCAACTGGGCGGCCAAGACCGCCAACCTGCTTCGCGACGAACTCGGCGTAGGCCCAGGCAGCCGGATCGCTGTGCTGCTGCCCGCACACTGGCAGACCGCCGCGGTCCTGCTCGGCGTCTGGTACATCGGCGCGGAGGTGGTGCTCGGGCCGGCGGAGGCCGATGTCGCGCTGTGCACGGCGGACCGGATCGACGACGCCGATGCCGCCGTCGGCCCGGGTGAGGTTGCGGTGCTGTCCCTTGATCCATTCGGTAAGCCGGTGGCGGACCTGCCGATCGGGATGACGGACTACGCGACGTCGGTACGGGTGCACGGCGACCAGATAGTTCCCGAACGCAACCCAGGCCCGGCGTTGGAGGGTCGATCGGTAACCGAACTCCTCGGCGCCACCGCCGATTCCGCTGCCGCACAGGGCTTCACCGCCGATGACCGTGTGCTGTCGACCGCCCGCTGGGACAGCGCCGACGAACTGACGGAGAACCTGTTCGCAGTGTTCGCCGCGGGCGCATCGCTGGTGCAGGTCACCAATCCCGATCCGGCGGCCATGGACCGCCGCCGCCGGACCGAGAAAACCACCAAGGGTTAGCCCCGTGTCCTCTCGGCTCTACTTCAGCAGCGCCCGTGACATCACGACGCGCTGAATCTGGTTGGTGCCCTCGTAGATCTGGGTGATCTTGGCGTCGCGCATCATCCGCTCGACCGGGAAGTCCTGCGTGTAGCCCGCGCCGCCGAACAGCTGCACGGCGTCGGTGGTCACCTCCATGGCCACGTCGGAGGCGAAGCACTTCGACGCCGAGGAGATGAAGCCCAACGCGGGTTCGCCGCGTTCGGCGCGGGCCGCCGCGGAGTAGACCATCAATCGCGCGGCTTCGACCTTCATCGCCATGTCGGCGAGCATGAACTGGACACCCTGGAAGTCGCTGACCGGCTTGCCGAACTGCTTGCGGTCCTTGGTGTATGCGATCGCCGCGTCCAGCGCGCCCTGCGCGATGCCGACAGCCTGGGCGCCGATCGTCGGGCGAGTGTGGTCGAGGGTGCGCAGCGCGGTCTTGAAGCCGGTGCCGGGCTCGCCGATGATGCGGTCGCCGGGGATCCGGCAGTTCTCGAAGTAGAGCTCAGTGGTCGGCGAGCCCTTGATCCCGAGCTTGCGTTCCTTCGGCCCGACCGTGAAACCCTCGTCGTCGCGGTGCACCATGAACGCCGAGATACCGTTGGCGCCCTTGTCGGGGTCGCTGGACGCCATCACCGTGTACCACGTCGACTTGCCGCCGTTGGTGATCCAGGCCTTTGTGCCGTTGAGGATCCACGAGTCGCCGTCCTCGCGGGCGCGGGTTCGCATCGCCGCCGCGTCGCTGCCGGCTTCGCGCTCCGAGAGGGCGTAGGACGCCATCGCCTCACCCGACGCGATCGACGGCAGCACCTGCTTTTTGAGCTCGTCGCTGCCCGAAAGGATCAGCCCCATCGTGCCGAGCTTGTTGACCGCGGGGATCAAGGACGACGCCGCGCACACCCGGGCGACCTCTTCGATCACGATGCATGTCGCCACCGAGTCCGCGCCCTGGCCGTCGTACTCCTCTGGCACATGCACCGCCGAGAACCCCGACTCGTTGAGGGCTTTGAGCGCCTCGTCGGGGAACCGCGAATTCTCGTCGACGTCGCCTGCGTGCGGGGCGATCTCCTTCTCACACAGATCACGCAGCACAGCGCGCAACTCGTCGTGCTCCTCGGGCAGCTTGAACACGTCGAAGTCAGGGTTATCAGCCATGAGAACTCCTTGCTACTCGCCGGTAACTTTACCGTCGGATCCGAGCACCCGGTCCCGCAGGGCGGCGTCCTTCTCCAGGACAGATGCGCCGAGCTGCTCCTGGAACGCCTCGACCCGCTTGCGAAGCCGGCCATCGGCGGCGCCGAGTATGCGCACGGCGAGCAGCCCCGCGTTGCGGGCCCCACCGATCGAAACGGTCGCCACCGGAACGCCTGCGGGCATCTGGACGATCGACAGCAGCGAGTCGAGACCGTCGAGTTTCGCCAATGGCACCGGAACACCGATCACCGGCAGCGCCGTCGCCGACGCCACCATCCCCGGCAGGTGAGCGGCTCCTCCGGCGCCGGCGATGATCACCTCGATGCCGCGGTCGGCCGCCGTGCGCGCGTAATCAAGCATGCGGTCGGGCGTGCGATGCGCCGATACCACGCCGACCTCGAACGGAATCTCGAACTCCGCAAGGGCATGCGCAGCGGCCTCCATCACCGGCCAGTCGCTGTCGCTGCCCATGATCAGGCCGACGCGGGGATTCATATCGCGCTCCCCCTGCCCGGCACCCTCACTCATGTCCGTCCCATCCGTCGGTCCACTCCGCATGCGACAACCAGTGTGCCGCCCGCCTGGCCCGTTCACGCAACTTCTCGACGTCTTCGCCTGCGATGTTGACGTGCCCGATCTTGCGGCCGGGACGCTCCTCCTTGCCGTACAGGTGCACCTTCGCGTCGGGAATCCGGCCGAACAAATGGTGCAGTCGCTCGTCCATCCCCATCGCCGGCTTCTCCGGTGCGCCAAGCAAATTGGCCATCACCGTGACAAGGGCGACGGGGCTGGTGTCGCCGAGCGGATAGTCGAGCACCGCTCGCAGGTGCTGCTCGAACTGGCTCGTGGTCGCGCCGTCCATCGTCCAGTGTCCAGAGTTGTGCGGCCGCATCGCCAGCTCGTTGACCATCAGCTCACCGTCGACGGTCTCGAACAACTCGACGGCCAGCACGCCGACCACGCGGAGTTCGTCGGCCAGCCGCAACGCCAACTCCCCGGCCGCGCTGGCACTCTCGGCACTCAAACCTTGTGCGGGTGCGATCACCTCGACGCAGATGCCGTCGCGCTGCACGGTTTCGACGATCGGCCATGCGGCACCCTGGCCGAACGGCGACCTGGCCACCAGAGCCGCCAACTCCCGTCGCATCGCGACCCGTTCCTCGACCAGCACTGGATTTCCCTCGTCCAGATTGCGGCGCGCGAACTCGCGCGCCTCGTAGAGGTCTCGGGCCAGCAGCACGCCGCGGCCGTCATAGCCGCCGCGCGCCGTCTTCAGCACGATCGGCTCGCCGGGTGCGAACGCGTCCAACTGCGAGGCGTCGGTCACCTCGGCGTAGCGCGGGATCGGCGCCCCGATGGCTTCCAGCCGCCGTCGCATCACCAGCTTGTCCTGGGCGTGGATCAGCGCCTCCGGCGGCGGGACCACGTTGACACCCTCGGCGACCAGCTTCTCGAGCAACTCTGTCGGCACGTGTTCGTGGTCGAAGGTGAGCGCCTGGCTGCCTTCGGCCGCACGACGCAGCGCGTCGAGGTCGGTGTGCGATCCGATCACCACGTCGGGTGTGACCTGAGCGGCTGGGTCCTCGGGCGTGACGGCAAGCACACGAAGCGTCTGTCCGAGCGCGATAGCTGACTGATGGGTCATCCTGGCCAGCTGTCCGCCGCCGATCATGGTCACTTTGGGTGTCGGCACGCCTTCATGGTGTCACGTCCGCGTTGGGGCTGACCTGCACGGGTGCGCGTGAAAGCCGTTGTTTCCGTACACTCGCTTGTCGTGTCCTTCACCGATGCCACGATCGCGCGGCTGCCCCGCCCGATCCGGCCATACTTTGAACGGCACCACGAACTCATCAAGTTTGCGATCGTCGGTGCGACGACCTTCGTCATCGACTCGTCGGTGTTCTACACGCTGAAGTTGACGGTGCTCGAGCCGAAGCCGGTGACCGCGAAAATCATCGCGGGCATCGTCGCCGTCATCGCCTCCTACATCCTCAACAGGGAGTGGAGCTTCCAGAACCGGGGTGGCCGCGAACGCCACCACGAGGCGCTGCTGTTCTTCGGGTTCAGCGGTGTCGGCGTCCTGCTGTCGATGGCTCCGCTGTGGTTCTCCAGCTACGTACTGCTTCTTCGCGTGCCCGACGTGTCATTGATGACCGAGAACCTCGCCGACTTCGTCTCGGCCTACATCCTGGGCAACCTGTTGCAGATGGCATTCCGGTTCTGGGCGTTCCGGCGCTGGGTGTTCCCCGACGAGTTCGGCCGCGACCAGGAGAAGGCGCTGGAGGCCACGCTCACCGGCGGCGGCATCGCCGAGGTGATGGAGGATGTGCGCGAGGCGCACGATCCGTCACTCGGGACCGCGCTGGGCTCCACCAACGTCACTCCGATCGAGCGTGCGCGCCGTCAGCGCCTGCCGGAGGACCGGCTGTCGGACTCCTCGCCGCCGAGCGTGTCGAAAACTTCGTGATACAGCAGCGAGTGGACGCGCTCCACTTGCGGAATGTCGTGGAACTCCAACGGATCCTGTGACGCCGACTCGATGATCAGCGTGCCGGTGCGCACCATCCGGTCGATGAGTCCGTGCCGGAACTCCACGCTGTTGATCCGCGCCAACGGAATGTCGATGCCCTGACGGGTGAGGACGCCGTGGCGGAACATCACCCGACGATCGGTGATGACGAAGTGTGTCGTCAGCCAGTTCAGGAGCGGCCAGACGGTCAGCCATCCGACCAGTAGCAGCCAGACGGCCAGGATGACCAGATGCACGACCGTCTTCGCGGTGCCCCAGTTCTGCGTGTTGACCACCGCGGCGCCGAAAGCCGCCGCCGCCGAGGCGACGAACAACAGCAGCACCGGGCCGATGAGCCGCTTCCAGTGCGGGTGGCGGTGAAGCACCACCCTCTCGTCGGCGGCCAGCACGCTATCGGGATAACCCACGCGCAGAACTCTATGGGTTGGCCGGCCGCAAATGCGTGATATCGCCTGCGGAGACGGTCACCACCTCTTCACCGGTGTCGATGCGCAGCCTGCCGATCCCGTCGACGTCTTCGGCAACGCCGGAGACGGTGCGGTCGCCAGGCAGGACGGCCCGCACCCGGTTGCCGATGGTCACGCTGCGCGAGCGGTAGTCGGCGACGAGCGCGGCGTCGGCGCCGTCGGCAGCGCGCCAGGCGTCGACGCGGGCGGCGAGGTGGCGCAGCACCGCCTCGGTGAGGACTCCACGGTCGACGGGGGCACCGAGCAGCCCCAGCGACGTGGCGGCGGGATCGGGGGCCTCGGTGACATTGAGGCCGAGACCGATGACCACGACAGGCGCGGGTGCGGCCACCTCCGCGAGGATGCCCGCGAGCTTCCCTGCGCCGGAAGCCGAACTGTCGCGACCCGCGACGGCCAGAACGTCGTTGGGCCACTTGAGCCCCGCTTCCACGCCGGTGACTTCTGCGACCGCGTCCACCACAGCGACGCCGGTGAGCAGCGGCAGCCAGCCCCACGCCTCGCTGGGTACGGTGCCGACGCCGACCCCGGCCGACAGCGCGATCTGCGAGCCCGGCGGCGTCGACCAGCTTCTGCCGTGCCTGCCGCGGCCCGCGGTTTGCGACTCGGCGATCAGCACCGCACCGTCGATGTCCTCACCTGCGGCGGCCCGCGCCAGCAGATCGGCATTGGTGGAGCCGGTCTGGTCAACGGTGTCGATGCGCCACGGTCCGCTTTTCACCGGATGAGCCTATGTCGATAGCATCGACGACCATGACGAGCGTTTCCGAGCACAGTGCCGAGCCGTCGGCTGAGCACACGATCGACATCCACACCACGGCGGGCAAGCTGGCCGACCTGCGCAGGCGGACCGAGGAAACGCTGCACCCGGTCGGCGAGAAGGCGGTCGAGAAGGTTCACGCCAAGGGCAAGCTGACCGCCCGTGAGCGCATCCTGGCGCTGCTCGACGAGGACTCCTTCGTCGAGCTCGACGCGCTGGCCCGACACCGCAGCGTCAACTTCGGCTTGCAGGAGAACCGGCCGCTCGGCGACGGCGTGGTGACCGGCTACGGCACCATCGACGGCCGCGACGTCTGCATCTTCAGCCAGGACGCCACCGTGTTCGGCGGCAGCCTCGGCGAGGTGTACGGCGAGAAGATCGTCAAGGTACAGGAGCTGGCGCTCAAGACCGGGCGCCCCCTGATCGGCATCAACGACGGCGCGGGCGCCCGCATTCAAGAGGGCGTTGTCTCACTCGGCCTGTACAGCAACATCTTTCACAACAACATCCAGGCATCGGGCGTCATCCCGCAGATCTCGCTGATCATGGGCGCCGCAGCGGGCGGCCACGTCTACTCCCCCGCCCTCACCGACTTCGTCGTCATGGTCGACCAGACGAGCCAGATGTTCATCACCGGCCCCGACGTCATCAAGACGGTCACCGGCGAGGAGGTGACGATGGAGGAGCTCGGCGGCGCGCACACGCACATGGCGAAGTCGGGCCTGGCGCACTACGTCGCCTCCGGTGAGCAGGACGCCTTCGACTACGTCCGCGATTTGTTGAGCTACCTGCCGAGCAACAACTACGCGGATCCGCCGCGGTATCCCGCCGAGGTGGGTGAGGGTGCCATCGAGGACACCCTCACCGAGGAGGATATCGAGCTCGACACGCTGATCCCTGACTCGCCGAACCAGCCCTACGACATGCACGAGGTCATCACCCGCATCCTCGACGACGACGAGTTCCTCGAGGTGCAGGCCGGCTACGCCACGAACATCCTGGTCGGGTTCGGCCGCGTCGACGGCCGTCCGGTCGGCATCGTGGCCAACCAGCCCACCCAGTTCGCGGGCTGCCTGGATATCAACGCCTCGGAGAAGGCGGCCCGGTTCATCCGGACCTGCGACTGCTTCAACATCCCGATCGTGATGCTGGTCGACGTGCCCGGCTTCCTGCCCGGCACCGAACAGGAGTACAACGGCATCATCCGGCGCGGCGCCAAGTTGCTCTACGCCTACGGGGAGGCCACCGTCGCGAAGATCACCGTCATCACCCGCAAGGCCTACGGCGGCGCCTACTGCGTCATGGGCTCCAAGGAGATGGGCGCCGACGTCAACGTCGCGTGGCCGACGGCCCAGATCGCCGTGATGGGCGCCTCCGGCGCGGTCGGGTTCGTCTACCGCCAGCAGCTCAAGGAGGCCGCCAAAGAGGGCCGCGACGTCGACGCGCTTCGCCTGGAGCTCCAGCAGGACTACGAGGACACCCTCGTCAACCCCTACATCGCCGCCGAGCGCGGTTACGTCGACGCGGTCATCCCGCCGTCGCACACCAGGGGTTACGTCGCCACCGCTTTGCGGCTGCTGGAGCGCAAGATCACCCAGACGCCGCCCAAGAAGCACGGGAACATTCCGCTGTGACAAGAGACGAACACCACATCACCGAGGTCAGCGACCCGCGCGAGATGACCATCGACGAGCCGGCTCACCAGGGCGTCGAGGAGATCAAGATCGTCAAAGGTCAGCCGAGCACCGAGGAACTCGCCGCCCTCGTCGCGGTGCTGAGCGCCGCTGGAGGCGGTCGGATCGAGTCGGGCCCGCAGGAGCTCAATCTGTGGGGCCATCCGGTGGACAAGCTGCGCTTCTCGCCCATCAGCTGGCAGCTGGTTACCCTCAAGGAGCGGACACACATGCGCCGATGACGCGGGTGGTCCTCGCGTCGGCCTCCCCCGGCAGGCGAATGGTGTTGCGCCAGGCAGGGATCGATCCCGTCGTGGTGGTCTCCGGCGTCGACGAGAACGCGGTCATCGCGGCGCAAGGCACTGACGCCGACCCCGCGGACGTGGCGAATGCGCTCGCCGCCGCGAAGGCCGAGCACGTCGTGGCCGACCTCGAACCGACTCTGGCGTCGGATTGCGTTGTGATCGGCTGTGATTCGATGTTGTTTGTCGACGGCGCCCTGCGCGGCAAGCCGCAGTCGATCGATGAGGCGCGGCGGCAGTGGGAGTCGATGAGCGGAAGCCCCGGCATCCTGCATTCCGGCCACTGTGTCATCCGGCTGCGCGACGGCACGGTGACCCACCGCGAAGTCCAATGCGGCACGACCAGAGTTCATTTCGGTACACCGACGGACGACGAGCTGACGGCGTATCTGGCCAGCGGCGAGTCGCTGCGGGTGGCGGGCGCCTTCACGATCGACGGCCTCGGCGGCTGGTTCGTCGACGGCATCGACGGCGATCCGTCGAACGTGATCGGCCTTTCGCTACCGACGATGCGCACACTTTTCACCCGTGTGGGGCTCTCGATCGGCGGACTCTGGGCTGACAACCCGCTGTAGGCTCGTGTTGTGCCACTGCCTCCAGATCCCGATCCCAGTCTCGCCTCGTACGCCCACCCGGAACGGCTGGTCACACCCGACTGGCTGTCGGGAAATCTCGGCAGGCCGGGGCTTGCCGTCGTCGAATCCGACGAAGACGTTCTGCTCTACGACACCGGCCACATTCCCGGTGCGGTGAAGATCGACTGGCACACCGACCTCAACGACCCACACGTGCGCGACTACATCGACGGCGCGCAGTTCGCCGAGCTGATGAACCGCAAAGGCATCTCACGCGACGACACGGTGGTCATCTACGGCGACAAGAGCAACTGGTGGGCCGCCTACGCGCTGTGGGTGTTCACCCTGTTCGGCCACCCCGACGTGCGACTTCTCGACGGCGGGCGCGACCTGTGGATCTCCGATGGCCGCGACACCACGCTCGACGTGCCGAACAAGCAGACCACCGGCTACCCCGTGGTGCAACGCGATGACGCACCGATCCGGGCATACAAGGACGACGTGCTCGCCATCCTCGGCGCGGAACCGCTGATCGACGTCCGTTCCCCGCAGGAGTACACCGGCGAGCGCACCCACATGCCGGATTACCCCGAAGAAGGCGCGCTGCGCGGTGGTCACATCCCGACCGCGCGCTCGATCCCGTGGGCGAAGGCCGCACAGGACAACGGCCGGTTCCGCAGCCGCAAGGAGCTCGACGACCTGTACGGCTTCCTGCAGCCCGACGACAAGACCGTCGTGTATTGCCGTATAGGTGAGCGGTCCAGCCACACGTGGTTCGTGCTGACCCACCTGCTCGGCAAAGAGGGCGTGCGCAACTACGACGGCTCGTGGACCGAGTGGGGCAATGCGGTGCGGGTGCCCGTCGCCGTCGGAGAGGAACCAGGCGCCGCGCCATGAGCATGCCTGCGCCGCTGGCCGAGGTGGTGTCGGACTTCAAAGAGGTCACCGGCCAGGACAAGCTGCAGCTGCTCCTCGAGTTCTCGGGCGAGCTACCTCCGCTTCCCGCCGACCTCGAGGAAGCGGCGATGGAGCCGGTGCCGGAATGCCAGTCACCGCTGTTCCTGCACGTCGACGCCGGCGACCGCGGCCACGTCCGGCTCTACTTCAGCGCACCGCCCGAGGCGCCGACGACGCGTGGCTTCGCCTCGATCCTCGCCCAGGGGCTCGACAAGCAGTCCGCCGACGACATCCTCGCCGTGCCCGACGACTTCTACGGCGAGCTCGGCCTGGCGGCGTTGATCAGCCCGCTGCGGCTGCGCGGCATGTCGGCGATGCTGGCCAGGATCAAGAAGCACCTGCGCTGACGAACAACGACGCCGAGCGCTCATCGTCGTACGCTTATCGACGCTGAAACCGTACCCAGGTGAGCGCTCGCGCTGCTGCTTGGCATCGAGATCCGCGGTACTTCCCAACCCGCCGCGCGAGGGTCAATTGGGGTCGCCGCGGCGCTGGCGCTTAAACTGCGCGGGATACATTCTTAAAGACGTTTCTTAGACAAGCGAAAACTGAAGTCGACCAGGAGGCGCAGTGCCCAGTCACGCCAGCTCACGCATCCAGAAGGTGCTGGTAGCCAATCGCGGAGAGATCGCCGTCCGGGTGATCCGCGCGGCCAGGGACGCCGAAATCCCGAGCGTGGCCGTGTACGCCGAACCCGACGCCGACGCCCCACACGTGCGGCTCGCCGACGAGGCATTCGCGCTCGGCGGCCAGACCTCCGCGGAGTCCTACCTCGACTTCGGCAAGCTGCTCGACGCAGCCGAGAAGTCGGGCGCCAACGCCATCCACCCCGGATACGGATTCCTCTCGGAGAACGCCGATTTCGCGCAGGCGGTGCTCGACGCCGACCTGATCTGGATCGGGCCGAGCCCGCAGTCGATCCGCGATCTCGGTGACAAGGTGACTGCCCGCCACATCGCGGCGCGCGCAAAGGCCCCGCTGGTTCCCGGCACTCCGGATCCGGCGAAGGACGCCGACGAGGTCGTCGCGTTCGCCAAGGAGTACGGCGTGCCGGTGGCCATCAAGGCGGCATTCGGTGGCGGCGGCCGCGGCATGAAGGTCGCTCGCACCATCGAGGAGATCCCCGAGCTGTTCGACTCGGCCACCCGCGAGGCCGTCGCGGCGTTCGGCCGCGGTGAGTGCTTCGTCGAGCGCTACCTTGACAAGCCGCGCCACGTCGAAGCACAGGTGATCGCCGATACGCACGGCAACGTGGTGGTCGCAGGCACCCGCGACTGCTCGCTGCAGCGCCGCTTCCAGAAGCTGGTCGAGGAGGCGCCCGCGCCGTACCTGACCGACGCTCAGCGCAAGGAGATCCACGAGTCCGCCAAACGCATCTGCAAGGAGGCCGGCTACTACGGCGCGGGCACCGTCGAGTACCTCGTCGGCCAGGACGGCCTGATCTCGTTCCTCGAGGTCAACACGCGTCTTCAGGTGGAGCACCCGGTCACCGAGGAGACCGCGGGCATCGACCTGGTCCGCCAGCAGTTCCGCATCGCCAACGGCGACGCCCTCGACATCACCGAGGACCCGACGCCGCGCGGCCACTCCATCGAATTCCGCATCAACGGCGAGGACGCGGGCCGCGGCTTCCTGCCCGCCCCCGGCCCCGTCACCCGGTACGAAATCCCGACTGGCCCTGGCGTGCGGCTGGATTCCGGTGTAGAGACCGGTTCGGTGATCGGCGGACAGTTCGACTCGATGCTGGCCAAGCTGATCGTCACGGGCGCGAATCGCCAGGAGGCGCTGGAGCGCTCGCGCCGCGCACTCGACGAGTTCATCGTCGAGGGTCTGGCCACCGTCATCCCGTTCCACCGCGCCGTGGTCTCCGATCCGGCCTTCATCGGCGACGACAACGGCTTCACCGTGCACACCCGCTGGATCGAGACCGAGTGGGACAACCAGATCGAGCCGTTCACCGGCGGTGAGCCGATCGACGAGGAGGACACCATCCCGCGTCAGACGGTCGTCGTCGAGGTGGGCGGTCGCAGGCTCGAGGTGTCGCTGCCCGGCGACCTGGCCGTCGGCAACGGCAGCGGCGCGGCCGCACCCGGTGTCATCCGCAAGAAGCCCAAGCCCCGCAAGCGTGGTTCACACGGCGGTGCGGCGGCCTCCGGCGACGCGGTGACCGCGCCGATGCAGGGCACCGTGGTGAAGGTCGCCGTCGAGGAGGGTCAGGAAGTCGCCGCGGGCGACCTCGTGGTCGTGCTCGAGGCGATGAAGATGGAGAACCCCGTCACCGCGCACAAGGACGGCACGATCACCGGCCTTGCGGTCGAACCAGGGGCTGCCATCACGCAGGGCACCGTGCTGGCCGAGATCAAGTCCCCGGAGTAGTTCAGTCCGGCGTCACCAGACTGCGCTGCTGCAGCGCGGTGCCGAAGTACGTGGCGTCCCTGTCGACGACGACGGCCTTGTTCTCGCCGCGCCGCGCCAGCGAGTCGCGGGCCATCTGCTCGAACGAGATCTTCTGCGGCCCACCGATGTTGACGCAGCCGTTCAGCGGCTGGGCAGCCGCGGCGCGGGTGAGGACCGAGACCACCTTCCAGGTCGGGATCGGCTGGATCAAGGCATCCGGCACGTGCACCTCGTCGCCTGCGGCCAGCGAGTCGGTGATCTGATCGGTGAACTCGTCGAACTGCGTGGCACGCACGAACGTGTAGGGCAGACCCGAACCGGCGATGATCTTCTCCTGAGCGACCTTCGCGCGCATGTATCCGCTGCCGGGCAGTTCGTCCTGCCCGACGATCGTCAACGCGACGTAGTGACCCACGCCCGCGTCCTTCGCGGCCGCCGTGAGGGTCGTGG
The DNA here is from genome assembly GCF_002968285.2 of Mycobacterium sp. ITM-2016-00318. Taxonomy (NCBI): domain Bacteria; kingdom Bacillati; phylum Actinomycetota; class Actinomycetes; order Mycobacteriales; family Mycobacteriaceae; genus Mycobacterium; species Mycobacterium sp. ITM-2016-00318. The sequence continues at coordinate 1,374,511 of NZ_CP134400.1, read as the reverse complement.
TCGAGGTGATGAAGAAGTTCATCACCGCGGCGTCCTCGAACGACGGTGAGTTCACCACGTCGACCACCACGTCGGCGCCGTTCACCGCATCGGCCACTCCGTCACCGGTGAGGACGTCGACCCCGGTGCTGCGGGACGCGGCGACGACCTCGTGCCCTTCGGCGGTCAGCGATTCGACGAGCTGAGTTCCGATCAGGCCGCTTGCCCCTATCACCGCGATCTTCATGCCTACTATTACCTCCCGTGGACCCGGTGGAAATCAATGCCGGCTCTTGGTATCTGCGCGGCGCGCGTTCGGATACCCGCTACCGGTGGCACGTCTGTGAACCCATCACGGGTGACGTGGTCGCCGAGGTGACCCTTGACCCGAATACGGCAACGCTGTCCTCCGTCGGTGACAACACCGAAGCGATCGAGGTGGCGGAGCGGGCGGTGCGCGGCTTCGCCGCACAGGCGCTCGGCATCACGGTTGCTGATTGACGTCGATATCGGCGCCGGTCGCAAGGTCGGCGCAGTCCAGGAGCACCACGTCGTCGCGGGAGCGCAGAAACGGCCGCGCGCCCTCGTCACCGTGCAGTGTTCCGAGGAGTTCATTCCAGTGCCGACGGCCGATGACGACGGGATGGCCCGGGCGCTGCCCGTAGCGGGCCCGCGCGATGCCCGACCGCGAGGCCCGCGCGGCGTCCAGCACGCGGCGGACGGTATCGGCGCCGATATCGGGGGTGTCGACGGTCAATACGGCGGCATAGTCGGCCGGTCCGGCCTCGAGCACCGAGATCCCCGCCCGCAACGACGCGCTCATCCCCTCCGCCCAGTCGGCGGCCACGACCGGCCGCGCGGGTGCCGGCACGTCGACGACGGCGGCTCCGAGTACCACGACGATGTCGTCGCACCCGCCGTCGTGAAGGGCGGCGACCGTGTTGCGAAGCCATCGCCCCTCTGACGCGAGCACCTTCGGCATGCCGAAACGGATGCCCGCACCCGCGGCGAGGACGATGCCGCCAACGCGCGTTGTCACGCCATCAGTGTGACCGACGCTTGCGCGAATCGGCTAACTGCTTTTCGTATTCGGTATTTTGACGAACTCGTCATCGGTGCAGTGGAAATCTAAGCCGAATCGCCGCGCTGACCGGGCTTTATGAGAGTGCGGTTTCGTGATTGACAGAACCACTACTCATGGGCGTAGGGTTTACACAAGGTTGAGTTCGCAGCCGAGGGATACGTCATCGACGTGCAGGATGTGGAACTCCTGCAGCGATGGGCTTTGAGACTCCAGGGCCTTGAACTTTGGCGTGATCCACAGTTCGAAAATTCTTCGACTGATGGAGTCACAAATCATGTCTACTGCTATCACCACTAATCGTTCCGTCGACCGTCGGGACAGCAGCACAGCGTCGTTCACGACACGGTGGCTGCAACCGTCGGTCGCGGTGATCACCGCCATCGGTGAACTCGACGCGTCCAATGCCCAGGAACTCGTCGACTACGCGCTCCGCGATGCGGACCGCACCCGGCGACTGGCGCTCGACCTGACCGGTGTCGACTTCTTCGGCACCGCAGGCTTCTCCGCGCTGCACACGCTGAACGTCCGGTGCGCGGGCGCCGGTGTCGAGTGGGTGCTGGTGCCCAGCACCGCTGTGAGCAGACTGCTCCGCATCTGCGATCCGGATTCGACGTTGCCGTTCGCGGCCACGATGTCGGCGGCGCTGTCGCAACTTCAGGCTGACCAGCGCCGGTTACTGCAACTGGTCACGGAGCCGCGCTAGCGATTTCGCCAGAAGCCGCGACACATGCATCTGTGAAATGCCGACGCGTTCGGCGATCTGAGTCTGGGTCAACGATTCGAAGAACCTGAGCAGCAGCACGGTGCGCTCACGTTCCGGCAGGGCTTCGAGCAAGGGGCGCAGAGCTTCTCGGTTCTCGATCTGATCCAGGCTGAGATCGACGTCGCCGAGGGTGTCGGCGATCGCGGGCGCGTCCTCGGTGCCACTCCCACCGCCGCTGTCGATCGACAGCGTGTTGTAGGAGCTGCCTGCGACCAGACCCTCGACGACCTCGTCGCGGTCCATGCCGAGTTCGGCGGCGAGTTCGGTCGGGGTGGGGGCACGACCGAGCCGTTGCGACAGCTCCGCGGTCGCCGCGCCGAGGCGCAGGTGCAGTTCCTTGAGCCGGCGCGGCACCTTCACCGACCAGCTGTTGTCGCGGAAGTGCCTGCGCACCTCGCCCATGATCGTCGGCACGGCGAAGGACACGAAGTCCGAGCCGGCGTCGACGTCGAAGCGGATCACGGCGTTGACGAGGCCGACACGGGCGACCTGAACGAGGTCGTCGCGCGGCTCACCGCGCCCGTCGAACCGTCGAGCAATGTGGTCGGCCAGCGGAAGGCAGCGCTCGACGATCCGGTCGCGTTGCCGGACGAACTGAGCGGAGTCGTCCGGCAAGCCCTGTAACTCGCGGAACATGTCGGCGACATCCGCGTATTCAGAGTTCGATCGTGACGAACCCTGGGACCGCTGCGGACTCACCTGAGCGAACTCGCTCGCCTCGTCGTCATGGATATGCCGAACAACCGGCCCTCTTCGGCGCCCCGGCCGTCGTGGAAGGTTTTCACTTCATCGGTCAGCGAGCTCAGCACATGCCAGCTGAAGCTGCCCGGAGTCAGGATGTCCTGGCTCTTGCATGTGGTCGACGCCTCGACCACCACCTCGGTATCCCGGGGGTGGACGACGAGCACAAGTGTCGAGTCCGGCATGGCCGACCGGATCAACCTCGTGCAGGCTTCGTCGACAGCGAGTCGGAGGTCGGACACCGCGTCGAAGTCGAGATCCTCGAATGTGCCGATGGCGGCGACGACGGTGCGCACCACGGCAAGATTTTCCAGTTGCGCCGAAACGCGGACCTCGACTGGACGATCACCGCGTTGGTGACCGTTGTTGTTGTGCTCGTCCGCCATAAAACCTCCCGGCAATGTCGCCCCGACATTACTCCAAGTGATATCCCAGCTAACCACCGGAGTACCCGACAATCTGACACGTGTGATGTGACTTTCGGCGGGGTAATAACGCTGGATGAACGCCTTCCAGCTGTCGCGCCGCGCGCCGATGATGCAGTGACATCGATGTCTGATACCCAACCTGAGCGAATCTGTAACGGCAGGCCTACATGCGGCTGCGCCGAAGCCTAGTGAGCGGCCCCGGACTCAGCCGAGTCCGGCGCGGGCGCGGATTCTCCTATCACGACCCAGACGGCAAACCCATCAGCGACGAGGCGACGCTCACCAGAATCAAGGACCTCGTCATTCCGCCTGCCTGGAAGAAAGTCTGGATCTGCCCGTATGAGAACGGCCACATCCAGGCCGTGGGAACCGACGCCGCGGGGCGCAGGCAATACCTCTATCACGAGAAGTGGCAGGAGGAACGCGCCGAGGAGAAGTTCGACCGGGTGCTGGAGATGTCGAAGTCGTTGCCCGAAATGCGCAGACACATCGCGGCTGACCTGCGCAGGCGCGGACTCGACCGCGAACGGGTGCTCGCCCTGGCGCTGCAACTCCTCGACCTCGGGTACTTCCGGGCCGGCGGCGAGCAGTACGCCGAGGAGAACAACTCCTTCGGCATCTCGACGCTGCTGTGCGAGCACGTCTCGCTGCAGCGAGAAGCGGTCGAGTTCGACTTCCCCGCCAAGAGCGGGGTCCGCCGCACGCTGCTGATCGACGACCCCGAGGTGGTGCGTTCGGTGCGTGCGCTGCTGCGGCGGCCGAACAGAACCGATCGCTTCCTGTCGTGCCGTAGCGCGAACGAATGGCGCGACATCCACTCCGACGATCTCAACGCGAGGTTCAAGGAACTCGTCGGCGCCGAGTACACCGTGAAGGATCTGCGAACCTGGCACGGCACGGTGCTGGCGGCCGCGGCCTTCGTCGACACCGATCCGCCGGTGAACAAAACCGTCATCAAGCGGGTGGAGTCCGCGGTGATGAAAGAGGTTTCCGAAGAGCTGGGCAACACGCCCGCCGTGGCCCGCAGTTCGTATGTCGACCCTCGGGTTGTCGAGGGCTACGAGAAGGGCCTGACCATCGCCGCAGGCGTGCGGCGGGCCGACCGCGTCAGGAACGCCGGTGAGAAGCAGGCCATTCTGGAGGACAGCACCGCACGGCTGATCCGGAAGGTGGCGCGCGGCTAGAAACCGCCGGGGACGCCGTTACCGATATAGCGCAGCCCGGCGTCGGTGATGACCGCGGCGTCGAGCAGGTTGCGGGTGTCGAGCACGACCGCGCCGGGTGCCTGGTCGGCGATCGCCGACCAGTCCAGGTCCCTGAACTCGGGCCATTCGGTCAGCAGCACGATGGCGTCGGCGCCCTTGGCGGCCAGGTAGGCATCATCGACGGCGACGATCGAGGAGTGCCGCAACGCAGCCGGATCGATCGACGCCAACTTCGGATCGAAGCCGGTGATCTGGGCGCCGGCCCGGATCAGCTCGCCGCAGATGGTCAGCGCGGGCGAATCACGCACATCGTTGGTGCCCGCCTTGAACGTCAGCCCCAATGCGGTCACCCTTGCCGTCCGCAGCGGAACACCCATCGCGCGGTCGAGCGTCGCAGCGACGCGGCCGGGTTGGGCGGCGTTGGTCTCGCATGCCGCCGCCACCTCGGCCAACTCGACACCGTTGGACCGACCGCTGTGCAGCAGCGAGGCGGTGTCCTTGGGCAGACACGAACCACCCCAACCGGGACCGGGTGCCAGGAAGTGACCGCCGATGCGGACATCGGCTCCCATGCATCGGGTGACGTCGTCGATGTTCGCCCCCACTTGTGCGCAGAGTCGTGCCAGCGAGTTCGCATACGAGATCTTCACGGCCAGAAAGGCGTTGCTCGCGTACTTGGCCAGTTCCGCACTCTCGGGGCTCATCTGCAGCGTGTATGCCCCTGCGCTGCCGCACAACTCGGCCACCGTCGTCGCGGCGCGCCCGCCGTCGGCTCCGACGATGATTCGGTCGGGATGACGGAAGTCGTAGATGGCGTGTCCCTCGCGGAGGAATTCCGGGTTCGCGACGACGGAGATCCCTGTCTCGTGCAACCGCTGCGCGACTCGTCGCGTCGTTCCGACCGGAACAGTCGATTTCAGCGCGATGACAGCTCCAGGACGCAGCACCGAGGCGAGCTCGCCGACGGCAGCGTCGACGAAGCTGAGATTCGTCGACCCGTCGGCCGCGCTCGGAGTCGGAACGCAGACGAAAACAACGTCACGGTCGGCCAACTCCGCGTAGTCGGATGTGAAGCGCAGGTCTCCCGACCGGAGTCCACGCACCAGAAGGAAGGGCAGTCCGGGTTCGTCGAGCATCGTGGCGGCTCGGCTCAGACTGTCGACTTTGGCGACATCGACATCGACACACACCGTGTCGTGCTCGGTTTCGGCAAGGCAGACAGCGGTCGTCAACCCGACGTAGCCCGCGCCGACAACACCAACACGTCGTCCTGTCATGCGCACTCCCGAAGAACTTCCCGCGTCGCTTCCAGTACCCGCGCCACGGTGATGAGCAGCAGACCCGGATCGGGCACCTCGGCGTGCGGATCACCTCTGTCGCCCGCCCAGACGGCGACATGTGGCCCATTGCCACGCGGTCCCCACCACTGCGGCGGCGTCGGTCCGAACAGCACCACAGACGGTGTTCCGGTGGCCGTCGCGATATGACCGACGCCGGTGTCCCCGCAGACGAGGAGCTTGCAGTCGTGAATCAACGCGACCATATCCATCAGGTCCAACAAGCCTGCCAGCACAGCGGTTTCGGGCAGCCCCGCCTGCCCGGCCACCGAGTGGGCCAACTCCAGTTCGCCTGCGCTTCCTGTGATGACGACGTCGTTGCCCTGTGCGACGAGTGCGGAAGCCACCGCGGCGAACCGATTGGCAGGCCATCGCCGTGCCGCCGCCGCCGCGCCAGGATGTATGACGACCGTGCCGGAGCGGTCGGGGTGACCGGATGGCCGGGCGAGACCCAAGTCGTTCGGACCGCAGGGGATGCCGAACCATTCCAGCATTGCGCACCACCGGTCGACCTCATGCATGTCGGACCGCCATGGCGGACCCGCCAGGTCGGAGTGGTCCTGGTGGCGGTGGCTCAGCAGTGTCCCTGGAGCCAGCGCCCGAAGGTCGGCGATGCTTTCCGGACCGCTGCCGTGCAGGTTCACCGCCATGTCCGGCGGAGGACGCAACGGTGGCAGGGCGCCAAGTCCGGCGGTGGGCAGCACCTCGTCGATCGCTTGGCTGTGCATCGCCAGCGAGCGCAGCGGTTCCGGCGTGGCGAGGACGATGTTCGCATCGGGATAGGCGTTGCGAAGTCCGCGCAACGCCGGAATCCCGGTGAGCAGGTCACCGAGCCCGAGGGCGCGAAGGACGACGATCGTCCCGCGCGTCATGGCCATGAAGACTCCGTCGACGAACACACCACCAATTCGCGCACCTCGCACCCCGCCGGCTGCATCAGTGCGAAGACGACCGTCTCCGCGACGTCTTCGGGCTTGTTCAGTTTCGCGTCCGGCGGCGGCTTGTACTGCTCGGTGCGACCGTCGAAGAACGGCGTGTGCATTCCGCCGGGAATCAGTGTCGTGACACCGACTTCGCCGGCGAGCTCGGCGGCGAGTGCCCTGCTGAACCCGACGACCCCGAACTTCGAGGCGCAGTACGCGGTGGCGTCGCTGACCGCCTTGATGCCCAATGTCGAGGCGCACGTGACGATTCGGCCGCCGGTCGTCTTCAGGTACGGCAACGCGGCCCGGATGACCGCGGCGGTGCCCAGCAGGTTGACGTGGATGACCCGCTCCCACTCCTTGGCCGCGACGTCGTCGAGCTTGCCGCACGAGTCGATGCCCGCGGCGGTGAACACACCGTCGATGCGGTCGCCGACCCGATCGGCGAGGGCGCGCACCGCCGCATCGACCGCGGCGGTGTCGGCGAGGTCGGCCGGCTCGAACGCGATGTCCCCTTCGACGTTTCGCTGGTCGATCACCAACGGTGTACCGCCGTGGCGTGCAACTGCTTTCACGGTCGCTGCGCCGAGGCCGGATGCGCCCCCGGTGATGAGGATGTTGCCCAATGTCATGATTTGGCTCCTTTGACTGAAGATCATGACCGCGCCGCTGCGATCAGTTTGGATGAGGAGTAGCCCGCCACCGTGGGCAGTAGCACGACCTCACCGCCGTGCCTTCGCACCACCGCGGCCTCTGGCAGATCGGCCTCCACGTAGTCACCGCCCTTGACCCACACGTCGGGCCGAAGCTGCTCCAACGCCGTCTCGGGCGAATGCTCGTCGAAGATGATCACCTCGTCGACGCATTCGAGTGCCGACAGCACCCGCGCACGGTCCGCTGCGGCCATCACCGGCCTCGTCGGCCCCTTCATAGCCCGAACCGAATCGTCGGAGTTGAGCAGCACCACGAGGGCATCGCCGAGTTGGCGGGCCTCGTGCAGCAGACGGACGTGACCGGTATGCAGCAGGTCGAAGCATCCGCCGGTGGCCACCAGCCTGCCGCCCCTTCGACGGACGGCCTCCACGCCACCGGCCGCGTTGCCGCTCCCCCGCGCACCCACCGGCGCCGGGCGAGATACCCCGACGGCACCGCCCGCCGCGATGAAATCCGTTGCTGCGCCGACGGCGGCGGTGACCGCTTCGTGCGCATCGGCGTTCTCGGCGAACGCCAGCGCGGCCGCGACGGCGAACCGGTCCCCCGCACCGCAGGGATCACCGGCAGCCGACACCCCGTGTGTCGGGACATGCACCGACCCGTCACCTGTGGCCAGAAGGGCACCGCTCGCGCCCATGGTCACCGAGACCGCTCGGGCAGACCACTGCTGCAGCAGCGACGCCGCCGACGCGTCCTGTGCTTCGGCCTGGTTCGGCGTCACCAACCAGCAACCGGGAATCGGCGACGCCCCCCGCGGATGTGGGTCCCACACCACCGGAATGTGTTCGCAGGCCCGGGTGAGTGCCTCGCGGATCTCCGGATGGGCGGCGACGCCACGGCCGTAGTCCGCCACGCAGATGGCGCGGGCCTCCTCGAGCACGTCGACAGCGCGCCGCGGAAGCGGCTCCGTTGCCGCGGTCCCGTCACCGTGGTCGAGGCGCAGCATCGACTGACCCCGCGCGCGGATTCTCGTCTTGCACACAGTGCTTCCGTTCAGCGGCAGCGCAACGACGTCCACCCCCGCCTCGTCGAGGAGTTCGCGGAGCGCGTGTCCGTCGGCATCATCGGCGAGCGCCGTCACCAGCACCACGGGGGAATCGGTGCGCGCCGCCAGTACCGCGGCCAGTCCGGCGCCCCCCGGGCGGCGCCAGACCCGATCGGTGTCGACGACCGGCACCGGCGCTTCCGGGCTCAGCCTGCTCGCCGAGCCCTCGACGTCGACATCGAGCATCACGTCGCCGATGACGACCAGCGGCCTAGGCACTGTGCCTCCCCTCGCCGATCAACACGTCGTCGATCGCGATGCACAACGCGTGCACGAGCAGAAGATGGATCTCCTGCACTGTCGCCGTGGACTTCGCCTCGACACAGACCGCGTCATCGCACATCGCCGCCAACGGGTTCGGCGCCGGACCGGTCAGTGCCCAGGTGGTCAGGCCACCCTCGTGCGCGGCCTTGACGGCGGTCAACACATTGCTGCTGGTACCGCTGGTGGATAGGGAGACGAGCACGTCGCCGGGTCTGCCGTGTGCACGCACACCGCGGGCGAACACCTCGTCGATTCCGTAGTCGTTGCCGATGGCGGTAAGTGCGGAGGTGTCGGCGTGCAACGCGATGGCCGACAGGGGGGCTCGTTCGTCACGGAACCGGCCGACCAGCTCGGCGGTCAGATGTTGCGCCTCGGCGGCGCTACCTCCGTTGCCGCAGGCGAGTAACCGCCCGCCGCCGGTCAACACGCCGGCAAGCTGCCTGCCCCAGAGTGCGAGTCGCGAAGCCTCGGGGCCGATGCGGCCCACGGCCTCACCCAATGCCTGCATGTGGCTGTGGATCATGAGTTCTCCTCCAATCGAGCGACCGCGGCGAGCAGTTCGGCGTCGGTGATGCCGTCCAGACACGGGTGGCCGGCCACCGGGCATTCGCGGGCCCGGGTCAGCTGGCACGGTGCGTCCTGGTCACCGAGCCAGATCACGTTGTGCCCGTACGGCAACCACTGCGACGCGGGCACAACGGGCGCGAAGAGCGACACCACCGGCACGCCCACCGCTGCGGCCAGGTGCGCGGGTCCGGTGTTCGGTACGACGACGACCTGCGCGCAGGCGTAGACCGCGGCGAGTGTCGCCAAGGTGGTATGACCGCCGAGGTCGACGGCCACGTCACCCGCGACCTCCGCGGTCAGGCTCTTCTCGTCGGGCGCGCCGGTCACGAGAACCCGGTAGCCGCTGCCGACGAGGGCCCGCACCATTGCGGCGCTGCGATCGGCGGTCGGTCGCCGCGCCGGGACCGCGGCGCCGGGATGAAAGGCGACAAACGGTGCGGCCGTGACGATGTCGGCAAGGTGGGCGGCAGGCCCAGGAGATTTTATCCGCAGCGCACCGTCGTCGCCGCTTGGCAGCGGAGCGCCGCCCGCGCGGGCGAGCGAGAGCGCCCGCTCCGGTTCCGGAATCCCGTCGGGCACGCGGTGTCGCAGGTCGAGAAGCGTGCCGGGATAGTCCTCGCAGATCGCACCGACCCACGGCGCCCCTGCCATGCGGCAGATGAGGGCGAGCGGAAGCGGTGACTGGTGAAACGACGTGAAGATGTACACCCGGTCCGGCCGAATGTCGCGCAGCTGCTTGATCAGTGCATCAACGTGTCCAGCAGTGAGTTCCGGCGAGTCG